>NZ_JBJUVZ010000013.1:0-147964 GCF_046097675.1 Pseudomonas sp. UV AK001
CATCACCACCCTTTCAACTCCTTCCAGGCTTCGATGATCTGAAGCTATCCGCTCTCGAAACCTACATAACTCATTGAATATCAAGGAGTTTTCCGTTTCGACTGCGCCGGAAGTGGGGCGAATTATAGAGACTCAGAATCTGCCGTCAACCCTTAATTTGGTTTTCTTTCAATAACTTGCAGATAGACCAAAAAACGCTCAATACCCTCTATATAGAAGAAGGACTCAATACCCCTTCTATATAGAGAGAACCTTCAGAGCACCCCATCCTCTTTCATCGCAGCCACCGCTCCTGCTCCCAGACCCAGCACCCGCTGCAAAACTTCCAGCGTATGCTCGCCCAACAAAGGAGGCGCACGGCGATACTCGACAGGCGTCCGCGACAACCGAATAGGACTGGCCACCTGCGGCACCATCCCTGCCAGCGCATGAGGCAGCTCGATCGCCAACCCGCGAGACTTCACCTGTGGATCCTCAAACACCTGTGACAGGTCATTAATCGGTCCACACGGCACACCCGCCTGCTCCAGCTTAGCCACCCACTCGGCGGTCGTCTTGAAGACTGTCGCCTGACGGATCAGCGGAATCAGCACCGCCCGGTTCGCCACCCGCAGTTTATTGGTCGCGAAACGCGGATCATCCGCCCACTGCAGCTGCCCCGCCACTTCGGCAAACTTGCGGAACTGCCCGTCATTGCCCACGGTAAGAATGAAGTCACCATCAGCCGTAGGAAAATCCTGGTACGGCACGATATTCGGATGCGCATTCCCCAACCTCTTCGGCGCATTGCCCGTCGTCAGATAATTCATCGCCTGGTTAGCCAGGCACGCCACCTGCACATCCAGCAGCGCCATATCAATGTGCTGACCGCCACCATCGTGATCACGGTGAGCCAGCGCCGCCAGGATCGCCACCGTCGAATACAGCCCAGTGAGGATATCCGTGAGCGCCACACCCACTTTCACTGGCCCGGCACCCTCATCACCTTCGGGGCGCCCCGTAAGGCTCATCAGCCCACCGAGCCCCTGGATCATGAAGTCATAGCCTGCGCGCTTCGCATACGGCCCGGTCTGACCGAAACCAGTGATCGAGCAATAAATCAGATCCGGATTGATCGCCTTCAGCGACTCATAGTCCAGACCATATGCCGCCAGCCCACCGACCTTGAAGTTCTCGATCAGGATGTCCGACTTGGCTGCCAGTTCCCGCACCAGCTTCTGACCTTCGGGACGCGTGAAATCAATCGTCACCGATTGCTTGTTGCGGTTGGCCGACAGGTAATAAGCCGCCTCGCTGGTGTTCTCACCGTAGGCGTCTTTCAGGAAGGGCGGCCCCCAGGCACGAGTGTCGTCACCATTACCAGGGCGCTCGACCTTGATCACTTCCGCCCCAAGGTCGGCCAGAATCTGACCAGCCCATGGGCCGGCCAGCACTCGCGACAAATCCAGTACCCGCAGATGCGACAGCGCGCCCATGGTCGCTCTCCTATTAATAGAACGCCTGCAGGCCGGTCTGCGCACGACCGAGGATCAGCGCGTGGACGTCGTGAGTACCTTCATAGGTATTCACCACTTCCAGGTTGACCAAGTGACGGGCCACACCGAATTCATCGGAAATGCCGTTGCCGCCCAGCATGTCACGCGCCATGCGAGCGATCTCGAGAGACTTGCCGCAAGAGTTGCGCTTCATGATCGAAGTGATTTCAACCGCAGCAGTGCCTTCGTCCTTCATGCGACCCAGACGCAGGCAGCCTTGCAGCGCCAGAGTGATTTCGGTCTGCATGTCGGCCAGCTTCTTCTGGATCAACTGAGTAGCAGCCAACGGACGGCCGAACTGTTGACGATCCAGGGTGTACTGGCGAGCGGTGTGCCAGCAGAACTCGGCCGCGCCCAGCGCACCCCAGGAGATACCATAACGCGCCGAGTTGAGGCAGGTAAACGGTCCTTTCAGGCCACGCACGTCCGGGAAAATGTTTTCTTCCGGCACGAAGACGTTGTCCATAACGATTTCGCCGGTGATTGAAGCGCGCAGGCCGACCTTGCCGTGAATCGCCGGAGCGCTCAGGCCTTTCCAGCCTTTTTCCAGAACAAAGCCACGGATATCGCCGGCGTCGTCCTTGGCCCAGACCACGAACACATCGGCGATCGGGCTGTTGGTGATCCACATCTTGGCGCCGGTCAGGCTGTAGCCGCCGTCGACTTTACGTGCGCGAGTAATCATCGCACCCGGGTCGGAACCGTGGTTCGGCTCGGTCAGACCGAAGCAGCCGATCCACTCGCCTGAAGCCAGTTTCGGCAGGTACTTCTGCTTCTGTGCTTCAGTACCGAATTCGTTGATCGGCACCATCACCAGCGAAGACTGCACGCTCATCATCGAGCGGTAGCCGGAATCAACACGCTCGACTTCACGAGCAATCAGACCGTAGCTGACATAGTTGAGGCCGCTGCCACCGTACTGCTCGGGAATGGTCGCGCCCAACAGGCCGACTTCGCCCATTTCACGGAAGATTGCCGGATCGGTCTTCTCATGGCGGAATGCTTCGAGAACGCGTGGCGTGAGACTCTGTTGGGCGAATTGCTCGGCAGTGTCGCGGATCATGCGTTCTTCTTCAGTCAGCTGTTGATCCAGCAGCAGTGGATCGATCCAGTTGAAGCTAGCTTTACCGCCCATGAGTGAGTCCTCGCAAATCGGGTGAATTAACGTGGCATTGATCCTAGGCCCGCTTCGTCATCCCGGCAAACGAGGATTTCGCATCCTGTTGTGCTAATTTCTCACTCCGAAACGTCGCCAAGTGCCTTATATGCGGCGTATTAGTGAGGTTGACGTACATGCGCCGCAAGATACCCAGCACCACCGCCCTGATCAGCTTCGAAGCCGCGGCTCGCCACGAGAGCTTCACCAAGGCCGCCGAAGAACTTTCCCTCACCCAGGGCGCCATTTGCCGACAGATCGCCAGCCTGGAGGACTTCCTCAGCGTTGAACTCTTCCGACGCTCGCGACGCGGAGTGAAACTGACGGAAGCGGGCCTTTCCTATAGCCGCCGGGTTGCCACCCAACTCGATGCCGTTGAGCGCGACACCCTGTCAGTGATGGGTCAGCAGGGCACCAACGTGATCGAGCTCGCTGTGGTGCCCACCTTTGGCACGCAATGGCTGCTGCCAAGACTGAAGGACTTCCAGCTCAAGCACCCGGAAGTGACGGTCAACCTGACCAACCGCACCCGTCCGTTTCTGTTTGCCGACACTGACTTCGATGCCGCCATCTACTTCGGTGATGCCGACTGGTCCGGTACCGAATCCCACAGGCTGATGGGTGAGAATCCGATGCCTGTGTGCAGTCCCGCCCTGCTCGGCAACAAAACTCACCTGACACCCGATGGAATCGCCGATTTCCCTCTCCTCCAGCAAACCACCCGCCCCTACGCCTGGCGACAGTGGTTCAACTCGCAGCACCTGAACATCCCCCGCGACATGACAGGTCCGCGCTACGAGCTATTCTCCATGCTGGCCCAGGCAGCCATGCACGACATGGGCATCGCGCTGATCCCGCCGTTCCTGATCCAGCGCGAATTGGCCGAGAAACGCCTGGTGATTGCCAACCCGAATGCGCTCTCCAGCATCAAGGCGTATTACCTGATGATTCCGGAGCGAAAGGTCGAATCCGCGTCACTCAAGGCATTTCGCGACTGGCTGGTAAATCAGGCACACAGCTACAACCTAGAAGGATAAAGGCTTTCAGCGATTACTAACCCCGTAGTCAGGATATTCAAAGCCCTACAGATATAACTATTTGTCGCAAATCGACAGACTGTATCCGAAAGTCGTACAGACGTCCCACAAGCGCCTGCCGACGTGGCTTTGCGCCCTCATTCGCGACTCATTGCGGCCTATTCACGTCACCGATGAGAAAATTCTTCAAATTCATCCAGACTCCTTGAAAGGCACGGCCTGCAAGGGATTCAACTGGCCATCTGCGACATTCGGTCACGGGATGACTTGTAGTTAATTTTCCGTCACCCGTCATAATCCCTTGAAGGGCATAAACTTCGCCTGCAAAATGCCGCGCCCCGCCCTGATTCGGCGGGATCGTGCTGATCGGCCGCCCCAGTCGCACCATCCGTAGTGCATGGGTTTACTCAATAAGATCACGCAGGAGATTTGACGTGCACATTGGTGTTCCTCTCGAAACCCAGACCGGTGAAACACGGGTTGCTGCAACCCCGGAAACCATTAAAAAGCTGATCAGCCAAGGTCATAAGGTCACTGTGCAAACCGGCGCCGGCGTAAAAGCCAGTGTTGTCGACAGTGCCTATGAAGCGGCAGGCGCAACCATTGGCAGTGCCAATGACGCGTTTGGCGCCGAGCTGATTCTCAAAGTGGTCGCGCCAAGCGATGCCGAATTGACGCTGATCAAGCGCGGCACGGTGTTGGTGGGCATGCTCAACCCATTCAACAACGACACCATCGCGAAGATGGCCGAGTGCGGGATTACCGCGTTCGCCCTGGAAGCAGCGCCACGTACGTCCCGGGCCCAGAGCCTCGACGTGCTGTCGTCCCAGGCGAACATTGCCGGCTATAAAGCGGTGTTGCTGGCCGCTCACTACTATCCGCGTTTCATGCCGATGCTGATGACCGCTGCGGGCACCGTGAAAGCGGCGCGCGTACTGATTCTGGGGGCTGGTGTGGCCGGGTTGCAGGCGATTGCCACGGCGAAACGTCTGGGTGCCGTCATCGAAGCGTCCGACGTACGTCCGGCCGTGAAGGAACAGATCGAGTCCCTCGGCGCCAAGTTCGTCGACGTGCCTTACGAGACCGATGAAGAACGCGAATGCGCGGTCGGCGTCGGTGGTTACGCACGTCCGATGCCGGCGAGCTGGATGCAGCGTCAGGCCCAGGCCGTGCACGAGCGCGCCAAGCAGGCTGACATCGTTATCACCACCGCCCTGATCCCGGGCCGCAAGGCTCCGGTGCTGTTGAGCGCGGACACTGTGGCGCAGATGAAACCCGGTTCGGTGGTCATCGACCTCGCGGCCGCCCAGGGTGGCAACTGCCCGCTGACCGTAGCCGATCAGGTTGTGATCGAGAACGGCGTGACCATCGTCGGCCCGACCAACCTCGCCGGTGAAGTCGCCGCTGACGCCTCGGCGCTGTACGCACGCAACCTGCTGGACTTCCTGAAGCTGGTCTTCACCAAAGAAGGCCAGTTCGAAGTAAACCTTGAAGACGACATCGTCGCCGCGTGCCTGATGTGCCGCGACGGCCAAGTCATCCGCAAAAACGCCTAAGCAGGGATTCAGACGATGGAAGAGCTTATCTCCCCCGGTATCTACAACCTGATCATCTTCGTGCTGGCGATTTATGTCGGTTACCACGTGGTCTGGAACGTTACACCCGCATTGCACACGCCGCTGATGGCGGTGACCAACGCCATTTCGGCGATCGTGATCGTCGGCGCCATGCTCGCGGCCGCCCTGACCGTCACCCCGCTGGGTAAGACCATGGGCACCCTCGCCGTGGCGCTGGCTGCGGTCAACGTGTTCGGTGGCTTCCTGGTCACCCGCCGCATGCTTGAGATGTTCAAGAAGAAAGCCCCGAAAGCAAAAGAAGAGGCGCCTAAGTAATGAGCATGAACCTCGTCACGACGCTTTACCTGATCGCGTCGATCTGTTTCATCCAGGCCCTCAAAGGCTTGTCGCACCCGACCACCTCGCGCCGCGGCAACCTGTTCGGCATGCTCGGCATGGCGTTGGCGATCCTGACCACCATCGGCCTCATCTATAAGCTCGGGGCTGAGCTGGCCACCGCCGGTATTGGCTACGTGATCGTCGGCCTGCTGATCGGCGGCACCGCCGGTTCGATCATGGCCAAACGCGTTGAAATGACCAAGATGCCGGAACTGGTTGCGTTCATGCACAGCATGATCGGCCTGGCAGCGGTGTTCATCGCTATCGCCGCTGTGGTTGAGCCGCAGTCGCTGGGCATCGTCAAGCAACTGGGCGACTCGATCCCGGCGGGTAACCGTCTGGAGCTGTTCCTTGGTGCGGCCATTGGTGCCATCACCTTCTCCGGTTCGGTGATCGCCTTCGGCAAGCTCTCGGGCAAGTACAAGTTCCGCCTGTTCCAGGGCGCACCGGTACAGTTCAGTGGTCAGCACAAGCTGAACGCGGTACTGGGCCTGGCGACGCTGATCCTCGGCATCACCTTCATGCTGACCGGCAACCTCGCCGCGTTCGCACTGATGCTGGCCCTGGCGTTTGTCATGGGCGTGTTGATCATCATCCCGATCGGCGGCGCCGACATGCCGGTGGTGGTCTCGATGCTCAACAGTTATTCCGGCTGGGCGGCAGCGGGTATCGGTTTCTCGCTGAACAACTCGATGCTGATCATTGCCGGCTCGCTGGTGGGTTCGAGCGGTGCGATCCTCTCTTACATCATGTGCAAGGCGATGAACCGTTCCTTCTTTAATGTACTGCTCGGCGGTTTCGGCAATACAGCAGACGCCGGTCCTGCTGGCGAGAAAGAAGCCCGTCCGGTGAAATCCGGTTCGGCTGACGACGCAACCTTCCTGCTGACCAACGCCGACACCGTGATCATCGTTCCGGGTTACGGTCTGGCGGTAGCCCGTGCACAGCACGCCTTGAAAGAGCTGACCGAGAAGCTGACCCACCACGGCGTGACCGTGAAGTACGCGATTCACCCGGTGGCCGGCCGGATGCCTGGCCACATGAACGTACTGCTGGCCGAAGCCGAAGTGCCGTACGACCAGGTGTTCGAGATGGAAGACATCAACTCCGAGTTCGGCCAGGCCGACGTGGTGCTGGTGCTCGGCGCCAACGACGTGGTCAACCCGGCCGCGAAGAACGATCCGAAATCGCCGATTGCCGGCATGCCGATCCTCGAAGCGTTCAAGGCCAAGACCATCATCGTCAACAAGCGCTCGATGGCCAGCGGCTATGCCGGTCTGGACAACGAACTGTTCTACCTGGACAAGACCATGATGGTGTTCGGCGACGCGAAGAAAGTCATCGAAGACATGGTCAAAGCGGTCGAGTAAATCGCTCGCTGCTGTACCGGACGCCCCGACTTGTCGGGGCGTTTTTGTTTGCGAAAAACGTCGGACAATTTGCCGCGTTGTTGCAGATCCGGTAACGGTGTTTTACTTGAAACCCGCTAAATAGACGCCTCGTTTGCGACCTTGGTAGCGGGACAGGCGCCCGCGAAATTCACTAGACTGCGCATCCTGCTACTCGCTGCCCGAGAAAATAATCCATGTACCGTGACCGTATTCGCCTGCCTTCGTTGTTGGATAAAGTGATGAGCGCCGCCGACGCCGCTGCGCTGATTGAGGACGGCATGACCGTCGGCATGAGCGGCTTCACCCGCGCCGGCGAAGCCAAGGCCGTTCCCCATGCACTGGCCGAGCGAGCCAAGGTCACGCCGCTGAAGATCAGCCTGATGACCGGTGCCAGCCTGGGCAACGACCTCGACAAGCAACTGACCGAGGCCGGCGTCCTGTCCCGGCGCATGCCGTTCCAGGTCGACAGCACCTTGCGCAAGGCGATCAACGCCGGCGAAGTGATGTTCATCGACCAGCACCTGTCGGAAACCGTCGAGCAACTGCGCAACCAGCAACTGAAGCTGCCTGACATCGCGGTGATCGAAGCCGTGGCCATCACCGAACAGGGTCACATTGTGCCGACCACTTCGGTGGGCAACTCGGCGAGCTTCGCGATCTTCGCCAAACACGTGATCGTCGAGATCAACCTGGCGCACAACGCCAACCTCGAAGGTCTGCATGACATCTATATCCCGACCTATCGCCCGACCCGCACGCCTATCCCGCTGGTAAAGGTCGACGACCGCATCGGCAGCACCGCGATCCCGATCCCGCCGGAGAAGATCGTCGCCATCGTCATCACCCAGCAATCGGATTCGCCGTCCACCGTGTCGTCGCCGGATGTCGACACCAAAGCCATCGCCGATCACCTGATCACCTTCCTCAAGCAGGAAGTCGATGCCGGACGCATGACCAACAAGCTCGGCCCGCTGCAGGCCGGGATCGGCAACATTGCCAACGCGGTGATGTGCGGGCTGATCGATTCGCCGTTCGAAGACCTGACCATGTACTCCGAAGTGCTGCAGGACTCGACCTTCGACCTGATCGATGCGGGCAAGCTGAGCTTCGCCTCGGGCAGTTCGATCACCCTGTCGGAACGGCGCAACAGCGACGTGTTCGGCAACCTGGAGAAATACAAAGACAAACTGGTGCTGCGCCCGCAGGAGATCTCGAACCACCCGGAAGTGGTGCGGCGCCTGGGCATCATCGGCATCAACACGGCGCTCGAGTTCGACATCTATGGCAACGTCAACTCCACCCACGTCTGCGGCACGCGGATGATGAACGGCATTGGCGGTTCGGGTGACTTCGCACGCAACGCGCACCTGGCGGTGTTCGTGACCAAGTCGATCGCCAAGGGTGGCGCGATTTCCAGCGTGGTGCCGATGGTCAGTCACGTCGACCACACCGAGCATGACGTCGACATCCTGGTGACCGAGGTGGGTCTGGCCGACCTGCGTGGCCTGGCACCACGGGAACGCGCCCGCGTCATCATCGACAACTGTGTGCACCCGGATTACCGCCAGGCACTGAACGATTACTTCACAGCAGCCTGCGCCATCGGCGGCCACACCCCGCACATCCTGCGTGATGCTCTGAGCTGGCATATCAATCTGGAAGAAACCGGGCACATGCTGAAGGCTTGATCCGCACAGATATTCCGCTGGCGCAAATACAGTTTCGTCAGCGGAAATTTGAAAACTTCCAATCCCGTCAAAAACTGTACTGCTGTACCGGTCTTTTCCTACAGCTTTTACCTACTCGAATCATCGAATCGAGCAAAAATGCACCAAATAGGTGCAGACAGGTACAGTTTGCGCGATTTTGACCCGTACACCCCCTATAAACAGTTAACTGGTCACTCACAATACAAGTGAACTGTATCTAGAGAGTCTGGCCAAACGAGAGGATCATGGGCACCAGTTAAACCACTACCTGATCCCGCCACAAGCGGAAGGATGTCAACCATGGAACGTACACTCAGTTCCGAACTGTTCTTCGAAGACAAAGCTGCAAAAACCCAGGCTTCCCTGCCTCTGCGCGTTATCGCCAACCTGATGTTGTGGCAGCGCCGCATCTCCAGCCGCCACCAACTGGCTCGTCTGGATTCGCGTCTGCTGGCTGACGCCGGTATCAGCGAAGCACAACGCTACGAAGAGCTCAGCAAGCCGTTCTGGCGCTAAGTAGCGTCGCTGGCTCTGGTCACCAGACCCACCGCCAGCAACCCGAATTGAACAAACAAGACCCGTCGCGGGAAACCGCGACGGGTCTTGTCGTTCTGGGGTCGGAAAACATGCGATACAGGTGCCTGTATCGTAAACAGGTACAGTTTCTCTAAATCTAAAACTGAACCAGTACAATTCTGCCACGGTGTATCTGCCGTACTCACTGCATTGAGATCAACATGACCTTCCGCCTCCACTACTGACTTAAGGAAGACGTCATGAATCACTTACAGGATGTTTCAGCAGTTACGGTCGATCGCTCTCCCCGCTGCGGTCTTCTACGGCGGCTATTCAAAGGCTTCTGGCAAGGCCTGGAGCGCGCCAGGACAAGGCGCCTGCTGGCTCAACTTGACGGTCGGGATCTCGCCGATCTCGGCCTCAGCCACGCGGATCGACTGAACGAACTGGAGAAACCCTTCTGGCGCTAGCATTTTGCCCTCTGTGCGAAACCTCCCACACAGGCCTAATATCCGCGCAGAACGTGGCGAATGCCGTGCGACTGGCGTCTGACTCCCCAGACACCAAGCCACCTCTCAATACGAAATTTCCAGAGGAGTTACACCATGTCCCGTCTTCGCCTGCTCAGCGCTGCCGCCCTGCTGGCTGTGGCTGCCAATGCCAGCGCCACCAGTTTCATCGTGACCACCGACGCCGTTGTTGGCGCACTGAAGTCCTCTTCGGACGCGACTTCCGACGTCAGCTCTTCGCTGCGTGACAACAAAGTCGTGATCGCTGCCCGTGACGATGCTGCCAGCTTCGTTGCCAGCGAAGGCCAGATTCGCGGCGTGAAACTGGAAAGTGCCCTGGACCTCATCCGCCATCAGGCACCGCAACTGAATGCGACCGACGCACAACTGGCACAAGCCATCCTGGCGATCTGATCCGACGTTGCTGGAAGGGACACGCCAGCCGTGTCCCGATGTTTCGCCGCTGGCTCTGGACCGGGCATTGCGCTAGCCTTGGGACTCGCTAACAGCTCCTGAGACTCATGCGTTTTTATCAAAATCTGCTTATCCCTTCTGTTCTGCTCACTGCCTGCTGGGCGACCTCGGTCGATGCCTTTGACGTCTCGACGCAAAACACCGTCGTCAGCGGTTACGCCACCAGCATGGTGTCTTCCGCGCCTTTCGACCGTAAACTGTTGTTCGCCGCCCACGACGATGCCGCGGCATTCGTTGCCAGTGACGGCCAATTGCGAGGCGCCCAGCTGGAATCCGCACTGCATTACCTGCGTAAATCCCGGCCAAAACTTCATGTAAGCGACCTTGAACTGGCACAGGCAATTCTCGTCCAATAGTTATTCTTGCCCCCTCCGGAGTCGTTCCATGCGTAGCCCGCTGATTGCTGCCGCCCTTGGCCTGCTGTTGTTGGCCGATATGGCCCAGGCGCACACCCTGGTAGCCACCAGTAACATCATCGTTCGTGCCTCCCAGCGCACCATCGATTTCACTTCCGACACCACCACGTCGATCCGCGATTCGAAAATCATCCGCGAAGCCCACGACGACGCCGCCAGCTTCGTCGCCAGCAACGGTGATATCCGTGGCGCGCACCTGGAAGCCGCCCTCAACACCTTGCGCACCCGCGTGCCCGAAGCCCGCGACGCCAGCGACCAGGTACTCGCCGAAGCCATCCTCGCATTGTGAAGTCTCTCAGCGCCTGGCTACTGGCCGGGGTGCTGCTGCTGATTGGCAGCAACGCCCACGCCAGCCTGCAACTGCGGCTCAAGACCGACGGTCTGAGCCCCGCCCAACAACAGGCCAGTCAGGCGCTGCTCGATGAAGCGATGCAGAAACTGCCGCCCAGCTTCATCGAACGCCTGGATCGACGCATCGACGTCGGCTGGACCGACGAGATGCCCGACAATGCCTACGGTGAGGCCGCTCTTGTTTCCGAGCTGGATCTGAACCGCAAACTGCTCGCCAGTCTCACCGACGGCAGCGCGGCCAAACAAAAGACCAGTCGCCCCCACGGCACTGTGCGCCAGGAATTGCTGGCCACGGTACTGCACGAAATCACCCACATTTACGACCGCGCACGCCTGTGGCCAGCCGCCGAACGCACGCTGATCCAGCGCTGCACCCGCCGCAACAACAGTGCCGGACTGATCGGCCTGCCGGACGAGTGCCGTGGCCAGAACGACCGGCGCTTCACCCTCAGCGATGACCCGCGCCTGCTCGACCTCGCCGGCTGGCAGCAATACGTCGGCCGCCGTGGCGAACGTGAACAGCATAACCGCCAGATCGCCCGCAGCCCGGACCTGTACGAAATCTCCAGTCCGAAGGAGTTCGTCGCGGTCAACATGGAGTATTTCCTCCTCGACCCGAGCTACGCCTGCCGCCGTCCGGCGCTGTACCGTTATTACAAGGAACACTTCGGCTGGGCACCGCCGGAAAAGGACACCTGCGCCAAATCCTTCGCGTTCCTCAATGCCGGCAACGACTTTGCCAAGCAGCCATTGGGGCAGGTCGATCCGGAACGGGTCTACGCCATCGACTACCTGCTGGCCGAAGCGAATCAGAACTGGGTCAGCCGCTGGGGGCACAGCATGTTGCGCCTGGTGATCTGCGCCCCGGGCCGGCCGCGCGGGCCGGACTGCCGACTGGATCTGGACCAGCATCTGGTGCTGTCCTACCGCGCATTCGTCGGCGATGTGCAGCTGTCGAGCTGGGACGGACTGGTCGGCAAATACCCGTCGCGCCTGTTTGTCCTGCCACTGGCGCAGGTGATCGACGAATACACCAAGACCGAACTGCGCAGCCTCGCCTCGGTGCCGCTGAACCTGTCGCGCAGCGAGATCGAAGACGTGGTCGAACACGCCGCCGAAATGCACTGGAGCTACGACGGCAACTATTTCTTCCTGTCCAACAACTGTGCGGTGGAAAGCCTGAAGCTGCTGCGCAGCGGCAGCAACAATTCGCAGCTTGTCGGCCTCGACAGCATCATGCCCAACGGCCTGCTGGAGGTGCTCAAGGGCCGGGGCCTGGCGGATACCAGTGTGCTGGACAACCCCAAAGAGGCGTTGCGTCTGGGTTATCGGTTTGACTCGTTCCGCGATCGCTATCAGGCGATGTTTGATGTGCTGAAGAAGCAATTGCCGATCAAGCAGACCAGCGTCGAGGAATGGCTGTCGCTGTCTGCCGAAGAGCGGCGACCATGGTTCGAACGCGCTGACTTGCGCACCAGCGCCGCGCTGCTGCTGTTGGAACAGGCCAGTTTCCGTCGCCAGTTGCTGCTGGCACAGGATGAGGTCAAGCAACGCTACCTCGGCGCCCGGGAACTGGAAAACGGCGGCATGGACAAGGCCAACGCAACGTTGCAGCAGATCCTCGCCAACAGCGGCTTCCTCAGCCGCCCGGCGGAGCTGCTTGATTCTCGTGGTTATGGCCTGCCGCAACCCAGCGAGTTCAGCCGACTGGAAGCCGAAAGCAGTCAGCGCCAGAAACAGTTACTGGTGCTGAGCGGTGATCTGGACAAGGAAGTGCGTGCGCTGCTGGAGCCCAAGCGAGCCGCAGAGATTGCGGCCAACGAGGCCAACGTGAAGCAGATCGGCGAGCATTTACGCAAACTGCACAAAGCTTCGGGTGGCCTGGAACTGCCCTGAAAACAACGGCCCTGAAAAACAAAAAACCGCAGCCTGCGAAAGGCTGCGGTCTTTTTTATTGCCTGTAAATCAGTACAGAACGCCATCCAGAATTTCGTAGACGATCCCGGTACCGACTGCGATCAACACGATATCGCCACCGGCCCGACGCCACTCATAGCCCGGATACACCGGCAAACGCCCCAACGCCCGGGGATCCAGCCGCTCGCCGTAATAACCGTGGGGCAACGGCCGACCGCGCTCCAGGCGAATGCCCGGAGGTGGCGGTGCACCGCGAACGAAGTAGCCGTGATTGTCACGAATCACCTGACGCACCGGCCCGAAGTCGCGCGGTGGCGGGCCGCCACGGTGGCTGCTTTGCCAATCATGGTGGTCGCCACCGCGATCGTCGTAGTGACCCTGCTGAGGGCCGCCGTGGTCGTGATCGTCGCGTGGGTCGGCGCTGGCCAGCAGCGGCGTCGCGCTGATCATCAGCACGCCCAGACTGGCAATCAGACGTTTCGGCATTTTCATGGGTTTTCCTCACTGCACTGACAGCAAAAAGGGATTCAGAACGGGTTCTGAATCCCTCGGTCTTGCTGAATTAGTCTGTGCCGCGACGTGCTAATTCCTCTGTATCAGGAACTTTACCTTCAGCTGACGCGGGCCTTACGCACGCCTTCGGACAGCGCCGAGCACAGGCTCAGTACGCCGTCGATGGCCTGAGCCGGCGTGGTCGCGTTGGCAATGTGATCGATCAGTGCCGAGCCCACCACCACGCCATCGGCCAGACGCGCGATGGACGCGGCTTGCTCCGGCGTACGGATACCGAAACCGATGCTGATCGGCAGGTCGGTATGACGGCGCAGGCGCGCCACGGCTTCCTCGACGTGTTCCAGAGTCGCCGCACCGGCACCGGTCACACCGGCAACCGACACGTAGTAAACGAAGCCGGAGCTGCCGTTCAACACTTTGGGCAGACGTGCGTCATCGGTGGTCGGCGTGGTCAGGCGGATGAAGTCGATACCTGCAGCCTGGGCCGGGTCGCACAGCTCCGAGTTGTGCTCAGGCGGCATGTCGACCACGATCAGGCCGTCAACCCCGGCTTCTTTGGCTTCGGCGATGAAGCGCTCGACGCCGAACTTGTGGATCGGGTTGAAGTAACCCATCAGCACCAGCGGCGTGTCGCTGTTGTCCTTGCGGAACTCGCGGACCATTTGCAGGGTTTTGATCAGGTTCTGCTTGGCGCCCAAGGCACGGATGTTCGCCAGCTGAATCGCCGGGCCGTCGGCCATCGGGTCGGTGAACGGCATGCCCAGTTCGATCACATCCGCCCCAGCTTTCGGCAGGCCCTTGAGGATTGCCAGCGAGGTGTCGTAATCCGGGTCACCGGCGGTAACGAAAGTCACCAGCGCGGCGCGGTTCTGTTCTTTGAGTTCGGCAAAGCGGGTTTGCAGGCGGCTCATCAGTGTTTCTCCTGCTTGGATTGCTCTTGTTGAGAGTGTTCCATGTGGTGCATGACGGTCTGCATGTCTTTGTCGCCGCGACCGGACAGATTGACCACCATCAGGTGATCCTTCGGCAGCTTCGGTGCGCGTTTGAATACTTCGGCCAGGGCATGGGCGCTTTCCAGTGCCGGGATGATGCCTTCGAGGCGGCAGCACTGGTGGAACGCAGCGAGGGCTTCGTCGTCGGTGACCGAGGTGTACTGGACGCGGCCGATATCATGCAACCAGGCGTGCTCAGGGCCGATGCCCGGATAGTCGAGGCCGGCGGAAATCGAGTGGGCGTCGATGATCTGGCCATCATCGTCCTGCAGCAGGAAAGTACGGTTACCGTGCAACACGCCCGGTACACCGCCGTTGAGGCTGGCCGCGTGCTTGCCGGTCTCGATGCCGTAACCGGCGGCTTCGACGCCGATGATTTCCACGCTCTTGTCGTCGAGGAACGGGTGGAACAGGCCCATGGCGTTGGAACCGCCGCCGATGCACGCCACCAGGCTGTCCGGCAGACGACCTTCCTGGGCTTGCAGCTGCTCGCGGGTTTCCTTGCCGATCACGGCCTGGAAATCGCGGACCATCGCTGGATAAGGGTGCGGGCCGGCTACGGTGCCGATCAGGTAGAAGGTGCTGTCGACGTTGGTCACCCAGTCACGCAGTGCTTCGTTCATTGCGTCTTTCAAGGTGCCGGTGCCGGCGACCACCGGGATCACCTCGGCGCCCAGCAGCTTCATGCGGAACACGTTGGCCTGCTGACGTTCGATGTCAGTGGTGCCCATGTAGATCACGCAGTCCAGACCGAAACGCGCAGCCACGGTGGCGGTGGCCACACCGTGCATGCCGGCGCCGGTCTCGGCAATGATGCGTTTTTTGCCCATGCGCCGCGCCAGCAGGATCTGGCCGATGCAGTTGTTGATCTTGTGCGCGCCGGTGTGGTTCAGCTCTTCGCGCTTGAGGTAGATCTTGGCGCCACCGCAGAACTCGGTCAGGCGCTCGGCGAAGTACAGCGGGCTCGGACGGCCGACGTAGTCGCGCTGGAAGTAGGCCAGTTCTTCTTTGAACGCCGGATCTTCCTTGGCCGCTTCGTACTCGCGGGCCAGATCGAGGATCAACGGCATCAGGGTTTCGGCAACGTAACGGCCGCCGAACGAGCCAAACAGGCCGTTGGCATCAGGGCCGTTACGCAGATCGGAGGTGTTCGAAGTCTGGGTCATGGTTCGCTCCAGCGGATTTCACGAGAAGACAATGGCGTTCACTCTACCCCTGACCTTCCAGACTGAAAACCGATAAGATCGCCACAACCTGTCAGGAAAACTCACAGATATCATGAGCCATGACCTTCCTCCGCTGAACGCCCTGCGTGCCTTCGAAGCCACCGCCCGACTGAACAGCGTCAGTCAGGCTGCCGAGCAGCTGCACGTCACTCACGGCGCGGTCAGCCGCCAGCTCAAGGTGCTGGAAGAGCACCTCGGTGTCAGCCTGTTCGTCAAGGATGGTCGCGGCTTGAAACTCACAGATGCCGGAATCCGTCTGCGGGACGCCAGCGGCGAGGCGTTCGACCGCTTGCGCAGCGTCTGCGCCGAACTGACCCAAAGCACCGCCGACGCGCCGTTCGTGCTCGGCTGCTCGGGCAGCCTGCTCGCACGCTGGTTCATTCCGCGACTGGGAAGGCTGAATGCCGATCTGCCGGACTTGCGTCTGCACTTGTCCGCCGGTGAAGGCGATCTCGACCCGCGCCGCCCGGGACTGGATGCGCTGCTGCTGTTCGCCGAACCGCCGTGGCCGGCCGACATGCAGGTCTATGAGCTGGCCAGCGAACGCATCGGGCCGGTCATGAGCCCGCTGTTCAGCGGTTACGAGCACCTGAAATCAGCACCGCCCGCGGCCCTGCTCGGCGAGCCCTTGTTGCACACGACCTCTCGCCCACAAGCCTGGCCGAGCTGGGCGCAGCAAAGCGGCCTCGACGCCAAGGCGTTGAGGCTGGGGCAAGGTTTCGAGCATTTGTATTACTTGCTGGAAGCGGCTGTCGCCGGTTTGGGCGTGGCGATCGCACCGGAGCCACTGGTGACTGAAGACTTGAAAGCCGGTCGCCTGGTCGCGCCATGGGGCTTTTGCGAAACCCCGGCGCAACTGGCGTTGTGGCTACCCAAGCGCGCCGCGGACGGGCGCGCCCGGCAATTGGCGCAGTGGCTCAGGAACGAGCTGCGCCAGGCGGATCACTCGCCGCGCTTGAACAGCAAGTAAGCGGCCAGCAGACCCAGCGCACCGACCGCCACACCGGCGGTCGTCCACGGATGTTCCTGCGCGTAATCACGGGTGGCGATCCCGGTCTCGCGGGTTTTGACTTTGACTTCTTCGTAGGCATCGCTGAGCAGGCTACGCGAATGTTTCAGCGCACTTTCGGCGTTGCCCTTGAGCGCCCTGAGGGTCTTGCGCGACTCGTCCGAAGCGTCGTCTTTCAGGCTTTCCAACGACTTGAGCAGACTCTCGATCTCCGCTTCCATGCTTTGCAACGAGGCTTTGCGTAACGAGGTGTTGGCCATGGTGGCTCTCCTGCATTGGTGATGAGTGGCGTGTGTTGTTTGGGACTTCACCGGTTCTGGAAAGTGCAGAAAATCTGAACTCCGGTTTCTCCCGGCGACCGAAATCAACAGCGCAAATCGCTGCTAGGCTCAAATCCACACGTCAAGGAGATCGCCATGAGTGACCATCACACCTACAAGAAAGTCGAGCTGGTCGGTTCGTCCACCAGCAGCATCGAAGACGCCATCAATAACGCGCTGGCCGAGGCCAACAAAAGCATCAAGCATCTGGAATGGTTTGAAGTGGTCGATACCCGTGGCCACATCAAGGACGGCAAGGCTGCCCACTTTCAGGTGACCCTGAAAGTCGGGTTCCGGATTGCCAGCAGCTGAGTTTGGGCTACGCTTCTGAACTTGCGCGCTGGCCGAATGCCATAGGAATGGCAAAGCGCTACAGGGTGGACGCATCGAGCGAGCTTGATGCCCGCCTCTTTTAATCCGACCAGGGAGTGCGACCGATGAAGAAGTTCATATTGGCAGTAGGTTTGTTGAGCCTTGCGGGTGGTGCGTTTGCTGCCGGCAAGCCTTGCGAAGAAGTGAAAGCCGAGATCGCGGCAAAACTGGATGCGAAACACGTCTCCGGTTATTCGCTGGAAATCGTCGATAAAGGTGCAGCAGCGGGCGGCAAGGTTGTCGGCAAGTGCGAGGGCGGCACCAAGGAAATCGTCTACAAACGCGGTTGATCGCGCCTGAAATGCAAAAGCCGACGCAATGCGTCGGCTTTTTTGTACCCGGCTATCTTTTTCAGCCCTTCATCACCTGCGCCAGCAACTCATAGGAGTGCAGGCGATCGGCGTGTTCGTACAGATCGCATGTGAAGATCAGCTCATCGGCCTGGGTCTGTTCGATCAGCACTTCCAGTTTCGCGCGGATTTTCTGCGGGCTGCCGACCATCGCCAGACCGAGGAAATCGCCCACCGCCTCACGTTCGTGTGGCAGCCACAGGCCGTCCATGGTTTTCACCGGCGGACGCTGCACCAGACTTTGCCCACGCATCAGCGCGAGAATTCGCTGGTACACCGAGGTCGCCAGGTAGTCGGCCTGCTCGTCGGTGTCGGCAGCCACCAGTGGCACGCCAAGCATTACGTACGGCTTGTCGAGCACCGCCGAAGGCTTGAAGTGATTGCGATAGACGCGAATCGCCTCGTGCATGAAGCGCGGTGCGAAATGCGAGGCAAAGGCGTAGGGCAAACCGCGCTCGCCGGCCAGTTGCGCACTGAACAGGCTGGAACCCAACAGCCAGATCGGCACATTGGTGCCGGTGCCCGGCATGGCGATCACCCGCTGATCCGGAGTACGCGGGCCAAGGAAGCGCACCAGTTCGGCCACGTCTTCCGGGAAATCGTCGGCACTGCCGGAGCGCTCTCGGCGCAAGGCGCGGGCGGTCATCTGATCGGAGCCCGGCGCACGGCCCAGGCCGAGGTCGATCCGTCCCGGATACAGGCTTTCGAGGGTGCCGAACTGCTCGGCAATCACCAGCGGCGCGTGGTTGGGCAACATCACACCGCCAGAGCCGACACGGATGGTCGATGTGCCGCCGGCCAGATAGCCCAGCAACACCGACGTCGCAGAACTGGCGATGCCATCCATGTTGTGGTGCTCGGCGACCCAGAACCGGGTGTAGCCGAATTTCTCGACATGCTGCGCCAGATCCAGCGAATTACGCAGCGACTGGGCCGGGCTGCCGTTCTCGCGCACCGGCACCAGATCGAGGGTGGAAAACTTTACGTCGGACAGTTGCTTCATGAACCTGCATCTCCGATTGAGGGCGCCGGTTTGTTCCTGACGAACGCAAACCTGCCCAATTCATAAGCGTGTTCTCTGCAATAAGGGCATATACCCGAGTTTCAATAGCCGATCCGAAATTTCCTACTAAAAAAGTCAACGATTCAGCCGGGCTGAACTTTGTTCCGGCGTCTATCCTCAGAAGCCTTGCAGGCAAAAACCACAACGGCGCGGCGTTTCGCGCCCGAATTGAAGGAGGCACACATGGCTATCGTGAAGAAGGCATCCGCACACTGGGAAGGTGACCTGAAAACCGGCATCGGCTCGATCTCCACCGAAACCGGCGTCCTGCGGGAAGCGCCGTACGGTTTCAAGGCCCGCTTCGAGGGCGGCAAGGGCACCAACCCGGAAGAACTGATCGGCGCCGCCCATGCCGGCTGTTTCTCCATGGCATTCTCGATGATTCTCGGTGACGCCGGGCTCAAGGCCGACAGCATCGATACCCAGGCTGAAGTCACCCTCGATCAGGTTGACGGCGGTTTCGCGATCACTGCAGTGAAGCTGATTCTCAAGGCGAAGATCCCGGGCGCCACCCAGGCGCAGTTCGAAGAACTGAGCAACAAGGCCAAGGAAGGTTGCCCGGTGTCGAAGGTATTGAACGCGAAGATCAGCCTGGATGCGTCGCTGGTCAGCTGATCGACTTGAGCAGAATCAGAACCCGCCAGGCAAAAATGTGGTCGAATAAATGACAGCAGCTTTCGCGCATCGTCGTGCGCACTGCTCCCAGGAGCTTCAACCATGAAACGTTTTGCTTTGGCGGTTATCTGTGGCGTGCTGGCAACTTCGGCCTTTGCGGCACCCAAAGATTGCGAAGAACTCAGGAAAGAGATCGAAATCAAGATTCAGGCAAATGCCGTGCCCTCCTACACGCTGGAGATAGTCTCCAAAGAGGAAGCCGAAAAGCACGACGTCGCCATGATCGTCGGCACTTGCGAGAACGGCACCAAGGCAATCATCTACCAGAAGAACGACAGCTGATTCACGCTAGATGGCGCAATAGGTGTCGCGATCCTCGGCGACGATTTCCCGCTTGGCGTTATACAGCCGGGCACTGGGAGTAAACATCAGGGAGCGACCCTCCAGCACGTACCGCTGACCCGCTTCGAAATGGTCGAAGCGGATGGTCAGGTAGCACAGGCGCTCCACGGGGTCGTTCAACATGCCAGCTCCTCCACCGGGTGCCTCGAAATCGAAACGCACCAGCAACTCGTGGCTGCCGGGCGTTACCTGGAAAAAACGCCCGTCATTCAAGCTCTGCTTGTCGAGACGTTCGGCCATCAGCAGTTTTCCGCCCGGGGTCGGCGTCGAGAACTCGACCCAGGCCATGTTGGGGTCGACCGGGGGCATCGGCGTCTGACAACCGGCGAGCACACCGGCCACCAGCAACAACATTGACTTGCGCATGATGAATGTCCGTGGATTCGGACATCCAGCATAACGCCGATCAGGTGCGCTGACAGCCTGCCGGTTTGCCCTGGCCGACTACATTTTTCTGCTGGTCATAGAGCTTGGCCCACGGCCGGAAACCGATATAGCCCGCCTGGAGCTGATAGCGCTGGCCGGCGTTGAAGTCCGTGAATTTCAGGCTCAACTGGCAATCGCGCCACAGGGGCTCGGCGTCCGGGCCGATATTGGTCGCCTCCACCGGAAACTGATAGCGCACCTTCAGTTCATGACTGCCGGGTTGTACCTCGAAGTAACGTTTGTCGACGGCGGCCTTCCTGTCGACTTCCAGCGCTTGCAGCGCCGTGTCCTGTTGCCGGGCGTCCAGATCGATCCAGGCTTGCGTGGGGTCTGGCGAAGGCATTCCGAATCCGGCACAACCGGCCAGCGTCAGCAGGCCCCCCGTCAGTATCAAGATGCGCATGGCGAAGCTCCAATGGGCGGGATAGTCTTGCGATCAGACTTTCCAAGGATGTTCTTATTGTGATCAGGCCGTTTCCAAGCCTTGGGTTACTTGATCGCGTTTTGCGGGTTTTGTTTCCGGGTGTGTTGTTTTTGTTGCTCAACGGTTGTTCCAGCGTCAGCTATTACAGCCAGTTGGCCGACGGTCAGCTGCAATTGCTGCGGGCGCGGGAGCCGGTGGCCAAGGTGATCGAAGACCCGAGCCGGGACGCAACGTTGCGCGCCCACCTGGCCCAGGCACAGAAGGCCCGGGATTTCGCCAGCCAACACCTGCACCTGCCGGATAACCAGAGCTATCGCCTGTACGCCGACATCCACCGGCCGTACGTGGTGTGGAACGTGTTCGCCACCCCGGAGTTTTCCCTGAGTCCGCAGAACCATTGCTTCCCGATTGCCGGGTGCGTGGCCTATCGCGGCTACTACAGCCAGAGCGCCGCGCGGGGTGAGGCGGCAATTCAGCGTCTGCAAGGCATGGATGTGTCGATTGGCGGCGTCGAGGCCTATTCAACCCTGGGCTGGTTCAACGACCCGATCCTCAACTCGATGATGGGCTGGGGCGACGAACGCCTGGCCACGCTCATCTTCCATGAGCTGGGCCATCAACGTTTCTATGTGAAGGACGACACCGAGTTCAACGAGTCCTACGCCACCTTTGTCGAGCAGGAAGGCACCCGGCAGTGGCGGGCGTTTCGTGGTTTGCCGCCAGAGAATGATGCCCAGATCAAACGTCGTGACCAGTTCATTCAACTGATCCTCGATACCCGTGCCCGGCTGGAAAAGCTGTACACACAACAGATGCCCGTCGAGCAGATGCGCGAACGCAAGGCTGCCGAGTTCGAACGGTTTCGCCGGGACTATCGGGAGATGCGCGACAGCCAGTGGGCCGGGGACAAACGCTACGACGCCTGGGTCAATGCGCCGCTGAACAACGCGCGATTGTTGCCATTCGGGCTGTATGACCAGTGGGTGCCGGCGTTTGCGGCGTTGTTCAGGCAGGTGGACGGGGATTGGCTAAGGTTCTATGCCCAGGTGGAGAAACTGGGCGGATTGCCGGCTGACAAACGAAAGGCAGCCCTGCGTGAGCTGGCCGCCCTTCGCTCCGATTGACGATCAGCGCTGCAAAAACGCCTGATGCAACTCGGCCAGGGTTTCGAAGTGATAAGCCGGCGCCTCGGCGCTCAGCTCTTCATGACTACCGAAGCCATAACCCACGGCTGCCGCATCCAGTCCGTTGCTGCGAGCGCCGATCAGGTCGTGTTTACGGTCACCGATCATCAGCGTGCTGGCCGGATCCAGCCCTTCTTCTGCCATCAGATGTGCAATCAGCTCGACCTTGTTGGTGCGGGTGCCGTCCAGTTCGCTGCCGTAGATCACCTTGAAGTGTTTGGCGAAATCGAAGTGCCGGGCGATTTCCCGGGCGAACACCCACGGCTTCGACGTCGCGATGTAAAGCTGTCGGCCCTGGCCATTCAGGGTTTCCAGCAACGGCGTGACGCCCTCGAACACCCGGTTCTCGTAAAGGCCGGTGACCTTGAAGCGCTCGCGATAGAAATTCACCGCCTCCCAGGCCTTGGCTTCATCGAAACCATAAAACTGCATGAACGCTTGCAACAGCGGCGGGCCGATGAAGTGTTCCAGTTTGGTCAGGTCCGGTTCATCGATGCCGAGTTTGGCCAAGGCGAACTGGATGGAACGGGTGATGCCCTCACGCGGGTCGGTGAGAGTGCCATCGAGGTCGAACAGTACGGTCTGGTAATGCATGAAAAATCCCGGGCAATAGAGAGAAAAGTCAGAGCTGGTCGTAGCCTTCGGCCAGATGCAGGTCCTTGAGCTTCACGTAGTTCGCCGCGCTGTAGGTGAAAAAGGCGTTTTCCTTGTCGGTCAGCGGACGAACCTGTTTCACCGGGCTGCCCACATACAGAAAACCGCTTTCCAGACGTTTGCCCGGCGGCACCAGGCTGCCGGCGCCGATGATCACGTCATCCTCGACCACCGCGCCGTCCATGACGATACTGCCCATACCGATCAACACGCGGCTGCCGACGGTGCAGCCATGCAGCATGACCTTATGGGCAATGGTTACGTCATCGCCAATCAGCAGCGGGAAGCCATCCGGGTTGAACGGGCCGGCGTGGGTGATATGCAGCACACAGCCGTCCTGCACGCTGGTGCGCGCGCCTATGCGGATCCGGTGCATGTCGCCACGGATCACCGTCAATGGCCACACGGAGCTGTCTTCGCCGATTTCGACGTCGCCGATCACCACCGCCGAGCCATCGACAAAAGCGCCTGTGCTCAAGCGTGGGGTGTGATTCTGGTACTTGCGAAGGGACACGATTAGTTCTCTCTCTGTCGCCGATAGCTGCGGTGGGTGTCGATTGTAATTAAGATGGGCGCATGTTTCTTCCAGCCAAGGTGCCAACCGTGAGCGTGAACAACCCTCTTCTGCAGTCCTACGACCTGCCGCCGTTCTCCGCGATCCGTGCCGAACACGTGCAGCCGGCCATCGAAACCATCCTGGCCGACAACCGCGCCGCCATTGCCGAAATCCTCAAGACCCAAGGCCAGAACCCGACGTGGGCCGGGCTGGTGCTGGCGATGGACGAACTCAATGATCGTCTGGGCGCTGCCTGGAGCCCGGTCAGCCACCTCAATGCCGTGTGCAACAGCGCCGAACTGCGTGAAGCCTACGAGTCGTGCCTGCCGGCATTGAGCGCCTATTCCACCGAAATGGGCCAGAACCGCGAACTGTTCCAGGCTTATGAAGCCCTGGCCAACAGCCCGGAAGCCGCCGGTTTCGACGTGGCGCAGAAAACCATTCTGGAACACGCCCTGCGTGATTTCCGCCTGTCGGGTATCGACCTGCCGGAAGCCGAGCAGAAGCGCTACGCCGAAGTGCAAAGCAAGCTGTCCGAGCTGGGCAGCCGCTTCTCCAACCAATTGCTCGACGCTACCCAGGCGTGGACCAAGCACCTGACCGACGAAGCCGCCCTCGCCGGCCTGACCGATTCGGCCAAGGCGCAAATGGCTGCCGCCGCACAGGCCAAAGGCCTCGACGGCTGGCTGATCACCCTGGAATTCCCGAGCTACTACGCGGTGATGACCTACGCCCAGGACCGTGCGCTGCGTGAAGAAGTCTACGCCGCCTACTGCACCCGTGCGTCGGATCAAGGCCCGAACGCCGGCCAGAACGACAACGGCCCGGTGATGGGCGAAATCCTCGACCTGCGTCAGGAGCTGGCCAAGCTGCTGGGTTTCTCCAGCTTCTCCGAGCTGAGCCTGGCGACCAAAATGGCCGAGTCCAGCGATCAGGTGCTGAGCTTCCTGCGCGATCTGGCCAAACGCAGCAAACCGTTCGCCGCCCAGGACCTGCAACAGCTCAAGGCGTACGCCGCCGAACAGGGCTGCGCCGATCTGCAAAGCTGGGACAGCGGTTTTTACGGGGAAAAACTCCGTGAACAACGCTACAGCGTCGCCCAGGAAACCCTGCGCGCCTACTTCCCGATCGACAAAGTGCTGGGCGGCCTGTTCGCCATCGTTCAGCGTCTGTACGGCATCGAGATCGCCGAACTGAAAGGCTTCGACACCTGGCATCCGGACGTGCGCCTGTTCGAGATCAAGGAAAACGGCCAGCACGTCGGCCGCTTCTTCTTCGACCTCTACGCCCGCGCCAACAAGCGCGGCGGTGCCTGGATGGACGGCGCCCGCGACCGTCGCCGCACCCTCGACGGCGTGCTGCAAAGCCCGGTGGCCAACCTGGTGTGCAACTTCACCCCGGCCGACAGCGGCAAGCCTGCGCTGCTGACCCACGATGAAGTGACCACCCTGTTCCACGAATTCGGCCACGGCCTGCATCACCTGCTGACCCGCGTCGAACATGCCGGCGTGTCCGGCATCAACGGCGTGGCATGGGACGCGGTCGAGCTGCCGAGCCAGTTCATGGAAAACTGGTGCTGGGAGCCGGAAGGTCTGGCGCTGATTTCCGGCCACTACGAAACCGGCGAGCCATTGCCGCAGGATCTGCTGGAAAAAATGCTCGCGGCGAAGAATTTCCAGTCCGGCCTGATGATGGTGCGTCAGCTGGAGTTCTCGCTGTTCGACTTCGAACTGCACGCCACCCACGGTGACGGCCGCAGTGTCGCGCAGGTTCTGGAAGGCGTGCGGGATGAAGTCTCGGTGATGCGTCCGCCAGCCTACAACCGTTTCCCGAACAGCTTCGCGCACATCTTCGCCGGCGGTTACGCGGCGGGTTACTACAGCTACAAGTGGGCGGAGGTGCTGTCGGCAGACGCCTTCTCCAGGTTCGAAGAAGACGGCGTGCTGAATGCCGACACCGGTCGCGCCTTCCGCGAAGCAATCCTGGCCCGTGGCGGCTCGCAGGCGCCGATGGTGCTGTTCGTCGACTTCCGTGGCCGTGAGCCATCGATTGACGCACTCTTGCGCCACAGCGGCCTGAGTGAGGACGCGGCAGCATGAGTGAGGCACCTGTGAAAACGAAAAAACGCTTTATCGCCGGGGCAGTCTGCCCGGCGTGCAGCGAGCCGGACAAGCTGATGATGTGGAGCGAGGACGACGTCCCGCACCGCGAATGCGTGGCGTGCGGCTACAGCGATACGCTCAATGCTCAAGGCCTGTCGGTTCCGAAGGAACTGGGCACGCGAGTCAACACCAGCGCGCTCAAGCCGGCACCGGACAAGACAGTTCAGGCGGTGCAGTTCTTCCCGAACCCGAAGCTGAAGAAAAAGCCCGACGAGCAACACTGATCCGGCACCACCTTCCACCGATTTCCGGTGGAAGGTGGTATTGGCTTAACACCTGTCCCCTGCACTTGCTTCGTAGGCTGGCCGTTTCCGCCATGCCTCGAAGGAAGCTGCCATGTCTGACTCCAATCCCCTCCTGCAACACTGGACGCTGCCGCCCTGGCCGGCGATTCGCGCCGAGCATTTGCTGCCGGCAATCAACAGCATCATTGCCGACCACCGACGAATCATTGCGCAAGTGCTCTCCACTCAGCTGGAGCATCCCGGCTGGGACGATCTGGTACTGAGCATCGACGAAGCCGATGCCCGCCTCAGTGAATTTCGGTCGATTCTCGAGACGCTGTCCACGATCAGATCCGACGACACCACCTGGCTTGAGGAAATCGCCAAAGCCCATCTCGCGCTCAACCAGTATCGCTCCGAAAAAAACCGCAATCGCCCGTTGTACGAGGCCTACCAGCGTTTGACGCAGAGCTCGATCGCTGCCAGTTTCGATGAATCACGCAAGACCGTGCTGGCGCGGATACTGCACAAATTCAGGCAATCGGGCATAGAGCTTCCCACCGCGCAACAGCAGGAACTGGCCCGGTTGAACCTTGAGATCGGCGGACTTGAATCCACATTTTTGACCCACCTCGAACGCTGGACCGAGACTTGGAGCAAACGGGTCGACGATGTTGCACTGCTTGCGGGACTGTCCCCGTCGATGAAGGATCGCCTGGCGCGCGCCGCACGCGAGGCCGGACATGACGGCTGGCTGATTCGCCTGGACCAGAACACCTGCCATCACATCCTCAAATACACCGAGAATCGTGCGTTGCGCGAGGAATGCTGCGTAGCCTATGCGACCCGCGCGTCCGATCAGGGGCCGCTGGCCGGGCGCTTCGACAACGGCCCGGTGCTGACGAAGCTGCTTGCCTTGCGCCAGCAGAAAGCCCGCTTGCTTGGCCACGAAAACACTGCGCAACTGAGTCTGGCAAAAAGCATGGCCGGAACGACGGCCTGGGTCAGGGGGTTTCTCGAATGCCAGGTTGCGCAATTGACCCCCATCCTGGAGCAGGACGCAAAACAACTGGCTGCCTTCGCCCGGCAACAGGGAATCGACCGGGTCCAGCCATGGGATGAGGAATTTCTCGCCGAGCAATGGCGTCAGCAAGAGTTTCGCGGAGCGCTGGATAACCTGCGTGATTACTTCGAATTCGATGGCACCCTGCTCCGGCTCTGTCTGTTCTGCGAACGCATGTTCGTGATCCGTATCGTCGAACAGATCGGCGGGAAACACTGGCATGACGATGTGCGGCTGCTGGAGATCCGCGAGCATGAACTGGTCGTCGGTTACATCTACCTCGACCCGTTTCACCGCGATACCGCTGCGGATTTCGCTGGCACTTCCACGCTACGCAATCGCCGGATCAACGCCGAAGGCCGACCGGCGCTACCCATTGCCGTGCTCTACAGCAATTTCACGCCGGCCACCGACGGCCATCCTTGTCGACTCGAACTCAACGACCTGCGGGTACTTTTTCATGAGTTTGGCCACTGCCTTCAGCACGTACTGACGCGTTCACCTCATCACTCCCTGTCCGGAATCCAGCAATTGGGCCATGAGGCGGCGGAGTTTTCCGGTCAGTTATTCGAGCTGTGGTGTCAGTCGCGAGAGTTCGTGCTTTGGCTCGGTGCGCATTTCCAGACCGGCGAGCGTTTGAGCGCTGCAAGGGTCGATGCGGCACTCTCGGCCACCGAGGCCCACTCCAATCGACAACAGGCCTTGATACTGATGGGCGCGCTCATCGATTTCGAGCTGCACACCACCCACGGCGACGGGCGTTCTGTCGAAGAGGTTTGCGCCGACGTGCAACGCACAATGGGCCACCTGCAACTGCCCGACAGTCACCGGTTCGCCAATGGTTTCGATTACATGGTGACCCAATACGACGCTTCGGTTTACGCCTATGTCTGGTCAGGGGTGCTGGCTCAGGAAGCGTTCAAGCGCTTCAGTCGTGACTGGGTGTTCAACGCGCAGACCGGCCGGGCGTTCCGGGAAACGTTCTTGGCGCCCGGAGCCGGTCGCTCGTTGCTTGAGGCTGTTGAAACATTCATCGGCCGGCCGGTCAGTGAAGAACTGTGCCCTGGCCGACCGATCATCCGGCGGGTTACTTCAGATTGACGGTCTGGAACCAGCTCTTCATCGAGCAGGTAGCGAACGCACTGGTGCTGCAATCGCCATTGGCCAGCGCAGTACGCAGCTTGTCGACGTCAGCCTGCATCACGTAGCGCACGCCATCCTTGAAGTGGCCGCTTTCACCGAAGCCGCCTTGGGTCATTTCGTTCAGGGCGTCTTCCTTGCTCCAGCCCTGCACCACGATGCGGTACATCGCGGCCATCAGGCCGGTGCGGTCGGAGCCGTGCTTGCAATGCATCAGCACCGGGCCGTTGGCTTCGGCGGTCTGGATCGCACGCAGGGTCTTGAGGACGTCGGCGTCATCGACATGATTTGTGCGATACGGCAATTGCACCTGGTTGATGCCCGGGGTTTTCAACCAGCTCGAGTCCTCTTCCGGCAGGAAGTTGATGACCGTGGCCACTTTCAGGTTCTGCAGCAACGGCACGGCGCCGGCGTCAGGCAGCGCACTGCGATAGAGCGTGGGCGACATCTGGAAGAAGTTGTATTTCATTTCGACCGGTTGGGCCCATTCCGGAGGGCGAGAAACCGGCGCATCTGCGGCATGGGCCGAAATCGAGCCGAGCAGGGCAAACAGCGAGAAACAGATCGCGGAGGAAAAACGCTTCAAGGACATGCTGTGCGGTGACCGTGTGGGATTCGTCAGTGAGGGCGGCAGCTTGCGGGTTGTCCAGTCAAATCCCTGTGAGGCGATTGTCAAAGAAACGTGAAGCCGGAGACTTCCTTCGTCGAATTTCTGGGCTTTTTTTCGGCTGAATCGATTCATCCGGTTGGTTAGGCTGCTACCATTTGTCACATCATGTTGCAGACGCGTCCCCCTTTTCCGGGTCATTTCCGGCCACGTTGCAACCGACCACTCAAAAAGCCGTCCCCAGAAACGGCTGATAACCATCAATGCCTGATGAGGTGCACCCCCATGTCTGATCAAGATCGAGACAACCCGCGGCGTGAGTTTTTGCGCAAATCCCTGACCCTGATTCCGGTGGTCACCCTCGCCGGCAGCGGACTGGGCAGCAGCGTGCTGCAAGCGGCTCCCGAAAGCTCGCCAGCCCCGGCCCCCGCCAAACCGGTTGCAGCAGAGACAAGCGCCTACCAGCCGAGCTACTTCACCGCCGAAGAGTGGGCGTTCATCAATGCCGCCGTCGCGCAGTTGATCCCCAACGATGCCCAGGGCCCGGGCGCTCTCGAGGCCGGCGTGCCGGAATATATCGACCGTCAGATGAACACCCCGTACGCCGCCGGTGCCCTGTGGTACATGCAAGGCCCGTTCAACGCCGACGCTGCGCCCGAGATGGGCTGGCAGAGCAAACTGGTGCCAAAAGAGATCTATCGCCTCGGCATCGCCGCCACGGATCAGTGGACAAAATCCCTCAACGGTAAAACATTTGCCGAGCAAGACAGCGCTACCCGAGACGATTTGCTCAAGCAGCTTGAGGCCGGAAAACCGCAATTCGACAGTGTTCCGGCGAAGATTTTCTTCAATCTTTTGCTGCAAAACACCAAGGAAGGGTTCTTCTGCGACCCGATCCACGGTGGCAATAAAGGCATGGTCGGCTGGACCATGATCGGCTTCCCCGGCGCCCGCGCCGATTTCATGGATTGGGTGGAACGCAACGAGCAATACCCCTTCCCGGCAGTTTCGATTCGCGGCGAGAGGGCGTGAGCATGGCAGCGGTAATGAAGAAGGTCGACGCGGTGATCGTCGGTTTCGGCTGGACAGGCGCAATCATGGCCAAGGAGCTGACCGAGGCTGGCCTCAACGTGCTGGCGCTGGAGCGCGGGCCGATGCAGGACACCTACCCTGACGGCAACTATCCCCAGGTGATCGACGAACTCACCTACAGCGTGCGGAAAAAACTCTTCCAGGACATCTCCAAAGAGACCGTCACCATCCGCCACAGCGTCAACGACATCGCCCTGCCGAACCGCCAGCTGGGTGCGTTCCTGCCGGGCAATGGCGTGGGCGGTGCCGGCCTGCACTGGTCGGGCGTGCACTTTCGTGTCGATCCGATCGAGTTGCGCATTCGCAGCCACTACGAAGAACGCTACGGCAAAAGCTTCATCCCCAAAGACATGACCATCCAGGACTTCGGCGTCAGCTATGAAGAGCTGGAACCGTTCTTCGATTTCGCCGAAAAAGTCTTCGGCACCTCCGGCCAGGCCTGGACCGTGAAAGGCCAACTGGTCGGCCAGGGCAAGGGCGGCAACCCGTACGCGCCGGATCGCTCGAACCCGTTCCCGCTGGAAGCGCAGAAGAACACGGTTTCCGCACAGCTGTTCGGCAAAGCGGCTACAGAGGTCGGTTACAAACCCTACAACCTGCCTTCCGCGAATACGTCAGGGCCTTACACCAACCCTTATGGCGCGCAGATGGGCCCGTGCAACTTCTGCGGTTTCTGCAGCGGCTACGTTTGCTACATGTATTCCAAGGCCTCGCCGAACGTGAACATTCTGCCGGCGCTGAAACCGCTGCCGAATTTCGAACTGCGGCCCAACGCCCACGTCCTGCGGGTCAACCTCGACAGCACGAAAACCAAAGCCACCGGCGTCACCTACATCGATGGCCAGGGCCGCGAGATCGAGCAACCGGCGGATCTGGTGATTCTCGGTGCGTTCCAGCTGCACAACGTGCGCCTGATGCTCCTCTCCGGTATCGGCAAGCCGTATGACCCGATCAGCGGTGAAGGCGTGGTCGGGCGTAACTTCGCCTACCAGAACATGGCGACCATCAAGGCGTTCTTCGACAAGGACACCCACACCAACAACTTCATCGGCGCCGGCGGCAATGGCGTGGCGCTGGACGATTTCAACGCCGATAACTTCGACCACGGGCCGCACGGCTTCGTCGGCGGCTCGCCGATGTGGGTCAACCAGGCCGGCAGCCGACCGATTGCCGGCACCTCCAACCCGCCGGGCACGCCGGCCTGGGGCAGTGACTGGAAACGCGCGACCGCCGATTACTACACCCACCAGGTGTCGATGGACGCTCACGGTGCGCATCAGTCCTACCGTGGCAACTACCTTGATCTGGACCCCGTGTACCGCGATGCCTACGGCCTGCCGCTGCTGCGGATGACCTTCGACTGGCAGGAAAACGACATCAAGATGAACCGTTTCATGGTCGAAAAGATGGGCAAGGTCGCGCAAGCCATGGGCCCGAAAGCCATTGCCGTGCTTGGCAAGAAAGTCGGCGAGCACTTCAACACGGCGTCCTACCAGACCACCCACCTCAACGGAGGCGCGATCATGGGTACTGATCCGAAGACCAGCGCCCTGAACCGCTACTTGCAGAGCTGGGACGTACACAACGTGTTCGTCCCGGGTGCCTCGGCGTTCCCACAGGGCCTGGGTTACAACCCGACCGGGCTGGTTGCCGCACTGACCTACTGGTCGGCGAAGGCGATCCGCGAGCAATACCTGAAAAACCCCGGCCCGCTGGTTCAGGCTTAAGGAGCGATGACCATGAAGACTCTCGTTATCGCGACCCTGGCGCTGCTTGGCAGCGTTGCCGTTCATGGCGCCGAAGTAGATCAATCCTTGATCAAAAAAGGTGAATACCTCGCCCGTGCCGGTGACTGCGTGGCTTGCCACACGGCCAAGGACGGCAAGCCGTTCGCCGGCGGCCTGCCGATGGAAACCCCGATCGGCACGATCTTTTCGACCAACATCACCCCGGACAATACCGGGCTGGGCGGCTACAGCTTCGAGGAGTTCGACCAGGCCGTGCGGCATGGCGTCGCCAAAAACGGTAGTACGTTGTACCCGGCAATGCCGTATCCGTCCTACGCCCGCGTCAGTCAGGATGACATGCAGGCGCTGTACGCCTACTTCATGCACGGCGTGGAGCCGGTGGCACAGGAGAACAAGGCCAGCGACATCCCGTGGCCGTTGAGCATGCGCTGGCCGCTGATGGGTTGGCGCTGGTTGTTCGCGCCGAAGGTCGAGGACTACAAACCCGCGTCAGACGATGCCGTCGTCAGCCGTGGGGCGTATCTGGTGGAAGGCCTCGGACATTGCGGCGCCTGCCATACGCCACGGGCCCTGACCATGCAGGAAAAATCCCTGAGTGCGGCCGAAGGCAGCAGTTTTCTGTCAGGCAGTGCGCCGCTGGAAGGCTGGATCGCCAAAAGCCTGCGCGGCGACCACAAGGACGGCCTCGGCAGCTGGAGCGAAGAGCAGCTGGTGCAGTTCCTCAAGACCGGCCGCAGCGACCGCAGTGCAGTGTTCGGCGGCATGAGCGACGTGGTCACCCACAGCATGCAGTACATGACCGATGCCGACCTGACCGCGATTGCCCGTTACCTGAAATCGCTGCCGGCCAACGATCCTGCCGACCAGCCGCATCAATACGACGAGAAAGCCGCCAAGGCCTTGTGGAATGGTGATGACAGTCAGCGTGGCGCCTCGGTGTACATCGACAACTGCGCAGCCTGCCACCGTACTGACGGCCACGGCTACACCCGGGTCTTCCCGGCGTTGGCGGGCAATCCGGTGCTGCAATCGGAGGATCCGACCTCGTTGATCCACATCGTGCTCAAGGGCGGCACCCTGCCTGCAACGCACACGGCACCATCCACTTTCACCATGCCGGGTTTTGCCTGGCGTCTGTCGGATCAGGAAGTGGCGGATGTCGTGAGCTTTATTCGTGGAAGTTGGGGTAACAAGGGCTCCGCCGTCACTGCGAAAGATGTTGCCAAGTTACGTACCGACGATATGAACACAACATCAGCCGGCGACCTTGGACAAGTAACAATTCACAACTAAACGCAATAACCCCTGCATGACTAATCATGCAGGGGTTATTCATTCAATCGCTGTTACGGGTTGGTAATACTGGCATAGGCTTTGGCCAGGGCAACCAGTTTGGCCCGATCCTGCTCACCGATTTCACCGTCACGATCCACATCGTGCTCCAGACGGCCAATGCTGAAGGTATGGCCGCCATCCAGGGAGGTTGCGGTAACAAAAATCGGGTCAACCAGCCTTTCAGTCTGCTCGCCAGCCTCGGCATCCCAGCCCAGTTCCTTACGTGCAAGTTGCATGGACACCAGTGTATTGGGCTCCGACGGGCCGGGCTGCATAAGTTGCAGAAAAATACCGCGCGAATTAAAAAACGACATCATCAATTCCTTTTGTCTTTTATATGATCAAGTGTTGTGAAGCGGAGTGAATACTACAAACTTGAATAACAAACGAACAGCCGCCTTATGTTTCTTTAATTTGCACCACTACAACTTTACATCTAAACAAACTTATAACTAACCGCGCGTTTTATTGATGGACGGCCGAACGGTAGTGGATCATCCGCAACCTTGCAGATACTGTATGCATGTACAGAACAAGGAAACCCGTGATGACCAGCCTCTTGCCCCCACGCGGCCGCGGCACCGCCACCAATCCGCACAACCGCTTCGCGCCGAGTCGTTCGGTGGCCGAGGACGACGGCTGGTTTCAGGAAGTGCCACTGACCCAGGGCACCGAAGTCAGTTTCGAGACGGCGAAAACCATCATCACCCGCAATACCTCGCCGGACCTGCCCTTCGACCGTTCGATCAATCCCTATCGCGGCTGCGAGCATGGCTGCATCTATTGCTACGCACGACCGAGCCACGCCTATTGGGACATGTCGCCGGGGCTGGATTTCGAAACGAAGCTGATCGCCAAGACCAATGCCGCCCAGGTGCTGGAGGAACAGCTTGGCAAGAAAGGCTATCAGTGTGCGCCGATCAATCTCGGCTCCAACACCGACCCGTATCAACCGATCGAACGTGAACACAAAATCACCCGCCAGACCCTCGAAGTGCTGCTGCGTTATCGGCACCCGGTAACCATCGTCACCAAGGGCTCGCTGATCCTGCGCGACCTCGACCTGCTGACCGAGCTGGCGCAGCAGCGACTGGTGGCGGTGATGATCAGCCTGACCACCCTGGACGATGAGCTCAAACGCATCCTCGAACCCCGCGCCGCCGCGCCCAAGGCCCGGTTGCGGGCGATACGGGTCATGCGCGAGGCGGGGATTCCGGTCGGCGTGCTGTGCTCGCCGATGATTCCGATGATCAACGACAGCGAAATCGAAAGCCTGCTGACCGAAGCCCACGCCGCCGGCGCCCAGAGCGCCGCGTACATGATGCTGCGCCTGCCGCTGGAAGTGGCACCGTTGTTCGAGGAATGGCTCGAGGCGCATTACCCGCAACGCGCCGCCCATGTGTTGAGCCTGATCCGCCAGAGCCGTGGCGGCGAGCTGTACGACAGCCGTTTTGGCGCCCGGATGCGCGGTGAAGGGCCGTTTGCCGACCTGCTCGCCCAGCGATTCGCCAAGGCGTTGAAACGCCTGGGACTCAATCACCGCGAAGGTTTCAATCTCGACTGCACAGCCTTTTGCCCGCCGGGTCGCCAGATGGCGCTGATTTAAGGAGGAAATGACTGACCAGATTCACCCCAGTCACGTTTTTTGTGACCTGGAACACACGTTCTAGAGCGCTTCATTCAGTTTGAGTTAAGTTTCGGCGGTTACCGTGCTCATCGAGTGACTGACGGGTCAGGACGGCCCGGATGTTTTAAACAGCCACTGGCTTCATACCGGAATACACGGGAATGACTCCCCGAATCCGCCAAAGAGGATGAATCATGAGTGACAAGGATAAACAGCCGTTGGCTGCGTCGGCGCAAGCCGTCCCTGGGGCGGTTTCCGCCGATGCAGCATTGCGACATATCGTTGACGGCTTTTTGCATTTTCATCATGAGGTCTTTCCGCAACAGGAAGAACTCTTCAAGAAACTCGCCACGGCCCAGTCGCCACGGGCGATGTTCATCACCTGCGCCGACTCGCGCATCGTTCCCGAACTGATCACCCAGAGCTCTCCCGGCGATCTGTTCGTGACCCGTAACGTCGGCAACGTGGTTCCCCCCTACGGCCAGATGAACGGCGGCGTTTCCACCGCCATCGAATACGCGGTACTGGCGCTTGGCGTGCAACACATCATCATTTGCGGCCACTCCGATTGCGGCGCCATGCGCGCGGTACTCAACCCGGGCAGCCTGGAAAAGATGCCGACGGTCAAAGCCTGGCTGCGCCACGCCGAAGTTGCGAAAACCATGGTGCATGACAACTGCAACTGCACCGACGAAAAAGAAAGCATGCCGATCCTCACCGAGGAAAACGTCATCGCCCAACTGCAGCACTTGCGTACCCATCCTTCGGTAGCCTCGCGCATGGCGAACGGTCATCTGTTCATCCATGGCTGGGTCTACAACATCGAAACCAGCGAAATCAAAGCTTACGACGCGGATCAGGGACGCTTCCTGCCGCTCGACGGCAGCCATCCGATTCCGGTGGCGACGCCCAAAGCGCGCTTCTGAATCCTCCTAAAAATCCGTGTGGTCTGACGCCGGTCGCAGTTCAAGCGACCCGGCTTCGCCACGCCTGAAGAAAACTTCGGGAGAGTCATCATGCGTGCGGCTCAATTGAAAGCGGTGTTGCCACGGGAGCTGCTGGCTTCGGTGGTTGTGTTTCTGGTCGCCCTGCCACTGTGCATGGGCATTGCGATTGCTTCAGGGTTGCCGCCGGCCAAAGGCCTGATTACCGGGATCATCGGGGGTCTGGTGGTGGGTTGGCTGGCGGGGTCGCCGTTGCAGGTCAGCGGGCCGGCGGCGGGGCTGGCGGTACTGGTGTTCGAGCTGGTGCGCCAGCACGGTATCGAGATGCTCGGGCCGATCCTGCTGCTCGCCGGTTTTCTGCAACTGGTGGCCGGGCGTCTGAAGCTCGGTTGCTGGTTCCGGGTCACGGCGCCAGCGGTGGTCTACGGGATGCTCGCGGGGATCGGCGTGCTGATCGTGCTCTCACAGGTGCATGTGATGCTGGATGCCGCGCCGAAACCCTCCGGGCTGGACAACCTGACAGCGTTCCCCGGCGCAGTGGCGCAGGCTTTGCCGTCCTTTGGCTGGCAGGCCGGGTTGCTCGGATTGTCGACCATCGCCGTGATGTGGCTGTGGGAGAAATTCCGCCCGCACTCGCTGCGTTTCATTCCCGGCGCGCTGCTCGGTGTCGGGCTGGCAACCGGCGCCAGCCTGTTGTTGGCGCTGCAGGTCAAACGGGTTGAAGTACCGGCGAATCTCGCCGAAGCCATCGACTGGCTGAAGCCGACGGATCTGCTGAACCTGGCCGACCCGACGCTGCTGATCGCCGCGTTTGCCGTGGCGTTCATCGCCAGTGCCGAAACCCTGCTGTCCGCCGCAGCGGTGGATCGAATGCACAGCGGCCCGCGTTCGGACTTCGACCGCGAACTGTCGGCGCAAGGGGTCGGCAACATGCTCTGCGGTCTGGTGGGCGCGTTGCCGATGACCGGGGTGATCGTGCGCAGTTCGGCCAACGTCCAGGCCGGCGCAACCACGCGCTACTCGACGATTTTCCATGGTCTGTGGCTGCTGGCCTTCGTGCTGTTGCTGTCGAGTCTGCTGCAAAGCATTCCGGTGGCGAGCCTGGCCGGGGTGTTGGTCTACACCGGTTTCAAACTGGTAGATCTCAAGGCCTTTCGTGGCCTGGGGCGTTATGGCCGAATGCCGATGTTCACCTACGCGGCGACAGCGCTGGCGATCATTTTCACTGACCTGTTGACCGGCGTGTTGATCGGTTTCGGCCTGACCCTGGTGAAACTGGCGTTCAAGGCTTCGCGACTGAAGATCAGCCTGATCGATCTGCCACAGGACCGGGAAATGGAATTGCGCCTGGTGGGCGCGGCGACATTCCTCAAGGTGCCGGCACTGACGCAGGTGCTGGGCAGCATTCCGCCAGCCACGACGGTGCATGTGCCGCTCAACAACCTGAGCTACATCGACCATTCCTGTCTGGAACTGCTGGAGGAGTGGGGCCGGGCCAATGCGGCCAAGGGTTCGAAGCTGTTGATCGAGTCGCGAGGACTGAAACGCAGGCTTGAGGGGAGAATCCGTACCACTACCGGCATCGGTGCGGCAGGCTGAAAAAACCTGGGGGAACAGAGCAATCTGTTCCCCCAATCGTTTGCGCCGAGATCAAGCCGCAGGCTGATCCAGTTCCAGGCCCACGCCCAGACGGCGACTCATGCACGGCCAGCGTTTCCACGCCGCACCGGTGTCCGGGCTGCTGAGTTTCTCGCGGTAGGCCTCCACCGACTCCAGCGCAAAGCTGTCGTCGTCGAGCATGCTGTCCACCGCGTGGTGCACCACTTCATCGAGTTGATTGGCAAATTCCTCACCGAGTAACTGGTGAGCAATCAGATTGGCAACCGTCATGTCCAGGGGGATCAGTGGCTGGCCGAAATGCTTGATGTACAGGTCGTTGACCTCTTCGACAAAGCGGTGGGCCAGATAGGCCTCGTCCAGCAGACTGTCCAGGCCGACCGGCGGCTGGAGAAAGTACTGTTCGGCGATTTTCAGCACCGGTTTGATCTGTGACTCGATTCCCGCTTCCCTGGCGACTTCATTGGCTGCATCCAGCAGGTCTGGCACTTCATCGATGTAGGCGGCGACAAAACGCGTCAGCACGCCGTTGGCGTCGGTTTCCGGCAACTGGATGGCCGGGTGCAGGTGTTGCAGTTGATTTTCGAGCTGACGGGTCAGCTTTCCGGTTTCGATCTCGTGTTGTCGGGCTATGTGGATCTGCTCGCGCAATGCGGCGGTGTTCATGAAAACTCCAGGAAACAAGGCAATGAAATAGGGAAGACATAACTTAGCTGGCTTACGAAAAATGCTAAGACGCATTTGTCATAATTATTTCATCCTTGATACACCTGCGTTATATCGGTTTGCCACCACTCGTCTGCATCCTTCTCCATTCGTGCCCTGGAACGCAAGTGCCAGCTGTTTCATTCGATTTACGTCCGCACATTGCATTTTTCAGCCGCTGTCTATACTCGCCATTGAATGGAGTTAGCTGATGACGCCCGACTGCACCCGCAGCAAGGCCCGGCGATTCAAGTTCGTAGTCTGATGCAGCCGCTCCCTTGCCGCAGGCGAAAGCCGGCGGGATAACAAGAACGATAAGGGGAACCCGCAATGATGCGACATCCACACGTCTGGATGGGCCTCCTGTTGTGGTCGATTTTCAGCCAGGCCAACGCCGCCTGGACTGTGAATATGGCGCCTGGAGCGACTGAAATCAGTCACGCAGTATTCGACCTGCACATGACCATTTTCTGGATCTGTGTGGTGATCGGGATCATCGTCTTCGGCGCCATGTTCTGGTCGATGATGGTGCACCGCCGTTCTACCGGGCAGGTCGCCGCAAAATTCCACGAAAGCACCACCGTCGAGATTCTCTGGACCGTCGTTCCGCTGCTGATCCTGGTGGCAATGGCCGTTCCGGCGACTGCCACGCTGATCCGCATGTACGACACCAGTGAGCCGGATATCGATATCCAGATCACCGGCTACCAGTGGAAGTGGCACTACAAATACCTGGGCCAGGACGTCGAGTTCTTCAGCAACCTGGCCACCCCCGCCGAACAGATCCACAACAAGGAAGCCAAGGGCGAGCATTACCTGCTCGAGGTCGACAAGCCACTGGTGCTGCCGATCGGCGCCAAGGTGCGCTTCCTCGTTACTTCCGCCGACGTGATCCACTCCTGGTGGGTGCCGGCCTTCGCGGTCAAGCGCGATGCGATTCCCGGGTTCGTCAACGAAGCCTGGACGCGCATCGACAAGCCCGGCATCTACCGTGGCCAGTGCGCCGAGCTGTGCGGCAAGGATCACGGTTTCATGCCGATCGTGGTCGACGTCAAGGAAAAGGCCGACTACGAAAAATGGCTGGCCGACCGCAAGGCCGAGGCTGCGCAACTCAAAGAGCTGACCAGCAAGGAATGGACCCTCGACGAGCTCAAGGAACGCGGCGACAAGATCTATCACACCACCTGCGTGGCCTGTCACCAGGCCGAAGGCCAGGGCCTGCCGCCGATGTTCCCGGCGCTCAAGGGCTCGCCGATTGCCACCGGGCCGAAAGCCGATCACCTGCACCGCGTGTACTTCGGCAAACCGGGCACCGCCATGGCGGCGTTCGGCAAGCAACTCTCGGAAGTCGACATCGCAGCGGTCGTGACCTACGAACGTAACGCCTGGGGCAACAACAAGGGCGACATGGTCACGCCAAAAGAAGTGCTGGAGCTGAAACAGGCGGAAAGCAAATGAGCCGGTCTATTGCGTACTTCGTGAACCGGCCGGGGCAAGGCGCCCCGGCCTGCCAAGTCCACTCACTTGAAGGAGACCGGCCATGAGCGCTGTCATCGATGACCACGGTCATGCCGACCACGCCCACGGCCCCGCCAAAGGCCTGATGCGCTGGGTGCTGACCACCAACCACAAGGACATCGGCACGCTGTACCTGTGGTTCGCGTTCTGCATGTTCCTGCTCGGCGGCTCGTTCGCCATGGTGATCCGTGCCGAGCTGTTCCAGCCCGGCCTGCAGATCGTCGAACCGGCGTTCTTCAACCAGATGACCACCATGCACGGTCTGGTGATGGTCTTCGGTGCGGTAATGCCGGCGTTCGTCGGCCTCGCCAACTGGATGATCCCGTTGATGATCGGCGCACCGGACATGGCCCTGCCACGGATGAACAACTTCAGCTTCTGGCTGCTGCCGGCGGCGTTTCTGCTGCTGGTGTCGACCCTGTTCACTCCCGGTGGCGGGCCGAACTTCGGCTGGACCTTCTACGCGCCGCTGTCCACCACCTATGCGCCGGAAAGCGTGACCTACTTCATCTTCGCCATTCACTTGATGGGGATCAGTTCGATCATGGGCGCGATCAACGTGATCGCCACCATCCTCAACCTGCGCGCCCCCGGCATGACGTTGATGAAAATGCCGTTGTTCGTCTGGACCTGGCTGATCACCGCGTTCCTGCTGATCGCGGTAATGCCGGTGCTGGCCGGGTGCGTGACGATGATGCTGATGGACATCCACTTCGGCACCAGTTTCTTCAGTGCCGCCGGTGGCGGTGACCCGGTGCTGTTCCAGCATGTGTTCTGGTTCTTCGGCCACCCCGAGGTGTACATCATGATCCTGCCGGCCTTCGGTGCCGTCAGCCAGATCATCCCGACCTTCTCGCGCAAACCGCTGTTCGGCTACACCTCGATGGTCTACGCCACGGCGAGCATCGCGTTCCTGTCGTTCATCGTCTGGGCGCACCACATGTTCGTGGTGGGCATTCCGCTGGTGGGCGAGTTGTTCTTCATGTACGCGACGATGCTGATCGCGGTGCCGACCGGGGTGAAGGTGTTCAACTGGGCCAGCACCATGTGGCAAGGCTCGCTGACCTTCGAGACGCCGATGCTGTTTGCGGTGGCGTTCGTGATCCTGTTCTCCATCGGCGGTTTCTCCGGGCTGATGCTGGCCATCGCCCCGGCGGACTTCCAGTACCAGGACACCTACTTCGTGGTCGCGCACTTCCATTACGTGCTGGTGCCGGGGGCGATCTTCGGGATCTTCGCTTCGGCCTATTACTGGCTGCCGAAATGGACCGGCCACATGTACGACGAAACCCTGGGCAAGCTGCATTTCTGGCTGTCCTTCGTCGGCATGAACCTGACGTTCTTCCCGATGCACTTCGTGGGACTGGCGGGGATGCCACGGCGGATTCCGGACTACAACCTGCAGTTCGCCGACTTCAACATGGTCTCGTCGATCGGCGCGTTCATGTTCGGCGCCACGCAGATCTTCTTCCTGTTCATCGTGATCAAGACCATCCGTGGCGGCGAGCCGGCACCGGCCAAACCGTGGGATGGCGCCGAAGGTCTGGAGTGGAGCGTGCCGTCGCCGGCGCCGTATCACACCTTCACCACGCCGCCGGAAGTGAAATGAACCCTGTAGCCCTTGAGGGCCGCCGCCATGGCTGACTCGATTTCGCTGAAGAAACTGGTGACCCGACTGCTGGGCGTGGTGGTGGCGATGTTTGTTTTCGGTTTTGCTTTGGTGCCGATCTACGACGTGATGTGCAAGGCGTTCGGCATCAACGGCAAGACTGCCGGGCAGTACGAGGGCGAGCAGGTTGTGGATAACTCGCGACAGGTGCGGGTGCAGTTCCTGTCGATGAACAACGCCGACATGCCCTGGGAGTTCTATCCCAAGGGTGAGGAACTGGTCGCCCATCCGGGCGGGGTGAACGAGATGATCTTCATCGCCCGCAATCCCACCGACAAGCCGATGAGCGCCCAGGCCGTGCCGAGCATCGCCCCGAGCGAAGCGGCGGCGTATTTCCACAAGACCGAATGCTTTTGTTTTACCCAGCAGGTGCTGCAGCCCGGTCAGCAGATCGAGATGCCGGTGCGTTTCATCGTTGACCGCGACATGCCCAAGGACGTGAAGCACCTGACGCTGTCCTACACGCTGTTCGATATCACCGCCCGACATCCTCCGGTGGCTTCAAACACTGGCGGTTAAGCGTGCCCGATAAGGAGAACAATAAATGGCAACTCATGAGCACTATTACGTCCCGGCCCAGAGCAAGTGGCCGATCATCGCCACCTTCGGCATGGTCATCACCGTTTACGGCCTGGCCACCTGGTTCAACGATCTGAAGGCTGCACGCCCGGAATCCCACGGCCCGTACATCTTTTTCGTCGGCGGGCTGTTGCTGGCGTACATGCTGTTCGGCTGGTTCGGCGCGGTGATCAAGGAAAGCCGCGCGGGGTTGTACAGCCCGCAGCTGGATCGCTCGTTCCGCTGGGGCATGAGCTGGTTCATCTTCTCCGAGGTGATGTTCTTCATCGCCTTCTTCGGCGCGCTGTTCTACGTGCGGCACATTTCCGGCCCGGCGCTGGGCGGCGAAGGCACCAAAGGCATTGCGCACATGCTCTGGCCGAACTTCCAGTTCACCTGGCCGCTGTTGCACACGCCTGACCCGAAACTGTTCCCGCCGCCCAAGGAAGTCATCAGCCCCTGGGGCCTGCCGCTGGTCAACACGATTCTGCTGGTGAGCTCCAGCGTGACCATCACCATCGCCCACCATGCCCTGAAGAAAGGCCATCGCGGGGCGCTGAAAATCTGGCTGGCGATTACCGTGCTGCTGGGTTGCGGCTTCCTCGCCTTGCAGGCCGAGGAGTACATGCACGCCTATCACGAACTGGGCCTGACCCTCGGTTCAGGGATCTACGGCGCGACGTTCTTCATGCTCACCGGGTTCCACGGTGCCCACGTGACCATCGGCACGATCATCCTGTTTGTGATGCTGATGCGCATCATGAAGGGCCACTTCGACAACGAGCACCAGTTCGGCTTCGAAGCCGCGAGCTGGTACTGGCACTTCGTCGATGTGGTGTGGATCGGCTTGTTCATCTTCGTTTACGTGCTCTGAAGGACAGAGCTACCAGGGCGCGTGCGACACCAGTTGGCCGCTGTAAAAACCCCAGGCAATCAAGCCGACGGTGCAAGCGGCCAATGCCACCCGAACACTCAAGGCGATGACCAGGCGATTTGAACTGCTGTCGTCCTTGACCAGGAAAAACAGGCCGCTGAACAGGCTGATCACCGTGGCAATCAGCATCAGGACGATAGCTGCTTTGAGCATGGGAAGACTCCGGGGGTACATGCGATGCAATCAAGTATAGCGGTCGCATTCACTGCTTTTCTGGCGCGGCCATGAAGCGCTTCCGGCCGGGCGTCGTGCCGACGCTGGTGGTCGCCTTGCTGCTGCCGCTGCTGATTTCGCTGGGCTTCTGGCAACTGGGCCGGGGCGCGGAGAAAACCGCCCTGCTCGCCAGCTACGCCGAGCGCCGCGCCGCCGAGCCGATGGCCAGCACCGAGCTGCTGCACAGTGCCGATCCGGCCTTTCGCCGGGTGCATCTGCACGGCCAGTTCGATGCGGCGCACAGCCTGTTGCTGGACAACCGCCAGCGGGACGGCAAGGTCGGCGTCGAATTGCTGCAACCGTTTCAGGATCAGCGCACCGGCCTTTGGCTACTGGTCAATCGCGGCTGGCTGCCGTGGCCGGACCGCCGCGTTACCCCGCAATTCAAGACGCCGGCCGAGGCCGTGAATGTCGACGCCTGGGTGTACGTCGCCCCCGGCACGACCTTCCAGTTGCACGCCGACCCGGTCAGCAGCACCTGGCCGCAAACCGTCACCGCCGTCGAACCGGCCAAATTGTGGAAAACCCTGGAGCGCGACGGCTTCGCCTATGAATTGCGCGCAGAACCCGGTCCCGCCAGCTACCAGGCCGACTGGCCGGTAGTCGCCATGGGCCCGGAAAAACACCTCGGCTACGCCGTGCAGTGGTTCGCCATGGCCACCGCCCTGTTCGGTCTCTACATCTACCTCGGATTGCACAACGCGAAGGAGAAACACCATGGGAGCGGCCATGAATCCACCCAGCATGTCTGAAGCCAAAGTCCCGGCCGGGCGCCGCCGCGGGCGCATTCAACTGCTGTTGATCCTGCTCGGCGTCGTCGGCCCGATGATCCTCGCCACCGGCATGTACAAGTTGCAGTTCTGGGTGCCGGAAGGACGCAGTTATCACGGCGAACTGATCGGCAACGGCCAGAGCCGCGCCGACCTCGGCGTGACGGCCGACGAAGAACGCTGGCAGATGCTGGTGACCGCTCCGAAAGACTGCGCGGTGGATTGCCAGCAACTGGTGTACCTGGCGCGGCAGATCCAGATCGGCCTCGGCCGCGATGCCGGGCGCGCCAGCCATGCCCTCGCCGCCGCGCAACCGTTGAGCGCCGACTACGAAGCCAAACTCACTCGCGAATATCCGCAACTGCAACGCTATCCGCTGGACGCCGCCGCATTCAGCAAGGCCACCGGCGACAAGGCCACGCCGCAGCTGTGGATCATCGATCCCCACGGCAACCTCGTGCTGCGCTACGACCCGAGCGTGAAGGGCAAGGATCTGCTCAACGACCTGCGTCACCTGCTGAAACTGTCGAACATCGGATAAGGGCATCGTCATGGCCAAACCTGGATTTCGCCTCGCGCTGTTTGCCACCCTGCTGGCACTGATCGTGGTGCTGCTCGGCGCCTACACCCGCCTGACTCACGCCGGCCTCGGCTGCCCTGACTGGCCGGGCTGCTACGGCTTCATCAGCGTGCCGAAAAGCGAAGCCCAACTGGCCCATGCCGAACTGCACTACCCCGACTCGCCAGTGGAGGCGCACAAAGGCTGGAACGAGATGATCCACCGCTACTTCGCCGGCACCCTCGGCATGCTGATTTCGATTCTGGCCGGGCGTGCGTGGGTCAATCGGCGGCATCCGGGGCAACCGCTGAAACTGCCGCTGTTTCTGCTGGCGGTGGTGTTCGCCCAGGCGGCGTTCGGCATGTGGACGGTGACGCTCAAGCTCTGGCCGCAAGTGGTGACCGGGCATTTGCTCGGTGGCTTCGCGACCTTGAGCCTGCTGTTTCTGCTGACGCTGAGGCTGTCCGGCGTGCTGCCGGCGCTGACCGTGCCCAAGCGTCTGCAATATTGGGCCACCGCCGGACTGCTGCTGGTGATCGGCCAGATCGCGCTGGGTGGCTGGGTCAGTTCCAACTATGCGGCGGTGGCCTGCATCGACTTCCCGACCTGCCACGGCCAATGGCTGCCGCCGGCGGATTTCGCCAACGGTTTTCACCTGACCCAGCACATCGGCCCCAATTACCTCGGCGGGCAACTCGACAGCGATGCACGCACGGCGATTCACCTGACCCACCGCATCGGCGCCCTGCTGGTGACGATTGTCCTGCTCGGTCTGGCGTGGCAACTGAAAGTGGTGGGCATGACGCGACTGGCCGGGCTGGTGCTGGTTGCGCTCGGCGCGCAGATCACCCTCGGTATCAGCAATGTGCTGTTTCATCTGCCGCTGCCGGTGGCCGTGGCGCACAACGCCGGCGGCGCGGCGCTGCTGCTGACCATGGTGCTGGTCAACTATCACGCGCGGACCAGTCTGGTCCGGGTCAAGCAGCCGATGCTCGCGCGCTGGCGCCTGAGCCCGCGTAAACCCTCGGCGGCGCCCATCACCCTAAAAGGAGAGACGCCATGGCGATTCTGATCGGCGAACGTCCCGCACAGGCGTTGTGGCGTGATTACCTGGAGCTGACCAAACCGAAAGTCGTGGTGCTGATGCTCATCACCTCGCTGGTCGGCATGTTCCTCGCGACCCGCGCCGGGGTGCCATGGACGGTGCTGGTGTTCGGCAATCTGGGAATTGCGTTGTGTGCCGGTGGCGCGGCGGCGGTCAATCACGTGGTGGACCGGCGCATCGATGCGGTCATGGCCCGCACCCACAAACGGCCGCTGGCCGAGGGCCGGGTTTCGCCCACGGCGGCACTGACCTTTGCACTGGTGCTGGCGCTACTTGGTCAGGCCTTGCTGCTGACCTTCACCAATCCGCTGACCGCTTGGCTGACTTTGGCCTCGTTGCTCGGCTACGCGGTGATCTACACCGGGTTCCTCAAGCGCGCGACGCCGCAGAACATCGTCATCGGCGGCCTCGCCGGTGCCGCACCGCCGTTGCTCGGCTGGACCGCCGCCACCGGCCATATCGGCGCTGAACCACTGCTGCTGGTGCTGATCATCTTCGCCTGGACCCCGCCGCACTTCTGGGCGCTGGCGATCCACCGCAAGGAGGAATACGCCAAGGCCGACATCCCGATGCTGCCGGTCACCCACGGCGAGCACTACACCAAGGTGCACATTTTGCTGTACACCTTCGCCCTGCTGGCGGTCAGCCTGCTGCCGTACGTGATCCACATGAGCGGCGCGCTGTACCTGATCTGCGCCCTCGGCCTGGGCGCGAGGTTTCTGCAATGGGCCGTGGTGCTGTACCGTGGCACTCGGCCGCACGCGGCGATCAACACCTTCAAGTACTCTATCTGGTACCTGTTTCTGCTGTTCATCGCCCTGCTCGTAGACCACTACTTACTGTTGAACCTATGACTCGAACCCAGAAAACCGTCTTCATCCTCGTGGCCGTGATCGCGCTGATCCTCGGCCTGACCGTCAACAAAGTGCTGAGCGGCAAGGGCCAGGGCGACCCGACCGCGCTGATCGACGCCGGCATCATCCTGCTGCCGCAGAGCCGCAACCTGCCGGACGTGACGATGACCAATCAGGACGGCCAACCGGTCACGGTCAACGAGCTCAAGGGCAAGTGGAGCCTGCTGTTCTTCGGCTACACCTTCTGCCCGGACATCTGCCCGACCACCCTCGCCCAGCTACGCCAGATCAAGAGCGAACTGCCGAAGGATGCGGTGGATAAACTGCAGATCGTGCTGGTCAGCGTCGACCCCAACCGCGACAACCCTGCGCAGTTGAAGCAGTACCTGGGTTACTTCGATCCGCAATTCATCGGCCTGACGCCGAAGTCGATCGATGAGCTGCAGAAGGTGGCGAACGCGGTGAGCATCCCGTTCATTCCGGCGGATACCAGCAAACCGAATTACACGGTGGATCACAGCGGGAATCTGGCGGTGATCGGGCCTGATGGTACGCAGCGTGGGTTCATTCGGGCGCCGTTGAACAATGCCAAGCTGGTGGCGCAGTTGCCGGTGATGTTGAACCGCAAGTAAAAACCCGGACCAAAAAAAACCGCAGCCTGAGCTGCGGTTTTTTTATGCTTGTAAGCCGGGATCAGAACGCTGGCAACACCGCGCCTTTGTACTTCTCGGTAATGAATTTCTTCACTTCCGGGCTGTGCAGGGCAGCGGCCAGTTTCTTCATGGCGTCGCTGTCCTTGTTGTCCGCGCGGGACACCAGGATGTTCACGTACGGCGAGTCGTTGCCTTCGATGACCAGCGCGTCCTTGGACGGATCCAGCTTGGCTTCCAGCGCGTAGTTGGTGTTGATCAGCGCCAGGTCGACCTGGGTCAGCACGCGCGGGATGGTCGCGGCTTCCAGTTCACGGATCTTCAGGTCTTTCGGGTTCTCGGCGATGTCCTTGACGGTGGACAGGATGTTTTTCGAATCCTTCAGCTTGATCACGCCCGCCTTGTCCAGCAGCAACAGCGCACGGCCGCCGTTGGTGGCGTCGTTCGGGATCACCACGTTGGCGCCGCCTGGCAGGTCTTCGATTTTCTTGATCTTGCTCGAGTAGGCGCCCAGCGGCTCCAGGTGCACACCGGTCACAGCCACCAGGCTGGTGCCCTTGGCCTTGTTGAACTCATCGAGGTACGGCTGGTGCTGGAAGAAGTTGGCGTCCAGACGCTTCTCGGCCACCTGCACGTTCGGCTGGATGTAATCGGTGAAGACCTTGACCTTCAGATCCACGCCTTCCTTGGCCAGTGCCGGCTTCACGAATTCGAGGATTTCCGCGTGCGGCACCGGAGTGGCAGCAACGGTCAGGGTTTCAGCGTGAGCCGAAAAAGCGGCTACGGCAGCGAAAGCAGCGATCAGTTTTTTCATTCAGCTAACTCCTTTTGAGGTGCCCGTGTGGCACCTGCCAGCGAATGGCCGGCTCATTTTTTGATTACCAAACCGGGTTATTTGCGCGAGAAATGCACGACCAGCCGGTCGCCGACCATTTGCAGCACTTGCACCAGAATCAGCAGCAACACCACGGTGACGATCATCACGTCGGTCTGGAAACGCTGGTAACCGAAACGGATCGCCAGGTCACCCAGACCACCGGCGCCGACCACACCGGCCATCGCCGTGTAGGAAACCAGTGTAATCGCCGTCACCGTAATCGCTGCGAAAATGCCCGGACGAGCCTCCGGCAGCAAGGCATTCATGATGATCTGGCGAGTGGTCGCGCCCATCGACTGGGTCGCTTCGATGATGCCGCGATCGACTTCACGCAGGGCGGTTTCCACCAGACGCGCGAAGAACGGCGTCGCACCTACCACCAGCGGCGGAATCGCACCGGCCACGCCCAGCGAGGTGCCGGTGATCAGCACAGTGAACGGGATCATCACGATCAACAGAATGATGAACGGCAACGAACGCAGGATGTTCACCACTAGCGATAGCAGCGCATATACGCCTTTGGCTTCGAGCAACTGGCGGGGGCTGCAGAGGAACAGCAGCACGCCCAGCGGCAGGCCGAGCAACACGGTGAACAGCAGCGAACCGCCGAGCATCATCATGGTGTCGCCGGTGGCCAGCCAGATTTCGTACCAGTCGATATTGGTGAAGAAACTCATCAGGTCTGCCATTAGCGCAACACCTCCATGTGAACGTCAGCGGCGGTGAAGCGGGCGAACGCCGCTTCCATGTCGCCACCGGTGACGGCGAGGGTCAATTGCCCGTAAGGAATGTCTTTGATGCGGTCGATACGACCGGCCAGGATGCTGTAGTCCACGCCGGTTTCCCGAGCGACGGTACCCAGCAGCGGCGCGTAGGTCGCTTCGCCCTGGAAGGTCAGACGCACGATGCGGCCCGGCACGTGAGCGAAGTCATCGCGCTGCTCGCTTTCGTCGATCTGCTCGTCTTCCTGCACGAAACGCTTGGTGGTCGGGTGCCTCGGATGCAGGAACACCTCGGCCACCGAACCTTGTTCGACGATCACGCCGGCGTCCATCACCGCCACCTGATCGCAGACACGGCGGATCACGTCCATCTCGTGGGTGATCAGCACGATGGTCAGTTTCAGCTCGCGGTTGATTTCGGCCAGCAGTTGCAGGACCGACGCGGTGGTCTGCGGATCGAGGGCGCTGGTGGCTTCGTCGCACAGCAGGATTTTCGGCTTGGTCGCCAGGGCGCGGGCGATGCCGACGCGCTGCTTCTGGCCACCGGACAACTGCGCCGGGTACTTCTTCGCGTGATCGGACAGACCGACCCGCGCCAGCAATTCGGCCACACGCTGGTCGATCTCGGCGCGGGACAGTTCACCGGCCAGGGTCAGCGGCAGCGCGACGTTGTCGGCCACGGTCTTGGATGCCAGCAGGTTGAAGTGCTGGAAGATCATCCCGACCTGCTGACGGAAACGGCGCAGGCCGTTGGCGTCCAGCGCGGTGACTTCTTCGCCGTCGACGATGATCTTGCCGCCACTGGAATCTTCCAGGCGATTGATCAGACGCAGCAGGGTACTTTTTCCCGCGCCGGAATGGCCAATCAGGCCGAACACCTGACCGTTCTCGATGGAGAGACTGGTCGGATGCAGCGCGGTGATGTCCTTACCGGCGACGCGGTAAGTCTTATGGACGTTTTGAAACTCGATCACGTAGCGAACCTTGTGGGGCGCGTTGGAAAAGGATCAGCGGTTAGCCGGGCGCGCATTTTAGCCTGTCCGTATAGAGGTTCTTAGCATTTATTTCGCAATTAACCTTCGATTTGGCAATAACAGGATCAAAGGTCATAAAAAAGGAACGCCCAAAACCCTCGTCAGTCACTAGGTAAGCGACTTGAAAACCCTGGGTGCCGTGCCCGGGAACCACTCAAGCGTCCCGGCGCAACGCCGGGGCAGACAGGAGTTCACGACTGATGAGTACGAAAAAACCTGCCACAGACAAAAGCCAGATGGCCGGCACCGACACCCCGGATCGCGCCAATACCAACGCCAAACTCGACAGCCTGGAAAAATTCCGTTCCGACGCCACCGGCCAGGCTCTGCGCACCAATCAGGGCGTGAAGGTCGCGGACAACCAGAACACCTTGAAGGCCGGACCGCGCGGGCCGTCGCTGCTGGAAGACTTCATCATGCGTGAGAAAATCACGCACTTTGACCATGAGCGGATTCCCGAGCGCATCGTCCATGCCCGCGGTACCGGCGCCCATGGTTTCTTTCAAAGCTACGAGAATCATTCGGCGTTGACCAAGGCCGGTTTCCTGCGGGATCCGGGGAAGAAAACGCCTGTGTTCGTACGCTTTTCCACGGTGCAAGGACCACGGGGCTCCGGCGATACCGTGCGCGACGTGCGCGGTTTTGCCGTGAAATTTTTCACCGACGAAGGCAACTTCGACCTGGTCGGCAACAACATGCCGGTGTTCTTCATCCAGGACGCGATCAAGTTTCCCGACTTCGTCCACGCGGTAAAACCCGAACCGCACAATGAAATGCCTACCGGCGGCTCGGCTCACGACACCTTCTGGGACTTCGTGTCGCTGGTGCCGGAATCGGCGCACATGGTCATCTGGGCCATGTCCGACCGGGCCATCCCGAAAAGCCTGCGCAGCATGCAGGGTTTCGGCGTGCACACCTTCCGGCTGATCAACGCCGAGGGCAAATCGCGCTTCGTCAAATTCCACTGGCGCCCCACCGCCGGCACCTGTTCGCTGGTGTGGGACGAAGCGCAGAAGCTGGCCGGTAAGGACACTGACTACCATCGGCGCGATCTCTGGGAGGCCATCGAGACCGGGGACTACCCGGAATGGGAACTGGGCGTACAGGTCATCGAGGAGAAAAACGAGCACGACTTCGATTTCGACATCCTCGACCCGACCAAGCTGATTCCCGAGGAAATAGTCCCGATCACGCCGCTGGGCAAGATGACCCTCAACCGCAACCCGGATAACTTCTTCGCCGAAACCGAGCAGGTCGCGTTCTGCCCCGGCCATATCGTGCCTGGCATCGACTTCTCCAATGACCCGCTGCTGCAAGGTCGGCTGTTTTCCTACACCGACACGCAGATCAGCCGACTCGGCGGGCCGAACTTTCATGAGCTGCCGATCAATCGTCCGGTGGCGCCCTTCCACAACGGCCAGCGCGATGCCCAGCACCGTACGGTGATCGACAAGGGCCGTGCGTCCTACGAGCCGAACTCGATTGATGGCGGCTGGCCGAAAGAAACCACGCCGGCAGCGCAGGACGGCGGGTTCGAGAGCTATGCGGAGCGCATCGACGCCAACAAGATCCGCCAGCGCAGCGAGTCGTTCAGCGATCACTTTTCCCAGGCGCGACTGTTCTTCAAGAGCATGAGCAAGCACGAGCAGGAACACATCATTTCGGCCTACAGCTTCGAACTGGGCAAGGTTGAACGGGAGCACATTCGGGCCCGGGAAGTGAACGAGATTCTGGCCAACATCGATCTGGAACTGGCCAAGCGCGTGGCGCACAACCTTGGATTGCCGGCGCCGGCCAAGGGCACGGTCGAGGTGCGCAAGATATCTCTCGACCACTCACCGTCACTGAGTCAGGCCAACCTGTTGCCGGAGAATATCAAGACGCGAAAAGTGGCGATTTTGGCAGCCAACGGCGTCGATGGTGCCGCAATTGATGCAATGAAGAAGGCTCTGGCGGCAGAAGGCGCGCACGCCAAACTGCTCGGCCCGACTTCGGCACCGGTGAAGACGGCCGATGGCAAAAGCCTGGCGGTGGATGCGTCGATGGAAGGTTTGCCTTCTGTGGTGTTCGACGCGGTGTTCGTGCCGGGTGGCGCGGCGTCGGTCAAGGCGTTGAGCGGAGACGGCGTGGCGTTGCATTACCTGCTGGAGGCGTACAAGCACCTGAAGGCGATTGCCCTGCAAGGCGAGGCCAAACAGTTGCTGGATGTGCTGAAGCTGGAAGCGGATGCCGGATTGATCGAAGGCAAAGATGTGAAAGCGCTGACCAAGCCGTTCTTTGCGGCGATCGGGCAGCATCGGGTCTGGGATCGGGAGGCGAAGGCCAAGGCAATTCCGGCCTGAAGAAAACCGCAGCCTGCGAAAAGCAGGCTGCGGTTGAATCAAGGTTTGCGCGGGCTCAGAACCATCTGCGCCGGAACCGTGCGCAGAATCTGCTTCTCGATCTGCAGATCGAAATCCGGATCGAGCTTCTTCACGCGCTTGGTGATCAGCGTCGCCAGCCAAGGGTAATCATTGGTGCGCGGCGCCTGAATGCTCACCGCACAGTCGTAATTCACCACATCGGCGGCGATCGCGTCGAGTTGACGGCGAAGTTTGCGACTATCGTTGATATTCAGTGCAACCGTGGTGCTCTCGGCGGTCGGATCGATCACCTTGGCTTTCGGCTTGGCTTCGGCGGCCAGGAGCGCTGCTTCGGCTTTTTCCAGCTCGGCCTTGCGCGCTTCGGTGATGGCGCCGTTGACGCCACCGGTCAGCGCCGGGGCCTTGGGCATCAGCGCACGGGCACGGGCCAGAGCGGTTGCGGCAGCATTCACATCGCCCTTCTGCAGGACGATCTGGCTGCGGCGCAGATAGGCTTCGGCCAACTGGCGCTGGTATTGCTCAAGGGACTGATCGTTGGGCGTTTCGGCCTGCAAGGCAGCCAACTGGTCCTCGGCAGTGGCCAGTTCGCTGCTGGCCAGGCTTTGCTCCAGCTGTGCGATGGCCGTGGCCCGCGCATCGGGGGCTTCGGCCACCGGCGGCGTGCTTTGGCAGGCGCCCAGCAGCACTGAAAATGCGACAAGGAGCAGATAACGGGAGGCGAACGGCTTCATTCCTGCGACTCTCTATTTGCGCAAAAAACGAGCAAGTCTACACCCCTCGACGGGGCAGAACAAAACTCAGCAGAAACAGTGCGGCCGCCGTCACAACGATTGACGGGCCGGCCGGGGTGTCCTTGAACCAGGACAGCGCCAGCCCGCCACACACGGCGAGCATGCCCAGCAGGCTCGCGCCCAGTGCCATCTGCTCCGGCGAACGGGCGTGACGTTGTGCCGCAGCCGCCGGGATGATCAACAGCGACGTAATCAGCAACACACCGACGATTTTCATCGCCACCGCGATCACCACCGCGATCAGCAGCATCAGCGCCATGCGCAAACCGGCCACCGGCAGGCCTTCGACCCTGGCCAGTTCTTCGTGCACGGTGATCGCCAGCAGCGGTCGCCAGAGCGTCACCAGCAACACCAGCACCGCCGCGCTGCCGCCGAGGATCCACGCCAGATCGGTCGGGCTGATCGCCAGCAGGTCGCCGAACAGATAGGCCATCAGGTCGATCCGCACTTCATGCATGAAGCTTAGTACCACCAGCCCGAGAGAGAGTGTGCTCGGCGCAAGAATGCCCAGCAACGTGTCGGACGCCAGCGGCTGACGCTGTTGCAGGGTCACCAGCAGTACCGCCAGCAGCAGGCAGCCCACGGTGACCGCAACCGTCGGGCTGACATCCAGCAGAAAGCCCAGCGCCACGCCGAGCAGTGCGGCGTGGGACAGGGTGTCGCCGAAATAGGCCATGCGCCGCCAGACCACGAACGAGCCCAACGGCCCCGCGACCACCGCCAGCGCCAGACCTGCAAGCAGGGCGTAGAACAGAAAATCAGCCATGCTTGCAGCTATCTCCGTGAACATGAGGTTGGCCTGTTACAGGCCCCTTGACCACCGAACCGTGCAGGTCGTGGGCGTGGTCGTGATGGTGGTGATAGACCGCGAGGCTCGGCGCGTGGTTGCCGAACAGCTCGACGAAAGCCGGATCGCCACTGACCTGCTCGGGATGCCCGGAGCAGCAGACATGACGGTTTAGGCATACCACCTGATCTGTAGTGCTCATCACCAGATGCAGGTCGTGGGAAACCATCAGCACGCCGCAACCGTGACGGTCGCGCAGGCGGGTGATCAGGCTGTACAGCTCGGCTTGCCCGGCCACATCGACGCCCTGCACCGGCTCGTCGAGCACCAGCAGTTCCGGCTCGCGCAACAGCGCCCGGGCCAGCAGCACGCGCTGCATTTCGCCGCCGGAAACACTTTGCACCGGGCTGTCGATGACATGCTCGGCGCCGACTTCCTTGAGTGCCGCCAGCGCACGCGGACGATCGACGCCCGGCACCAGCCGCAGGAAGCGCAGGACTGACAGCGGCAGGGTCGGATCGACGTGAAGCTTTTGCGGCATGTAACCGACGCGCAGTTTCGGCTTGCGCCAGACACTGCCGCTGTCGGGTTTCAGCAAGCCAAGGACGGCGCGTACCAGCGTGGTCTTGCCGGCGCCGTTGGGGCCGATCAGGGTGACGATCTGCCCCGGCTCGACGCTCAAGTGAATGTTGTCCAGCACGTTCTGCCCGGCAAACCGGACAGCCACCTGCTCCAGACGGATCAACGCATCGCTCATCAAGCCCCCCGGCAACCGGAGCAGAGGCCGACCACTTCGACGGTCTGGGCCTCGACGATGAAGCCGACGTCCTTGGCGCTGTGGACGATCGCATCGCTGATGGTTTTTTGCTCAAGCTCGATGGCCGCGTGGCATTCGCGGCAGATCAGGAACTGGCCCTGGTGCGAGTGTTTCGGGTGAACGCAGCCGACAAAGGCGTTCAGCGAGGAGATGCGGTGCACCAGGCCGTTTTCCAGCAGGAAATCCAGCGCCCGGTACACGGTCGGTGGCGCGGCGCGACGGCCGTCCTGCTCGCTGAGCACGGCGAGGATGTCGTAGGCACCCAGCGGCTTGTGGCTCTGCCAGACCAGTTCCAGCACCCGCCGACGCAATGCGGTCAGGCGCAGGCCTTTCTGTGCACACAAGGCATCGGCCTCGGACAGGGCGCTGTGGACGCAATGGGAGTGGTCGTGGGGACGGCTGGCAATCGGGGTAATAGGCATGAGCGGCGACGAGTTTGGTTAGAGACGTTATTATGTTACCCGTTCTCGCCTCCTTGAGTGGTCATCGTGTTCCGACTTTTTTCTGTTTTTGTGGCCTTTGTCGCCAGTTTTCTGCTGATCGGTTCGGCTCAGGCCGAAGTCAGAGTCCTCACCAGCATCAAGCCGCTGCAATTGATTGCCGCTGCGGTGCAGGACGGCGTGGCGATTCCGGAAGTGTTGCTGCCGCCGGGGGCTTCGCCGCATAACTACGCGCTGCGCCCTTCCGACGTGCGCAAGGTGCAATCGGTGGACCTGCTGTACTGGATCGGCCCGGACATGGAAGGTTTCCTGCCTCGCGTGCTGAATGGTCGTACGCTGCCGAGCGTCGCCGTGCAGGACTTGCCGGGCATGAAGCTGCGCCGCTTCGCCGAAGACAGCCACTCCCACGCCGAAGATGCCGACGAGCATGATCACGATCACCGCCCAGGCACCCTCGACGCGCATTTGTGGCTATCGCCGGTGAACGCGCGGGTGATTGCCGACAAAATGGCCGCCGACCTGAGCGCTGCCGACCCGGCCAATGCCGAGCGCTACCAGAGCAACGCCAAGGCGTTCGATGAGCGTCTGGATGCACTGGATCAACGCTTGAAGAAACGTCTGGCCAGTGTTGAAGGCAAACCCTACTTCGTCTTCCATGAAGCCTTCGACTACTTCGAAGATGCCTACGGCTTGAAACATACCGGTGTGTTCAGCGTGGCGGCGGAAGTGCAGCCGGGCGCCCAGCATGTGGCGGCGATGCGCGCGCGGTTGCAGGAAGTCGGCAAAACCTGCGTGTTCAGTGAGCCGCCGTTGCGTCCACGTCTGGCGGAAACCCTGGTGGCAGGCTTGCCGGTGAAGCTGGCGGAGCTGGATGCGTTGGGCGGCTACACGCCGGCGACGGCTCAAGGTTATGAGCAGGTGCTGGAGAAGCTGGGGAATGATCTGGCGGGTTGCCTGGAATCGCTCTGATACAAAAAACCGCAGCCTGCACAGGCTGCGGTCTTTTTCTTTTACAGGGCAAATGGCAGCGGTGTGTTGACCTGCTGACGCTGCGCCAGCCGCTGCTCGAACTCTTTCGGATCGTGAATCAGCACGTCCTGCCCGGCGAACGATTCTGCCGCGATCAACCGCGACAGCCAGAACCGCACGCACGCCACTCGCAGCATGGTCGGCCACAACTCTGCCTCGGCGGCCGTGAACGGGCGCAGTGCCGCGTAGGCACCCAGGAAGGCCCGCGCACGTGGGCCGTCGATCAGGCCGTCTTCGTCTGAACACCAGTCGTTCAAGGCAATCGCCACGTCGTAGAGCATCGGCCCGGAGCAGGCGTTGTAGAAGTCGATCAGCCCGGTCAGGTGCGTGCCTTCGAACATCGCATTGTCGCGGAACAGGTCGGCGTGGATATTCGCCCGCGGCAGCGCGAGAATTTTTTCTTTCTGCTGGGTGATTTCGTCCAGCGCCTTTTGCAGCAGCGCACGCGGCTCGTCGCTCAGGTGCGAGAGAAACTCGGTCCCCTCCTCCAGCATCCAGTCCAGGCCACGATCGGTCTTGCGCTTGATCATGCTGTCGCCCTGGGTTGCCAGGTGCAGGTGCGCCTGCAAGTCACCGACCTGCGCGCAATGCTGGGCGTTGGCCTGCTTGATGTGCTTGCCGGCCAGGCGCGGCTGCAACAGCGCCGGTTTGCCTTTCAGCTCGCGCAGGGCGACGCCGTCGGTGGTGCGCAGTGCGTAGGGCACCGGCAGGTCGGCTTCGTGGAGGACGTCGAGCAGGTCGATGAAGAACGGCATTTCCTGCACCGGACCGCGCTCGACCAGGGTCAGGACGAACTCGCCCTTTTCCATGCTGATGAAGAAGTTGGTGTTTTCGCTGCCGGCGGCGATCCCCTGGAAATCGAGCAGACGGCCGAGCCCGTAAGGGGCGAGAAAGGTTTCCAGCTCGGGCCGAGCCAGGGGGGTGAACACAGACATGGTTAAAAACTGCTCAGTTCTGGCGCCGCCATCGAGCCGGCGCCGGTTGAAATTAAGAAACTACTTCCACTCGAAAATCTTCCACGACGGGATCAGCATATCCGGCTGGTCCGAGCGGATGAAGTTTGCATCAGTACCGTCCGCACGCACCAGAAAATAGGGCGGGAAACCCTTCTTGGTCACCTTGATCGCGTACAGGAAACCGTTCTGCCGGTACTCCTGGATGGTTCTGTCACCCTCGGTGCGGATGGTGACTTCCGGCTCCGCTGACGGCGCATCATCCGCCGCGATCGCAGGCAACGGTGAGACAGCAATCAAACTGACCAGCAGCAAGCGATTTAACGTACGCATGATAACCTTGTCCCTTTGTCGTCAACGGTCCCGCTATTCTAGCGCCGGACCCGCCGAAAAGGTTGATCCTGCTCATGAGCCAAGCCCCCCTCGTCCTGGTGGACGGTTCGTCTTACCTGTACCGCGCCTTTCATGCGCTGCCACCGCTGACCACGTCCAAAGGCCTGCCGACCGGAGCGGTCAAGGGCGTGCTGAACATGCTCAAGAGCCTGCGCAAGCAGTATCCGGACAGCCCGTTCGCCGTGGTGTTCGACGCCAAGGGCGGGACATTTCGCGATGAGATGTACGCCGAATACAAGGCCAACCGCCCGAGCATGCCCGACGACATGCGCCTGCAGATCGAGCCGCTGCACCAGAGCGTGAAAGCCCTCGGCTTCCCGCTGCTGTGCGTCGAAGGCGTCGAGGCCGATGACGTGATCGGCACCCTGGCCCGCAGCAGCGCGGCCGCCAACCGCCCGGTGATCATCTCCACCGGCGACAAGGACATGGCACAGCTGGTCGACGGCCACATTACCTTGGTCAACACCATGTCCGGTAGCTCGATGGACGTGGAGGGCGTGAAGGAGAAATTCGGCGTCGCTCCGGAGCAGATCATCGATTATCTGGCCCTGATGGGCGATTCTTCCGACAACATCCCCGGTGTTCCCGGCATCGGGCCGAAAACCGCGTCCGGCCTGCTGGTGGGCGTCAACGGCGGCTTGACCGAGCTGTATGCGCAGCTCGACATTGTGCCGACCCTGCCGATTCGTGGTGCCAAGACCCTGCCGGCCAAGCTCGAAGAGCACAAGGAGATGGCATTCCTCTCCTATCAACTGGCGACCATCAAGGTCGACGTGCCGCTGGATATCGGCCTCGACGACCTGCAAATGGGCCCGGAAGATCCGGCCAAGCTGCTTGAGCTTTACACCCTGCTGGAGTTCAAGAGCTGGATCAACGATCTGGAGCGCGATGCCAAGCGTCTGGAGCTGAGCAGCGCCACCGCGCCTGAGCCGGCCGTCGACCTGTTCAGCGCACCTGCGGAAGAAGCGCCCACCGCTCCGACTGAAGCTGCGTACGAAACCATCCTCGATCAGGCCCGTTTCGATGTCTGGCTGGAAAAACTGAAGAACGCCAAGCTGTTCGCCTTCGACACCGAAACCACCGGCGTCGACGCGCAACAGGCGCAATTGGTCGGTCTGTCCTTCGCGGTGCAGGCCAACGAAGCGGCCTACATCCCGCTGACCCACTCCTACATCGGCGTGCCGGAGCAACTGGATCGCGACAGCGTGTTGCGCGCGCTGAAACCAATCCTGGAAGACCCGAACAAGCTCAAGGTCGGCCAGCACGCCAAATTCGACATGAATATCCTGGCCAACTGCGCCATCGGTGGCGACCAGAACGAAGGCATCACTGTGCGCGGGATTGCCTTCGACACGATGCTTGAGTCCTACGTGCTCAACTCCACCGCCACCCGTCACGACATGGACAGCCTGGCGCAGAAGTACCTGGATCACACCACCGTGAGCTTCCAGGACATCGCCGGCAAAGGCGCCAAGCAACTGACCTTCGACCAGATCGCGCTGGAACAGGCCGGGCCGTACGCCGCCGAAGATGCCGACGTGACCCTGCGCCTGCACCAGACGCTGTTCGAAAAACTCAGCGCCATCCCGAGCCTGGCCAGCGTACTGACCGACATCGAAATCCCGCTGGTGCCGGTGCTGGCCCGCATCGAGCGCCAGGGTGCATTCGTCGATGCCGCGCTACTTGGCGTTCAGAGCATCGAGCTGGGCGACAAGATGGTCGCGCTGGAGCGTGAAGCGTTCGAGATCGCCGGTGAAGAATTCAACCTCGGCTCGCCGAAGCAACTGGGTGTGATCCTCTACGAAAAACTTGGCCTGCCGGTGCTGAAGAAGACCGCCAAGGGCCAGCCGTCCACTGCCGAAGAGGTGCTGGCAAAACTGGCCGAAGACGATCACCGACTGCCGAAAGTGCTGATGGAACACCGTTCCATGAGCAAGCTGAAAAGCACCTACACCGATCGCCTGCCGGAGCAGATCAACCCGCGTACCGGGCGCATCCACACCTCGTACCATCAGGCCGTCGCGTCGACCGGGCGCCTGTCGTCGAGCGATCCGAACCTGCAGAACATTCCGGTGCGCACCGCTGAAGGCCGGCGCATCCGTCAGGCGTTCGTCGCGCCGAAAGGCTACAAACTGCTGGCAGCGGACTACTCGCAGATCGAACTGCGGATCATGGCCCACCTGTCCCGCGACGAAGGCCTGATGAACGCCTTCCGCAACAACCTGGACGTACACACCGCCACAGCGGCGGAAGTGTTCAAGGTCGAGCTGAACGAAGTGACGTCCGATCAGCGCCGTGGCGCCAAGGCGATCAACTTCGGTCTGATCTACGGCATGGGCGCGCAGAAGCTGGGCAAGGACATCGGCGTCGATACCAAGACCGCCAAGGCCTACATCGACACCTACTTCGCGCGCTACCCGGGCGTTCGCGAATACATGGATCGCACCCGCGCCCAGGCAGCGGATCAGGGTTACGTGGAAACCATCTTCGGCCGCCGTCTGTATCTGCCGGACATCAACTCCAACAAACCACAGGAGCGCGCCGCCGCCGAACGCACGGCGATCAACGCGCCGATGCAGGGCACCGCAGCGGACATCATCAAGAAAGCCATGGTGGCGGTGGACAACTGGCTGAGCACCTCGGGGCTGGACGCCAAAGTTATCCTGCAGGTACACGATGAACTGGTGCTGGAAGTTCGCGAGGATCTGGTGGATCAGGTTCGCGACGAAATTCGCGTGCACATGAGCGAAGCGGCGAAGCTGGATGTGCCATTGCTGGTGGAAGTCGGGGTTGGCAACAACTGGGACGAGGCGCACTGAGGCCTCTGGAACAGGGTTTTGCCGCGACATGACGTCGCGGCAAAGGCATCGGAAGGGGCTTAGTTCTGATTGCTCTTGAGCTTATTCCAAAGTTTTTTGAAAAGAATCTGAACTAATCTTGCGACAGGCCACTCAGAGATACTGAATGGCTGGTGAAGCCCTTCGATGCTCCTATGTTGTGTTAAGTGTTGGCAGATATCTGAACCCCGCCCTAGCGGTTCGGAACTTGAACCCCGGAACTTCTCCCTCCCCATATGAAGTCCGGGGCTTTTTTTTGCCTGCGATTTACTCAACAGGCAGCTCTGCGCCCTTATCCGCCAGTTCCATCCAGCCCGCCAGCTTGGTGTAGGCCTCTTCCAGGCCCATGCGTTTTGGCGCGGAGAACAGCTGGATCGTCACCAGATCGCCCCACCCCTTGCGGATTTCCGACTGCACCTTGAGCAGCGTGTTCTTGGCTGCGCCGTAGGTCAGCTTGTCCGCTTTGGTCAGCAGAATGTGCATCGGCATGCCGGCCGCAACGGCCCAGTCGAGCATCAGCAGGTCGAAGTCGGTCATTGGATGACGGATGTCCATCATCAGAATCAGGCCCTTCAAACTCTCGCGGCCACCGAGGTAAGCCTCGAGGTGACGCTGCCAGTGTTGCTTGAGCGGGATCGGGACTTTTGCATAACCGTAGCCCGGCAGGTCGACCAGACGCCGTTCATCGTCTAGCTTGAAGAAGTTCAACAGCTGTGTGCGACCCGGGGTTTTCGAGGTGCGCGCCAGGCTGGCGTGAGTCAGGGTGTTCAGCGCGCTGGATTTACCGGCGTTGGAACGACCGGCGAACGCCACTTCGAAGCCTTCGTCGTCGGGGCACTGATCGACTTTGGCGGCACTGAGCATGAACGTGGACTGTTGGCACAGGCCGAGGATGGGATTCTTGAGTTGCATGGGATTTCCGATGTGGGCGGCGCCGGGATTGGGCGCGGAACGCGGTGTCGCTTCCGTTTCAGTGACGCCAGTATATAATGCCGCAGATTTTGTGTGTGCTTTGTCCCAGCGAAGGATGAAGTTCACGAGAGCGACAGACTTTGATTGCGCAACAGAACGCAGATCGCTCTCAACCCTGAAAAGGTCGTTTTATGACGAAATGGCTGCTGGCTGCCGGAGTTCTGATGCCGCTTTACAGCGCACAGGCTACACAGGATCCGGAAGCCGTGTACAACCGTGTTTGTGGTGCCTGTCATTCCGGCCAACTACCCATGGCGCCCAGAAGAGGCGATCAGGAAGCTTGGACGCCGAGGTTGGCGAAAGGTATGGAGACGCTGGTGCAACACGTAACCCAGGGTTTCAAGGCGATGCCGCCGCGTGGTTTGTGCATGGACTGCAGTGCCGAGGATTACCAGGCCATCATCCTCTGGATGAGCGGAAGTAAACCCGGTCCATAACTCTTAACCCTTAGCCGTAGTTGGATTAGCTGATGAACAAACTGATCGTGAGTCTGCTGTTGACCGTGGGAATCTCAGGTTTCGCCCATGCTGCAGGCGATGCCGCCGCAGGCCAGGCGAAGGCAGCCGTATGCGGGGCCTGCCATGGCCCGGATGGCAACAGCATGGCGCCAAACTTTCCAAAACTGGCCGGCCAGGGTGAACGCTACCTGACCAAGCAACTGCATGACATCAAGTCGGGCAAGCGCACCGTTCTGGAAATGACCGGCCTGCTGACCAACCTGAGCGATCAGGACCTTTCCGACATCGCCGCCTATTTCGCCAGCCAGAAAGGTAGCGTCGGCGCCGCCGATCCGAAGATCGTCGCTCGCGGTGAAGCCCTGTTCCGTGGCGGCAACCTGGAAAAAGGCCTGCCAGCCTGCACCGGTTGCCACTCGCCGAACGGCGCGGGCAATGCCGCCGCCGGCTTCCCGCACCTGGGTGGCCAACACGCTCAATACATCGCTAAACAGCTGACCGATTTCCGCAAGGAAGAAGCCGGTCGCAGCAACGACGGCGATGCCATGACCATGCGCACCATCGCTCGCAAGCTGAGCGACGAGGACATTGCGGCGGTCTCCAGCTACATTCAAGGCCTGCACTAAGGCCAAGCCTGCGATGGTGATTCGAGCGTTGCGCGCGAAGGGCAACGCCTGCCACGTTAACGCTCGATTAATCCGTTGCATGAAGTATAAAAAGGGTGGCTTTGGCCGCCCTTTTTTGTGGCCGCTGCCGTTACACTACAGAACTCATGCCCGCCAGGATCTGTCTGAAAACAGCCCGCGCGAGGCGAACAAAATTGTCCAGGAGTAAAGCATGCGTAATCTGATCATCAGCGCCGCTCTCGTCGCTGCCAGTCTGTTCGGCGTAACCGCCCAGGCTGCCGAAGCACCTGCTGCCCCGTACGTCGAGCTGAGCAATCCGGTTCCGGTTGCCGTGCCTGGCAAGATCGAAGTGGTGGAACTGTTCTGGTACGGCTGCCCGCACTGCTACGCCTTCGAACCCGTGATCAATCCTTGGGTTGAAAAACTGCCTTCCGACGTCAACTTCGTGCGCATTCCTGCCATGTTCGGCGGCCCTTGGGACGCACACGGTCAGATGTTCCTGACCCTGGAAGCCATGGGCGTCGAGCACAGCGTTCACGCTGCCGTGTTCAACGCGATCCAGAAAGAACACAAGAAGCTGACCGACAAGAACGACATGGCCGACTTCCTCGCCACCCAGGGCGTGGACAAGGACAAGTTCCTGGCCACCTTTGACTCCTTCGCCATCAAGGGCCAGATCGTCAAGGCTCGCGAACTGGCCAAGAAATATGAAATCTCCGGCGTTCCAACCATGATCGTCAACGGCAAATACCGCTTTGACATCGGCTCTGCCGGTGGTGCCGAAGAGGCTCTGAAACTGGCTGACCAACTGGTCGCCAAAGAGCGAGCGGCCAACAAGGCGGCCGCCAACTAAGCGCGGCAATCGCCATGCGCCGCTGGGGAACCGAACGACTCGTCGGCCTGCATGATCCGCAGGTCAACGAGCATCACCTGGAATCCACGGGCTTGCCCGCAGACAGCCGTTTGCGCTTGCTCAGCTTCAATATCCAGGTCGGCATCAGCACCGAGCGTTATCGGCACTACCTGACCCGCAGCTGGCAGCATCTGCTGCCGCACCCCGGCCGCTCCGGCAATCTGCAGAAGATCGGCAATCTGCTCGGCGACTTCGACCTGGTCGCCCTGCAGGAGGCCGATGGCGGCAGCCTGCGTTCGGGCTACGTCAATCAGGTCGAACACCTGGCCCATCTCGGCGCCTTCCCCTACTGGTATCAACAACTCAATCGCAACCTTGGCCGACTGGCCCAGCACAGCAACGGCGTACTCAGTCGTCTGCGCCCGTGGGCGATCGAGGATCATCCGCTGCCGGGGCCGAAAGGTCGCGGGGCGATCCTGGTGCGCTTCGGCGAAGGTCCCGAGGCGCTGGTGGTGGTGATGATGCACCTGGCGCTCGGCGCCCGGGTACGCACCATGCAACTGGCTTATATTCGCGAGCTGATCGGCGGCTACAAGCATCAGGTGCTGATGGGCGACATGAACACCCACGCCAGCGACCTGCTGCAACACTCGCCCCTACGCGACCTAGGCCTGCTGGCCCCGCAACTCGAAGCGACATTCCCCAGCTGGCGCCCGCAGCGCTGCCTGGACCATATTCTGCTCAGCCCGACCCTGACCCTGGAAAAGGTCGAAGTGCTGGCCCAACCGATTTCCGATCACCTGCCCGTCGCGGTAGAGATTCGTCTGCCGGGTTCGCTCACGGCCGATGCATTGCCCGCGTTGAGTCCTGCCCCTCGCGGAACGCCTGAATGAGCGACGAAGCCCAGCGCTGGAAAGAGAAATACCTCAAAAGCATCGAACAACAGGAAAAGCTTGAACGTCGATGGGACGCCCGGCTCGACCTGCTGCGTCGCGGCCTGGTGCGTAGCACCCTGGCGGCGGAAGGCACCGATCGTGTGGTCGATCAATGCATGAAGGAAATGCGCGATGTGGTGCGCACCGACGACATGGATGCCGGCCTCGCCGCCCTGTTGCCGCGCCTTGAAAAAGCCGTGCTCGACTCCGAGCAGCGCCGTGAAACCCGGATCGAGCAGGTCAGCACCGCGCTGAACTCGCTGGTGGCTCAGCTGCAATCGCTGCCCCTGCCCCGAGATGTCGCGCAGCCACTGAAGAAATTCGCCAAGCAGCTCGACGGGCGAGTCAGTCAGGCCCGGGAAATGCCGTTATTGCTGAGCGAACTCAGCGGTTTGCAGGGCAAGGCGTTGAGTCAATTGGAGACGCCGGCAGAACCGGGACGTCCTGGGTTGTTGCAGCGCCTGTTTGGCAGCCGCGACAGCGAGGAAACGCCTGCACCTGTGGCTCAGCCTGCCGTGATCACTCCGGCCGCTCAGCCAGAGCAACCGCCCGCCGCGCCTGAAAGCGCGCCAATGCCAGAAGCGCCTGCCGCGATCGCCGAACCGGCAGCCATTGCCGCCGTCAGTGAAGCACCGGTCGCCGCACCTCTGGTCGCGCCACTTCAAGGTTCAGCACCAACAGCAATATCAACACCCGAGCCTGTTGCAGAGCCGGAAGTGGTCGCCTTCGAGCCTGCCCGGATCATCAAAGAAGTCGTTACGACTCCCGACGAACCGGAACCCACCGGGCCAGAACCCGAGCCGCAAGCCTTCACGCCGCCTCCGGTCTTTGCGCCATCGACACCGATCGCCATCAACCCTGACGAACTGATCCACCCCGGCGACAACCCGCCCCCGGTCTTCCTCGACAGCCTGCCCCTGCCCGAGCCCATCGCGCAGGCCCTGGCGGCCATCGATCCGGAGCAATCCGAGCACGACATTCTTTACGCCCTGCCGGATTCGCCCGAACCCTCCTACAGCTCGGTGGCCAAACACATCGAAGACACCCTGATTGGCCTGCTGGACGACCTGACCCTGCCGGAGCGCCACCGCCCCCAAGCCGAAGCCATGCGCGACCGGCTGAAAAATGGCCTGAACTGGTACGAACTGTTACCGATCCTCGACGATCTGGCGACCTTGATGCTGGCCATCACCGACAGCGGTCAGCACGAGTTCGAAGCCTATCTGCAGCAGCTCAACGAACGTCTCGAAGCGTTCCAGAGCAATCTGCAGGCCGCCAGCGAAGGTCACGCCGACAACAGCTCGGCGGCGCGAGCGATGGACACGCAGATCCGTGAACAGGTCGATGGTCTGCAGACCAGCGTGCAGGAGGCGGCGGACCTGGACGACCTCAAGCAGGTTCTGGAAAACCATCTGGAAGGTCTGCTCGGCACGATGGACCAGCACCAGAAACAACGTGACGCCCGGGAACAGGAAGTCGCCGGACGCCTCAAAAGCCTGGCCGAACGCGTTGCGCACATGGAGCAGGAAGCGCTGGGCTACCGCGAGCACCTCGAAGAGCAGCGCCAGAAAGCCCTGATCGATCCGCTCACCGGCCTGCCTAACCGCGCCGCCTGGAGCGAGCGGCTCGACCACGAAATCGCCCAATGGCAGCAGCATGGCAATACTCTGAGCCTGGCCATGCTCGACCTCGATCACTTCAAGCGGATCAACGACAACTACGGGCACCTTGCCGGCGACAAAGTGTTGAAGATCATCGCCACGGTGCTGCGCAAGCGCCTGCGCGGCAGTGATTTCATTGCCCGGTTCGGCGGCGAGGAGTTCGTCCTGCTGCTACCGGCCACTCCGCCGGCCGTCGGCGCCAAACTGCTGGAAACCCTGCGCGCGTCCATCGAGGCCTGCCCGTTCCACTTCAAGGGTGAGCGAGTCACGATCACCATTTCCATGGGGCTGGCGGCGTTCAGGCCGGGAGAACACAGCGATCTGGTGCTCAAAAGAGCCGATCAGGCGTTGTACCGGGCCAAAAACGCAGGTCGCAACCGGGTGGAGCTGGGCTGAAGGCAATTGTTCCATTTCATTTAAATCAGCCCTTTTGCCGTTCGCACGCAAGTCAGTACGTTACACTGTTGCATTACTGACTTGCGTGTACTGCCATGAAATTCCTTGCCCTCATCACGTCGCTGCTCGTTCTGGCCGGTTGTGCCAGCGGCCCGCGCTACGACACCAGCCATCCTTCTGCCAATCACGACAGCCGCGCGCAATTCGTGATCGTGCATTACACCTCCGCCTCCCTTGAGCGTTCGCTGCAACTGCTGACCCACGGTGAAGTCAGCAGCCACTACCTGATCGGCGACGACAAGAAAGGCACGATCTACAAGCTGATGGACGAAAACCTGCGTGCCTGGCATGCCGGTGAAAGCGAATGGCAAGGACGTACCTGGCTCAACTCAAGCTCCATCGGCATCGAAATCGTCAACCCGGGCTTCAAGGACACTCCGACAGGGCGCGTGTGGTTTCCGTACAGCGAAGCCCAGGTTCAGTCGCTGATCGTCTTGCTCAAGGACATCAGCAAACGCAACGGCATCAGCCCGGACCACATCATCGGCCACAGCGATATCGCACCGCTGCGCAAGCTTGATCCGGGTCCATTGTTTCCGTGGAAGCGCCTGGCTGCCGAAGGCCTTGGCTTGTGGCCGGACGAACAAGCCGTTGCCCGCCAGCAGGTGCGATTCGACGTCGAGTTGCCGAGCATCAGCTGGTTCCAGGCGCAACTGGCGCGCCTGGGTTACGCAACGCCGCAGAACGGCGAGCTGGACGTGGCGACCCGCCATGTACTCGCAGCCTTCCAGATGCACTTCCGCCCTGCCCGCTTCGACGGCACGCCGGATGCGCAAACGGCAGCGTTGCTGCTGGTGTTGAATCAGACAAAATAATGACGCCCGCCCGACGGTCAGGGCGAAAACGCAATCAGCAGCTATAACTCATTGGTAATTCTTCGGATATCCATATGGTTGCTACCCGAGAGACGCTGCGTAGCTGGTTTTATCGTCCGTGGTTTCTGGCGATGCTGGCGGCTGTCCTCAGTGCAGGCCTGTTGATCACCGGCGGGCTGTTCGTCGCCATGCATCAGGTCGAACAGAGCGAAAGCCAGGAAATGAACGCCCAGGGCGAGCGCTTCCTGGCTCGCCTCGAGCAATTGTTCGGCCAGTTGCGCGAGAGTCTGGACGATCTGGAAGCCCAGCCATTGCGCAGCTGCGATGACGAAATGATCGCCACGCTGCAGCAAGTGACCTTCAACTACCGCTTCGTCTATGAAGCCGCCTACATGGATGCGTCACGCATCTGCTCCAACCGCCCGCGTCAGGAAGGCCTGTCAGTCGTCCGCCCGCCGGACATCAAGGGCCCGACCTACAGCTACTGGCTGAACACCACCACCGAACCCGACGAAAACCGCGCAGCGCTGATGCTCGGCCGCGGCAACTTTCGCGTGGCCACCTCTCGCGGGCACCTGACCGACATGGTCGACCTGTCTCCCGACAGCAGCCTGCTGGTGGTGCTGGATCACGGGACCCGGGCGATTCCGGTGCTCGGCGTGCCACAGGCCTGGCCGCCCACTGAGCCGTGGCCACCTAAATCCACTGACGCGTTACAAGTCACCCAGACGCGTCTGATCTATCGCATGCCCACCGACAACCCGGAATATCAGCTGGTGCTGATCAGTCCGCGCACGGGCATGCACATTCCGGAGCTGTGGTGGTGGATGGTGCCGTTCTGTCTGGTACTCGGAGCGCTGGTGGGTGTTCTGGTGTTCTGGATCGTGCGCCAGCGTCAGTCGCTGGACGCCGAGCTTCACGGAGCGATTCGTCGTGGCGAGTTGCAGGTGCTGTATCAACCGATCTTCGATCTCGACAGCCGCAACTGCGTCGGCGCCGAAGCCTTGCTGCGCTGGCGCCGGCCGGACGGCACGCTGACCAGCCCCGACCTGTTTATCCCGATGGCGGAAAACACCGGGCAGATCCGCCAGATGACCGACTTCGTCCTCCAGCGCCTGCTGGAGCAACTGGGCCAATTGCTGCGGGCCAACCCGCAGTTGTACATCTCGGTGAACCTGGCGGCATGCGATGTGATGGTGCCGCGCATTGGTCAGGTCATGGCGCGACTGCTGAGCCTGCACCGGGTGGCAGCGCGGCAGATTGCGTTCGAAGTGACCGAGCGCGGCCTGATCGATGTGGTGGTGGCCCGGGAAAACCTGCAAGCGCTGCGCGATGTCGGTCATCAAGTGCTGATCGACGATTTCGGCACCGGCTATTGCAGCCTCGCCTACCTGCAGACCCTGCCCGTGGACTGCCTGAAAATCGACAAGGCCTTCATCGACGCCCTCGGCCATGACGCGGCCAGCAGCGGCGTGGCGCCGCACATCATTCACATGGCCCAGGCACTGGATCTGAAGGTGATTGCCGAAGGTATCGAGCATGAATCCCAGGCGGCACTGCTCAGCAGCGAAGGCGTGAAGTTCGGTCAGGGCTGGCTGTTCGCCCATGCCTTGAGCGCCGTGCAATTCATCGAGCTGATTACCCGGGGACGGCGGCTCGCCGGCCGCCGGATGGACGACGAAGCCTAGACCGCCAGCGCCATGTAGAACTGCGTGCCCTGCCCCGGCCGCGAATAGACGCCCATCCGGCCACCATGCAACTGGACGATTTCCTTGCACAGCGCCAGCCCGAGTCCGGCCCCGCCCTTCTTGCGTCCGACCTGGACGAACGGTTCGAAAATTCGCCCTTGCTGACCGTAGGCGATGCCTTCGCCGTTGTCTTCGACGCTGATAATCACCCGCTCGCCATGCCGGCGTGCCTGCAAACGGATCAGGCCGTCGCGTGCCGTATGGCGCAAGGCGTTGTCGATCAGGTTGTCCAGCACCCGATCCAGTTGGGCCTGATCGGCCTGCAAGCGCGGTAACGGGCTCTGTACCTCGACATTCAATGCCACGCCCTTCTGCGCCGCCGTGTCGGCAAAACGCGATTGCGCCTGAGCCAGCAAATCCTCGATGGAGCACGGCGCCAGCGTGAGTTTCTGCAAACCGCTCTGATAGCGTGAGAAATTCAGCAGGTCGTTGATCAACTGCATCAGGCGCTGCATTTCTTCATTGACCGTGTCGAGCAGATCCGACTCGCGGGATTCCGCCGGAAACTTCGCCCGTTCGCGAAACAGCCCGAACGCCATGTGCATGCCGGTCACTGGCGTGCGCAGTTCGTGGGAGGCACGCAATACGAATTCGCTGCGCACCCGCTCGAACGCGCGCTGTTCGGTGACGTCGTGCAGCACCATCACCGCGCCGAGGATATGCCCCTGAGTATGGCTGACCGGGGTCAGGCTGTAGGTCAGAAGCCGCGACTCGCCGTCAACCTCGATGCTCAAATCTTCCGGCGCGCGCTCAAGGGTGCCGCCGCGCAGCACCAGTTGCAGCTGCGCATCCAGCTCCGGACGTTGCAGCGCACTGCCAAGCCCTTCGCCGAAACGGTCGCTGTCCCAGCCCAATTGCCGCTGGGCAACCGGGTTCAAGTGCTCAAGGTGACCCTGACGGTCGATCATCAACAAACCGTCATCGATGCTGTCGAGCACCGCTTGCAAACGCTGCTGGCCGGCCAGCAGTTCATCGACATTGGTCGCCTGATGCTCGCGCAGCGCTTCGGCCATCAGTCCGAAGCGCCGGGTCAGCAGGTTGATTTCCATCGCCGAAGACACCGGCAAGGTCACTTCGAAATTGCCCTGGCCGATGTTGTCCGCCGCTTTCGCCAGCGCCTCGATCGGTGCACCGAACCGGCGGGCGATTCCCTGGGCGGTGATGAAACCGATGATCAACACCGCCAGCCCCACCAGCCCGAGCAGGCCGGCAATCAGCAAGGCCCGGTCGCGGGCGGCGTGTTGTACGGAGTTGATGTTATCCAGCGCGTGCTTGTGCTCGGCGATCAAGCCGTTGCGCAGAGTGTTGAAGCGTTCACGCAGATCGCCGCTGCCGCTCAGGGCCGCAGCCGGGTCGCGGGACACATCGAAAGCTTGAAGGAAATTCAGATAATCCGCTTTGGCCTGACTGAACCCGTACTGGCGTCCGTCGTCCTTCTGTTCCTGGGCGATGCCCTCGTCGAGCAGTTCGAAGTAATGCTGTTTCGATGCTTCGAAGGCCACCGGATCGGGTTTCTCGGCAAGCATCATGATCAGTTGATCGCCCAGGGTCTGGCGCAGCTTGAGGCCCAGATCGAGGGTGACGAAGTTGTTGCGAATCAGCGCCTCCTGAGTACCGGCCATTTGCATCACACTGACCAGCCCGAGCATCAGCCCGAGCAAGGCCACGGTGATCAGCGCGGAAATGCTCAGAAACAAGCGGGTCCGCAACTTCATCGCCAGTTTCATCGGCGGGCGCTCACAGGTTGTACTGCTTGCGCTTGCGATACAGGGTCGAGGCGTCGATCCCCAGAGTCTTGGCAGCCTGGTCGAGGGTTCCGGCAGTCGCCAGCACCGCGCCGATGTGGGCCTTCTCCAGTTCGTCGAGGCTCAAGGCCGCACCGACGCGCGGCGCATTGTTGGCCGGCTGCTCGGCCATGCCGAGGTGGCTGATTTCCACACGCTCCTGCGGGCAAATGATGCTCGCACGCTCGACCACGTTGCGCAGCTCGCGAATGTTGCCGGGCCAGCGGTAACCCAGCAGTGCTTCCCGGGCTTCGTCACTGAAGCCTCGAGCCGGGCGCGCGTATTCCTTCACGAAGCGGGCGAGGAAACGGTCGGCCAAGGTCAAAATGTCTTCGGCCCGCTCGCGCAGCGGTGGCAAGTGCAGGGTGATGACGTTCAGGCGATACAGCAGGTCTTCACGGAAACGACCGTCGCGCACCATGTCCTCAAGGTTGAGGTTGGTGGCCGCGAGGATGCGCACGTCGGCGCGGCGGGTGACTGGGTCCCCTACCCGTTCGTATTCCTTGTCCTGAATGAATCGCAGCAACTTTGGCTGCAATGTCAGTGGAAAATCGCCGATCTCGTCGAGAAACAGCGTGCCGCCGTCTGCCTGATTGACCCGGCCCAGCGTGCTTTCGCTGGCCCCGGTAAACGCGCCGCGACTGTGACCGAACAGCTCGCTTTCCATCAGCTCGGCGGTCAGCGATGGGCAATTGATGGTGACGCAGGATTTCTTCTCGCGCTTGCTCCAGCCGTGAATCGCCCGGGCCAGTTCACCTTTACCGGTGCCGGACTCGCCGAGGATCAGAATATTGGCATCGGTGCTCGCCACCTGCCGCGCGGTTTCCAGTACGACTTTCATCGCCGGGCTGTGGGAATCGAGACCGTCCTTGGGTTTACGGATCTCGCCTTCGAGTGCTTCCAGACGCGCCGAGAGCTGGCGGACTTCGAGTTGCTTGGCGGTGGCCAGACGCAACTGGTCAGGGCTGCACGGTTTGACCAGATAGTCGGCGGCGCCCGCCTGAATCGCGTCCACCGCCGTATCGACAGCTGAGTGCGCGGTGACGATCACCACCCGCATCCACGGCGCCTGGATGCGCATCTGCGCCAGCACGTCGAGACCGTTGTCTTCGCCGAGGCGCAGATCGAGGAAGCACAGATCGAACACCTGACGTTGCAACAGCGCGTCAGCCTGGGCCGCGCTGTTGGCGGTGGCAACCGTATAGCCTTCATCTTCGAGGCAATAACGGAAGGTTCGCAGGATGGCGGATTCATCATCCACCAGCAGAATGCGGCCTTGATGCTCAGTGGCTGATTCCATTTTTCCTACGCTCCATAAGTGAATGTCTTGGGTTAGTCCCGGAAAAATCGGGCAAGTTGCATGGTTGATTCTGATCGATTCCAGTCATAGCAGGGTAGCTCTCTCCTGCCCTCACGGCTAATTAACTGATTTTGTTGATTTTTTAAACAACCGGCGTTTTTCAGGCATTTGCCTGCTTCCTTTTCTGACATCCGCACGCTGCTCTCAATTCAAAAAGAATGATTTCTCCTACGAAACATTCGTGCATTTCGCACGACCGTGGAGGAGCCATCGTGCAGGATGCGTCGTCTTGATTTCTCATTACGATTGTAACTATCTGATTTTATTGTGTTTTTTAAAACAAAAAAGCTGGCATGCAGGCTGCAATACCTCTCTCAGCCCGGGCAGATATGCGCTGCCCTAACCGAATAAGAGTGAGGAACCCAGGATGACTCGCCAACGTGCCGCCCAAATGCGTATCTCGCCACTGCACCTGCAGCAGGCCCTGTTTGGCGCACTTGCGCTGCTGATTACCCTGATCGCCTGCCAGCAATACCTGCGCTGGGAACAGAGTCAGCAACCTGAGCCCCTGATTTCGATGCAGCACGCGACGCAAACGCACTTCAGCGCCGTCAGCAGCAGCCAGGTCGACAACGGTGCAATGCGCATGATGGATGTCGACCAGCCACAGCCGCTGGGCGACATGCCACGCGAAGAACGCTGGGTTTTCTGATCCACGAATCTGGGCGCCGCTGCGCCGAGACCGGCAACACCCCTAAATAGAAACAAGGAGAATCACCATGTTGAGCTGGGCAATCACATTCCTGATCATTGCCATCATCGCTGCAGTACTGGGCTTCGGTGGTATCGCGGGCACCGCCACGGGTATCGCCAAGATTCTCTTTGTCGTATTCCTGGTGATGTTCATCGCCTCGTTCTTCTTTGGCCGTCGCGGCCGAGGTTGACCATGAGTGCTTTAAAGACACTGGCAGCCGCCCTGCTTCTGGGCGGTAGTGCCATGGCGATGGCGGCCAATGATGGCCAGACGCGGGTCAACGAGCTTCTGAGTTCGGACCCGCACTACAGGGAAACCTGGGAAGGCGTGGTGAAGAAGGAAGAACGCCTGCCGGAATGGGTGATGAACCTCTCCGGTGCGCCGGACCAACAGATGAATGCCGTCACTGAAGATGGCGACAAGTACCTGGTCGGGCCGCTCTGCGAATCGCAGGACAAATGCCTCAACCACCGCTTGATCGTCGCGTTCAGTTTCGACAAGAAACACGCTTACGCCATGCTGGTCGATGTGCCCGAAGGATTGCCGGCCGACAAGTCGCCAACGCGACATGCCACCTACCGCTTCCTCGGCAAACCCGATCAGGGCATGCAGGATCTGTTGATGGAAACGCTGAAGAAAGATCCGAACTGGTATTGAACATGAAGGCAGCCGACAGCTGCTTTCCATTGCGCCCGCCCGAGGAAGGCCGGTGCATGACCAGGGGGCCGGGACGTTCTGACTGTTTCAGGGTCGGAGTGACCTACGGGTACAGGGAGTGCCTGCGATGAGGGCCGGGTCAGGGTAAAAGCTGCGACGCAAGTTCGCCAACCCGGAGCGGTTCGACGGACTTGCGCTGAGCTTTCAAAGTGACAAAACATTGATCCAGAGCGTTCTGCTCATCTTTTTATCGATCACACTGCGCGCGAAAAGCATTTCGCGGTGTTTCCTCGCGACCGTATATCGAGAAAGAGTCGATAAAGCCAGTCGGCGTTTTAGATTCCAAACGTAGGCTTTTTCGGAAAATTTTCGTCGAAATCACTCGTTCAAAAAATAACCAATCTACGCTGTAATGGCCGGTTCACGGCACTTATGCCTGCCGAAATGTCGTATTCGAACCGGTTGGGACGCCAGTTTCATTTAAAAAAGCTCATGCCGATTCGGCATAGGGTAGGCGTTTACGGCATTAGACGGCGCAACCCCGCATCGGAATAGTTGCGCCTTTTTTCGCCTGCCGGAGAGCCGTAAACACGCGCTTCGGGGCACCTTATACGGAGGCAGATGCACAGACTTTTCCGCCAAGAGCGTTCCAGTTCCTGCATGTGCCTTGAGTCAAACGCAAGTAAGGGTAAAGAATATGAAGAAGGCAAAGCTTAGCCTCGCCTGGCAGATCCTCATCGGTCTGGTATTGGGGATTGCAATCGGTGCGTTGCTCAACCATTTCAGTGCCGAAAAGGCCTGGTGGATCAGCAACGTCCTGCAACCGGCAGGCGATATCTTTATCCGTCTGATCAAGATGATCGTGATCCCGATCGTCATTTCTTCCCTTATCGTCGGCATCGCCGGCGTGGGCGACGCCAAGAAGCTCGGGCGTATCGGCCTGAAGACCATCATCTACTTCGAAATCGTCACCACCATCGCCATTGTCGTCGGCCTGCTGCTGGCCAACCTGTTCCATCCGGGTGCGGGCATCGACATGAGCACCCTGGGCACCGTGGACATCTCCAAGTACCAGGCGACCGCCGCCGAGGTACAGCATGAACACGCGTTCATCGAGACCATCCTCAACCTGATCCCGTCGAACATCTTCGCGGCCATGGCCCGCGGCGAAATGCTGCCGATCATCTTCTTCTCCGTGCTGTTCGGTCTCGGCCTGTCGAGCCTGCAGTCGGACCTGCGCGAGCCGCTGGTGAAGATGTTCCAGGGCGTCTCGGAAAGCATGTTCAAAGTCACCCACATGATCATGAACTACGCCCCGATCGGCGTGTTCGCCCTGATCGCGGTGACCGTGGCCAACTTCGGTTTCGCTTCGCTGTTGCCGCTGGCCAAGCTGGTGATCCTGGTTTACGTCGCCATCGCCTTCTTCGCCTTCGTGGTGCTGGGCCTGATCGCCAAGATGTTCGGTTTCTCGGTGATCAAGCTGATGCGCATCTTCAAGGATGAGCTGGTGCTGGCTTACTCCACCGCTTCCTCGGAAACCGTGCTGCCACGCGTGATCGAGAAGATGGAAGCCTACGGCGCACCGAAAGCCATCTGCAGCTTCGTGGTACCGACCGGCTACTCGTTCAACCTCGACGGTTCAACCCTGTACCAGTCCATCGCGGCGATCTTCATTGCTCAGCTGTACGGCATCGACCTGTCGATCAGCCAGCAACTGCTGCTGGTCCTGACCCTGATGGTCACCTCCAAAGGTATCGCCGGCGTGCCGGGCGTGTCCTTCGTGGTGCTGCTGGCCACTCTGGGCAGCGTGGGTATTCCGCTGGAAGGCCTGGCCTTCATCGCCGGTGTCGACCGTGTGATGGACATGGCGCGTACCGCCCTGAACGTGATCGGCAACGCCCTCGCCGTACTGGTCATCGCCCGCTGGGAAGGCATGTACGACGACGCCAAGGGCCAGCGCTACTGGAACTCGCTGCCGCACTGGCGCAGCAAGGAAAAACTGCCGGCCGGTGACGTTTCGAAAAACTGATCCCCGCCTGCAAGGCACCCTGACAAACCCCGGAGAAATCCGGGGTTTGTCGTTTCTGGCGACCCCGCTATCATTCGCCGCATCTTCCGGGGGATTTGACTGATGCTTAATGGCCTGTGGCTTGGCTTCTTCATCGTGGCAGCCGTGTCGGCGCTGGTGCAGTGGCTGGTCGGCGGTAACGCCGGAATCTTTGCGGCGATGGTGGAAAGCATTTTTGCCATGGCCAAGCTGTCGGTCGAGGTCATGGTGTTGCTGTTCGGCACCTTGACCCTGTGGCTGGGATTCCTGCGCATTGCCGAGAAAGCCGGGATTGTCGAATGGCTGGCCAAGGTGCTCGGGCCGCTGTTCCTGCGGCTGATGCCGGAAGTGCCGGCCGGGCATCCGGCGCTGGGCCTGATCACCCTGAACTTCGCCGCCAACGGCCTGGGCCTGGACAACGCCGCCACGCCGATCGGCCTCAAGGCCATGAAGGCGCTGCAAGAGCTCAACCCCAGCTCGACCATTGCCAGCAACGCGCAGATCCTGTTCCTGGTGCTCAACGCTTCGTCCTTGACCCTGCTGCCGGTGACGATTTTCATGTACCGCGCCCAGCAAGGCGCGCCGGACCCGACGCTGGTGTTCCTGCCGATCCTGCTGGCCACCAGTTGCTCGACCATCGTCGGCTTCCTGTCGGTGGCGTTCATGCAGCGCCTGCGGGTCTGGGACCCGGTGGTGCTGGCCTACCTGATTCCCGGCGCGCTGATCCTTGGCGGCTTCATGGCGTTGCTGGCGACGATGTCGGCCACGGCGCTGGCGGGGCTGTCGTCGATCCTCGGCAACCTGACGCTGTTCGGCCTGATCATGTTGTTCCTGGTGATCGGCGCCTTGCGCAAGGTGAAGGTCTACGAGGCGTTCGTAGAAGGTGCCAAGGAAGGTTTCGACGTCGCCAAGAATCTGCTGCCGTATCTGGTGGCGATGCTTTGCGCCATCGGCGTATTGCGCGCGTCAGGCGCACTGGATTTCGGCCTCGACGGCATTCGTCATCTGGTGCAGTGGGCAGGGTGGGACACGCGGTTCGTCGATGCGCTGCCGACCGCGATGGTCAAACCGTTCTCCGGCAGCGCCGCCCGGGCGATGCTGATCGAAACCATGAAGACCTCGGGCGTCGACAGTTTCCCGGCGCTGGTGGCCGCGACGATTCAGGGCAGCACGGAAACCACGTTCTACGTGCTGGCGGTGTACTTCGGAGCGGTGGGTATCCAGCGCGCCCGGCATGCCGTCGGTTGCGCGCTGCTGGCCGAGCTGGCGGGTGTGCTCGGCGCTATCGGCGTGTGCTACTGGTTCTTCGGTTAAGACTCAAGGCCGGGCAGGTGGGGCAACTTTCTGGCCTTGCTCCACCGCCCACGCCACGACTTTCGCGGTGAGGCGATCACTGGCCTGACCGAATCCGGCCACCACCGCCGGAACCTTCACATCACTCAACGGCTGGCGCTCTTCAAAACGACGGCTGGCGAGAATCTTCTGGTCATAGCCGCGCACCAGCAACGCATCGACCCGCACCACGACGCTGGCCTGATTGTCCTGATATTCAGTCTGGAACGCCTGCAAGCTGCCGCCCAGTTCCAGATCCGCAGCAAAATTGCTGTCGTCGGTGCTGAGCAACGTCACCCGGCCATCACGCGCAAAGCCATCGAGCAGCCGATTGCGCACCAGCACCGGCGCCGGATCACTCCAGCGCGAAGCCTTGTAGGTGCTGATCACATCGCCCTGGGGAATCACGGCGATGCCCGGACGGTTCAGCGCTTCGCTGGCCTGCAATTTGTTCAGGCGCAGCGACCAGTGTTGAGCCGCCGAACTGGCCGAGGCAGCCGCCTGTGCGGCCGGCAGGCGGTAAACGTCCAGCGGCTCGGACTTGGGCAGGATCGAGCAGGCGCCGATCAGCGTGAAGCCGGCGAGGAGGGCGAGGCGAGTCAGCTTCATGGCGTGAACTCCTTGTTCTTTTCACTGCCCAGCAGGTAACCGCTGGGGTTGGCCTCCAGACGTTGGGAAATGGCCCGCAGCGAAGTCAGGGTTTCACGCAGTTCGCGCACTGCCGGCGCGAGGCCGTTGAGGCCCTGCATGCCGCTGTCGAGGGAATTCTGATTCTTGCTGAGCAAGCCGTTGATGGTGGCGCTGCTTTGCTCAAGCGACTTCATCGCTTGTTCGGCGCTACCCAACGCCTGCTTGCCCTGATCGTTGAGCAGGCCGTTGGCGTTGCGCATCAGCGCCGAAGTCTGCTCGAGCATGCTGCCAGCCTGTTTGCCGACGGTTGCCAGTTGTTGCATGGCCTGGCGCAAATCACCGCGCTGATCGTTGATCGAGCCGGTGGTCTGTTCCAGGTGTTCGAGGGTTTTGCTCACGCGCTCGATGTTGTCGGCGGAGAACATCTGATTGGCGTTGTTCAGCAGCGTGCTGACCCCGCTCATCAGGTCGTTGCTGTCGTTAAGCAGCCGAGAGATAGGCGAGGGTGAGGCAACGATGGTCGGCAGTTCGCCGTCCTTGCCACGCAGTTTCGGGCTCTCTGGCGTGCCGCCGCTGAGCTGGATGATCGAGGTGCCGGTGATCCCGGCCAGGGCCAGTTTGGCCAGGGTGTCTTCCTTGACCGGCGTGTCGCCGCCAAGGCGAATCCGCGCCAGCACCCGGCGCGGGTCCTTCGGGTCGAGCCGCAGGCTGACCACGTCGCCGACCTTGATCCCGCTGTACTGCACCGGGCTGCCCCGGGACAGGCCGCTGACCGCCTCGTTGAAGACGATTTCGTAATCCTTGAACTCGGTGTCGACGCTGGACTTGGCCAGCCACAGACCGAAGAGCAGGGCGCCGGCCACCACAATCACCGTGAACAGGCCGATCAACACATGATGGGCTCGGGTTTCCATGTCAGACCTCGTTGAGCAGTTTGGCGGCGTCCAGCGCCGAGCGGCCGCGAGGGCCGTGGAAATATTCGTGAATCCACGCGTCGTCGGTTTCCGAGACAACGTCGATGGGCCCGGCCACCAGCACTTTTTTCTGCGCCAGCACCGCCACCCGGTCGGTGATGGTGTAGAGCGTGTCGAGGTCGTGGGTCACCAGAAACACGCTCAGGCCCAAGGCATCGCGCAGGGTCAGGATCAATTGGTCGAACTGCGCCGCGCCAATCGGATCGAGTCCGGCAGTGGGTTCGTCGAGAAACAGGATGTCCGGATCCAGCGCCAGCGCCCGAGCCAGCGCCGCGCGCTTGATCATGCCGCCGGACAAGGACGCCGGGTATTTGTCCGCCGCCGACAGCGGCAGCCCGGCCAGCGCCAGCTTCACCGCCGCCAGGTGCTCGGCGTCGTCACGGCTCAGGCCGGCGTGCTCGATGAGGGGCAGGGCGACGTTCTCGGTGACGGTCAGCGAAGAGAACAGAGCGCCTTTCTGGAACAGCACGCCAAAGCGCCGCTCGACCAACGACCGCTCGTGCTCGGACAGGCTCGGCAGGTTCTGGCCGAACACTTTCACGTTGCCTTCGCTGGGCCGGCGCAAGCCGACGATGCTGCGCAGCAGCACCGATTTGCCGCTGCCGGAACCGCCGACCACGGCGAGGATTTCGCCTTTGTACAAGTCCAGGTCGAGGTTCTCGTGCACGCTCTGGCTGCCGAAGCGATTGCACAGGCCACGGACTTCGATCACCGCCTCGGACGGCATGCGGGGTAGACGACTCACCAGCCCATCTCCATGAAGAACAGCGCGGCGACCGCATCAAGCACGATCACCACGAAGATCGATTGCACCACGCTCGAGGTGGTGTGGGCGCCGACCGATTCGGCGCTGCCACTGACCTTGAAGCCTTCCAGACAGCCGATGGCGGCAATCAGGAACGCGAAGATCGGGGCTTTGACCAGGCCAACCAGGAAATGTTGAATCCCTATGTCGCTTTGCAGCAGCGACAGGAACATCGCCGGCGAAATATCCAGCGACACGGCGCAGACCACCGCGCCACCGATGATCCCGCAGATCATTGCGAGGAAGGTCAGCATCGGCAGAGCCACCAGCAACGCCAGCACCCGCGGCACCACCAGCAACTCCATGGGGTCGAGGCCGAGGGTGCGAATGGCGTCGATTTCCTCGTTCGCCTTCATCGAGCCGATCTGCGCGGTGAAGGCACTGGCGGTACGGCCAGCCATCAGGATCGCCGTGAGCAGCACGCCGAATTCGCGCAGGAAGGCGAAGCCCACCAGATCCACGGTGAACACGCTGGCGCCGAAACTGGCCAGCACCGTCGCCCCGAGAAACGCCACCACCGCGCCCACCAGAAAGGTCAGCAACGCCACGATGGGCGCGGCGTCGAGGCCGGTCTGTTCGATGTGCGCGATCATCGGCGTGATCCGCCAGCGCTTGGGCCGGAACAGACTGCGAGCAATGGTTTCGAGGATCAGGCCGACGAAGCCGAGCAATTGCAGGGTGTCTTGCCAGACCGTGTCGACGGCCCGGCCGATGCGGGTCAGCAGCTGCACGCTGACGCTGATTTCCGGCTCCTTGATCGGCACGCAGAAGTCGGTCAGCGAGCGATACACGGTTTGCAGCAACGCGCGGTCGGCCGTGGAAATCGTGCAGTCGGGATGTTCGGCGGATTTGCCCAGTCGCTCGGAGCCGAGCAGTTCCACCAGCAGCGAGGCGCCGGCGGTGTCGAGGGCGCCGAGGCCGTTGAGATCGATGGTGGTGCTGGCGTCGTACTGACCGCGGAGCGTTTCGCTCAGGTGCTTGAGTTCAGCGTAATGGGCGAGCGTCCAGTCCCCGGTGACCCGCAGACGGGCAGGGCTGATCGTGGTGTCCAGTCGGGCATTACCGGTCATCGAGCTGCTGGTCATAAGCTCCGTGCTTGTTCGGCTGAATTCGCGAACCTACGTAATAGCACGAACCGGATTACTTTTCTTTGGTCGGTGTGCTGTCCGTGACTTCGAAGCGCAGCACGCCGATCACCTGGTCGTCCTCTGTCAGCACCCGCACCTGCCAGTCACCGACCGGGTTGCCGGGGAAAACCTGCTTGTGGGTCCACGCCCGGTAGCCTTCCTTGCGCCCGCCATGAATGTCGAGGGCAATGCGGTCGACCTCTTTGCCGTTGAACTGCCACACGTGATAGATCCGCTCATCGAGCCCGCGCGGTGCGTTGATCGCGGTGTAGGCGTAGAGCCCGCCGTTGCGGATCTGCTCGGCGCTGACTTGTTCGAGGCTGGCGCCGGGAGTGCGATCCTGCAACTGGGTGCTGATCGCCACATCGGTCATCCACAGCGTCGCCGGCGGCACCCACGAACGCAGCACCCAACCGACGCCGCCGATACCAATGGTGATGCTGAGGATCGCCAGCGCGTTGCGCACGGTGCGGATCGGGAAGATCGACGCCAGGCTCGGGAATGACAGCACCACGGCAGTCCCCAGCGCCCATTTGAAACTCTGCGACGTGGTCAGGTGCATGATCACCGGCAGCGCAGTGAGCAAGGCAGCGAACAGCGTCAGGGTATGCAACGCAAGGAACGCCCAGCGCCGGGGCGCCAGCCATTTGTAGTAGAGCGGATCGACGATCGAGATCAGCGCGGCGATGCACAGCAGACCGGTGAACACCAGTTGGCCGCTGTTCCAGGTGGTGGTGATAAAGAAGAACGGCAGGACGAAAAACAGGCTTTCCTGGTGAATCATCTGCGTCGCATAACGCAGCAGCGGCTGGGGGATTTCCCGTTTGAAAACCCGCGTGAACAGCTCTGTCAGGCTGTTTTCCAGCATCAGCCAGATCCAGCTCAGCAGCATGATCGTGGTGATCCAGCTCGCCAGCCCCTGTTGCCGGTCGACCAGGATGAAACTGCCGACTCCGGAGATGAAACCACCAAGCGCAATGACCCCGGGGTAGCGCTTCATCAGTTCGAGGATGCGCTGGATCAGGAGGGTCAATTTGGGCATTTGGGCGGTTCACGACAGTCGAAGAAAAAAACCTCGACAGAGTACCGCCCGCCGGGGGCTGTGGCGAGGCTGTCGATCAGTCTGAAGGCACGGATTTACGCCGGCGCAGATGCCAGCCGAGCAGGACAAGCCCCAGAACACCGACCGCGCCGCCAATCAGCCACAGCACCTGATCGTCACTGAACAACGGCTTCTCGATCCGCAGATACCCCGGCTGCAACAGCAATTCACGCATGGCCTTGTTCGCCGCTTCCAGCGTGACCCCTTGCAGTTCCCGGGCGGGATCGGCGAAGCGGCCATCTTCGTAGTCGCCCAGCGCGCTCCAGTAATAGTCGGCCATGCCGCTGTTGCCTTGCACGGCCCAGGCCTGATGGGCGATGGCTGCCTGTTTGATGCGATTGAAGGTATCGGCATCGAGGCCGTTTTTCAGCAGGCTGGCCTTGAGGTCTTCCAGCACCTGTTCGGCTTCGCTGATGTCACCACGATCCAGATCGGCGTTGAGGCTCATGAAGCCGACACCGCCGAACACCTCGCGCTCGGCCCAGGGCCCGTAGGACAGGCCATGGTTCAGGCGCAACTCGCGGTACAGCGCCCACTCCAGATATTCCTTGAGCAGGTCGAAAGTCTCGTCGTACTGGTCGTCGAGCATCGGCTCCGGCACCAGCCAGTGCAACTTGGCGCCGTTGCCGATGAAACCGCGAGTGATCGTGCGTTCGTGAGCAGCGCTGGTGCGGATGTCCGGCAGCGATCGGTGCTCGCTCGGATCGACCGCCTCGAGCGCGCCCCACGCCCGCTCGAGATAGGCCGGCAGCAGCTTGTCGAGGTCACCGACGACGATCAGGGTCATGTTGTTCGGCGCGTACCAGGCCTTGCGCACCTTATCCAGTTGCTCCCGGGTCAGGCCCTCGACTTCGGCCCGTTGCGGGCATTTCAGGCCCAACTCGACCGCCAATTGATTGCTCGCACTGTGGCCCAGATCCTGACGGTCGAGAAAGCGCCGCAGACGGGTGTAATGGCCGCCATCCTCGCGCTCGACCACCCGTTTGGCGGCGTTGATCGCGTTGTCGTCGAAACGGGTCTGGGTCAGCAGGTCCAGCAACAGGTCGAGCACCTTGCGCTGGTTTTTCGCCGGGGCTTCGATGACGAAGGTGGTGTCGGCGTTGCTGGTGAAGGCATTCCAGTCGCCGCCCAGGGCCTGCATACGCTCTTCGAGGCCGCCTTCGCCGGTGGCGTCGATGCCGCTGAACAGCAGGTGTTCGAGCAGGTGCGGCAGCTCCTTTTCATTGCAGTCGAAGTCGTCGAGGCCGACGCCCACCACCAGCCGGATCGCCACATGCCCGCGTTCGGTGCCGGGCTTGAGCAGCAGTTGCAGGCCGTTGGGCAGGGCATAGCCTTCGACCTGGAAGCGATCCAGGGCGAAGGCGGGCAGGGAACCGAGCAACAGACAAGCGAACAACAGGCAACGCATAACGAGCTTCCATACAGCTGAATTGGAGATCCGTGTCATCAGTCCGGCCGCGAGGCCGAGCCTTGAGTTACTGACTGACCACAACCCCAGACGTTCAAGGCGAATGCGTGATGTCAGCCATTTCATCCGCTGCCAATGCTCCGGTGTCGGAGGTTTCAAGCACCACGTACGCGCTGCTGCAGAACAGCGAGTTCAAACGTTTCATGTCGGCAATCAACTCCAGGTGCAAAGAACTGGTCTCGATACTTTGCACGATCTTGCGTTGCAAACGGCTGACATGGGCGTGAGCCAGACGGCGTTCCTGGGCGCGGAAGCGACGTTTCTCCCGCAACAACTGGCGAGCGCTTTCCTTGTCACCACTGAGAAACACCGACAGCCCGAGCCGCAGGTTGGCGATCAATTGCTGGTGCAGCCCGGCAAGCTCTTCCAGCCCGTCTTCGGAAAACGAACGGCGTTGCGAAGTCTTCTGCTGCTGGATTTTGCGCAGCATGCGTTCGATCAGGTCGCTGGCGAGCTTGAGGTTGATCGCCAGTTCGATGATTTCCGCCCAGCGCCGACTGTCCTGCTCACCGAGATCCTCCCGGGGCATCTGCGCCAGATACAGCTTGATCGCGCTGTACAGCGCCTCGACGTCATCGGTCAGTTTGCGCATTTCCTGGGTGACGGCGGTCTGTTTGCCGCGGAGCACATCGAGGGCGGCATCGAGCATGTTGTCGATCAGGTCGCCCATGCGCAGGGTTTCCCGGGCGGCGTTGGCCAGCGCCAGGCTTGGCGTGACCAGTGCCGTCGCGTCGAGGTGACGGGGTTTGGCGGTGCCGTTGACCTCGGGGCGCTCCGGCAGCAACCACGCACACAACCGCGCCATGGGCGCGACCGTCGGCAATAGGATCAGGCAGCGCGCGGTGTTGTAGAGCAGGTGGAAGCCGATGACCATTTCCTGCGGGCTGTAATCGAGGTTGTCGATCCAGTGCGCCAACGGATCGAGCACCGGAATGATCAGCAACAGCCCAATGAGTTTGTACAACAGGCTGCCCAGCGCCACCTGGCGGCCGGCGGCGTTCTGCATGCTGGTGCTCATGAACGCCAGCACGCCGCTGCCGATGTTGGCACCGATCACCAGACCGATCGCCACCGGCAGGCTGATCACATTGGCGCCGGCCAGGGTCGCGGTCAGCAGCACGGCGGCCAGGCTGGAGTAGGAAATCATCGCGAACAATGCACCGACCAGGGCGTCGAGCAGGATGTCACCGGTCAGCGAGGCAAAAATCACCTTCACGCCTTTTGCGTGGGTGATCGGCCCGGCAGCCTCGACGATCAATTGCAGCGCCAGAATGATCAGCCCCAGCCCGATAGCCACACGGCCCATCTGCCCGAGCCGCGTCTGTTTGCGCGAGAGAAAGAAAATCACCCCGAGGAAAATCAGCAGCGGCGACAGCCACGACAGGTCGAACGTCAGCACCCGCGCCATCAACGCCGTACCGACGTCGGCGCCGAGCATGGTGGTCAGGGCCGGGGTCAGCGCCATCAGGCCCTGGCCGACGAAGGAGGTGACGAGCATGGCGGTGGCGTTGCTGCTCTGCACCATGGCGGTCACGAGGATGCCGGCGATGAACGCGAGCCAGCGCCTGGACATGTTCTGGCCGATCACATGCCGCAGATTGGTGCCGTACACCCGCAGGATGCCGGTTCGAACGATGTGCGTGCCCCAGATCAGCAAGGCCACGGCAGAAAGCAGATTGAGCAGGGTTAGCATGCAGACCCCCTGTATTTGCAGCGCCCCAAAGGGGCAAGTTGACGATACCGCGCGGTTTCTACGTGTTGTTCTTAAGCTGTAGTTGGCTAACGGTCCGGGCGCCAGCATTGCACAGCTAAAGTGCGGATTGAAACAAAAGCGTCATGAAAACAGCTTCATGCGGCCATGAAAAAAGGGCCCGAAGGCCCTTTGATCATTCGCGCAGTTCGGGTTACTGACCCGGAATATCCTTACGCAGTTTCACCGGATCCTGCTGTTGTTTCTTCTTGGCCATCGCGCCACGCAGCTTGATGTTGATCGCTTCGACCGCCAGCGAGAACGCCATGGCGAAGTAGACGTAGCCTTTCGGTACGTGCACGTCGAACGCTTCGGCGATCAGCACGGTGCCGACCACCAGCAGGAACGACAGCGCGAGCATTTTCAGCGACGGGTGCTTGTCGATGAACTCGCTGATCTTGCCCGAGGCCGCCATCATCACCAGCACCGCCACGATAATTGCCGCCACCATCACCGGCACATGGGACACCATGCCGACGGCGGTGATGACCGAGTCCAGCGAGAACACGATGTCGATGATCGCGATCTGGATGATGGTGTAGAGGAAGTTGCCGCCCTTGCCGCCGGGCGTCTCGTCGCTTTCGTCTTCACCTTCCAGCGCGTGGTACATCTCCTGGGAGCTTTTCCACAGCAGGAACAGGCCACCGAAGAACAGGATCAGGTCACGCCCGGAAATACCCTGGCCGAACACCACGAACAGGTCGGCGGTGAGGCGCATGACCCAGGTGATCGACAGCAGCAACAGGATCCGCGTGATCATGGCCAGGCCAAGACCGAAGATCCGGGTGCGCTGCTGCATGTGTTTGGGCATGCGGCTGACCAGGATCGAAATCATGATGATGTTATCGATGCCCAGGACGATTTCCAGGGCGGTCAGGGTGAAGAAGGCAACCCAGATCTCAGGGTTGGTCAGCCATTCCATGTGTATTCCTTTGAGCGTGTGTTAAACCAGGACGCCAGCAAGCAGCTGGCGCTCTGGTGAGTTGATGCCGTTACAAAGTGCTGAACAGCGGGAAAGTCCCCAACAACAGTGCGGCGGCCAGTATGCACAGGCAGACCAGCACTGCCCACTTCAGGGTGAAACGCTGGTGATCGCCGAACTCGATCCCGGCCAGTGCCACCAGCAGATACGTCGACGGCACCAACGGGCTCAGCAGGTGAACCGGCTGACCGACGATCGAGGCGCGGGCCATTTCCACGGCGGTGATGCCGTAATGGCTGGCCGCTTCCGACAGCACCGGCAGCACACCGTAGTAGAACGCGTCGTTCGACATGAAGAACGTGAACGGCATGCTCACCAGCGCGGTAATTACCGCCAAATACGGGCCGAGGAAATCAGGGATCACCGCCAGCAGGCTTTTCGACATGGCATCGACCATGCCGGTGCCCGACAGGATACCGGTGAAGATGCCCGCCGCGAAGATCAGACTGACCACCGACAGCACGCTGCCGGCGTGAGCCGCGACGCGATCCTTCTGCATTTGCAGGCAAGGGTAGTTGACGATCATGGCAATACTGAACGCCACCATGAACAGCACCGGCAGCGGCAGCAGGCCGGCGATCAGGGTGCACATCAGCGCCAGGGTCAGCAGGCCGTTGAACCAGATCAGCTTCGGACGACGGGCATCCGGGAATTGCGACACGCTGATTTCGCTGTGATCGATTTCGTCGCCGATCAGGTGCAGCTCACCCAGACGCGCACGTTCACGTTTGCCGTAGAAGTAGGCAATGATCAGGATCGCGATCACACCGGCGCCCATGGCCGGGATCATCGGCACGAAGATGTCCGAAGGGTCCACGTGCAGCGCACTGGCGGCACGGGCAGTCGGGCCGCCCCACGGGGTCATGTTCATCACGCCGCCGGCGAGGATGATCAGGCCGGCCATGATCCGTGGGCTCATGCCGATGCGGCTGTACAGCGGCAGCATGGCGGCCACGCAGATCATGTAAGTGGTCGCGCCGTCACCATCGAGGGAAACGACGAGCGCCAGTACGGCGGTGCCGACCGAAACCTTCAGCGGATCGCCCTTGACCAGTTTGAGGATCTTGCGCACGGCCGGGTCGAACAGGCCGGAATCGATCATCAGGGCGAAATACAGAATCGCGAACATCAGCATCACGCCGGTCGGCGCAAGCTTGGTAATACCTTCGAGCATCATCGGGCCGATCTTCGGGGCGAAGCCACCGAACAGGGCGAACAGGATCGGGATGATGATCAGAGCGATCAGCGCAGACAGGCGCTTGGTCATGATCAGGAACATGAACGTGATGACCATGGCGAAGCCAAGGAAAGTCAGCATGGGAATACTCCAGGCGTAGCGCGGCTAGGTAAGTGAGCGGATCGGGCGGGATCAGCGCAGAACGGGAAGCACGAGACGTACGGGCGGAGTTGGAGCGAGGAGGCGGGCTACAGAGGACATCAGAATCACCATTGTTGTTGTTAATTGGGCCTGACGCGGGAGCAATCACACGCGTTGGCCAACCGGTCTGTTGCCGGTAGTGGCGGCGATCCTAATGGGGCAACCTTTCAGCCAGCTTTCGCGGATGAAAGGTCTGACGAGAGGCTCGGACAGTTTCTTGCAACAAGTGAATCTGCAGTGGAACGTGATCGTAAGGCCCTTCCGAAGATTTTGAAGGGCCATGTCCACCGCTGTATGGAAGGCATTCGCAATGCTAGGCTTGCGACCACTGCAAAGTTTGAGAGGAGCTCCAACCAATGCTCAACAGCGTTGATTTAGACAATTTCGGCCCATTACAGAAAATTCGCTGGAGCAAGCTCTCAAACCTGAATCTGATCATCGGTGCAAACAGCGCTGGCAAGACCTTTTTGCTCAAGGCGCTGTATTGCACGATGCGGACGGTTGAAGGGTATCAGCGTGGGAACGACCAACGATCAGCCGCCGATATCCTTGCCGACAAGCTTTATTGGACCTTCCAGACAGAAAAGATTGGCGATTTGGTAACAAAAGGCGCGGATACTCCTCTTTCCTGCAAGGTCAAGGTAGATACGCGCGCATTCCGTTACGGTTTCGGTAAGGACACGACCAAGAACATCGCGTCTCTGGAAAGCCACGCCGTCCCTCGACTCAGTAATTCCATCTTTCTTCCTCCCAAGGAAGTGCTCTCTCTTCAACACATCATCTTGAAGAGTCGCGATGTCGATAAGGACTTCGGCTTCGACGACACCTATTACGATCTGGCCCAAGCTCTGCGTCTCTTGCCTACAAAGGGCAACAACCACTCACATTTCGTCAAGGCCAGGACCAGCTTGGAAAAAATGCTTGATGGCAAGGTGATTTTCGACACTCGTACAAATCGCTGGCAATTCAAAAAGCAAAACCAAAAGTTCCAGATCGGTTCAACAGCGGAAGGCATCAAGAAGATAGCCATTCTCGATACCTTACTGGGTAATCGATACCTGACCAAAGACTCGGTTGTGTTCATTGATGAGCCAGAGTCTGCCCTGCACCCGACTGCCATAACCAAACTAATCGACATTATCGTGACACTTGCTGATAGCGGGATTCAGTTTTTTATCGCAAGCCACTCGTACTTCGTCATCAAGGCGCTTTATCTCGCGGCTCAAAAACAAAAAATGTCGATACCGGTTTTGTCGAACATTGCGGGGGAGTGGGTGGATGATGACCTACTGAAAGGTATGCCGCACAACCCGATCGTCGATGAGTCAATTCGCCTCTACGAAGAAGAAGTGGAGTTGGCGCTGGAATGAGTATTTCAATCCAGGAATCAGGAATGAACTTCGGTCCCTATTCTGAGGATAAGTGTTTCCAGATCGAATCCAGCCCACTTTTAAAAAAGCTCGGAAAAGGGCTAAAAGCCACAGAATTTGTTCTTTTGCGAGACTCATCAAACAACACACAGGCAGCATGGTTCATCGAAGCAAAATCAAGTGCACCAAAGGAGCATGCGATCTATGTTGAGGAAATCCGACAGAAGTTTACAAATTCGGTACAACTGACGTTCGCTGCCTGTCTCAAGCGACATCGAGATACCGAAGAATTTCTACCCTTAGAGTTCAGGAATCTGGACTTGGAGAAGTGCTCTGTAAAGTGTGTTCTGGTGATCCGCAATTTCCGTAAAGAATGGATTGCCCCGCTACAGGAATCCTTGAACAAAGAAATGACGTCCTTGGTGAAAACAATGGGATTGAGTCCTACATCTGTAGTGGTCATCAACGATGAAAAGGCGCGCGAGCTGAATTTGATCACCTGACATGAGGTTAAAGCACCATGTCCGTTTTGCATTTGGGTGGCTGTCACTGCGGACATATCCGCTATCAGTTCAGCGGAACGTTGCAGGACATCGCCCACTGTCATTGTTCGATCTGTCGAAAGGTCAGCGGCGGCATCGTCACCACCTGGATCACGTTGCCGGCGGCGAACTTCCAGTGGCTGGCCGGGACGCCTTCGCGCTATGACTCGTCAACCAGCTGCGCACGGTTCTTCTGCCCGAACTGCGGCGCGCAACTGGCGCTGGTGACCTTGCTCAGCCCCGAGAGCATCGATCTGACCATCGCCACGCTGGATCACCCGGAACAAGCCGCCGCCGAACGGCATATCTGGACTGACAGCCAGTTGCCTTGGCTGCACCTGGACGAGCATTTGCCGGGCGAGCCCGAAGAAACCATCTGATTAAAAAATAGACAGATCCAGCGACCGCATCGCGCCCATCCAGATCGCGTGCTCGGTGTGGTCGAGCAAGTCATCGCCGGTGTCCGGGTGCAGGAACACCACCAAGCCGTTGCGATTGAGCGCCAGCCACGGCAGCACGTCGCCGATCAACTCCGGGCCAAAGGCCAGTTGGCAGCTCCAGTCCGGGTGCGGGCCGACCGGACGTTCATGCACGCGACCCATCTTCAATGGAAACAACGCTGCCGCCTGCTCACACAGCGCCCGCGCCTGTTCGATGGTGCTGGCGTCGTAATAAACGTGGGCGTGGTAACCCTTGATCGTCTGCATCGCAAACCCTCTGAATCGGTTCGAACCCTCGGCGCTGGCCGTATGTCACACGCCATACAAGGGAAAACAAAAGGGACCTCAGCCATGAAAAATGCCGAAACCCCGGTGGTGAAAGTGGTGCTCTATGGTGCCATGAGTAGCCTGGGCAGTGCGTTGATGGCTGAACTGCTGCGGCGCCAGCACGAAGTCATCGCCATCCTCGACGACCTGACCGCACTGGCGCCGCGTCCTGGCCTGCGTACCAAAAGCGGCGATCTGTTCGACGCCGAACGGGTCAACCAGAGTGTGGCCGGCAGCTCGGCGGTGATCTGCCTGCTCGATGCGCCGGGCCTGCCGTTCAGCAGCGAGCATGTGGAAAAGTCCGTGGTGCTCGGGCCGGTGGAGCAGGTGCTGGCGGTGGATGCGTTGATCGACGGTCTGCAAGCGGCCAATGTGTCGCGACTGTTTGTCGTCGGGGATTTCGCGCTGCTGGACGAGCCGGATCTGGATGATCGCCTGCAACGCCACGCCGCCGAGGAAATCCGCGAAGCCCTGCAAGGCAGCCCGTTGCGCTGGACGCTGGTCGATGCGCCGCGCGGCGTGGCGGGATTGACTATCGAGCATTTCAGCCAGGTCAGCAGCAGTCTTGAGCCGGGGCTGGCCGAACCGTTGGAACGCCTGAACCGGGTGGCCATCGGAATGGCCGATGAGCTGCGGTTGAATCTGCATGTGGGCGAACACGTGAGTTTTGTCGCGGCGTCGGAAAGCTGATTACACCGCGATCGAAGGCAAATCCATTCCCGTCAGCGACTGCGCGCTGCTGGCCTGTTCGGCCATCAACCAATCGACAAACAGCTGGATCAACGCCCCACGCCGTTTGCGCTGCGGCAGCACCACGTAATAGCCGAGGCGAGAGAGGGTGGTCTCGGCAATCGGCCGGCATAACAACCCCTGGGCCAGCAAGTTATCCACAAGGTGCCGCCAGCCAATCGCCACGCCCTGACCACCAATCGCCGCTTGAATCAGCAGCGTGTAGTTGTCGAAACGCAGTTGGCCCGGCGCGGGCGGCGTGTTGATACCGAGTTCGCGAAACAGCCCGCTCCAGTCGAACCAGTTGCTGCTGTTCTCGCCGCGCAGATGCAGCAACGGAAACTCCAGCAGCGCCTGTGGCGGCAGGGGCCGGACGCGATCTTTTAGCAATTGCGGACTGCACACCGGAAACACTTCTTCGCTGAACAGCCAGTGACTTTCGCCCTGTTTGAAGCGACCGTCGCCGAACAGCACGGCAACGTCGATATCCGGCCGAAGCATGTTGTGATTGCGCTCGCTGGTCACCAGGCTGACATCGACCTGCGGATTGGCTTCGTGAAAACGATGCAGGCGCGGCATCAGCCAGTACGCAGCGAAGGCGAAATCGGTGGCGACCTGCAACACTTCATGTTGCTGTTGTGCGCTGATCGCGCTCAATCCTGCGTCGATATTCTGCAAACCAAGGGTTACTTGCTCGAAAAGTATCGAACCGACCTCGGTCAGCTCAATACCTCGGTAGATCCGGTCGAACAACCGTGTTCCGAGCTGTTCCTCCAGCCGCTTGATCTGCTGACTGATGGCCGGTTGGGTAGTCCCGAGTTCCACCGCTGCAGCGGTAAAACTGCGATGGCGGGCCGCCGCTTCGAAGGCACGCAGCAGGTCCAACGACAAATCACCGAGGGCTTCATACATAAGCTGTGCTTATCCTAGTCATTGTCCGGCGCGGGCTTTACCGGAGATTGCGTGGAATCCATGCTCGATCGCAGCAATGTCGCATAAATATTCACTATGGAATGCCGCGATCACATGAAGCGCAAGAACATTCTCTTCATCATGGCCGATCAAATGGCCGCGCCAATGTTGCCGTTCTACGGCCCGTCGCCGATCAAGCTGCCGAATCTCAGCCGCCTCGCCGAACAGGGCGTGGTGTTCGATGCCGCGTATTGCAACAGCCCGCTGTGCGCACCGTCGCGTTTCACCCTGGTCAGCGGCCAGTTGCCGAGCAAGATCGGCGCCTACGACAACGCCGCCGATTTCCCCGCCGACATTCCCACCTACGCCCATTATCTGCGGCGTCTCGGCTATCGCACCGCGCTGTCGGGCAAGATGCACTTCTGCGGGCCGGATCAACTGCACGGCTACGAAGAACGCCTGACCAGCGACATCTACCCGGCCGACTATGGCTGGGCGGTGAACTGGGACGAACCCGATGTCCGGCCGAGCTGGTACCACAACATGTCTTCGGTGCTGCAGGCCGGGCCGTGCGTGCGCACCAACCAGCTCGACTTCGACGAAGAGGTGGTGTTCAAGGCGCAGCAATACCTGTTCGACCACATTCGTGAAGACGGCGACCAGCCGTTCTGCCTGACAGTGTCGATGACTCACCCACACGATCCGTACACGATTCCCAAGGCGTTCTGGGATTTGTACGACGATGCGGATATCCCGCTTCCGACGACACCGGACCAGCATTCGCTCGATCCGCACTCCCAGCGGTTGCTCAAAGTCTACGACCTGTGGGACAAGCCATTGCCTGTGGATAAGATCCGCGATGCGCGCCGGGCCTATTTCGGCGCGTGCAGCTATATCGACGCCAACGTCGGCAAACTCCTGCAAACCCTCGAGGATACCGGGCTGATCGATGACACCATCATCGTATTCTCCGGCGACCACGGCGACATGCTTGGGGAAAAAGGCCTCTGGTACAAAATGCACTGGTTCGAGATGGCCGCTCGGGTGCCCCTGTTGATAAGTGCACCCGGTCAGTTCAAATCGGGCCGTGTCAGCTCTGCCGTCTCCACCGCCGATCTGCTGCCGACCTTCGTTGAACTGGCCGGCGGCAACCTGGAACCGAATCTGCCGCTGGACGGCCGTTCGTTGGTGCCGCATCTGCAAGGGCAGGGCGGTCACGACGAGGTGTTCGGTGAATACATGGCCGAAGGCACTGTCAGCCCGCTGATGATGATCCGCCGTGGCGCCTTCAAATTTATCTACAGCGAAACCGACCCTTGCCTACTCTTCGATGTGGATAACGATCCACGGGAGCAGGAAGAACTCAGCCAATCACCGCAACATCGCCAGCTGTTCGACGATTTTCTCGCCGAAGCACGGGCCAAATGGGACATTCCGGCGATTCACCACGAGGTGCTCGAAAGCCAGCGGCGCCGGCGCTTCGTTGCCGAGGCGCTGACCATCGGCAAGCTGAAGAGCTGGGATCACCAGCCGCTGGTGGACGCCAGTCAGCAGTACATGCGCAACCACATCGACCTCGATGACCTGGAGCGCAAGGCCCGTTATCCACAACCCTGCCAAAACCAATAACGTTAAGGGGAAGTCCATGGTCAAGTTATCCACAGTCGTGACGGTCAGCCTGCTGGCACTGGGCAGCGCATCCGCGTTCGCCGAGAGCTGCGACACGGTGAAAATGGCCGATCCCGGCTGGAGCGACATCGCCGCGACCAACGCCATCACCGGGTTTCTGCTGGACGGCATGGGCTACAAGGCCAAGATCGACACCCTCGCGGTGCCGATCACCTTCGGCGGCTTGAAGGATGGCCAGGTCGACGTGTTCCTCGGCAACTGGATGCCGGCGCAGCAGGGGTTCTACGACAAGTTCGTGGCCACCGGTGACGTCACGCAACTGGCGAAGAACCTCGACGGCACCGAGTTCACCCTGGCCGTGCCGGACTACGTGTGGGACGCGGGTGTGCATAACTTTTCCGACCTGAACAAATTCGCCGACAAGTTCGATCGCAAGATCTACGGCATCGGCTCCGGCGCGCCGGCGAACATCTCGCTGCAAGAGATCATCAAGAAGAACGACTTCGACATGGGCCAGTGGAAACTGATCGAGTCCAGCGAACAGGCGATGCTGGCCGAAGTCTCGCGGGCAGTGAAGAAACAGAAATTCGTCACCTTCCTCGGCTGGACCCCACACCCGATGAACGTGCAGCTGAAAATGCATTACCTCAAGGGTGGCGAGAAATACTTCGGCGACACCGGCAGCGTCTACACCCTGACGCGCAAGGGCTACGCCGAGGCCTGTCCGAATGTGGGTAAATTGCTGACCAATCTTTCGTTCACTCAGGAGATGGAGAACAGCATCATGGCCGAGGTGGTGAACAAGAAGGTCAGCAATGCAGATGCGGTGAAGGCGTGGATCAAGGCGAATCCGGCGGTGCTGGATAAGTGGCTTGATGGGGTGAAGACGGTGGATGGCAAGGATGCGTTGCCGGCGGTTAAAGCCAAACTGTAACTGCGCGGGCCGATCATTCCCACGCTCTGCGTGGGAATGCCGCCATGGACGCTCCGCGTCCCGAGCTGCGTACAATGCGCAAAATTTCACCCGAGAGGATTCATGGCCTTCCCCAGCCGCCGATCACTGTTTCCCTTCCTGACCTGGCTGCCCCGGCAGACCCGCGCCAGCGTCGGGCGGGACCTGGTCGTCGGCCTCAGCGGCGCGATTCTCGCGTTGCCGCAGTCGATAGCCTACGCCCTGATCGCCGGACTTCCGCCCGAGTACGGCCTGTATGCCGCGATCATTCCGGTGCTGATCGCCTGCCTGTGGGGTTCGTCATGGCACTTGATCTGCGGGCCGACCGCGGCGATTTCAATTGTCCTGTTCGCCAGTGTCAGTCCACTGGCCGTGCCTGCATCACAGGACTACATCACCCTGATCCTGTTGCTGACGTTCCTCGCCGGGATTTTTCAGTATTTGCTCGGCCTGTTGCGCTTCGGCGCGCTGGTGAATTTCGTCTCGCATTCGGTAGTGCTGGGTTTCACACTCGGTGCGGCAGTGGTGATTGCCATCGGGCAATTGCCGAACCTGCTGGGGCTGGATCTGCCGGCCAAGGCCACGGCGCTGGCCAGCCTGATGGACTTGCTGCGCCACCTAGGGGCTGTGGATAAACCATCTCTAGTCCTTGGCGTCGCCACGGTGGTGGTTGGCGTATTGCTCAAACAATTGCTGCCACGCTGGCCGACGCTGTTGATGACCTTGGTGCTCGGCAGCCTGGTGGTGTGGCTGTGGCCGGCGATGTTCGGCCATGTTCACCTGGTCAGTGCTTTTGTCGGGCGCTTGCCGCCGTTCAGCGGGTTGCCGCTGGACATGGATCTGGTCCTGCGCCTGCTGCCGAGTGCCGTGGCGGTGGGCATGCTCGGACTGGTCACCAGTCTGTCGATCGCCCGTTCGATTGCTGCGCGCTCCCAGCAATTGCTCGATGCCAATCAGGAAGTCCGTGCCCAGGGACTTTCCAACATCATCGGGGCGTTCTTTTCGGGATCGTTGTCCGCCGGTTCGTTCACCCGCTCCGGGCTGAGTTATGAGGCCGGGGCCTGTTCACCGCTGGCCGGGGTGTTTTCGGCGTTGTGGGTGGCGCTGTTCGCGATTTTCGGCGCAGGGCTGATTGCGCACATACCGATCCCGGCCATGGCCGGCAGCATTCTGTTGATCGCCTGGGGACTGGTGGATCATCGCGGCATTCGTGCGCTGCTGCGGGTCAGCCGGGCCGAGTTTGTGGTGATGGGCCTGACCTGCGTTGCCACGTTGCTGCTGGAATTGCAGACGGCGATTTACGCCGGGGTGCTGGCGTCGCTGTTTTTCTATCTCAAGCGCACTTCGCAGCCGCGAGTGCAGCATTGGCGCGACGGCGAGGACGATGTGCTGCGGGTCGGCGGCTCGATCTTTTTCGGCGCCAGCCACTACCTGCAAGTGCGCCTGCAACGGATGCACGGTGCGCGGGTCGTGATCGAGGCGCAGCAGATCAACTTCATCGACTACTCCGGCGTGGAAATGCTCCATCAGGAAGCCAGGCGCCTGCTGCGCCAGGATCGCAGCCTGACCTTGCGTCAGGCGCGACCACAGGTGGTGGAGGAGTTGCGCAAACTTGAAGGGCCGGAGAAGTGCCCGATCCGCTTCGAGGACTGAAGGCGCCTTAGAGCGCCAGTTGTCGACGCAATTCCGCCAGAACCGGCGCCGTGTCGGGACGTACGCCACGCCACAGGAAAAAGGCTTCCGCCGCCTGCTCCGCCAGCATGCCCAATCCGTCCATCACCACACCCGCGCCGTGCTCGCTGGCCCAGCGGCAGAACGCGGTGGGTTCCTTGCCGTACATCATGTCGTAGCACAGGGTCTGTCCCGGCTCGATCAGGCTTTCTGCAATCGGCGGCACATCACCGGTGAGACTGGCGGAGGTGGCGTTGATGATCACGTCCACCGGCTCGCGCAACCAGTCGTAACCGCTGGCCGACACCGGCCCGAGGTCGCAGAACAGCTCGGCCAGCAACTCGGCCTTGTCCACCGTGCGATTGGCGATGATCACCGACGCCGGTTTCTCCGCCAGCAACGGCTCCAGCGCACCGCGTACCGCGCCACCGGCGCCGAGCAGCAGAATGCGTTTGCCGGTAAGGCTGAATTCGGCGTTGACCGTCAGATCGCGCACCAGCCCGGCGCCATCGGTGTTATCCCCGAGCAAGGTGCCGTCGGCGAGTTTGCTCAAGGTGTTCACCGCACCCGCACGTTGAGCACGGGCGGTCAGACTGTTGGCCAGGCGGTAGGCGTCTTCCTTGAAGGGCACGGTCACGTTGGCACCGCGACCTTCCTGGAAAAACGCCGTGGCGCAGCCGGAAAAATCGTCGAGCGGTGCCAGCAGGGTGCTGTAGTCGAGGCTCTGTCCGGTCTGATCGGCGAACAGTTTGTGAATCATCGGCGACTTGCTGTGGCCGATCGGGTTACCGAAAACGACGTAACGATCCATCGGAAATCCTCAGGCCTGGGCCAGCCAGTCGCGATCTTGCAGGAAGTATTCGGTCAGGCGTGCTTCTTCGCTACCCGGCTCGGCTTTCCAGTCGTAGGCCCAGTGCACTTGCGGCGGCAGCGACATCAGGATCGACTCGGTTCGCCCGCCCGACTGCAGGCCGAACAGGGTGCCACGGTCGTAGACCAGGTTGAACTCGACGTAGCGGCCGCGACGGAACTCCTGGAACTCGCGCTGCTTGGCGGTGAACGCGTCGTTCTTGCGGCGCTGCACGATCGGCAGGTAAGCGTCGATGTATGCATCACCGATGGCGCGCATGAAGGCGAAGCTGGTATCGAAGTCCCATTCGTTCAGGTCATCGAAGAACAGGCCGCCGATGCCACGTGGTTCATGGCGGTGCTTGATATGGAAATAGGTGTCGCACCAGGCCTTGTAGCGCGGATAGACGTCCGGGCCGAACGGTGCGCAGGCCTGCTCGGCGACGCGGTGCCAGTGGATGCAGTCTTCTTCGTTGCCGTAGTACGGCGTCAGGTCGAAACCGCCGCCGAACCACCAGACCGGCTCCTCGCCCTCCTTCTCGGCAATGAAAAAGCGCACGTTGGCGTGGGACGTCGGCACATGCGGGTTGTGCGGGTGGATGACCAGCGACACGCCAAGGGCTTCAAAACCACGCCCGGCCAGTTCCGGCCGATGGGCACTGGCGGACGGTGGCAGGCCACTGCCGAAGACGTGGGAAAAGTTGACGCCGCCCTTTTCGATCACCGCGCCGTTCTCGATCACCCGGGTGCGACCGCCACCGCCGGCCGCACGGGTCCAGGCGTCTTCGACGAAGCGCGTGCCGCCGTCTTCGGATTCCAGCGCCGCGCAGATGCGGTCTTGCAGGTCGAGCAGATAGGCCTTTACGGCGTCGGTGCGGGTCGTCATGGCATCACCTTGGATCGGGCATCGCCCCGTGGGCAAGGGGGCGGCGCAAATGGGCGCGTAGCATACCATCGCAGGCCGGCACGCCGCAGTTGACGAAGATCAAGCAGGGGAGTTCGATAGGGGCCTTTGCGAACGAACCAAGGAGTAGGCAGATGGCCAAGCGAATCCAGTTCCGCGCCCATGGCGGCCCCGAAGTGCTCGAATACGTTGACTACCAGCCCGCCGAACCCGGCCCGCAGCAGGTTCGCGTGAGCAACAAGGCCATCGGCCTGAACTTCATCGACACCTACTACCGCAGCGGTCTCTACGCGCCACCGGCATTGCCGTCGGGAGTGGGAGCGGAAGGCGCGGGCATCGTCGAGGCGGTGGGCAGCGCCGTCACCCGGTTCAAGGTCGGTGACCGCGTGGCCTATGGCAGCGGCCCGTTGGGCGCGTACAGCGACGTCCACGTCCTGCCGGAAGCGAATCTGGTGCACCTGCCGGACGCCATCACCTTCGAAACCGCGGCCGGCGTGATGCTCAAGGGCCTGACCGTACAGTACCTGCTGCGCCAGACCTATGAACTCAAGGGCGGCGAAACCATTCTGTTCCACGCGGCGGCCGGCGGCGTCGGTTTGCTGGCCTGCCAATGGGCGAAAGCGCTGGGAGTGAAGCTGATCGGCACCGTCAGCTCGCAAGCGAAAGCCGAACTGGCCAAGGCCCACGGCGCCTGGGAAACCATCGATTACAGTCACGAAAACGTCGCCCAGCGGGTGCTGGAGTTGACCGACGGGAAAAAAGTCCCGGTGGTGTACGACGGCGTCGGCAAGGACACCTGGCCGGCGTCGTTGGACAGCGTGGCGCCTCGCGGTCTGCTGGTGAGCTTCGGCAACGCCTCGGGCGCAGTGGACGGAGTGAACCTGGGGATTCTGGCGGCGAAAGGCTCGCTGTACGTCACCCGGCCAACGCTCGCGACCTACGCCAACAACGCCGAAAACCTGCAACGCATGGCCGATGAGCTGTTCGGGATGATCAACAGCGGCAAGCTGAAAGTGGATATCAGCCAGCGTTACGCACTGGCTGATGCGGCGAAGGCGCAGACCGAGTTGTCGGCGCGACGCACCACTGGCTCCACCGTTCTGCTGCCCTGACGGCAGATCTCTCCGGCCAATCGTCATGACTTGGTCGGAGTCTGTGGTAACTCAGCAAAAAACGGTGTCTTGCCGGTCAAGGTCGTTTCAAATGCCTGACGGGCAAGACGCTTCACCTCCAGCCCCAATACACCGGGCAGACTGAGCAATGCGCTCGCTTGCCCTTCGACCTGCAACGCACGTTCGAGGAAGGTTTGCGCGACGGCAGTCAGTCTGTCCTCGGCGATAACCAGACACATGTGCGCTCCACCGGGCTGTCGATCGATCTGCACCTGGATATCTGCAGTGTCCAATTCAGGCAAGAGCTGCCGAAGTACGTGCAATACCTTTGACTGAGTGATGATCGCCCCACCCAGTTTGATCGATGTTTCGACCCGTCCCTCAAGGGCCAGAACCGGCATGGAGCTGCCACAGGCACAATTCGTCACCGTGCGCAGGATTCGCCCACGATCCCCGATCCTGTAGCGAAACAGCGGCGCATGATCGGGCAGCAGGGGCGTCAGCAGAAACTCACCGGTCTCTCCTTCTGCCACGGCTTGCAGGGTCAGGGGATCAATCACTTCGACCAGCATCGCGTCGGCATGCAAATGATAAAAACCGTGTTCAAGGTGTGCACACTGAAAGCCGATGGGACCCGTTTCCGTCGAGCTGTAGCCCAACGAGCGAATTTTCAGCTTCGGCCAATCCCGGGCCAATTGGTTGCGCAGCGTTTTACTGCAGGGTTCTCCAATGTAGTAAAGCCACCTCAGACTGCCCAACTGTTCTGAACCAACGTTTTCATGATTGAACAACGCAGCGGCGAAAGAAGGGGTGCACATCAGCGCATCGGCCGCGTGCGACTGAATCAGCTCGGCAATGCGCTGAACACCCATCTGTGAGCCGGCGGGCAACAAGCGTGCGCCAATGTGCTGGACAATGGCTGTCGCGTAATGAAAAGCACCCTGCATTTCACCGGCCGTCAGGCAGTTGATGACCACCTCCGGATGCTCGTCCGCCACATCAAACATCCGTGCCCCCAGAGGCACGATCGCGGCGTTGAACGCCCAGGAATGGGTGATCTGTTTGCGATTGCCGGTGCTCCCTCCCGAGGTCAGGGTCAGTCCGCCACCTGGCGCTCGGTGCGACGCATCGCCGAGTGCGGAAAACAGCCCACCGCCGAACTCGTCTTCCACTGCCAGAACCGGCAGTCGATGCAGATCAGCCGATGTCTGCACCTCCAGAATCCGGGGATACAGCGCACGGAACCACGGCAGAGAACGCGCGTGAGCCAATTTTTGTGCAAGCGCCTCGGCTGATAAATCCATCAGTGGATCATTGCTCATTAGCCCATCCTCCCTGACGAATGCCCAACTCGTCGAATCCGCTACGGACGGCACTCGCCAGAGATTCCAACTGGCGCTGACTGTGGCTCGCGCTGATGGCCAGACGCAAAATCGCCTCGCCCTTGGCCACTACCGGAAACAGTGCGGTAGTGACCGCCATGCCCTGCCGACGCAAATGCTGCGCCAGACAGATCGCATCTCTCTCGGCCCCGACACGGACGAAACGAATGGGGGACTCGACCTGATGATTGCCCAGCACCGGCCCAAGCAGACCGTCGATCACGGCGATATTTCGCCACAGGTCAGCCTGCAATCGACCCAGCTCCGGCGACAGGTGGATATTCCCGGAGACGACCGCCGCGCCCACTCCAGCCATGGAAAGGGGGCCGCCAAACGTATAGGTCGAGGCGTGGCTGCGTATCAGCTCGGCATCCGCCGCCGAACGCACGGTGATCGCGCCACCGGTTGCACCGAATGCCTTGGACAGCGACGACAGAAGGATCAGCCGACCGCGCAACCGTTCTTCAGCAGCGGCCAATGCATACCCACCCCCTGCCACTCCATGGATCGAAGTGCCGTGGGCATCATCCGCATAAAGATAACCGTCAAAACGCTCCGCCAGCTGCAACAGGCGGTTGACCGGATACACACCGCGCATCGAGCCAATGCTGTCGGTCAGGATGACGGGCGTGTTACCCGCTGCGACCGCCGCCAGACACGCCTCCTCCACTTGCTCCACATCACTGCAATCGCAGCGTTTTACCGGCCCAAACTGCCAGAGAATGCCCTGCAGCACCTGCATCGAGGCATGCGCCGCGCGGTCAACAATCCAGAAGGGACCACGCCTCAAGGGGTAGGAGGGCATCTCACCGGAACCGAGCAGCGGCAGGCAGCCGAGATGCGCACTGCCCACCGAGTTGAAGGTAACCGTATGCCCCTGAAATATCCGGCTCAGTTGTTCATCCAGCTCACGCATGGGAGGCAGCAGGGCTCGGGTTCGCGCGGCAGCGAACTGCACGCCGAAGGCTTCGGCGGCGCTCACGGCTCCGTGAATCAAGCGTGGATCACACTCCAGCCCCAGGTAAGAACATGAGAGAAACTCCGTCAGCCGTTCGCCGCTGTCGAGTTCGATCTCCTTGCCTTCACGCTTGACCAGTTTCAGACCGTTCAGCCCGGCATCGAATAACTGCTGTTGATCATCACGAGATTGCCGGACACGGTTTTTGACCCAATTGACGGTCGGTTGAAAGGTGTTCATCGGGATACCTGCATAGCGGCTGTCCGGCGATAGACCTGCACACGCCAGAGCTGGGTTTTTTCTCGTGCGATTTCTGCCTGGTACTGATGGGTGATATCGCAGAAACCTGCACAATCGGGTTGAACCACATGCAAATGGCCACGCATGACCACCCGCGCGTTTTCTGCCAGCGCCGGGGCCAGGCTCTGGAGAACATGGGCACCAGCCGTTTCGGGCATGAAGGAAGGCACGTCCGACAGTGATACGAAATCGATGCCTGTTTCCCCGTCAACGCAGTCGAGGATGTCAGCCTGCACAACGCGTAATTCACATTGCTTAAGCCCCTCACGGGCACGCTGGAAAATCTGCGGATCGCACTCCAGCGGGAAGCCTTGTGGATAGCGCAACTCTCCGAAAAACAGCATTTGCAGGAAAAAACTCTCCCGGACCACCTGAGAGGTGAACAGCCTGTGGAAAATATCCAGGTAGGCCGCGCGAGAACTGATACCGAGGTTGTTGGGGGGAAACGAGCCTTTGTACAACAGCGAATTGAGTACTGCTGCGTTGCCCAGCAAAGCGATCACCGCCTTCCAGCGCTTGAGCGGAAAGCGCTTTCGGTAATATTCCGTTTGTTCTTCAAGGCAGCCGTACTGAAAAATGCCCCGGCCCGCCTTGCCGGTAAACAGTCCGGTGATCTTCGCCAGCCGCTTCAGAGTCTGCTCGAATGCGCCCATGTAAATCGGCGCGTCCCATTGCCTGGACTGGAATAACCCGAACAACCAGCGACGATCCGCGGGCGGCAAAATCAATTGCTGAAAAATGGATCGGCGCCGTGCTCTGAGACTTTCCATCCGATAGCCCATGAACTCCATGAACGACTCGTGATCGGTCTGTTCCAGCAACGCCAGACGCAACCGGGTAAACGCCAGTTGCGGCGCACTGATGTCGCTACAGGTCATGCGTAACGGGTTTGCGGCCAGCAGCGGCAACAGGCGACCGCCGCATCCGGCAATACCCAGTACGTGTCGGGCATGCGTGGGCAGGATCGCGTACTCAAGCGCGGTGTCTTCATCCCCCAGCGTGTAGTTGAGCTGGTCGAAATAGTCAGCCATGCCTGCCTCCAGCCACCTGATGTGAACATGGGCACGAGATCTTCATTGGCTGTCCAGGGCGTGGAGAAAGTCATAGCGGGGCGCCAGCCCGTTTTGCCAGGCCTCGTATCGCTCATAAACGGCCTCAAGCATGTTGCCGGTCAGGCGCAGGCTGGTTTCCATGACGGTGGCAATGGCATCCCAATCGTCCTGACGCTTGCAGGTGCGCTGCAGCATGAGTTTGATTTCGTTGAAGTGCTCGATATCGATGTCGGAATGTGCAACGAAGAACGTCAGCTGAGCCGGTTTCAGCTCCAGCGTTTCACTCAGACGGTTGATAAGTGGCGTAATGAACTGGTAGGCATTTTCTGCCCAATAACTATAACCAAGCCGCTGTAGCGGATTACCGGTAAAGGAAATCCAGTATAAATAGGCAATCAACACTTCAGTCTCTGGAAGTGCAGATGGAATATCGAACACTTCATGCTTCAGACCAAGGCTCATGACATCGTGCAATGCCATCTTTTCATGACCGACTTCCTGTGCCGCATGTTCAAAACAGAACTTTGCATACACCGGATTATCTGCATGTCGCACACCCACCAACCCTTGATTTCGCGCATTGTGTGCCGTGTAGTGAAAGGTTTCGATCATGTAGATCGCATATAACGCTCTGGAAACTTCACCTTCGCGAATGGCTTTAACCAGCCGCGAATTCTCCAGAATATCGGTCCATGACTTTTCTACTCGCTCATCGAGCAGGCTCAACTGTTGGTTAAAACTGAGGGGCGCATTCATCAACGTGTTTCTCCGATGGGTTGGCGAGCAGGTGGGTGGGTTGTTGAAGTGCGGCGAAAATCTGCTGCCATTGAGCTGAAAGCAGCCAGTAATCACCACGCTTGCGGTGTTCGATGTGTAGAGCGTCGGTAGTGATCGGCGTCAGGCCGAAGCGCTGGAAGAATCGCCGTTGCGGTGATCGGCAGAGGGCGGTGACGCCTTCATGACCGTGCCTGATCGCCCATTCCGTAGCAGCCGCCAGCAGGCCGTTGACCGACATCGGGAACTGATTTTGCGAGTGGCTGATCAAGCGGCTGAACTCGACATGGCGCGATAGCGCCACCGTGGGAGAAACATGCTGCTGCGTCAGTGATGCCCATTCGAACGGCGCAGGCGTGACTCTCAATACAGCCATGGGTCTGTCGTGCAGATACAGCAAAAAGTGGGTACTGCGCGAGGCAATTGCCAGGCGTGTTTCAAACAATCTGGCTTTGGGCGTCAACATGTAGTGCTGCAATCGCAGTCGAAAATGACGACCAACAAACTGTTCAAACTCTCGCGTATCCGAGCCTGCCTCAAGAATAACGATACGATAACTTTCATAACGACTTTTCAAGGTCGCCTGTAATGCCTGCAGACAGTCCGTTAATTGCAAATACCTGATATCCATTTCTTCTCCGCAGCCGTTAACTTTTCGAAGTTTTCTGAGCGCATTGAAATAATGAATGTTTTTAGAAAAACCGCCACTGTGCGGCTTCTGAGAATAACGTCGGAAAAATTACAACAAATGAATACTTACCGATTCATCTGACATAGAAAGGAAAAAATCAAACCGAAAAACTGGTCAGTATTTTCAGTTACATGAAGGAAAAATCGCAGGCACTCGTAGTACTCCTCGCCATGAAAGCCGAGGAGTACTCACAGAATTAACCAAGGGTAATATCAGGCCGGGCGCACAATCTTGCCGGTCGCCAGATCGCGGATCAGGCTCGGGTTCTTGCGCCCACCGAGCATTCCGCCCAGCACCAGATCGACCTGACCACGGAAATACTGCTCGACCCGCAAGCGAGTCTTCGCCGCTGGCCGGCCTTGCGGGTTGGCCGATGTCGAAATCAACGGCCCCACCAGCGAGCACAAGTCCCGCACCTGCGGATGATCGCTGACCCGCAGCGCCACGGTGTCATGCACCCCGGTCACCCACTCCGGCAACAGGTTCTGATGCGGCACCAGCCAGGTGTTCGGCCCCGGCCAGGTACTGGCCATGCGGTCGATCCAGTCCTGGGGGAAATCCTCGAACAGGAAATCGAATTGACGAATGTTGTCGGCGACCAGGATCAACCCTTTGTCCACCGAACGGTTCTTGATCGCCAACAGGCGATCCACCGCTTCTTCATTCCATGGATCGCACCCCAGCCCCCAGACGGCTTCGGTTGGATAGGCAATCACCGCCCCGGCGCGAATCTCTCGTGCGGCTTGTTGCACACGCCAACTGTTGACCATGAAAAACTCTCCGCAAACAGGTTTCGCGCAGTTTACCGATCTTCAATGTAAAACCTAGCTTACCCGCGCAAACCAGCGACCGTTTTCGCATACGGCGCGGCCCTCCATCTCCAGCTCGGTCAATGCCGCCAGTACTTTGGGCAACGCCCAGCCACTGCTGTCGGCCAACCCCTCGCTGGTATGGGGTGCGGCGTGCAACAGCCGCAACAACGGGTTATCGGTACTCGGTGCAGTCGCGGACACCGACAGGTGCTGCCAGCCGCGCAAGGCTTCGAGAATATGTTCGATGGTTTCCACCAGCACCGCGCCATCGCGGATCAGTTGATGGCAACCGCGCGCGCCGGGGTGGTGGATCGAGCCCGGAATCGCGTACACCTCGCGCCCCTGTTCCGCCGCCAGTCGAGCGGTGATCAACGAGCCGCTGGCCACGCTGGCCTCGACCACCAGTACGCCGAGGGACAAACCGCTGATGATCCGGTTACGCCTGGGGAAGTTGCTCGCCGTCGGTCCGGCGTCCAGTGGAAACTCCGAAATTACCGCACTGCCCGAAGCAATCATCGTGTCCGCCAGCCGCCGGTTGCGCTGTGGATAAAATTTTTCCAGACCGGTGCCCAGCACGCCGACGGTTTGCCCGCCGACGTCGAGCGCGGCCTGATGCACAGCCGCATCGATGCCCAGCGCCAGGCCACTGGTGATGACGAAACCGGCCCCGGCCAGGCTGCGGGCAAACGCCGTGGCGGTGTCCATTCCCGGCCGTGAGGCGCGGCGACTGCCGACCATCGCCAGTTGCGGTTTTTCCAGGATCAGCGGGTCACCGGCAACAAACAGCAGCGGTGGCGGGTCGGCAATCTGCGCCAGCAAGGCCGGGTAATCCGGCTGGTCCCACATCAGCAAATGCTGGCCCGGGCGCTCTAGCCAGGCCAATGCGCGGCTCGCGCCGTCGCGTACTTCAGGACAACGGCGCGCTTCGGCACTTGCCACCGGCAACCCCAGTGAATGCCAGGCACTGGCCGGCGCACTGATGGCTTTGGAGGCGGAGCCGAACGCTTCGAGCAATCGGGCAAAACGTTTCGGGCCGATTTCCGGCAAGCGGTGCAGCCGCAAGCGTGCTTCCAGTTCCGCTGGGGAAACCGGCGTACAGACAGGCATCATCATGGATCATCCTTGATCGTTATAAGCCCCGAACCTTTCGGAACAAGCTGTGGATAACTCTGTTGGTAACTTGTGAAGCCAGCTAAGGATTTCGCACCTTGTCGAGCACCGCCAGCGAGCGCGATGCGTTCAGCACCAGGCCGTAGCTGAGCTTGTCGTAGGTGCGGAACACCATCAGCAATCCGGCGCGTTCATCAGGGATCTTCAGTGGTTTTCCGGTGATCCGGTCACGCACGGTTTCCCCGGTTTTCATCACCACCAGCACGTTGCCTTCGGCCAGACCGTCGCGCTTGCCCTTGTTCAGGGTCACTACGTCCATTGCGCCGATCTGCGTCACGCCCCGTGGCACATCGATGATCAGGCCGTTGATGTCATTGGTGGGCGCGCTGGGCATGAAGGTCGAATTGATCGAACGCTCTTCGCCGCTGAACAGACGGTCGCCGAGGCGCACTTCCTGGGTCGTGCGTTGCAGGGCGAGGGTGGCGACGTCGCCCTCGGTGGCGACGATTTCACCGCCGCCGATGTCATCGGCGTTGATCCCCAGAAACTCCTTGCTCTGCGGATCGGTGTAGACCTTGCCCTGGCGGAAGATGCCGTAGACCGGCTGGTTCGGATCGAAATGCCCGCGGGCGAAAATCCGGTCGCCGGTGCCGCTGAGCACCCGCTCGGCATCACCGGCGACGATGTAAGGCGCCTTGTCGAAGTCCTCGACCTTGTCGACGATGCGGTTGCTCAGCAGAAAGCTGTTGATGGATTTCAGCGGAATGCTCGGGATCGCCTCGGCGACCGGGCTGCTGCGGATCCGTGGCGACAGCTTGATCGTGCCGCGCGACGCCCCGCGATTGAGGGTCAGGCGTGGCTGGCCGTTGACGTAACTGAGCGTCAGGGTGTCGCCCGGATAGATCAGGTTGGGGTTTTCGATCTGCGGATTGGCCCGCCACAACTGCGGCCACTGCCAGGGTTCGCGCAGGTACTTTCCGGAGATGTCCCAGAGTGTATCCCCCGAAACCACCGTGTACTGCTGTGGAAAACCTTCCTTGAGTTGCACTTGCCCGTGCGCGGTGCCGGCCGAGGCCAGAAACAGCAGGGCGAGTAGTGATTTCCTCATGCGGTGAATCCCTTTATCATGTGCGTTCGCGTGAAACGCCAGAGCCCCCGTGGCTCGCTCTCTGCTCTATGCTGAAAAGCAAGGAGCTACGTTTCACAACGGTAGCCTGCATCTTCGGACCCGCCAGGCCATCGCCCGACTTTACCTCACACGTGCAGCAATCAAGCTTATGGCCATTTTGAACATCCTCGAATTTCCGGACCCGCGTCTGCGCACTATCGCCAAACCTGTGGCTGTAGTGGACGACGAAGTGCGTCAGCTGGTCGATGACATGTTTGAAACAATGTATGAAGCGCCGGGCATCGGCCTCGCCGCGACCCAGGTCAACGTGCACAAACGTATCGTCGTGATGGACCTTTCCGAAGACCGCACCGAACCCCGGGTGTTCATCAACCCCGAGTTCGAACCGCTGACCGACGAAATGGAGCAATACCAGGAAGGCTGCCTCTCGGTGCCGGGTTTCTACGAAAACGTCGACCGCCCGCAGAAGGTCAAGATCAAGGCTCTGGACCGTGACGGCCAGCCTTACGAACTGATCGCCGAAGGCCTGCTCGCCGTGTGCATCCAGCACGAATGCGACCACCTCAACGGCAAGTTGTTCGTCGATTACCTGTCCACGCTCAAACGCGACCGGATCAAGAAGAAACTGGAAAAGCAGCACCGCCAGAACGCTTGATGCCCCTCTCCAAAGGCTTGCTGCGGCAAGCCTTTTTCTTTTTATGAGATTCCCCCCATGACTGAGCCACTGCGCATCGTTTTTGCCGGTACCCCGGAATTCGCCGCCGAACACCTCAAGGCCCTGCTGGACAGCCCTTACGAGATCGTCGCGGTCTACACCCAACCGGATCGTCCGGCCGGTCGTGGGCAAAAACTGATGCCGAGCCCGGTCAAACAGCTCGCCCTGGAAAATGATATCCAGGTGTTGCAGCCGCCGACCCTGCGCAACGCTGACGCTCAGGCCGAGCTCGCAGCGTTGAAGCCGGACTTGATGGTGGTGGTCGCCTACGGCCTGATCCTGCCGCAAGCGGTGCTGGATATTCCGCGCCTGGGCTGCATCAACAGCCACGCCTCGCTGCTGCCACGCTGGCGCGGTGCGGCGCCGATCCAGCGCGCTGTGGAAGCGGGCGACGCCGAAAGCGGCGTGACCGTGATGCGCATGGAAGCAGGCCTGGACACCGGTCCGATGCTGCTCAAAGTCGTGACCCCGATCAGCGCCGACGACACCGGCGGCAGCCTCCACGACCGCCTCGCCGAAATGGGCCCGCCAGCCGTCGTGCAAGCGATTGCCGGTCTGGCCGCCGGCACCCTGGAAGGCGAAGTACAGAACGACGACCTCGCCACCTATGCGCACAAACTGAACAAGGACGAAGCGCGCATTGACTGGAGCCGTCCGGCCGTCGAGCTGGAACGTCTGGTCCGCGCCTTCAACCCATGGCCGATCACCCACAGCACGCTCAACGGCGAAGCGCTGAAAGTGCTGGCGGCGACTCTAGCCGAAGGCAAAGGCGCACCGGGCACCATTCTCGGCGCCAGCAAGGACGGCCTGCTCGTCGCCTGTGGCGAACAGGCGCTGCGTCTGACCCGCCTGCAATTGCCCGGCGGCAAGGCGCTGAACTTCAGCGATCTGTTCAACAGCCGCCGTGAGAAGTTCGCCACCGGCACAGTGCTGGGCGCAGCGGTGGACGCGCAATGAACCCGCGTCTGGCCGCCGCCAAGGCACTTGCCGCCGTCCTCAGCGGCAAGGCTTCGCTCAACAGCTCCCTGCCGACGCAACTGGACAAGGTCGAGGATCGCGATCGCGGTTTCACTCAGGATCTGGCATTCGGCACTGCGCGCTGGCAGCCACGCTTGTCGGCGCTGGCGGAGAAACTGCTGCAGAAGCCGTTCAAGGCTGCCGACGCCGATGTCGAGGCGCTGTTGCTGGTGGGTCTCTATCAGTTGCTCTACACCCGCGTCCCACCGCATGCCGCCATCGGCGAAACCGTCGGTTGCGCCGACAAGCTGAAAAAGCCGTGGGCGAAAGGTCTGCTCAACGCCGTGCTGCGCAACGCCCAGCGCGATCATGAGTCGATCTTCGCCGAACTGGAGCGCGATCCGGTGGTGCGCACCGCCCACCCACGCTGGCTGCAAAAATCCCTCAAGGCCTTCTGGCCTGAGCAATGGGAAGCCATCTGCGAGGCGAACAACGCGCATCCGCCGATGATTCTGCGGGTCAATCGCCGTCATCACAGCCGCGACGCCTACCTCGGTTTGCTGACTGACGCGGGCATCGCCGCGCAGCCATGCACCTTCAGCCGCGACGGTATCGTCCTCGACGCTGCCGCCGACGTGCGCAGCCTGCCGGGCTTCACCGAAGGCTGGATCAGCGTGCAGGACGAAGCCGCGCAACTGGCCGCCGACCTGCTCGACCTCGCGCCGGGCCAGCGAGTGCTGGACGCCTGCTGCGCTCCGGGTGGCAAGACCTGCCACATCCTCGAAGCCGAACCGGCGCTGGCCGGCGTGGTGGCGGTGGATCTGGAAGCCAAGCGTCTGGTGCGGGTGAAGGAAAACCTCGAACGCCTCGGTCTGAGCGCCGAGCTGATCGCCGCCGACGGTCGTGACACGGCCGCGTGGTGGGACGGCAAACCGTTCCAGCGCATCCTGCTCGACGCGCCGTGCTCGGCGACTGGCGTGATCCGTCGCCACCCGGACATCAAGCTGACCCGTCAGGCCGACGACATCGCCGCCCTCGCGCAACTGCAAGGCGAGTTGCTCGACGCGATGTGGAAAACCCTCGAAGTGGGCGGCATCCTGCTCTACGCCACCTGCTCGACCTTGCCGACCGAGAACACCGAAGTCATCGGCGCGTTCCTGGAGCGCACGCCGGGCGCCCGGGAACTGGATCTGGCCACACAGGCCGGGATCAAACAGCCCCACGGTCGCCAGTTGCTGGCCCAGCAGGGCGGCCATGACGGGTTCTACTACGCCAAGCTGATCAAGATCGCTGCCGCGCGCGGCTAAACGGATTCAATGGAGTGACGGGTTGAAAATCATCATCCTCGGTGCAGGGCAGGTCGGCGGTTCGCTGGCTGAACATCTGGCCAGCGAAGCCAACGACATCACCGTGGTCGACACCGATGGCGACCGTCTGCGCGACCTTGGCGACCGTCTGGATATCCGCACCGTGCAGGGTCGGGGTTCGCTGCCGACCGTGCTGCGTCAGGCCGGTGCCGACGACGCCGACATGCTGGTGGCGGTGACCAACAGCGACGAAACCAACATGGTCGCCTGCCAGGTCGCCCACACCCTGTTCCACACCCCGACCAAGATCGCCCGGGTACGCGAGGCGTCGTACCTGACCCGCGAGGAACAACTGTTCCAGAACGAAGCGATTCCGGTCGACGTGCTGATCAGCCCCGAGCAAGTGGTCACCAATTACATCAAACGCTTGATCCAGCATCCTGGCGCCTTGCAGGTGATCGACTTCGCCGAAGGCCAGGCGCAACTGGTGGCGGTGCGCGCCTATTACGGCGGGCCGCTGGTGGGGCAGCAACTGCGCCAGTTGCGCGAGCACATGCCGAACGTGGAAACCCGCGTGGCGGCGATTTTCCGTCGTGATCGTCCGATTCTTCCTCAGGGCGACACGGTGATCGAGGCGGACGACGAAGTCTTCTTCATCGCTGCCCGTGAGAACATTCGCGCCGTAATGAGCGAAATGCGCCGTCTCGACGAAACCTACAAACGCATCGTCATCGCCGGCGGCGGGCAGATCGGTGAGCGCCTGGCCGAGGCCATCGAAAGCCGTTACCAGGTGAAGATCATCGAGATGAACCCGGCGCGCTGCCGCTACCTCTCCGACACCCTCGACAGCACCGTGGTGCTGCAGGGCAGCGCGTCGGATCGCGACCTGCTGCTGGAAGAGAACATCGCCGACGCGGACATCTTCCTCGCGCTGACCAACGATGACGAAGCCAACATCATGTCGTCGCTGCTGGCCAAGCGTCTGGGCGCGAAGAAGGTGATGACGATCATCAACAACCCGGCCTACGTCGACCTGATCCAGGGCGGCGACATCGACATCGCCATCAGCCCGCAACTGGCGACCATCGGCACCTTGCTGGCCCACGTGCGCCGTGGCGATATCGTCAGCGTGCACTCATTGCGCCGGGGCGCGGCGGAAGCCATTGAAGCGGTGGCCCATGGTGATTCGAAGTCGAGCAAGGTCATCGGCAAGGCCATCGAAAACATCGCCCTGCCGCCGGGGACCACCATCGGCGCGATCATCCGCGATGAAGAAGTGATCATCGCCCACGACGATACGGTGATCGCCGCCGGCGACCACGTGATCCTGTTCCTTGTGGATAAAAAGCACATTCGCGATGTGGAGAAGCTGTTCCACGTGGGACTGAGTTTCTTCTGACCGACCAAGAGGCGAGACCGATGATCGAATCCCTGGAAAAAATGCTCGCCAAGGGTGTGGATAACTCGCTGCTGCGCTTTGGCCTGGGCAAGGGTTATCTGGATCTGGGAGAGAACGCGAAGGCGGCCGAGCATTTCCAGCGTTGCGTCGGCTTCGATCCGAAGTATTCAGCGGCGTGGAAACTGTTGGGCAAGGCGCAATTGGCGCTGGGTGATCTGGCGGCTGCACGGCAGGCGTGGGAGCAGGGGCTGGAAGCGGCCCGGGCCCATGGTGACAAGCAGGCCGAGAAGGAAATGACGGTGTTTCTGAAAAAGCTCGAACGGCAGAAGCCGTGACGGCTGTGGATAACCCGTTTTGTCAGGTTATCCACAATTGCACATCGCCGATCAGTACCAGCGCGCCTCACCCGGCGGGCGCTTCTTGAAGCGTTTCATGCTCCACATGTACTGGCTCGGATACGCCGCCACATACCGCTCGACCACCTGACTCATCGCGGCGCAGGAGGTTTCGGTGTCGGTGCTGTACATGGCTTCCGGCGCGGCTTCCAGAATCACCTTGTAGCCGGAACCGTCCGGCAGACGCAGGGCATGCAGGAACACCCCGACGGCCTTGCCACCGGCGAGCATGTTCGGCACGAACTTGCTGGTCAGGGCCTGGGTGGCGAAGAACGGCACGAAGATCCCGGCGGATTCGGCCGGCTCCGGGTCCGCAGGAATCCCCACCTGACCGCCCTTGCGCACTTCCTTGATGACGCTGAGGATGCCTTCCTTGGTCGACGCCGCCACGCGGTTGCCCAATTGCACCCGCTGCTTGCGCAGCAGTTCATCCACAGCCTTGAGCTTCGGCGGACGATAGAAAATGATCGGTTTGCACTGGCTGCAATAGAAGTGGTTGAGCACTTCCCAGTTGCCCAGGTGGCTGGTGATGCCGACCACGCCTTTGCCCGACGCCAGCGCATCCTTGAGGATGTCGAGGCCTTCGACTTCGCGCACCAGGTCAATGGAACGCTGGGCCGGCCAGATCCAGGCGCAGGCGCTTTCGGTCAGGGACTTGCCGATGTCTTTCAGGCTCTGGCCCACCAGACGCTCACGTTCGGCCGGGTCCATCTGTGGAAAACATTTGGCGAGGTTGATCCGCACCACGTCGCGGGAGCGGTTGGGGGTTTTCCACATGATCCAGCCGATCGCCGAACCCACGGCCTGCACGGCCCGCCACGGAAGCAGGGCAAACAGCCGCAGAGCGCCAACCAGCATGGCGCCTTTAAACTTTTCCACAGGTCACTCCTGATCTTGTGCTGTGCGCGAGGCGGCCATTCTAACCGCCGTTGACGAGCTGCGCGTAGCGGTCGCAGTCCTGAGTGTGATCCATGACCATGCCCGAAGCCTGCATCAGCGCATAGCAAATGGTCGGCCCGACGAAGGTGAAACCGGCCTTTTTCAGGCCTTTGCTCATGGCCACGGCCTGCGGGGTAATGGCCGGGACTTCGCTACGATCCTTGAAATGATTGATCACCGGGCGGTTATCCACAAACGACCAGAGGAAGGCCACCGGATCTTCCAGCGCCAGCCAGGCCTGGGCGTTGCGCCGGGCGGCGTTGAGTTTGAGGCGGTTGCGGATGATCCCCGGATCGAGCATCAAGTCATCGATTTCCGCGTCGCTCATCTGCGCCACGCGTTGTACGTCGAAGCCGTACAACACCTCGCGATATCGCTCGCGCTTGCGCAGCACGGTGATCCACGAAAGCCCTGCCTGGAACCCTTCGAGCAAAAGCAACTCGAACAATCCCTGCGCATCGCGTAGCGGCGTGCCCCACTCCTGATCGTGGTAAGCCATGTACAGCGGATCTTCGTTGCACCAAAAGCAGCGTGGCATAAGGCTCCAGGGGGTGGAGGTGCGACTGAATCGGGTATACTCCCGCTCTTTAAATCGCAGCCCAAGAAACAGGTGAATTTCGTGAGCCAGCCTACGCCAGCCGTGCGTACCTTCCAAGACTTGATCCTCGCGCTCCAGCAATACTGGGCCGAGCAAGGTTGTGTGGTACTTCAGCCCTACGATATGGAAGTAGGCGCCGGCACTTTCCACACCGCGACATTCCTGCGTGCCATCGGCCCGGAAACCTGGAACGCCGCTTACGTACAGCCAAGCCGCCGTCCGACTGACGGCCGTTACGGCGAAAACCCGAACCGTCTGCAGCACTACTACCAGTTCCAGGTAGTCCTGAAGCCGAACCCGGACAACTTCCAGGAACTGTACCTGGGCTCCCTCAAGCATGTCGGCCTGGACCCGCTGGTCCACGACATCCGCTTCGTCGAAGACAACTGGGAATCGCCGACCCTCGGTGCCTGGGGTCTGGGCTGGGAAGTCTGGCTGAACGGCATGGAAGTGACTCAGTTCACTTACTTCCAGCAGGCGGGCGGCATCGAGTGTTACCCGGTGACCGGCGAGATCACCTACGGTCTCGAGCGTCTGGCCATGTACCTGCAGGGCGTGGACTCGGTCTACGACCTGGTCTGGGCTGACGGTCCGTTCGGCAAAGTGACCTACGGCGACGTGTTCCACCAGAACGAAGTGGAGCAGTCCACCTACAACTTCGAACACGCCAACGTCGACAAGCTGTTCGAACTGTTCGATTTCTATGAAAGCGAAGCCAAGCGCCTGATCGAACTCGACCAGCCGCTGCCGTTGCCAAGCTATGAAATGGTCCTGAAGGCGTCGCACACCTTCAACCTGCTGGATGCGCGCCGGGCGATCTCGGTGACCGCGCGTCAGCAATACATTCTGCGCGTTCGCACCCTGGCGCGTTCCGTCGCCCAAGCCTACCTGCTGGCCCGCGCCAAGCTGGGCTTCCCGATGGCAACCCCGGACCTGCGTGACGAAGTACTGGCCAAGCTGGAGGCTGCACAATGAGTGCTCAAGATTTTCTGGTTGAACTGGGCACCGAAGAACTGCCACCCAAAGCCCTGAACACCCTGGCCGAAGCATTCCTCGCCGGTATCGACAAGGGCCTGCAGGCTGCCGGCCTGAACTACGAAACCAAAACCGTCTACGCCGCGCCACGACGTCTGGCTGTGCTGATCACCGCGCTGGCTACCCAGCAACCGGATCGCAGCATCAATCTCGACGGCCCGCCACGTCAGGCCGCGTTCGATGCCGAAGGCAATCCGACTCAAGCGGCACTGGGCTTCGCCAAGAAGTGCGGCGTCGAGCTGAGCGAAATCGACCAGAGCGGTCCGAAACTGCGCTACAGCCAGAACATCGCCGGCAAGCCGACCGCCAGCCTGCTGCCGACCATCGTCGAAGACTCGCTGAACGACCTGCCGATCCCGAAACGCATGCGTTGGGGTGCGCGCAAGGAAGAGTTCGTGCGTCCGACCCAGTGGCTGGTGATGCTGCTCGGCGACCAGGTCATCGACTGCACGATCCTCGCGCAGAAGGCCGGCCGTGAATCCCGTGGCCACCGTTTTCACCACCCGGAAAGCGTGCGCATCGGTTCGCCGTCGAGCTACCTGGCCGACCTGCGTGCCGCTTACGTGCTGGCCGACGCCAACGAACGTCGCGAGATCATCAGCAAGCGCACCGAAGAGCTGGCGACCCGTCAGGAAGGCACCGCGATCGTGCCGCCGGCGCTGCTCGACGAAGTGACCGCGCTGGTCGAGTGGCCGGTGCCGCTGGTGTGCTCGTTCGAAGAACGTTTCCTCGACGTGCCGCAGGAAGCGCTGATCACCACCATGCAGGACAACCAGAAGTATTTCTGCCTGCTGGATGCCGACGGCAAGTTGCTGCCACGTTTCATCACCGTGGCCAACATCGAATCCAAGGATCCGCAGCAGATCATCGCCGGTAACGAGAAGGTGGTTCGCCCACGTCTGACCGACGCCGAGTTCTTCTTCAAGCAGGACAAGAAGCAGAAGCTCGAAGCGTTCAACGATCGCCTGCAGAACGTGGTGTTCCAGGAAAAACTCGGCAGCGTCTACGACAAGGCCGAGCGCGTTTCGAAACTGGCCGCGTACATCGCCGCACGCATCGGCGGCAACGCTTCGTGGGCTGCCCGCGCGGGCCTGCTGTCGAAGTGCGACCTGGCCACCGAAATGGTCGGCGAGTTCCCGGAAATGCAAGGTGTCGCCGGCTACTACTACGCCCTCAATGACGGCGAGCCGGAAGACGTCGCTCTGGCCCTGAACGAGCAGTACATGCCGCGCGGTGCCGGCGCTGAACTGCCGGCCACCCTGACCGGTGCGGCCGTGGCCATCGCCGACAAGCTCGACACCCTGGTCGGCATCTTCGGCATCGGCATGCTGCCGACCGGCAGCAAAGACCCGTATGCTCTGCGCCGTGCGGCACTGGGCGTGCTGCGGATCCTGATCGAGAAACAACTGGATCTGGACCTCAACGACGCCGTGGCTTTCGCCGTGAACGCCTTCGGTGCCAAGGTCAAGGCTGCCGGCCTGAACGACGCGGTGCTGGAATTCATCTTCGACCGTCTGCGTGCGCGTTACGAAGACGAAGGCGTGGATGTGGCCACCTACCTGTCGGTTCGTGCCCTGAAGCCGGGTTCGGCGCTGGACTTCGACCAGCGTGTGCAAGCGGTGCAGGCCTTCCGCAAACTGCCGGAAGCGGCAGCGCTGGCGGCGGTGAACAAGCGTGTATCGAACCTGCTGAGCAAAGTCGAAGGCTCCGTGCCGACCGACGTTCAGGCCAAGTACTTCGACAACGCCAACGAGTTCTCGCTGTACTCGGCGATCCAGCAGGCGGACCAGGCTGTACAGCCAATGGCCGCGGCACGTCAGTACAACGAATCGCTGGCACGCCTGGCCGCCCTGCGCGAGCCGGTCGACGCATTCTTCGACGCCGTGATGGTCAATGCCGAAGATGCCAATGTGCGGGCCAACCGTTACGCGCTGCTGGCGCGTCTGCGTGGCCTGTTCCTGGGCGTTGCCGACATTTCGCTGCTGGGTTGAGGGATTGCTGTTGAAACTGCTGATTCTCGATCGGGACGGAGTGATCAATTACGACTCCGACGCTTACATCAAGTCGGTGGAGGAGTGGATTCCGCTGCCCGGCTCGATCGAAGCGATTGCGCAGTTGAGCAAGGCCGGCTGGACGGTGGCGGTCGCCACCAACCAGTCGGGCATTGCTCGCGGCTACTACGACCTCGCCACCCTCGATGCCATGCACGCTCGCCTGCGCGAACTGGTGGCGGAGCAGGGCGGTGAAGTCGGGCTGATCGTGTATTGCCCGCATGGGCCGGACGAGGGTTGCGACTGTCGCAAGCCGAAACCCGGCATGCTGAAAACCATCGCGCAGCATTACAACGTGGCGCTGACGAATGTCTGGTTCGTCGGCGACAGCCTTGGTGACCTGGAGGCCGCCAAAGCCGTCGATTCACAGCCCGTTTTGGTAAAGACCGGGAAAGGCGAAAAGACTCTGGGCAAGACCTTGCCGGTCGGCACCCTGATTTTTGACGATCTGGCGGCGATTGCCGCAGAACTTATCCACAACTAGAGTACTTCTGAAGTTCCTGACCAGGGATTGATCGGGAGTGCGCTTGAACAGTCGGGCATCGCCCGTAACGGTAAACGTCGCCATGTCGATACTGCAGGCCATCAGAATCTTCCTCTTTTACCTGCTGCTGGGCACCACCGCTCTGCTGTGGTGCAGCCTGAGCTTTTTTATCGCGCCCTTTCTGCCGTTCAAGGCGCGCTATCGCTTCATCAACGTGTACTGGTGCCGCTGCGCCTTGTGGTTGACCAAGGTGTTCCTCGGTATCCGTTACGAAGTCAAAGGCGCAGAAAACGTGCCTGACCGGCCCTGCGTGATTCAATCGAACCACCAGAGCACCTGGGAAACGTTCTTTCTCTCCGCTTATTTCTCGCCCTTGAGCCAGGTGCTCAAGCGCGAATTGCTGTACGTGCCGTTCTTCGGCTGGGCCATGGCCATGCTGCGGCCGATCGCGATTGATCGCGACAATCCGAAAGCCGCCCTCAAGCAGGTCGCAGCGAAGGGTGACGAGCTGCTCAAGGACAATGTCTGGGTGCTGATCTTCCCTGAAGGCACTCGCGTTCCTCATGGCACCATCGGCAAGTTCTCCCGCAGTGGCAGTGCATTGGCGGTGAACGCGGCGCTTCCGGTTCTGCCGATTGCGCACAATGCCGGCAAGTTCTGGCCGAAAATCGGCTGGGGCAAAAAACAGGGTGTGATCACCGTGGTCATCGGTGAACCGATGTATGCCGAAGGATCAGGCCCTCGTGCCATCGCCGATCTGAACGACCGGGTGCAGGCATGGAACGAGCAGGCTCAACGGGAAATGGGGTCGTTGCCACCGGCACCACAAGCCCCGGCAGCCAGCGATCAAGTGACTGTCTGATTTTTGTGGATAACCTGTGTACGGTTTGTTGGCAATATTCCGAGAACAGCAATTAAGTTGCTGATTTTTATACATATTTCTGAAGCTGATAAAACACCGTAAAAGGTGCATAAGTTTTTTTCGGAAGTAAGAAAACCGGCTGATATAGCCGGTTTTTTTATGCCTGCTCTTCGGCGATCAGCGGCAGCTCAAGACGGAATGTGGTGCCCTGATCGATGACGCTGACGCATTCGATCCGACCACCATGGTGATCCACCACGGCTTTGACCATCGATAACCCCAGACCCACGCCGTCAATGCCCTTGGCCGAAGAAAAACGCCGGTATTGGGTGAACAGATCGGGCAGTTCTTCAGCCGCAATGCCTTTGCCCTGATCGGTGAGTTCGCAGTGCAGCCAGTCATCATGGCAGCGAACCCGCAACCGGACCGTGGACCCGGCCGGGCTGTACTTGATCGCGTTTTCCAGCAGATTGAACAGCGCCCGAGTCAGCAGGCCCTGGTCCGCCAGCACCAGACGTTCCTGGGATTGTTCATCCATATCGTTCAGCAGCTCGATACGCTTTTGCTGGGCAATGGGCAGCGCCTGATCCAGGACGTCCATTACCAGCATCGCAAACAGACTCGGCTGGAACTGATAGGCCTTGGATTCGGCCCGGGCCAGCAGCACGAAACCATCAGTCAGCTCCAGCGCTCGACGCACCTGGCGTTCAATCTGCTCGAATAAAGGCGAATCTGTCCCGGCCTGATGCCGGTGTACGTCGAGCAGGGCGAGAATCGCCGAATGCGGCGCACGCAGGTCATGGGACAGAAAACGCAGCAGTACGCCGCGCTGTTCTTCGGCGGCACGTTCGGCGCTCAGATCGGTGAGGCTCAGCAGCCAGCCAATCGGCGTGTCGCCGTCCACCGGTAACAAGGCTGCGCGTTCCAGCCGCAGGCTGCGTTCCTTGTGATCTCGGAACTCCACCAGAGTCAGGTCGGACAACAGTGGACGCGACGCTGTGGATAAATCCGGATAGCCAAGACTCGCCAAGTGATCGAGGACTTCATCACCGACCAGATCACTGCCGAACAAGTCACGCGCCTTGCGGTTACCTAACAGGATCTGACCTTTGGGATCACTGATCAGCGTCGCGACCGGCAGATACTCCAAGCCATCGGCGATGAAACGCCGGGTGTCACGCGTGCGGCTCATGGCCTGTTCAAGCGCCATGATCTGGCCTTGCAACCGGTCGCCACTGGCAAATTGTGTACGGCGACGTTCGGGGAACACCTTCGGTTCATCGTCCAGCCGGGACAACTCCCAGCCGAAGTAGGTCAGCACGACACTCAGACGTCGCCAGTTCCAGATCAGATAACCGAACAGCATGCCCAGCACTGCCGGCGTCGGGGACCACCAACGCTGAACTTCCGCCAGGCCGGCGCTGGTCAGCAGCACGCCAACCATGCCGATCAGCGTGAGCCATAGCGCCAGACGCGGTCGCCACAGCAACAATCCCAGTACTATGGCCACCAGCACGGTAGACAGCACTGCGCCGCTGACAGGCGCCGGATCATGCAGATTGATCTGCGCACGCCAGGACAACAATGCAGTCAGCGGCAACAGCACTAGACTTATCCACACCCACTCGCGCACCAGTTGCCGAAACAGGCGTTGAACCTGACTTTGCACACGGCTTTCGTGGCGGCGTCGGTTAATCATGGAAAACAGGGCAGGGCGGGTTGAATGGTTTCATAGGCGACAGGTCTGAGGACGTGGACCCGAAGAATCATAGCGGCTCACCCCACGGCGTGCCGCTTACTTTCACTGCTTTGGTCGAACCGCCGGTATCGACCATCCATTACCCAAGCGACAAGGAATACCGCGTATGCGCGTTGCGATACTGGACGATGAACCCGCCGAACTGCGCAGGGTCGAGCAGACCCTGCAACAAATGGCCGAGGCCGGCGAACAGCCCTGGTCGCTGCACAGCTTCGAACGCGGAGAAGACCTGCTGCGGCAACTGCGCCGGGAAACCTTCGACCTGCTGATCCTCGACTGGCAACTGCCCGACCTCACCGGCCTGGCGCTGCTGCGCTGGACTCGCGAGCATATGGAAGCGCCGCCAGCGGCCATCATGCTGACCAGTCGCGACGGCGAGAGCGATATCGTCCAGGCGTTGAATGCAGGAGCCGACGACTATGTCAGCAAGCCCTTTCGTCCAAACGAGTTGAAGGCTCGTGTCACCGCCGTGCTGCGCCGGCACAGCCATCAGCGCCCGACGGTGGCCAATGTCCTGCGTTTCAATGATCTGGTATTTGATGACGCCGAGTTGACCGTCACTCGCGAAGGGAAGCCGATCATGATGACCGAGCGCGAGTATCGCCTCGCGCATTGCCTGTTCAGTAACCTCGGCCGGCCGTTGTCACGGGACTATTTATACGAGAGGTTCTGGCCCCATGAAGAGATGGCCTCTTCACGGCCACTGGATACCCACATCTATCGGCTGCGTAACAAGCTGGGGCTGACGGCGGATCGGGGTTGGCAGTTGCTGACGATTTATGGGTATGGGTATCGGTTGGAGAGTGTGGCGGCTGGAGAGTGAATCGCAGGCAATAAAAAAGGCCAACGCTTGTGCGTTGGCCTTTTCGTTGGCGCCGACCGGGATCAGAAATCCAGGTTGGAAACCGCCAGAGCATTGCTCTCGATGAAGTCACGGCGAGGTTCGACCGCATCACCCATCAGGGTGTTGAAGATCTGGTCTGCACCAATGGCGTCTTCGATGGTGACTTTCAGCATGCGGCGCACGCTTGGGTCCATGGTGGTTTCCCACAGCTGATCCGGGTTCATCTCGCCCAGACCTTTGTATCGCTGAATGGTGTGGCGCTTGGTGCTTTCGGCCATCAGCCAGTCCAGGGCTTCCTTGAACTCGGTGACCGCTTTCTTGCGCTCGCCACGCTGGATGTACGCGCCTTCGTCGAGCAGGGTGCTCAGTTGAGCGCCGAGGGTGACGACGGTCTTGTAGTCGTTGCTGCCGAAGAAGTCGCGGTTGAAGGTGACGTAGTTCGACAGGCCGTGGGAGATCAGCTCGACCTCTGGCAGCCATACGCCACGTTCGCGGTCTTCACGCAGGCTGGCCTTGTAGACCAGACCCGACTTCTCGACGGTGCGCAGACGGACTTCGTACTGGGCCAGCCAGTCTTGCATCTTGGCGTGGTCGCCGAGCATTTCCAGGCTGACGGCCGGCAGGTAGATGAAGTGCTCGGTCAGCTCCTGCGGGTACAGGCGCGACAGACGCTTGAGGGTCTTCATCACCATGCGGAAGTCGTTCACCAGACGTTCCAGCGCTTCGCCGGAGATGCCCGGTGCGTCTTCGTTCAGGTGCAGGCTCGCATCTTCCAGGGCCGACTGCGTCATGTACTCTTCCATGGCGTCGTCGTCTTTGATGTATTGCTCTTGCTTGCCTTTCTTGACCTTGTACAGCGGCGGCTGGGCGATGTAGATGTAGCCGCGCTCGATCAGCTCAGGCAACTGACGGAAGAAGAAGGTCAGCAGCAGGGTACGGATGTGCGAACCGTCGACGTCAGCATCGGTCATGATGATGATGTTGTGATAGCGCAGCTTGTCGATGTTGTACTCTTCGCGACCGATACCGCAGCCCAGCGCAGTGATCAGGGTGCCCACTTCCTGGGACGAGATCATCTTGTCGAAACGGGCTTTCTCGACGTTGAGGATCTTGCCCTTCAGCGGCAGGATGGCCTGGGTCTTGCGGTTACGTCCCTGCTTGGCAGAGCCGCCCGCGGAGTCACCTTCCACGAGGTACAGTTCGGACAGCGCCGGGTCTTTTTCCTGGCAGTCAGCGAGCTTGCCCGGCAGGCCGGCGATGTCCAGCGCGCCTTTGCGGCGGGTCATCTCACGGGCCTTGCGCGCCGCTTCACGGGCACGGGCGGCGTCGATCATCTTGCCGACGACCAGCTTGGCTTCGTTCGGGTTTTCCAGCAGGAAGTCCGAGAAGTACTTGCCCATTTCCTGTTCGACCGCGGTCTTCACTTCGGAAGACACCAGCTTGTCTTTGGTCTGCGAGCTGAACTTCGGATCCGGCACCTTCACCGAGATGATCGCCGTCAGGCCTTCACGGGCGTCGTCACCGGTGGTGGCGACTTTGTGCTTCTTTGCCAGACCTTCCTGCTCGATGTAGTTGTTCAGGTTACGCGTCAGTGCAGAACGGAAGCCCACCAGGTGGGTGCCGCCGTCACGCTGCGGAATATTGTTGGTGAAGCACAACAGGTTCTCGTTGAAACTGTCGTTCCACTGCAGGGCGATTTCCACGCCGATGCCGTCTTCACGCTGGATATTGAAGTGGAACACCTGGTTGACCGCAGTCTTGTTGGTGTTCAGGTATTCAACGAACGCACGCAGGCCGCCTTCGTACTTGAACAGCTCTTCCTTGCCGCTGCGCTCGTCCTTGAGGACGATGCCGACACCGGAGTTGAGGAAGGACAGTTCACGAATACGCTTGGCCAGGATGTCCCAGCTGAAGTGAATGTTCTTGAAGGTTTCCTTGGAAGCCTTGAAGTGAATCTGGGTGCCAGTGGTTTCGCTGTCGCCAACGATCGCCATCGGTGCCTGAGGTACGCCGTGGACGTAGGTCTGTTCCCAGATCTTGCCGCTGCGGCGAACGGTCAGGACCAGCTCTTCGGACAGCGCGTTCACTACCGAAACACCTACACCGTGCAGACCGCCGGATACTTTGTAGGAGTTGTCATCGAACTTACCGCCGGCGTGGAGGACGGTCATGATGACCTCGGCGGCGGAAACGCCTTCCTCTTTGTGCACGTCGACCGGGATGCCACGGCCGTTGTCTTTGACGGTGATGGACTCATCCGGGTGGATGATGATGCTGATGTCGTCGCAATGGCCGGCGAGGGCTTCGTCGATCGAGTTGTCGACCACCTCGAACACCATGTGGTGCAGACCGCTGCCATCGTCGGTGTCACCAATGTACATACCGGGACGTTTGCGCACGGCATCCAGGCCTTTCAGCACTTTAATGCTCGATGAGTCGTACGTATTTTCTTCGCTCAATGCCTTCACTCCCGATGGTCGTGGGTCTGGGTGATACGGCCCTGTTCCACGTGGAACAGAGCGACTGGCGTTTCCGTCTGCCAGCCTTCCCTCAATAATTCGTGATCTACACAGGTGATAAAAACCTGGCAGCGTAAGTCTTCCAGCAAGCGGCACAGCGCACGACGATGGCTCTCGTCCAGCTCGGACGGCAAGTCATCCACCAGATAAATACACTGGCCGCGTCGGGCCTGGCTCACCAGATGCCCCTGGGCAATACGCAACGCACAGACCACCAGTTTTTGCTGACCCCGGGACAAGATGTCCGCGGCATTGTGAGCGCCCAATCTAAGACGCAAGTCAGCTCGTTGCGGTCCGGCCTGGGTATGCCCCATCTGCTGGTCCCGCTGCAGGGATCCGGCAAGCACAGCACTCAGTTCCCGATCCTTGTCCCAGCCTCGGTAATAGCTGAGCGTCAAACCTTCGAGCTCAACCAGTTCGCTCAAGGTTTGTTCAAAGACTGGTTTCAAGGCTTTGATGTAAGCGCGGCGGTATTCATCGATTTCAGCGCTGGCCTGGCACAGTTCCCTGTCCCAAACCGCTTGCGAAACGGCGTCAAGTGTACCATGCCGCAGCCAGGAGTTTCTCTGGCGCAAGGCCTTCTGCAACCGCTGCCAGGTAGCCATGAACCGCGGTTCGACGTGGAACACGCCCCAGTCCAGGAACTGTCGGCGGATCTTCGGCGCACCTTCCAGCAGACGGAAGCTGTCGGGGTTGATCAACTGCAGCGGCAGAATCTCCGCCAGTTGTGCGGCGCTACGGGCGTTCTGGCCGTCGATGCGAATCTGGAACTCGCCCTGACGATCGCGGGATATCCCCAATGCACTATGGCCACCTTCGGCAAGCTCGACCTGCCCGAATACGGTACAGGCTAGTTGTTCGTACTGAATGACCGGCAACAGCCGTGTGCTACGAAACGAACGGGCAAGCCCCAGCAGATGAATGGCTTCCAGAACACTGGTTTTGCCGCTGCCGTTGGCGCCGTAAAGAATGTTGATTCGGGGGGAGGGGGAGAAGGTCACCGGGTGCAGATTGCGCACCGCGGTGACCGAGACGCGACTTAGCGACATCCAGAGTCAGCTGATTACAGACGCATCGGCATGACAACGTAAGCCGAATCGTCGTTATCGGACTCCTGCACCAGCGCACTGCTGTTGGAGTCGGACAGGATCAGACGAACCTGCTCGGTGGTCATCACGCCCAGTACGTCGAGCAGATAGCTCACGTTGAAGCCGATTTCCAGAGAGCCACCGTTGTATTCCACGCCCACTTCTTCTTCCGCTTCTTCCTGCTCCGGGTTGTTGGCCTGGATTTTCAGCTGACCGCTGGCCAGTTGCAGACGGATGCCGCGGTACTTCTCGTTGGACAGAATCGCGGTACGGCTGAACGCTTCACGCAGCGCCTGGCGGTCGCCGAGAACCAGCTTATCGCCGCCCTTCGGCAGAACGCGCTCGTAGTCCGGGAACTTGCCGTCGACCAGTTTCGAGGTGAAGGTGAATTCGCCGGTGGTCGCGCGGATGTGGTGCTGACCCAGGACGATGCTGACGTTGCCATCCGGCTCGGTGAGCAGGCGTGCCAGTTCGAGAATACCTTTGCGCGGCACGATCACCTGGTGACGATCCTGTTGACCGATGTCGGCCTGCATCGAGCACATCGCCAGACGGTGGCCGTCGGTAGCTACGGCACGAATCACACCGGTCGACACTTCCAGCAACATGCCGTTGAGGTAGTAACGCACGTCCTGCTGGGCCATGGCGAAACTGGTGCGCTCGATCAGGCGACGCAGCTTGCTCTGATCCAGGCTGGTAGTCAGCGAGCCCGGGCCTTCTTCCACAGTCGGGAAGTCATTGGCCGGCAGGGTCGACAAGGTGAAGCGGCTACGGCCGGCCTTCACCACCAGCTTCTGCTCGTCGACCTTGATGTCGATCAGCGCATCGTTCGGCAAGCTCTTGCAGATATCCATCAGCTTGCGCGCAGGCACGGTGATGGAGCCTGTTTCGGCCGGCTCTTCGAGCTGCACGCGACCGACCAGCTCGACTTCCAGGTCGGTACCGGTCAGCGACAGTTGCTGGCCATCGACGACCAACAGCACGTTGGACAGTACCGGCAAGGTCTGTCGGCGCTCGACGACGCCTGCGACCAGTTGCAGGGGTTTCAACAGGGCTTCGCGTTGAATGGTGAAATGCATGGTCTAGTCCCTTGCCTTAATAAGCTGCGCTGGTGTTCATCAAGTGGTCAGAGTACGCAGCAGGTTCTTGTAGTCCTCGCGGATGTCCGCGTCGGATTCCTTAAGTTCGTTGATCTTGCGGCAGGCGTGCAACACCGTCGTATGGTCGCGACCGCCAAACACATCGCCGATTTCCGGCAGGCTGTGGTTGGTCAGTTCCTTGGACAGAGCCATGGCGACCTGACGCGGGCGAGCGACCGAGCGCGAACGGCGCTTGGACAGCAAGTCGGAGATCTTGATCTTGTAGTACTCGGCGACGGTGCGCTGAATGTTATCCACAGAGACCAGTTTGTCCTGCAACGCCAACAGGTCTTTCAGGGATTCGCGAATCAGCTCGATGGTGATGTCACGGCCCATGAAGTGCGAGTGGGCAATCACGCGTTTCAGCGCGCCTTCCAGCTCACGGACGTTGGAGCGAATGCGCTGGGCAATGAAGAACGCCGCATCGTGTGGCAACTCGACTTTGGCCTGGTCGGCCTTCTTCATCAAGATGGCCACGCGGGTTTCCAGCTCCGGCGGCTCGACGGCAACGGTCAGGCCCCAGCCGAAGCGGGATTTGAGGCGTTCTTCAAGGCCTTCGATTTCTTTCGGGTAGCGGTCACTGGTGAGAATGACCTGCTGACCACCTTCAAGCAGGGCGTTAAAGGTGTGGAAAAACTCTTCCTGGGAACGCTCCTTGCGGGCGAAGAACTGAATGTCGTCGATCAGCAGGGCGTCCACCGAACGGTAGAAGCGCTTGAACTCGTTGATCGCGTTCAGTTGCAGTGCCTTGACCATGTCGGCCACGAAACGCTCGGAATGCAGGTACACGACCTTGGCATTCGGGTTCTTCTTTAATAGATGGTTACCCACCGCATGCATCAAGTGCGTTTTACCCAGACCGACGCCGCCATAAAGGAAGAGCGGGTTGTAACCGTGCTTTGGGTTGTCTGCCACTTGCCAGGCCGCCGCACGGGCGAGCTGGTTGGATTTACCTTCGACGAAGTTTTCGAAGGTGAAGGTGCGGTTCAGGTAGCTGGTGTGCTTGAGCGCGCCTTCTACCTGCACGGTGCGTTGTTCGGCACGCACTGGCGCTTGCTGCGAAGCCGCGCCGGCCATCGGATCGAAGCTGTCGCGGGACGGCTCTTCGCTGACTTCCTCGGTTTTCTGCGTCGCACGCTTGGCCGGGGTTGGAGCCGGTGCTGGTGCCGGAGCGCTGACGGGTGCGGCATTGGCCTGAGCCAGGGATGCAGCAGCGGCGGCCAACGGTGCATTCGGCGCAGCACGCGGCGCAGAACTGCGCTTGCTGCCTATTAATAAGGAGAGCGACGGCGCCAGGCCGTTGCCATGCTCATCCAGCAGTTCAAGGACGCGCCCCAGGTACTTTTCGTTGACCCAGTCCAGAACAAAACGGTTCGGTGCGTAGACACGCAACTCGTCGCCTTCGGCTTCGACCTGTAATGGACGGATCCAGGTGTTGAATTGTTGGGCTGGCAGCTCTTCGCGCAAAAGCTCCACGCACTGCTGCCAAAGTTCCACTGACACGGAAATCCCCTAATTGAAAGCCGGTGAGGCAAAAACAAGCGGCCATTGTAGCGGCGGGACGTTCACTTATCCACATGCAGGTTGCCCGGTGGGCATGATTTATCAATGCCTTAACCGGTGAAAAAGCGACCGACGGTGTGTGAATAAGCTCTGTGGATAACCGTAGCTGAGGGCACTGGACAACTGGGGGCGAAACTCGGTGGACAAGTCGCCTGTGGATAACAGCACTTTCCACACACAGGTTATCCGATAGCGCAGCACAGGCTGAACACGGTTTTCCACCGTAGTTGTCATTCTCTGTACATCACGCCGAACAAGGCCTCAGATCAGTTATCCACAGAAGGTGGCTGTCCTAGCTTTTACAAGCTTTACAGAAAAGCTTTAAATAGTTCCCTTCTTTATTTTTATGTCTGGCGAACAAGGTTTCGAGCTGGAGGCATCAGAGATCTATTTATAAGGAAACGTTGGTTGGAAATTGACCTATTGCCTTGCTTTCTCTAGAATCCCCGGTCTCTTAAAACGGGGGCCATTCCGGCCCGTTGTGGACGAACCAGGTAACACGACATGAAACGTACTTTCCAACCAAGCACTATCAAACGCGCTCGTACCCACGGTTTCCGTGCTCGCATGGCTACCAAGAACGGTCGTGCCGTACTGTCGCGTCGTCGCGCCAAAGGCCGCGCACGTCTGGCAGTTTGATAATCCGGCACTGGAGGTGAGTCAGGACTTCAGTCGGGAAAAGCGTCTGCTTACCCCCCGGCATTTCAAGGCAGTCTTTGACTCCCCTACCGGCAAGGTTCCGGGGAAAAATCTCCTGCTCCTTGCACGCAACAACGATCTCGATCACCCCCGTCTCGGACTGGTTATCGGGAAAAAGAGCGTAAAGCTCTCCGTTGAGCGCAATCGCCTCAAACGTCTGATGCGCGAATCGTTTCGCCTGCACCAGGATTCACTGGTCGGCTGGGACATCGTTATCGTCGCGCGCAAAGGTTTGGGTGACGTAGAAAACCCCGAATTGATTCAGCATTTCGGCAAACTCTGGAAGCGTCTGGCACGCAACAAGCCGGTACCAGCAGTCAAAACCGAAACTGTAGGGGTAGACAGTCCAGATGCGTAAACTGGCACTCGTTCCGATCCAGTTTTATCGCTACGCCATTAGTCCCCTGATGGCCAGTCACTGTCGTTTCTACCCCAGTTGTTCTTGCTACGCGTATGAAGCCATCGAAAATCATGGCCTTCTGCGCGGTGGCTGGCTGACCTTTCGTCGTTTAGGTCGCTGTCATCCGTGGAATCCCGGTGGTTATGACCCGGTTCCACCTATCCCTACCTCCCGTTCTTCTTCGATGGCCGAGTAATCATGGATATCAAACGCACGATCCTGATCGTCGCCCTGGCAATCGTGTCCTACGTCATGGTTCTTAAATGGAACCAGGACTATGGTCAGGCTGCCCTGCCGACTCAGAATGTTGCTTCCAGTACGACTACATCCGGTTTGCCGGACACCGCCACTGGCAATAACGCTGCAGCCAGTGACGATATTCCGCGCGCCGCAAGCGATACCAGCGCACCTGCCGAAACACCGGTCGCCGCCAGCAAGGATCTGATCCAGATCAAAACCGACGTGCTCGATCTGGAGATCGATCCACAGGGCGGTGACGTTGCGCAACTGACCTTGCCACTGTATCCGCGTCGTCAGGATCGTCCGGATGTTCCGTTCCAGCTGTTCGACAACGGCGGCGAGCGTACTTATCTGGCACAAAGCGGTCTGATCGGCACCAACGGTCCGGACGCCAGTCCGGCCGGTCGTCCGGTTTACGCGTCGGAGAAGAAAAGTTATCAACTGGCTGACGGTCAGGACCAATTGGTCGTCGACCTGAAGTTCAGCAAGGACGGCGTCAACTACATCAAGCGTTTCACCCTGAAACGTGGCCTGTATGACGTGACCGTCACTTATCTGATCGACAACCAGAGCGCACAGCCCTGGTCCGGTTCGATGTTTGCCCAGCTGAAACGCGATGCAAGCGCCGATCCTTCGTCGACCACAGCTACCGGCACCGCGACTTACCTGGGTGCCGCCCTGTGGACAAGTTCCGAGCCGTACAAGAAAGTGTCCATGAAAGACATGGACAAAGGTCAGCTCAAGGAAACCGTTACCGGTGGCTGGGTAGCCTGGCTGCAACACTACTTCGTGACTGCATGGGTTGCTCCGAAGGGCGAAAACAACATCGTCCAGACCCGTAAAGACAGCAAAGGCAACTACATCATCGGTTACACCGGTCCTTCGCTGACCGCTGCACCGGGTGCAAAAATCGAGACCAGTGCTGTTCTGTACGCTGGCCCGAAAAGCCAGGCTGTACTGAAAGAGTTGTCCCCAGGTCTGGAACTGACCGTCGACTACGGCATTCTGTGGTTCATTGCGCAGCCAATTTTCTGGCTGCTGCAACATATCCACGCCATTGTCGGCAACTGGGGCTGGTCGATCATCTTCCTGACCATGCTGATCAAGGGGATTTTCTTCCCGCTGTCGGCCGCCAGCTATAAGTCGATGGCCCGCATGCGCGCCGTGGCTCCGAAACTGGCTGCACTGAAAGAACAACATGGCGATGACCGGCAGAAAATGTCGCAAGCCATGATGGAGCTGTACAAGAAAGAGAAGATCAATCCGCTGGGCGGCTGCTTGCCGATCCTCGTGCAGATGCCGGTTTTCCTTTCCCTGTACTGGGTTCTGCTCGAAAGCGTTGAAATGCGCCAGGCGCCGTTCATGCTGTGGATTACCGACCTGTCGATCAAGGATCCGTTCTTCATCCTGCCGATCATCATGGGCGCGACCATGTTCATCCAGCAGCGTCTGAACCCGACTCCTCCGGATCCGATGCAGGCGAAGGTGATGAAAATGATGCCAATCATCTTCACTTTCTTCTTCCTGTGGTTCCCGGCTGGTCTGGTGCTGTACTGGGTTGTGAACAACTGCCTGTCGATTGCCCAACAGTGGTACATCACGCGTAAGATCGAAGCGGCGACGAAAAAAGCCGAGGCGTAACTTACTCTGTGGATAACACCACTCAAAACGCCCCCTAGTGGGGCGTTTTGCTATCTGCCATTTTTGTCTGGATACCGGTTTATGAGCGCACCTCGTGAAACCATCGCAGCCGTCGCTACCGCCCAGGGCCGTGGCGGCGTGGGCATCGTTCGAATTTCCGGGCCGCTGGCCAGCGTTGCGGCCAAAGCCATCAGCGGCCGCGAACTGAAACCGCGGTTTGCCCACTACGGCCCCTTCTTCAGTGACGATCAACAGGTGCTGGATGAAGGTCTGGCGCTGTATTTCCCCGGGCCGAACTCGTTCACGGGTGAAGATGTACTGGAACTGCAGGGCCACGGTGGCCCGATCGTTCTGGACATGTTGCTCAAGCGTTGCCTGGAACTGGGTTGCCGTCTGGCCCGTCCGGGGGAATTCAGCGAACGCGCCTTCCTCAACGATAAACTCGACCTGGCTCAGGCCGAGGCCATCGCCGACCTGATCGAAGCCAGTTCTGCACAGGCTGCACGTAACGCCTTGCGTTCCTTGCAGGGCGCGTTTTCCCAGCGTGTGCATAACCTCACCGAACAACTTATCGGTCTGAGGATTTACGTTGAGGCAGCCATCGATTTCCCGGAAGAAGAGATCGACTTCCTCGCCGATGGCCATGTATTGAGCATGCTCGACAAGGTACGCGACGAGTTATCCACCGTACTGCGTGAAGCCGGGCAGGGTGCGCTGCTGCGTGATGGCATGACGGTGGTGATTGCCGGTCGTCCGAATGCCGGCAAGTCGAGTCTGCTCAACGCATTGGCCGGTCGAGAAGCCGCCATCGTGACGGAAATCGCCGGCACGACCCGGGATATCCTGCGCGAACATATCCACATCGATGGCATGCCGCTGCATGTCGTAGATACCGCCGGTTTGCGTGATACCGACGACCATGTGGAAAAGATCGGCGTCGAACGTGCGTTGAAAGCCATTGGCGAAGCCGATCGGGTACTGCTGGTGGTCGATGCCACAGCACCGGAAGCTGCAGATCCGTTCGCGTTATGGCCTGAATTCCTCGAAACCCGACCAGATCCGGCAAAGGTCACCCTGATTCGCAATAAAGCGGATCTCACCGGTGAAGCGATTGCCCTGGAAGTCAGCGACGATGGCCATGTCACCATCAGCCTGAGCGCCAAGGCTGCCGGCGAAGGCCTGGATCTGCTGCGCGATCACCTGAAGGCCTGCATGGGTTACGAGCAGACCTCGGAAAGCAGCTTCAGTGCACGCCGCCGCCACCTGGAAGCGCTGCGTCATGCCAGCGCGGCCCTGGAACACGGTCGTGCACAGCTGACTCAGGCAGGGGCTGGCGAACTGTTGGCAGAAGATCTGCGTCAGGCTCAGCAGTATCTCGGGGAAATTACCGGGGCGTTCAGCTCCGATGATCTGCTGGGACGGATCTTTTCCAGCTTCTGCATCGGTAAATAACCCTTCTGTTGTCCACAGACAGGTCCATTCGCGGCCTGTCTGTTTCTCCTTCTCGCATTCCTTCTTTTCCAGTGCCGGGCAGATTCCTTCTCCCTGAGCGGATTTCACCTGTCCGTTGCATGCTCATTCATCCGATTTCTGTGGATTAAGCCCTGTGAATAACTGCCGCTGAGGGCAGTTGATAACAGGGCCTGAAATCTGAACATAACTGCCTCTGTGGATAACCACTCCATTCATCCACAGGCTTACACCGGTTATCCAAGGGCCTCATGGCCACATGGGCACAGGGTTTTGAATCTCTGTACATATTGAAAATAAAGGCCTGTATCAATCTATCCACAGAAATCACGGGCAGTAAGAATAAGCTTTAAAACAAAGGTTTTATAAATTTCTCTCTTTTTTATTCTTTTAACCGCGAGTTCTCCACAGCTGGTTAAATTTTGTGCAAAGGGTTCTTTAGGAAGGGCGAAGTCCCTATACTTGTCGACCAGGTCCAGAAACCTGATCTCAAACTATTCCTGAATTACCTACTTAAGCAGGCACGAGGTGCGTGGTGGATTTCCCTTCCCGTTTTGAAGTGATCGTCATCGGCGGCGGTCATGCCGGTACCGAGGCAGCACTGGCCTCAGCACGCATGGGTGCAAAAACCCTTCTGCTGACGCATAACGTGGAAACCCTCGGTGCCATGAGTTGCAACCCGGCCATCGGCGGCATTGGCAAAAGTCATCTGGTCAAGGAAATCGATGCCCTTGGCGGCGCGATGGCCATTGCTACCGATATGGGTGGCATCCAGTTTCGCGTGTTGAACAGCCGTAAAGGCCCGGCCGTACGTGCAACCCGTGCGCAAGCCGACCGGATTCTTTACAAGGCGGCTGTCCGCGAAATTCTGGAAAACCAGCCGAACCTGTGGATATTTCAGCAGGCCGCCGACGACCTGATCGTCGAGCAGGAACAAGTACGCGGTGTTGTCACACAAATGGGTCTGCGTTTCTTCGCCGATTCCGTGGTGTTGACCACCGGTACCTTCCTGGGCGGACTTATCCACATCGGTTTGCAGAATTTTTCCGGCGGTCGCGCCGGTGATCCGCCATCGATCGCCCTGGCGCATCGTCTGCGTGAACTGCCGCTGCGTGTCGGTCGCCTGAAAACCGGTACGCCACCGCGTATCGACGGCAAGTCTGTGGATTTCTCGGTGATGACCGAGCAGCCAGGCGATACGCCGATCCCGGTGATGTCGTTCATGGGCAACAAGGAACAACATCCACGGCAAGTCAGTTGCTGGATTACTCATACCAACGCCCGCACCCACGAAATCATTGCCGCGAACCTCGACCGTTCGCCGATGTATTCCGCTGCCGGCGAGATCGAAGGCATTGGTCCGCGCTATTGCCCGTCCATCGAAGACAAGATTCATCGCTTTGCCGACAAGGAAAGCCATCAGGTGTTCATCGAGCCGGAAGGCCTGACCACCCATGAGCTGTATCCGAACGGGATATCCACAAGCCTGCCGTTCGACGTGCAATTGCAGATCGTGCAATCGATTCGCGGCATGGAAAACGCGCACATCGTGCGTCCGGGTTATGCGATCGAGTACGACTACTTCGATCCGCGCGACCTGAAGTACAGCCTGGAAACCAAAGTCATCGGCGGTCTGTTCTTCGCTGGCCAGATCAATGGCACCACCGGTTACGAAGAGGCCGGCGCCCAGGGTTTGCTGGCTGGTGCGAACGCCGCATTGCGTGCCAAAGGCAAAGAAGCCTGGTGCCCGCGTCGCGATGAGGCGTACATCGGGGTATTGGTCGACGACCTGATCACCCTCGGCACCCAAGAGCCGTACCGCATGTTCACTTCCCGTGCCGAGTACCGCCTGATTCTGCGCGAGGACAACGCCGACCTGCGTCTGACCGAAAAAGGTCGCGAACTGGGTCTGGTCGATGACGCGCGCTGGGCAGCGTTCTGCAAGAAGCGCGAAAACATCGAGCTGGAAGAGCAGCGCCTGAAAAGCACCTGGGTTCGCCCGGGCACCCAGCAGGGCGATGCAATTGCAGAAAAATTCGGCACGCCGCTGACTCACGAATACAACCTGCTCAATCTCTTGAGCCGTCCGGAAATCGACTACGCTGGTCTGGTCGAAGTGACCGGGCAGGGCGCGGAAGATCCACAGGTCGCCGAGCAGGTCGAGATCAAGACCAAATACGCCGGTTACATCGACCGTCAACAGGACGAAATCGCCCGTCTGCGTGCAAGCGAAGACACGAAACTGCCTGTGGATATCGATTACACCAACATTTCCGGTCTCTCCAAGGAGATCCAGAGCAAGCTGGGTGCCACGCGTCCCGAGACGCTGGGCCAGGCTTCGCGGATCCCGGGTGTGACCCCGGCAGCGATATCGCTGTTGATGATTCATTTGAAAAAACGCGGCGCGGGCCGTCAGTTGGAGCAAAGCGCTTGAGTTCTAAGGTCACTTCGCAACACGCCGAAGAGTTATCCACAGGAGCCCGTGAGCTCGGTGTCAATCTCACTGAAACCCAGCACGAATTGCTGCTGGGTTATCTGGCCCTGTTGATCAAATGGAACCAGGCCTACAACCTGACTGCCGTTCGCGATCCGGACGAAATGGTTTCCCGTCACCTGCTTGATAGTCTCAGCGTGATGTCGTTCATCGAAAACGGCCGCTGGCTGGATGTCGGCAGCGGCGGCGGCATGCCGGGGATCCCTTTGGCGATCCTGTACCCGGACTCGCAAGTGACCTGCCTGGACAGCAACGGCAAGAAAACCCGCTTCCTGACTCAGGTCAAACTCGAACTCAAACTGGACAACCTGCAAGTTATCCACAGTCGCGTTGAAGCGTTCCAGCCTGCCCAGCCATTCAACGGGATCATTTCCCGGGCATTCAGCAGCATGGAGAACTTCACCAACTGGACTCGCCACCTCGGCGATGCCGATACGCGCTGGCTGGCAATGAAGGGCGTTCATCCGGCCGATGAGCTGGTAGCATTGCCGGCAGACTTCAAACTCGATAGCGAACACGCCCTGGCCGTACCCGGTTGCCAAGGCCAACGCCATCTGCTGATACTGCGCCGCACGGCATGATTGGGAACACAAGCAAGAATGGCTAAGGTATTCGCGATAGCGAACCAGAAGGGTGGTGTGGGCAAGACCACCACCTGCATCAACCTCGCAGCATCCCTGGTCGCGACCAAGCGCCGGGTGCTGTTGATCGATCTCGATCCACAGGGCAACGCCACCATGGGTAGCGGTGTGGATAAACATGGCCTGGAAAACTCGGTCTACGACCTGCTGATCGGCGAATGCGATCTGGCCCAGGCCATGCACTTTTCGGAACATGGCGGTTATCAACTGCTTCCGGCCAACCGGGATCTGACGGCGGCCGAAGTGGTGCTGCTGGAAATGCAGATGAAGGAAAGCCGTCTGCGCAGCGCGCTGGCGCCGATCCGTGAAAACTACGATTACATCCTGATCGACTGCCCGCCGTCGCTGTCGATGCTCACACTGAACGCACTGGTCGCCGCTGACGGGGTGATTATCCCCATGCAGTGCGAGTACTTTGCGCTCGAAGGTTTGAGTGACCTTGTGGATAACATCAAGCGCATCGCCGAACTGCTGAACCCGAACCTGAAAGTCGAAGGCCTGCTGCGGACCATGTATGACCCGCGTCTGAGCCTGATGAACGATGTATCGGCCCAGCTCAAGGAACACTTCGGCGATCAGCTGTACGACACCGTCATCCCGCGCAACATCCGTCTGGCCGAAGCACCGAGCTACGGCATGCCGGCGTTGGCCTACGACAAGCAATCGCGTGGCGCGCTGGCCTATCTGGCCCTGGCGGGCGAGATGGTTCGCCGTCAGCGCAAAAATTCACGCATCGCCGCTGCCCAGCCAACTTAAGGAATCCCCATGGCCGTCAAGAAACGAGGTCTCGGACGAGGACTGGATGCACTGCTGAGCGGTCCGACTGTCAGCTCGCTGGAAGAACAGGCGGCGCAGGCTGACAGCCGTGAGTTGCAGCACCTGCCGCTGGACCTGCTGCAACGTGGCAAGTATCAGCCACGCCGGGACATGGATCCGCAGGCGCTGGAAGAACTGGCGCAGTCGATCAAGACTCAAGGCGTGATGCAGCCGATCGTGGTTCGCCCGATTGGTGGCGGTCGCTTTGAAATCATCGCCGGTGAGCGCCGCTGGCGTGCCAGCCAGCAGGCCGGGCAGGAAACCATTCCGGCGATGGTCCGTGACGTGCCGGATGAAACGGCGATCGCCATTGCGCTGATTGAGAACATCCAGCGCGAAGACTTGAACCCGATCGAAGAAGCGGTGGCCCTGCAGCGCTTGCAGCAGGAATTCCAGCTCACCCAGCAACAGGTGGCCGAGGCTGTGGGTAAGTCCCGTGTCACGGTGGCCAACCTGTTGCGCCTGATTGCATTGCCGGAAGTCATCAAGACCATGCTGTCCCACGGCGACCTGGAAATGGGTCATGCCCGTGCATTGCTCGGTCTGCCGGACAATCAGCAGGTGGAAGGGGCGCGACATGTTGTCGCACGCGGCCTCACCGTGCGCCAAACCGAGGCACTGGTTCGTCAGTGGCTGAGTGGCAAACCCGAGCCTGTTGAACCTGCCAAACCCGACCCGGATATCGCGCGCCTCGAGCAGCGTCTGGCAGAGCGCCTAGGCTCTGCGGTGCAGATCCGCCACGGGAAGAAAGGAAAGGGTCAGTTGGTGATCGGTTACAACTCCCTCGATGAGCTTCAGGGTGTGCTTGCACACATCCGCTGAAACAATTCCTCTTGTAGCGCGCAGTCGGAAATCACTACCTGACAGTTGAATAGGGGCAGAACCGCCCCTATACTCTGCGCGCATTTTGTCGGCACAAATTATGCCAAGTTATTGAATTTCGGCAGCCGACCATTGGAGAGCAATAGTGATGGAAACCCGCAAGCCAAACCGCCTGCCGTTCCATCGCCTGGCGGTTTTTCCGGTGTTGATGGCTCAATTTGTCATTTTGCTCATTGCCGCTTTGGCGCTCTGGCAATGGCACGGAGTCGTTGCCGGATACTCGGGACTTTGCGGAGGCCTGATAGCCTTGCTGCCCAATGTTTATTTCGCTCACAAGGCATTTCGGTTTTCCGGCGCCCGAGCAGCCCAGTCCATCGTCCGGTCTTTCTATGCCGGCGAGGCAGGCAAACTGATTTTGACGGCAGTGCTGTTTGCACTGGTGTTTGCAGGTGTGAAGCCACTGGCGCCGATCGCTGTATTCGGCGCCTTCGTGCTGACTCAGTCGGTCAGCTGGTTCGCTCCCCTGCTGATGAGAACAAGACTTTCGAGACCTTAGGGCGTTTGAGGCAACCATGGCAGAAACAACCGCTTCGGGCTATATCCAGCACCACTTGCAGAACCTGACCTTCGGTCAGCTACCCAACGGCGGCTGGGGCTTTGCCCACACCGCAGCAGAAGCCAAGGAAATGGGCTTCTGGGCTTTCCACGTCGATACCCTCGGCTGGTCGGTCGCACTGGGTCTGATCTTCGTCATTCTTTTCCGCATGGCGGCCAAGAAGGCGACTTCCGGTCAGCCAGGTGCACTGCAGAACTTCGTTGAAGTCCTGGTCGAATTCGTCGATGGCAGCGTGAAAGACAGCTTCCATGGCCGTAGCCCGGTGATCGCACCGCTGGCACTGACCATCTTCGTCTGGGTGTTCCTGATGAACGCCGTCGACCTGGTACCGGTCGACTGGATTCCTCAGCTGGCCATCCTGATCTCCGGCGACCACCACATCCCGTTCCGTGCCGTGTCGACTACCGACCCGAACGCGACCCTGGGCATGGCGTTCTCGGTTTTCGCACTGATCATTTTCTATAGCATCAAGGTCAAGGGCCTCGGCGGCTTCATCGGCGAGCTGACCCTGCACCCGTTCGGCAGCAAGAACATCTTCGTTCAGGCCCTGCTGATCCCGGTGAACTTCCTGCTGGAATTCGTGACCCTGATCGCCAAACCGATCTCTCTGGCTCTGCGTCTGTTCGGCAACATGTATGCCGGCGAGCTGGTGTTCATCCTGATCGCTGTAATGTTCGGCAGCGGCCTGCTCTGGCTCAGCGGCCTGGGCGTTGTCCTGCAGTGGGCGTGGGCTGTGTTCCACATCCTGATCATCACCCTGCAGGCGTTCATCTTCATGATGCTGACCATCGTCTACCTGTCGATGGCGCACGAAGAAAACCATTAAGACCAGTCTCGACTAGTCTGATGTCCTTCCCGGTAAAACGGGGAGGGGCTCCTCACGGGGCACCATGAAACGATTTGTTTTACCGCTTTAATCTAAAAAACCTAAACCATACGACGTAAAAGTCGGGAGGAAAGATGGAAACTGTAGTTGGTCTAACCGCTATCGCTGTTGCACTGTTGATCGGCCTGGGCGCACTGGGTACCGCAATTGGTTTCGGCCTGCTGGGCGGCAAGTTCCTGGAAGGCGCAGCGCGTCAGCCAGAAATGGTTCCAATGCTGCAAGTTAAAATGTTCATCGTTGCCGGTCTGCTCGACGCCGTAACCATGATCGGTGTTGGTATCGCTCTGTTCTTCACCTTTGCGAACCCGTTCGTTGGTCAAATCGCTGGCTAATCATTCGGACTTTCCGAGTGATTTGGTGTGATGGACAACGTAACTGCGAGGTGTTGGCGTGAACATTAATGCGACCCTGATTGGCCAGTCCGTTGCGTTCCTGATTTTTGTACTGTTCTGCATGAAGTTCGTATGGCCTCCGGTCATCGCAGCTCTGCACGAACGTCAAAAGAAGATCGCTGATGGTCTGGACGCTGCCAGCCGTGCAGCTCGCGACCTGGAGTTGGCCCAAGAGAAAGCGGGTCAGCAACTGCGCGAAGCGAAAGCTCAGGCAGCTGAAATCATCGAGCAAGCCAAGAAACGCGGTAACCAGATTGTCGAAGAGGCCGTTGAAAAGGCCCGTGTCGACGCTGACCGTGTGAAGGTTCAGGCTCAAGCCGAGATCGAACAGGAACTGAACAGTGTCAAAGACAAGCTGCGCGCCCAAGTGGGCTTGCTGGCTGTCGGCGGCGCCGAGAAGATCCTGGGTGCCACAATCGATCAAAACGCGCACGCAGAGCTGGTTAACCAACTGGCTGCTGAAATCTAAGCGAGGGCGATCATGGCAGAACTGACCACGTTGGCCCGACCTTACGCTAAGGCGGCCTTCGAGCACGCTCAGGCCCACCAGCAACTGGCCAATTGGTCAGCCATGCTCGGCCTGGCTGCAGCGGTGTCGCAAGACGACACCATGCAGCGCGTGCTCAAGGCCCCGCGACTGACGAGCGCAGAAAAGGCCGCCACGTTCATTGACGTGTGCGGCGACAAGTTTGATGCCAAGGCACAGAACTTCATCAATGTCGTTGCCGAAAACGACCGTCTCCCGCTTCTGCCGGAGATCGCTGCTCTTTTCGACCTGTACAAGGCCGAACAAGAGAAATCGGTAGACGTTGAAGTGACCAGTGCTTTTGCATTGAACCAAGAACAGCAAGACAAACTCGCCAAGGTTCTCAGTGCACGACTCAACCGGGAAGTGCGCCTGCAAGTTGCGGAGGATGCTGCCCTCATAGGTGGTGTCGTTATCCGCGCCGGCGACCTGGTTATCGATGGCTCGATTCGCGGCAAAATCGCGAAACTTGCCGAAGCATTGAAATCTTGAGTTTGAAGGGGCAGCAGAGCAATGCAGCAACTCAATCCTTCCGAAATAAGTGAAATTATCAAGGGCCGCATCGAAAAGCTCGATGTGACCTCCCAAGCCCGTAACGAAGGCACTGTCGTCAGCGTATCTGACGGTATCGTGCGGATTCACGGTCTGGCCGACGTCATGTACGGCGAGATGATCGAGTTTCCGGGCGGCGTCTACGGTATGGCCCTCAACCTGGAGCAAGACTCCGTAGGTGCCGTTGTACTGGGCGCATACACGACTCTGGCTGAAGGCATGAGCGCCAAGTGCACCGGCCGCATCCTCGAAGTTCCGGTTGGTAAGGAACTGCTGGGTCGCGTTGTCGACGCACTGGGTAACCCTGTTGACGGCAAAGGTCCACTGGGCAACACCGAGACCGACGCGGTCGAGAAAGTTGCTCCGGGCGTGATCTGGCGTAAGTCGGTAGACCAGCCTGTACAGACTGGCTACAAGGCTGTCGATGCCATGATCCCTGTCGGCCGTGGCCAGCGTGAGCTGATCATCGGTGACCGTCAGATCGGTAAGACCGCTCTGGCGATCGACGCGATCATCAATCAGAAAGACAGCGGCATTTTCTGCGTCTACGTGGCAATCGGTCAGAAGCAATCGACCATCGCCAACGTGGTTCGCAAGCTGGAAGAAAACGGTGCACTGGCTAACACCATCATCGTTGCAGCGAGCGCTTCGGAATCTGCAGCACTGCAGTTCCTGGCTCCGTACTCCGGTTGCACCATGGGCGAATTCTTCCGTGACCGCGGTGAAGACGCGCTGATCGTTTATGACGATCTGTCCAAGCAAGCAGTGGCTTACCGCCAGATTTCCCTGCTGCTGCGCCGTCCACCAGGCCGTGAAGCTTACCCAGGCGACGTGTTCTATCTCCACTCCCGTCTGCTGGAGCGCGCATCCCGCGTTTCGGAAGAGTACGTAGAGAAGTTCACCAACGGCGCAGTGACCGGCAAAACCGGTTCCCTGACCGCACTGCCGATCATCGAAACCCAGGCTGGCGACGTTTCCGCGTTCGTTCCGACCAACGTGATTTCCATCACCGACGGTCAGATCTTCCTGGAATCGGCCATGTTCAACTCGGGCATCCGCCCTGCAGTGAACGCCGGTGTTTCGGTATCCCGTGTGGGTGGTGCCGCTCAGACCAAGATCATCAAGAAGCTGTCCGGTGGTATCCGTACCGCTCTGGCTCAGTACCGTGAACTGGCGGCATTCGCCCAGTTCGCTTCTGACCTGGACGAAGCGACCCGCAAGCAACTTGAGCATGGTCAGCGCGTTACCGAGCTGATGAAGCAGAAGCAATACGCACCTATGTCGATCGCTGACATGGCGCTGTCGCTGTATGCCGCTGAGCGTGGGTTCCTGACTGACATTGAAATCGCCAAGATCGGCAGCTTCGAACAAGCGCTGATTGCTTTCTTCAACCGCGATCACGCCGACTTGATGGCGAAGATCAACGTTAAAGGTGACTTCAATGACGAAATCGACGCTGGCCTGAAGGCTGGTATCGAGAAGTTCAAGGCCACCCAAACCTGGTAAGCCGCAGCGGGAGCCGCAAGGCTCCCGCTTGCTAACCTGATAGGTGTTACATGGCAGGCGCAAAAGAGATTCGCAGTAAGATTGCGAGCATCAAAAGCACGCAAAAAATTACCAGCGCCATGGAAAAAGTGGCGGTCAGCAAAATGCGCAAGGCACAAATGCGCATGGCTGCTAGCCGTCCTTATGCGGAGCGTATCCGCCAGGTAATTGGGCATCTGGCCAACGCCAACCCGGAATACCGCCATCCGTTCATGATCGACCGCGCCATCAAGCGCGTCGGCTATGTCGTGGTGAGCAGTGACCGTGGTCTGTGCGGCGGCTTGAACACCAACCTGTTCAAGGCCCTGGTCAAGGACATGGCGGTAAACCGCGAAAACGGCGTCGAGATTGATCTGTGTGTCGTTGGTAGCAAGGGTGCGGCCTTTTTCCGCAACTTCGGCGGTAACGTCGTTGCAGCTATCAGCCACCTGGGTGAAGAGCCGTCGATCAATGATCTGATCGGCAGCGTCAAGGTGATGCTGGATGCCTATCTGGACGGCCGTATTGACCGCCTGTCCGTGGTATCCAACAAGTTCATCAACACCATGACGCAACAGCCTACCGTGGAGCAGTTGATTCCACTGGTAGCGACCCCGGATCAGGATCTCAAGCACCACTGGGACTACCTCTACGAACCAGACGCCAAAGAGCTGCTTGACGGCTTGATGGTGCGTTACGTGGAGTCGCAGGTGTACCAGGCGGTGGTCGAGAACAACGCGGCCGAACAAGCTGCGCGGATGATCGCGATGAAGAACGCTACCGACAACGCCGGTGATTTGATCAGCGATTTGCAGCTGATCTACAACAAGGCGCGTCAGGCTGCGATCACCCAAGAGATCTCGGAAATCGTCGGCGGCGCTGCCGCGGTTTAACGGTTCAAATATTCAGAGGATCCAGCTATGAGTAGCGGACGTATCGTTCAAATCATCGGCGCCGTTATCGACGTGGAATTTCCACGCGACAGCGTACCGAGCATCTACGACGCCTTGAAGGTTCAAGGCGCCGAAACCACTCTGGAAGTTCAGCAGCAGCTGGGCGACGGCGTGGTTCGTACCATTGCGATGGGCTCCACCGAAGGCTTGAAGCGCGGTCTGGACGTCAACAACACTGGCGCAGCCATCTCCGTACCGGTCGGTAAAGCGACTCTGGGCCGGATCATGGACGTACTGGGCAACCCGATCGACGAAGCTGGCCCGATCGGCGAAGAAGAGCGCTGGGGTATCCACCGCGCCGCTCCTTCCTTCGCGGAACAAGCCGGTGGCAACGAGCTGCTGGAAACCGGCATCAAGGTTATCGACCTGGTTTGCCCGTTCGCCAAGGGCGGTAAAGTCGGTCTGTTCGGTGGTGCCGGTGTAGGCAAGACCGTAAACATGATGGAACTGATCCGTAACATCGCCATCGAGCACAGCGGTTATTCCGTGTTCGCCGGTGTGGGTGAGCGTACTCGTGAGGGTAACGACTTCTACCACGAGATGAAGGACTCCAACGTTCTCGACAAGGTAGCGCTGGTCTACGGTCAGATGAACGAGCCACCAGGAAACCGTCTGCGCGTAGCGCTGACCGGCCTGACCATGGCCGAGAAGTTCCGTGACGAAGGTAACGACGTTCTGCTGTTCGTCGACAACATCTATCGTTACACCCTGGCCGGTACCGAAGTATCCGCACTGCTGGGCCGTATGCCTTCGGCAGTAGGTTACCAGCCGACCCTGGCTGAAGAGATGGGCGTGCTGCAAGAGCGCATCACTTCGACCAAGCAAGGTTCGATTACTTCGATCCAGGCCGTATACGTACCAGCGGACGACTTGACTGACCCGTCGCCAGCGACCACGTTTGCTCACCTGGACGCCACCGTCGTTCTGTCCCGTGACATCGCTTCCCTGGGTATCTACCCGGCGGTAGACCCACTGGACTCGACTTCGCGTCAGCTGGACCCGAACGTGATCGGCAACGATCACTACGAGACCGCTCGCGGCGTTCAGTACGTGCTGCAGCGTTACAAAGAGCTGAAGGACATCATCGCGATCCTGGGTATGGACGAGCTGTCGGAAGCCGACAAGCAGTTGGTAAACCGTGCTCGTAAGATCCAGCGCTTCTTGTCGCAGCCGTTCTTCGTGGCTGAAGTCTTCACCGGTGCTTCGGGTAAATACGTTTCCCTGAAAGACACCATTGCTGGCTTCAAAGGCATCCTCAACGGTGACTACGACCACCTGCCAGAACAAGCGTTCTACATGGTCGGCGGCATCGAAGAAGCGATCGAGAAAGCCAAGAAACTGTAATCCCGGCGCCCGGCAACGGGCGCTCATTTAGGTTGAGGCAATCAGATGGCTATGACAGTCCATTGCGATATCGTCAGCGCGGAAGGAGAAATCTTTTCCGGCCTGGTCGAGATGGTGATTGCGCACGGTGCTCTGGGTGATCTTGGTATCGCTCTGGGTCACGCGCCGCTGATCACGAATCTCAAGCCGGGTCCGATCCGCCTGATCAAGCAAGGCGGGGAAGCCGAGGTGTTCTACATCTCCGGTGGTTTCCTCGAGGTTCAGCCGAACATGGTCAAGGTGCTTGCCGATACCGTGCAACGTGCCGCCGACCTGGATGAAGCTCAGGCTCAGGCAGCTCTCAAGGCAGCCGAGGCCGCTCTGCATGAGAAGAGCGCAGATTTCGACTACGGAGCTGCGTCCGCACGTCTGGCCGAGGCTGCAGCTCAGCTGCGCACCGTCCAGCAGATCCGCAAGAAGTTTGGCGGTTAATCCGTCAGCCACTTGTTGTGCGATTGATAAAAAAGGGTAGCCTCGGCTACCCTTTTTTCTTTTCAGAATTCTACAAACCCGGTCGCAGTTGCTGACCACCCAGGATTGGTAGCCAGTCATGTCTCTTGAAATCGTTATCCTCGCGGCCGGCCAAGGCACCCGCATGCGTTCGGCACTGCCGAAAGTGCTGCACCCGATTGCCGGCGACTCCATGCTCGGCCATGTTATCCACAGTGCCCGTCAACTCGATCCACAGCGCATTCACGTGGTCATCGGCCATGGCGCCGATGTCGTGCGCGAGCGCCTGGCCGCCGATGATCTCAATTTCGTGCTGCAGGACAAGCAATTGGGCACCGGCCATGCCACCGCACAGGCTGTGCCGTTCATTACGGCCGACACCGTGCTGATTCTCTACGGTGACGTGCCGTTGATCGAAGTCGAAACCCTGCAGCGACTGCTCAAGCATGTCGTTCCCGGTCAGATGGGGTTGCTCACCGTCGAACTGGATGACCCGACTGGCTACGGGCGCATCGTGCGCGATGCGAACGGCAAGGTTGCGGCAATCGTCGAGCACAAGGATGCCACTGAAGCGCAACGCGCGATTACAGAAGGCAATACCGGGATTCTCGCAGTGCCTGCCAGTCATCTGGCTGACTGGATGAGTCGCCTGTCGAACAACAACGCCCAGGGTGAGTACTACCTGACCGACGTGATCGAAATGGCGGTTGGTGATGGCCTGGTGGTAGCGACTGAGCAACCCCACGATCCGATGGAAGTGCAGGGCGCCAACGATCGCAAGCAACTGGCCGAGCTGGAGCGTCATTATCAGTTGCGTGCCGGCCGCCGCTTGATGGCGCAGGGCGTGACTCTGCGTGATCCGGCCCGGTTTGATGTGCGTGGTGAAGTGACCGTTGGTCGCGATGTGCTGATCGACATCAACGTGATTCTCGAAGGCAAGGTTGTCATCGAAGATGACGTGGTGATCGGCCCGAACTGTGTGATCAAGGACAGCACCCTGCGCAAGGGCGTTGTCATCAAGGCCAACAGTCATATCGAAGGCGCAGTGCTGGGTGAAGGCAGCGATGCCGGCCCGTTTGCACGCCTGCGTCCGGGCACCGTGCTGGAAGCTCGCGCCCATGTGGGTAACTTCGTCGAACTGAAAAACGCCCGCATGGGCGAGGGCGCCAAGGCCGGACACCTGACTTATCTGGGTGATGCCGAGATCGGTGCCCGTACCAACATCGGCGCCGGCACCATCACCTGCAACTACGATGGCGCCAACAAGTGGAAAACCGTGTTGGGCGAAGACGTGTTTATCGGCTCCAACAACTCGCTGGTGGCGCCTGTGGATATCTCTGCCGGTGCAACCACCGCAGCCGGTTCGACCATCACTCAGAATGTGGATAACGCCCAGCTGGCCGTCGGTCGTGCGCGGCAGAAGAACATCGATGGCTGGAAGCGGCCGGAGAAGATCAAGAAGAGCTGAGTTATCCACAGCGCTTCAATCAAAAGGATCGCTGCCCTGGGCAGCGATTTTTTTTCATCCCCAGCTTGACGACTTTGCGTCGATAGGTTTTGATTTCTTCCGTTATCTTTCGAAACGAAACTTACCAAGCCATGTCGAAACGCAATACGCCCCAACGTCGCCACAACATACTGGCCTTGCTCAACGAGCAGGGCGAAGTGAGTGTCGACGAGCTCGCCAAGCGTTTCGAAACCTCGGAAGTTACGATTCGCAAGGATCTGGCCGCGCTGGAAAGCCATGGTCTGCTGCTGCGCCGTTATGGCGGAGCGATCACCATGCCCCAGGAACTGGTGGCCGATGTCAGTCAGAACGTTTCCAAGTACAAACAGGCGATTGCCCGCGCGGCGGTGACACGTATTCGCGAGCACGCCCGGATCATCATCGACAGCGGCAGCACCACCGCCGCGATGATTCCCGAACTCGGCCAACAGCCGGGGCTGGTGGTGATGACCAACTCCCTCCACGTCGCCAATGCCCTGAGCGAACTCGAACATGAACCTGTCCTGCTGATGACCGGCGGTACCTGGGATCCCCATTCGGAATCCTTTCAGGGCCAGGTCGCCGAGCAGGTACTACGCTCTTACGACTTCGATCAGTTGTTCATCGGTGCCGACGGCATCGATCTGGTGCGTGGCACCACCACCTTCAATGAGCTGCTCGGTTTGAGCCGGGTAATGGCGGAAGTGGCGCGGGAAGTGATCGTGATGGTCGAGGCCGACAAGATCGGCCGCAAGATTCCAAACCTGGAGCTGCCATGGAGCAGCGTCCATACCCTAATCACCGATGATCGCCTGCCGCAGGAGGCACGGGATCAGATTCAGGCTCGCGGTATCAATTTGATTTGCGCGACGGTCAGTCAGGAGAAATAAGCATGTGTGGAATTGTCGGCGCGGTAGCTGAACGTAATATCACCGCCATCCTGGTCGAAGGCCTTAAGCGCCTCGAATACCGGGGTTATGACAGTGCCGGTGTGGCGGTGTACACCAATGACGGCACGCTGGAGCGCACCCGTCGTGTGGGCAAGGTCAGCGAACTGGACGCAGCCCTGGCGGAACACCCGCTGGTTGGCCGTCTCGGCATTGCCCACACCCGTTGGGCAACCCACGGTGCGCCGAGCGAACGCAATGCTCACCCGCATTTCTCCGGCAACGTCGCAGTGGTGCACAACGGCATCATCGAAAACCATGAAGCGCTGCGCGAACAGCTCAAGGCGCAGGGTTACGTGTTCTCTTCCGACACCGACACCGAAGTCATCGCTCACCTGCTGACCGAAAAACTCAAGAACCTGCCGGACCTGACCGATGCCCTGAAGGCAACCGTCAAGGAACTGCATGGCGCCTACGGTCTGGCGGTCATCCACGCGCTGCAACCGGATCGTCTGGTCGCTGCCCGCAGCGGCAGCCCGCTGGTGATCGGCCTGGGTCTCGGCGAGAACTTCCTCGCTTCCGACCAACTGGCCCTGCGTCAGGTCACTGACCGTTTCATGTACCTGGAAGAGGGCGATATCGCCGAAATCCAGCGCGACAAGGTGCAGATCTGGGACGTGACCGGCAAAGCCGTCGAGCGCCAGACCGTGCAGTACACCGACGGTGCCGAAGCCGCCGACAAAGGTGAGTTCCGCCACTACATGCTCAAGGAAATCCATGAGCAGCCATCCGTGGTACAGCGCACCCTGGAAGGTCGCCTCAGCCCGAACCAGGTGTTGGTGCAGGCGTTCGGCCCACAAGCGGCTGAACTGTTCGCCAAAGTCCGCAACGTGCAGATCGTCGCGTGCGGCACCAGTTATCACGCCGGCATGGTTGCCCGTTACTGGCTCGAAGAGCTGGCCGGAATTCCGTGCCAGGTCGAAGTCGCCAGTGAGTTCCGCTACCGCAAGGTCGTGGTGCAGCCGGACACGCTGTTCGTCACCATCTCCCAGTCCGGCGAAACCGCCGACACCCTGGCCGCGCTGCGCAACGCCAAGGAGCTGGGTTTCCTGGGTAGCCTGGCAATCTGCAACGTCGGCATCAGTTCGCTGGTGCGCGAATCCGACCTGACCCTGCTGACCCAGGCCGGTCGCGAAATCGGCGTGGCCTCGACCAAGGCGTTCACCACGCAACTGGTTGGCCTGCTGTTGCTGACTCTGTCTCTGGGCCAGGTGCGCGGCACGCTGGGCAAAGACGTTGAAGCCACGCTGGTCGAAGAACTGCGTCGCCTGCCAACCCGTCTGGGCGAAGCGCTGGCCATGGACAGCACCGTGGAAAAGATCGCCGAACTGTTCGCCGACAAGAACCACACCCTGTTCCTCGGGCGTGGCGCGCAATACCCGGTCGCGATGGAAGGGGCCCTGAAACTCAAGGAAATCTCGTACATCCACGCCGAAGCTTATCCTGCCGGCGAACTGAAACATGGCCCGCTGGCGCTTGTGGATAACGACATGCCGGTGGTCACCGTGGCGCCGAACAACGAACTGCTCGAGAAGCTCAAATCCAACCTGCAGGAAGTCCGTGCCCGTGGCGGCGAACTGATCGTGTTTGCTGACGAGAAGGCCGGGATGACCAACGGCGAAGGCACCCATGTGGTACAGATGCCGCACATCCACGACATCCTGTCGCCGATTCTCTACACCATCCCGCTGCAACTGCTGTCGTATTACGTCGCCGTGCTCAAGGGCACTGACGTGGACCAGCCGCGTAACCTGGCTAAGTCGGTGACGGTGGAATAAGTTATCCACATTGGTATCCAGCAATTGATCCTACGAAATAAAGTCTGTCGGAAATGGATAAAGGCTGTCGCTAGCACCGATGCCGCAGGGGGCGGCAGCTAGCGAAGCTTTCTTCTGCTTACACTTACCCGCGTACTCGAATTCAGAGAAATTGGAAGGTGGCGGTGATGGATCGACCCCAGTCGTCAATGCTTAATGGTTGACAACACCGTCACCCAGCAGTACCTTTGGACTCGTGATGTGGCGGAAGGACAATCCCCACGTAAAAAAAAGAAATGTCCAAACGAAAGTTGTGGCGGTAGGTTGAACCCCACGTAAAAAAAAGAAATCGCCACTCGAAAGCACAGAAAAAGCCCTTCAAAAGAAGGGCTTTTTTTTTACCTGGGGAAAGCAATAGCGATGCAACTGAGGAAACTGGAAGACCTCTTCTACGACGAGAACACTCACCTCGTGGAGGTTCTGGACAAGGATGCAGGCGGGTGGGTCGGCGGCAATAAGACCCGCGGGTACGGCATCGTAGTGTTTGAGGTGCGCGGCTTGACGTTCGGCATCCCTCTGCGTTCCCACGTGGCTGTATCGAACAAACACTGCTACCTAACGAAAGGGCAGAAGGGCTTGGACTTCAGCAAGGCAGTATTGTTGACCAAGGAAGCCTATATCGCCGACGAGGTGTTTCGGATCCCCGGAGCTGAGTACCAGAAGCTTCGTGATAACGAGTATGTCATCGAGAAAAAATTTCAGCGGTATGTGGACCGGTACATCAAGCTATGCACGGAAACTCCAGAGTCCACCGTGCTTGGCTACGAATACCGCTTCAGCACCCTGGTCAACTACCACGTCGAGCTGGGGATCGTGGAACAGGCGGGTGCTGCAGCTCCAGCACAGGCCCCGGCGACTGCGCTTGTAGAGTGACGCTTGCGCTTTACACCTAAAGGGAAGGGGTATATATAGCGCGTCCAGGCATAAGGGCCTGGCCTGAAGGGGAATACCTCTGTGCAGAAGCGCAGCCAAGGAGTCGTTATGCCCGATACACCCGAGAAAGAGGCAGCGATCGCTCGTCTGCTGGAGTTGGAGCAGATCCTAGCAGCAGCCGAAAAGGACCTGGCAGACTGGCGGGATTATGACTACCGTCGCCGCGACGGCAGCATGCGCCAAGACCAGATGCACGAAGAAGAAGGTCGGAGAATGCGCGACGCGGTTTATCACGCACGTCAGGCTGTGGAAGCTCAAAAGCTGGTGATCGCAAAGTTGTCCTGAGATCTACCCTGCAACTCCAGAAGCCCGCACTGGGGCTTCTTTTGCCCGCCGGAAATGAAAAACCGCCACAGCAAGCTGTGACGGTTTTTTACCCTGCCGACTCCTACTTAAACGAAATCGTCATGGTGGTCATGCGTGCTCTACAACCTAGAGCAAGCAGCGGAGATCGCCATCCGCGCCATCGCAGAATGGCGGATGGAGGCGAAGTCTGATGCCTATGTGGTGATCAAGGCCCAGGACATGGCATATGAGCAGCGGGGCCGCCCACAGAATGTTTTACTCCACAGCGATCATGGCAGCCAAAATGGCAGCCGGGCTTCAGTCAAGTAGTAGATAAGCGTCCAGCAATCGTTATAGGAGAAGAGGGCTGCGCGCCTTAACTCAAGGTCCGCTGTATAAAGGCCTCGCGACCAAGTTGCTCACAGATGAGCCCGTGCTTCGGCGCTTGTGTCAAATTATCGATGGCAGTTCGATGCATGCATGAAGCTGTGTCTATCTATGATGCCGCACGGCAGCATTGGTCTTGCTAGCAAGCTCAATGTTTCCGCTGGGTGTGTTGTGTCAACTATGATGTAAGCAACCCAAACAGCCCCAGCTTGGGGTTTCCAGGCTGTGGGATGTTTCCCACTTTTTGTTACCGAACACCCCAGCGCGGTGCAATGCCACGCTCCTGTAACAGCCTCTCTGCTTTCAAAAAGCGCCCCTTCGAAAAAAATTCAATCACTCGATGCCCTGTGATTTCGGTGTCTTCACCGATGTCCGCTGGGTTTGTCGAACAGCTTCTCCATAAGTTGGCCGTTCAATTGCATATGCTTGTATGTACAAGTAAAGACGTATGCATACGAGTTGAAAGAAACCGAGCATCTCGTCCA
>NZ_JBJUVZ010000014.1:0-91161 GCF_046097675.1 Pseudomonas sp. UV AK001
TTTTTGCCCGCGGCAGCGAACAAATTTGCACAGTTATTTTCGAATCAGAACACTAGAATAGACCCCATCTTTTTCGGAGCCAGAGCCCTTATGTCAGATTCGGTTGACGCCCCCGGGCTGTCAGATTTACCGCTGGATGACTTGGTGGCCTGCCATGAGTGCGATCTGCTGATGCGCAAGCCCAAGCTTGCCCACGGTGAGAAAGCGCTCTGTCCACGCTGCGGTTACGAACTGTATGCGCACCGCCATAACGTGGTGCAGCGCAGTCTTGCCCTGGTCATTGCCGCACTGTTGCTCTACGTGCCGGCGAACTTTTTACCGATCATGCAGCTCAATGTTCTCGGGCAATCGTCGCAGGACACTGTCTGGAGCGGCGTTGTCGGCCTGTTCAATACCGATATGCGTGGTGTTTCAGTCGTCGTATTCCTGTGCAGCATGGCGATCCCACTGCTGAAACTGCTGTGTCAGTTGATCGTGTTGCTGACCATCCGTTTCAACATCGGTCGTAGCTACGGCCTGTTGCTCTACCGCATTTATCACCACCTCAAAGACTGGGGCATGCTTGAGGTCTACCTCATGGGTGTTCTGGTGGCGATCGTCAAACTGGCGGACATGGCCGCCATCACCGTCGGTCTCGGTCTGGCATGTTTCATCGGTTTGTTATTGGTTCAGGTCTGGCTCGAAGTGGTGATGTCACCGCACCAGATCTGGCAGGCGTTATCAGGAGAAGATGCCCATGCGGGCGATTGATGCGGGCATTCTGATCTGTACCGAATGCCACGAACTGAACAAGCAGGATGCCGACAGCGACGTACAGACCTGCACCCGATGCGGTGCGCTGGTTCACGCCCGACGGCCCAACAGCCTCGCGCGTACCTGGGCGCTGCTGATCACGGCCGCGATCGTCTACATTCCGGCCAACGTCCTGCCGATCATGACGGTCAGTTCGCTGGGTCAGGGTGATCCGAGCACCATCATGTCCGGGGTCATCCAGTTGGTGCAGCACGGCATGATTCCGATCGCTGCAGTGGTGTTCATCGCCAGTATTCTGGTGCCGACCTTCAAACTGGTGGGTATCGCGCTCCTGTTGTTTTCGGTACAGCGCCGTCAGCCGTTATCTGCGCGCCAGCGAATCTGGATGTACCGCTTCATCGAGTTCATCGGTCGCTGGTCGATGCTCGACATTTTCGTGATCGCCATTCTGGTGGCGGTCGTCAACTTCGGCCGGCTAGCCAGCGTCGAAGCCAATCTGGGCGCCATCGCCTTCGCCAGTGTGGTGATTCTGACGATGCTCGCCGCTGTCACTTTCGATCCCCGACTGATTTGGGATAACACGGAGTCGGACGCCGACCATGACTGATTTGCCCGTAGCGAAAACCCGACCGGCTTCGAACTGGTCTGCCATTTGGGTACTGCCCCTGATTGCCCTGATCATCGGTGGCTGGCTGGGATGGCGTGCCTACAACGAAACCGGCATCGAGATTCAGGTGCGTTTCGAAAGCGGTGAAGGCATCCAGGCCAACAAGACCGAAGTGGTCTACAAAGGCATGCCGGTCGGCAAGGTAAAAGCCCTCAAGCTCGATGACGAGGGTGCTACCAAAGGCGTGATCGCCACCATCGAGATGAACAAGGATGTCGACCAATATCTGAAGACCAGCACCCGCTTCTGGCTGGTCAAACCGAGCGTAACCCTGGCGGGAATTACCGGCCTGGAAACCCTGGTGTCGGGCAACTATGTCGCGATCAGCCCGGGTGAGGGCGAGCCGACCCGCAAGTTCAAGGCCCTGGCCGAAGAGCCGCCGCTGTCGGACTCCAAACCCGGTCTGCACCTGACAATCAAGGCTGATCGCCTGGGTTCGCTGAACCGTGGCAGCCCGGTGTTCTACAAGCAGATCAAGGTCGGCCAGATCAAGAGTTACGTGCTGTCGGAAGACCAGAGCACGGTCGAACTCAAGGTGTTCATCGAGCCGACCTACGCAAAACTCGTGCGCAAACACACGCGTTTCTGGAACGCCAGCGGCATCAGCATCGACGCCAACCTGTCCGGAGTGAAAGTGCGCAGCGAGTCGCTGGCCAGTATTGTCGCCGGCGGTATTGCCTTCGCCACCCCGGAGAATCGCAAGGACAGCCCGCCCACCGATCCGAGTCTGCCATTCCGCTTGTACGAAGACTTCGATGCCGCCGCGGCGGGTATCCGCGTGAAGGTCAAACTCAGCGATTTCGAAGGTCTGCAGGCCGGGCGCACCCCGGTGATGTACAAGGGCATTCAGGTCGGTAACCTCAAAGCCCTGAAAATAGATCCGGATCTGTCCAGCGCCACCGCCGAACTGACCCTCGATCCATTGGCCGAAGAATATCTGGTCACCGGCACCCAGTTCTGGGTGGTCAAACCATCGATTTCCCTGGCCGGCATCACCGGTCTGGAAGCACTGGTCAAAGGTAACTACATCGCGGTTCGTCCGGGCGACAAGGGCGGTGCGCCGCAACGCGAGTTCGAGGCCCGGCCGAAAGCCCCGCCGCTGGATCTGAAGGCACCGGGCCTGCACCTGGTGCTGTTCACCGACAGCCTCGGTTCGATCGAGGTCGGCAGTCCGATTCTCTACAAACAGGTCAAGGTCGGCTCGGTGCAGAGTTATCAGTTCTCCAAGACCCGAAAGCAACTGGTAATCGGCGTCCACATCGAGAAGGAATACGAAAACCTGGTCAATGCCTCGACCCGGTTCTGGAACGTCAGCGGCATCACACTGACCGGCGGTCTGACTGGCGGGATACAGGTCAAGAGCGAGTCCTTGCAGACCTTGATGGCCGGCGGCATCGCCTTCGAAACGCCGCAAGCCAAGGCGCCATTGCAGAAGCGGATTCCGCGCTTCCGTCTGTTCGCCAATCATGATGACGCGAATCAGAAAGGCGAGGTGGTGACCATCAAGGTCGATCGCGCCGACGGCCTGCGCAGCGGCACGCCGGTTCGCTTCAAGGGCCTGGATGTCGGCAAGATCGAAAGCGTCGACCTGACCGATGATCTGCAATCGGTAATCCTCACCGCGCGCATCACCGAAGTGCCGGAGAAGATTGCCCGGGTCGGCAGTCAGTTCTGGGTGGTCAAGCCGGAGCTGGGGCTGATCAAGACCTCGAACCTGGAAACCCTGGTCACGGGGCAGTACATCGAAGTCCAGCCGGCGGCGAAGAGCCTCGGCCCGCAGAAGAACTTCGTGGCCTTGGCCAATCCGCCGGAAGTGAGCAAACAAGAGGCCGGCCTCAGCCTGGTATTGAGCGCTGCCCGTCGTGGTTCGTTGAAACCTGGCGTGCCGGTGACCTATCGCGAAATCACGGTGGGTAAAGTCACTGGTTACGAACTGGGTCAAACCGCCGACCGCGTACTGGTGCACATCCTGATCGAACCGAAGTATGCGCCGCTGGTTCGCAGTGGCAGCCGCTTCTGGAACACCAGCGGTGTCGGCTTCGATATCGGTTTGTTCAATGGCCTGACCGTACGCACCGAGTCTCTTGAAACGGCGATTCAGGGCGGTATCGCCTTCGCCACACCGGACGGTGAGCGGATGGGCAACCCGGCCCGCGCCGAGCAGACCTTCCCGCTGTTCGACAAGTTCGAAGACGAGTGGCTGACCTGGGCGCCGAAAATTCCCCTCGGCAAATAATCCCGCCCAACGAAAAGGGCCGCGATCCAATGGATCGCGGCCCTTTTTTGTGCCCGTCAGCTACGCATCAAACCGCATCCAGCTCCGGTTCATCCGCTTCGACATTGATTGTGGCTTTCACCACATCGTGGCGACGGATGTATTTCCAGTCCGCCTCGTCGATGTAGATGCCGGCCGGGCCGCTGCCACCTTCCAGGTCGATGGCGACACTGGCACAGACCTGCGGCTTCACGCTCGCCAGAATCGGCACGAAGCCCAATTGCAGGCTGGTTTCCAGCAACGCCGCCTGGTTCCTTTCGTCGATGTCCGCCGCCTCGTCGAGGTAATACGGCAGGCGCACACGCCCGGCCAGATCGCGGTCCATCAAGTGCAGCAACAAATACATGTTGGTCAGCGCCTTGATGGTCATCGTGGTGCCGTTGGACGCCGCGCCATCGATGTCGGTGTGGATAACCGGCTGACCGTTGACCTTGGTGATCTCGAACGCCAGTTCGAACAAGTCCTTGAGGCCGAGCTGGTTGTGGTTCGCCGCCACCAGCCGTGCCAGATATTCCTTGGCCTCTTCGTTCTTGTTGTCCTGCTCGGCGCTCTGGCTCAGGTCGAACACCGAAAGGGTTTCGCCTTCTTCGTACTGCCCGGCGCTGTGGATGATCTGGTCGATGTGCTTGAGCGCTTCCTTGTTCGGTGCAAGCACGATGCGGAAACTCTGCAGGTTGGACACCTGACGCTTGTTGATCTCGCGGTTGAACAACGCCAGTTGGTGCTCGAGGCTGTCGTAGTCGCTGCGGATGTTGCGCAGGGTTCGCGCGATATCGGTGACCGCCGCGCGACGGGCCTTGCCCAGGGTCAGAGCTTCGTCGGTGCGATGCGCATAAGCGTTGATCAGCAGCGACAGGCGTCGCTCCATGTCGTCTTCACTGTCGAACTTGGCCACGCCCTTGAGGCGTACCTGTGCGTACAGCGCTTCGATCTGACCATCGGCACGCAGCAGGCCTTGCCAGCTGTCCTGATAGTCGTTGAGCAGCGGCAGCAGGTTGTCCATGGAATCGTCGACCGGATCCATGAACGGCGTACCGAACGGCAGATCCGCCGGCAGCAGCTGACGGCGACGCAGGGCGTCGTCGAGGGTGCGCTGTTTGGCTTCCATGTCCGCGATCTGCCGGCCGACCAGTTGCAGCTTGGCCGACAGTTGCTGGACGCGCTCGGTGAACGCATCGCTGGAGCGCTTGAGTTCGTCCTGCGCGGCTTCCATCTGCGCCAGTTGCTCGAGCTTGTCGCCTTCTTCGGCGCTCAGGGTCTGGGTACGACGGAAATCTTCCAGCGCTTTCTGAGCATCCAGAACCTGCTGGTACAGCGCTTCGGTCTGGGTCTTGCTCGCGGCGCGGTCGGCGGCCACGGCTTGTTGGGTTTTCAGTTGCTTGAGTTCTTTTTCCAGACGCTCTTTCTGATCGCGCAGCGCGGCACGGTCAGCCAGCGCTTGCAGGGCCGGCGGCTCGATGTGCGAGATGTCGATCGACAGGCCCGGCACTTCGAAACGTTCGCCCTTGAAGCCGTCGAGGATCAACTCGACCGATTTCACCCATTCGCCATCCTCGTCGAGGGTGATGCCGTGCTCACCCAGCGGCAGGCTGAACAGCGCGCTGTTGAACAGACGCATCAGACGCTCGACGTCCTGTTGCGAGAACTCTTCGCGCAGGCGGGCGTAGCTGTTGTTGTCGGCGTGATCGAGTTGCTGCTTCACCGACTTCAGGCGTTTTTCCAGATCCCGCAGACGTTCTTCGAGATCCTCGGCACTGAACTGACGGGACTGCGCCAGCGCACCGGCGAGCTCGTCGTGAGCGTCCTTGGCCGCCAGCAGTTGCTGCTCCAGGACTTTGACATCATCGATCAGTGCAAAGCGGTTCTTCAGCACCGACAGCTCACCCAGCCAGCGCTGGATGCCGGAGATTTCCCGCTCCAGGCGCATCAGCTCCTGAGTGCCGCCGCGCTGGTCGTTCTGCAGGTCGTCCTGCTCGCGACGGTAGTGCTCGGCCTGAATGGTCAGCTCTTCCTTGCGCGCAGTGGCGTAGTCCGACCATGTACCGAGCAACGAGTCGAGCAGCGGCGACAGGCGATGCAGCTTGCCGCGCAGCACGTCGCGCTGTTTCACGCCGTTGGCCAAGGCTTCGACCAGCGGGCCGGCGGCCACCAGCGAGTTGTAGTCCTGTTCCATGCGACGCACATCGCGGAAGGCTTCTTCGCACGCCGCGATGTAGTCGACGCTGCCGGAACGCAGGCTGTGTTCGAAGGCATCGAGGAACAGCTGCTTGAGCTTGGCGGCGGTGATTTCGCGCATGTGCAGCAGGTTGATGAACAGTGCGCGGAACGTCTTCAGGCTCTGCTCGCTGGTGGAGCGCAGCGGAATCAGGGTCAGATCCAGCGGGATCGATGTATGACCACCCACCAGCAAACGACGCAGCTCATCAGGTTTGAGCTCGTAGGCTTTCAGGCCTTCTTTTTCAAGGTTGCTGAACAGCTCTTTCTGACGCAGGCAGGTGTCGTTTTTCTGGTAGTGGGCCAGATCGAGCTTGCCGGCGTAGGCAAAGAACTGGTGACCGAAACCACCGCCCGGGCCGCGACCGACCACGCCGATCACGTGCGGGCCATGAGGCAGGTTCACTTCGACGAGGATGTAGCTGGTGTCGGAGGCAAAGTAGAAACGCCGGGATTGTTCCAGGCTGTATTTGCCGAAACTCATGTCCGACATGCGTGCCAGGATCGGGAACTGCAAGGCGTTGATCGAGGCGGATTTACCGAGGTTGTTCGCGCCGTAAACCGACAGCGGCTCTTCCAGCGGGAACAGGCCGAGGCTGTAGCCGGCAGTGTTCAAAAGGGCAAAGCGGCGGATGCCGTAGCGTTCCTGGCTCATGCGTCGGACTCCTGTTCTTCGGCAATGGCGCGGGCCAGTGCGTCTTCTTCGCTTTCTTCTTCAAACTCGGTCAGGTCTAGTGGATCGTCGGTTTCCAGCAGCCTGGCCTCGGCTTCCTCGTCGATCAACACCGGTGCCGGCAGCGGCAGCACGCTGTGGACGCTGGCCGCCAGATCCCGGTCCTGCTGCACCGACAGGCACACGTCGAGAAAGCGGTGCATCGGCGGCAGGAAACGGTAAACACCGTTTTCTTCGCCGGCGAAGCCGAGCTGGGTCATGCGGCGCATGATCTTCTCTTCCAGCTCATCAACGGTCTGCACTTCGGCCTGGATGAACAGGTCGCGGTACTTTTCCAGCAGCGATGGCAGTTCGTCACGGCCGAGGCTGCCGCCGTCCAGCACGGCGATCGGGTCGCGGCCCTGGTCGGCCAGGTGCTCGACAAGGATGAAGGTGAACAGCGCCAGACGCTGGGCGGTCTTGTTCACCGCCGCAGCAGCCATGTCCGGTACGAAGTAGTAGAAACCACGGGTATCGCAGACCAGTTCGAAGCCCAGGGCCTTGAACAGCGTGCGGAACTGGTCCTGGAAGTTCGACAGCTGCGCATACAACTCAGGGTCGCGGCGGCTGACGTGGTAGCCCTTGAACAGTTCGCGGAAGATCGGCGCCAGTTGAGACAGTTCGGAGAGATCAAGATGCATGTGGAGTGCTCGCAGAATCCTCGGCGGCGGGGTCGCGGGCCGAGAGCAGGGCGAAGGAGCGCAGGCTGACCTGGTGCTCGTGAGTGTGGTATTCGCGGCGTTCCAGACGCTCGCGCTTGAAGCGTTTTTCCCGCGACAGGCGCGAGAACCAGTAAAGCAATTCGTCGGTGGCGCCGTCCGGTTCCTGCTCCAGCAGCCAGGTCATCAGATCCGGCATCGGCAGGGACTCTTCGCAGCGGTCGACCATTTCGCGCACGGTGCGCGGTGCGCGCGGAGCATCGCCCGTCTTTTGCGACTTGTGCGCCTTGGGGAAGCGCGCCGGTTTCGGCTCGAAACGGGCCAGGGCGTAGACGTAGGCTTCGACCTGACTGGCGCTGCCGAGGAAGGTGCTTTGCGGCCGGGTGAACAGCGGCATCGCGGCTTGCGGTACGGCGTCGATGCCTTTGCGGCGGATCGCGGCAAGGGCGAGGGCGGCGCCACGGGTCACGGCGTTGTGTCGACGCGCTTCTTCACGCAGCGGCAGCAGCAGCTCGCGGGCGTGACGCAGGGTCAACTGGGCGCTGGTCTGCATCTCGAGGATGCGCGCGTGGGTGCGTAGCAGCATGTCGTCATCGACCAGATGGCCGAGGCGCTGTTGTTCGCTGAGCATCTTCAACAGCACGGTTTCGACCTTGCGCACGCCTTGTTCGAAGGCGCCGTCGGCGTTCACCAGATCGATCATCGGCTCGACGTATTCGTCCCAGGTCGCCAGTACTTCGGCGTAACGCTGACGCAGGGGGATCTGCCGGTCGCTGGTCTTGGCCCGTTCGGCCACCGCCACCAGCGCCTGCTCGTCGTTGTCGAGTTTCTTCAGAACGTCGCGCACTCGCATGTCGAGCAGGCGCAACTGACGGGCCAGGTCATTGCCGTCGCGGATGTCGAACGCATCCTGAATATAGCCGGCCAGACGCTCGAGGTGACGCAGGTAGGCTTCGATTTCCAGGCACAGGCCCAGACGGTGCTCCCGGCGCAGGTAGGCGAGGAAGTCGTGGATTTGCGCGTTGAGTTCGAAACGGTTCGGGCTTTTCGCCACGGGGACCAGAATGTCGAGGCGAATCCACACGTCGAGCAGGCTGGTGATGTCCTGCGGCGTGCTTTCCAGTTGTTGGGCGGCCAGTTGCGTGCGCAGTTCGTTGAGGCTCAGGGTGCCCTGGTCGAAGTGCTCGCACAGTGGCTCCAGAAGTGCCCAGTGTTCAGCGAGGGCGCGCAAGACGCGCTTGGGTTCGATCATCGGAATGGCCGGCTGGTTGGCGATTAAAAGCCGCGATTGTACTGCATCACGCGGGATGCGATTCACTCTCGGGACGGGCTGTCGCTTTTCTTTGCGTCAAGGTATCGGTCAAGACTATCGATCAACAGCGGGCGATCTTGAGCGAAGGGCGGTAGAATCAGCGCACTTCAGTTATCCACAAGTGGCCGACCCTTGCTAATCGAGTCCCGCCGCCGCGCCTATTTGAACGCCATGCAGGTGGTCAACTGGCTGCCGCGCACCGAATTGCCCTTCGCCGCACCGTCGCGGCCCGAGCTGCTGGAGCCTCTGGCGCCAGAGCCCGAGGTTCTGCTGCCCGTAGCGCCGGCCCCCGAGGCAGGTGTGCCTGTGCAGCCAGCCGCGCGCGTGGTGGAACGGCCGAAGATCGAGGTCCCGCGACCGACGCCCGCCAGCGGCCGTCCTGCCGCCAAACCGGTGGAGGAAGCCGAAGAAGCGCCAGTGGTCGCGCGGCCCGCGCCGGTGCCGCCACCGCGTTTCGCCCTGCAATTGCTGCGCGCCGGTCGTTGCCTGTTGCTGGTGGAGTTACCCACGGGCGAATCGTTCCAGAGCCGGGATCCGGCCTATCTGCTGCTCAAGGACATGCTGCGGGCCGCCGGTCTGCCGGATGCGCCGCAGATCGTCGGCGATCCGGTGCGTTGGCCACTGCTGGTGCGCGGCACCATGGATCAGGGGCCGGATGCGGCCCGGGATTTCGTCCAGGGTTTCCTTTCGGTGCAAATGGAGACGTCGCCGTGCGCCTGTCTGTGGCTGATCGGCCTGCCGGCGGTGCGCTTCGCCGGTGAGAAGGACGCCGAAGCGTTCAACAGTGAATTGCAGATCGAGGGTCTTGGCCTGGCCTGGGCCGTGCCGGGACTGGAATTGTTGATGGAGGAGCCACAGCGCAAAGCCGCCGTGTGGCAAGCCATGCGTCGGCTGATGGCGCGCTGGAAAGAATCGAATGAGTGATGCGGTAACCTTCCGTCCGATGGTCGAAGCCGATCTGGACGCTGTGCTGAAAATTGAATTCGCGGCCTATAGCCATCCCTGGACCCGCGGGATTTTTCTCGACGGGCTGGGCAAATACCAGATCTGGCTGATGTTCGAAGGCGAGCAGCAGGTCGGCCACGGGGTGGTGCAGATCATTCTGGATGAAGCGCACCTGCTCAACATCACGGTAAAACCGGAGAACCAGGGGCGCGGCCTTGGGCTGACATTGCTTGAATACCTGATGTCCCGTGCCTATGCGGCCGATGCCCGGGAGTGTTTCCTGGAAGTGCGCGACAGCAACACAGCGGCGTTCCGCCTGTATGAGCGCTACGGTTTCAACGAAATCGGCCGTCGTCGCGATTACTACCCGGCGGTGGGCGGGCGTGAAGACGCTGTGGTCATGGCCTGCACTTTGGTGGACTGATCGCCGGCAGAAGCTGCCTCAGGTTGAGGCAGCTTCTAACGAACATTTCAGCGTTTGCCATCCATCGGATCACGTCGCGCCATTTCCGCTTCATCCAGCCCGTCTCCGCCGCCAATGTCGTCCTCATCGACAATGCTCAAATCCCAATCCGCCTGATTGCCTGACCCCAACTCATCGGCATCACGGGCGCCGTCTTCGCGGATCAAAGTTTCCGGGCTCAGGTCATCGTCGGTCGGCTCATGATCGGCCACTGAAGCGCCGGTCAGACCCGCCTCCCGTACCCGCTCACGGGGCATTCGTTGCTCACGCTCACGTTCCGGTAGTTCATCGCCGATCTTTGCGCTGGGCTGTTCGTCGTCGAAATCCAGCTCATGCACCGATCCCATGCGGTCTTCGTTATCATCGATGGGCTCCGGCTGCACCGCGTCGAAGGGACGTCGTGAATCAGTCATGGCAAATCCTCATACTGTGGGCCTTACTCAGGTGGACTCACCCGGCACACGAGAAATTCCAACGAAATCACTTGCGATCCTTTCGTGACCCCGACGGACGGTTGTCTGTCATAGCAGCGCATCTTTCTTGAGGCCTTACAGCATGCATGACTTACAAGACCTGATTGATAACAACGAGCGTTGGGCTGACGCGATCACCAAGGAAGACCCGGATTTCTTCGCCAAACTGGCTCGACAGCAAACGCCTGAATACCTGTGGATCGGTTGCTCCGACGCGCGGGTTCCGGCCAACGAAATCGTCGGCATGCTGCCGGGCGATCTGTTCGTTCACCGCAATGTGGCCAACGTGGTGCTGCACACCGACCTCAACTGCCTGTCGGTGATCCAGTACGCCGTGGACGTGCTCAAGGTCAAACACATTCTGGTGACCGGCCACTACGGTTGCGGCGGTGTGCGGGCGTCGATGCAGGATCGTCAGTTCGGCCTGATCGATGGCTGGCTGCGGTCGATTCGCGATCTGTATTACGAAAAGCGCGAAGAACTGGCCAAGCTGCCGACTGAAGAAGAGCAGGTCGATCGCCTGTGCGAGCTCAACGTGATCCAGCAAGTGGCCAACGTCGCTCACACCAGCATCATCCAGAACGCCTGGCATCGCGGGCAGAGCCTGTCGATCCACGGTTGCATCTACGGCATCAAGGATGGCCGCTGGAAAAGTCTGAACACGACCATCAGCGGTTTCGAGCAACTGCCACCGCAATACCGCTTGCGGCCGGTCGGCGCACCGTAACCTGCAAGTCAGCGCATGCCTTGTCGCAGCCAGCTCTTCAAGTAGCGCTGGCCTTCAAGGCTGGGTGATTCGTCGTAACCGGTGATCCAGCCGCGACAATGAGCAGACCCGCAACCGCAGGCAAACTGCCTGAGCAGTTTGTCCTCGGTGGCGGTGTAATCCATGGTCAGTCGCTCGCCCGGCTGAATGTCTCGCACGGCCCAGAGCCATAATTCACTCATGTCGATGAACACGTTCGGGTCGCAGGAGTGCTCGAGCAACCCGCAGAAGCGTGGATCGTAAATATGGATGCCGGCCTGTAATTGCCGGGTCTGGCGGCAGCGGTAAGGCAACAATTGACCCGAGACCCTGCACATGCGGGTGATGCGCAGAAATTCCCGGCGCGCGACGACTGCACAGGGCGTTCCCAGGGCGTCGTGCATCACTTCGAAGTCGGCACGGGAAGGGAATCCGAGACGGACGGGAAGCCCCATGAACGGGTAAATCCCCTCTGTATCGCGGGGCGTTGGATGGCGAAGGACTTGAGTATTCATAACGATCCCTGTCGAAAAGATGCTGCGACTTCAACAGGGCAGTTTCCATTCGGCCCGGCAACACAGTATTGGATCCAATATCTCGTATATGAAACTACAGATCTACTGTCACATCTGACAGGGGCGGAAGACGCTTTTCCGCGTCAGCCTGAGCTGACACGGAAAAGCCACTCTTGCGTCAAATATGCGGAGCAGGCACTGCAGCGTCCGGCATAGGGCTCTGGAGCTCTTGCAACTGGGCCTTGATCGGCGTGGTGGCGCACTTGGCGGCGGCCTGTTCGGCGGTCAGGTTGCGGATCGAGGTGTAGAACAACTCGCAGGTCTTGACCTTCTGCGTCACTTGCCAGGTCTGGGTGCAACTGTTCAGCAGGGTTTTCGGGTCGGTGCCCGGCTTGCTGCCCATGCCGGCCTGCCAGCAGGCGGCGCTCAAGTCCTGGCCCATCACTTTCAGCCCCGCCGCGTCAGCCTTGGCCTGGGCGTCGTCACCGGTGTAGCTCTTGGGATCGGCGGCGTACCAGATGTAGCTCGGGTGGTTGGAACCCAGTACCGGCACGCTCACCCCGGCGCTCGGAGTGATGGTTGCAAGGCCCAGTACGTTCACGGTCGGCCCGTATTGCTGCTTGATCCAGTTACGCACCGGTGCACCGAAGGCCACCATCGGCAGGGCAGCACCGCTGGCGCTGACGCTGACCTGTTTGACCATGGTGGTCTGGTAGTCCTTGAAATAATCGTAGACGCCTTCAAGGTCACTGCCGGCGCTGGCGGGGGCGGCAATCGGCGCGATGTCGACGATGGTCTGGTAACCCGGTGTCTGGTCGGCCGGAATGCCGTTGTCGGTCAGCAGTGCGGCCCAGCGGCCGGTGGTGTTGGAGCGCAGGTAGTCCTGGGCCTGGGTCAGCGAGTAATCCGGCGGGAAGTGCAGCAGTTCGACGCTTTTACGGTTTTCCAGGGCCATGCCCAGCGGCAGGAACAGATACCAGCTGTACGCCCATTTACCATCGGCGTTGAGCTTGCTGGCGCCGGTGTAGGCCAGGTCCCCGGCATCCAGCAGCGCAGTCAGCGGCTTGTCGTAGCCTTTCGGCACGCCGCTGATCTCGGCGTAGATCTGCCCGTTGTCATTCTTCACCAGCACCTTGGCACCGGTATAACCATCGCGTTGCACGCTCTGGCTCAGGTAATGGGCGACGGTCTGCTCAAGCGTCCAGTTGCGAAAGCAGATCACGCTGCAATTGTTGGGATAAGCGAAGAGGCGGGTGACGCGTTCGGTGCTGCCCAGTTTCAGGTCGACATCGGCGTGGGCGGCTGCGCTCAATGTGAGCGCAGCGAGGGTGAGTCCTGCGAGTTTGAACATGCTCAGATCCTTTTCAGCGTGGGTTCCCCGTTGCTCGGGTGGGCCACATATTGGATCAGCCGGGTGATGGCGAGAAGCCGTCAGCCACAGTTTTTTGGGCCGTATCGCAGGACTCGTCCTCAGGCCTTGAAATGCAGGGCGTTGGTCAAATCGCCCATGGGTTTCTGGCCCCGGCCGGTCATCGCATCGTCACGCTGCTTGATCCCCGCCAGGGTCTCCAGCTGGAAGACGCGGGTGATCAGGCGCAGGATCGAAGCGGTGTCATAGACCGTGTGATCCACAGTGCCCTTGCGGGCGAACGGCGACACCACCAGCGCCGGCACCCGCGACCCCGGCCCCCAGCGATCGCCCTTGGGCGGTGCGACGTGGTCCCACCAGCCGCCGTTTTCATCGACTGTCACGATCACCACCATGTTTTTCCATTGCGGACTTTCCCGCAGCACTTTCAGCGCGCGGACGATGTGCCGATCACCGGAAGCCACATCGGCGTAACCGGCGTGCATGTTCAGGTTGCCCTGGGGCTTGTAGAAACTCACGGCCGGCAACTTGCCTGCCTCGGCGTCCGCGAAGAACTTGTTGGTACTCGACTCATCGCCCAGACCGGCGTCGCGCAGGCGTTTGTTGCGCTCTTCGGGGTGCTCCGGGCCTTGTTGCTGGAAGTAGTTGAACGGCTGATGGTGATACTGGAAGTTGGGGATTTTCGGGATGCCGCCGGAATCCTTGAACTGATCCAGCGTCGCCTGCCAGGCGCCGGCGTACCACGCCCAGTCGATGTTCTTCTTCGACAGCTTGTCGCCAATGTGCTCGTGGGTCTGCGGCACCATGACGTTCGGCAGATCGGCCTTGGAATACGCCGGACGCTCCGGGTCGCGAATCCAGGTCGGCCAGTAGGGCGGGGCGAGGGTGTTGACCCCGTAACCGTCCGGGGTCAGCGCGCTCGGGCCGAACTGCGGCGGGCCGGTCATGGCGCTGGCCGGGGACTGATCCAGCGGCTTGAGGCGCGGGTCGGCCGGGTCATCGCTTTGCAGCGCGGCGATCTGGCTCTTGGCGACGGAGCTGGCGACATTCGGGTAGAACGGCGCGGTAGCGCTGATCAGATACTGGTGGTTGAGGAACGAACCGCCGAAGGCACCCTGGAAGAAGTTGTCGCACAGCACGAATTCCTGGGCCACGTCCCACAGGCGCAGGGAATAGCGACTCTGGGCATAGTGACCCATGGTCAGGCCGCCGGAATCGGCCCAGGCAACGAAGCCGTCATTCTTGCCGCCGTTGATCTGCATCTGATTCTGATAGAACACGTGCCAAAGGTCGCGGGTTACCAGGCCAAGTGGCAGGTCCTCGGCATTCGGGCCTTTCAGAGCGAAAGGCGCGTTGGGCAGGTTTTCCTGAAACTGCATGGCGTTGGGATAGGTCACGCCATCAAGCGTTTGCGGGCCGATCTGCAATACACCGCCCCACGCCGGTGGCAGGGTCTGCAGCAGACTGCCGTCGCGGTCGCGCTGCTGGTATTCCTCAGGCTTGAGGGCGGACAGCGGCTTCTCGACACCGGGGAAATCACCGAACAGGTTATTGAAGCTGCGGTTCTCGGCGTAGATCACCACAACGGTCTTCACCTGATCGCGCAGGGCCTTGTCCAGCTCGGCGGGCGAGAGCGGACGCTCCTCGGGTTTGCCCGGTTGATCAGCGGCATTCCCGCACCCCGCCAGCGTGGCGCCCACACCCAGGACGGCGACACCACCGAGAAAACGGCGGCGGCTGGTATCGGTGGGATTGTCGGAGTCTGGCGAGGAGGGATCTTTGCCGTCGGTGTCGTCGTTCATGTAGAAGTCCGTTTATGCTTAATTGTTTCAGTATGTTTCGGGCGGACGCTAGCAAGGGAATGTGACGGTTGGGTTACGGTTCGGCGCTGATGCAATGCAAGTTGGGAGTGAGCCGGCTCACCCCCGCAGATTTTCCTGTTGCTCAATCGGTCACAGTAGACGCAACGCAAGCTCGCTGCCGGCGCGCAAGTATTCGACTTGGGCCGTCACCGCGTCTTTGACGATCGCTTCGCCAGTGTCGGTCAGCCTGGCTTTCTTGGCATCGATAACGGAGGTCTGCAGCAATTGCATCGCCACATCCATCGCTTTCTGGAAAGCCGTCAGATTGTTGTTCTGACCAAACTCACGGGTAACGGCCTCCATACGCAGGTCCGCAGTGTCGCGTAGCGTGCTGTACTCGACCACGGAAACGCTGCCGTCCTGATAAATTTCACGGATCAGCTCTTCCAGCGTTTTGGATATCGGTGTCATCGGTTCTTCCTTGGACAAGGGGTTATTGATCCGAGACAAACTAAACGAAGTCGGCGATTGGCAAAGTCAGCACTGTCCCACGTGATGTGTGGGACAGTGCAACGGACTTTGTAAGAAGAGGATCCCTATGGCGCAGGACGGCTTCAATCGCTACGGCATCACCGGCGGCGTATACGCCAATGTCGTCCCCAGCGCCCACAGCAACAGCAGCACCAGCGGTGTGTGCACCAGCAGTTGCACGAACGAGAAGCCGATCAGGTCCCGCGCCTTCAACCCCAGCACGCCCAGCAAAGGCAGCATGTAGAACGGGTTGATCAGGTTCGGCAGGGCTTCGGCGGCGTTGTAGATCTGCACGGCCCAGCCGAGGTGGTACTTCAGATCGGTGGCCACCTGCATCACGTACGGCGCCTCGATGATCCACTTGCCGCCCCCGGACGGAATGAAGAAGCCGAGAATCGCCGAGTACACGCCCATCAGCAGCGCATAGGTGTCGTGGGAAGCGATGCTGACGAAAAAGGTCGAGATGTGGTGGGCCAGGGTCTGGGCATCGGTGCCCTTGACCGTGGTCATCAGCGCAGCGATCGAGCCATACAGCGGAAACTGGATCAGCACGCCGGTGGTGGTCGGCACCGCTCGCGCCACCGCATCGAGGAAGCTGCGCGGGCGCCAGTGCAGCAACGCGCCGAGCATGATGAACAGAAAGTTGTAAGTGTTAAGCCCGGAAATCGCGGTGATCGCCGGTTTGGTCGAGAACTCGTGGAACAGCCATCCGGCCGCCAGCAGCACTAGCACGATGATCAGCAGCGGGCTGTGTTCCAGCCATTCGCCTGGGCGGGTGCGCGGTTGCAGCGGCGGCAGGTTGAAGGCCGGGTCGATGCCACAGGCCTTGGCATCACGCGCCGAGTTCGGGCCGGGCGCGGTGGCGTAGGCGATGATGATCGAGATCACCACCAGCGCCAGCAGCATCACGCCCGACTGCCAGAGGAAAATCGTCTGAGTGAATGGAATCACCCCGGTAATCGACAGGATCGACGGCGGCAGGCTGGCGGGGTTGGCCTGCAACTGCGCGGCGGACGATGACAGACCCAGTGCCCACACGGCACCAAGCCCCAGATAAGCAGCGGCGCCGGCGGCGCGGTAATCCATTTTCAGATCGGTGCGGCGGGCGAGGGCGCGCACCAGCAGACCGCCGAATACCAGCGACAGGCCCCAGTTCAGCAACGATGCGACCATCGAGATCAGCGCGACCCAGGCTACGGCGGAGCGGCCGTTCTTCGGGATTCGCGCCAGGCGATCGATCAGCTTTACGGCGGGCGGCGAGCTGGCCACCACGTAACCGCCAATCACCACGAAGGCCATCTGCATGGTGAAGGGGATCAGGCTCCAGAAGCCGTCGCCGAAGGCCATGGCGGCGTCGGTGGGTTTGGCGCCCATGGCCAGGGTGGCCAGGGCCACGATGATCACGGCGAGCGCGGCGAATACCCAGGAGTCGGGAAACCAGCGTTCGGCAAAACTGGAGCAGCGCAAGGCAAAGCGCGCAGAGCGGCTATCTTCGATATCAACGGCCACGGGAGTACCTCGGATTTTTATGTTTATTGTGGTCTTCGGGGCTTGGCCGGCCCGTCTGGACAGGTGCCAACAGTAAATCAACCGGCGGATTTTTGTGACCGTGTTTCACTGAATCAGACTATGGTCTAACGGGTTGTCGATCGGCCCGTTTGCGTAGACCATGGGCGCCTTGGTTTTTTGCCTGCCAGAGTTCTTTGCCATGACTGCCCATTCCACTGCCCGACCGGCGCCGTTCAGCCGTTCCGACTACAAGACCCTCGGCCTCGCGGCCCTGGGCGGGGCGCTGGAGATCTACGATTTCATCATTTTCGTGTTCTTCGCCCTGACCCTCAGCCAGTTGTTCTTCCCGCCGGAAATGCCCGAGTGGCTGCGTCTGCTGCAAAGCTTCGGGATCTTCGTCACCGGCTATCTGGCGCGGCCGCTGGGCGGGATCCTGATGGCGCATTTCGCCGACCGGCTGGGGCGCAAGAAAGTCTTCAGCCTGAGCATCCTGATGATGGCGCTGCCGTGCCTGCTGATCGGGATCATGCCGACCTACGCCCAGATCGGCTATTTCGCACCGTTGTTGCTGCTGGCGCTGCGCATCCTGCAAGGCGCGGCGGTCGGCGGTGAAGTGCCGAGCGCCTGGGTCTTTGTGGCCGAGCACGCGCCGGTCGCGCATCGCGGTTATGCACTGGGCTTTCTTCAGGCCGGGCTGACCTTCGGTTACCTGATCGGCGCATTGACTGCGACGTTTCTCGCACAGGTGTTTACCCCGGCGGAAATCCTCGATTACGCCTGGCGTTATCCGTTCCTGCTCGGCGGAGTGTTCGGCGTGATCGGCGTGTACCTGCGCCGCTGGTTGAGCGAAACCCCGGTGTTCATGGCCATGGAAGCGCAGCGTGAGGCGCGGGTCGAACTGCCGTTGCGCACAGTCTTGCGCGAGCATCGTCTGGCGATGCTGCCGGCCATGCTGCTGACGTGCGTACTGACTTCGGCGGTGGTGGTGTTTGTGGTCATTACCCCGACCATGATGCAGAAGACCTTTGGCATGACCGCCGGCCATACCTTTGCATTGAGTGCGTTGGGCATCGTGTTCCTGAACATCGGCTGCGTGATTGCCGGGTTGCTGGTCGATCGCCTCGGTGCCTGGCGCACGGTGATGCTTTATAGCCTGCTGCTGCCATTGGGCATCGGCGTGCTTTACAGCTGTTTGATCATGGGCGGCGATTGGGTAGGGCTGGCATACGCCATCGCCGGCCTGGCCTGCGGTGTGGTCGGCGCCGTGCCTTCGGTGATGGTCGGTCTTTTCCCGGCGCGTATCCGGGTCTCCGGCATCTCCTTCACCTACAACATTGCCTACGCCGCATGGGCAAGCATCACACCGCTGCTGCTGATCGGTCTGATGCCATGGAGCCCATGGATTTGTGTGATGTTCTGCGCGGTGATGGGCGCGGTCGGCATCGTCAGCGCGGCGTACTTCGGTGTGCGCATGCCCGGGGGCGGGCGCCGTTCGGTGGCGCCCTGTTCCTGAGGGCTGGTTGATGGCCTCGGCGCAAACTCGCGCGGCCGTCACGTCAACCAGTGCCACCACAGCAAGGTCCCCGCCAGACCCACCACCGAGACGATGGTTTGCAGGACCGACCAGACCCAGATCGTCTGTTTCAGTTGCAGGCCGAAGTACTCGCGAACCATCCAGAAGCCGGCGTCGTTCACGTGACAGAAGAACACGGAGCCGGCGCCAATCGCCAGCGCCACCAGAGAACTTTGCGTCGCGGCAAGGCCCGCCATCATCGGCGCCAGAATCCCCGCCGTCGTCGTGGTGGCCACGGTCGCCGAGCCTGTGGCCTGACGCAGCGCCACGGCAATCAGCCAGGCCAGCAGCAGATAAGGCATGTGCGCGCCCTCGGCGACTTTGCTGATGGTCTGGCTGACGCCGGCATCCAGCAAGGTCTGCTTCAAGCCGCCACCGGCACCGATGGTCAGCAACAGCACGGCAATCGGCGCCAGGCTTTTGCGCAGGGTGCCGCCGACGTGTTCACGCGGCATGCCGTTGGCCCAGCCGAGGCAGATCACCGCCGCCATGACGGCAATGCCCAACGCCACCAAAGGTTCTCCGAGAAACTTCAGGGTCAGGGCGATGCCGCTTTCCGGGCTCATCGCGACTTTCGCCAGCGTGCTGCCGAGCATCAGCAACACCGGCAACAGAATGATCAGCAGCGACATGCCGAAGCTCGGCTGGCGCGGCGCTTTCGGCGGGGCGCTGAACAGCGCGCCAAGTTCTGCCGGCTCATCGACGTGCATGCGTTTCGACAGCCAGTTGCCGTAGATCGGTCCGGCCAGGATCACCGCCGGGATGGCGATGCTGAAGCCCAGCAACATGGTCAGCCCAAGGTCGGCATGCAATGCGCTGACCGCGATCAACGGTCCGGGATGCGGCGGCATCAGGGCATGCAGCGTGGTCATGCCGGCCAGCGCCGGAATCGCGATTTTCAACAGCGGCTGACCGGAGCGGCGGGCCATGACGAAGATGATTGGCACCATCATCACCAGCCCCACTTCGAAGAACAGCGGCAGGCCGATCACCATCGCCACCAGCGCCATGACCCATGGCAGGGACTTGCCTTTGCCCAGCCCGAGCAAGGTCGACGCAATGCGGTCGGCCGCGCCGGACTCGGCCATCAGCGCGCCAAGCATCGAGCCCAGCGCGATGATGATCCCTGCCTCGCCGAGAATCGCCCCGGCACCTTTGCTGAACGCCTTGGCCACGTCCTCGGGCGGTAAACCCGCGCCGACGCCGGCAATGAACGTACCGATCAGGATCGATAGAAAGGGCGGTAGCTTGCTGGCGCTGATCAACACGATAATCGTCGCAATCGCCAGCAGGCAGCAAAGAATCAGGCGGGTGTCGTGAACCATCCAGGCAGCGGTCGATAAATCCAAAACGGGACTCCTTATCGGGCGGATAGCGGCAACATATTGTTGCAATTTGACTTGAGAATACCTGATGTGGCCGGGCCAGAGCGCCGGGTTTTGTATCCGTTCTGCGACGACGGATAAGACCAATGGCCAATTGAGATTATTTTTGACTGACCGGTCTCGATCGCTCTTCAGAAAAGATTACCAAGGCCGATGGTTAAGGCTGCAACCCCGCTTTTCATCCAGTCCATCGGTGCTTTCCCATGTTCAACAAACGCCTCAAGCAAGAGCTGGCGGCTCTTCGTGAAGAACTCTCCAGCCTTCTGCAAGTGAAGGAGAGCCTGGAAAGCGAGATGCTGGTGCTGACCCTTGAGCCCGACGGGCGGATTCAATCGGTCAACCAGAACTTCCTCAATGAAATGCTCTACAAGAGCCACGACCTGATCGGCCGCGCCATCGAAGACATCGTGCCGGCCCATGTGAAGTCCGACGAATTTCATCACCGCTTTCGGGCCGCACTGAGCCGGGGCGAGCACTTCGCCGGCGCCGTGCGCCTGTCACGCGGTAATGGCGAAGAGGCGTGGTTGCGTTCCATCGTCCAGCCGATTCGCTCTTCGGATGGCCGGATCAAGCATTTCTCGATTTTCTCCAGCGACCTGACCCGCACCATCGAAGCCTCTCGCGAACACGAGAACCTGATCGGCGCACTGGTGCGTTCGACGGCGGTGATCGAGTTCGACCTCAACGGTAATGTGCTGAGCGCCAACGACCGCTTCCTTCAGGGCATGGGTTACAGCCTGGCGCAGATCAAGGGCAAACATCACCGCATGTTCTGTGATTCGGGCGAGGCCAACAGCGCCGAGTACCAGAATTTCTGGCGCCGCCTGAACAACGGTGAGTTCGTCGCCGGTCGCTTCAAACGGATCGACGCCCATGGTCGCGAAGTCTGGCTGGAGGCGTCCTACAACCCGGTGCTCGACGCCAACGAAAAACTCTACAAAGTCGTGAAGTTCGCTACGGTGATCACCGATCAGGTCAATCAGGAGCAAGCCGTCGCCGAGGCCGCCAACATTGCCTACAGCACGTCCCTGCAGACCGACAGCACTGCCCAGCGCGGGACCCGTGTAGTCACCGAAGCGGTCAATGTGATGCGCGACCTGTCGCGGCACATGCAGACCGCCGGCGAAGGCATCGAGGCGCTGAACGAGCAATCGCAGGTGATTGGCACCATCGTCAAGACCATCAGCGGCATTGCCGAGCAGACCAACCTGCTGGCGCTCAACGCCGCCATTGAAGCCGCCCGTGCAGGCGAGCAGGGCCGTGGTTTTGCGGTGGTGGCCGACGAAGTGCGGCAACTCGCCTCGCGCACCAGCCAGGCCACCGAGGAAATCGTCGGCGTGGTGCGTCAGAACCAGGACATGGCGCGCAACGCCGTGGCGCTGATGACCGACGGCAAGCTTCAGGCCGAGCAAGGGCTGGCGCTGGCGGCGGAGGCGGGCACAGTGATCGTCGAGATCCAGGATGGCGCGCAGAAAGTGGTGGACGCGGTCGGCCAGTTCGCCAACCAGCTATCCAACTGATGTTTGTCAGGCGAAGGGATTGTCCATGGCAATCCCTTCGCTGTTTTTATCCCGCTACAATCGGCTCTTTTTCCCGGAGCAGATCCCATGAGCGAGTCCTTCCGCCGCCCGGTTCCCCTGAACAAAGCCTACCGTTTGCTCAATCACGGGCCGACCGTGCTGGTCAGCGCCGCTCACGACGGGCAGCGCAACATCATGGCTGCGGCCTGGGCCATGCCGCTGGATTTCGAGCCGCCGAAAGTCGCGGTGGTGCTGGATAAGTCCACCTGGACCCGACAACTGCTCGAGGCCTCGGGCACCTTTGTCCTCAACGTTCCTTGCGTTAATCAGGCTGACATCGTGCAGACCGTTGGCTCGACTTCTGGCCTGGAAATCAATCGTGAACAAGGGCAGGACAAGTTCCAGGCGTATGGCTTGCAGACCTTCGCCGGCGAGCAGGTCGAGGCACCGATGCTCGACGGTTGTGTAGCGTGGCTCGAATGCCGGCTGCTGCCGGAGCCGCGCAATCACGAGCAGTACGATCTGTTCCTGGCAGAGGTGATTGCGGCGCAGGCTGATTCGCGGGTGTTCAGCGATGGGCGTTGGCATTTTGAAGGGCATGACGGCTTGCGCACTTTGCACCATGTGGCCGGTGGGAATTTTCTGAAAATCGGAGATCCGGTGGTTGGTAAGAATCTGAACGTTTGACGGCTTATTAATGTTTTGCAGCAATTAATTATTGTTATTCGATAATTTTAGTCGCTAGTGTGGCGCTCACATTCATTCTTGTGAGGCTTTCCGATGACCACCAAAGGGCTCGTGCAATTCAGTCGGCGCATGGCGACGATAACGTTGATCCTCATTGGCGTGATGCTGCTGCTCAATGCAGTCATATGGGTTTACCCACCGTTGGCGGAAAAGGAAGGCTGGGGGCTGGGGTTTGCGCTGACCGAGCGCCAACTGTCTCAAATGGCTGACACCGCAACACTGTTCCCGTGGTGGCAGAAGCTGGGTGGGATGGTGCTGTCGAGTATTCCCCTGCTGGCGCTGGCGTCTGGCTTGAACCATTTACGCCTGCTGTTTCAGAGCTATGGGCGGGGGTGAGTATTTCGCCCGTGAAACGGCCGGTCATCTGGGCAAGGTCGGGCGAGCCGTGGCGGTCTGGGTGCTGCTGGATTTCCTCTGCGAGCCAATGCTCAGCCTGTGGGTCACCCAGAATGCGCCGGTCGGTGAGCGCTTGTTCACCCTGAGTATCACCGCTCCTTCGTTCGTCGCGTTGTTCCTGGCCGCGTGTATCGCGGTGATTGCGCGGATCCTGTCGCAAGCGAGCGAAGTGGATCGGGAAAACCGAACGTTTATATGAGGTCGACATGCCAATCGTGATTCAACTGGATGTGATGCTCGCGCTACGCAAGGTCAAATCCAAAGACCTTGCAGCGGCCATCGGCATTACCGAGGCCAACCTGTCGCTGCTGAAACAGGGCAAGGTCAAAGGGCTGCGACTGGCGACGCTGGATGCCATTTGCGAGTACCTCAACTGCCAGCCCGGGGATCTGCTGGTTCGAGTGGCAGATGAGGAGGGCGACGTCTGAGGGTTTTAGTTGTCGCTGAAATGGATTCATGGACACACAAAAAAGGCTTACCTCTCGGTAAGCCTTTTTCAGTTGGCAGCGGTCAATCAATCCCCCACCGCCACCCCTTCACGCCGAGGATCCGCCCCACCGGCCAACGTTGCCTTCCCCTGCGCATCCTTGACCCGCACGATGGCCTGGGTGCCGCTGGTCATGTCGATTTCGCTCACAGCGTGGCCCTTGTCCTTGAGTGCCTGGATCAGTGTCGGGGTGAACTGACCCTGTTCCAGTTCCGTCGGCCCGTTGCGGCTGCCGAAGTTGGGCAGGCTGATGGCGCTTTGCGCGTCGAGGTTCCAGTCGAGCAGGCCGAAGGTGGTTTTGGCCACGTATTCGATGATCTGCGAGCCGCCCGGAGAGCCGACTGTAGCGACGAACTCGCCGCTGTTGCGGTCGAAGATCAGGGTCGGTGCCATCGACGAACGCGGGCGTTTGCCGGGCTCGACGCGGTTGGCGACTTTCTGTCCGTTTTCTTCGGGGATGAACGAGAAGTCGGTCATCTGGTTGTTGAGCAAAAAGCCCTGAACCATCAGGTGCGAGCCGAATGCCGCTTCAATGGTGGTGGTCATTGACACCGCGCCACCGAAGTCATCCACGGCCACCACTTGCGAAGTGGAAATGCGCAGCGGCGAGCGATCCGGTGCGTAGGCAACCTGCACGCCCGGTGGTGTACCGGGTTTGGCGCTGCCCATGCTGCGTTCGCCGATCAGGCTCGCGCGGCTGGCCAGATAACCCGGGTCGACCAGGCCCTTGACCGGCACCGGTACGAAGTCGGTGTCGGCCACGTATTGCGCACGGTCGGCATAGGCCAGGCGTTCAGCTTCGGCGATCAGGTGCACGGCTTGCGGCGTCGGTTCGAGGCCGGCCGGTTTATCGGTCTTCACGGGTTTGAGCGGTGTCAGGGACAGGCGCGGGTCGCGGGTCTCCAGGGCCTGCAAAGTGCCGAGGATTTGCGCCACTGCAATCCCGCCCGATGACGGCGGCGGCATCCCGCAAACCTGCCAGCGTTTGTAGTCGGTGCACAGTGGCGCGCGTTCCTTGGCCTGATAGTGCTGAAGGTCGTTCAACGACAGGCTGCCGGGGTTGGCGTGGCCCTGAACCTTGGCCACGATCTCTTCGGCGATCGGGCCTTTGTACAGCGCGTCTGCACCTTCGTTGGCGATGCGTTTGAGCACGGCGGCCAACGCCGGGTTTTGCAGGCGCGTACCGATGGCTTTGACGCTGCCGTCGCTGTTGAGGAAATACTTGGCCATGTCTGGTGAACGGCGCACCACAGGGTCGGATTCCAGCAGCGAATGCAGTCGAGGCGAGATCGCAAAGCCCTGTTCGGCGAGTTTGATCGCTGGCTCGAACAGCGTTGCCCACGGTAGACGACCGTGTTGTTTGTGCGCCATCTCCAATGCGCGCAATACGCCGGGCGTACCGACAGAGCGCCCTCCGATCTGCGCCTGCGGGAATGGCATCGGTTTTCCATCAGCCTGCAGGAACAGCTTTTCGGTCGCGCCGGCCGGCGCTGTTTCGCGACCGTCGTAGGTGCGCACCTGTTTGCCATCCCACAGCACGATCATCGCGCCGCCGCCGATCCCGGAGGATTGCGGCTCGACCAGGGTCAGCACGGCTTGCATTGCAATCGCGGCGTCGATGGCCGACCCACCTTTGCGCAACATCTCGCGACCGGCCTCGGCAGCCAGCGGATTCGCAGCAGCGGCCATGTGTTTATCAGCGTGACTGGCTTGCAGACCTGTGCGGTAACCGGAGGCGGCTTCCGGCGCCAGCGGCAGGGTCGAGGAGGGTGGTGCGTTGCAGGCGGCGAGGGTGATGGCGCTGACGATCAGGGTCAGGGCCGGCAGGCGAAAGCGTTTCAGGGGCTGGGCTGGAAACACGCGGGGCTCTCCGTCCGTGGGATAAAAGTCTGACGGACTGTATCGGCCGACCGTGCAGGACGCAAACCGTCGGTATGTTTGTCCTTCATGCCTTGGCGAATTTTCTGTAGGGTCACTGGCAAACGTGAAGCCAGAACAATCAACAAGAGGCCACCATGCACAGCGAGTTTCCGACCCACTCCAGCTACCGCCAGCAGCGCGAACAATTTCTTGCCGCCGCCACCGCCGCCGGTGCGACGCTCACTTCCTACGCCCATCCGCGTTGCGGACCGTTCGGCGAGCCATTGAGCACTGATGTGGCGGTGCTGGGGGATCCGCGAGCCAAACGGCGTCTGGTGGCGCTCAGCGGCACCCATGGGGTGGAGGGCTATTACGGTTCGGAATGTCAGATCGACTGGTTGACGCATTTCACGGCGGGATCGCTGCCGAAGGACGTCGCGGTGGTGATGATTCACCTGATCAACCCGTGGGGCACTGCATGGCTGCGACGGGTCAACGAAGACAACATTGACCTCAACCGCAATCATCTGGATTTCAATCAGCCCCTCCCGGACAACCAGGCCTACGCCGCGCTGCATGAGATCTACGCCTGCGCCGATTTGAACGGTCCCGAGCGGCTAAAGGCCGATGCCTTGCTCGATGCGCAGATCGCCGAGCACGGCTGGCCGGCGGTGATGTCGATTGTCGAGGGTGGCCAGCACAGTCATCCCGACGGCCTGTTCTTCGGAGGCTTCGCCCCGAGCTGGTCGAATCGCACGCTGCATCAGATCATCCAGAATCATCTGGCGGGTGCCGAAACCGTGATGTGTTTCGACCTGCACACCGGCGCCGGCGAGTACGGTCATCCGATGCTGCTGACGATCACTCAGGCACCGTATCCGGCGCTGGCCCTGGCGCAATCGATCTATGGCCCGTGGCTCTACACGCTGCACACAGGCGCTGAAACCCTGAGTGAAACCGGTGTCGCGGCAACGGCTACCGGTTACACCTCGCAGGCATTGCTCAATGCGCTGCCGAAAGTGCAGTTGATGCCGTTCGTGATCGAGTGCGGGACTTATCCTGGGCCGGACGTACATCGCTACTTGCGCGACGATCACTGGCTGCATCTGCACGGTGATCCGCTGGATGCGACGGGGCGGGCGATCAAGTTGAATCTGCTGGAGCAGTTCTATCCGGCGGATCCGGACTGGCGGGCGATGGTCGGTTTACGCACGCGGCAGATCTGGGCGAAAGGGCTCAGGGCATTGGCAGGCGAGGCATAAACAAACGGCTTGCCTTTCGGTAAACCGTTTTGACTGTCTGGTGGTGCGCAGCGGTTTTGACTATGGATGCCGGATGGTTACTGCTTGAAGCCTGGCAGCCCGTTGGCAGCGCGCCAATCTTTCACAATCTGCGTTACACCCTGAGGGGAGCTATCCGCACCCGGCTCCGGGTAATAGATCAGATCCGATCCAGCTGGGTGTTCGCTGATTCTCTCAAAGTGCAGCAGTAACAAGTCAGCCCGATCATCGTTTTCGGCTTCTTCATCTTCTTTAGCGAGCTCTTCCACTAGCGCAACGAACTCGGCTTCCGTGTAGTCAGAAATCGTTTTCTCATAGATATTCACTTCTTGAAGCCTGGCAGCCCGTTTGCTTCACGCCATGTCGCAACTGTACGGGCTATGCCAGAGGACGACGTGTCAGCACCTGGCTCAGGGTAGTAGATAAGGTCCATCTTGCTCGGATGCCCGACGATCTCGTTGAAGTGCAGCAATAGAATATCTGCACGGTCATCTGTCGGTGCTTTGTCTTCCTTTCTGATCTCGTCAATGAACTCAACGAAGTCTTGTTCGGTGTAATCAGAAAAGTTGTTTTTGATGAAAGGGTCGCTCATGCAGTTACCTCAATCCTGGTGTACTTCGACGTGATTTTTGGGGGTGTGGACTCTGAGGTTGTCAACGTTATAGACCTCGCCGCCTTGAGATATCAGTTCCACATGATGAATTTCGTGAGAGATTCTCTTGCCGACTGCATCAGCTAATCGGGCGCGAGGTGCCTTTCCGTTGCGCATACGCTCAAGGCTGTCTTCACTGAGCTGCCCGGCTAGCCTGGTATCTTTCGACGCTTCGGCCCAGAAGGCGCGCCTGAATGAATCAAAGCTGGAATATTCACGGCCTCTTAGCGAATCGGCAATGCTGGTTGGGATTGGCGCGCCAGATCCCGACCGGGCATGGTCAAGCCATACACCGGCAACATCCTCCCCAACCCCCGTCACCACCCCCGGCATCAACCTGGCCGGTTTCGAAAACACCACATACAACGACTTCAGCCCGGTCTCCGCCGGAAACACCAGAATACAATCCTCGGCGGTGATGTCTTCGCCGGGCAGGATTTCTATCTGGCTGTCGGTGTTCGCGGCGATCGGGTGGACGAGGATCGTGCTCAGTGGTTCGCCGTGTTCCGGATAAACCAGCGGCGGCATCGCTCCCAGCGGCCCGCGTTGCGGCGTCCACAGAATGGTGATGTCGTTGAGTTTGGCCTCCATGGCGGTCTTGTCGCTGTTCCACCGGACTTTTACGGTACGCACCGAGTCGTCGCCCGAGGCTCCGGTGTGGATGCCATAAACCTGCATGACGCCTTCGGCATCGCGCCGGAACTGGAAGCGCACTCGAGTGGTTGCGCGAGACAAGGTGCGTAGCTGATCGTCGGTGTAGAGCGTGCCGTCGCCCATTCGGGTCGGCAGCATCCCGAGGATGAACACACTGGCCGGGCCGCCGGCACCTCGTATTGCCCAGTTGAGGCGTTGCTGCAGGATGCCACCGCCCGCCATGCGCCCCAGAGCCAGATCGGCGCCGATGGCCTTGGCTACGGCGTGACTGGCAGCGGGAAAACGCATGGCGCCCGCGACCATGACCTTGCCGAAACTTGAGACGGGTTCGGGGGCTGTGCCGGCCTCCGTTCGGCACCAGTTATCCGGTGTGCAGGATTTGGCAAATACAAGATCGTCGCGGGGCGTCGGGGTGGGCCATTCGTCTGTCCGGATATAAACGGGTTCTGGTGGCGGGGGTGGAATCCATCCGCTCCATGTAGCGTTCTCGCTCGGGCGTGTTCGACGCCACTCATCGTCGAATAGGAATTTGTTCAGATCCATGACCACTCCCTGTCTGTCCTGGAATCGAGACAGGGGAGCGTGTCGGTCAATCGGGATGGCGATCAAATCGACTGGCGAAGATGCAGGTGCCTGGGCGAACGAAAAATCCTCTTCGTACGCCTTTTGCACCCGGTTCCTACAGATTCATACCGGTCCAGTGGGGAGGGTACTTTTCTCGAGGCATAAAAAAACGGCCTACCTTTCGGTAAGCCGTTTTTAGTACTTGGTGGCTACACAGGGACTTGAACCCCGGACCCCAGCATTATGAATGCTATGCTCTAACCAACTGAGCTATGTAGCCAAGTGGCGCGCATTATTCCCCTGAAATGGAAAAGCGTCAAGCGTAAATTTCAAAATTTTTTCTACGCTTTCAACCGTTTATCAAAATCAGGCGCTCAACAGTGGCGAAGGGCAGCGCTGGAACCAGCGACTGGCCTGCTCATACGCGTGCGCCAGTTGCAGAACGGCGAAGTCTGCCTGATGCCGGCCGATGATCTGCAGCCCCATCGGCAACCCCCGGGCATTGAAGCCCGCCTGGACGTTCGCCACCGGGCAACCGGATAACGTGCCGGGAATCACCACCTCCATCCAGCGATGATAAGTGTCCATGTTCACGCCCTCGATCGCGGTCGGCCACGGTTGCGACTTTTCGAACGGGAAGACCTGCGCGCTGGGCAGCAGCAGATAGTCGTACTGTTCGAACAAGCGTGAGATTGCCCGATACCAGTCGCTGCGTACCACCGAGGCGGCAAACACTTCGCTGGCCGAGAGCTTCAGACCGTTTTCCACTTCCCAGCAGGCTTCCGGTTTCAGCAGCGCCCGTTTCTGCGGATCAGCGTAAGCCGCGCCCAGGGAGCCGGCGACCATCCAGTGGCGCAAGGTGCGCCAGCTGCTCCACAGCTTTTCTGGGGCAAATTCCGGACGCACCGGCTCGATATGGCAACCCAGGCTTTCAAAGTCGGCAAAAGTCTTTTCGCACAACGCGAGGATGCCGTTCTCCATGGGCAGATACCCGTTGAAGTCGCCGAGCCAGCCGATCCGGGTGCCGGTGAAGTCGCGCTCCAGCGGTGCGGTAAAGACCTCGCCGGACTCACGGATCGACAACGGCGCCCGCGCATCGCCGCCGGCCTGCACCGACAGCAGCATCGCGGCATCGCGCACACTGCGCGCCATAGGCCCTTCATAGCCGAGTTGATCGAAGAACAGATCGGCACTGTCGTCGAATGGCACTCGCCCTTGAGACGGGCGGAAGCCGAAGATGTTGTTGAACGCTGCCGGATTGCGCAGCGAGCCCATCATGTCGCTGCCATCGGCCACCGGCACCAGATGCATCGCCAGCGCCGCCGCCGCGCCGCCACTGCTGCCGCCTGCGGTTTTGTTCGGGTCAAAGGCGCAGCCAGTGGCCCCGAACAACGGGTTGTAGCTCTGCGAACCGAGGCCGAATTCCGGGGTGTTGGTTTTGCCGATGATGATCGCGCCGGCGGCCTTGATCCGCTCGACCATGATGCCGTCACGCTCGGGAATGAAATTCTTGAACAGCGGTGAGCCCAGCGTGGTGCGGATGCCGCAGGTCAGCGACAGATCCTTGATGGCGTGGGGCAGGCCGTGCATCCAGCCCCGGTATTGGCCCCGGCTCAGTTCGGCGTCCCGTGTGTCGGCCTGAGCCAGCAGATCTTCCGGTGCCTGCAGGCTGATCAGTGCGTTGACTGACGGGTTGAACCGGTCGATGTGGGCAAGATAGGTCTGCATCACTTCGCGGCAGGAAACCTGGCGCAGGCGGATGCGCTCGGCGAGCTCGATGGCCGGCAACAGGACCAGTTCGCTGATGTTATTGGAGTTCATGACGACGGCGCCCTTCAGACGGCTGGAAAAACGCCCCGACCTTGTGCCGGGGCGGTAGAAATCAACGCATCAGGTTGGTCCACAGACGATCGGCCAGACGGATTGCGCCTTCACCGCAGGTCTTGCTGAACACCACGTGGGTGCCCTCGGGAATATGCAGTTCCGGTGCATCCTTGAGGTTTGCATCGAGGAACGGTTCGACGCCTTTGATCGGGCTCTGATGCTTGAGGAAGTTCTGGGTCATCGCCGAGTTTTCCGGCTGGCTGAGAAACGCGATGAACGCCTTGGCATTCGCCGGGTTCTTGCTGCCGGCGGGGATGACCATGTTGTCGACCCAGGCCAGCACCCCTTCTTTCGGGTACAGGTATTTCAGGCTCGGTTTCATCTCGCGGGCGCGCATTGACGAACCGCCCCAGAACATCGACATGTCGATTTCACCCGAGGCGAGGTTCTCGCGGATCGAGCCGGCCTTGGAGCTGTAGGTTTTGACGAATGGCTTCTGCGCCTTGAGCAGCGTGAGGATCTGTTGCATCTGTTTCGGATCCTCGCTGCACAGCGGAATGTTCAGGTACAGGCTGGCCATGTCGACCATGTCGCTGACCGAATCGAACATGTTGATCCGCCCCTGCAACTCGGCCGGCGGCTCATAAAGCACCTTGTAGCTGTCGGCCGGGCCTTTGTAGCGGCCACTGTCGAGCACCACGCTGGTGGTGCCCCAGATGAACGGCACCGAATAGGCGCCTTCCGGGTCCCAGCTCGGTTTTTTCAGGTTGTCGACCACACTGGCGTAGTAGGGCTCCTTGACCGGATCGAAGCGCTCCAGCAGGTTTTCCTTGATCAGGATCGGAATGAACTGGTGCGAGGGGATCGCCACGTCGTAACCGGCGCCGCCCTGTTTCAGTTTGGCCAGCAGCGTCTCGTTGGAGTCGTAGGAGTCGACGGTGACTTCGATGCCGGTCTGCTTCTGGAATTTGGCGAGAATCTCCGGTGAAAAGTAACCGCTCCAGCTCACCACGTTGAGTTTTTCGGCGGCCTGAACACTCCCGGCCATGACCAGCGGCACAGTCAGAAACAACGAAGTACCGACGCTTTTTATCCACTTGCTCATGCTATTTCCCCACGGTTCTTGGAAGGTTCAGGCGTTCTTTTTGCCCAGCAGGTAAGAGAGGCTGACAAACAGCACCGAGACGCCCAGGATCAGGGTCGACACGGCGTTGACGTCGGGTGTCACGCCCATGCGCAACAGGCCGAAGATGAAGATCGGCAGCGTTGTGGTGCCGGCCTGGGAGACCATCATCGAGATCACGAAGTTATCCAGCGAGACGATGAAGGCCAGCATCAGCCCGGAGAAAATCCCCGGCATCAGCAACGGCAGAGTGACCTTGCGGAAGGTCCGCCACGGCCCGGCATACAGGTCGGCCGAGGCTTGTTCCAGCGACAGGTCCATGTCGTTCAGCCGGGCCCGGATCGGCAGATAGGCAAACGGAATGCAGAACACCGTATGGGCGATGATCAGGTTGCCGTAGCCGAGGGACAGGCCGATGGTGGAGAACAGCGCGAGCGTGGCGACACCGACGACGATTTCCGGCAGCACCAGCGGCAGCATGATCGCGCCCATCGACAGTTGCAGGCCCTTGAACTTCGCACCCCGCGAGGTGCCGAGGGCCGCGAGGGTGGCAATCGCCGTGGCGACCATGCTGGCGCACACCGCGATCAGCAGACTGTTGCCGGCCGCCTGGCGCAGCGCCTGATTGGCGAACGCGGCGCGATACCAGTCGAGGCTGAAGCCGGTCCATACCGTGGCCGACTGGTTGGCGTTGAACGAGAACACCACCAGCACCACGATCGGCGCGTAGAGGTACAGGTAGAACAGGAAACTGAAGCCGCCGAATCCTGGGAAATCCTGTACGCCCAGGCCCTTGCGTTTGAACAGGCCGATCATCACGCACCTCCTTTGGCGATGCGCTGGCGTTCGGCGCGCAAGGCATAGACCGTCAGCACCAGCATCACTGCCGCCATCAGCACCAGCGACAACGCTGCGCCGAACGGCCAGTTACGGGCGTCGCTGAACTGCCGGAAGATCAGGTTGCCGAGCATCATCCGCGTGCCGCCGCCGAGCAGTTCCGGGGCGATCATCGCGCCCAGGCACGGCACGAAGGTGAGAATGGCGCCGGCGAGAATTCCCGGTCTGGCGATCGGCAGCACCACTTTGCGCAAGGTGCGCAGGCGTCCGGCATACAGATCCTGAGCGGCCTCGAGCAGGCGGATATCCATCTTTTCCAGCGTGGCGTAGATCGGCAGAACCACGAAGGGTGCATAGGTATAAACCAGCCCCAGCAGCACGGCGCCGTCGGTGTACAGCAACTGCAGCGGCTCATGGATGACGCCCAGGCCCATCAGACTGTTATTGATCACCCCGGTGTTACGCAGCAGCAGAATCCACGCGTAAGTGCGGATCAACAGGTTGGCCCAGAACGGCACGGTGATCAGGAAGATCAACAGACCACGCCGATGCGCCGGTTGCATGGCCAGCCACACCGCCACCGGAAAACCGATCAGCAGCGTGATGACGGTGGTCAGGCCGGCAATTCCGACCGAGCGCAGGGCGATGATCAGGTAGGAGTCGGCGAAGGCCAGGCTGTCGTCCATTTGCCGTTCGAACAGCAGGGAGGTGTAGGCATCGCTGCTGAACACCTTGTTGACCCCGCCGTAGGGGTTGGCTTCCATCAGCGAATAACCGATGACGATCAGGATCGGCACCACCAGAAACAGGGCGATGGCGATCAGCGCCGGGCTGACACCGAGGAAGCTCTGGAACGCCCGTCGGCGTTCAAGCGTGTTGGTTATCGGTAAGGCGTGCATGGCAACTCCTCGGGTTCAATCGTGCAGGACGCTGGCGCTTCCCCGGTCGAACAACAGACCGGCCTGACTGCCCACGGCAAAACGCAGGCTCTGATCGACGCAGTTGGGCGTGCGCACGGTGAGGCGCGAACCGTCGCCGAGGCTGACCTGGTATTGCAGGTCGGTGCCCAGATAAATCTGCGCTTCGACCCGGCACGGCAACGCCGCCTCCGTGTTGGCCTGCACCAGGTGCAGGCGCTCGGGGCGCACGGACAGCGTCACGCTGGCACCCGGTTGCACGTCGTTGCACGGTTGCGCCGGCAGCGGATGTCCGGCCGGCCCGGCGAACCACGCCATGCCGTTCTCGACCCGAGTGACGCTGGCCTGAATGAAGTTGGTTTCGCCGATGAAGTCGGCCACGAAGCGATTGCGCGGCCGTTCGTAGATGTCCTCCGGGCGACCGACTTGTTGCACTTCGCCTTCGGACAGCACTGCGATGCGGTCGGACATGGTCAGCGCTTCTTCCTGGTCGTGGGTGACGAAGATGAAGGTGATGCCGGTCCTGGCCTGGATGGTTTTCAGCTCTTCGCGCATGGCCTGGCGCAGCTTGAGATCAAGTGCCGACAGCGGCTCGTCAAGCAACAGGACCTTGGGATGCGGCGCCAGGGCGCGGGCGAGGGCGACGCGCTGCTGCTGGCCACCTGAGAGTTGCGCCGGTTTGCGATTGGCGAAGCGCTCCATCTGCACCAGGGCGAGCATCTCGCGCACACGCTCGGCGATCTGTGCCTTGTTCAGGACCTTGCCCATCGGGTGCGATTCAAGGCCGAAGGCCAGGTTTTCGGCGATGGTCATGTGCGGGAACAGTGCGTAGTGCTGGAACACCGTGTTGACCGGGCGCTGGAACGGCGGGCGCTCGGCGATGTTTTCGCCGTAGAGCAGGATCTCGCCCTGGGTCGGAAATTCGAACCCGGCAATCATCCGCAGCAGCGTGGTCTTGCCGCAGCCGGAAGGGCCGAGAAGGGTGAAGAATTCGTTGTCGCGGATATCCAGATCGATGTTTTTCAACGCCACCGGACCGGTGGACGGATCGCCGTAAACCTTGCGCACCGAGCGGATCGACACCGCCAGCGTTTGCAGCGAATGCAGGGCATTCATGCGTTACCTCCGATTCCCCCATCGCCTGCGATTGCACTGTTGGTCAGCGAATCTGTCGGGCCATGGATATTATTTTTCTGGGCAGGATCGAGATTGCGTACGGGGTGAAACCAGCTGTTTTGTTGTTCTGCTGTGGCTCGATTATCGGCGAGGGGTTGCGCGGGGCGAAACTTCAATTTAAACATGGCAGGTGTTAGTTAATTTAATACCGACAGGTGCCAGGAACATGCCCGACCACCGTTTGCCGCCACTCAATGCGGTGCGTGCGTTCGATGCCGCTGCCCGCCTGGGCAGCTATGTCGAGGCGTCGAAAGCCTTGCACGTGACTCAGCCGGCGATTGGCCGGCATGTGAAGTTGCTGGAGGACTGGCTGGGCATTCAGCTGTTCGAACGCACGTCGCGCGGGGTCAACCTGACGCCCGCCGGTGAGAAGTACCACCGCAAGATCGCGACCGCCCTGCAGTTGATCATCGAGGCCGGCAAGGAAGCACGCCCCAAAGAAGCCGAGCGCTGGCTGCGGATTATGGTGGTGCCGGGTTTTGCCAAGCGCTGGCTGATGCCGCGCATCGAGGCCATGCGACACCTGCGTCCGGGGTTGAAGTTTGCCATCGAACCGAATTCGACCTTCACCGAAGTGGATGGCAAAAGCGCCGATCTCGGCATCGTCTACGGCCTCGACGGGCAGTACGCGGACTCCCGTGAAGCGTTGATCTGCCCCCGTGTGTTTCCGATCTGCACCCCGCAATACCTGGCAAGCATCGAGCCGCTCGGCGGCCCGGCCGATCTGGTCCGGCACGAGTTGATCCACGTCGATGACGGCGAGTGGTGGAACCTGTGGTTCGCCGCCCATGACCTGGATATTCACCTCAATTCTGACATGCTCTACGTCAACAATGATCACGCGTTATCAGTAGCCGAGAGCGGGCAGGGCATCGCGTTGGCCAATGAGGTGCTGGTCCGCGAAGAACTCCGGTCCGGCAAACTGGTGCGCGCAGTGGACGCTCAGGTGAAACTGGAAAGTTATCGGGTGCTGACGCCGTCCGCCGAGCTGTCGGCGGATGCGGCGTGGTTCATTCAATGGCTCAAGTCCGAACTGGAAAAGGACTTCCCCGAAGCGCTGATCAACTGAGCCGGAAGCGTGCGGTGTTGTCGCTCAAGGCCTTGCTGCCCTGGCTCAAGGTGTCTGCCGCCAGGTTGACGGCCCGCGCGCCGTCGAGCAGGCGAACTGCGGCCTGATCGACCTGCTGGATATTGCCGCTGACCTCATCGGCGGTGCTGGCCTGTTCTTCCACCGCCGTGGCGATCTGGGCGAGGGTGTCGGTGACACTCTGCACGGCACTGGCGATTTCTCCGAGGCGCTCGCCCAGCCCGGTGACGGCTTCGGCATCCGATTGCGCCTGACCGCAGGCCGCCTCCATCAGGCTCACCGCTTCATTGACCGTGCTGCGCAGACTGTCGACCGTACCGGCAATCTGTGCGGTGGACGATTGCGTGCGCTGCGAGAGGCTGCGCACCTCGTCGGCCACCACGGCAAAACCGCGACCCTGTTCACCGGCGCGAGCGGCTTCGATGGCGGCGTTCAGCGCCAACAGGTTGGTCTGCTCGGCGACGCCGCGAATGGTGTCGACCACCAGTTGAATCTGCTGCCCTTGTTCGCTGACCCGGCCCAGCGCTGCCGCCGTTTCGTTCAGACGCTGATTGAGCTGTTGAATGCTTGCCGTGGTGCGTTGACTGTCGCGGCTGCTGTCGGTGGCGATGCGGCGGGTCTGTTGGGCGCTGCCGGAGGCCTGTTCGCAACTCTGCGCGACGCCTTGAGAGGTGGCCGCCAATTGCGTGGCCGCGGCTGCGATCTGGCTGATCTGCAATTGCTGGGCTTCGACTTCGCTGAGTGCGCCGCTGGAGTGATCGTTGAGGCTGCGCACCGCGTGGCTCAGTTGCGAGGTTTCGTGATCGACGCCCAGCAGGCTGGTGCGCAATTGCACCACGGCCACGTTGAGCGCGGTGCTGATCGAGGCCAGTTCATCGCGACCCACGACAGGCACCTGCAGGCTCAGATTGCCGTCGCGCAACGCTTCGGCGAGCACCGTGATGCCGCTGGCGCTGCGACGGATCGAAGCTTGCAGGCAGACGAACAGGTACAGCGCTGCGAGCAACAGGCAACCGAACACCGCCGCGACCACGATGAACTGACGGATCGCCGAGCCGTGGTAATCGTCCAGTCGCTGATCCAGCGCCACCAGTGATTGCTGACGCAGCGTGGCGAGGTTGCCGAGCAGGGCATCGAGGCTGCGCTCGAAGTCTTCCGGTTTGAGATTGATGCTGCCGCCGAACACGCCGTCATCCAGCACCTTCAAACCGGCATCCAGTTGTTTGAGGCTGTCGTGGTATTGCCCGGCCCAGCCTTGCGGGTCGTTCGGCAGCCGCGCTTCCAGAAGGCTTGCCGTTTTAACAAGCTGCTCGCGGGCATCACCGATACGGCTGCGCAGGTCCCGCAGTTGCAGGCGGCTTTGCAGGGTGAACTGACCGGAGACTACGGATGCTTGCCCGACCGCCGCGAGTCGGCCGACCCGTTCGATCAGGTCCGGTGCGTGCTGGGTGGAAATCTGTGTCAGCAGATAGGTTTCCAGCCACGGCGCGAGGATCAGCCGATTGTCCATCGTGATCTGTTCGCGCAACGCTTGCAGGGCGCTGAGGGCGTTGGTAAAGCGATCGTAACCGTCCGGCCACCAGCCGACGCCGGCCAGACTCTTGGAGTCCAGACCGCCGAGCGCGGTTTGCAGGGACTGGAAGCGGGCCAGGGTTTCACCTTCGGCGGCTTCGGCTTGCAAGGCATTGCCCAGATCCACTGTGGCCTGTGCGACGGCAGGTTGTACGGCATCGAATGCAGCCATCGCGGCGAGGGTGGCGGGCGTCGGCTGGCGGTTGGTTTCCGTGGCACGCCAGCGAGCTGCGCGGTCGCGCTGAGCAGCGAGCAGGTTGTCGAGCGCATCGAGGGCGAGCAACTGCCGCACGCCGGCACGTTCGCCGGAAATCAGGTTGAGCTTGACGCGATAGTCCTGGCCGATCATCAACAGGCTGCCGGCCAACGGCAGGATGAACAGCAGAAACAACAACTGGAATTTACGCGCGAAGCCAAACCGCCCCAGCAACTTGATCCCCGGTAACAAGAAAGCCTGCATGCCCCATGACTCCTCTGGACACCACGCACCATCGGCGTGCATCGCGCTCTTTGCGAGCGCGATCCGTGCCCTGCTAAAAGGCTTCGAAAGTCCACTCTCGCCCGCTCTGTAGGCAGACTCTGTAGCAGAACTTCCCATTCTCGATCCCCTTTGTAAGGGGGCCGCGTTCAAGCAAAGAAGCAAGGCAAGAATCAGACCATGGCCTTGCGCTATCACTTCTACTGCGATGAACGAATAGTTCGTTAGCTGGCTAAGGGGATGGCGCTGGCGCACCGAAAAATGGCACATTGACGCACCTGCCTGCGTGCACCCATCTGCTGTACGGAAACTCCCATGGCTATCAGCAACGTTCAGACCGCCGCTGCGTCGGCGTCCGCTCCTCCCCAAAGCAGTCCACTGGTGATGCGCATCATCGGCGCGGTGGCGCTGGCGCATTTGATCAACGACCTGATCCAGTCAGTGCTGCCGTCGATCTATCCGATGCTCAAGGCCAACTACGGCTTGAGCTTCACCCAGGTCGGCCTGATTACCCTGACCTTTCAATTGACCGCTTCGTTGCTGCAACCTTGGGTCGGTTATCACACTGACCGGCATCCGAAACCGTGGCTGTTGCCGGCTGGTTCCGTGTGCACGCTGGTCGGGATTGTGATGATGTCGATGGTCGGCAGTTTCCCGCTGATTTTGTTGGCGGCAGCGCTGATCGGCATCGGTTCTTCGACCTTTCACCCGGAAGCTTCTCGTATCGCCCGGCTGGCCTCCGGCGGGCGCTTCGGTCTGGCGCAATCGACCTTCCAGGTCGGCGGCAATGCCGGTTCGGCATTCGGCCCGTTGCTGGCGGCAGCGATCATCATTCCGTTCGGGCAGGGCAACGTGGCCTGGTTCGGGCTGTTCGCGGTGTTTGCGCTGTTCGTGCTGTACCGCATCAGTCGCTGGTACGCCCATCATCTGAACCTGTTCAAGCTCAAGGCCGGCCAGGCTGCCACTCATGGACTGTCGAAGGGCAGGGTGGTCAGTGCGTTGGTGGTGCTCGGGTTGCTGGTGTTCTCCAAGTATTTCTACATGGCCAGCCTGACCAGTTATTTCACCTTCTACCTGATCGAGAAGTTCGACCTGTCGGTGGCCAGTTCCCAGCTTCATCTGTTCCTGTTCCTTGGCGCGGTGGCAGCGGGCACGTTCTTCGGCGGGCCGATTGGGGACAAGATCGGCCGTAAGGCGGTGATCTGGTTTTCGATTCTTGGCGTTGCGCCATTCACGCTGCTCATGCCCCATGTTGATCTGTTCTGGACCACTGTCCTAAGCGTGGTGATCGGCTTCATTCTGGCGTCGGCCTTCTCGGCCATCGTGGTATACGCGCAGGAACTGGTGCCGGGCAATGTCGGGATGATTGCCGGGGTGTTCTTCGGGATGATGTTCGGCTTTGGCGGGATTGGCGCGGCGTTGCTGGGGCATCTGGCGGACATTCACGGCATCGAATATGTGTACTTCCTGTGCTCGTTCCTGCCGTTGTTCGGGGTGTTGGCGATTTTTCTGCCAAAAACCAAAAAAGGCCTGACGGGCTGAATTTCAGGCACAAAAAAGCCGCGTATCAAACGCGGCTTTTTTTGGGGTGCAGCTTTTACACGTTGAAGCGGAAGTGCATCACGTCGCCGTCCTTGACGATGTAATCCTTGCCTTCCAGGCGCCATTTACCGGCTTCCTTGGTGCCCGCTTCGCCCTTGTACTGGATGAAGTCGTTGTAGGCGATCACTTCGGCGCGGATGAAGCCTTTCTCGAAGTCGGTGTGGATCACGCCGGCGGCTTGTGGTGCGGTGGCACCGACGCGGACGGTCCAGGCGCGGACTTCTTCGACACCGGCGGTGAAGTAGGTCTGCAGGTGCAGCATTTCGTAACCGGCGCGGATCACGCGGTTCAGGCCAGGCTCTTCCAGGCCCAGGGCCTCGAGGAACATGTCTTTCTCTTCACCGTCGTCCAGCTCGGCGATTTCCGCTTCGATCTTGTTGCAGACCGGAACGACCATGGCGCCTTCTTCTTCAGCAATGGCCTTGACCACGTCCAGGTGCGGGTTGTTCTCGAATCCGTCTTCAGCGACGTTGGCGATGTACATGACCGGCTTGGTGGTCAGCAGGTGGAAGCCCTTGATGATCGCCTTCTCGTCGGCGCTCATGTTCTTCATCAGGCTGCGCGCAGGCTTGCCTTCGGTGAAGTGCGGGATCAATTGTTCCAGCAGGGCCTTCTGGGCCACTGCGTCCTTGTCACCACCCTTGGCGTTGCGCGCGACTTTCTGCAGTTGCTTCTCGCAGCTGTCGAGGTCGGCGAAGATCAGTTCCAGGTCGATGATTTCGATGTCGCGCTTCGGGTCGACGCTGTTGGAAACGTGGATCACGTTTTCGTCTTCGAAGCAGCGCACCACGTGAGCGATCGCGTCGGTTTCGCGGATGTTGGCCAGGAACTTGTTGCCCAGGCCTTCACCTTTCGACGCGCCGGCCACCAGGCCTGCGATGTCGACGAATTCCATGGTGGTCGGCAGGATGCGCTTCGGATTGACGATTTCCGCCAGCGCATTCAGGCGTGGATCCGGCATCGGCACGATGCCGCTGTTCGGCTCGATGGTGCAGAAGGGGAAGTTCTCGGCCGCGATCCCGGATTTGGTCAGGGCGTTGAACAGGGTGGACTTGCCAACGTTAGGCAGGCCGACGATGCCGCAATTGAATCCCATGGTGTTTCCCCTCGGATTAGAGTCAGGCCTTCTGGCTGTGCAGGTTTTTCATCGCGCGGTTCCATTCACCGGCGAGGATATCCGGCAGCACGCCGAGGGCAAAGTCGATGCTGGCATCGAGTTTTTCCTGTTCGGCGCGTGGCGCACGACCCAGGACGAAATTTGAAACCATACTGGCGACGCCCGGGTGGCCGATGCCAAGCCGCAGGCGGTGGAACGTATTCTGATTGCCCAATTGCGCAATGATGTCGCGCAACCCGTTGTGACCGCCATGGCCGCCGCCCACCTTGAGCTTGGCGACGCCCGGAGGCAGATCGAGTTCGTCGTGTGCCACCAGGATTTCTTCAGGCTTGATGCGGAAGAAACCGGCGAGTGCCGCCACGGCCTGGCCGCTGCGGTTCATGTAGGTGGTGGGAATCAGCAGACGAACGTCCTGACCCTGATGCGAAAAACGCCCGGTCAGGCCGAAATACTTGCGATCGGCCACGAGATTCACGTTCTGTGCGTGGGCGATGCGCTCAACAAAAAGGGCCCCTGCGTTATGCCGGGTCTGTTCGTATTCAGCGCCTGGATTTCCCAGGCCAACGATCAGTTTGATGGCAGTCACGATAGGGGCCCTTCCTTGGAGTGGTGGATAACATCGCCGCGATCGGGGAAGGCGGCGAAAGTGGACGAAAAATGCTCATTTACCATGGATGTAAACTCCGCGTTCCCGCCCGCTTTCTCGCTACGTTCCAGTCCGCGATGTTACCTGTTCACTCCGGCTTTACAGAGTGATTACTCTGCAGCGCCTTCGGCAGCTTCTGGAGCAACACGTGGAGCGTGGACGTTGGCAACAGCCTTGTCATCGCCGTGTGCCAGAGCAACGAACTCAACACCTTTAGGAGCTTTCAGGTCCGACAGGTGAATGATGGTGCCGATTTCGGCTTTGGCCAGGTCGACTTCGATGAACTCAGGCAGGTCTTTGGCTTCGCAGGAAACTTCGATTTCTGCAACTACGTGCGAGATCTCGCCGCCTTTCTTGACCGGAGCTTCTTCGTTGATGAAGTGCACTGGAACAACGGCAGTCAGTTTCTTGCCGGCAACAACGCGTACGAAGTCGGCGTGCATGATGAACTGCTTGGCCGGGTGACGCTGCATGGCTTTAACAACCACGTCTTGCTTGACGCCGCCGATGTTCAGTTGGATGACGTGGCTGAAAGCAGCCTCGTCTTCGAACAGCTTGGCTACTTCTTTAGCCAGCATCATGATGGACTCAGGAGCCTTGTCACCACCGTAGACAACGGCAGGAACCTGGCTGGCGAGACGACGCAGGCGGCGGCTCGCACCTTTCCCCAGGTCGGTACGCGCTTCGGCGTTCAGGATGAAATCAGTCATTTTGTATCTCCAAAATAGCCATGTCCGGGCGACGTCTGCGACCGACGTCAAAGCGGCATGGGCAAAAAAGCCCCGCCCCAACATGAGTGTTGGGGCGGGGCGCTTTTCGTCAACGAGACATTTCGAGAAGGGCAGGGCCCTTAGCGGAACATCGCGCTGATCGATTCTTCATTGCTGATGCGGCGAACCGCTTCGGCAACAACCGGTGCGATATCCAGTTGACGGATACGTGCACAGGCTTGTGCTGCTGCGGACAGCGGGATGGTGTTAGTGACCACCAGCTCGTCCAGCACGGATTTTTCGATATTCTCGATGGCCCGACCCGACAGCACAGGGTGTGTGCAGTAGGCAAAGACCTTGGCTGCGCCATGCTCTTTCAGGGCCTTGGCCGCGTGGCACAGGGTGCCGGCGGTATCGACCATGTCATCGACCAGGATGCAGGTACGCCCTTCGACATCACCGATGATATGCATCACTTCAGAGTGATTGGCTTTCTCACGGCGTTTGTCGATGATCCCGAGATCCACACCCAGGGATTTGGCAACGGCACGTGCACGCACGACGCCACCAATGTCCGGGGACACGATCATCAGGTTCTCGAAGCGCTGATCTTCGATGTCATCCACCAGAACCGGGGAGCCGTAGATGTTATCTACCGGAATATCGAAGAAACCCTGAATCTGGTCAGCATGCAGATCAACCGTGAGAACACGGTCGATGCCGACTACGGTAAGCATGTCAGCAACGACTTTCGCGCTGATAGCCACACGTGCGGAACGCGGACGGCGATCCTGACGGGCATAACCAAAATAAGGAATAACAGCAGTGATACGAGTAGCCGAGGAGCGGCGGAAGGCATCAGCCATCACTACCAGTTCCATCAGGTTATCGTTGGTCGGAGCGCAAGTCGGCTGAATAATGAAAACGTCTTTACCGCGAACGTTTTCATTGATCTCGGCTGTAATTTCGCCGTCGGAGAATTTGCCGACAGAGATGTCACCGAGAGGGATATGCAGCTGACGTACGACACGCCGAGCCAGATCGGGGTTAGCGTTCCCCGTAAAGACCATCATCTTGGACACGCGCAGTACCTAGAGGCTGAGGGTAACCTGGATGAGTATAGAAAATGGCAGGGGCGGCTGGATTCGAACCAACGCATGGCAGGATCAAAACCTGCTGCCTTACCGCTTGGCGACGCCCCTGTATCTGTTGCTTGCAAGTGCCGGGCACTTGGTTCCTTTAGAGCAGACTTTGCAGCTTGCGATGCAACATCGAAACGTTGCTTCCTTTTGCTACAAACCCTGTAAGGGTCTCTGTCAGAAGGGCCGAGACTTTATCAGCTTCAGCTTTGCTTGGGAAGCCCCCAAACACACAACTTCCAGTTCCGGTGAGTTTTGCTTCGGTAAAATTACCTAACAAATTCAATGCGTTACGTACTTCTGGATAACGCCTTGCTACCACCGGCAAGCAGTCATTTCGACTGTTTCCCTCGGGAACGGGGCGCACTTTAATGGGCGGCGTGTTACGTGTCAACAATGGATCTGAAAAAATTTCTGCCGTACTAACAGAGACTTGCGGGACGAGCACGACATACCACGGTTCGGCGGGCTCGACCGGGGTCAGTTTCTCGCCGACACCTTCGGCGAAAGCCGCGTGGCCACGTACGAAGACCGGGACATCCGCACCCAGGCTCAGGCCCAGCGTTGCCAGCCGATCTTCATCCCAGCCCAGCTGCCAAAGATGATTGAGTCCGAGCAGGGTGGTTGCCGCATTCGAGCTGCCGCCACCGATGCCGCCGCCCATCGGCAGGATCTTGTCGATCCAGATATCGATGCCGAGCGAGCAGCCGGATTGTTCCTGAAGATTTTTCGCCGCACGCACGATCAGATTGCTGTCGTGGGGCACACCGTCGAATTCGGTGTGCAGGCGAATCACGCCATCGTCACGGACGGCGAAGGTGATTTCGTCACCGTAGTCGAGGAACTGAAAAATCGTCTGCAACTCGTGATAGCCGTCTTCACGACGACCGAGAATGTGCAGCATCAGGTTGAGTTTGGCCGGAGAAGGCAGCGTCAGGCGTGGAGCGGTCATGCTTATTGCCCCAATTTACGCGGTTGCCAGGTCTTGATGACCAGGGTCACGTCCAGATCGGTGCCGTGCAGTTTGATCCGCTCGGGCAGCCAGTAACCATTCTGTTCGGCATAACCGAGGTACTCGACCTGCCAGCCGTCCTGTTCCAGATTGGCCAGACGACTGTCGGCATCGAGGGTCAGGCGGCTCTTGCTGGCCGGAGCCGGCAGGCCTCGAACCCACCAGGACAGATTCGATACCGGCAATTTCCAGCCCAGCTGTTCTTCCAGCAGGACTTCCGGGGATTGCGCGTCATAGCGGCCCTGGTTGGCGACTTCCAGCGAAACCTTGCCCGGGCGACCGGTCAAACGGGCTGCGCCACGACCCAGCGGGCCGGACAGGCGGATGTCGTAATAATCCTGGCGTTGCAGCCAGAACAGCGTGCCGCTGCCCGAGTCTTTCGGGGCGCGGATGCCGATCTTGCCGTCGATCTGCCAGCCGTCGAGGCCGGTCAGCTGTTGTTTGTTTGCGGCCCATTGTGCCGGGCTGCCATGGCCCTCGACGGATTCGCGGGCGCCAAAACCCGCGCAACCGGCGAGCAGGGCGATGAAGCTGAAAACGATGACGTGGCGCAAAAACATGAGTTAAAGAGTCTCGGATCCGGTCAGGCGCTTGATGGTGCTGCGCAGAATGGTGCTGTCGGGCTGATCCTTGAGGAACTTGCCCCAGATTTGTTTGGCTTCGCGCTGGTTACCCTTGGTCCACAGGACTTCGCCCAGGTGAGCGGCGACTTCGTGATCGGGGAAACGCTCCAGCGCCTGACGCAGATACTTTTCGGCGTCATCCAGGTTGCCCATGCGGAAATTCACCCAGCCGAGGCTGTCGAGTACCGCCGGGTCTTCCGGATTGATCTGGTGCGCCTGCTCGATCAGCGCCTTGGCTTCGGCGTAGCGGGTGGTGCGATCGGACAGGGTGTAGCCGAGGGCGTTGAGCGCCATGGCATTGTCCGGGTCGCGCTTGATGATCAGGCGCAGGTCTTTTTCCATCTGCGCCAGGTCATTGCGTTTTTCCGCCTGCATCGCCCGGGTATAGAGCAGATTCAGATCGTCCGGGTATTGCAGCAACGCTTGTTGCAGGGTTTTCCAGGCCTTGTCGCCCTGATTGTTGGCGGACAGGGTCTCGGCTTCGATCAGGTACAACTGGATCGCGTAATCCGGCTGCGCATCACGTTCGGCGGCCAGTTTGCTCTGGGCTTCGGCGGTCTTGCCGTTGTTCATCAGGATGTCGGCCTGACGCAGTTGCGCCGGCAGATAGTCGTTGCCCGGCCCGACCTGGGCGTACTCGATCAGTGCGCCTTGCGGGTCGTTGCGTTCTTCGGCGATGCGCCCCAGGTTCAGATGCGCGGAATCGACATGGCTTTCCCGGGCGATCAGGTCTTCCAGGTAACCCTTGGCCTCGTCCCAGGCCTTGGCTTCCAGGCACACCAGTGCCAGCGAGTAACGCAGTTCGTCGTCTTCCGGGTATTGCTGGACCAGGGTCGAGAACTCGACCTTGGCGTCGTCCATCCGGTCCTGTTCCACCAGCATCCGCGCGTAAGTCAGGCGCAGGCGCTTGTCGTCCGGGTACTTCTTGATGTTCTTCTGCAGCAGGGGCAGGGCTTCGTCGCCACGGTTCAGCCCTTGCAACAGGCGGGCCCGCAGCAGGATCGGGGCGATTTCGCCGTCGTCCGGCGGATTGTCTTCGAGCAGGGTCAGCGCACCTTTGGTGTCGCCGTCCTGCTGCATCAGCAGGGCCTTGCCGAAAATCAGCTGATTGTTGTGCGGGTGACGCTGCAGCAGACGGTCGAAGCTTTTCATCAAACCGTTGCGGGTTTCCTGATCGGTGTCGGCGGCCGACAGCGCGAGGAAGTCGAAATGGGTGTCGCCCTTGCCCTGCAGGACTTTCTCCATATAGACCATCGAGTCGTCATAGCGCCCGGCGCGTGCCAGCTGCACGGCGGCGGCGCGTTGTGCTTCGAGGTCGTCAGGTGCGTTTTTCGCCCAGATCAGTGCGGTATCCAGCGCCGGTTGATCCGCGCCCAGGTACTCGGCGATACGGAACGCCCGCTCGGAAACACCCGGATCCTGGGTGTTGATGGCCTGGGTCACGTAGTTGTCCAGGGCAATGTCGAAACGATTGCGCTGGCCGGCGAGTTCGGCGCTCAGCAGGCTGAACACGGTTTCCTGGCTGAACGAGCTGTAAACCTTGGGCTTTTCAGGGGCTGGCGTGGTGTCTTCGACCGATGAGGCACCATCGTGCGAAACGGGGGCCAAGGCCTGGCAGCCGCTGAGGAAGACAAAAGCTAGGAGCAACGCGGAAGATCTATTCATATAGGAAGAGGACGACTAACCTGCGGTCGGATCATCATGACACAAGCCTTCGGCCAAACATAACCGAGTCTCGATTGTGGCCATTATAGGGGCCGACAATTGGGACAATAGTCAGCGGTAGTTGTTCTGAATCTGACGAAGTAGGACAATTGCCGGCTTCACGTCACCATCAGCGACCTTGAATGGCCTTCCTTGCACTCGGTATCAACCACAAGACTGCTTCAGTAGACGTCCGCGAGCGCGTGGCCTTTACCCCTGAGCAGCTGGTGGAGGCCTTGCAGCAGCTCTGCCGACTCACCGACAGCCGCGAAGCTGCGATCCTTTCCACCTGCAATCGCAGTGAACTGTATATAGAACAGGATCAGCTTTCGGCCGATATCGTGCTGCGCTGGCTGGCCGACTATCACCATTTAAGCCTCGATGAGCTGCGCGCGAGTGCTTATGTGCATGAAGATGATGCGGCAGTTCGTCACATGATGCGCGTCGCCTCCGGGCTCGACTCGCTGGTGCTGGGCGAACCGCAGATCCTCGGCCAGATGAAATCGGCCTACGCCGTGGCCCGCGAGGCCGGCACCATCGGGCCGCTGCTCGGGCGCTTGTTTCAGGCGACTTTCAACGCTGCCAAGCAAGTGCGCACCGACACCGCCATTGGCGAGAACCCGGTGTCCGTGGCGTTTGCCGCGGTCAGCCTGGCTAAACAGATTTTCAGTGACCTGCAACGCAGCCAGGCGCTGCTGATCGGCGCCGGCGAGACCATTACCCTGGTCGCCCGCCATCTGCATGATCTGGGGGTCAAGCGTATCGTGGTGGCCAACCGCACGCTGGAACGCGCCAGCCTGCTGGCCGAACAGTTCGGTGCCCACGCAGTTTTGCTGTCGGACATTCCGGCCGAACTGGTGCGCAGCGACATCGTCATCAGTTCGACCGCCAGTCAGTTGCCGATCCTCGGCAAGGGCGCCGTTGAAAGCGCCCTGAAGCTGCGCAAGCACAAGCCGATCTTCATGGTCGACATCGCCGTTCCCCGGGATATCGAGCCGGAAGTCGGCGAACTCGACGACGTTTACCTCTATAGCGTCGACGATCTGCACGAAGTGGTCGCCGAAAACCTCAAGAGCCGTCAGGGCGCAGCGCAAGCCGCCGAAGAGATGGTTTCGGTCGGCGCCGACGATTTCATGGTGCGCCTGCGCGAACTGGCGGCAGTCGATGTGCTCAAGGCCTATCGTCAACAGAGCGAGCGCCTGCGCGACGAAGAACTGCAAAAGGCCCTGCGCCTGCTGGCCAACGGCGGCAACGCCGAAGACGTGCTGGGCCAACTGGCCCGTGGCCTGACCAATAAACTCCTGCACGCCCCGAGCGTTCAGTTGAAAAAGCTTTCTGCCGAAGGCCGCCTCGATGCGCTGGCCATGGCCCAGGAACTCTTTGCCCTCGAGGGCTCACCGGATAGCTTTTCGGATAAAAAACCGCAATGAAAGCGTCACTGCTCAATAAGCTGGATATCCTCCAGGACCGTTTCGAGGAACTGACGGCGCTGCTCGGCGACGCCGAAGTCATTTCCGACCAGACCAAATTCCGCGCCTATTCCAAGGAATACGCCGAAGTCGAGCCGGTCGTCGAAGCCTATAAACAGCTGCTCAAGGCCCAGGCCGATCTGGAAGGCGCCCAGGCGCTGCTCAAGGACGGCGACCCGGACATGCGCGAAATGGCCGTGGAAGAAGTCCGTGAAACCAAAGAGCAACTCATCGAGCTGGAAGCCACCTTGCAGCGCATGCTGCTGCCCAAGGATCCCAACGACGGGCGCAACGTGTTCCTCGAAATCCGCGCCGGCACCGGTGGCGACGAGGCGGCGATCTTCTCCGGCGACCTGTTCCGCATGTACTCGCGCTACGCCGAGAAACGCGGCTGGCGGGTGGAAATCCTCTCGGAGAACGAAGGCGAGCACGGCGGCTATAAAGAAGTCATCGCCCGGGTCGAAGGCGACAATGTCTACGGCAAGCTGAAATTCGAGTCCGGCGCCCACCGCGTACAGCGCGTGCCGGCCACCGAATCCCAGGGCCGGATCCACACCTCGGCCTGCACCGTGGCCGTGTTGCCGGAGCCTGACGAGCAGGAAGCGATCGAGATCAACCCGGCGGACTTGCGCGTCGACACGTACCGTTCCTCCGGGGCCGGTGGTCAGCACGTCAACAAGACCGACTCGGCGATCCGTATCACTCACTTGCCGACTGGCATCGTGGTCGAGTGCCAGGAAGAACGTTCCCAGCACAAGAACCGTGCACGGGCGATGGCCTGGCTGTCGGCCAAGCTCAACGACCAGCAAACCACCGCAGCGGCCAACGCCATCGCCAGCGAGCGTAAATTGCTGGTGGGTTCCGGTGACCGCTCCGAGCGCATCCGTACCTACAACTTTGCCCAGGGCCGGGTCACCGACCATCGCGTCAACCTGACCCTGTATTCTCTCGACGAAATCCTCGCCGGTGGCGTCGAAGCGGTGATCGAACCGTTGCTGGCCGAATACCAGGCCGACCAACTGGCAGCGATAGGTGAATAAATGACCATCATCGCCAGCCTGTTGCGTGCCGCCGAACTGCCGGACTCGCCCACCGCACGCCTGGATGCCGAACTGCTCCTCGCTGCGGCGCTGGGCAAGTCCCGCAGTTTTCTCCACACCTGGCCCGAACGCATCGTGCCGAGCGAAGCCGTGCTGGTCTTCACTGAATACCTGCAACGCCGCCGCAGCGGTGAGCCGGTGGCCTACATTCTCGGCCAGCAGGGTTTCTGGAAGCTGGATCTGGAAGTCGCGCCGCACACGCTGATTCCGCGTCCGGACACCGAATTGCTGGTGGAAGCCGCACTGGAATTATTGCCGGCGACCCCGGCCAAGGTTCTCGACCTCGGCACCGGCAGCGGGGCGATTGCCCTCGCTCTGGCCAGCGAGCGTCCGGCATGGAACGTCACCGCGGTTGATCGCGTGCTGGAAGCCGTGGCCCTGGCCGAGCGCAACCGTCAGCGTCTGCACCTGAACAACGCCACGGTGCTCAGCAGTCACTGGTTCAGCGCCCTCGAAGGCAAGCGTTTCGAACTGATCATCAGCAACCCGCCGTACATCCGCGCCGCCGATCCACATCTGGTCGAAGGCGATGTGCGTTTCGAACCGGAAAGCGCCCTGGTGGCCGGCATCGACGGGCTCGACGATCTGCGTCTGATCATCGCCCAGGCGCCGGCACATCTGGAGGCCGGTGGCTGGCTGATGCTCGAACACGGCTATGATCAAGCCGAAGCCGTGCGCGATCTGTTGCTGACGCAAGGTTTCGAAGAAGTCCACAGCCGCACCGATCTGGGCGGCCATCAACGGATCAGCCTGGGGCGCCTGCCGTGCTGAATGATCAGGAATTGTTGCGCTACAGTCGGCAGATCCTCCTGCAACACATCGACATCGATGGCCAGTTGAAGCTCAAGGACAGCCGCGTGCTGATCGTCGGCCTCGGCGGTCTCGGCGCGCCGGTTGCCTTGTATCTGGCGGCGGCGGGCGTCGGTGAGCTGCATCTGGCGGATTTCGACACGGTCGACCTGACCAACCTGCAACGCCAGATCATCCACGACACCGACAGCGTCGGCATGACCAAGGTCGACTCGGCGCTCAAGCGCCTGAGCGCGATCAATCCTGAAATCCGACTGGTGCCCCATCGTCAGGCGCTGGACGAGGACTCCCTCGCCGCCGCCGTGGCAGCGGTGGATCTGGTGCTCGACTGCTCGGACAATTTCTCCACCCGCGAAGCGGTCAACGCCGCGTGTGTGGCGGTGTGCAAACCGCTGGTCAGCGGCGCGGCGATCCGCCTCGAAGGGCAGCTCTCGGTGTTCGACCCGCGTCGAGCCGAGAGCCCTTGCTATCACTGCCTGTACGGTCACGGCAGCGAAGCCGAACTGACTTGCAGCGAAGCCGGCGTGGTCGGGCCTCTGGTGGGTCTGGTCGGCAGCCTGCAAGCGCTGGAAGCCTTGAAGCTGCTGGCGGGGTTCGGCGAGCCACTGGTCGGACGCCTGCTGTTGATCGATGCACTGGGCTCGCGATTCCGCGAGCTGCGGGTCAAGCGTGATCCGGGATGCAGCGTCTGTGGTTCGCACCATGCGTGAAGCGCCGATCGCCGTATTCGATTCCGGCGTCGGTGGCCTGTCGGTGCTGGCGGAAATCCAGCATCTATTGCCCCATGAATCGCTGCTGTACCTCGGCGATTGCGGCCACATTCCTTATGGCGAGAAAACCCCGGAATTCATCCGTCAGCGTTGCAGCGTGATGGCCGGTTTTTTCCGCGAGCAGGGCGCCAAGGCATTGGTGATCGCCTGCAACACTGCGACCGTGGCCGGCGTTGCCGATCTGCGGCGTGATTTTCCCGACTGGCCGATTGTCGGCATGGAGCCGGCGGTCAAACCGGCTGCCGCCGCCACTCGAAGCGGCGTGGTCGGCGTTCTCGCCACCACCGGTACTTTGCAGAGTGCGAAGTTCGCGGCTTTGCTCGACCGTTTTGCCACCGATATCCGGGTCATCACCCAGCCATGCCCGGGGCTGGTGGAGCTGATCGAAAGCGGCGACCTGCACAGCGCCGAGTTGCGCGAGCTGCTTCACCGCTATGTCGAACCGCTGCTGGGCGCGGGGTGTGACACGATCATTCTCGGCTGCACCCATTACCCGTTCCTCAAGCCGCTGCTCAAGACGATGCTCCCCGACGACATCAGCCTTATCGACACCGGCGCCGCCGTGGCCCGGCAACTTCAACGTCTGCTGGCCGAGCGCGATCTGCTTGCCGAGGGTCAGAATCGCCCCGCCAGATTCTGGACCAGCGCCGATCCGCAGTCCTTGAAAAACATCCTGCCGCTGCTGGGACAAACGCCCGGCGATGTGCAAAGCTTCGCGATGTAAAAAAGTTGTGTCATAACTGAAAAATCAGCTGAACTTCTGTTCAAGCGCCGATTTCTATAAGCGTCAAGCACACTAAAAACCATACGACCGTTAGGAAAAGGATGTTTCAAGTGAAGCGACTATTCTGCTTGGCCGCGATTGCGGCCGCACTGATGGGGCAAAGTTTTACTGCACAGGCCGCTGGCGTGGAATTCGGGGTTGGAGCCACCAGCGATTCAACGATGACCTATCGCCTGGGGATGAATTTCGACTGGGACAAGAGCTGGCTGCAAAGCGATGTCGGTCGCCTGACCGGTTACTGGAGCGGCGCCTACACCTACTGGGAAGGCGACAAGGGCTCCAGCAACAACAGCCTGTCGTTCTCGCCGGTGTTCGTTTACGAGTTTTCCGGTGAGTCGATCAAGCCTTACGTCGAGGCGGGCATTGGCGCTGCGGTGTTCTCCAACACCGACTACGAAGGCAACAAGATCGGCCAGGCCTTTCAGTTCGAAGACCGCATCGGTTTCGGTCTGCGCTTCCATGGCGGGCACGAGGTGGGGATCCGTGCGACTCACTATTCCAACGCCGGCATGTCGAGCAACAACGACGGGGTAGAAAGCTACTCGCTGCACTACACGATGCCGTTGTAACGCCCATGAAAAAAGGAGCGCCTGGCGCTCCTTTTTTGTATTCAACGGTACGCCGTGGCAATCCCCAGGCGTTCCTCGATGCATTCCGGCGCGCCCATTTCGAATTCGCGGCAGATCAGCGGGCGTTTTTCGTAGATGGTGCACATCATCGTGTCGCGATCCAGTGCCGCGCACCAGCCGTCGTCCAGACGCAGCATGACTTCCCCACCCCACTCATCGGTATCGATATAACGCTCGGGTACGCCGGTGTCGGTGATCAGCATGACTTCGAGCTGACAGCAGCAGGCCGCGCAAGTCGAACAGGTGACGGCGGGCTCGTCGATTGGCTGCAGGGGAATGGTTTTCATGGGCGCAGTGTACGGCAGTGACCCGTGCGCGTGTGAAAGCCCTGACGGACGATTACTGCGCCAGGCGTCTCGACAAGAGGTGCAACAACGGAAAAAGTAGCGCCCACAACAGGCCGATGCCGATCAAAGTCGGTAACTCGCCGTAGGGAAATTGCACCCCGGCCAGTCGTCCACCGGCGCAATACGACAACGCGCCACCGACGGCCCCGAGCACACTCGCCAGCCACCATGGCCGGGCGCTCCATTGCAGGCAATGGCGCAATGTCGTGGCCAACAGTGCCCACAACAGCATCAGCCACAGCGGAATCAGCGGCGACAGATCCTTGAATTCAAAGACCCCGAGACCGCGCAGGCCACTGTCCACGGCGGTGCCCAGAATCACCACGCCGAGTATCAGTCGGCCCTCAGCCGCCCAGTTGCTGATCCAGCGCAGATGAATCACCAATACCGCCAGCGCCACCAGCAACCACAGGCTGTTGCCGCCAAGCACGCAGGCCAGCCAGCCGACCTGGAACAGAACGGCGTTGGCGATCCGCTCAGGCATCGAAACGCCCAAGCAGCGGTGCCGGCATCGCCGCCGGTTTGGCCAGCAGCAATTGTGCGGTGCCGATGGTGCGTTCGAGGAAGCCGCCCTCGCAGTAACACAGGTAAAACTCCCACAGCCGCAGGAAATAATCGTCGTAGCCCAATTCGCTCAGGCGGCCGTGGGCGTGGCGAAAATTCTCGTGCCACAGGCGCAGGGTCCGGGCGTAGTGCAGGCCGAAATCTTCCATATGCAGCAGGTTCATGTCGGTGTCGCGACTGACGATTTCGAGCATCTTCTGCACACAGGGCAGGGCGCCGCCGGGGAAGATGTAACGCTGAATGAAATCCACGCCGCGTTTCGCCTGCTCGTAGCGCTGGTCCCGAATGGTGATCGCTTGCAGCAGCATCAGGCCGTTGCTCTTGAGCAGGTGCGCGCATTGCTTGAAGTAGGTCGGCAGGAAGCGATGACCGACCGCTTCGATCATCTCGATCGACACCAGTTTGTCGTACTGTCCGGTGAGGTCGCGGTAGTCCTTGAGCAGCAGCGTCACCCGGTCCTGCAGGCCGAGGATTTCGATGCGCCGGGCGGTGAACGCGTATTGCTCTTTGGACAGGGTGGTCGTGGTGACTTTGCAGCCATAGTGCTGCGCCGCATATAGCGCCATGCTGCCCCAGCCGGTGCCGATCTCCAGCAAGTGATCGCCGGGCTCTAGCGCGAGTTTCTGGCAGATCCGCTCCAGTTTGTTCAATTGTGCCTGTTCCAGGCTGTCGTCCGGGCTGAGGAACTGCGCCGCCGAATACATCATGGTCGGGTCGAGAAACTGCTCGAACAGGTCGTTGCCGAGGTCATAGTGGGCGGCGATGTTTTTCTGCGAGCCCTTGCGTGTGTTGCGGTTGAGCCAGTGCAGACCGCGCACCAGCGGCCGGCCGATTTTGGCCAGTCCACCCTCCATGCCGTCGAGCACCTCGAGGTTACTGACGAAGACACGCACCACGGCGGTCAGGTCCGGTGAACTCCAGTAGCCGTGAATGAACGCTTCCCCGGCGCCGATCGAGCCGTTGCCCGCGACCATGCCCCAGGCCGCTGCATCGAGGACATGAATTTCGCCCAGCAACGCACTGCCCGGCGTGCCGAAGACCAGGCGCTCGCCGTCCTCGACCACCACCAGTTGCCCGTGCTTGAGCTGTGCGAGTTGACGCAGGACACCGCGACGCAGCAGCGAGCCGGTGATGCCGTGGGTACTGAACGGGATGGCGGCTCTGGCCGAAACGCTAGAGGATTTCATGGCGGTGCTCCTCGGGAGACGCAGTGGCGGTTCGAAAGCTGTCGTCGGCCGTCCGATGGGAAAACAGCGGGGTGCGCTTGAGCAGCAAGCGCAGGGCCTGCCAATAGATTGCGAGGGCGGTTTTCGCGGTCATCCACGGAAAGCGCCACAGATGCCGGTGCAGGTTGTGTCGATCAAGAGGTTCGCGCTTGAGGTTGAGCGTGGCGTCGAACAGTTTGCGTTCGCCCTGCCAGTCGGCCATGTGCACGCCCAGGGTTTGCGCGGCGGGGCTGAAACTCATGCGGTATTCCAGATCTGGCGGCAGGAACGGTGATACGTGAAACGCCTTGGCCACGGCGAAGTGCTGGTGGAAGTCGCGCACGCCGGTCGGCGCCCGCGCCGGCAATACGTAGTGATAGCGCTCGCGCCACGGCGTGTTGCTGACTTCGCAGAGAATCGCCGCCAGTTGCCCGTCGGCTTCGTGGCAATAAAAGAAACTCACCGGGTTGAATGCCAGGCCCCAGCTTCGCGGCTGGGTCAGCAGGCAGATCGAGCCCTGTGGCTCATGACCGAGGGCCGCGCCGACCTGCAGACGCACGGCATCGATCAGTTGCACACCGCGACCGGTGAAGGTCTTGAGGTAGTCGGTCTCGCGAAACGAGAACGGTGCAAAGCGGCTCGTGCCGGAGAGTGGCGACAGGCTCAGCACGGCGTCCTGTTCGGTCAGGTCGAGATACAGCAGCCCGATCCGGTAACGGAATTCATGCCGGCGCGGGGCAAAGCGCCGATGGGCGATCCAGCCACTGTAGAGCGCGCTGTTCACAGGCTTTCTCCGAACGCGGCGGCCACGCGTAAAGCGCTGACCACGCCGTCTTCATGAAAACCGTTGGCCCAGTAGGCGCCGCAATAATGGGTGTGCTGCGCGCCGTCGAGTTCGGCCCAGCGCTGTTGTGCTGCCACCGCCGCGAGGCTGAATTGCGGATGGGCGTAGGTGAAACGGGCAAGTACTTTGGACGGGCTGATGCCGGCGCTTTGGTTGAGGCTGACGCAGAACGTGGTGTCGCTCTGGATGCCCTGCAGGATATTCATGTCGTAAGTCACGGCCGCCTGGGTGTGGCCCGCCCCGCCGAGACGATAGTTCCAGCTGGCCCAGGCCCGTTTGCGCGTCGGCAGCAGCCGGGTGTCGGTGTGCAGCACCACTTCGTTGTCGGCGTAGGGCAGGGCGCCGAGAATCTCCCGTTCGGCACGGCTCGGATCGGCCAGCAGTCGCAATGCCTGATCGCTGTGGCAGGCCAGCACGACTTTGTCGAAGTGTTCGATACCGACGGGGCTGTGGATAACCACGCCGTGTTCGTTGCGTTCGATCCGGTTTACCGGACAGTGCACGCGGATCCGCTCTTTGAATGACGCGGTCAGCGGTGCGAGGTAGGCACTGGAACCACCCTCGATCACTCGCCATTGCGGGCGATTGCTGACCGACAACAATCCGTGGTTCTCGAAAAAACGCACAAAGAACTGCAGCGGAAAATTCAGCATCTCGGCCATCGGCATCGACCAGATCGCCGCGCCCATCGGCACGATGTAATGCAGGATGAAACGCTCGCCGTAGCCGCCGGCCTTGAGGTAGTCGTCCAGTGTGGTGTCGCTGGCGATCCGCTGTTCGGCGAGGTCGCGCCGGGCTTCCTTGTTGAAACGCAGGATGTCGCGCAGCATGCCCCAGAACCCCGGAGACAACAGATTGCTGCGCTGAGCGAACAGGCTGTCGAGGTTGTTGCCGTTGTATTCCAGGCCGGTGTCGGGGTCGGTCACCGAAAAACTCATCTCGGTGGCTTTGCTGCTCACACCCAATTGGCTGAGCAGGCGAATGAAGTTCGGGTAAGTCCAGTCGTTGAACACGATGAACCCGGTGTCCACGGCATATTCGCGACCATCCACCGTGACTTGTACGGTGTGGGTATGGCCGCCGACCCAGGCGCCGGCCTCGAACACTGTGACGTCATGTCGGCGATCGAGCAGGTAGGCGCAGGTCAGCCCTGCAATCCCGCTGCCGACGATGGCGATGTTCACGTCATATCCCGCAGCGGTGGGCTGCTGCGCACCATGCGCTTGCCGATGGCCAGTTGCACCCGCGCAGGCAATTTCGACAGTGGCCACAGGGCCGCCATGAACAGTGCCGGAAAGGCAATTTCCAGCGGTCGATCCTTGAGCCGGGCGAATATGTGGCGTGCGGCTTTATCCACAGGCCAGCTCAATGGCATCGGGAAATCGTTTTTCGCCGTCAGCGGCGTATCGACAAAACCCGGGCTGATGATGGTGACTTCAATGCCTTCGTCCGCCAGATCGATGCGCAGCGATTCGAACAGATAACGCAGCCCGGCCTTCGACGCACCGTACGCTTCGGCTCTCGGCAGTGGCACGTAGGTGACGGAACTGGCCATGCCCACCAGATGCGGCGCGGTGCCTTTGCGCAGCAGGGGCAGGGCGGCTTCGATGCAATAGCTGCTGGCAAGCAGGTTGGTGCGTACCACGTGTTCGACGATCGAGGCGTCGAACTGGTGGGCATCGACGTACTCGCAGGTGCCGGCGTTGAGGATCACGCTGTCCAGCGATCCCCAGTCCAGCGCAATCTGTTCACCGATTTCCCGCACGGTCTGGCTGTTGGTCAAATCTCCCGGCACCACCAGCACCTGTCCCGGGTAGCGCTGCGACAACACTTTGAGCGGTGCGATCTGACGGGAACTGACCGCCAGGTGCGCGCCGGTTTTCAGAATCTCTTCAGCCAGTGCCGCACCGATACCACTGCTGGCACCGGTCAGCCAATAACGGCGTGGAGTTGTACGACTCATCCCAATCTCCTTTTCAGCCAGGCGATCACCCGGCCCAATATCGGTAAATGTTCGTAAAGCAGCGCCCCGGCATCGAAGTAATCCCGGTGACGATAAACCTTGTCGCGCCAAAGCAGGTGCGAGCAGCCTGTGACCCGAATCAACCGTCCGCCGGCCAGACGCGGGTGGCGATAGCTCATGACCCAGCGCAAATAGCCTTCGCAGTCGCCGATCTGGTCGAAGCCGTGAAAGTCGAACCGCAACTCGCTGACGTTGGCGTACAGCTCGCTGAAGTAGGTGCGCAATTGCGTCAGTCCCTGCACCTCGTGCAGTGGGTCGGTAAAATGAATGTCCTCGCTGTAGAGCGCGTCCAGGCTGTGCAGGTTGTTCTTGTTCAACTGCGCGAACTGGCGAGCGAAACGGCGCAGGAATTCACTCATGGCCTTCTCCGACAGACGCACGGGAGGGCAGGTTCTTGAACGCGGTCAGTGCCCGTTCCCGCGAGGTGCTCAGGTTGACGATCGGCGGCGGGTAGTCCGCCACGCCGAACAGTCCGCCAGCGCTTGCAGGGTTGTGCACTTCTTTCTTGTTCAGCCCGGCCAGTTCAGGCAGCCAGTGCTTGATGAACAGGCCTTCGCTGTCGAATTTTTCCGACTGGCTGACCGGGTTGAAAATCCGGAAATACGGCGCCGCATCGGTGCCAGTCGAGGCGCTCCACTGCCAGCCGCCGTTGTTGGCCGCCAGATCGCCGTCGATCAGGTGGCGCATGAAAAAACGCTCGCCTTCACGCCAGTCGATCAGCAGGTTCTTGGTCAGGAACATCGCCACCACCATCCGCAGGCGGTTGTGCATCCAGCCGGTTTGGAGCAATTGGCGCATCGCGGCGTCGATGATCGGCAGGCCGGTGCGTGCCTCTTGCCAGGCCGCCAGTTCCTGCGGCGCATCGCGCCAGGCCAGGGCTTCGGTTTCCGGGCGGAACGCGCGATGTCGGGACACCCGTGGGTAGCCGACCAGGATGTGTTTGTAGAACTCGCGCCACAGCAGTTCATTGATCCAGGTGACCGCGCCGACCTTGCCGCTTTCGAATTCACCCTGATTGCTTTGCAGCGCGGCATGCAGGCACTGGCGCGGCGAGATCACCCCGGCCGCTAGATAGGCCGAGAGCTGGCTGGTGCCGGGCTTGGCCGGGAAATCGCGTTCGCTTTTGTAGTAGTCGATCTGCACGTCGGCGAAAGTGTCGAGGCGCCGTTGGGCCTCGGCTTCGCCGGCGGGCCACAGGTTGCGCAACGCTTGGCCGGGTGTCGGGAATCCCTCGATGGACTCGGGTATCGGATCGCTGGCAATGTTCAGTGGAGCCTGTGCGGACGGCGTCTTTATCAAGGCCGGCATCGAACGATGCAGGCGCTCATAGCAGACCTTGCGGAACTGACTGAATACCTGAAAGTAGGTGCCGGTCTTGGTCAGTACGCTGCCGGGCTTGAACAACAACTGATCGAGATAGCTGTGAAAGGCGATGCCTTCGGCCTGCAATGCCCGGGCAACGGCCGCATCGCGGCGACTTTCGTGGACGCCATATTCCTCATTGACGTGAACAGCCTCGACCTGCAAATCCCGGCAAAGCTCAAGCAGTACCGCTGGCGCCTGATCCCAGCGCGGGGCGCTGCGGATCAGCAACGGGATGTTCAGTTCGCCAAGGGTTTTGCTCAATTCCCGCAGGTTGCGCAGCCAGAAATCGACCTTGCACGGGGCGTCGTCATGTTCCTGCCATTGTTCGGGGCTCAACAGGTACACGGCCACGGTCGGGCCACGCTCGGCGGCGGCCGTCAGGGCGGTGTTGTCATGTTGGCGCAGGTCGCTGCGCAGCCAGATCAATTGCATGGTGTTCTCTGCACGAATCATTAAATCAACCCACGCTGAAGGAGTGTCCGATGCGCCGACAAGGGATCTTCGGCCAGGTACAGATCAGCGATCTCGGAAGTTCTTACGGACAACTCGGCGTGATGGATGCACACCGTTGGTCCGGCAATCATTTTTGGGCAACTGACGCCATTCAATAGTTTCGGCAACTGCGCCAGGTTCATGGCTTTGCTGGAATACAGCAGTACGCCACGGGCTTGCAGGTGATCGACTGCCAGTGCCAGTTCCCCGGCCGGTAGCGGCCAGTCAAATACCTGCACCGGGCAGTCGGCGCTGCTGATCAGCCAGGCGCAGAGCCACAGGTGCGGCTCCAGCAGTAAATCCGATTGGTTGACCAGCAGCAGCGGCGCTGTGCGCAACTGACGGTTGTTATGGTAGATGCGCGCGCCGAATTTGCTACGCAGCCAGGCATGAAAGAACCCCCGTTCCATCTGCGCACCGAACTGGCCTTGCCAGCGCTGCTCAAGCTCCGCCAGTAACGGCATCAGCAATTGCTCACACAGGGTTCGCGGCGGGTACAGCGCCATCGCCTGGTTGACGCTGTCGTCGAGGCTGCGCTCGTTCAATTGCGTGACCGCCAGCAGCGCGGCCTGGTGCAAGGGCTGCCATTCGTTTTCCAGTGGCTCGTTGACGGTTTGCGGTGTATCGAGCAGTGGTTTGACCTGACTGACCGCCACGCCACGGTTGAGCCAGGTGAGGATGTGCTGGATGCGCTGTACATGTTCGGCCGAATACAGGCGATGCCCCTTGGGCGTGCGTTGCGGCACGATCAGCCCGTAACGGCGCTCCCAGGCACGCAGGGTGATCGCGTTGACGCCGGTCTGGCGCGCGACCTCGCGAATCGGCAGCCAGCCTTCGTCGAGGGCTTTCTTGAAGTCGGCGCCGAGGTCTTCGCGGGCGCTGGTGTCGAGTGTGTCGTTCATCAAATGGCGTTTCGCAGGCTGAGGTTTTCCGGGTGCGGTTGCAGGTAAACCTGTTGCGCGATATAGGGGTCGGGGTGTAGGCGAAAGTGATGCTTGAGCAGCGTCAGCGGCACCACCAGTGGCACGATGCCGTGGCGGTACTGACCGATGACGTGCTGCATTTCCTGTTTGTCTTCGGCGCTGATCGCCCGTTTCAGGTAACCGCTGATGTGCTGCAACACGTTGCTGTGGGTGCGGCGTGTGGCGCAGGTGGTGAGGGCCGCCATCAACTGGCTGAAATAGCGCGGGCCGAGTTCCACTGGATCGGTTTGGCCCATATTGCCGAGCAGATTGCCCAGCGCCTTGTATTGCACCGGGTTGTGGGCCATCAGCAGGTATTTGTAGCGCGAGTGGAAGTCGGTCAGGGCGCGGCGGCTCAGGCCTTGCCGGAGCACTTGCTGCCAATCGCTGTAGGCGAATACCCGGGTGATGAAGTTTTCCCGCAGGACCGGATCGTTCAGGCGTCCGTCTTCTTCGACCGGCAAGTCGGGGTGCCGGGCGCAGAAGGCCTGGGCAAAGATCCCGCGCCCGCTGCCTATCGGTGCGCCGTTGGCGTGATAGACCTTGACCCGCTCCAGTCCACAGGATGGCGATTGCTGCATGAAGATGTAGCCGCAAATGTCGTCGAGCTCGGTGGCCATTTTCTCGCCATAGGCGGACAGCGCATCGGTGACGTCGGTCTCGCGGTGAACCGTCCCGAGGGCCTGGGGATGATCCGGGTCGCCCACCAGCCGGATCGGCTCGCGGGGAATGCCCAGGCCAATCGCGACTTCCGGGCACACCGGGACGAAATCGAAATATTCAGTGAGTGTGTGGGTGCACAGCCGTGATGCCTTGTGTCCGCCGTTGTAGCGCACTTCGGCGCCCATCAGGCAGGCGCTGATGGCGATCTTGGGTGGAGACGGCTCGGACATGACGGCACCTCGAATCTGAATTTGTACAGAGTATTTATTCTGTACAACATTCCTTCAGCATAGATTCAAAGGTGTACAAGTCAAATTATTTGTACAAGATTTTGACGGGAGCTAGCGCCAGCCCATTTTCCAGTACGCATCGTCTTGCAAAACATGCCAATCCAATTGCGTGGTGCGCCTGGTCAGCACTGCCTGCATTTCGATCTCCAGCACCGTGCCGTTCTCGTCGCGGAGCAGCTCGGTCACCAGAAAGTGCTTTTCACGGTTTTGCGGCAGGGCTGCTGTCCATTTCGACAGCAGCAGTTTTTGCGGATTGATGCGGTTCACTGCAGGTGTTCGTGCAAGCGGCGTGCAGCTTCCTGGCCACTGAGCCACGCGCCTTCGACCCGGCCCGACAGGCACCAGTCGCCGCACGCATACAGACCCAGGTCGGCGTCCGCCAGCGTGCCCCACTCATGGCTGGTGGCCGGGCGGGCGTAGAGCCAGCGGTGGGCGAGGCTGAAAGTCGGTGCGGGCATGGCGCTGTGCAGCAACTCGGCAAAGGCGCCGTGCAACTGCTCGATCACGGCTTCCTTGGAGAGGTCGATGTGCTGCCGGCTCCAGGCGCTGGTAGCGTGCAGGACCCAGGTGTCGAGGGTGTTGTCGCGCCCGGGTTTACTGCGGTTGCGGGCCAGCCAGTCGAGAGGACTGTCCTGTACGAAGCAGCCTTCGATGGGGGTATCCAGCGGCGTGTCGAAGGCGAGGGCGACGGCCCAGGTCGGGTCCATCTTCACCCCGGCAGCGGCACCGGCCAGTTTGGGCGCAGCGGCCAGCAATGCGGTGGCCTGAGGCGCCGGGGTGGCGATCACCACATGGCTGAAAGGGCCGTGAGTGAAGCCTTCGGCGTCTTGCAGATGCCAGTGCTCTTCACCGCGATAGACCTCGGTGATCCGGCAGGCGAAATGCACTTCCAGGCCGTCGAGCAAGCCTCGGGTGATGGCGCTCATGCGCGGCGAGCCGACCCAGCGGGTCTGCTCGTCCGGCGACAGGTTCAGTTGTCCGCCATGAAAGGTGTAGAGCTGCGGCGCCCACTCGGCGACCCAGCCCTGACTTTGCCAGCGCTGGACTTCGGTGACGAAGCGTCGGTCGCGGGCCGTGAAATATTGCGCGCCCATGTCCAGCGAGCCGGCGTCACTGCGCTTGCTCGACATGCGCCCGCCGCTGCCGCGGCTTTTATCGAACAACTGGACGGTGTGCCCGGCCTCGGTCAGGGCCTGGGCGGCGGAGAGTCCGGCGATGCCGGTGCCAATGATTGCGATAGGTACAGTCATAGGGGCCTCGTTTACCTTTCTGTACAGACTACGCCGTGGATGAAACCTGTACAATTTTGTTTTCTGGTATAACTTCCAGCGTTTTCGTTCTGACAGCTTGGCCTATTGTTAAACAATAGAGCCTGTCCGATAGAAAAGATCCCTGCTTATAAAAATAGACTAGTGATCGAAGTAAAACGCCACGCGAGGAAGATGTCATGCACATATTGCTGACCGGCGGTACTGGATTGATCGGACGTCAGCTCTGCCGGCACTGGTCGGGGCAGGGCCACCGGTTGACCGTGTGGAGTCGTCGTGCGGAAAAGGTCGCGAAAATCTGCGGCGCTCAAGTGCGTGGCATCGCGCGTCTGGAAGACCTTGGCGATGAACCGGTCGACGTGATCGTCAACCTTGCCGGCGCACCGATTGCCGATCGGCCGTGGACCCATCGGCGCAAGGCGTTGCTGTGGAGCAGCCGGATCACGCTCACCGAGACATTGCTGGCGTGGCTGGAACATCGCGGGCAGAAACCTTCACTGCTGATCTCGGGCTCGGCCGTGGGCTGGTACGGAGACGGCGGCGAGCGTGAGTTGACCGAAGATTCGCCACCGGTGATCGACGATTTCGCCAGTCAGTTGTGCATTGCCTGGGAAGAAACCGCGCAACGCGCCGAAGCGATGGACATCCGCGTAGTGCTGGTGCGGACCGGGCTGGTGCTGTCGGCCGAGGGCGGTTTTTTGTCGCGCCTGTTGCTGCCGTTCAAACTCGGGCTGGGCGGGCCTTTGGGCAATGGTCGGCAGTGGATGTCGTGGATTCATATCGACGATCAAATCGCCCTGATTGATTTTCTTCTGCACCGCGATCAGGCGAGTGGTCCTTATAATGCGTGCGCGCCAAAACCGGTGCGCAATCGCGAATTTGCCAGGACGCTGGGCAGCGTGTTGCACCGCCCGGCGTTCATGCCGATGCCGGCCCTGGCCCTGAAGGTCGGGCTCGGCGAGATGTCATTGCTGTTGCTGGGTGGTCAACGGGCCACGCCGGCACGCTTGCTGGAAGCCGGATTCAATTTCCGGTTCACGGATTTACGCGCGGCCCTGGACGATCTGTCCAGCCGCCTCTGAAATAGGACGTTGCATGACCGATCACGCCTTGCTTCTGGTCAACCTGGGTTCGCCGGCTTCCACTTCGGTGGCCGACGTGCGCAGCTACCTTAATCAATTTCTGATGGACCCGTACGTGATCGACCTGCCGTGGCCGGTGCGGCGTCTGCTGGTGTCGCTGATCCTGATCAAGCGCCCCGAGCAGTCGGCCCACGCCTATGCGTCGATCTGGTGGGAGGAGGGCTCGCCGCTGGTAGTGCTCAGCCGTCGCCTGCAACAACAGATGAAGGCCCAGTGGACCCACGGCCCGGTAGAACTGGCCATGCGTTACGGGCAGCCGTCGATCGAATCGGCGCTGCTTAAACTGGTGGCGGCAGGGCACAAGCGCATCACCCTCGCACCGCTTTATCCACAGTTCGCCGACAGCACCACGACCACCGTGATCGAAGAAGCCAAGCGAGTGGTACGCGAGAAAAAACTCGACGTACAACTGTCGGTGTTGCAGCCATTCTACGATCAGCCGGAATACCTCGATGCCCTCGTGGCGAGCGCCCGGCCGCACTTGCAGCAGGATTACGATCACCTGCTGCTGAGCTTCCACGGTTTGCCGGAGCGGCATCTGACCAAACTCAATCCGGGTCATCGCTTCGATGGTCACGGTGATTGCTGCGCCGGTGCACCGCCGGAAGTGGTTGCGACCTGCTATCGCGGCCAGTGCCTGCGCACGGCAGCCGAGTTCGCCAAGCGCATGGGCATCCCGGATGGCAAGTGGTCGGTGTCGTTCCAGTCGCGACTGGGCAAGGCGAAATGGATCGAGCCCTACACCGAAGCGCGGCTGGATGAACTGGCCAAAAGCGGCGTGAAGAAGATTCTGGTGATGTGCCCGGCGTTTGTCGCCGATTGCATCGAGACCCTGGAAGAGATCGGCGATCGCGGCAAGGAACAGTTCCGCGAGGCGGGAGGGGAGGAGTTGGTGCTGGTGCCGTGCCTGAACGATGACCCGCAATGGGCGAAGGCATTGGCAACGCTTTGTGAACGGGCGCCACTGGCCCTCTGAAAGTCAAAAGCTTCGCGGGCAAGCCCGCTCCCACAGGAGATCAAATGTGGGAGCGGGCTTGCTCGCGAAGGCTATCTGACGGACAAAACTGATCTGACTGCTGGAATCAGAGCAGCGGCTCATCCGCCTTCTTGTGTTTCCAGCTGTCGTTGCCCGGCAGGATCAGGTTCAGCGCAATCGCCACCACCGCGCACAGCGCGATGCCTTTGAGGCCGAAGTCATCCGGACCGGTGCCGGTGCCGACCAGCACACCGCCGATCCCGAACACCAGGGTCACCGAAACGATCACCAGATTGCGCGCCTCGCCCAGATCGATCTTGTGACGGATCAGGGTGTTCATCCCCACCGCCGCGATCGAACCGAACAACAGGCACAGAATCCCGCCCATCACCGGCACCGGAATGCTTTGCAGCAGGGCGCCGAACTTGCCGATGAACGCCAGGGCGATGGCGAAGATCGCCGCCCAGGTCATGATTTTCGGGTTGTAGTTCTTGGTCAGCATCACCGCGCCAGTCACTTCGGCGTAGGTGGTGTTGGGCGGACCGCCGAACAGACCGGCCGCCGTGGTGGCGATACCGTCACCCAGCAGGGTGCGATGCAGGCCCGGCTTCTTCAGGTAGTCGCGACCGGTCACGCTGCCGACCGCAATCACGCCGCCGATGTGTTCGATGGCCGGGGCCAGCGCCACCGGGACGATGAACAGGATCGCCTGCCAGTTGAACTCCGGCGCGGTGAAATGAGGCAGTGCAAACCACGGGGCCGCCGCAATCTTCGCGGTGTCGACAACACCGAAATAGAAGGACATGGCGAAACCCACCAGCACGCCGGAGATGATCGGCACCAGACGGAAGATGCCTTTGCCGAACACCGCCACGATCAACGTGGTCAGCAGCGCCGGCATCGAGATCATCATTGCGGTCTGGTAATGGATCAGTTCCGAACCGTCACCGGCCTTGCCCATCGCCATGTTCGCGGCAATCGGCGCCATGGCCAGGCCAATGGAGATGATCACCGGACCGATCACCACCGGTGGCAGCAGACGGTCGATGAACCCGGTGCCTTTGATCTTCACGGCCAGGCCGAGGAAGGTGTAGACGAAACCGGCCGCCATCACGCCGCCCATGGTCGCGGCAAGGCCGAACTGACCCTTGGCGAGAATGATCGGGGTGATGAAGGCAAAGCTCGACGCGAGAAACACCGGCACCTGACGTCCGGTGACGATCTGGAACAGAATCGTGCCCAGACCTGCGGTGAACAGTGCCACGTTCGGGTCAAGGCCCGTGATCAGCGGCATCAGCACCAGGGCGCCGAAAGCCACGAACAGCATCTGCGCGCCGGACAGCACCGTGCGCCAGAGCGGATCGTTGAACTCATCCTGCATGGTCAAGCGTCCTTCTGCTTGGTGCCGAAGATCTTGTCACCGGCATCGCCAAGCCCAGGAATAATGTAACCGTGCTCGTTGAGTTTCTGATCGATGGACGCGGTGTAGATGATCACGTCCGGGTGAGCCTGCTCGACAGCGGCAATGCCTTCCGGCGCGGCAACCAGCACCATCGCGCGGATGTCCTTGCAACCGGCCTTCTTCAGCAGGTCGATGGTCGCGACCATGGAGCTGCCGGTGGCGAGCATCGGGTCGATGATCATCGCCAGGCGTTCATCGATTTCCGGAACCAGTTTTTCCAGATAGGTGTGGGCCTGCAGGGTTTCTTCGTTACGGGCAACGCCGACGGCGCTGACTTTCGCGCCCGGGATCAGGCTGAGCACGCCTTCGAGCATGCCGATGCCGGCACGCAGGATCGGCACGACGGTAATCTTCTTGCCGGCGATTTTCTCGACCGACACCGTGCCGCACCAACCTTCGATATCGTAGGTTTCCAGCGGCAGGTCTTTGGTAGCTTCATAGGTCAACAGGGCACCGACTTCCTGAGCGAGCTCGCGGAAATTCTTGGTGCTGATGTCTGCACGGCGCATAAGGCCAAGTTTGTGACGGATCAGCGGATGGCGGATCTCTTGGATGGACATGGGGAAAGGCTCCGGCGGCGGGCAAAAAAACCGGCCTAGATTAATCTATCCGAGGGTGATGTCCTATAGGACATACAGTACGTTAGTCCACAAATGCTTGATTCGGCCGTGCGGGATGCGTACCTTTGCCCGCTTTTCCGAAACAGACCCCCCTTGGAGAGCGCCATGTCCGCTGATCTCGAGCATATCCGTCAAATCATGCGAGAGGCTGACTGCCTGTACACCGAAGCTGAAGTCGAGGCTGCCATTGCCCGCGTCGGTGCACAAATCAACGAACAACTGGCCGAGAGCAACCCGGTGGTGTTCTGCGTGATGAACGGCGGGCTGATTTTCTCCGGCAAACTGCTGACCCATCTGCAGTTCCCGCTGGAAGCGTCCTACCTGCACGCCACCCGCTATCGCAACGAAACCAGCGGCGGCGACCTGTTCTGGAAAGCCAAGCCGGAAGTCTCGTTCATCGACCGTGACGTGCTGATCATCGACGACATCCTCGACGAAGGTCACACCCTGGGCGCGATCATCGACTTCTGCAAACACGCCGGTGCCCGTGCCGTGCACACCGCGGTACTGATCGACAAGGATCACGACCGCAAGGCCCGTCCTGACCTGAAAGCCGATTTCGTCGGCCTGCCATGCGTTGACCGTTACATCTTCGGTTACGGCATGGACTACAAAGGCTACTGGCGCAACGCCAACGGGATCTTCGCCGTCAAAGGCATGTAAGAGTCCCCTTGAAGATCGCAGCCCCGGCTGCGATCTTTTGCTTTTAAAGGCTGCTAAAGTGCTCGGCCCCGCCCTCCGGAGCCTGTCATGAGCCTCTTGATCCGCAGCTGCGCCGCCCTGTTGCTGACCCTCAGCCTGCCCCTGGCCGCCGCGCCGATGCACAGCCAGTTCCTGCCGCCCGACGACCTCACCCTGCGCGATGCCGAACCCGAGCAGCAGCAACTGTTGCAGGTCACCGACTATTCCGTGGTGGTCGGCGCCCAGCGTCAGTCCAATCAGCAGCCGATTCCGGTCACTTCGCCATTGATGATCCGCCTCAAGGGCAAGTCCCTGAACAAGGGCGCGACGATCAATCAGGTGCTGGTCAGTTTTGACGGCGAAAGCAAAAGCCTGAAAAAACCGGTGTACGACGACCAGCGCAAGACCCTGACCCTGTTTTATCCGCTGGCCCAATACCGGGTGATCATCGATCTGTTGCGCAATGACACCGTGTATGTGCAATTCCTCAGCTACGCCAACGGCCACATCTGGGCCGATCTGCACACCGGTAGCACGCGTGCGCGTTGAGCCTCGTGCCCGGGCAGGGGTAAACTGCCCGCCCCGTGAAATGTCTGCGAGCTGGAGTCGGCAATGCGTAAAGATAAGAAGCAAGTGATTGGTGACGAGATCGGCGATGAGCAGATCAAGCTGTTCCTCGATTTTGAGCCGGTCGACGCCACTTCGCCGTCGCTGCACAAACTGGTCAAGGCCTACCGTGGCCTGCGCATCGACGATTTCGAGCGTTTCCTGACGTTCTTCGTTGAGGCCGGTTATGACGTGGACGGCAAGGACGAGCATGGCAAGACCTTCGTCGACCAGATCCGTGATCAACGCAACGCACCGGAATACATCGAGCTGATCGAGAAAGCCCGCGGCTGATAGCCGAAGTTTTCCACAGGCATAAAAAAACGCCCCGCACTCACTGAGTGCGGGGCGTTTTTCATGGAGCCGAATCAGGCGTAGCTTTCGGTCTCGTTGCTGGCTTCAACCAGTTCCAGCGCGACGTTGTTGTGCGCATTGATCTTGTGATACAGCGCAGCGTCGGTTTCCAGGACCTTTTCACGGGCCGGGAAGATTTCCGCCAGTTTGGCAGCCCACTCACCCTTGGCCTTGGCCGGGAAGCACTTCTCGATCAGTTCCAGCATGATCGATACGGTCACCGAAGCACCTGGCGAAGCGCCGAGCAGGGCGGCGAGGGAGCCGTCCTTCGCGGCCACCAGTTCGGTACCGAACTGCAGGATGCCGCCTTTTTTCGGGTCTTTCTTGATGATCTGCACCCGTTGGCCGGCCACTTCCAGGCGCCAGTCTTCGGCTTTCGCCTCCGGGTAGAAACGACGCAGGGATTCCAGGCGCTGTTCCATCGACTGCATCACTTCGCTGACCAGATACTTGGTCAGGTCCATGTTGTTTTTGGCCACGGCCAGCATCGGGCCGATGTTGCCGGCGCGAACCGACAGCGGCAGGTCCATGAAGGAGCCGTGCTTGAGGAACTTGGTGGTGAAGCCGGCGTATGGCCCGAACAGCAGGGACTTCTTGCCGTCGACCACGCGGGTGTCCAGGTGCGGCACGGACATCGGTGGCGAACCCACCGCCGCCTGGCTGTAAACCTTGGCCTGGTGATGCTTGACCACTTCCGGGTTGTCGCAACGCAGCCACTGCCCGCTGATCGGGAAGCCGCCGAAGCCTTTGCTTTCTTCGATGCCCGAGGCCTGCAGCAGCGGCAGGGCCGCGCCACCGGCGCCGAGGAACACGAATTTGGCGTCGACTTCACGGCTGCTGCCGCTGTTGACGTCCTTGATGCTGACGGTCCAGCCATTGGCGTTACGCTTCAGACCGGTCACGCGCTTGCAGTATTTGACCTGGGCATCCGGGGCGCTGGTCAGGTGCTTGAGCAACTGATTGGTCAGCGCGCCGAAGTTGACGTCGGTACCGTTCATCACGCGAGTGGCGGCGAGCACCTGGTCCTTTGGACGGCCCGGCATCATCAATGGCATCCACTCGGCCATCTTCGCCTTGTCTTCGGTGTATTCCATGTCGGCGAAGGCGTGATGCTTGTGCAGCGTGTTGAAGCGTTCCTTGAGGAACGAAACGCCTTTTTCACCCTCGACGTAGCTCAGGTGCGGCACCGGGCTGATGAAGGATTTACACGAGCCGAACGTGCCTTTCCTGGTCAGGTACGACCAGAACTGCTTCGACACCTCGAACTGGGTGTTGATGTGTACGGCTTTCTTGATGTCGACGGTGCCGTCGGCATTCTGCGGCGTGTAGTTCAGCTCGCAGAGGCCGGCGTGGCCGGTACCGGCGTTGTTCCACGGGTTGGAACTTTCCGCGGCACCGGAATCCATCAGTTCGACGACTTCCAGCTTGATCGCCGGGTCGAGTTCCTTGAGCAGCACTGCAAGGGTGGCACTCATGATGCCGGCCCCAACCAGAACTACGTCGACTGCTTCGTTATGCGCCATTTAACGCGTCTCCAAAATCTGCAGCACCAAATTGTCGGCATGGCTGCCAGGTGTCCGGGGCAGGTCAGTTACGCCCCAGGTACCCATGGCCAGGTTTGCCATGTCCGAATCTTCGCAATTTTTCGCAACTTCGACGGATGCGTGCGGCCTGGCTTCAAGAGTCACATGAACTCATTTCAGCACGTGGCTGGCAATTCGACTTATGGTCGAGACATCCGTTTGTGCAACCAAATCCGTAGCGGACAGGCTTCAGGCTCCGGTATTCGAGGCGTACCCGTTCCTGTGTCGTTGGGCTGTTTCAGACGCTAATGGTGCATGTTCAGACGCAAAACTATTCATTTGCTCGCCACACTCTTGTGAAGTTGTGAAAACCCGTTTTTTTCACGCTCTTTTGAAGACGTGAACCTCAAAAAGGGCTGTCCCGGCTGGCACCGTGCCCGGAGGGGCAAACAACTCAGTGACCGAGCGTCATGACAGCTCTGCAGATTCGCGAAAAGCGGGGATTTGCCAGGGAAACAGCAAGCACGCCAGCTTCACTCGATCTGTGTGGGCGGCTCTCTGTGGGCGATTTGGATGCCAATGCAAGCGCATTGACGCTGTTGCGGGGCCCGATCAGGAGACGTCCTTATAATCGGGGGGAGATTGTATCGAAGAAATGCGGGGAGTTGGTCGAGTTTAATGACTTTTATTAGGCATCCGGTCAGATGCTCAACATCGCCTGGGCACGTGCGCGAGGGCGCTGCTGTTCGACCCGGGCACTGGCAGGCAAAGGCTGGTGCAGCCAGTTGAGGCGGATTTCCTCGATTTCGACCCAGCCGTCACCCATTGGCTGCAGGCTGCACTGCTTGAAGGCCTGGCAATGGCCGTTGCGGTCGAGCAGGGCGAAGCTGCGGTGCAGCGGGCGTGGAGCAAACAACGAGATCAGATAGCGCATGGTGTGTGTTCCTTCTGGAGATCTGTGACGAAGATTGTCAAAAGACCGTGAAGCGCACATGTAAGGGCGGTGAACAATCTGTGACAGGAACCGCGCGTGACGGGGTTTGTCTGAGATTTCAAAGCTGGTGACCCGCAGTGGCCCACCGCTATACTGCGGGCCTGTCTGTGCCTGATTCTGGAGAGAAGAGCATGTTGCAACGCCTGTTGTTCGGTTTGATCACTGTGACCAGTTTGACCCTGGTTGGCTGCGCCCACAGCCCGCAACAACTGAGCCCGGAACCGAAGCTGACCACTCAGCTGGCACCGGTCGGACATGGCCAGCCTGTGGTGGTTCGCGTGGTCGACGGTCGTCCGTCGCCAACCCTGGGCACCCGCGGTGGCCTGTACCCGGAAACCAGCGCCATCACCGTACAGCGTGAGCAGATCGTGCCGAAGTTGCAGGCCCAGGCCGAAGCGGCCGTGCGTCTGCTGGGCTTCACCCCGTCCAACGGTGCGATGAATGCTCCGCAACTGACCGTGACCCTGACTGAACTGAAATACCAGTCGCCGAAAGAAGGCATGTACGTGACCGAAGCCACCATCGGTGCGACCTTCCGCTCCGACGTGCAGAGCGGCAACCGTCGCTACAGCGGCCGTTACGGTGCCTCACTGGACCAGCGTTTCGGCATGGCGCCGAACCAGGAAACCAACACGAAACTGGTCAGCGACGTGCTGAGCGACGCGCTGACCCGTGTGTTCAAGGATCCGAGCATAGGCCAGATCCTCGCCGAATAATGCATGCGTCAGATGTGAAAAAGCCCGGGGCCAGCGATGGCCCCGGGCTTTTTTCGTTCAGGCGGCTTGCGAGTAGAAGTCGAGGACGCTGACACCTGTCAGCAGATCGGTCTCGGGCAAGTCCGCATGCTGGTGTCCGCCGAGGGCGCAATACACCAGCCAGTGACGGTCCTGAACATTGAAGGCCAGGCTGCCGACGAGGGTCTGTTGTTCGTCGGACGGGGAGATGAGGTACAGGCGATCCTGGTTTTCAGCGTGAAGCATGTCGCATTCCGTTTACGTTTCGAGGCGCGCAGGGTGGCCGAAACAAATGACGATGCCGTGACACAGGACAGCCATCGGTCGATTGATGGGTAATTTGTCGCAAAGGGTAGGGCAGTGGGGGAGGGTTTCGGTAGAATCCGCGCCGCGGTCGTCGGTCTGGCGTTCGCCATTCCGGTTTAGATTGAGGTCTGTGATGCACTTGATGACGCTGTTTACCGCCCATCCCGCCAAACTGATCAACCTGCTGGCCCTGCTGTTGGCCTTCCCGGGCAGTTGGCTGCTGCACGCGACCCGTCGGCGTGAGCAACGGGCGATGGCCAGTATCGCGGCCCAGCGCCAGAGCCAGCCTGACCAAGAGCCGGTACTGGACTGGGCGACCCTGCGCATGAACCGGTTTTTCTATCGTTTCGGTTTCGCCTGTCTGGGACTGGCGTTGCTGATTTCCTGGTTCAGTACCCGCTACTGAACGAAAAACGGCGCCCGAAGGCGCCGTTCTTGTATCCGCTCGAAACCGCTTACAGCGGCAAGCCAGCCTTGACCCGGTACTGATTGCGCACCGGCGTCGCATATTGCAGCACCAGATACGGACGATGCTCCTCAGGGCAGGCGTCCAGACGGCTTTGCCATTCTTCCTGGGCCTTGGCCAGTTCCTCGGCACCGAACACGTCGGCAGCCTTCGGCACGTTCAACTGCGGATCGGCATCCGCCCACTGTGCGTACGCCAGGTAATGCACCGGGAACAACCGGTAGCCGCCGAGAATCTGTTTGTCCATCTCGACCGCCAGTTGCTTGGTGTCTTCGAACAGTTCGGTGATCGGCGCGGCGAAGTTCACGTGCACCCGGCCCTTGTAGCCGGTGATGCCCTTGGCGATGCTCACGTCATCCTCGCCCGGCGCCTTGCTGTAGGTGCCGGTGGTGGCACGGATGTACAGCTCGCGGGCCTTGGCCTGGTCGCACGGGTCGTATTCGTAGCTGATCGATACCGGCGTCAGGTTCAGCGACTGGATGACCTCGCCGAACGGCTCGTCCTTGCGGCTCATGTGGAACATCTTGAGGATCGCCGACTCGGTACGGTCGTCGCCGTCCTTCGCGCGGCCTTCGGCCTGGGCGATCCAGATCGAGGCGCAATCGTTGCGGATCGAGTGGTTGATGTAGGCCGACAGCAACTGGTACGCGGCCATTTTCTCCCGGCGCCCGGTGATCGAGCGGTGCACGATGAAGCTCTTGTTCAGGCGCATCAGGTCGCTGACGAAGGGCTTTTGCAGCAGGTTGTCGCCAATAGCGATACGCGGGGTCGGCAGGCCGGCGTGGTACACGGCGTAGTTGACGAAGGCCGGGTCCATCACGATGTCGCGGTGGTTGGCGATGAACAGATAGGCACTGCCGGACTTGAATTGCTCGACACCGGTGTAGGTCACGCCGTCGGTGGCGCGCTCGATGGTGTGGTCGACGTAGAACTCGACCTTGTCCTGCAACGTCGCCACCGATGTCACGTCGGCGAACTCACGACGCAGCCGATGGGCTATAAGTGGTTTGAGCATCCAGCCGAAGGCACCGGCGAAACGCGGGAAGCGGAAGTGGGTGAGGATATCTAGAAACGCCTTGTCGCCGAGCAGTCTTGCCAGTACCGCAGGTACTTCGCTGTCGTCGTAAGGTCGGATGGCATCGAATTCGCCCATCATGCTCTCTTGTTGGAAACGGCTAGGGTAAGTAAAGGTTTTGATCGAAAACCAACGGGGCACGGTCTGAAAAAGTAGCCAGACAAAATTAGCCCTGCAAATAGACCGGCGATTATACGCACAAGTCACCCGGGAGACCGCGATGCTGGAAAGCGCACTGTATGAATGTCCGTACTGTGGGGAGGAAGTCGAGACGACAGTGGATCTGTCGGCGGGTGATCAGACCTATATCGAAGACTGTCAGGTGTGTTGCCGGCCGATCACCTTTGTGTTGCAGGTCGATGGCCAGGACTGGTTTCTGGAAGTGTTCAGCGAAAACGAGTGAGGTGCGCCCATGCAGCGAATCTACGAGCCGGAAAACCTGATGGAAGGCGAAATGCTCAAGGGCATGCTTGCCAGCGAAGGCATCGAGGCGCATCTGGTCGGGCGCGATCTGCTCGGCGGTACCGGCGAGCTGCCGATCTTCGGCCTGCTGGGGCTTTCGGTCGAGAACGATCAGGCCGAATACGCCCGCGAACTGATCAGCGCGTACAATGCCGCGCTGCCGCTGCCCGGCGATGAACCGGAGAGCTTCCCCGGTACGCTGGTCTGTTAGGCTGGCGTTCGTTTTATTCTTGAGTCGTGCTGCCCCATGTGTGGACGTTATGCCCTGTTTCGCTGGAACCGCGACTTCGCGGCGCTGCCAGGTTTTCCCGCCGATCAGCAGGCGCAGTGGAACATTTCCCCCAACGATTCGGTGTTGATGCTGCGTGCCGAGCCTGACGGCCAGCGCACCCTGGCCCGCGCCCGTTGGGGCCTGACGCCGCCGTGGCTGACTGATTTGTCGCGCACCCCGGCCCACGCCCGGGCCGAAACCGTGGCCGAACAACCGATGTTTCGTGAGGCCCTGCGCCTGCGTCGCTGCCTGCTGCCGGCCAACGGTTTCTACGAATGGCGCGGCAATGTGCGCAAACAGCCGTACTGGCTGACGCCGGGAGAAGGGGCTTCGCTGTTTTTTGCGGCGATCTGGGAGGCGTATCCGGTGCAGGAGCAGGTCTGGCTCAGTACCGCGGTGATTACCCAGCCGGCGGCGAGTCAGCGCCGCCCGTTGATTCTCGACGAGGCGGGGCAGGCGGCATGGCTCGACCCCGAGACGCCGCTGCATGTCCTGCAAGGCCTGCTCGCCAGCGAACCCGCCGCCTTGCGCGAGCGGGTGCTGGCGAACCTGGTCAATGATCCGAAACTCAACGGGCCGGAGTGTTTGACCCCGGCGTGATCGGTCAGACCTTGAACTGATTGATCAACCGCCGCTGCTGCTCCGCCAGTTTGGTCAGGTCCGCACTCGCCGAGCTCGACTCATCCGCCCCTCCGGCCACTTCGTTCGCCACCTGACCGATGTTGATCACGTTGCGGTTGATGTCGTCGGCCACCGCGCTCTGTTCCTCGGCGGCGCTGGCGATCTGGGTGTTCATGTCGTTGATCACCGATACCGCCTGAGTAATGGTCTCCAGCGCTTCGGCCGCCTTGGCCGCGTGCTGCACGCTTTCGTCGGTGCGGTTCTGGCTGTCTTCCATGACCCGCACCACATCGCGGGTGCCCTGTTGCAGTTGCTGGATCATGCTCTGGATTTCTTCGGTGGCCTTCTGGGTTTTCTGCGCCAGGTTGCGCACCTCGTCGGCCACCACCGCAAAACCACGTCCTTGTTCACCAGCGCGAGCCGCTTCAATCGCCGCGTTGAGGGCCAGCAGGTTGGTCTGCTCGGCGATCCCGCGAATGGCGATGAGGATTGCGTTGATGTTCTCGCTGTCCTTGGCCAGGGTCTGCACCACGTCCACCGCTTTGCCGATTTCCACGGCCAGCACACCGATCGAATTCGACGTATCGCGCACGATCTGCATGCCCTGACTGGCGGCCTGATCGGCATGGCTGGCGGCTTGCGCGGCCTGGGTCGCGTTGCGCGCCACGTCCTGCGCGGTGGCGGTCATTTCCTGCACCGCGGTGGCGACCTGATCGATCTCGGCCATCTGTTTCTGTATGCCGATATTGGTACGGATCGCGATGTCGGCCGTGTGTTCCGAGGAGTCGCTGACACTCTGCACCGACGACACCACCTGCGTGATCATCGCCTGCAGCTTGGCGAGGAAGGTATTGAAGCCTTTGGCGATTGAACCGAGTTCGTCTTTGCGGTCACTGCTCAAGCGACGGGTCAGGTCACCTTCGCCCTGGGCGATGTCATCGAGCATGGTGACCATTTGCTTCAGCGGGCGGGCGATGCCATGCCCCACCAGCCAGATCACCAGCAGGCCGAGTCCGGCAATAAGCAGGCCGACCATGGCCATGCCGAAAGTGTCGGATTTGCGCTGGGCGTCGAGGTCGCCTTGCAGCTTTTGCAGATCGGCCATCACCGCGTTGAGCGGCAGTTGCAGCATCAGGGTCCAGCGTGCGTCGGTCTGGCCGATGCCGAACGGCAGGTACAACTCGATCCGGCCCGCCTCTTTATTGACGGAATAGGTCACTTCGCCGCGCTTGAGATTGGCCATGTTGGCAATCTGCTGGGCGTCGAGGATGTCGCTGACCTTCTCGCCGAATTTGCTCGGGTCCTTGGTGTAGGCGACGATCCGGCCGTTGCCGCCGATCAGGGCCATTTGCCCGGCGCCGCCGTACAGTTTCTGGTTCGCCCCCAGGAGCATTTCCTGGATGAAGTTCACCGACAGGTCGGCGCCGACGATGCCCTGGAAGGCGCCGTTGAGCATGATCGGTTCAATGAAGGAGGCGAGCATGACGATCTTGTCGCCGACCTTGTAGGGCGCCGGATCGATCACGCAGGATTTTTTGGTTTCTTTCGAGCACAGGTAGTACTCGCTGGCGCGCACGCCGGTGGACAGGACTTTCTGGTCGTCGACGTCCACCAGTTTGTCCAGGCCCAGAGTGCCGTCGTCATTGCGGAACCACCACGGCAGGAAGCGTCCGTTGGCGGCGTCGATGCCGACCACGCTGGTGCCGACGTAGGCCGCGTCATTGTGGTCCAGTGCGTTTTTTTCCCAGCCGATGTAGGTGCCGAGAATCTTCGGGTTCTTCTCGACGTTTTCCTTGATCAGGCTGATCAGCTGCTCGCGGCTGACGGTCAGTCGCGGCTGGCCATCGGCGCCAGGGGTGCCGAGCAGGGCGTTGACCCGCACCAGCCCGCCGGCAATCAGCAGCGGCGCTTCGAGCTCGCGCTGGATCTGGCTGACCTGGGTCTGTGCCAGGGAAGTCAGGCGCTGTTCGATGACTTGTTCGAACTGGTCCTGGGTTCGTTGTTGAACCATCTCTTGGGTGCGGGCGCCGGAGAACAGCGCATACAGCACCAGCGCAGCCACCACGCTGAGAACGATGGCGCCGGCCAGGGCGGCCACGGAAAACTGGATCGACTTGAATTTCATGGAAGCTCCGCACGCAAGAGGACGTCTGCGCTGCTGTATCGGCAGCCACTATTGCGCCATGAGGCGAAGTGCGCGCAATTGAAGGCGGATGTCGCAAATGGAGCAGTGCGCGACGCAGACGCGCAGGGCTTGTCGGCGGATATGAATTTTTTCCTACAGGGCCGGCAAGCGCCTTCTGAAAGTGGGTGCAACACGTCCGTTGTATCTGGCGTCGATACAATTACCCGCCTAGGATACGCGGCATGTTTTCAGGGAGCTTTTGAATGAACAAGACATTGGTTGTAAGTGCACTGAGCGCGGCGCTGTTGCTGGCCGGTTGTCAGTCGGTCAACACCACCAGCGGCGGTGCCGTGGGCGTGGAGCGCAAGCAGTACATGTTCAGCATGCTGTCCTCGCAAGAGGTCGACCAGATGTATGCCCAGTCCTATCAGAAGACCGTTGGCGAGGCGTCCAGCAAAGGCGTGCTGGACAAGACCAGCAACGAAGCCAAGCGGGTTCAGGCGATTGCCAACCGCTTGATTGCCCAGGCGCCGAACTTCCGTCCGGATGCCGCGCAATGGCAGTGGGAAGTGAACCTGATCAAGAGTGACGAGCTCAACGCCAACTGCGGCCCTGGCGGCAAGATCATTTTCTACACCGGGCTGATCGACAGCCTGAAACTGACCGACGATGAAATCGCCGCGGTGATGGGCCATGAAATCGCCCACGCCCTGCGCGAGCATGGTCGTGAAGCGATGTCCAAGGCCTATGGCATCGAAATGGCCAAGCAGGGCGCCGGCGCGTTGCTCGGTCTGGGTCAGGACAGCCTGGCGCTGGCCGACACCGTGGCCAACTACGGCATGACGCTGCCCAACAGCCGCGCCAACGAGAACGAAGCCGACCTGATCGGCCTGGAACTGGCCGCTCGCGCCGGTTACAACCCGAACGCCGCGATCACCCTGTGGAACAAGATGAGCAAGGCGTCCGAAGGCGCGCCGCCAGAGTTCATGAGCACTCACCCGGCGTCGTCCAGCCGGATCGCCTCGTTGCAGGCGGCTATTCCGAAGGTCATGCCGCTCTACGAAAAAGCGCCAAAGTCCTGAAGCAATGATCGCTCCCGCACCGAGTGCGGGAGCGATCTGCCGGATCAGACCCAGCCGCTGCTCTGCATCGCCTTGTACACCGCGACGATCGCCAGAATCATGAACGCCGAGGCGGCCAGGCGACGGATCAGGGTCAGCGGCAGTTTCTCCGCTGCAAAGTTACCCGCCAGAACCACCGGCACGTTGGCAATCAGCATGCCCGCCGTGGTGCCGATGATCACCAGCCACAGTTCCGGGTATTGCGCAGCCAGCATCACGGTAGCGATCTGGGTCTTGTCACCGATTTCCGCGAGGAAGAACGCAATCAGCGTGGTCAGGAACGGCCCGAACTTGCGGGCGGTGCTGGCTTCATCGTCGTCCATCTTGTCCGGCACCAGCGTCCATAGGGCGGTGGCGGTGAAGCTTGCGGCGAGAATCCAGTGCAGGACAGCATCGGAGAAGAAACTGCCGAACCAGGCGCCTACCGCACCGGCTGCCGCGTGGTTGGCCAGGGTCGCAGCGACGATACCGGCAATGATCGGCCAGGGTTTGCGAAAGCGAGCGGCGAGAATCAGCGCGAGCAGTTGCGTCTTGTCGCCGATTTCGGCCAAGGCAACGATTGCGGTGGGAACGAGTAACGAGTCCAGCATCAGGATTTCCTAAGGGGCGGGTCGACACGGCTATGACACGTACAGCCTTCCCGCCCCGGGTAAGGTGTGCGTGTCATAGGTCTTGTCAAACCCTGCGATCCGTCTGCTGCGGACGCTTGGGTCGCATACGCCATGATCTGAGGATCAAGTATGTTGACGTATGCCGGACGAGCATGGCGCTCGTGGGAGACTACTCCCCTAGGACGGAGCGGATTCTGCCTAGGCGCAATCCATTCGGCAAGTGCTAATTTTCAGCCGCGCTTGGCCCGGTAAATCCGGAAACCATTGCCTTCGGCCTTGATCGCACACACGCCCAGATGCTCTTCGATCAGCGGCTGGTACTTCAGGAAGCTGTTCGCCACCAAGCGAAGTTCGCCGCCGTTTTTCAGATGTTTGGCGGCTTTTCGCAGCAAGTTTTCGGTGGCGAAATAATCGGTGTGAACGCCGACATGGAACGGCGGATTGCTCAGAATCGCGTTCAAACCCATCGGCGCGGCGTCGATGCCGTCACCGGTCAACACTTCGGCTTCCAGACCGTTGGCTGCCAGAGTCAGGCGACTGCTGGCGGCAGCGAATGCATCGACATCCAGCAACGTGACCTGATTGTGCGGGTAGCGACGTTTGACCGCTGCACCAAGTACGCCGGCGCCGCAACCGAAATCCAGCAGATGACCGCTCGGCAGTTTGTCCAGGTGTTCCAGCAGCAGGGCGCTGCCACGATCCAGCCGACCGTGGCTGAACACGCCCGGCAGGCTGATGACTTTCAGCGGGCCTTCGGCCAGCGGCAGTTCGTAAGTCTGCGCCAGGCTTTCCAGGGATTTGGCTTGCGGGGCATTGGCCACCGTTACTTGCCACAACTGGCAGTGACGCGCACTGTCGAGCTTGCGCGGTTTGCCGAACGGGTTGAGTTGCTTGGACGCGCCTTCGATGCCGCTGCGTTTTTCCCCAACCAGAAACACTTCGCGACCAGCCAGGCGCGAAGCCACGGCGTTGAGAATGTAATCGGTCAAATCCTTGGACTTGGGCAGGAACACCACCGCGCTGTCGAACTCGCGCTCTGGCACATTCACGCCGAAATGACTGCGGCCCTCAAAGCGCGCATTGAGCGCCGCCTGATCGCCGGCATGCCAGCACCAGCCAAAGGCGTTGGGCAGGCGCCCGAGCAGATCGTCGGCGGGCAGACCGGCCAACAACAGCGAACCCTGGAATAACTCGACCTGACGAAGCAGTACTTCACTGCGCGGATCCATAACTGCTCCTGTGAAAAAAAGTGCCGCAGTTTATCAACTGACGACCCGCAGCGCCTTACCGCTGTAGAACGCCTGGGTGTTTTCCACCAGTTGGCCGACGATCCGCTGCCGCGCTTCGCGACTGCCCCAGGCGTTGTGCGGGGTGATGATCAGGCGCGGGATGTCGGCGGCCAGCAGCGGATTGCCATTGGTTGGCGGTTCGACGCTCAACACATCGGTCGCCGCGCCACCCAGATGACCGTTGCGCAAGGCATCGGCCAGGGCCTGCTCGTCGATCAGACCACCACGGGCGGTGTTGACCACGAAGGCACCGGGTTTCATGGACGCCAGTTCGCGGGCACCGATGAAGTGGCGGGTGTGTTCGTTGAGCGGGCAGTGCAGGGTGAGAGCGTCGATCTGCGGCAGCAGCTCTTCCAGCGGCAGGCGATCCGGCCGGGCCGGGCGCCCCGGAATCTGTCCGAGCAGGACGCGCATGTCGAAGGCTTCGGCCAGACGCGCGACCGCGCCGCCGAGTTCGCCATGCCCGAGCAGGCCCAGGGTTTTTCCCTCCAGTTCGACGATCGGATAGTCCAGCAGGCAGAACTGTTTAGCCTGCTGCCAGCGGCCTTCGCCGACGGCTTTTTGATAATCGGCCAGACGCGTGGCGAGATTGAGCAGCAACATGATCGTGTGCTGCGCCACTGACGGCGTGCCGTAACCCTGACAGTTGCACACGGTGATGCCGTGGGCGCGGGCGGCGGCCAGATCGACGTTGTTGGTGCCGGTGGCGGTGATCAGGATCAGTTTCAGTTGTGGATTGGCGGCCATGGCGGCGGCATCGATCAGGATCTTGTTGCTGATGGCCACGGTCGCGCCTTGCAGGCGTTCGGCAACCTGCGCAGGCAGTGTCCGGGCGAACAGTTGCAGGTCGCTGAAGCAGGCGCGCAACGGCTCGAGGTCAAGGTCACCGAGGTCCAGGGAAGGGTGATCGAGGAATACGGCGCGGTGGGCGTTCGTCATCAACTGTACCTGTTGTGCTTTGAAGGGAAGGCGTAATCTGCCGAGCCTAACAGATGAAACAAAACGTTACGCCTGGCCGAAAGGAGCCCCCATGTACTGGACCGAGTTCTTGACCGTTGCATTGATCCACCTGCTGGCCGTCGCCAGTCCCGGCCCGGACTTTGCCGTGGTGGTGCGCGAGAGCGTGACCCACGGGCGTCGCGCCGGCACCTGGACGGCACTGGGTGTGGGCACGGCGATTTTCCTGCACGTCGGTTATTCGCTGCTGGGCATCGGCCTGATCGTTTCGCAATCGATCGTGTTGTTCAACGCCTTGAAATGGGCCGCCGCTGCTTACCTGCTGTACATCGGCTACAAGGCCCTGCGTGCGCAACCGGCCAAGACCGTGACCGACGATCTGCACAAAGAAGCCGGCGAACGCACCGCCCGTGGCGCCTTCACTTCAGGCTTCGTGACCAACGGTCTGAACCCCAAAGCCACGCTGTTCTTCCTGTCGCTGTTCACCGTGGTGATCAACCCGCACACGCCGCTGGCAGTGCAGGCCGGTTACGGGATTTACCTGGCCGCTGCGACTGCAACCTGGTTCTGCCTGGTGGCGATGCTGTTCAGCCAACAGCGCGTGCGTGCCGGTTTCGCCCGCATGGGCCACTGGTTCGACCGCACCATGGGCGCGGTGCTGATCGCCATCGGCGTGAAGCTCGCGTTCACCGAGATGCATTGATCGAACTGAGCTGATTCAGGGCGTTGAGGTACTCCCGGGGATTGTCCCCCAGCAAACGGCGAAACATAGCGCTGAACGCCCGCGCACTGCCGTAACCCAGATCCCGCGCCACGCTCTGCACGCTGTCCCCGGCGAGCAGGCGGGGCAGGGCTTCCATCAGGCGCAGTTGCTGGCGCCAGGCATTGAAGTTCATCTGCAGTTGTTGCTGGAACAGCCGCGCCAATGTGCGTGAGCTGGCCCCGACCTGCTGCGCCCAGTCTTCCAGGGTATTGGGATGATCCGGGGTGCGCAGCAGCGCCAGGCAAATGTTTTGCAGACGCCGGTCGCTCGGCATCGGGATGTGCAGCGGCAGGTTTTCGAGGCCGGCCAGTTCCTCCAGCATCAATTGCTGGATCAGCGGATTGTCGGCGTGGGGCGGGCCCTGCACCGCGCGCAGGATCAGCTCACGCAGCAACGGCGTTACCGCCAGCACGCAACAGTGTTGCAGGCTGGCCGGCGACAGCTCGGGTGCGATGAACAATGAACGCATCTGCACATCGCCAGACATGAAGATCTCATGGCCGATCTCCGGTGGTATCCACACCGCGCGGGTCGGTGGAATCACCCACGTACCCTGCGCCGTGACTACTCGCATCACCCCGCTCACCGCGTACAGCAACTGCGCCTCGCGATGCAGGTGCAAAGGCTGGTGGGCGCCGTCCAGATAATCCCGGGGATAGGCACTCACCGGGCCGTGTTCGAAGTGGCTGATTAACATGTCTGGTTCACTGACTTGTATGGCAGGAATGCGCTTTTTCGCCAACTTAGCATAAGCGCTCACCCTCATCCGTTCCCAACAAGAAAGCGTGCCGCGATGAATCAATCCAGAAATGTCATCCGCTACATCAACGCAGCCCATGTGATCGATCACATGTTCATGCTGATTTTTCCCGCCGCCGTGCTCGGCATGACCCAGGCCTTCGCCCTCGACTATGCCGCGCTGATCGGCCTGTCGCTGGGGGGCTTCATCGCGTTCGGCGCGTGTTCGCTACCGGCCGGCTGGCTGGGCGATCACTGGAGCCGGCGGCGGATGATGCTGGTGTTTTTCTTCGGCATCGGTGCTTCGGCAATCGTTACCGGCCTCAGTAACAGCCCGACGATGCTGGTCATCGGCCTGACCCTGATCGGTATTTTTGCCGCGATCTATCACCCGGTCGGCACGGCGATGCTGGTGGCCTATGCGCAGAATCGCGGCCGCGAAATCGGCATCAACGGCATGTGGGGCAACCTGGGCGTGGCGTTCTCGGCGCTGATTACCGGGTTGCTGGTGGCGCAGTTCGGCTGGCGTTCGGCATTCCTGATTCCGGGTGCCGTGGCCATCGTGCTGGGGATCGGTTTTGCCTTGCAGGTGCGCGAGGAGCCGATTCCCAAACGCCCGCACACCGCGCTCAAGGGCGCCGGCGGCCAGCGCATTTCGATGGTCATGGTATTCGGCGTGCTGGCCTTGGCCACGGCCACCGGCGGCGTGGTTTTCAACGCCACCACCATGACTTATCCAAAGCTGTTCCAGGAGCGCTTGCATGACCTGTTCGCCTCGCCGCAGACCCTCGGCGTGGTGGTGAGCCTGGCGTACGCGTTCGGTGCGGTGGCGCAGTTGAGCATCGGGCAATTGCTGCACCGGGTCAGTCTGAAATGGCCATTTGTGGTGCTGACGCTGTTTCAGGCGCCACTGCTTTATGCCATGGCTTACGTCGATGGCTGGGCGGTGATCGCGCTCGGAGCGGCGTTCATGTTCGTGGTGTTCGGCCAGGTGACGGTGAACGATTCGATGGTCGCCAACTTCGTTGCACCGCAATGGCAGTCCCGGGTGTTTGCCTTGCGTTACTGTTTATCGTTCGGTGCCAGTGCGACGGCGATTCCGCTGATTTCCTATGTCGAACCGCGCCACGGTTTTGTGGGTCTGTACCTGATTCTGGCCGGGTTTGGCGCTTTGACGTTCCTGGCGGCAGCGATTTTCCCACGTACGCCTTCCGAAGCGGCTGTAGGGCAAACCGCCTGACCGGTGACGAATACCGGCAAATGCTGGCGCAAAGCTAGCATTTGTACGGCTCTGCAAATCATTCCTTTGGCTGATTTGGCTGGCGTATAAGGGTTCTAGAGTAGAAAACTCCAACGCCAACACCGTGCAGTCAGAAAAGGGATTCTTATGTTGCAGACTCGCGTTATTCCGCCCGCCGAAGGGGCCTACCAGTATCCATTGCTGATTAAACGGCTGCTGATGTCGGGCGCCCGTTACGAGAAAACCCGCGAGATCATCTACCGTGACCAGTTGCGCTACAGCTATCCGACGCTGATCGAGCGGGTCGCGCGACTGGCCAACGTACTGACGGCAGCCGGCGTAAAGGCCGGCGATACCGTGGCGGTGATGGACTGGGACAGCCATCGCTACCTCGAATGCATGTTCGCCATTCCGATGATCGGCGCGGTGATTCACACCATCAACGTGCGTCTGTCGCCGGAACAGATCCTCTACACCATGAACCACGCCGAGGACCGCTTCGTGCTGGTCAACAGCGAGTTCGTCGGGCTGTACCAGGCCATCGCGCCGCACCTGACCACGGTGGAGAAAACCCTGCTGCTGACCGATCTGCCGGAAAAAACCGCGGACCTGCCGAATCTGCTCGGCGAGTACGAACAACTGCTGGCGGCCGCAAGCCCTCAGTACGACTTCCAGGACTTCGACGAAAACTCGGTAGCCACCACGTTCTACACCACGGGCACCACCGGCAATCCGAAAGGTGTGTATTTCACCCATCGGCAACTGGTGCTGCACACCATGGGCGTGTCGACCATCATGGGCGCCATCGACAGCGTGCGGCTGCTGGGCACCAACGACGTGTACATGCCGATCACCCCGATGTTCCACGTGCATGCCTGGGGCCTGCCGTATGTCGCGACCATGCTCGGGCTCAAGCAGGTTTATCCGGGGCGTTACGACCCGGAGTTCCTCGTCGAGCTGTGGCGCAAGGAGAAGGTCACGTTCTCTCACTGCGTGCCGACCATCCTGCAGATGGTGCTCAACGCCAAGGGCGCGCAGGGCACCGATTTCGGCGGCTGGAAAATCGTCATCGGCGGCAGTGCGCTCAACCGTACGCTGTATGAAACGGCCAAGAGTAAGGGCATTCAACTGACGGCGGCCTATGGCATGTCGGAAACCGGACCATTGGTTTCCTGCGCACATCTGAACGACGAGCTGATGGCGGGCACCGAAGATGAACGCACCACTTACCGGATCAAGGCCGGCGTGCCGGGGCCATTGGTCGAAGCGGCCATCGTCGACACCGAAGGCAATTTCCTTCCGGCCGATGGCGAAACCCAGGGCGAACTGGTGCTGCGTGCACCGTGGCTGACCGAAGGCTACTTCAACGAACCGCAGAAGGGTGCCGAGCTGTGGGCCGGTGGCTGGCTGCACACCGGCGACGTCGCTACGCTCGACAGCATGGGCGTGATCGACATCCGCGACCGGATCAAGGACGTGATCAAGACTGGTGGTGAGTGGATCTCTTCGCTGGACCTCGAAGACCTGATCAGCCGTCACGTTGCGGTACGTGAAGTAGCAGTGGTGGGCATTGCCGATCCGCAGTGGGGCGAGCGCCCGTTTGCCCTGCTGGTGATCCGCGAAGGGCACGCCATCGGGGCTCGCGAGCTCAAGGAACACCTCAAGCCGTTCGTGGAACTGGGGCACCTGAGCAAGTGGGCAATCCCGAGCCAGATCGCGCTTGTTACTGAAATTCCCAAGACCAGTGTCGGCAAGCTCGACAAGAAGCGCATCCGCCTCGACATCACTGAATGGCAGGCCAACAACAGCACCTTCCTCTCGACACTTTGAGTGTCCTCTGGCGCGCCGAAAACGGCGCGCCAGCCCCACCAAGCAAGCGCTTGGCTTGTGAAATCGGAAAAATCAGCCATCCTTGCCGGGCCGACATGTGTCGGACTGGCGAAAGGACTGTTCCAGAGTGGCCGGCAGCTGCAAATCACACTTTAGAGGGATCAAGCAGTACCACCTGCTGGCTATAGTCCGCTCAAGGATTTTTAAGAACGGGGCAATGCAACATTGAAGCGATTTCGGGAGGCTCCTGGCGCCCGGTCCTTCAGGCGTTTTTAAAAGTACTCACTGCCATAACAATAATGCACATGGAGTAGCGTCGATGACCTCAGTAAACCAGTTCTGGCGCCGGGCGAAACTGCCTCTGGCGGTCAGTCTTGCCTCCACGCTCGCCGGGCCCGCATTCGGCGTCAGCTTCAACGTCGGTGAAATCGAAGGCCAGTTCGACTCCTCGCTCTCCCTGGGCATGAGCGTGTCGACCCAGCAGCCGAACAAGGATCTTATTGGTGTCAACAACGGCGGCCGGGGCCTGTCCCAGACCTCCGACGACGGTCACTTGAACTTCAAGAGCGGGCAAGCCTTCTCGAAGATCTTCAAGGGCATCCATGACCTCGAACTGAAATACGGCGACACCGGCGTCTTTGTCCGGGGCAAGTACTGGTACGACTTCGCGCTGCAGAACCAGGACCTGGAATACAAGGACGTCAGCAACCACAACCGCGACGTGGCAGCCCGTTCTTCGGGCGGCCAGATCCTCGATGCGTTCATCTATCACAACTACGCCATTGCCGATGAGCCGGGTTCGGTGCGTCTGGGCAAGCAGGTGGTGAACTGGGGTGAAAGTACCTTCATCGGTGGCGGCATCAACTCGATCAACCCGATCGACGTTTCCGCCTTCCGCCGTCCGGGCGCCGAGATCAAGGAAGGCCTGATCCCGGTCAACATGTTCTACCTGTCCCAGAGCATCACCGAAAACCTGTCGGCCGAAGGTTTCTACCAGATTGACTGGCAGAAGACCGTGACTGACAACTGCGGCACCTTCTTCTCCCAGCCTGACATCGTCACCACCGGTTGCGACGACAACCTGCGCGTGCTGAACAAACGCTCGACCATTCCAGGCATTGCCCTCGGCCCGCTGGCGGCCGCCGGTGTCGACGTCAACGAGGAAGGCGTGCTGGTGCGCCGTTCGCCGAACCGCAACGCACGGGACAGCGGGCAGTGGGGCGTGTCCGCCAAGTACATGTTCGATCCGCTGGCCACCGAGTTCGGTGCCTACTTCATGAACTACCACAGTCGTGCGCCGATCTTCAGCGCGACCGGTGCGCCACAGTCGATCTATAACGGCGTCAAGGCACTGCCAGGTCCGTTCCAGGCTCTGGGGCCGCTGGTGGTAGCGGGTAACTCCGAATACTTCATCGAATATCCAGAGGACATTCGCCTCTACGGTCTGAGCTTCTCCACCACCCTGCCTACCGGCACGGCGTGGAGCGGTGAAATCAGCTACCGGCCGAACGCGCCGGTGCAACTGAACTCCACCGATATCCTGTTCGCCGGTGTGCGTCCGCTGGGCGGCGCGTTGACCAACGCCTCGATCCTCAATGGCGTTCCGGGCCAGGACCTGCACGGTTACAACCGCAAGGAAATCACTCAGTTCCAGACCACCCTGACGCACTTCTTCGATCAAGTGATGGGCGCCAACCGCCTGACCCTGGTGGGTGAAGTCGGCGTGACCCACGTCGGTGGTCTGGAAAGCAAGTCCGAGGCCCGTTACGGCCGCGATCCGGTCTTCGGTCCGGGTGAACTGCCGGCTACTGGCGGCCTGAACACCTGCTCGCAGATCCTCAACACCTCGACCATTAACGGTGCCGGCCCAGGTGCTTCGACCAGCAACCGCTCCAGCAATTGCGACAACAACGGATTCACCACCGCCACTTCCTGGGGCTATCGCGCTCGTGCCATCTGGGACTACAGCGACGTGTTCGCCGGCGTGAACCTGAAGCCGAACGTGGCCTGGTCCCACGACGTCAAGGGTTACTCCCCGGGCCCTGGCGGCAACTTCGAGGAAGGCCGCAAGGCCATCAGCCTCGGGCTGGATGCCGAATACCAGAACACCTACACCGCAAGCCTGGCCTACACCAACTTCTTTGGTGGCGAATACAGCACGGTGGATGATCGCGACTTCGTTGCCCTCAGTGTTGGCGTGAACTTCTAAGCGCAGTTTTTTCAGGACGAACAAACCTATGAAAATAACAATGAATCTGTTCCACGCCGGTGTTCTGGGGCTCTCGCTGCTGGCGACCAGCGTGATGGCGGCAGTGCCTGCCGCCGAGGCCGACAAACTGGGCAAGAGCCTGACCCCGATGGGCGCCGAGATGGCGGGCAATGCCGACGGTTCGATCCCGGCCTGGAAGCCGCTGGCGAAGAATGCCGGCACCGTCGACAGCAAAGGCTTCCTGTCCGATCCGTACGGCAGTGAGAAACCGCTGTTCACCATCACCGCGCAGAACGTCGACCAGTACAAGGACAAGCTTGCGCCGGGCCAGTACGCGATGTTCAAGCGTTACCCGGATACCTTCAAGATGCCGGTCTACCCGTCCCATCGCGGTGCCACCGTGCCGGATGACGTCTTTGCGGCCATCAAGAAAAATGCCACGACCACCACGCTGGTAGCAGGCGGCAACGGCCTGGAAAACTTCCAGACCGCCATCCCGTTCCCGATCCCGAAAGACGGTCTGGAAGTCATCTGGAACCACATCACCCGATATCGCGGAGGCAGCGTGACCCGTCTGGTGACCCAGGCGACTCCGCAGACCAACGGCTCGTTCAGCCTGGTGTATTTCCAGGACCAGTTCGTGTTCCGCGACAAGATGAAGGATTACGATCCGGCCAACCCGGGCAACGTGCTGTTCTACTTCAAGCAGAAAGTGACCGCGCCGGCTCGTCTGGCAGGTACCGTGCTGCTGGTGCACGAGACCCTCGACCAGGTGAAGGAGCCGCGCAAGGCCTGGGTCTATGCGACCGGTCAGCGCCGTGTGCGCCAGGCACCACAAGTGTCCTATGACGGTCCGGGTACTGCCGCGGATGGTCTGCGTACCTCCGACAACCTCGACATGTACAACGGCGCACCGGATCGTTATGACTGGAAGCTGGAAGGCAAGAAAGAGATGTACATCGCCAACAACAGCTACAAGATCGATTCGCCGACGCTGAAGTACGCCGACATCATCAAGGCCGGTCACATCAATCAGGACCTGACCCGTTACGAGCTGCGTCGCGTCTGGCACGTGGTGGCTACCCTGAAACCGGGTCAGCGTCACATCTACGCCAAACGTGACTTCTTCATCGATGAAGATACCTGGCAGGCAGCGGTCATCGACCACTACGACGGTCGCGGTCAGTTGTGGCGCGTCGCCGAGGCCCATGCCGAGGACTACTACGACAAGCAAGTGCCGTGGTACGCGCTGGAAACCCTGTACGACCTGCAATCGGGTCGTTACCTGGCACTGGGCATGAAGAACGAAGAGAAACAGGCTTATGACTTCGGCTTCTCTGCCACCAAGAGCGAATTCCAGCCAGGCAACCTGGGCCAGGACGGTATCCGCTAAGCTGTAATCCGAGGCCGCATCCTCGAAAAAACGCCCCGACTGGTTCGGGGCTTTTTTTTGCGTGGTGATTTTGTAGCCATTTGTAGCAACAACTTCATATGCACGCCGTTTAAGGCTAGTCTGCGGACATCTGCTACGCCGCCAACAGCCATTCGAACAAGAGCCGGCCATGACTGATCTGTCCCCACTTCCGGGTCCTGCAAGCGTTACCGTCGCGGCACTGGACGGACGTTTCTTTCGTCCCCCGCTGCCGGACGGATACGTATTGCGGCCACGACTTTGCGAGCGCCTGCAAGCCGGGCTCGGTGGACGTCTGTTGCTGGTCTGCGCCCCGGCCGGGTTCGGCAAAAGTTCGCTGGCCGTGGAGTTCTGTCAAAGTCTGCCGGGGCATTGGCAAAGTCTGTGGCTGGGACTGAGCGCCCGGGACAGCGACCCGGGGCGCTTTCTCGAACGTCTGCTCGAAGGCCTGCAGGACTACTTCCCGGAACTCGGCAGCCGCGCACTCGGTCTGTTGAAAATGCGCCAGCGTCATCAGCCGTTCGCCTTCGAAGAATGGCTCGACGGCCTGCTCGATGAGCTGGCACTGCACCTGCAGCCGACCTCGCCGCTGTTACTGGTACTGGACGATTACCATCTCGCCCAAGGGCCGGTTCTTGACCGTTGCCTGCAGTTTTTCCTCAATCATCTGCCCGATGGCCTGCTGGTCATGGTCACCAGTCGCCAACGGCCGGACTGGCATCTCGCTCGTCTGCGGCTGTCCCGGCAGTTACTGGAATTGCATGAGCAGGATTTGCGCCTGACCCATGACGAAGCCCTGGCGTTGCTCGACCGCCACAGCAGCTCTCTGCGCGGTGAAGCCCTGGAAAACCTGATTCAACGCAGCGAAGGCTGGGTGGCCGGGCTGCGCTTCTGGTTGCTGGCCGTGTCTGAGGCCGGGAATGACGCAGCGTTGCCGCAGGCCTTGAACAGCGGGGAAGGGCTGATCCGTGATTACCTGCTGGAAGAGGTCATCGACTGCCTGCCGGCGGAGGTGCAGGCCTTCCTCTACGACACCGCACCACAGGAGCGCTTTTGCAGTGAGCTGTGCGACGCAGTGCGCGAAGCCCACGACAGTGCCGAGATTCTGCGTTTCCTGCTGGCGCATCAGGTGTTTCTGGTGCCGCTGGATGAGCACGGTCACTGGTATCGCTATCACCATCTGTTTTCCGATCTGTTGCGCAGTCGGCCGATTGCCCGGGCGATCGTCCCGGCTGCCACGTTGCACTTGCGCGCCTGTCGCTGGTTCAATGCCCAGGGGCTATTGGACGAGGCTGTCGAGCAGGCGTTGCGGGCAGGACACCTGGACGTGGCGGCAAATCTGGTACAGAACCTGTCCGAGGAACAGTTGCTCGCCGAGCAGAACGTTGGCATGTTGCTGCGCTGGAAAATGGACTTGCCTGACAGTCTGCTGATCAGCACGCCGCGCCTGATCGTGTTGTACAGCTGGGCACTTGGGCTGGCATGCCAGCTCGATGCGGCCGAAGAGCTCGCCAGTCACCTGAGCCGGTTTCTGCCGGCGCCATCGGCCACCGCACAGAAATCCATGCTCGCCCAATGGCTGGCGCTCAAGGGCATCATCGCCCGAGGCCGGGGCCACCGCGAGCAGACCATCGAATATTGCAGCGAAGCGCTGGAGAGCCTGCCGGCCAAACGCTACGGCCAGCGCCTGATGTGTTTGTCGACCCTGTCCAACCTGGCAATTGCCGATGGCGATCTGTGGCGTGCACGGGGTTTGAACCGCGAATCGCTTGAACTGGCGCAGCGGGTCGGCAATCCCTTGTTCGAGGCGCTGGCGCATTACGATCGTGCCCGCGTCCTGCAGGCGCGCGGCGAAATCCTGCGCGCGCTTGATGAAGTGCGCCAAGGGCTGGAGCGCCTGCACGGGTTGTCCGCACAGCGCTTATACGCCGTGCGTGCGCGACTGACGCTGTATGAGGGTTTTCTGCTGGCCATGCGGTTGCAGCCGCAGGTGGCAAGGGCGCGATTGCAGGCGGGCCTGACTGAAGCCAGGGCCTGTCGTGACATCAGCGTGCTGATCGGCCACTGCGTGATCGCCCGCCTGGATGGCAGCAGCGGAGATTTTGCCAGGGCCTTCGCCGAGTTGGCCGAAGCCGAACGCCTGATGCACATCTGGGACGTCCCGCCAATCTATTATCTGGCGATGATCACCCTGGTCAAATGTGAACTGTGGCTGGCTCAGGGGCGTATCGATCTGGCTGAAGCCTGGCTTGCACGGCTGGGCCAGACTTACACCGGTGAACGTGCGGCGGCGCCCCCGGAGTTCCATCCGCAATTGCCGCTGCACGTCGAATTGCAGCAAGCGCTGCTCGACATGATGCAGGGCCAGCCGATGCTCGCCGAAGGGCGCCTGAATGTTTTGCACGAGAACGGTCAGCGAACGGGTCGGCAATTGCTCAGCGTGATGGCATTGACACAGAAAGTGGCCTTGCTGATGGCCGCCGGACGCGAGCCGGAGGCGCGCAAAGTGTTGGGCCAGGCTCTGGAGGCTGCAACCGGGGGCGTATTGCAGCCGTTCGATGGTTTGGTGAAAGAACACGCGGAGTGGTTACGCGGTCAGTTGGTTCTGGCCGGTTCGACGGCCGTCGGCCAACAACTGCTTGAGCATTTTCCGCCTTCGGTTGTACGCCCCAACCTGGAGTCTGTCGCTGCGGAACAGCTCAGCAGTCGAGAACTGGCAGTGTTGCGGCTGATCGCTGAGGGTTGTTCTAATCAGGAAATCAGTGAGCAGCTTTTCATCTCCCTGCACACGGTGAAAACCCATGCCAGCCATATCAATAGCAAACTGGGCGTGGAGCGACGCACGCAGGCGGTCGCGCGCGCCAAGGAACTGGGCGTCCTGAGCTGACCGCACCCGGACGACGACCGAAAAAAAACGCCCCGAACCAGTCGGGGCGTTTGCTTTCAGACCCGGCCATTTACAGGCCGGGTTGACACTGGCTTCAAGCCACCAGGTCGTTGGCGCTGAAACTGTTCACACCTACCAGCTGGATTTCGAAGTCCGCGCCGGCATTACCGTTGACGTTACCCGAAAGGACATGATCGACGAAGCGAACTTGTCCTGCACCGGTGAAGTCGCCGGCACCGATGAAGGTAAATCCGTTGATTCCGGCAGTCAGCAGATTGGCGTCGAACTGGGTCAGATCGATCTTGTCACCCTGCAGGCTGCTGAAGTCGGTGATGACATCACGGTTGGAACCGATGCCCATCTCGTTCAAGGCGCTGAACACAAAGGTATCGGCGCCCGCGCCACCGGTCATGGTGTCGGCACCCAGGCCGCCGTTGAGGATGTTGTTGTCGGCGTTGCCGAACATCGTGTTA
>NZ_JBJUVZ010000015.1:0-71127 GCF_046097675.1 Pseudomonas sp. UV AK001
GGTGGGACGGTACCTGACGCCGGATCCGGTGAAGCTGGCGGGCGGGTTGAACCAGTACCGGTACGTGCCGAATCCGACGGGGTGGGTGGATCCGTTGGGGTTGAGTTGTAACTGTCCAGGAGCCATTTCTGCTGAGGGGCCTTATAGCGAAATTGTTCCAGGTGGGGGCTTAGAGGCTCACGAGTCTCGAGGTGGGCATGCTATTGCGAGACATGTAGATAGGTCGGAGGCTCAACTCAGAGCTAGGCTAGCGGCCGAGCCGAACATACCTATTGCGTCAACATTTATAAATAGGTCAGAAGCTGAAGCTGCACTCTCGAATGTCATTAGAAACAACAAAGTGACAATTGATAATTTTTTGCAGGGTAATGCAAGCAAACTTGTAATTAATGAACAGGTGTCTACTCCTGCTGGGGTGGGTGTAGTGAGACAAAGCGGAAGGTTGGAACCTTTGTCTAGTATTAGATTGGTGTTGCGGCGAGATGCAGCTTCACCGCTTGGATACTTTATTTTGACGGGATTTGTAAATGACAATTGAAAATTTTCCTAGCCTGTTTCAGTTTCTCGGGGCCTATTTTCATGAGGACTGGATGTGCGAATTTGACTCGGCAGATGATGTTGTTAAATCTTTCATAGCGGAATCGGAAACTCGCGTACTTGAGAAGTTGGTAAAGGAAATCGATTCTCTTTTGTCGATGAAAATTTCAGAAAATGAAACTCGAGATTTTTTGCTGAAGAAGAATGGTTGTTGCTATTGCTACTGGAATGAGTGGCAAGACGGAAGCGCGTGGTTGAAGCACGTTTCTGTACTTGTTAGTGAGGGTTCGAATAATGATGTTTAAGTGCTTTTGGGTTTGTTAGTGGCTTTGTTATCCATTGAATAAGTAGGTGAATTTAAGAGGGGGTGGTGTTGTGGTTGAGCAGAATCGTAAAGTTTGTTTTTTATCAAGGGTTTTGTTTTGTTGTAAATGTATAGGGATGTTTATGATGCAAAGGGCGAAGCTTCTGGTTCAGGAAGTTGAAGAGTTGGCTAGTCATAAACAAGAATTAAATGAGGGGCCTGTTGCTAAAGTTGAAAAATTCCGAGGGGTTCATAGCTCTCGCTTTTTGAGTCATAGAGCGCAGAGGAATGCATATAACGAGGCTGTGACAAGAGAATCCAGAAAAATGCCCCGCTTCACAGGAGAGGATAGTATGGGGAATTTGGTAGTGAGAATGGAGACTGAAAATATTGGTGAGGGATATGAGCCAAATCCTGAAGAACCATCTGATCCACGCTACATCCCTGAAATGTATGGTTTTGAAATGAGGTTTGATTTCGAGACGTTGGAGCCTTGGGCTCTTTATCCGATTGAGAAAGCATAATGTTGATGCATCCTTACCTTGATATTCCTTATCGTCCACGGCTGTCTCACTTTCTCGGTGGCTTTGATATATATGATCGCGAGGAGAGCTTGGGTGAGACGCTGGCTGCGTACGATCCTGAGGATCCATCAGACAGAAGTATTTTAATCTCCAGGTACGTAATTACGCGGTTTTCTAAACTCAGCTATCGGCATAAATTCGTTTTGTTTGCCGTGTTGGGAGAGGCGCTTGAAAAAAGTGGTGATGTCTTTCAAGAAGTGCTGGAGCATGATCCATTCTCTCACTCCTTGCTACCAGACGGCTGGGATGAGATGAGTGATCCAAGGGCGTTTTTCGAAAGCATGTACTTTCAGTTGTCCGAAGCGTGGATAGACGAGCTTTACAAAGCCAGCCAAGAAGACTCATCAACTTGGTGACCAAGACTTGGTGCTCGCCGCGATTTTTTTAAGTTTTGTTGGTATTCATAGGGTGAAGATGCTGGTTGCACGAATTCGGTTATGTCGAATTACCGATGTCCGAGTGTAAGTGCTTCTGCAGGTGGCTGCGCGAACAGGCTATCAATCACATGCAAACTATACCCCGGCGCATTCTTAGCATGATGCTTCGCCTGCGAAGCCATCTCCGCCAACTGGCTGGCATCCAGTTGCGCACACGCTTCAGGATGCAAATGCACCACGCCAATGGACAATGACAACAACGGAAACTCCTGCCGAATGCCTTGGCGATTCGGCGCAACAAAACACCCAGCCTCAAGATGTTCAGGGCGGTAGAAGCGACGGCATTGGCTCTGGAAATCATCAAGCAATTGGTTCAGCCGTTTGCGCCAATCCTCCGGACCCAGCACCAACAGAAAATCATCCCCACCAATATGCCCGACGAAATCGCGGGACGGGTCTACACGTTCGTTCAGGCATTGCGCCAGACACAACAACACCTCATCCCCACGCCCATACCCGTAGATATCGTTAAAGGGCTTGAAGCTGTCGATGTCGACATAGCAAATAACCGACTCCCGTCCCTGTTGCAGCAACCGTGTCAGGCATTGCTGGATCGGTACGTTACCGGGTAGCAGAGTCAGTGGGTTGGCATACCGGGCCTGCTGAATTTTCAGCTCGGTAATCAGTTTGAGCACGTCAATCACCCGACCCAATCCCAGATAGCTGCCGTTGAGGGTGATGATGAAATCTTCTTCGATGCGTTGTCGGGCGCGGCTGGTGATCAGGCGGCTGACCTGTTGCAGCGACTGGCTCATTTCCACGGCGAGGAAGTCGTCGTTCATCAGGCGGCTGATCGGTTTGCGGGCGAACAGGTCGGTGGCGAATGGTTTGAGCAAGGCATCGGACAATGAATGGCGATGCACGATGCCGCAGGGCTGGCCTTGTTCGTCCAGCACCGCCAGCGAGTTCAGGTTGGCCTGGCGGCGAAACGCTTCGAGGACGGTGGCGGTGGGCGTGTCGCGATTCACGGCCGGCTGATCGTTGAGGAGGGCGCTGAGGTCGCTGCCTTCGTCATTCAGCGCGACGGCGCTGCTGTCGTGTTTGGGCATCAAGGCCCGGGCGTCGCGTGGCGGGTGTTCCTGCGGACGCCCGAGCAGGTAGCCCTGCACCAGATCAACGCCCATTTCGGTCAGCACCGCCAGCTCTTCCGGCAGTTCGATACCTTCGGCAATCACCTGCGCCCGGGAGGCCTTGGCGATTTGCAGGATCGATCCGACGAACTCGCGTTTCAACGCATCCTGGTGAATGCCGTCGATAAAGTGCCGGTCGATCTTCACGTAATCCGGCCGCAGCTCCGACCACAGGCGCAGACTTGAATAACCCGCGCCAAGATCGTCCAGTGCAATCGAAAAACCCATTGCCCGGTAGTGATGCAGCGCAGTTTGCAGCAACTGGAAGTCATCGATTGGCGTCTGCTCGGTGAGTTCGATCACCACCTGGCTTGGCGGAATACCGAAATCCTGCAGCAGTTGCAGCGTGCGCCCCGGCTGGTGCGCGGCTTCAAGCAGGGATTCGGGAGAGACGTTGAGAAACAGCTTGCCCGGCAATTGCTGTTCGTTGAAACGGCGGCAGGCGCTTTGGCGGCAGGCGATTTCCAGTTCGCTCAAACGCCCGGCCTGACGAGCCACGGCGAACAGGGCGATGGGGGAGTGCAGCGGGCTGTTGGACGGGCCGCGAGTCAGGGCTTCATAACCGAGAATCCGTCGTTCAGAGAGGCAAATGATCGGCTGGAACAGGCTGTGCAAACCGCTTTGAGTCAGGATCGAGCTCAAGGCACTCAGCTGTTCGGTCGTGGTCATGGCAATCTCTGGCGATAAAAAAAGGACTGGGAGCGCTCTCGATGAAGAGAACCGCTCCCAGTCCTTTATTGCACGACAGAATGATGACTGTTTGATGACGATCCGGGGATCGTCACCATTAAATTGCCATCACCTTACTTCTTGGCCACCTGATTGCTCAGCTTCAGGTAATCCAGCAGCACGCGCCCGGTCTCGCTCAGGTAGGCGTCGTCTTCCGGTTTGACCTTGTCCGGCTCGGCTGCCGCGAGGGCGTCGTCGTCTTCTTTCTTCAGCTCTTTGAGCGGTTCTTCGCCTTTGGCCTTGCGACGGATGTTTTCCATCGCCAGTTGCTTGGCGTCGATGTCGGCGTGCTGGGCACGACGATCGGCTTCATTGAGGCTGACGGTTTTCTCTTCCAGCAGCTTCTGCGCCAGGGCCAGCTTGTCGCGGATGAACACGAACTCCGCGTCCTTGGCCGAACGGGCGTCATGCTCGGACTTGAGCTGGGCCAGATACGGCTTGAACGGGTCGACCGCCGGTTTGATCGCCGCGCGGATGGTGTCCCACGGCATGGCTTCCGGCAGGGCGCTCTCGCCGATTTCCTTGGTGTCGATGATCGACGGGTAGTCGATATCCGGCAGTACACCCTGATGCTGGGTGCTCTGACCGGAAACCCGGTAGAACTTGGCCAGGGTCAGTTTCAGTTCGCCATGGTTCAGCGGCTGAATGGTCTGCACGGTGCCTTTGCCGAAGGTCTGGCCACCGATGATCAGCGCGCGGTGGTAGTCCTGCATGGCGCCGGCGAAGATCTCCGAAGCCGAGGCGGACAGGCGGTTGACCAGCAATGCCATCGGGCCTTTGTAGAACGCGCCCGGGTTTTCGTCTTCAAGCACATCGACCCGGCCATCGGCGTTACGCACGAGCACGGTAGGGCCCTTGTCGATGAACAGGCTGGTCAGCTCGGTGGCTTCCTGCAGGGAACCGCCGCCGTTGTTGCGCAGGTCGATGACCACGCCATCGACTTTCTCTTTCTGCAGTTCGGTCAGCAGTTTCTTGACGTCGCGAGTGGTGCTCTTGTAATCCGGATCACCGGCACGGAACGCCTTGAAGTCCAGGTAGAAGGCCGGAATCTCGATCACGCCGAGCTTGTAGTCCTTGCCGTCCTGTTTGAGGCTCAGGATGGATTTCTTCACGGCCTGGTCTTCGAGCTTCACCGCTTCACGGGTGATCGGCACGATCTTGCTGGTCTGGTCGTTCGGCGCATTGCTGGCCGGGATGACTTCCAGACGCACCACGGTGCCTTTCGGACCACGGATCAGCTTGACCACTTCGTCCAGGCGCCAGCCGACCACGTCGACCATCTCTTTGTTGCCCTGGGCAACGCCGATGATCTTGTCGGCAGGAGCAACTTGCTTGGTCTTGTCGGCAGGACCTGCCGGCACCAGACGCACGACCTTCACCTGATCGTTGTCGCTCTGCAACACGGCGCCGATGCCCTCGAGGGACAGGCTCATGTTGATGTCGAAGTTTTCCGCGTTATCCGGCGACAGATAGTTGGTGTGCGGATCGTAAGACATGGCGAAGGTGTTGATGTACGCCTGGAAGATGTCTTCGGCACGGGTCTGGTCCAGACGCGCCAACTGGTTCTTGTAGCGCTTGGTCAGGGTTTCCTGGATCTGCTTCGGCTCTTTGCCGGCGATCTTCTGCCGCAGCACTTCGTCCTTGACGCGTTTGCGCCACAGGTCGTCAAGTTCGGCGGTGGACTTGAGCCACGGGGCGTCCTTGCGATCGATCAGCAAGGTTTCCTTCGTGGTGAAGTCCATCTTGTCGACGCCCTTGTCCAGCTCGGCGATGGCGAAGTCCAGACGCGCCTTCACGCGGTCCAGATAACGTTTGTAGATGGTGAAGCCGGCGTTGAGGTCGCCGCTCTTGAGGAAGTCGTCGAACTGGTACTTCCACTTGTCGAATTCGGCGATGTCGCTGGCCATGAAGTAGCTGCGCGACGGGTCCAGCAGCTTGATGTAGCTGTCGTAGATGATCGCCGAGCGCGCATCGTCGAGCGGCGGCTTGCTGTAGTGGTGGCGCTTGAGCAACTCGACGACGTTCAGACTGGCAATCACTTCATCGCGATCAGGCTGCAACTTGTCCCAGCTGTTGGCTGCGAATGTGCTGCCCGACACCGGCAAGAGGCCGATACCGATGAAAAGAGCGAGGGCGGTGCTGGGGAGCAGATGCTTCATGCTGATTCGACGCGGGGACAATTGATAACGCATATTAGGCCGTCTTTGAAGTCGCCGGTACCTCTACGCTCTGTACGATAACTGCTGTTCAGCGATCGTTCAGACCCCAGGGCCGGTCGCATAATGCAAAAAGCCCGGCGCTACAGCTTCGGGCTCAGTCCAGACTCACTATGGAGGCACTGTGAAGGCATTGCAAGGCGTTGAAGGTCAAGTGGCATGGGTTGATGAGCCGAGTCCTGCGTGTGATGTAGGACAAGTTCGCATCCGGGTGGCGGCAGCCGGCCTCAATCGCGCGGATTTATTACAGAAGGCGGGGCTTTATCCACCGCCGCCGGGTGCCAGTCAGGTGCTGGGGCTTGAATGCTCCGGAGTGATCAGCGAAGTCGGTGCCGGCTCATCCTGGCAGGTCGGTGATCGGGTCTGCGCCTTGCTGGCCGGGGGCGGGATGGCCGAAGAAGTGGTCGTCGACGGGAGGCATGTGCTGCCGGTTCCGGAAGGTGTGTCGCTGACCGAAGCGGCTGCACTGCCCGAGGTGTACGCGACGGTCTGGCTGAATGTGTTTCAACTCGCTGCGCTCAAACCGGGTGAGAAAGTTCTTCTGCATGCCGGCGCCAGTGGCATCGGTTCCGCCGCCATTCAACTGTGCAAGGCGTTTGGCAATCCGTGCTGGGTCAGCGTCGGATCGGCCGAGCGTTTGGCCTATTGTGAAGCGCTGGGCGCCCAGGGCGGTGTGGTGCGCACTGACGATCTGGAAAGCCTGCGAGACTTCGGGCCGTTCGATGTGATCCTGGACCCGGTCGGTGGCAATTACTCGGCGCTGAATCTGAAGCTGATGGCTCAGGACGGGCGCTGGGTGCTGATCGGCCTGATGGGTGGCCGCGAAGCGAAACTGGATCTCGCCCAGGTGCTGGCCAAGCGTGTGCAACTGCTGGGCTCGACCCTGCGCAGCCGTGACGATCAGTTCAAGGCGGATCTGTTCAGCGATCTGAGCCAGCATGTGTGGCCGCTGTTTTCCGAAGGGCGCCTGAAACCGCAACTGGCCAGGACTTTTGCGATCAAGGACGCCGAAGCGGCGTTCGCCGAGCTGGCGAGCAACACGGTCGCCGGGAAGCTGGTACTGGTGATCGACGACAGCCTGAGCTGATCATCGAGGCTTGTGGGAGCAAATGTGCTCCCACAAGACAATCGCTTACTTCCAGAGATGGATCGGCCAGCCAGCTTTCTCGGCCTGCTCGCGCAACACCGGATCCGGATTGACCACATGCGGGTAATCCACTTTCAGCAGCAGCGGAAGGTCATTGCGTGAGTCGGAATAGAAACTCGCGCCCTCAAGGTTTTCCTCTTCGGCGTCCAGCCACTCCAGCAAACGGGTGATCTTGCCTTCGCGGTAGGTCAGGGTGCCCACGGTGTGGCCGCTGTACACGCCATGGGCCACTTCCAGCTCGATGCCCAGAACTTCATCGATGCCCAGTCGTTCGGCAATCGGTTTGACCAGGTGTGTGCCCGAGGCCGAGATCACCAGAATCCGGTCACCGGCCTTGCGGTGGGCGGCGATGGTTTTGGTCGCGTCACTGAAGATGATCGGTTCGATGAAGTCTTCCACCCAAGGCCCGACCAGATGCTCGACTTCTTCCGGGGTGCGACCGATCAGCGGTTCGAGGCTGAACTCCATGTAGTCTTCCATGCGCAACTTGCCATGGCTGTAGGCGTCCATCAGCTCGTTGTTCTTGCGCATGAACGACTCGGGATCGACCCAGCCCAGGCGGCCCATCTGCTCGCTCCAGAGGGTGGCGCAGTCGCCGTGGATCAGGGTTTCGTCCAGATCAAAAATTGCCAGGGCCATCAGTGCAGTTCTCTCTTCAACGTCAGCAAAGTCATCAGGCTACCTCACACAGGGCCGTCGGATCGATGGAAAGCGCCAGGCGCTGACCGTCGGGATGCAGATCCGCCGCCGAACGGTTGAGCACATCCACCACCAGTTCCACGCCCCGGGCCTCGATGCGGTAGCGGATCACGTTGCCCAGCAGGCTGTGGCTGCGAATCTGCGCATCGAGTTCACCGTTCAGACTCAGTTCGATGGCCTCCGGGCGAATTGCGATGCGGTGGCTGATCGGCCGCTGCAACAGCTTCGAGGCACTCTCGGCATCCAGCAGGTTGTAGTTGCCGATGAAGCCGGCGGCGAACACGTCGACCGGTGCGGTGTAGAGGGTTTCGGCATCGCCGCTTTGTACGATCTTTCCCTGATTCATCAGGAAAATCCGGTCAGACATGGTCAGGGCTTCTTCCTGATCGTGGGTGACGAAGATCGTGGTCAGGCCGAGTTCGCGCTGGATCTGACGGATCTGTTCACGCAGGTGTTTGCGAATCCGGGCATCGAGGGCCGACAAGGGTTCATCCAGCAACAACAGGCGCGGACGGGTGACCAGCGAGCGGGCGAGGGCGACACGCTGACACTGACCGCCGGAGAGTTGATGCGGATAACGACTGGCGAAGTCGTTGAGTTCAACCAGTTTCAACGCCTCGGTGACACGCTTGTGGCTGTCGTCGGCGTTGACCTTCTGCATGCGCAAACCGAAGGCGACGTTCTGCTCCACGGTCATGTTGGGAAACAGCGCGTAGCTCTGGAACACCATGCCGATCCCGCGTTTCTGTGGCGTCAGCGGGACGATGTCGACGCCGTCGAGCAGGATTTTGCCGCCATCCACTGGTGTCAGGCCGGCGATGCAGCGCAGCAGCGTGGACTTGCCGCAACCGGACGGTCCGAGCAGGGTGACGAATTCACCTTTCTGGATTTCGCAGTTGATGTCGCTGAACACCGTGGTGCCGGCGTAGTTTTTCTGAAGGTGTTGGACGCTGACATAGCTCATTCGCTTTTGTCCTTGTTCAAGATGTTGGCGACCCAGGTCAGGACCAGCACGAAAAAGAAGTAGGAAATCACCAGTGCGCTGGTGAAGTGACCGCTGCTGTTGCGCATGTTGTTGAGGTAGACCTGCAGGGTTTCGTAGCGGGTACCGACCAGGATGTTGGCGAACACGAACTCACCGAACAGGAACGAGAACGACAGCAGCAACGCGACCATCAGGCCTTTGCGCAGGTTCGGCAGCACCACCAGAAACGCCGCCTGAAAGGTGCTGGCGCCAAGCAGTTGGGCGGCATCCATCAGGTCGCGCAGGTTGATCGCCTGCAGGTTGTTGGTGATCGCCCGGTACATGAACGGCAGCGCCACGGTGAAGTAGCAACCGATCAGGATCCACGGCGTGCCGACCATCGCGAACGGTCCGGAACCATAGAGCTGCAACAGCCCCACCGACGACACCACCGGCGGCACCGCGAAGGGCAGCAGGATCAGGATGTTCATCAGCGCATCGAGTTTCGGGAAGTGGTAATGCACCACGAACAGCAGCGGCAGGATCAGCACCACCGAGAGGAACAGCGCGCCGACGCAAACCAGCAGCGACTGGCCGAAGGCGTGCAGGAAGCGCGGATCGCTCCACAACTGGATGTACCACTTGAAGGTGAAACCGCTGGGTAGCACGGTGGCCGACCAACTGCTGGCAATCGAATAGATCAGAGTGCCCAGCAGTGGCAGCAGCAGAATGGCGAACAGCAGGTAAACCACGACGCGGTGGTAGACGCCGGCCGGGCCGGATTCAGCGCGAGACATGGTAGCTCCTCTTCAGCAGCAGTTGATGCACGACGGTCACCAGAGTCATCAGCGCCACCAGCACCACGGCCAGGGCGCTGGCCAGGTTCGGATCGAGGGAAATGTCGCCGGAGACCATCGCCGCAATGCGGATCGGCAACACGTTGAAGTTGCCGGTGGTCAGCGCGTACACCGTGGCATAGGCGCCGAGGGCGTTGGCCAGCAGGATCACGAAGGTGCCGAGCAGGGCCGGGGTCAGCACCGGCAGGCCGATGTGGCGCCAGAACTGCCAGCCGTCAGCGCCGAGCAGCGCGGCGGATTCACGCCAGTCTTCACGCAGCGCATCGAATGCCGGGTACAGCAGCAGGACGCCCAGAGGAATCTGGAAGTAGGTGTAGAGGATGATCAGCCCGGTTTTCGAATACAGGTTGAAATCCTGAATGATCCCGGCCTGTTTCAGCATGATGGTGATGCTGCCGTTGAAGCCGAGCAGGATGATGAACGCAAAGGCCAGGGGGACGCCGGCGAAGTTGCTGGTCATGTTGGCGAAGGCGTTGACGAAATTGCGCAGTTTCGAATCGACCCGACGCAGGGAGTAGGCGCCGAGCACCGCGATGATGATCCCGAATACGCTCGACCAGAAACTGATTTCGAGGCTGTACTGGATCGCTTGCAGATAGAACTTCGAATTGAAGATCTTGCTGAAATTGGCGAACCCCCAGCCGAACTCTTCCGATTGCAGGCTGTTGATCATCACCCAGATCAGCGGGGCGATTTCGAACACGATAAAGAACAGCGCAAAAGGCACCAGGCACAGGGCGGCCAGCCATTTGCCGCGAGTCATTGAGTTCACTTGAGCAACTCCCGGCACACAGGTTTGTCGTGGGGTACGCCGAGCAACTCGCAAACGGTGCCGCAGAGGTCGGTCTGCTTCGGCGTGGCGTCGGCGTTCAGGCTGAAGGCATCACCGAGCACGAACAGCGGCACCTGGCGTTCTTCCGGCAGCAGGCCGTTGTGCGAGCGGTCGTTGTTCATGCCGTGGTCGGCGGTCACCAGCACCTGATAACCGGCGTCGAGCCAGCCTTGCAGGTAGTCGGCGAGGATGATGTCGGCACTGCGTGCGCTGTTACGGTATTGCGGGGTGTCGAGGCCGTGCTTGTGGCCGGCGTCGTCGATGTTCATCGGGTGGATCAGCAGAAAGTCCGGGGCGTGGCGCAGGCGCAGGTTTTCGGCGTCGGCGAACAGGTGCGAGTCCGGATAGTGATCGTTCCAGTAAAAATGGCCGTGCTGGATCGGCAGCGCCGGATCATCGGTATGACGATCCCGTGCGGCCACGAACGGCGAGCGGTTGTAGAGCTCGCTGACCCAGTGGTACGCCGCAGCAGCGGTTTTCAGACCGGCATCGCGGGCGTAGTGATAGATGCTGCGTTGGTTGGACAGGCGCGAGACGTTGTTGTGGACGATGCCGCTGTCGATCGGTGGCACGCCCGTGAGGATGCATTCGTAAAGCGGTCGGGACAGGGCCGGCAGCTCGCACTCCAACTGGTAGAGCGCGGCGCGTCCTGCGCCAACGTAAGCCTGCAGATGCCCCATGGCGTGACACGCGACCTCGTAATTGAGGCCGTCGAGCACGACAAGGATGACGTTGTGCTTCATAGGGGCAAAAACTCCGCGAAACAGATCAGATTTTGAATTCAACGCAGATTCCCCTGTGGGAGCGAACTCGCTCCCACAGGGGATCTTCAGTAACCCCGAAAACGGGATCTACAGCATCACTTCATTTCTACGATGACTTCTTCGTTCCACTTCTGCGGCAGAGCCTTGGAGGTTTTCTCCCACGCATCGGCGTCCTTGATCGGCGTGACCTTCTTGTACTGCTCGTTCGGCAGCAGCTTGGCTTTCACGTCTTCCGGCAGGGTCAGGTGCTCGGCGCGGATCGGGCGAGCGTTGCCACGGGCGAGGTTGGTCTGACCGGCGTCGCTGAAGATGTATTCGCGGGTCAGCTTGGCGGCGTTCGGGTTCTTCGCGTATTTGTTGATGATGGTGGTGTAGCCGGAAATCACCGAGCCGTCGGACGGGATCAGCACCACGTAGTCATCCGGGTTGGCCATCTTGGCCTTGTAGCTCAGGCCGTTGAAGTCCCAGACCACGCCGACTTCGATCTCGCCTTTTTCCATGGTGGCGATGGTCGGGTTGGCCATCGACAGGCGACCCTGCTTGGCGATGTCTGCGAACAGCAGCAGGGCAGGCTGGATGTTTTTCTCGTCGCCGCCGTTGGCCAGCGCAGCGGCCAGTACGCCGTTGGCAGCCTGGGCGGCGGTGCTCACGTCACCGATGGAAACCTTGTATTTGCCGCCCTTGAGGTCAGCCCATTTGGTCGGTACTTCGGAGCCGTGCAGCAGCTTCTTGTTGACGATGAAGGCGATGGTTCCGGTGTAGGCCAGCGCCCAGTTGCCGTCCTTGTCCTTGGCCCATGCAGGCACTTGATCCCAGGTGGTCGGCTTGTACGGTTGCACCACGCCTTGCTTGACCGCGATCGGACCGAAAGCGGCGCCAACGTCGCCGATGTCGGCGGTGGCGTTGTCTTTCTCGGCGGCGAACTTGGCGATTTCCTGGGCCGAGCTCATGTCGGTGTCGATGTGTTTCAGGCCGTAGGTCTTGGCCAGGTCTTCCCAGGTGCCTTTCCAGTTGGCCCAGTCATCGGGCATGCCGACGCTGTTGACGGCGCCTTCCGCTTTCGCAGCGGCTTCGAGGGTTTTCAGATCATCAGCCGCCATGGCGGCGGTGCACATGGCAATGGTCGAGCCTAACAGTGTTGCCAGGAAAAGCTGTTTCATTCCGAAGCTCCTTGGTCGTGTTCAACGCTGCGATTGCGGTTTGTGTTGGTCTAGGTCAGCAATACCTGAGCCAATGTAGGGGGGCTGGATGACACTTTGATGTCGGCGGATGCCTGACCAGCGATTATTTTCTCCGGTATCTACGACTGCCCGGTAAGCGTAGACCACCCTCAAAGTGCCGGCTGGCAAGGGACTTGGCCGATGTATTGCAAGTTGTCAGCGCGACCGCTCGGTAGTTTTGTCATCTCTCGGTCATCTGCACTGCCTAGGCTTGCAGCACGACCGAACGACGCAATAGTCGTGCGGTTTTGCCCCGAAACAGTGCTGGTCTAGTCCAGATAGGTAACGTTGATGCGCGATGAGGCAACAAAAGCGGTGACAGCCATTGGGCAGATCCTTCAGGAGCAGCTCGACCACGGTTTGCTCGTGGCGGGCAGCAAGTTGCCGGCCGAGCGCAAGCTCAGCGAGTTGTTCGGCACGACACGGATCACTGTGCGTGAAGCCTTGTTGCAACTGGAGGCGCAAGGGCAGATTTATCGCGAGGAGCGCCGGGGCTGGTTCGTGTCGCCACCGCGACTGGCCTACAACTTGATGCAGCGCAGTCACTTTCACGCGATGGTCAGTGCGCAGGGGCGGGTGCCGTCGACCGAGGTGATTTCGGCGCGGCTGCAACCGGCGTCAGCGGCGGTGTGTGCGTGGTTGCAGTTGCCGGCGTTGTCGAGCGTGATTCAGATCTGCCGGTCGCGGCGGATTGACGGGCGGCTGGTGTTGTATGTGGAGCATTATCTGAATCCGCAGTATTTCCCGGGGATTCTGGAGTTTGATTTGAATCAGTCGATCACCGAGCTGTATGCGCGGCATTACGACTTGCACTATGGGCGGGTGCGGTTTGAGATCGTGCCGACGTCGTTGTCGGTGGATGCGGCGGCGGCTTTACGGGTTTCGGTGGGGAGTCCGGGGTTGCGGATTGCCCGGGTCAATTATGATCAGTCGGGGCGGTTGATTGATTGTGATCTGGAGTTTTGGCGGCATGATGCGATTCACGTTGGCGTTGACGTTGTTTGACCTTGACCTTGGCGGCCTCTGGGCCGACCAGGTTTTGGGTTGATTGGGGTGAATATCCGTTGCTTCGGGTGTGGCGGCTGACGGTTTCGCCCTTACGGCGAGTCACTTTGGCAGACGCCCCAAAGTAACCAAAATGCTGGGCCCCGGCGTTCGGCCCCTCGCTGAGGCTCGGGGTTCCTTCGCTCCGGAATTCATCCGGGGGCATCGCCTACGGTTTGCTTCGCTGCACCTCCTCTCGATGTGTTTGGCTTCGCCAAACGGCGCTGCGCGCCTACCCCCGGATGAATCCCTCCACTCAGCCTTCCGATGGGGCCGACACGTCAAAAGCGGTACTCGAGCTAACGCTCATCGTGTTGAGTGGTGGGAGCTGGCCTGTCAGCGAAGAGGGCTTTGATGGTGGCCCTATTCTTGAGTTTGGCCGCCACCTGCGGTAATCACCTGCACATTCATCCTCGGCGTCGCCAGATCCAGTCCGGCCTCGTCCAGATGTCGTTTCAGCGACAAATTGAATGCCCGTGAAACTTCCCACTGTTTGATCGGGGCGGTCTTGAAGCGGGCGCGTAATATCGCGTTGCCCGATTCAAAACTTTCCACACCCTGAATCTCCAGAGGCGACCAGATGTTGCGGCGCTGCAGCGGGTCGGTGCGCATTTTCTGGCCGACTTCGCGCATCAGTTTGATCGCTTCGTCGATGTTCATGTTGAACGGCACTGCAACGCGGAAGATCGCGTAGCCGAACTCCCGGGAGTAGTTCTTGATGCTTTTGATTTCGCTGAACGGGATGGTGTGGACGATGCCGTCGATGTCCCGCAGGCGTACGGTGCGGATGGTCAGGCCTTCGACTGTGCCGAGGTGCCCGCCGACGTCGACGTAGTCGTCGATGGCCAGGGAGTCTTCGATGATGATGAACAGGCCGGTGATCAGGTCGGCCACCAGTGACTGCGCGCCGAAGCCGATGGCCAGGCCGATTACACCGGCACCGGCCAGCAGGGGCGTGACGTTCATGCCCATGTTCGCCAGGGCGACGATCAGGGCGATGATGAAGATCGCCACGAACAGTACGTTGCGGATCAGCGGCATCATGGTTTGTGCGCGGGCGTTGGCCAGGCCTTTGCGTGAGCGGGTGAGGGCGTGGTGGACGGCGGTGTCGCTGAGGATCCAGATCAGCCAGGCGAAGATCAGCGTGCCGATCAGGCTGAATAGTTTGACGCTGATGTCGTGGCCTTCGCCTTCGGTGAAGCCGATCAGCGACATGCCCCAGACCCGCAGGCCGAGTTCGATGAAGGCCAGCCACACCAGCAAATGGGCGAGGGTGTAGAAGAAGCTTTTCAGGCGTTCGGAATACAGCGCGTGGCGTTTTGGCCCGCGTTGGGGTTTGAGGGCGTGGCGGCGGACGAGGCCGTTGATGACCATGCACAACACCAGCAGCACGGTGCAGATCAGCGACTGACGCAAGGCCGTGCTGGTATCGCCGGCGGAGACGAAGGTGGCGAACAGGGAAATCCCCACCAGTACCAGCGCCGGTACATACCAGAAGGTACCGAGGATATCGATGGTGTCGCTGAGGGCGCGGCGGGTCAGGCGGCGGGACAGTGGCTGGTTGCGGATCAGGTGGGCGATGGGGCGACGGAAGCGCAGGATGAACAGGCCGGTCGAGAGCGCCGCCAGCACATTGGTGACGGTAGCGGCGGTGTGGGCCAGGTGTACGCCCAGACCAGCAACCAGGCGCGGATCGTTCAGCCCCTCACCGAATGCGGCGAAGCTGCCGATCAGCCACAGCGGGCGGAAGGCCTGATGCCGCAGGATGTACAGCGCACGGTGGCGGTGCGGGCCGTCGAGTACGGAAAAGGCGATCACGCAGATCGCCGAGAAACAGGTGCCGACCACCAGTGCGTAAGCCAGCACCATCGCCAGGCTTTTGCCCAGGGACGATGGCAGCGCGTAGCTCATGTAGACGGTGATGACCAGTGCGATCATCCATGGTCCGAGCTTGCGCAGGGCGAAGCGCAGCATGTCGAGGGCCCGGGGGTGTTGCGGCAGTTCTTCGGTCAGGCCGAAGCGCATGCGTACCCGGTGGCCGAGCCAGATCAGCGCGGCGGCCAGCAGGCTCCAGACCATCAGGATCATGGCGAAGCCGAAGATGATCGGCAGCCATTCGCTGGCCGGCATTATCAGGGCGGACAGTTCGTCTTTGGCCAGTTCGAATTCGGCGGACCAGCGATTGAGCGGGCTGTCGCTGCCGGTGAACTGTTTTTCGAAATTGGCCAGGGTGCCGCCGATCAGGCCCAGCACGCCTTCTTCCGGGGTGGCCTGGGCTTTTTTCGTGGCGTCGCGCAGTTTTTTCAGGTCGCCCAGCAACTGGGTGCGCTGCTGATCGTTTTCCAGGGATTTGATGACTTCGTCGAGTGACTGGCCGAGCGGTTCCTGGGCTTCCGGTTGCGCCTTGTTCGAGCCATTGAGCAGGCCGGGCAGACTCACCGCGTGGGCAGGCGCCGACGGCAGCAGCGTCATCAGGCAGACGAGGAAGAGACAGGGCAGAGCAAAGAAACGAGCGAACACTAGGCGGTCAACCTCGCAAGGGGCGGATCGGGCGAGTGTACGAGTCCGCCAGAATCAATGCGAGCCGGGCGCGGATTTATTCGTTGAGTTTGGCGAGGATCTTGTAGACCACGGTGGCGAGGATCATCAGCATGCCGATCCACATGGCGAGCACGCCGGCGTTCTTGTCGCGGAAGTTGAAGCCGATCGCCAGCAGAATCATTCCGGACAGGATCGGAATGAGCATGGAGTGGAACGCAGACATCGAGATCATGGCGACAGCCTTGTCGAAGGGGATGACTTGAGTCTAGGTCGCTTTTTGCCGACCGGTGGTGATGTGTATCAGAAATGAGCCGGTTTCGCAGGGCAGGGGATCGCAACGCGGAGTTGCGATCCCCATGGTTTCTACGGCAGTTCGCGGCAGGCGTAGAACGCGCTCAGTACTTTCACCAGATGCGCCAGGTCATGGCTGCCGCACAGTTCGCGGATCGAGTGCATGGCGAACGTCGGCAGGCCGATGTCGACGGTGCGCACGCCCAGGTGGCTGGCGGTGATCGGGCCGATGGTCGAGCCGCAGCCCATGTCGCTGCGCACCACGAAGCTTTGTACCGGGACTTCTTCGGCCATGCACAGGTGACGGAAGAAACCGGCGGTTTCGCTGTTGGTGGCGTAGCGCTGGTTGCTGTTGACCTTGATCACCGGGCCGGCGTTGAGTTTCGGGCCGTGGTTGGCGTCGTGCTTCTCGGCGTAGTTCGGGTGTACGCCGTGGGCGTTGTCGGCCGAGACCAGCAGGGATTTCTGAATGGTGCGGACGAATTCGTCACCTTCGGGCAACAGGCGACGCAGGGTCTGTTCCAGCATCGGGCCGTCGGCGCCGCAGGCCGAGCAGGAGCCGACTTCTTCGTGGTCGTTGCACACCAGCACGCAGGTTTCTTCGGTGTCGGCGGTCAGCAGGGCTTGCAGGCCGGCGTAGCACGACAGCAGGTTGTCGAGGCGGGCGCCGGCGATGAAGTCACCGTTCAGGCCGATGACCGCAGCGCTCTGGGTGTCATAGAAGCTCAGCTCGTAATCGAGCACCACGTCGGCATTCAGACCGTGCTCGCGAGCCAGTTGATCGGTCAATACTGCGCGGAAATCCACGCGTTCGTCACCGGCGAACTGCGCGAGAATCGGCGGCAGTTCGGTCTGGGCGTTGATGGCCCAGCCCTGGTTGGCTTCACGATTGAGGTGAATCGCCAGGTTGGGAATGATCGCGATCGGGGCCTTGAAGTCAATCAACTGGCTCTCGACCTTGCCGTCGCGGCGGAAGGTGACGCGGCCGGCCAGCGACAGGTCGCGGTCGAACCACGGCGCCAGCAGCGCGCCGCCGTAGACTTCGACGCCCAGTTGCCAGAAGCCCTGGCGTTGCAGTTCAGGTTGCGGCTTGACCCGCAGGCACGGGCTGTCGGTGTGGGCGCCGACGAGACGGATGCCGTCGTGCAGCGGGGAGTTGCGGCCCATCTTGATCGCGACGATCGAGGAGTCGTTACGGGTGACGTAGTAACGGCCATTGGCTTCGGTGTGCCAGGTCTCGCGCTCGTCGAGGCGCACATAACCGGCGGCCTCCAGGCGTTGAACAAGGCTGGCGGTGGCGTGGAACGGGGTAGGTGAGGCCTTGAGGAAGTCGATCAGGCCTTGGTTCAACTCTTCGCGCATAAGAAGCTCCAGACAGCAATGGGCGGGAGTTTAACGCATCGGCCTGATGCTTGGGACATGACATGTACCGCTCGCGTCAACGAGCGGCGGCCACGCGTTTTTTCAGGTAGGACATGATGACTTTTTCGTCTTCGGTTTTTTCCGGGCGGGGCAGTTGTTGCGGCCAGCGGTTCTGGTTCAGGAGCTTTTTCTGACGGCTTTCGTCCCAGCGCAGAATCTCTCGCGAGGCACATTCCCACCATTCATGGCGACAGGCGCTGTAGTACGGATGATCCGGGGCGGCGCTGCCGTACAGCAGATCGCGACCAACCTTGCGCAGGGTGCCTTTCTGGTTGCGCAGCTTCCATTTGATTTTCAGGCGCTGCCACGCAGACGGGAACGGTTTGACCCGCGGCACGTCCTTGCATAGATCCACCAGCCGCTGGCTGAACTTTTCGCCGTGCTGGGCGAAGAAGAACGCCTGCATCGCGTGGAAAAAGCGCTTTTCCGCAAAGTAGTGATAGATGTACTTGCGGGCCTCGACCACCGGCCGTTTGCGCATGGCGAACGACAGGGCGACCTGTTCGATGGTATGGATCTCGAAACCGTCGGCCGTCCATTCGTCGATCAGGCGGATCGACTCCTCGAACAATGCTCCGTCGCTGTAGGTCACACCGCAGAGCCCGCTGTTGTAGAGCTTGAAGCCGTTTTCCGGGGTGACGCCATGGGCACCGAGATCGCGGCCGAGCTTCAGGTAATCTTCGCGCTCGAAGACATCTTTCCAGTCGTATTCGAAGCGATCCATCACCGATTGCTCGGGGGTGATGTGCGGGAACAGGCGATTCGGGTCGCTGGTGAACAGGGTGTCGGTGTCGACGAACAAGGTCTTTTCGGCAAGTTGCAGGCCGGCGGCGATGGCGCAGGCCTTGCGTCGGTGGTGATAGCCGTTGTGGCCTTGCCAGCGAGTCAGTGTCGGTTCGTCGAGCAGCACGGTATCGACCGGCCAGCCTTCGTAGTCCTGCGGCCGGTCAGTGAGGATCCTGATCGCCGGACGTTTGCCGGTCTTGGCCTGAGACAGGGCGGTCAGGATGCTGAACTTGGCTTCGCGCCGGTAAACATCCTGGTTGCCGTAAATCAGGTAAAGCAGTTGGTGACGGGTCTTCTTGACGGGTGTTGCCAGGGAATCAGTACAACTCATCCGGAACATAATCCTTTAAAACAGGCGACTGCCGGTCAGGCAGTGCTTAAAACGGAGCCGGGCATTCGAAGCGCAAGCGTTCGCCGGACTGTGGGTGGGTGAAGCTGAGCATGCTGGCGTGCAGGCACAGACGCGGCCAGGCGGCGAGGGCTTGTTCGTGAGCGTAGAGCCCGTCACCGAGCAACGGATGACCGATGGACAGCATGTGTACGCGCAACTGGTGCGAACGGCCGGTGATCGGCGTCAGCTCGACGCGGCACCAGTCGCCGCAACGTTCCAGAACGCGCCAGAAGGTCAGGGCGTGTTTGCCGAATTCGTGGTCCACCACATGGCGTGGTTTGGTCGGCGGGTCGTAGCGCAGGGGCAGGTCGATGCTGCCGCTGTCCAGTTCCGGCTGGCCCCAGGCCAGGGCGGTGTAGGCCTTTTCGGTTTCGCGATCGTGAAACTGCCGCGACAGTTCGCGGTGGGTATCGGCGTCGCGAGCGAGCAGGATGATGCCGGAGGTTTCCCAGTCCAGACGATGGACGATACGTGCTTCCGGGTAGCCGTTTTCCTGCAGGCGGGTGATCAGGCAGTCCTTGTTGTCATCGGCCCGGCCGGGCACCGAGAGCAACAGGGTCGGTTTGTTCACCACCAGTACGGCGGCGTCCTGATAAATGATTTGGACGTTGGACAGCGGCATTAAAACAGCCTCGTAACAAATGCCAACGGCGGCTCAGGGCCCTTCCTGTATCGGAGGGGTCCTGAGCCGCCGTCGTTCCTGCCGGATCGACTCAGCGATCTGGCAGGGTGATGTTGAGTTCCAGAATCGAGCAGCTGCCCTGGCTTTCCAGTGCCACGTGTACGTCGTCGTTGCCGATGTTGACGTACTTGCGGATCACTTCCACCAGTTCCTTCTGCAAGGATGGCAGGTAGTCAGGGGTGCTGCGCTGGCCGCGTTCATGCGCCACGATGATCTGTAGACGCTCTTTCGCGACCGAGGCGGTACTTGGCTTTTTGTTGGCACGAAAGAAGTCAAAAAGGTTCATTACCTACCTCCAAACAGACGCTCGAAGAATCCCTTCTTCTCGACATTCAGGAACCGGTGTTCTTTTTCCTTGCCCAGCAAGCGATCAACGGTATCGCTGTAGGCCTGGCCGGCGTCGCTCTGGTCGTCGAGGATAACCGGGACGCCCTGGTTGGAAGCCTTGAGCACGGCCTGGGATTCCGGAATGACACCCAGCAGGCGCACGGCGAGGATTTCCTTGACGTCTTCAACGCCAAGCATTTCGCCTTTTTCGACGCGTTCCGGGTGGTAGCGGGTGATCAGCAGGTGTTCCTGGATCGGCTCCTCGCCGCGTTCGGCGCGACGGGACTTGCTGGCCAGCAGGCCGAGCATGCGGTCCGAGTCACGTACCGAGGAGACTTCAGGGTTGGTCACGACGATTGCTTCGTCAGCGAAGTACATGGCCAGGTGGGCGCCTTTCTCGATGCCCGCCGGGGAGTCGCAGACCACGAACTCGAATTGTTCCTTGAGCTCCATCAGGACTTTTTCCACGCCTTCCTGGGTCAGCGCGTCTTTGTCGCGGGTCTGGCTGGCGGCCAGCACGTAGAGGTTTTCCAGGCGCTTGTCTTTGATCAGGGCCTGTTGCAGGTTGGCTTCGCCGTTGACCACGTTGACGAAGTCATACACCACGCGGCGCTCGCAACCCATGATCAGGTCGAGGTTACGCAAGCCCACGTCGAAGTCGACGATCACTGTTTTGTGGCCGCGCAGAGCGAGGCCGGTACCGATAGCGGCGCTGGTGGTGGTCTTACCCACACCACCCTTGCCGGATGTAACCACGAGAATCTTGGCCAAGGTGTTTCACCCCTAAGGAAGAAGGACTGTTCAGCCCCTGAAAAACATCTCTTGAAAACTACTGCAGTCGGACAGCCTTGGCTGGAATTCGGCTTTTGGCCTTTTTCCTACTTCGTTTGAGCCGTTTTCGCTACGTTTTAGAGATGCTTGGAAAATGCGGCAGTATCCGTTAAAGCCGAATGATGTTCAACACGTCGCCCGACAGGCTGACCTGTACGCCCGAACCCCACATCGGATCGCGACGCAGGTCTTCGGAAACCTTGTAATGGCCTGCGATGGAGATCAGTTCAGCGCTCAATTGCTGACAGAAAATCCGCGCCTTGGTGTCACCCTTGACCCCGGCCAGCGCACGACCGCGCATCGGGCCGTATACATGGATGTTGCCATCGGCGAGAAGTTCCGCCCCCGGACTGACCGAGGAAACCACCACCAGATCGCCACCTTGCGCATATATCTGTTGGCCACCACGTACTGGCGTGGTGATGACTCGGGTCGGTTTGACGGTCGGCTCCGGCGGCTTTTCCGGTTTCTTCGGTGCAACGGGTTCGGCGGTTTCCAGCGGCCGTTCACGGGCGCCGGACGGCGGCAGCACCGGAATGTCGATGGCGATGGCGGCGGCGATGTCTTCGATGCGGCTGGCGCGGATCGCCAGGGTGCGCAGGCCGTGCTGGCGACACACGCGCATCAGGCCCGGCAGATCGACCGCGCCTTCGCTCGGCGGCAGCTTGTCCAGCGCCAGAACCAGCGGCGCGTTGCTGAAGAAGTTCGGTGCCTGGGCGACTTTGGCGGCCAGTTGCCGATCGAGGCTGTCCAGGTCGTTACGGGACAGTTCGAGCACCGTGATGGCGAGCATGCTGCCCTTCAACTGGAACACGGGATCTTGGTCTGGCGATTCGTTTTGGCTCATGTCGGCATACAACGGCTTGTCACTAAAAGTGCCGAGACTTATAACGAGAACGCCCGCCAGCCGCAAGCCGGGCTGAACGATGTAGAATGCGCGGCCACTTATTTACGGAAGCTTTAATGGATCGCCCGCGTTTTCGAAAAGCATTTCTTGCTCCACGCTTCTGGCCGCTCTGGTGCGGCCTCGGGCTGTTGTGGCTGACGGTGCAGTTGCCCTATCCGGCATTGCTGGCCATCGGTCGTTTTCTTGGCGCCCTGATGTATCGCTTCGCCGGCGACCGGCGGCGCATTGCCAAGCGCAATCTGGAACTGTGTTTCCCGGAAAAATCCGCCGCCGAGCGCAAACGCCTGCTCAAGGAAAACTTCGCCTCCACCGGCATCGCGTTCTTTGAAATGGCGATGAGCTGGTGGTGGTCCCGTCAGCGTCTGGCAAAACTGGCCCATGTCGAAGGCCTCGAGCACCTGCAAAAGGCCCAGCGCGAAGGCAAGGGCGTGATTCTGATGGCGGTGCATTTCACCACCCTGGAAATCGGCGCGGCGCTGCTCGGCCAGCAGCACACCATCGACGGCATGTACCGCGAGCACAAGAACCCGCTGTTCGATTTCATCCAGCGTCAGGGCCGCGAGCGGCACAATCTCGATTCGCTGGCGGTGGAGCGCGACGACGTGCGCGGCATGCTCAAGCTGCTGCGTTCCGGGCGCGCGATCTGGTACGCGCCGGATCAGGACTACGGCGCCAAGCAAAGCATCTTCGTGCCGCTGTTCGGCATTCAGGCTGCGACGGTCACCGCCACCAGCAAGTTCGCCCGACTGGGCAAGGCGCTGGTGGTGCCGTTCACTCAGGAGCGTCTGGCCGACGGCAGCGGCTATCGTCTGGTGATCCATCCACCGCTGGAGGGTTTCCCTGGCGAAACCGAAGAAGCCGATTGCATCCGCATCAATCAGTGGGTCGAAGGCGTGTTGCGTGATTGCCCCGAGCAATACCTGTGGGCGCACCGGCGCTTCAAGAGCCGTCCGCCGGGCGAGCCGAAGCTGTACGCCAAACGTCGTTGATTCACCCCATCCCATAAGCACCACGGAGCGTTGCGATGAGCCCAACTGAACCGGTCACAGGTTTGATTCTTTCCGGCGGCGGGGCTCGGGCGGCGTATCAGGTGGGGGTGCTGGCGGCGATAGCCGAATTGCTGCCGCTGGGCGCGGACAATCCGTTCCCGGTGATCGTCGGTACCTCGGCCGGGGCGATCAACGCAGTCAGTCTCGCCAGCGGCGCCACGGACTTTCGCGCCGCCATCGAACGCCTGACCCTGTTCTGGCAAGGCTTTCGCAGCCACCGCGTGCTGCGCAGCGACTGGCCGGGGGTGATCCGTCAGGCCAGCCGCTTCGTCAGTCACAGTTTGCTGGGCATGGGCCGGCACTTGCCGGTGGCGCTGCTCAACAGCTCGCCGCTGCGGCATCTGCTCGATGAAAAACTGCACATGCCCGGCATCGCCGAATCCATCGCCCGCAAGCAATTGCATGCGGTGGCTGTAACCGCGTTCGGCTACGAATCCGGACAAGCGGTAACCTTCTATCAGGGCGGCGGCACCATCGACTCATGGTTGCGTCATCGGCGCATCGGAGTGCCGACGCAACTGACCGTGGAGCACTTGCTCGCCAGTTCGGCGATCCCGCTGTTGTTCGCGCCGGTGAAAATCGGCGAGGAATACTTTGGTGATGGCGCGGTGCGGCAATCGGCGCCGATCAGCCCGGCGCTGCACCTGGGCGCGAGCCGGGTGCTGGTGGTGGGTGTCAGCGGCAACCCGCGCGGTTTCGATCCGGCACAACCGCTGGAGCGCACTTATACCGGTCAGCAGCCGACGCTGGCGCAGATCGGCGGGCACATGCTCAACAGTACGTTCATTGACAGCCTGGAAAGCGATATCGAGCTGCTTCAGCGTCTGAACCAGTTCAGCCATTTGATGCCCGAAGGCACGCCGATACGCACGCTGGGCGTGGCGCCGGTGGAGGTGCTGGTGATTTCGCCAAGCCAGCCAATCGATGAAATCGCGGCACGGCATCGTCAAGAACTGCCGGCGGCGTTGCGGCTGTTCTTGCGTGGGCCGGGGGCGACCAAAACGAGCGGGGCAGGGGTGTTGAGTTATTTGCTGTTCGAGGCGGGGTATTGCAGCGAATTGATCGATCTTGGGCGGCGCGATGCACTGGCCAAGCGCGATGAGCTGTGCCGGTTTCTCGGGATTGGCGAGGCGGTGGTTCCGGCCTGAAACAGATGGCGCCCGGGTGGGCGCCATCGGCATCACTATCAGAAGTGGAACTTCACCAGGAAGCTGGTCACGTTCTGATTGGTGGTGAAGCCACGGGTGTCGTCGATCCCGTACTTGTCTTTCCAGTAGTCGTATTCCACACCGACGTACAGCTGCTTCTCGCCGAAATTCAGCGCCTTGCCCAGGTCGTATTTGACCTGTGGGTTGAAGTGCAGGTTGGCGTGGTATTCGCCTTTGCTGTTGACGTCGTTGTCGACCACCCAGTCCATGTAGCCGTCGATCAGCACGTTCGAGTTGCCGACCGGAATGGTGTAGGACCAGACCGGCGTGATCTGCCAGACGTTGTCACCCGGACGCGAACCTTCGGTGTGACGCTGGTAGAAGTTCAGCTGGAAGTAGTCGAAGCCCGGAATCGCCAGGTCGAAGCCTGGACCGATCAGGTAGGACTCGACGTCGCCTTCGCCGAACTCGTAGGTCATGGCCAGCAGCACGTCTTTGATCGGTCCGAATTCGATCTTCTGGTCGAGCACCTTGCCCAGCGAGATACGTGGCTGGAACTCACCGTAGTAAGTGTTGTTGCCGACGCCGCCGTCAGGCTTGCCGTTATAGAAAATCTTGTCGACGAACAGGAAGTTGTCGCCGTACTTCCACGCATCGGCGTGCTCGAAGGTGACGGTCTGCTGGATGGCCGGGTTGACCTTGAAGTCCTTGCCGTACAGGTAGGTCAGGCTGTTGTTCTGCCATTGCAGCAGGCCGTCGGCCATGGTCTGGCCCCCCGCCAGCATGGTTCCCGCAAGCATCAGGCTGGTGCTCATACGTTTCATTCGGTTGCTCCCAAAGTAGGTATTCCACGTTTATTTTTTTGAGTCGGCGCTCTGGTGTGGCGCCTTTTTTCGTTGCCGCAAAAATCATCCATTCGGTCAGCTTTAATGCTGTTAGCAAGAGCTGAGCCAAGGCTTTTCGAAAAGCAAAAAAACGCCCGTCGGCTGCTGAAAAACAGTCGATTGAGCGTGTTTTCGGGACGCCTCGGTACTGACCGCGGCCGGGATAAGTTGGCCCGTCGGTCAGGAATTAAATCCGGGCTTTTTTTTAGACCGAATTCAGGAGGCCGCGGAGAATACTGACTCAACGGCCAGGCCTCAAGTGCCCCGCAACAGAGCACCGACGACAGGTAGGCGGCACGGTTGCGGGTCATCTTAGAAGTGCACCTTCACCAGCAGGCTGGCGGTGTTCTGATTGGTGTCGAGGTTGTGGCTGCTTTCAACCCCGTATTTGTTCTTCCAGTAGCTGTACTCGGTGCCGACATACAGCTGCTTCTGACGCCAGCCGAGAGCTTTGCCCAGGTCGTATTTGATCTGCGGATTGATGTGCAGGTTGGCGTGATAGGTGCCGCGGGAGTTCTCGTCGTTGTCGACGACCCAGTCGAGATAGCCGTCGATCAGCACGTCGGAATTGCCCACCGGAAAGCTGTAGGACCAGCCCGGGGTGATCTGCCAGACACCATCGCCCGGGCGCGGGCCTTCGGTCTGGCGGCGGAAGATGTTCAGGGTGACGTAGTTGAAGCCCGGCACTTTCAGGTCGAAGCCGGGGCCGATCAGATAGGCCTCGCTCTCGCCTTCGCCGTACTCGTAGGTCATTGCCAGCAGCACGTCCTTGATCGGGCCGAATTCGATCTTCTTGTCGAAGATCTTGCCGAAGGAGAAGCGCGGGGTGAATTCACCGTAATAGGTGTGCGGGCCTTTGTTGCGGTCTTCCTTGCCGTTGTAGAAGATCTTGTCGACGAACAGGAAGTTGTCGCCGTACTTCCACTTGTCGGCGTGCTCGAACGTCACCGTCTGCTGGATCGACGGATTGATCGCGAAGTTCTTGCCGTACAGGTAGCTCAGGCTGTTGGTCTGCCACAGCAATAAATCGCCGGCCATGGCTTGTGATGCGGCCAGCAGGCCGCCGCTCAACAACACGTTGGTTTGAGTCCGGATCATCTGTTGCTCCCTCTTGTTTTTATTGTTTGAGGCAAAGCTGTCGCGAGGGGGCAGGCTTTGGCGAGCCCCCTTTTTTTACTCTTCGGATCAGTGCGGGTGTGCGTGACAGTCGTTGATGGCCGCGCGTTCGGCGCCGCCGAGAATGTTGAACAACAGGTTCAGCGTCAGGGCGCTGAGGGTGGCCATGGCGATCCCGCTGTGGGTGATCGGGCTCATCCACAACGGCAAGTGGGCGAAGAACTCCGGCCTTACCACCGGGATCAGGCCCATGCCGATGCTCACCGCCACCAGCAATTGATTGCGGCGGTCGCCGATGTCGGCTTCCTGCAGGATCTTGATGCCGGTCGCGGCCACCATGCCGAACATCGCAATCGCCGCACCACCCAGCACCGCCGATGGAATCGACGCCACGAGGAATGCCGCTTTCGGCAGCAGGCTCAGGACGATCAGCAGACCGCCGGCAACGATGGTCACCGAACGGCAGCGCACGCCGGTCATCTGCACCAGGCCAATGTTCTGCGCGAAGGAGGAGTGGGTGAAGGTGTTGAAGAATCCGGCGACAAACGAAGCGCCGGCATCACACAGCAGGCCACGACGCAACATGCGCGGGCAGACTTCCTGACCAGTGATCTTTCCCAGCGCCAGGAACATCCCGGTGGATTCGACAAAGATGATCACCACCACCAGACACATCGACAGGATCGGCGCCAGTTCGAACTTCGGCATGCCGAAATGCAGCGGGGTGACGAACTGAACCCACGGCGCGTTGGCCATGCCGCTCAGATCGACCATGCCGATGGCACCGCAGAGCACGTAGCCCAGGCACATGCCGATCAGTACGGAAATATTGACCCAGAAACCGCGCATGAAGCGGTGGATCAGCAGAATGGTCGCCAGCACCAAAGCGGCGATGGCCAGATAAATCGGCGAACCGAATTGAGCGGCGCCAGCGCCGCCACCGGCCCAGTTCACGGCCACGGGGAACAATGACAAACCGATCGAGGTGATGACCGTGCCGGTCACCAGCGGCGGGAAGAAGCGTACGACCTTGGACATGAACGGCGCGATGATCATGCCGAAGAACCCGGCAGCGATGGTCGCGCCGAAGATTCCCTGCAGACCGATGCCGGGCATGCCGGCCATGGCGACCATGCTGCCGACGGCGGCGAAACTGGCGCCCATCATCACCGGCATGCGAATGCCCATGGGGCCTATCCCTAAGGACTGCACGATGGTGGCGATGCCGGCGACCAGCAGGTCGGCGTTGATCAGGAAGGCGATTTCTTCACGACTCAGGCCAGCGGCCTGTCCGATGATCAGCGGTACCGCGATGGCGCCGCCGTACATCAGCAGAACATGTTGCAAACCGACCAGGATCAGTTGCAAAAGGGGCAAACGCTGAATGGCGGGTGCGTCGGGGATGCGCGCTTTGGACAGCTCGGACATGCAACACCTCGGATCTTTTTTATTCTTGTGATTGAACAGCTGCCGGGTTGCTCACAGCTGTTTCTTTGCATCAGGTAAACCGCGTTGCGGCTAATCGCAGGCAAGCCAGCTCCCACGGGATTGTGTGAATCCCTGTGGGAGCGGGCTTGCCCGCGATGCTTTTATTGCTTAGTTGGTCTGGGCTCCCTGGGCGATCCATGCACCGATCAGGTCACGTTCCTGCTGGGTCATCTGCGTGATGTTGCCCAGTGGCATGATCTGCGTGGTGATGGCTTGCGCCTGGATCCGCGCCGCGTTCTGGCGGATCTGCTCGGGGGTGTCGAACATCACACCGGCCGGGGCAGCGCTGAACAGCGGGCTGGTCGGTTTGGCCGAATGGCAGACCGCGCAGCGTTCCTGGATCACGTTGTGCACCTTGTCGAACGCAGGCCCGGCGTTGGACGCCTGAGCCGGAGCAGCGGCCGGTGCAGCGGCCGGTTGTGCCGCTTCAGCCGGTTTCGCACCACCACCCAGGGCCGTTTCCGGCAGCGGCTGGTACTCGATTTTCGCTGGAGCCTTGGCCACTTCCGGCGCGGTCGGCATCGGCGCAGGGCCGGTGACGTAGGCCAGGGTGATCATGCCCACCGCTGCCACCGGCAGGGTCCAGGCAAACTTGTGGCTGTCGTGACGGGTGTTGAAGTAGTGACGCACCAACACCGCCAACACTGCGATCCCGGCCAGGATCAGCCAGTTGTACTGGCTGCCGTAAGTGCTCGGGAAGTGGTTGCTGATCATGATGAACAGCACCGGCAGGGTGAAGTAGTTGTTGTGACGCGAACGCAGCAGGCCTTTGGCCGGCAGCGCCGGATCCGGCGTGCGGTTCTCGGCAATCGCGGCCACCAGTGCGCGCTGTGCCGGCATGATGATGCGGAACACGTTGCCGACCATGATGGTGCCGATGATCGCGCCGACGTGCAGGTACGCACCACGACCGCTGAACACCTTGCTGAAGCCAAACGCCGCGCCGATGATCAGCACGAACAGGATGAAGCCGAGCAGGGCGGGTTTCTTGCCGAGGGGCGAATCGCAGAGGAAGTCGTAGATGAACCAGCCGGCGATCAGCGAACCGATGCCGATGGCCACGCCTTCAGGGCCGGTCAGGCCGCTGCCGGGTGCCACGAGGTAGAGCACGGGGTTGGAGTAGAACACCACGCACAGCAGCGCGATCCCCGACATCCAGGTGAAATAGGCTTCCCATTTGAACCAGTGCAGGTTCTCCGGCATCGACGGAGGGGCCAGTTTGTATTTTTCCAGGTGATAGATACCGCCGCCGTGGATCGCCCACAGATCACCGGCAAGACCGGTTTTCGGGTTGACGCGGTTGAGGTTGTTCTCCAGCCAGACGAAGTAGAACGACGCGCCGATCCAGGCCACGCCAGTGATCATGTGAACCCAGCGCACGCTCAGGTTCAGCCATTCCAACAGATGTGCTTCCACAGTCTTTACCTCTCGCCTGTCACTCTTGTTGTCGAGTGATCAGACCTTCTCTTATTGGTGGGGGGCGAGGATCAAACGCTCATCCTCTTTGAAAAAATGCTCATCGCAGTTATTGCCTGTGCCACTGCGATCAACCACCAGGAAGTCATCCCGCTTTTCGATCGTCAGCACCGGGTGGTGCCAGACGCCGCGATGGTAATTGATGCCCTGCCTGCCGTTGGTGACGAAGGCGCGGACCAAGCCTGATACAGGTACATCGCCAAGTGGCGCGACCACGATCAGAAAGGGGTTGCCGAGCAGCGGAATGAAAGCCTGGCTGCCCAGCGGATGGCGTTCCAGCATGCTCACGGTCAGCGGCATGTCCTGCGCGTCGGCGCGGAAGATGCTGATGATCGCGTTGTCCTCGGGCGTTGCGGTTTCGACCGTCGCCAGTTTGTGGAAGCGCATGGTCGAACCGTTGTTGATCATGAAGTGATCGCTGCCGTCGGTTTCGATCACGTCACCGAACGGGGCGAAGGCTTCTTTGGTCAGCGGTTCAATCGTCAATGTGCGCATGCTGTTCTTTTCCGAATTCTGTGTTGTTGGTTCTGCTTTGTGTGAGGAGGGAGCAAGCTCCCCCCTTACAGGATTCAACGCTTACTTGGCGACCTTGCCGAACAGGCGCAGGCGACTCACACCACCATCCGGGAACACGTTCAGACGGATGTGGGTGATCGGGCCCAGTGCCTTGATCTGCTCGACGAAGGTGTGTTCGGCGTGCATTTCCAGCTTCTGGCTCGGCAGCAGTTCGCGCCAGAACAGCGACTGGGTTTCGATCTGGCTGTCGGTGCCGCCTTTTACGAACGCGCCCTGGATCGAGCAACTGTCCGGGTAGTTGCCCTTGAAGTGCAGGGTATCGACGACGACTTTCTCGATCTCGCCCGGGTGGCCCAGCGCGACGATCACCCAGTCATTGCCTGGCGTGCGACGACGTGCGGTTTCCCAGCCGTCGCCCATGTTGATGCCACGGCCCGGGTTGAGGATGTTGCTCATGCGGCCGAAGTGTTCGTCGGAGCAGGCGAGGGCGCGGCCACCGTTGAGGGCTGCTGCCAGGTCGACTTGCTCGTTGTCGCCGACAGCCGACCAGTCGCGGAACGGAATGCCGTACACACGCAGACGGGCCACGCCGCCATCCGGGTAGATGTTGAAACGCAGGTGGCTGAACGCCTTGTCGTTGCTGATTTCGTGGTAGTGGTGGCTGTTGCCTTGCAGCTCGACGGCCGACAGCACTTCGGTCCACTGGGTGTTTTCGTCCGGCTCGCCCGAGGCCAGGAAGCACGCTTCCAGCGAGGCCGATGGCGGGAAGTTGCCGGTGAAGAATGAAGTGTCGATGTCCACGCCTTTGATCGAACCCGGTACGCCCAGGCGGATTACCGCGCTGTCGTAGCCTTCGAAGCGCTTGCGGCGGGATTCCCAGCCGTCCATCCACTTGCCGTTGTCGTCGAACACGCCCTCCTTCCATACGGCCGGGGTCGGCTGAAACAGACGATTGGCGTCTGCGAACCAGTCATCGGTGACCGAGATGATTTTGGTGCCCAGACGGGCATCGGCCAGGTTGACGAACTTCTCGAAAGGTACGGCGTAAGCTTTCATTCTTCTTGTCTGCCTTTAAATAAGTGGCTTGGGATGCTTGCAAGACCCTGGGTGCTCTCCGCGTTTGATGCACTCGGGTCAGGCTTGCTAGAGAGTCAGTAAACGGAACAAGGCGATCTTGTTGATCTCCGCCAGCGCGCATTTGAACTCGGTGTCGACCGGGTTGTGAATGCGCGTTTCGAACGCCGCGAGGATCTGATGCCGGTTGCTGCCTTTTACCGCCATGATGAAGGGAAACTTGAACTTGGCCTTGTAGGCGTCGTTCAGCTCGGTGAAGCGAGAAAACTCTTCGGCCGTGCATTGGTGAATACCGGCGCCAGCCTGTTCATTGGTGCTGGCTTCGGTCAGCTGGCCCTGGACGGCAGCTTTGCCGGCCAGGTCCGGGTGAGCGTTGATCAGTGCCAGTTGACTGGCGTGATCGGCGCTCAACAGGATGTCGCTCATGCGCTGGTGCAGTGTTTCGATCTGGTCGATCGACGCGTCCTGGCCCAGGTCGAAGGCCTTCTCGGCCACCCATGGCGAATGTTCGTAGATGTCGGCGAAGGCTTTGACGAAGGCGTCGCGGCTCAGGGTCGACGGTTTCAGGGTTTGAAAGGTGCTCATTTGGCAGCCCCTTGATACGGGTGGGTTTCATGCCAGTGACGCGCGATGTCGACGCGACGGCTGAACCACACCTGTTCATGACTTTTAGCGTATTCGATAAAGCGCTTGAGCGAAGCCAGACGCGCCGGACGGCCCACCAGACGGCAGTGCAGACCGATCGACAGCATCTTCGGTGCTTCGGCGCCTTCGGCGTAAAGCACGTCGAACGCGTCTTTGAGGTATTCGAAGAAATCGTCGCCCTTGTTGAAACCCTGGACCTGGGTGAAGCGCATGTCGTTGGTGTCCAGAGTGTACGGGATCACCAGGTGCGGCTTGCCGGTCGGGTTGTTCGGTTCCCAGTAGGGCAGGTCGTCGTCGTAGGTGTCGCAGTCGTAGAGGAAACCGCCTTCTTCCATCACCAGACGACGGGTGTTCGGGCCGGTGCGGCCGGTGTACCAGCCCAGCGGGCGCTCGCCGGTGAGTTCGGTGAGGATGCGGATCGCTTCGAGCATGTGCTCGCGTTCCTGGGCTTCGTCCATGTACTGGTAGTCGATCCAGCGGTAGCCGTGGCTGCAGATCTCGTGACCGGCCTCGACCATCGCACGGATCACGTCCGGGTGACGCTGGGCGGCCATGGCCACGGCGAAGATGGTCAGCGGAATGTCGAATTCCTTGAACAGTTTCAGGATCCGCCAGACGCCGGCACGGCTGCCATACTCGTAAAGCGATTCCATGCTCATGTTGCGCGCGCCTTGCAGCGGTTGAGCGGCAACCATTTCCGAGAGGAAGGCTTCCGATTCTTTGTCGCCGTGCAGGATGTTGCGCTCGCCGCCTTCTTCGTAATTGAGTACGAACGACAGGGCGATCCGGGCATTGCCCGGCCAGTGTGGGTGAGGAGGGTTACTGCCGTAACCGATCAGGTCGCGTGGGTAGTCAGCGCTCACTGCAGTCTTCCTTCTTATTCGTTGACAGATTGTGTGGCGCCCTGAAGTTTGGATGGCAGGCTGGCGTCACAGCGATGGGCTGATTGTATACAACTTTATTCTTAATTTGTAAGCCTGAATTTTCGCATTTTTCACCGGCTGTCATCTTTTGCTGTTAATGGCGTGAACCTGCAAGAAACCTGCCTGACCAGTCAGCTAATGGATTGGGGGTTCAATGAATGCAAGGTTGCACGGCAAATCACCGGGAAATCGAAGGATGGCGGGGGTGAGCGGAAAAATGTCGTTTTTATTGTGTACAATTTTTTTGAAAAGTGTCTTAATCAGTCGCTCGCCGCAGCTTTTCGTGCTCCGAAACGGTGCGGTCTCCTTTCAACTGACTTCGGGAGGCGCGAAGTCTGACTGCTCCACGCAGGCAGGCGCGCAGAATCAATGGGACGTTTGACAACACACGTTTTGGACGCTGCACACGGTTGCCCGGGCAGCTCGATCAAGGTCGAGCTGTACCGCGTTGAAGGTTCGCAACTGGAATTGGTCGCCAGTGCGCTTACCAACAGCGATGGCCGGGTCGATGCGCCGCTGCTGCAAGGCGATGACTACCGTACCGGTGTCTATCAGGTTCAGTTCCACGCCGGCGATTACTACCGCGCCCGTGGCGTCCAGTTGCCGGAGCCGGCATTCCTGGACGTGGTCGTGCTGCGGTTCGGCATCTCTGCCGAACAGGATCACTACCACGTGCCGTTGCTGATCTCGCCTTACAGCTATTCCACGTACCGGGGCAGCTGACCCCCAAGCAGCTGCCTCCACCGGGAAGCGACTGCGCATATAGCTTCTTTGGTCTTTCGCCCGCTCACACTGCGGGCTTTTTTTCGTCTCGCCAAAAGCGATCCGGATTACAGGTTCGCTAGCGTACCGAGCCTCGAATCATTATCCCTGACGATGAAAATGCTGTCCGATTGCGAGTTATGGACCTGAGATCCACCCTTGAGCCACACCAGTCGGTTTTCAGCATGCGCCTGGAGCATTTCCTGCAATGCCGGGTATCCGACCTGAGTGTTCAACCGGGCGTCGGCAGCATCGGGACCGGAATTCAGGGGTTGATGAATTGTCCTGCCCTTTGATACGCGATGCAGGCTGATGAAAAAGACAAAGGAATGATTTTTCCGGCGAAACACCAAGGCCGGAGAGTAATGTGAAGGTGTTGGCGTGAAAACATCATAGCCCTGGCGATTCAGGATGCTGGCCATGAGCCGCTTGAGGTCAGCGCCTGAGTGCGTTGTTTTGAAATAATCCCACTCTTGCCTTGTCAGGTCGAAATCCAGTCGCTGCAGGGAACCTTCCGGGGTCAGGGTTGGCAATTCCAGGGTGCGGCTGAGCCCTGACCCACTAATGGATGTCGCCAGTGTCGGTAGCATCAGCAATGGATCGGCCAGTGGTGGATGAGGCGTGCTGTTACCGCGCTTCCAGTCGTTGAACGTTTGCCTGAGGCGAGTCAGGCCCACGTCGGTTGCCATATCCCCATCGTTGGCGAGACCGAATTGATGTCTGGCCACCTTGTTCAACGAGGTATCTGACAACAGCGGAAAATAAGTGGCGATGTACTGCTTCAGCGGGTATTGAAAGGGCAGGTTCGGATCGACTTCCCACTGATTGGCAGGAGGAACGCGGATCGCACCTCTGGGTTGCTGCATCAGGTCAGTGCCGAGGATGCGTTCCATGTAATCGAAGTCATACACCCGGTGTTCCGGATTCTTGATGTAAACGATCGGGTGGTCCGGGTCGGTACCGCGCGGTAAAAGCAGAAACCGGGTGCCATCCACTTCAATGCCGTCGATGGATGACTGCTGAGGTGGCGAATCCCATTTTTTCCAGGGATCGGACCATCCGTCACCCGTTGAGGTGGAAGAGCGTTTGGGCGCAACCACTTCTTGCGGACCATCATCCGGGTTTCGCAGGCGCTTGAGCGTCAATCTGGAATCGCTGCCGCCGACACTCTCGTCGCTGGGTTTCACGCGCCAGGTGAGGGTGCCTTCCACCCGTTCGAGTCGTGGACCGGAAGGTCTGGAGTCACTGTTCAATCTGGCCCGGAAATGGTTTTCCGAATCAATGCCCAGCAACACGGTTCCCCCTTCCTGAAGATCCACGAAGTGCTTCTGCGTCCCGAGTTCCCGAATGCCGGAAAGCGCATTCGGCGCGGGAAGTCTGGATAGCTGATTAGGCGCAAGGAAAAAGTGCTCGATCGGCGCATGGACTACGACAGAGGTGATATGGGTCTCGGCCGGAAGGTCGACGATCTCCAGAGGTGCATGGTGGGAGGGGGGGGATTGAACAGGCGTCCTCAGGTGATCTACAGGTATTCGGCCTTCGCCTTGGGGCGCGATGTTCAGCGGCAGCCTGTGGAGTGCCGGAGGCCCGACATCGGGAAGGTTGAAAGGCGTGTCGGGGGAGGTGTTTGATGCACCGGGTTTTATCGGGCGTTTGGGGCTCATGGGTATTTCACTCGCAAGGTCGATTCACGTTGGTCTGGCCAGAAGAGGCTGGATGTTCGGTGAATCAACGTTGCGAAGTGCGGTACATATATCTATGCGCCAGGCGAAATATTGCCGGGTGTTGGCCGCTCTCGATGGCCTCAGTGACTGCTCAGCAATGAGGCTGCGCCTGCGCCGCCAAACAGTCCGGCACTGATGCGGTTGAACCAGCTCTGGCCCTTGCCGCTGCGCAAGTAGCGCGCGGCACCGTGGGCGCCGAGGCCGTAGGTCAATTTGCACAGCAGATCAAGTACGGTCCAGGTCGCGATCATCACCAGCAGTTGTGGCAGAAACGGTTGTTCGGCGCTGAGGAATTGCGGCAGAAACGCGGCGAAGAACAGGATGTCTTTCGGATTGCTGGCGCCGAGCATGAATGCACGTCCGAAGAGTGCGCGAAAGCGTGGAACCGGTGCCGCCTGCGGCACTTCTGCGCCAACCGATGGCTGACGCGATTGCTGCCAGCTCTGCCAGGCGAGATAGAACAGGTACAGCGCACCGATGATCTTCAATGCACTGAACAGTTTTTCCGATGCCAGCAGCAGGGCGCCCAGCCCCAGGGCCGAAGCGCTGAGCAGGCAGATCGACGCACTCACGCCACCGAGAAACGCCGGGTAGGAGCGGCGTAGACCGTAATTCAGACTGTTGCTGATCATCAGCAACGACAGTGGCCCCGGAATCAGGATCACCACCAGCGCAGCGCCGCTGAACAGCAGCCAGGTTTCCAGACTCATCACTTTCTCCTTTTTATCGTTATCAAGAATGTGCAAAAGCCCCACCCGCAAGGGTGAGGCTGTTTTGACGCTCGAACCGCGTGTCGCTTACAGGAAGATGAACTTGGCGATGAAGATCGCGCAGAGCACCCACAGGCTGACCGAAATCTCTTTGTACTTGCCGGTGCCGGCCTTCAGCGCGACATAGGTAATGAAGCCCAGCGCGATGCCGTCGGCGACCGAGAAGGTCAGTGGCATCATGATCGCGGTGACGATGGCCGGAATGCTGTCGGTCGCTTCGTCCCATTCGATGTGCGCCATGCCGCCCATCATCAGCATCGCTACATAAATCAGCGCGCCGGCGGTGGCATAGGCGGGAATCATGCCGGCCAGCGGTGCAAAGAACATCGCGGCTATAAATAGCACACCCACGGTCACTGCGGTAAGACCAGTCCGACCACCAGCGGCGACACCGGCGGCACTTTCCACATAGCTGGTGACTGGCGGTACGCCGACTACTGCGCCGAATACGCTGGAGGCGGAGTCGGCTTTCATGGCACGGGAAAGGTTTTCGATGCGGCCGTCAGCGCCCACCAGATTGGCGCGCTGAGCAACGCCCATCAGGGTGCCGGCGGTGTCGAACATGTGAACGAAAAGGAAGGCCAGTACCACGCTGATCATGCTGACGTTGAACACGCCGGCGACGTTCATGGCCATGAAGGTCGGCGCCAGGCTCGGCGGAGCGGACATGATGCCCTCGTAGTGCACCAGACCGATGCCCCAGCCGGCCAGGGTCACGGTGATGATGCTGATGAGGATCGCGCCGAACACCTTGTGGTAACTGAGGATCGCGATCATCAGGAAGCAGATGGCGGCAAGCAGCGGGCCGGGTTCACGTAGCGAACCGAGCTTGATCAATGTGGCCGGGCTGTCGACGACGATGCCGGCGGTTTTCAGACCGATCAGCCCGAGGAACAGACCGACACCGGCGCCCATCGCAAAGCGCAGGCTGACCGGGATGCTGTTGAGCAGCCATTCGCGAATCCGCGAAAAGGTCAGGATCATGAACAGCACGCCCGAGACGAACACCGCACCGAGAGCGGTTTCCCAGTTGTAGCCCATGGTGCCGACCACGGTGTACGTGAAGAACGCGTTGAGGCCCATGCCCGGCGCCAGGCCCACCGGCCAGTTGGCGTACAGGCCCATCAGCAGGCAGCCCAGCGCGGCGGCGATGCAGGTGGCGACGAAGGCCGCACCGTGATCGATCCCGGCATCGGCCATGATGTTCGGGTTGACGAAAATGATGTAGGCCATGGTGATGAAGGTTGTCAGACCGGCGATCAGCTCGGTCTTCACCGTGGTGCCATGCAAGCTGAGTTTAAAGAGGCGCTCCAGCAGGCCATTGCGTAACGGCGGCGAGAGTTCCAGCGTCGATGCTTCGGATTTGCGGCTTTCCACAGCGAGTACTCCTCAAGAGTTTTATTGTTATTTCCAGGGCCGGACCCTATGAGGGGGTGGCAGCGGCCCTTTGAGGCATACGCGAATTTGTTGACCATGCGGTCAGGAACTCGCACGCAGTGGATTATGCTTTTGTGTACAAATAAAGCAAATATTGTTTTTGATTTTGTGGACGAAAGTTTTGAGGATCGCGCTATATCACTCGGCCGAGCGGTTTTTCCCCAACGCCATATTTACCGCCAGCCAGCCATTCACCGCGCTTTCGCCGGCCTCGGCAAACACCCGTTCAAGCAGTTTCACCTGCTCGCGACGCAGCGCCTGTTCAAACTTCGCGCCTTCGGTGGTCAGTTCCAGCAGACGCTTACGCTTGTCAGCCTCGGATGCAACGCTGTCCACCAGGTGCATTTCCTGCAACTGACGCAACGGCATGTTCAATGCCTGCTTGCTCACGCCGAGCAGCGCGAGTAACTCCTTGACGCTCAGGTTCGGATAGCGAGCGATGAAAAACACGATGCGCTGATGCACTCGGGACAGGCCGCGACGCTCGAGCATTTCGTCAGCCTTGGCGGTAAACGCCTGGTAACCGAAGAAAAACGCTTCCATGGCTTGTTGTTGGCTGGCGCAGTTTTTAAGGTCAAGCATATTGACGTTTCCAGAGAGGGTGTCGTAATTTCAGTCAATAAGTTTGACTCATTTTTCCCATGCCTCGCTAGCGGTGACTTCCATGGCTTTTTCCGAACGTGTGTCGCGTCTCAAAAGTTCTCTGATCCGTGAAATCCTTGCTGCGGCCCAGCGCCCGGAAGTCATGTCTTTCGCGGGTGGCTTGCCGGCTGAAGCGATGCTGCCGAAGGTTGAATGGGCCGACATGCCGCTGTCTCTCGGCCAGTACGGCATGAGCGAAGGTGAGCCCGCGCTGCGCGAAGCGCTGGCGGCAGAGGCGAGGGCGCTGGGTCTGCCGTGTGAGGCGAGTCAGGTGTTGGTGGTCAGTGGTTCCCAGCAAACTCTCGATCTGGCGGCCAAGCTGTACATCGACAAGGGCACCGAAATCCTGCTGGAAGCGCCGACTTATCTGGCGGCCTTGCAGATTTTCCAACTGTTCGGCGCCGATTGCTTGACCGTACCGCTGGAAGCTGACGGTCCGAACCTCGCGCAATTGCGCCAGCGTCTGGAACAGCATCACCCGGCGTTCATCTACCTGATCCCGACCTTCCAGAACCCGTCCGCCGTACGCTACAGCGAAGCCAAGCGCGAAGCTGTCGCGGCGTTGCTCGACGAGTTTGGCGTAACCCTGATCGAAGACGAGCCTTACCGCGAACTGACCTTCGACGGCGGCAGCGCCCAGCCGATTGCCGGACGTTTGAAGAAGTCCAGCTGGATCTACACCGGCACCGTATCGAAAACCCTGTTGCCGGGCTTGCGCGTCGGCTACCTGATCGCCAGCCCGGATCTGTTTCCGCACCTGCTCAAACTCAAGCAGTCGGCAGATCTGCACACCAACCGCATCGGCCAATGGCAGGCGTTACAGTGGATCGGCAGTGAAAAATATCAGCAGCACTTGAGTGAATTGCGCGGCTTCTACCGTCAGCGCCGCGATGCCTTTCAAGCAGCGCTGGAAACCCACTTCGCTGACCTGGCGGACTGGAACAAGCCGCAGGGCGGGCTGTTTTTCTGGCTGACCCTGAAGCAACCGCTGGACACACGGACCTTGCTCAATACCGCGCTGGCCAACGATGTGGCGTTCATGCCGGGCGAACCGTTCTTCCCCGAACCGGATCGCAATCCCGGCCATCTTCGCCTGAACTTCAGTCACATCGATCCGGCCCGACTGAACGAGGGGCTCAAGCGTCTGGCGGCGGTGGTGCGCCAGGCACAGGCCGCGCAGGCAGCATGAAAAAACCGGCCATCAGGCCGGTTTTTTTTGGTTCAGACTGCGGCGAACCGCTTGTTCAGATATTCGATGATCGTGTTGGACTCATACATCCAGGTGGTCTGGCCGTTCTCTTCGATGCGCAGGCACGGCACTTTGATCTTGCCGCCCTGTTCAAGCAGGGTCTGACGATCCTGCTCGTTGTTCTTCGCATCCTTCAGGGCCACCGGAACGTTCAGGCGGCGCAGGCTGCGGCGGGTCTTCACGCAGAACGGGCAGGCGTGGAACTGATACAGGGTCAGGTCTTTCGCGGCGGCGTCAACCTGAGCCTGGGCAGCGGCGGGGCGCTGTTTCTTGCCCGGGCGGGTCAGGAAATCAACGAAGATGATCAGTTGGCCGAGGCCGACACGAAGCGCTTTGACGAACACGTTACAAGCCTCACAGGGACATTGAAGAAGGCGCGCAGCTTACCCGATTTTTCACGGACGAAAAAAAACCGGCGATCAACGCCGGTTTTTTTGTGTCACGAATTACTTGATCAGGCTGAGAAACTCGCTGCGGGTCGCCGCGTTTTCGCGGAACTCACCGAGCATCACCGAGGTGATCATCGACGAATTCTGTTTCTCCACACCGCGCATCATCATGCACATGTGCTTGGCCTCGATCACCACGGCCACGCCCAGCGCGCCGGTGACCTGCTGGACCGCATCGGCAATCTGGCGGCTGAGGTTTTCCTGGATCTGCAGGCGGCGGGCGTACATGTCGACGATCCGCGCGACCTTCGACAGGCCCAGCACTTTGCCGCTCGGGATATACGCGACGTGGGCCTTGCCGATGAACGGCAGCAGGTGGTGTTCGCACAACGAGTACAGCTCGATGTCCTTGACCAGCACCATTTCGCTGTTGTCGGAGCTGAACAGGGCACCGTTGGTGACCTCTTCGAGCGTCTGTTCATAACCGCGGCAGAGGTACTGCATGGCTTTGGCGGCACGCTTTGGCGTGTCGAGCAGGCCCTCGCGGGACACGTCCTCGCCCAGTTGGCCGAGAATCGCGGTGTAATTCTGTTCCAGGGACATGAAACTACCTGTGGGGATTTTCGCAAAGGGCAAGGGTACGGTGGCGGACACGACCCTGCAAGTTCGGTGTGACGGGATTATTCGTCGCGGCCTTCCATCATGGTGCGTTTGAGCATCACGTAAACCGCGCCGGCACCGCCGTGTCTGGCCTGGCACGAGCAGAATCCGAGCACTTGCGCATGCTGGCGCAGCCAGGTGTTGACGTGGCTCTTGATCATCGGCCGCTTGCCGTCCAGTCGCACAGCCTTGCCGTGGGTGACGCGCACGCAGCGGATTTCGAACTTGGTCGCTTCGGCCAGAAACGCCCAGAGGGTTTCCCGGGCCTTTTCGACGCTCATGCCGTGCAGGTCGAGGCTGCCTTCGAACGGGATCTGTCCGACCTTGAGCTTGCGCATCTGGCTTTCCTGCACGCCGTCGCGGGCCCACATCAGTTCGTCTTCCGGCCCGACGTCGATCACGAACTGGTCGGACAGACCGTCAACGGTGGTGGTTTCGGTGCGGATGGTCGCGGACTGGCGCAGCTTGGCGATTTGCGCGCGGTCAGTCTTGGGTTTGCCGGTGTCGGCGCGGTCGTGCTTGATCGGCTTGACGCCTTGGATCGCACTTTTGAACAGGGAAAAATCGTCGTCTTGCATATCAGCCTCCGCGAAGGGCGGCCAGTTTACCCAAACAGACACAAAACGGCCCGGCAAAAAGCCAGGCCGTCGATTCAGTCGTGTTTTTTCATCAGGTGCGGGGACATGTTCAGCTCCCGCGATTGCCGTGCGCGACGCCGGCAACGACGCCACAGGGCCACGCCGAAATACAGGAACAACAGGCCGACGGCCAGAATGATCGCCGAGCCCATCGGCGTCGCATTCAAGTCGCCGAGTGCCGGCGGATGCCCGATCAGGCTGGCAGCCCCGGCCATCGCCAACAGCACACCGAACGTCGCCAGAATGGCGGCGATCGCTGCGCCGAATCGAAAACGCCAGTTGCTTTGGCCTTTGGGCCGCAAGCGGCGTGCGTCAAATCCATCGGATAACTTCATTCCGACCTTCCTCAATGGGTATCGGCCCTTCGACCGGGAGTTGACCGGGTTGTTCCTGAGGCTAGGGTAATTGAAGCAAATGCGAGGCTTTTGCGGATGAGCGGCGGGCCGGGCCGCTCATTGGCGGTCGATCAGATCAGGTCATTGGTCAGCGCGAGGGTGGCGAAATTGTCGGCCATGATCGCCATTTCCGCCTCCTGAACCTGTTCGGCACTGAGCACGCGGCCCTTGAACGGCAGATCGCGGGTGGCGCAGGCGTCTTCGACCAGGGTGCAACGGAAACCCAGGTTTTTCGCGGCACGCACCGTGGTGCTGACGCTGGAGTGACTCATGAAGCCGCAGACGATCAGGTCGAGCGAGCCGAGGGTTTGCAGGCGATCGTAGAGTTCGGTGCCGTGGAAAGCGCTCGGCAGCAGTTTGCCGATGATGGTTTCATCGCCCTGGGGTTCCAGGCCAGGGATGAATTCGCCGCGTTCGCCCTGCGGGTCGAACAGACCGCCGACGGTGCCGAGGTGGCGCACGTGCACGATCGGACGGCCGGCTACGCGGGCGGCGGCAACCAGTTGTTTGATGTTCGCGACAGCCGCGTCCATGCCGCTCAGGGCCAGCGGGCCGCTGAGGTACTCTTTCTGGGCATCGATGATGACCACGGTGGCATGGCTCAACGTGGCCGCTGCGTAACCGCGACCGCTGAGTTGAAACATCGTTTTTGGAACGGACATTCTGGGGCTCCTTGGGGTGGGGCTTTTGCGACATTGTCCTCTGGCTGAGCGGTTCTGTGAATCGCTACCATCGTAGGCACCGTCGTTACTGGCCTGCAGCCTCGTCAAGTTACACGTTCTGTTCAATAGCCGATAAGGAATTCGGAACACTCCTACCGTCGGCCCGGGATTTTTCCTGCGTCGTCGTGGCGCGTTTTGGCTGGTAGAATCGCCAGTCGTTTTTTCTGGAGTTCTGCCCCGTGATCACTTCCCGACTTCGTACCCTGCGCGACCACATCCGTTGGGCCGTCAGCCGCTTCCATGGGGAGGATCTGTTTTTCGGCCATGGCACCGACAATGCCTGGGACGAAGCCCGGCAGCTAGTGCTCGGTGCCTTGCACCTGCCATGGGAAATCGCCGACAGCTATCTGGACTGCGCGCTGGAAGACGACGAACTGGTCAACCTGCAACGCCTGCTCAAGCGCCGCATCGAAGAACGCATTCCGACCGCCTACCTGTTGGGCGAAGCATGGTTCTGCGGCATGTCGTTCATCGTCGATGAGCGTGTGTTGATCCCGCGTTCGCCGATTGGCGAGCTGATCGAAAATCGTTTTGCGCCGTGGATCGGTGACGAACCTGCGCGGATTCTCGACCTGTGCACCGGCTCCGGTTGCATCGGCATCGCCTGCGCCTACGAGTTCCAGAATGCCGAAGTGGTGCTGGCGGACCTGTCGTTCGAAGCCCTGGAAGTGGCGAACCAGAACATCGAGCGCCATGGCGTCGATGAGCGCGTGTTCACTGTACAGGGCGATGGTTTTGATGGCCTGCCGGGTCAACGTTTCGACCTGATCGTGTCGAACCCGCCCTACGTCGATGCGGAAGATTTCGCCGACATGCCGGACGAATACCAGCACGAACCCGAGCTGGGCCTGGCCTGTGGCGACGATGGTTTGAACCTGGTGCGCCGGATGCTCGCCGAAGCGGCAGATCACCTGACCGAGAAAGGTTTGCTGATCGTCGAGGTGGGCAACAGCCAGGTACACGTCGAAGCGCTGTACCCGGAAGTCGATTTCGCCTGGCTGGAATTCCAGCGTGGCGGACATGGCGTGTTCATGCTGACCGCCGAACAGTGCCGCGATCATCAGGCGCTGTTTGCTTCCCGCGTCTGATCTGAACCGATCGTTCCCACCTCGGTGGGAACGATCGTTGGCTTAGCGGTGCGTGGCAATCCAGATCAGCAAACCGGCCTGGAACACCGCAAACGCCACCAGACACGTAATGGTGAAGCGCAAGCCCGCGTCTTCACGCTTGAACTTGCTGACCTTGTCTTCCTGCTTTTTCAGCTTCACTTCCTGCTCGGCCAGGTTCTGCTCGGCCTGCTGCAACATCTGCGCAGCTTCGAGAATCTCGACGATCTGCAGCTTTTCGCTGTTCCAGTCGCCCAGCAAATCCCCGACCTGCACTTCCTTGACGCTGCCCTTCAAATGCTGGGCGTCGGCGTACACCACATCAAAGCCATGAACGCGCAGAAAGTGATCGCGGCGCAGACGGGTGTCTTCGTTCAGCGCGTCCTTGTTGTTCAAGTCCATGCCGTCGACGGTGTAGGTGGGCCAGCGTTTTTTCGCCCAGTTGATGCCCTGGGCGGCCATGAAGCGGCCGATGCCACGGTTCAGCGGTTCGATCTGCAAGCCGCTGTCCGGGCCGAAATGCACGCGTTTGGTCTTGTGGTCGACCCACACGTCGAGCTGATTCTGTTCCTTGCGCACACGCTGCGCGGGCAGCTTGATCGCCATGCGCATCAGGCTGTGTTCCTTGCTGTTGCGCTCGGCGTAACCGAATTCGACGAAACGCAGCGGCCGCCCGCCGGTGTTGCGGTCGGTCTGCAACGGCGCCAGGCGGAGCATCTTGTGGTGCTCGACGTGGACATCCGCCCATGGCAGCTCGACCGCTGGCGGTGCGTCTTTTTCAGCGGTGGTGTCGGGTGAAGTCTGGGTATCAGTCATAACGGCGAGATCCTGTCCAAGCTGCTTGTCGCCAGCCAGTACGCTGGCGACAAAGGCTTATCGGCCGTTTTTTTCAGGACTGGAGGGTCTGGGGGCGTTCTCAGCTAGTTTTTACGCCGCGTTGTCGCCTTAAAGCGGGCCAGGCAAGGCGTAGGCCGCTGGAAATGGTTGTTCCCTTTCCAAGGCCTGCAACGCAGGCTGGCCCGCTTTAAGGCACAACCCGAAGGGCCGGGCCTGCTGTTGTGCAGGGCAGCGTTGCTCGAAGCTTATTTGGAATGACCAAATCACGCTTCTCGCGCCTTGCCCTGCACAACAGCAGACCCGGCGCGGCGTGAAAACTAGCTGAGAACGCCCCCTGCGCTTAACGGGTGCGAAGTCCGTCAATAAATTCGAGGATCCGGGTCCCCAGCTCGGCCGCCAGAGGCAGATTCGGGTCCTTGTAGGAGGCCATTTGCCGCTTCACGTCGTTGGGCACGATGCGCATCACGTGGTTCATGCCTTCGATCAACGCCAGTGTCGCATCGGGTTTTGCCGCCTTGAGCAGGTTGGCGTCATCGACCTGCACCTGAATGTCGTTACTGCCCTGGACGATCAAGGCCGGCATTTTCAGTTGAGCGAAAGCTGCGGACGGATCCTGCCGGAACAGCGAAATCAGATACGGCTGCACGCTCGGGCGGAAGATCGCCTGCAACGGCGGCGGGACATTGTCGTCGGTGTGCCCGGTCTTGAGGCTGTCGAGCAGTTCATTGCTGCGCAACATCAACGGTGGCGGAAGACTGCGCGCCAGTTGCCGACGCAACACCTGATCAATCGGCCGTGCCGTGCCGGACAGCGAAATGACTGCCGCAGCGTCGACTTTAGGTGCGGCCAGGCTGGCAATCAGTGCGCCCTCGCTGTGACCCAGCAGGATCAACGGGCCGAAACGCGGGTCAGCCTTGAGCTTCTGGCCCCAGGCCACGGCATCCGCGACATAGGCATCCACCGACAGATTGCGCTCATCCGGCGTCGCGGCCAGGCTCGCGGCCACCCCGCGCTTGTCGAAACGCACGCTGGCGATATTGTGTTTGGCCAGCACCCAGGCCAGCCGCTTGAGGCTGTCGTTGCGCCCGCCGTCGGGGTTGTTTCCGTCACGATCCGTAGGACCCGAGCCAGAAAGAATGAGGACAACCGGCACCGGGTTGTCAGACTTTGGCAGCAACAGCGAGCCGAAAAGTTCGCCGCTGCCGGTGTCCAGAGTCACCGGACGTTGCAGGACAGTTGCCTGGACGAAGCCAGTAAACAGGGTAAGGCTCAAGATCAAAACTCGCAGCATCATCACGCCATCATTTGCAAAGGTGCCGGTTGGACTCACCAACACCGCCAAGGTTCGAGGATGAACTACTCGGTTAGCCTGCGTATACTGGCGCGCATCATGAATTTGGGTTTGATTTCACGGAGCGTCCTGCATGTCCGGCAATACCTACGGCAAGTTGTTCACTGTCACCACCGCGGGCGAAAGCCATGGTCCGGCGTTGGTCGCCATTGTCGACGGCTGCCCGCCGGGCCTGGAGATTTCCCTTGAGGACCTGCAGCGCGACCTCGATCGCCGCAAACCGGGCACCAGCCGCCACACCACCCAGCGCCAGGAAGCGGACGAAGTCGAAATCCTCTCCGGCGTGTTTGAGGGCCGCACCACCGGCTGCTCCATTGGCCTGCTGATCCGCAACACCGACCAGAAGTCCAAGGACTACTCGGCAATCAAGGATCTGTTCCGTCCGGCCCACGCCGACTACACCTACCACCACAAATACGGCGAGCGTGATTACCGCGGCGGCGGTCGCAGCTCGGCGCGGGAAACCGCCATGCGCGTGGCGGCCGGTGCGATTGCCAAGAAATACCTGGCGACCCAGGGCATCGTCATTCGCGGCTACATGAGCCAGCTCGGCCCGATCGAAATCCCCTTCAAGACCTGGGAATCGGTCGAGCAGAACGCCTTCTTCAGCCCGGACCCGGACAAGGTGCCGGAACTGGAAGCCTACATGGACCAGTTGCGCCGTGATCAGGACTCGGTCGGGGCCAAGATCACCGTGGTTGCCGAAGGCGTGATGCCGGGCCTGGGCGAGCCGATCTTCGACCGTCTCGACGCCGAACTGGCCCACGCGCTGATGAGCATCAACGCGGTCAAAGGCGTGGAAATCGGCGCCGGTTTCGCTTCGGTCGCCCAGCGTGGCACCGAGCATCGCGATGAAATGACCCCGGAAGGTTTCCTCAGCAACAACGCCGGCGGCATCCTCGGCGGCATCTCGTCCGGTCAGCCGATCGTCGCGCACCTGGCGTTGAAGCCAACCTCGAGCATCACCACCCCGGGCCGTTCGATCGACATCGACGGCAACCCGGTCGAAGTGATCACCAAGGGCCGTCACGATCCGTGCGTCGGCATCCGCGCCACGCCGATTGCCGAGGCGATGATGGCCATCGTGCTGATGGATCACCTGCTGCGTCACCGTGGCCAGAACGCCGATGTGCGCGTGAACACCCCGGTTCTGGGCCAGCTCTGATGGGTCAACTCACAGCCGCTGCGGTCTGACCGTGGCGGCGCTCCCGTACTGGCGGCTGTCCAGTTTCTATCTGTTCTATTTCGCCTTGCTCGGCTCGACGGCGCCATTTTTGGCGCTGTACTTCGATCACCTCGGATTCAGCGCCGCGCGCATCGGCGAGCTGGTGGCGATCCCGATGCTGATGCGCTGCGTGGCGCCGAACATCTGGGGCTGGCTCGGCGACTACACCGGCAGACGCCTGGCCATCGTGCGCTTCGGCGCGGTGTGCACGCTGCTGACGTTCTCGCTGATTTTCGTCAGCAAGACCTACGCCTGGCTGGCGATGGTCATGGCGCTGCATGCGTTCTTCTGGCACGCGGTGTTGCCGCAGTTCGAAGTCATCACGCTTGCGCATCTGCAGGGCCAGACCTCCCGCTACAGCCAGATCCGGCTATGGGGCTCGATCGGTTTCATCATCACCGTGGTCGCGCTCGGGCGATTGTTCGAATGGCTGAGCCTCGACATCTACCCGGCGGCGCTGGTGTTGATCATGGCCGGCATCGTGCTCAGCAGTCTGTGGGTGCCGAACGCGCAGCCACCTCAGGGCAACCGGCCGACGGGCGAGGGTTTTCTCAAACAGTTGCGCAGTCCCGGGGTGCTGGCGTTCTACGGTTGCGTGGCGCTGATGCAGATGAGCCACGGGCCGTATTACACCTTTCTGACCTTGCACCTTGAGCGACTGGGTTACAGCCGTGGCGTGATCGGCATGCTCTGGGCCGTTGGCGTGGTGGCGGAAGTGCTGATGTTCATGGCCATGAGTTGGATCCTCGCGCGGTTTTCCCTGCGCCGCGTGCTGATGGCCAGTTTTCTGCTGGCGGCGCTGCGCTGGTTGCTGCTAGGTTCGTTCGCCGAATTCCTCTGGGTGCTGCTGTTTGCCCAGGTGCTGCATGCCGCGACTTTCGGCAGCTTTCATGCATCTGCCATCGCGTTCGTGCAACGTAGCTTCGGCGCACGCCAGCAAGGGCAGGGCCAGGCGTTGTATGCGGCGCTGGCCGGCACCGGCGGTGCGCTCGGCGCGTTGTATTCCGGCTACAGCTGGAATGCCCTCGGCGCGACATTGACCTTTAGTATTGCCAGTCTCGCAGCGCTCGCCGCTGCCGTTATCATTGCCATTCGAATGCAAGAGGACAGGCCATGAGCCTTACCCGTGAACAGCTTGCCCAGCAAATCGTCGATGCCGGGCGTTTTCTTTATGGTCGCGGCTGGTCGCCGGCCACCAGCAGCAACTATTCGACGCGCCTGTCGCCGAGCGAAGCGTTGCTGACCGTGTCCGGCAAACACAAGGGCCAACTGGGGCTGGACGATGTTTTGGCCACCGACCTGTCCGGCAACAGCCTGGAACCGGGCAAAAAGCCGTCCGCCGAAACTCTGCTGCACACCCAGCTCTATAGCTGGCGCCCGGAGATCGGCGCGGTGCTGCACACCCACTCGGTGAACGCCACGGTGCTGTCGCGCCTGACGCCGGAAGACTTCATCGAGTTCGAAGACTACGAACTGCAAAAAGCCTTCAGCGGCATTTCGACCCACGAATCCCGGGTGCGTGTGCCGATCTTCGACAACGATCAGGACATTGCACGCCTCGCCGCCAAGGTGCAGCCTTGGCTCGACGCCCATCCCGATTGCGTCGGTTATCTGATTCGCGGCCACGGCCTCTACACCTGGGGCGCGCAGATGAGTGACGCGTTGCGCCAGATCGAGGCCTTTGAATTCCTGTTTGAATGCGAGTTGAAGACCCGCAGCGTCATGAACCGCCAAGGCTGACTTCACCAGAACCAGCCCATTTGCCTGATGAATGCAGTGCCCGACCGGTCTCGAAGAACCGGACGGCAAGGCCGATACCGAGGAATTGCCCCATGAGCAGCCTGTCCGTCTATCACGTTTCCAGCCCTGAAATTCCGAACAAGGTGCTGACCCATTTCGAAGACATCGCCTCGACCCTGGCCGAGCAGGGCGTGCGTTTCGACCGCTGGCAAGCCGCCGCGAAGATCCAGCCCGGCGCCAGCCAGGAAGAAGTGATCGGCGCCTACAAAGAGCAGATCGACAAACTGATGACCGAGCGCGGTTACATCACCGTCGATGTGGTCAGCCTCAACAGCGATCACCCGCAAAAAGCCGAGTTGCGCGCCAAGTTTCTCGAAGAACATCGCCATGGCGAAGACGAAGTGCGCTTTTTCGTCGCCGGTCGTGGTCTGTTTACCCTGCACATCGACGATTACGTCTACGCCGTGCTATGCGAGAAGAACGACCTGATTTCGGTACCAGCGGGCACCAAACACTGGTTCGACATGGGCGAGAACCCGCACTTTGTCGCGATCCGCCTGTTCAACAACCCTGAAGGCTGGGTCGCCAACTTCACCGGCGAAGACATCGCCGGCCGCTTCCCGCGCCTGGAGGACTGAGCCGATGTCGATCAAGGTCATCCTCACCGATATCGAAGGCACCACCAGCGCGGTGAGTTTTGTGTTTGACGTTTTGTTCCCGTATGCGGCAAAACACCTGCCGGACTTTGTTCGCCAGAACGCCCAGCGCGCCGACGTCGCCGAACAACTGGACGCCGTGCGTCGCGACAGCAACGAACCGCAGGCCGACGTTGAGCGGGTCGTGGACATTCTGCTGGCATGGATCGCCGAAGACCGCAAAGCCACGCCGCTGAAAGCGTTGCAGGGCATGGTCTGGGAACAGGGCTATCAGGCCGGGCAGTTGAAGGGGCATGTTTACCCGGATGCGGTCGAAGCTCTCAAACGTTGGCATCAGGCCGGGTATCAACTGTTCGTGTACTCGTCCGGTTCGATCCAGGCACAGAAGCTGATTTTCGGCTGTTCGGAGGCCGGGGATCTGACGCCGCTGTTCAGAGGCTACTTCGACACCACGTCGGGCCCCAAGCGCGAAGCGCAGTCTTACAGCAATATCCAGCAGGCCATCGGGGTCGAGCCGCAGGAAATCCTGTTCCTGTCCGACATCGTGCAGGAACTCGATGCGGCCCAGGCCGCAGGCTTGCAAACCTGCGGGCTGGCCCGTGAGGGCGGGGAGCTGGAAGGGCATGTGACCGTCGACAGCTTTACCGGGATCGAACCGGAAGCGTTCTGACTCCAGAAAATCGATGCGCAAAAAAAACAGGCCGTGAAGCGGAAGCTCCACGGCCTGTTTGTTTAAGCGGTGTTCGTATTACATCGAGTGATAGGTCGGCAGGGCAAAACGCTGCTGACTTTGCAGCATGCCGATTTGCGGCAGCTCGCTGGCCTGTTCGGCCAAGTCACGGCGGATCGCGCTGATTGCCCACGACAGTTGGTCGCCGGCATGCAATTGCTGATAAGTGAGCGCACGTTTGAACACTTTGCCGTCGGCACTCTTCAGTGTCAGCAGGATCCCGCCATCGGGACGCGGTTGGGTGGTGACTGCGAAGTTGGAGAACAGGGAGGTAAATTTTTCTTGGATCAGGCTCATGTCTTTCAGCTCCGTATGCACTTGAATGGCAAGCATGCGGAGGAGGTTGCAGCGATTGTGCCAGTATTTTGTTTTTATAAAGTCGTTATAAATCAATAAGTTATAAATTATGCAAATTCGACTCGTCGTGCATTCTGCATGAATGGCCATCGTGCATCCTGCATTTTGCGGGATCGCTGTCGATCCGATGGAACCATTCCCTGCGGCTGCAATCCCGTTTCGCCTTGTAGCGTTGGCGGATACAAAACATTGCAAAAACCGCGTGTACAGCCCGAGAAGCCCTGACGTATTTTCGGCCTCGACCCTCGCTCGAGAAGCGCCGGTTGCCTCACCTGATTGCCCGACAATAAAAATCCGGCCTGCACGTCAAGGTCGAACGGGAGCTGCCATGAGTCACGCGCCTAGCGACACGATTACCTGGGGCATGATGCTCCGCAAACTGCCGATGATCGCCAAAGCCATCCCTCGGGTGGTGAAAGGCATGAAGGTGGCCAACGTCAAGGATCCGACCCAAACCTGTGGCCTGGGCTGGACATTCGAGCAAGCGACCCTGCGCAATCCCGAAGGCCCAGCGCTGCTGTCGGGCGAAGTGGTGCTGAGTTATTCACAGGTCAACCAGTGGGCGAACCGCATCGCCCACTATCTGATCGGGCAGGGCATCGGCAAGGGCGACGTGGTGGCAGTGTTCATCGAGAACCGTCCGGAACTGCTGGTGACGATTCTGGCGCTGGCCAAGGTCGGCGCCGTCAGCGCACTGCTCAATACCTCACAGACCCGCGACACGCTGATCCACAGCATCAATCTGGTGGCGCCGGTGGCAATTGTCGTCGGCGAGGAATTGCTGCCAGCCTTCGCGGCGGTGCGCGAGCAAGTGTCGATTCCGGCAGCGCGCGTCTGGTTTGTCGCCGATCAGGACACCTTCAGCCATCCGGGCATTGCGCCGGAGGGTTACACCAATCTGATCAGCGCCAGCGCCGATGCATCGGGCGACAATCCGGCCAGCAGCCGGCAGATCTTCTTCGACGACCCGTGCTTCTACATCTACACCTCCGGCACCACCGGTTTGCCCAAGGCCGGGGTGTTCAAGCACGGCCGCTGGATGCGCAGCTCGGCGAGCTTCGGCATGATCGCCCTCGACATGCGCCCGGACGACATCGTCTATTGCACCTTGCCGCTGTATCACGCCACCGGGCTTTGCGTGTGCTGGGGCTCGGCGGTCAACGGCGCGTCGGGTTTCGCGATTCGCCGCAAGTTCAGCGCCCGGCAGTTCTGGAGCGATGTGCGTCGCTACCGCGCCACCACCATCGGCTACGTCGGCGAGTTGTGCCGTTATCTGGTGGATCAGCCGGTCAGCAGCGATGACAGCCGCCATGACGTGCGCAAGATGATCGGCAACGGTTTGCGGCCCGGTGCCTGGGCCGAGTTCAAGACCCGGTTCGCGGTGGATCACATCTGCGAACTGTATGCGGCCAGCGACGGCAACATCGGCTTCACCAACATCCTCAATTTCGACAACACCATCGGCTTCTCGCTGATGGCCTGGGAACTGGTTGCCTACGATCAGGACAGCGGCGAACCGATTCGCGGTGACGACGGCTTCATGCGCAAGGTCGACCGGGGTGAGCGTGGCCTGTTGCTGGCGCGGATCGACGACAAGGCGCCGCTGGACGGCTACACCGATCCGCAGAAAACCGCGAAAGTCGTGCTGCAGGATGTATTCGCCAAGGGCGATCGCTTCTTCAACACCGGCGATCTGCTGCGCAACATCGGTTTCGGCCATGCGCAGTTTGTCGATCGCCTCGGCGACACCTACCGTTGGAAGGGCGAGAACGTCTCGACCACCGAGGTCGAGAACCTGCTGCTCCAGCATCCGCACATTTCCGAAGCCGTGGCCTATGGCGTGGAAATCCCCAACACCAACGGTCGCGCCGGCATGGCGGCGATCACCCCGGCCGAGTCTCTGGCGACGCTGGACTTCACCGAGTTGCTGGCCTTCGCCCGTCAGCGCATGCCGGCCTATGCCGTGCCGCTGTTCCTGCGGGTCAAGGTGAAGATGGAAACCACCGGCACTTTCAAATACCAGAAGACGCGTCTGAAAAACGAAGGCTTCGACCCCGGCCAGACAGGCGATGACCCGATCTATGCCTGGCTGCCGGGCACCGACACCTACGTGCAGGTCACGGATGAGATCCTTGCGGACATCCAGGCACGCAAGTTCCGTTATTGATATTGGCTATCGCGAAGCTTGGAAAAAAGGGGGTGACAGCTATCGCCTCGCTCGGGAAACTAGCGGCTTTCCGATTGACCGAAAGTGGAGTTGCCCCATGTCCGACCAAAGCCGCCAGATGACCCCCGAAGAAGCTGCCGAATTCACCGAGCAGGTATTCAACAAGGCGCGCGAAGGCGATGCGGTGATGCTGGACCGCCTGATCACCGCCGGTCTGCCGGTGAACCTGACCAACAGCAAGGGCGACACCTTGCTGATGCTCGCCAGTTACTACGGGCATGTGGACGCGGTGCAAGTGCTGCTCAAGCACAAGGCCGACCCGGAGCAACGCAATGGCAACGGCCAGAGCCCGATTGCCGGCGCGGCGTTCAAGGGTGATCTGGCGGTGGTCAAGGCGTTGGTGGCCGGTGGCGCGCAGATTGAAGGCGCCTCTTTCGATGGCCGTACGGCGCTGATGATGGCAGCGATGTTCAACCGCGTTGAAATCGTCGACTTCCTGATCGACCAGGGCGCCGACCCGAAAGCCAAGGACGCCAACGGCGTCACCGCGCTGGACGCGGCTCGCACCATGGGCGCTGTGGACACCACCGCGCAGCTGGAAAAACTGCTGGGCTGACACCGTCGGTCCGCAGGCGGCTCTGTGGCGAGGGCGAGAATGCGCTATCCTTCGCGCCCTCGAAATTCCCCAAGCCACAGGACCTGCCCCCATGAAAGCCGTACTCGCCGAACTCATCAGCAAAATCAGCTCCGGCTGCATGGGCGAAGACGAGATTCAGAAGGTCGCCGATGAAGCCGCTCAGGCCTACGCCGATGCCGACGCTTTTCTGACCGCCAATCCGGACATCAACTACGACGACACCTTCCCGATTCCGCTGGGTGAGTGGGTCGTGGTCGGCAGTCTGCCGGAGACCGTGCTGTTCCAGGCCGATACCTACGTCGATCTGTTCGCGCAGATCGTGGCTTCGTTCGGGCCGGGCGTGGAGTTCAACCTCAAGCCCAAGCAACTGGCCAAGACCGAAGCGCTGACCGCGCTCAACCGCATCCAGGTGCAGATGAGCAGCCTGAACAAGGAAAACGGCGGCTATACCCTGATGAACTTCAGCCAGTTGCTCGACGACGAGCTGCAAGTGGTGCTGGTCTACGGCAACGACGTGCCGCGCGTGCTGGAGCTGTGCGCCGAAGTCGGCATCGCCGCCGCGCCGTCGCTGGAAGCCTTGAAGGTCGCCGTTCACGTCTGAACGCAATAAAAAGGAACCCTGCGCGCGACCGTCTATCCTAAAAGTGCATGCCACTATTCTGGAGCGACACCATGGGTTCCACGTTCAACGGCCTGATCGGCCTGATCATTCTTGCCCTCGACATCTGGGCGATCATCAACGTGCTGAAAAGCGGCGCCGAGACCGGGATGAAAATCCTCTGGGTGCTGTTGATCATCCTCCTGCCGGTGCTGGGCCTGATCATCTGGGCGATCGCCGGGCCGCGGGGCAATGTGCGGATCTGACCGTTCGCACCCTGATCGGGTCGGGCCGATGAACTGAGGTTCGACCTGTCATCTTCGGCAACGTAGAATGCGCGCCTTTCCCGGGCAATCGAACCTGACGATTGGCGCCCGCGCATTCATCGGAGCACTTCACCATGACCGTCACCAAGACCAGCGAATACCTGGAAACCCTCTACGAAGGCTACGGCCAGCGTTTTCGCATGGAAAAACTGCTGCACGAAGTGCGCACCGAACACCAGCACCTGGTAATTTTCCAGAATCCGCGCATGGGCCGGGTGATGGCGCTGGACGGCGTGATCCAGACTACCGAAGCCGATGAATTCATCTACCACGAAATGCTCACCCACGTGCCGATCCTCGCCCATGGCACCGCCAAGCGCGTACTGATCATCGGCGGCGGCGACGGTGGCATGCTGCGCGAAGTGACCAAACACGCCAGCGTCGAGCACATCACCATGGTCGAAATCGACGGCACCGTGGTCGACATGTGCAAGGAATTCCTGCCTAACCACTCCAAGGGCGCCTACGACGATCCACGTCTGAACCTGGTGATCGACGACGGCATGCGCTTCGTCGCCACCACCACCGAAAAATTCGACGTGATCATTTCCGACTCCACCGACCCGATCGGACCGGGCGAAGTGCTGTTCTCGGAAAACTTCTACCAGGCCTGCCATCGCTGCCTGAACGAAGGCGGCATCCTCGTGACCCAGAACGGCACGCCGTTCATGCAGATCGACGAAGTGAAGACCACCGCGGGTCGCCTGCGCAGCCTGTTCCCGGACTGGCACTTCTACCAGGCGGCCGTGCCGACCTACATCGGCGGTTCGATGACCTTCGCCTGGGGTTCGACCAACCCGGCCTACCGCAAGCTGAGCCGTGAAGTCCTGCAACAGCGCTTCATCGGCAGCGGCATCGTCACCCGTTACTACAACCCGGAAATCCACATCGGCGCCTTCGCCTTGCCGCAATACGTGTTGCAAGCGGTGAACAAGCCAAGCAACGACTGATCACTCGGCCGTCATCACTGCGGGAGCGGGGCGATTCGCTCCCGTAGATGAAAGGTTTTTCATGTTTCATCGGTGTAAAGCTTTTGAACGATCAATCCTGACAAAAGTCGAGATAGATGTAAGCCCATTTGCGGGTTTGTTCGAGGAGGCTCCAATGCAAAAGTGGAAAGTCACTTTCGTGGATGATCACGGTGAAATTGTCGATGAAGTCTTCGAGCGTGCGGAATGCCCCAGCGATGATGAGGCCGCACGACTGATCAAGGAACGACTCCTTCCTGTCGCCGCCGCACTGGATCTGAACGATCTGGAAGGGCGCACCTCCGATGCAGGCGCCAAAAGCCTGAAAACCCAGAACAGCATCGAAATCCGCAGCATCACACCCATCTGAAAATCTTCTTGTCAGTAACGCACCAGGCCTTGGCAGCGGCTCTATCTTGGGGCTACTCTGCAAGCGAGATCAGCGAACGGATCGCTAAGGTCTGGTCTTGTCAGCTACATGCTTGTTTCCCGTCGGCAACACGGTTGCCGTAACGCCTGAGCCGTTCGGCCAGGTGCAGGGAATACGGAAAGTCTATCCATCTATGCGAGGGGGACGTTCATGAGCACAGCCTATCAAGAAGACATCAGCAGCCACGTGCTGCGCCGCATGAAAGAAGGCGGTTTCGATTTTTCCCGATTCCATCCCATCGAGTTCTACGCCATTTTCCCGGACGAGGAGCGGGCGCGCAGGGCGGCAGGCAAGTTTCGCGGTGAATCCATCAATGCCCAGGTCAGTGCGCGCGACGACGGCGCGTGGTCCCTGGAATTGAGCAAGGTGATGTACGCAACTTACGACGACATCGGCGATTTCGAACAGGGCTTTTCGGCGGTGGTCGAGCCCTTGGGCGGCATCATCGAAGGCTGGGGCGTGAAGCAGGAGGTGCGCAACCGCCATCGTTTGAACTGATCACCCTCGCAACACGTCGAGCAACGGCTGACCTTCGGGTCGGCCGTTGTCGTTTCTGCACCTTGAACATTGCACGGCAAAACCCTGAAACAAGAATCCTGCGCAAAAAAAAGCCACCAGGAGAGGTGGCTGAAAGGGAAGACCGGAAGGAGAGGAAACCGGTCAGGGTTACGGCCGGGAGGGCTGCCGGGGCAGTCCGAATCAGTTGAGCTGCGTGCTTTGTCAGGGACGTTTTGCAGCGGATGTGCGGATTATCCGCAGCCGGCGCCGGGCAGTGAAATCAACTCTGACTATGCTGGTGATAGGCGACAGGACTGCGTCGCAATGAAGCGGGGGCGATCAGGTTGGGGCATTTGCCGCACAGGAATGGTGCGGTGCGTGTGGCGTGAATATCCAACCGATTGAAATCAAAGCGTTTATGCCGATGGCACGGGCCTTGCGAAGGCCTGTAGGTCCGGGGTGACAAGGAGTACGGCATGATCCGCACCTATTTTGATGAAATGTACGATGCCGGCGGCCAGGTCCGCCCGCATTACCGGGAGTTTGCCCGCTGGCTGGCGGAAACGCCTGACGAACTGCTGGCCCAGCGGCGACGCGAGGCCGATCTGCTGTTCCATCGTGCCGGGATCACTTTCACGCTCTACGGGGACGAGCAAGGGACAGAACGCCTGATTCCCTTCGACACCATTCCGCGCAGTATTCCCGCCAGCGAATGGCGGATCGTCGAGCGCGGCTGCATCCAGCGGGTCAAGGCGCTGAACATGTTCCTCGCCGACCTTTACCACGAGCAGCGCATCATCAAGGTCGGGATCATTCCCGCCGAGCAGGTGCTGGCCAACGAGCAATACCAGTTGGCGATGCAGGGCCTGGATCTGCACCGCGATATCTATTCGCACATCTCCGGCGTCGATCTGGTGCGCGATGGCGACGGCACCTATTACGTGCTCGAGGACAATCTGCGCACGCCCAGCGGCGTCAGCTACATGCTCGAAGACCGCAAGATGATGATGCGTCTGTTCCCTGAACTGTTCGCGGCCCAGCGCATCGCCCCGATCGACCACTATCCGAACCTGCTGCTCGACACCCTGAAAAGCTCAAGCCCGATCGACGACCCGAGTGTTGTGGTGCTGACTCCGGGGCGGTTCAACAGCGCGTTTTTCGAGCATGCGTTTCTGGCGCGGGAAATGGGCGTGGAACTGGTCGAAGGCGCCGACTTGTTCGTACGCGACGACAAAGTCTTCATGCGCACCACCGACGGCCCGAAAGCGGTGGACGTGATCTACCGCCGACTCGACGACGCGTTTCTTGATCCATTGGCGTTCCGCCCGGATTCGATGCTCGGCGTGCCGGGGCTGTTGTCGTCCTATCGCTCCGGCAATGTGGTGCTGGCCAATGCCATCGGCACCGGGGTGGCGGACGACAAGTCGGTGTATCCGTTCGTCACCGAGATGATCCGTTTCTACCTCGATGAAGAGCCGATCCTGAAGAACGTGCCGACCTGGCAATGCCGCAATCCGTCTGAACTTTCCCATGTGCTGGCCAATCTTCCGGATCTGGTGGTCAAGGAAACCCAGGGCTCCGGCGGTTACGGCATGCTCGTGGGGCCGGCAGCGACGACCGCGGAAATCGATGCGTTCCGCGAGCGGATCAAGGCCAAGCCCCACGCGTACATCGCGCAACCGACGCTGTCGCTGTCGACCTGTCCGACCTTTGTCGAAAACGGCATTGCGCCGCGCCATATCGACCTGCGCCCGTTCGTATTGTCCGGCCTCGAAACCCGGGTCGTGCCCGGTGGTTTGACCCGTGTCGCCCTGCGTGAAGGCTCTCTGGTGGTGAATTCATCCCAGGGTGGCGGAACCAAGGACACCTGGGTGGTCGAGGATTGAAGGAAGCCTGCCATGTTAAGTAGAACTGCCTCGGATCTTTACTGGATGTCGCGTTACCTGGAGCGGGCGGAAAACCTCGCCCGCATGCTGGATGTGAGCTATTCGCTGTCGCTGATGCCGCAGGACGGCCGTGGCGACGGTCTGCACGAACTGGCGATGCCGCTGATGATCACCGGCACCCTGGACGATTACCTTGAACGCCACGGCGAGCTGCATGCCGAGCGCTTGCTGCATTTCTTCGCCCTCGATGCGGCCAACCCGGCGAGCATCTATAGCTGTCTCGGTGCGGCGCGGGCCAGTGCCCATGCGGTGCGCGGGCGGATCACCGCCGACATGTGGGAGAACATCAACGCCACCTGGCTGGAGATCCGCGGGATCGCCAATCAGGGCCTCAGCCGCTATGGCATGAGCCGTTTCTGTGAGTGGATCAAGGAGCGTTCGCACCTGTTTAGGGGCGCGTCCTACGGCACCATCATGCGCAACGACGCGTTTCGCTTCATTCGCCTGGGCACGTTCATCGAGCGGGCGGACAACACCTTGCGCCTGCTCGACGCCCGCTACGAAATGGCCGGCGATCAGGCGGAAGCGGTCAGCGATGGCACCGCCCACGCCTATTACCAGTGGAGCGCCTTGTTGCGGGCCTTGTCCTCGTTTGAGGCGTACACCGAAATCTACCGCGACGCGCCCGGCGCCCGGCATGTCGCCGAGCTGCTGCTGTTGCGCGCCGACGTGCCGCGTTCGCTGCGGGCCTGCACCGAAGAGATCGACCAGATCCTGGCGCAACTGCCGGGGGCCAACGGGCGTCCGGCACAAAGGCTGGCGGCGGAAATGGACGCACGCCTGCGCTACACCGGCATTCAAGAAATCCTCGAGGAAGGGCTGCACGCCTGGCTCACCGAATTCATCCCGCTGGTGCGCCAGCTGGGCAACGCCATTCACAGTTCCTATCTGGAGGCCGCATGAGACTTTCCATCAGCCACGAGACCACCTATCACTACGAAGATCAGGTGCGGGCGAGCATCCAGTATTTACGCCTGACACCCCACGACAGCGAGCGTCAGCATGTGCTGAGCTGGCAGCTCGACCTGCCGCGCCCGGTGCGGGCCCAGCTCGATCCGTTCGGCAACATCCTGCATGTGCTGACCATGGACGAACCCCACGAAGCGATCATCATCGGTGCTCGTGGGCAGGTCGATATCGACGAGTTGCGTGAAGCGGAGCATGAGAGCCAGTCGGCGCTGCCGTTCCTGCGTTTTACCCGGCTGACCGAGGCGGACGAGGCGTTGCGGGCGTTTGCCGAGAAGTCCTGCAAACAACGACGGGACCGCAACGCTTTGATTGACCTGATGCATGGGCTGAATCAGCACATGACCTACACGCCGGGCTCCACCGAAGTCGACACCAGCGCCGCCGAGGCGTTTGCCGGGCGGGCGGGTGTTTGCCAGGATCATGCCCACGCGTTTCTGGCCTGCGCGCGCAGCCTCGGGGTGCCGTCGCGGTATGTGTCGGGTTATCTGTACAGCGAAGATTGCGAACACCTGGCCAGTCACGCCTGGGCCGAAGCCTGGATCGATGACGCCTGGTACAGCTTTGACGTGACCAATGAACTGGCGCGGCCGGAGCGGCACTTGAAACTGGCGGTGGGGCTGGATTACCTCGACGCCTGCCCGGTGCGGGGCATGCGCCGGGGCGGGGGATCGGAGCAGATGCATGCGAAAGTGCTGGTGTCGCCGACACCAGCGCCAGTCATCTCGGTGCAGCAGCAGTAAACGATGGAGTCGGTTTACTTGGCGGGCGCAACCTTGCGCCCGGCCATGTGCTGCAAATATCCGATCAGCTTCTGCAGATCCGCATCCGGCAACACCTCGGCAGAAAACCCCGGCATCTTCGCCTGCGGCCACTGACGCAGACTCTGCGGATCGCGGATGTAGCGCTTGAGGAAGTCCGCACCGAAATACTCGGTCGGGTTGTAGGGAATATTCAGGTCCGGCCCGAACTGCGCATCCCCGGCGCCATTCAGGCGATGGCAGGCCAGACAGTTCTTCTGGAACAGCGCAAAACCCTGATTCACCGGGTCATCGGCCTTCAACGCGGGGTCCGGCAGCAGGGCAGGGAAACGCTCGGCCACCGGCGCCATACGCTTGATGCTGGCAACTTCGAACGGCCATTGTTCCGGGCTGATATTGCCGGCCTGCGGATCGGTCCACACCAGATAGAACGGCCCGGCGCTGTGTTTGCCTTCCGACAGCGGCGGCCATGGGTGGGCCGGGTCTTCAATGGCCAGCCAGGCGCGTGAGCCTTTGTTGTTCAGTAGCGGTGCGGCGGACAGCTCTGCGGCAAAACCGTCCAGCGCGACGGCTTGCAGGTGATCTTCGGGTTTGATGCCGGTCAGCAGCGCGGCAACGGGAACGGCGCGATAAGTCATGTCCTGCTTGTAGGACACGTCGTTCTTGACCGTGAGGGTTTGCACCTGAGGATGCTTGAGCAGTTCCTCGGTCTGCCAGGTGCGGCTGTTCTCGCCCAGCTCCAGGTTCAGCTGTGCGGCAGACAGGGGCAGGCTCAGCAGCATGGCCCCGAACAGAATGAGCGTTTTCAAGTGATCGCCGTCCATGTCGTGGAAGTGCGCAAAGGTTGGCACAGCCACGCTGGCCCGGGTAGCGGGCCAGTCAAATTTTCAGTGGCGATGAGCAATACCTGCCGCTTGAGTCAGCCGATGACCTTGGTCAGATTCGGCAAAATCAACAACAGCGTCGTGGCGAAAAGAATGAGCCCTGCTTGACGAACTTTCGGTTGTTTGAACATGGCTTGACCGCCTTTTTTGTTATTTCCTGATGCCTGCCTGCATATCCATGACGGCAAGCGCTGCACTTCCTGTTGAAGAACGCCTGCCTCGGCAAAACCCGACGACAACGACGTACATGTTCACCTTAGGGCCCGCGTCACGCTTGGCTTAGATCCATTTCATATGTATTTGCTGCCAGTCGCGATTAAAAAGGCATGAGGCCCATTGCCAGCTTCTTTGCCGCCCTTTTGCTAGACAGCTCGGTGACCTGAACCGGTTAACCTGGCCGGGAATGACCGTCCGTCTGAGCGTGCACGTCAACGTCATTGAGCGCTGTGGTCATTGAATCCGTGACCGTCCCGGCCAAGAGTGGAGGCACGAATTCACTCACCGCACAGGTTCGAGAACGCCATGACCCAAGCTTTGATTTTCGACGCATTACGCACGCCCCGTGGCAAAGGCAAGGCCGACGGTTCGCTGCACAGCGTCAAACCGGTGAACCTGGTGGCCGGATTGCTGACCGCGCTGCGGGCGCGCACGGCGCTGGACACCAGTCAGGTCGATGACGTGGTGCTCGGCTGTGTCACGCCGATTGGCGATCAAGGCTCCGACATCGCCAAGACCGCCGTGCAGGTGGCCGATTGGGACGTCAGTGTCGCTGGCGTGCAGATCAACCGCTTCTGCGCCTCGGGGCTGGAAGCAGTGAACCTGGGAGCGATGAAAGTGCGCTCCGGGTTTGAAGAGCTGGTGGTGGTCGGCGGCGTCGAATCCATGTCCCGCGTGCCGATGGGCAGTGACGGCGGCGCCTGGGCGCTGGATCCGCAGACCAATCTGCACAGCCACTTCACCCCTCAAGGCGTCGGTGCCGACCTGATCGCCACCCTTGAAGGCTTCAGCCGTCAGGACGTCGATGCCTACGCGCTGCACTCACAACAGAAAGCCGCCCGCGCCCGGGCCGACGGTTCGTTCAACAAATCGTTGGTACCGGTGCAGGATCAGAACGGCATCATCCTGCTCGATCACGATGAGTTCATTCGTGCCGAATCGACTCTCGAAGGCCTGGGCAAGCTCAAGCCGAGTTTCGAAATGATCGGCCAGATGGGTTTCGACGCCACGGCGCTGCGGGTCTACAGCCATGTCGAGCGCATCAACCACGTGCACACACCGGGCAACAGTTCGGGAATCGTTGATGGTGCGGCGCTGATGCTGATCGGCTCCGAAGCCAAGGGGCGCGAGTTGGGCCTGCAACCCCGGGCGCGAATCGTTGCCACGGCGGTCACCAGTACCGACCCGACCATCATGCTCACAGGCCCGGCGCCGGCCACCCGCAAGGCACTGGCCAAGGCCGGGCTGCGGGTCGAAGACATTGACCTGTTCGAAGTCAACGAGGCGTTCGCCTCGGTGGTGCTGAAATTCATCAAGGACATGGCCGTGGACCCGGACAAGGTCAACGTCAATGGCGGTTCGATTGCGATGGGCCATCCGCTGGGCGCCACCGGTTGCGCGATTCTCGGCACCTTGCTCGATGAACTGGAAGCCCGGCGCCTGCGCTACGGCCTGGCGACGCTGTGCGTCGGCGGCGGCATGGGTATCGCCACCATCATCGAACGCCTCTGACCCCAAGGAAACCTGTCATGACCCAAGCCATTCGTTACGAAAAAGGCCAGGACGGCATCGTCCTCCTGACCATCGACATGCCGGGCCAGAGCGCCAACACCATGAACGCGGTGTACCGCGAGGCCATGGCCGAAAGCGTCGCCCGACTGCTCGCGGAAAAAGATGACATCGCCGGGGTGATCATTACGTCGGCCAAAAAGACCTTCTTCGCCGGCGGCGACCTGAATGAACTGATCAAGGTCGGCAAACCCGAAGCCAAGGCCTTCTACGACATGGTGCTGACCCTCAAGGGCCAGTTGCGCACACTGGAAACCCTCGGCAAACCGGTGGTCGCGGCGATCAACGGCGCGGCGCTTGGCGGCGGCTGGGAAATCTGCCTGGCCTGCCACCACCGCGTGGCGCTGGACGATGCGTCGGTGCAACTCGGCCTGCCGGAAGTGACCCTCGGCCTGTTGCCGGGTGGCGGCGGAGTGGTGCGCATGGTGCGCATGCTCGGCATCGAAAAAGCCCTGCCGTATCTGCTCGAAGGCAAGAAAGTCCGCCCGCAGCAGGCGTTGCAGGCGGGGCTGATCGATGAGCTGGCGGCGGATCGCGAAGACCTGCTGGCCAAGGCCCGGGCCTGGATTCTGGCCAACCCTGCGGCGGTGCAGCGTTGGGATGTGAAGGGCTATCAGATTCCCGGCGGCACGCCGTCGAACCCGAAAGTTGCGCAAATGCTGGCGATTGCACCGTCGATCCTGCGCACCAAGACTCAGGGCACGTTGCCGGCGCCGGAGAAGATTCTCTGCGCGGCGGTGGAAGGCGCGCAGGTGGATTTCGATACCGCGCACCTGATCGAAACCCGTTATTTCACGGAATTGACCACCGGCCAGATCTCGAAAAACCTGATCGGCACCTTCTGGTTCCAGCTCAATGAAATCAATGCCGGCGGTTCGCGGCCGCAGGGTTTTGCGCCTTATGTGACGAAACGTGTGGGCGTCCTCGGCGCCGGGATGATGGGCGCGGGAATCGCCTACGTCAGCGCGGTGGCCGGAATCGACGTGGTGCTCAAGGACATCAACCTCGCGGCTGCCGAAAAGGGCAAGGCGCATTCGGCGGCGTTGCTGGACAAGAAAGTCGCCCGGGGGCAGATGACTGCCCAGCAGCGTGAAGCGGTGCTGGCGCGTATCCGCACCACTGAAAGCGATGCCGATCTGGCAGGTTGCGATCTGATCATCGAGGCAGTTTTCGAGGATCGTGAGCTCAAGGCCAAGGTCTCGGCAGCGGCGCAGCAGGTGGTCGGCGCTGAAGCGGTGATCGCTTCAAACACCTCGACTTTGCCAATCACCGGCCTGGCGGCTGCGGTGCCGGATCAGAGCAAGTTCATCGGACTGCACTTCTTCAGCCCCGTGGAGAAAATGCCGCTGGTGGAAATCATCAAGGGCGCGCAAACCAGCGACGAAACCCTCGCACGGGGGTTCGATTTCGTCCTGCAAATCAAGAAAACGCCGATTGTGGTCAACGACAGTCGCGGCTTCTTCACCTCGCGGGTGTTCGGCACTTTCACTAACGAAGGCATCGCCATGTTGGGTGAGGGTGTCAGCGCGCCGATGATCGAGACCGAAGCGCGCAAGGCCGGTATGCCCATCGGACCGCTGGCAATCTCCGACGAAGTTTCCCTCAGCTTGATGAGCCATATCCGTCAACAAACGGCCAAAGACCTGCAAGCAGAAGGGAAACCGCTGATTGAGCACCCGGCGTTCGCCGTGGTTGACTTGCTGCTCAACGAATACAAGCGGCCGGGCAAGGCGGCAGGAGGCGGTTTTTACGAGTACCCGGCGGGCGGCCAGAAACACTTGTGGCCCGAGCTGAAAACCCGTTTCGAGAAAGCCGACGGGCAGATTTCGCCGAAAGATGTGCGTGACCGGTTGCTGTTCGTACAGGCCATCGAGACCGTGCGCTGTGTGGAGGAGGGCGTACTGACATCGACGGCGGACGCCAACGTCGGCTCGATCTTCGGCATCGGTTTCGCGGCCTGGACGGGCGGCGCGTTGCAGTTCATCAATCAATATGGCGTGAAAGACTTTGTCGCACGGGCGCAGTACCTGGCTGAACAGTACGGCGAGCGTTTCGCACCGCCAGCGCTGCTGCTGCAAAAGGCTGCCAGCGGCGAGCTGTTCTAGCGGGTTGGGGAAGCATTCCGGGGCTTGCCTTGCCGGGTGGTTTCAGGGCAGGCTCTGGGGTGTGCATTATTCCCATCACGTGTCAGGAATTTTTTATGTCGCTACGCATCTGCATTCTGGAAACCGACATCCTGCGTCCGGAACTGGTCGATGAATATCAGGGATACGGGCAGATGTTCCAGCGCCTGTTCTCGCAACAGCCGATTGCCGCCGAGTTCACGGTGTACAACGTGATGCAGGGCGACTATCCGAGTGATGACCTGACTTTCGATGCGTACCTGATCACGGGCAGCAAGGCTGACTCGTTCGGCACTGACCCGTGGATCCAGACCCTCAAGCAATACCTGCTGACCCGCTATGAACGCGGCGACAAACTGCTCGGCGTGTGCTTCGGCCATCAGTTGCTGGCGCTGCTGCTGGGTGGCAAGAGCGAGCGTGCGACCCAGGGTTGGGGCGTCGGTACCCACAACTACAAACTGGCGGCCAAGGCTCCGTGGATGAGTCCGGTGCGAGAAGAGCTGACCCTGTTGATCAGCCACCAGGACCAGGTCACGGCGTTGCCTGAGAGCGCCACGGTGATTGCTTCCAGTGATTTCTGCCCGTTCGCCGCGTATCACATCAACGATCAGGTGCTGTGCTTCCAGGGGCATCCGGAATTCATTCACGATTACTCGCGGGCGCTGCTGGATCTGCGTCAGGAAGCGCTGGGCGAACAGATCTACAGCAAGGGCGTGGCCAGCCTTGAGAGCGATCACCACGGCACCACGGTGGCGGAATGGATGATGCGTTTCGTGGCGCACAAGCCAGACGCTGCTTGAACCCGAACGCCCCCGTGTCCTGCACGGGGGCTTTTTTCTTACAGCCAGCCCGATTTCTTGAAGCTCGCCCACAGCCCCACGCAACCCACGGTGATAAAGCCCAGCACGGCGAAGTAGCCGTAATGCCAGCTCAGCTCCGGCATGTTCTGGAAGTTCATCCCGTAGATCCCGGCGACCGCCGTCGGGAACGCCAGAATCGCCGCCCAAGCCGCAAACTTGCGCTGCACCACGCTTTGCCGTGACGCCTCCAGCAGTACACCGATCTCGATGGTCTGGCTCGCAATGTCGGCCAGGGTGGTCAGGTCTTCCATCTGCCGTGTGACATGGATCTGCACATCGCGGAAGTAAGGGCGCATGTTCTTGTCGATGAAGGGGAAGCTCAGCTTCTGCAACTCTTCGCCGATTTCCACCATCGGCGCCGCGTATCGACGCAAGCGCAGCACATCGCGGCGCAGGCCATGAAGCTTCTGGATGTCGTGCTCATTCAGCGCGCTGCACAACACGTTGCGCTCCAGTTCATCGATCTCGGCGTGGATCGCTTCACCCACCGGCTGATAGTTTTCGATGACGAAATCCAGCAGCGCATACAGTACGAAATCTTCCCCGTGTTCCAGCAACAGCGGCCGCGCCTCACAGCGCTGACGGACATGGGCGTAGGACGCCGAATGGCCGTTGCGCGCAGTGATGATGTAGCCCTTGCCGGCGAAGATATGAGTTTCGATGAACTGCAGGATGCCGTGTTCGCGCACGGGCGAGTAGGTGACGATGAACAAGGCGTCGCCGAAGGTTTCCAGTTTCGGACGGCTGTGTTTTTCCAGGGCATCCTCGATGGCCAGTTCGTGCAGGTTGAACTGGCGTTGCAGGTTGGCCAGCTCCTGGGCGTTCGGCTCTTCGAGGCCGATCCAGACGAAGTGCCCGGTCTTGGCGGCCCAGGCGGCGCCTTCATCGAGGGAAATATTGGTGACTTTCTTACCGGCGCTGTAAACCGCAGCAGCAACAACTCGACCCATGGTGGTGGTTCACTTCTTCTTGGCAGATGGCAGGGGAGGCATGGCTTCAGCTTAGCCGTGTCGCTGCTTGAGAGTCAGTGAAATCTGCACAGTTCACCGGGCAAAAGAAAACCCGCACAGGGCGGGTTTCTTTTTCATGCAGCTTGAAGCTGCCGATCCATCGCATCGATGCACTCGCGCATCTGCTCGCGGCACTGGCTGATGAGCATGGGCATGTCGTCCATGGTCAGGCCGGCGGTAGGAATCGCCGGCAGCGAGCGTATGAGAATTTTCCCGCTGCGCCAGCGGTTCAGGCGCATGTGCTTGATGTAGCTGCTGACACACACTGGAACGATCGGCACACCGGCGGCGATGGCCATCTGAAACGCGCCTTTCTTGAATGGCAGCAGTTCTTCGCCCAGGTTGCGCGTGCCTTCCGGGAATACCCAGATCGAGGTGTCTTTGTGCTGCAAGGTGTCGGTGGTTGTCAGCATCGACTGGCGCGCCTTGTGCGCGTTCCCACGATCAATCAACACATTTCCCGCCAGCCAGAACAACTGGCCAAACAGCGGCACCCATTTCAGGCTCTTTTTGCCAATGCACACGGTCCGTCGCGGCACTACGTTGCCGAACACGAACAGGTCATAGTTGGACTGGTGGTTGGCGATGATCACGCAGCTGTCGGGCTTGTTCATCAGCTGACCGACGTCGGCCTTTACTCGCAGGCGCAGAATGCACATGGCCGGCAGGGCATAGAGACGGGCGCACAGACGACTGTTGTCCGGATTGAATGGCCGGCACAGCCCGAGAATCACCCCGAGCACACCCGCCAGCATAAAGTGCAGGCCCATCAATAACATACGAAACACGAACAGCATTTTCAGGCCCACCGGGACAAAAGGTGGCGCAGTGTACGGATGTGCACTGTTTTCGGCAATTGCCGCTATAGAGTCAGGAGATGGGCGATGTTTAAGCGCATGTTTCCGACTTGTCGGTCAGAGGCGTCCTAGAGCTGCCGAAGAGTTTTAAACCGCGCATGTAAGAAAAAGCCCGACACGACGGTCGGGCTTTTCTTTAGATGAGCGAAGGGGATCAGCCCAGGTGTTCCTGATCCTGAATGATCGCGTTATCCAGGGTTTCCAGCAGCGCCTTGCGCACTTTGAGCTTGGTGTTCTTGTGCGCCGTCATGTTGATCTTCTTCAACTGACGCGCGGCGGCGAGGGCGGCACCTTGCAGTTCTTCGGCAGAAACCACCTTGTCGAGGAAACCGGCATCCACAGCGCTTTGCGGATCGAACATCTCGCCGTTGATCACCGAGCGGTGGAAGGCCGACCGGCGAAGACGATCACGGGCCAGCTCGATGCCGGCGTGGTGCATGGTCATGCCGATCTGCACTTCGTTCAGACCAATGCTGAACGGGCCATCAACACCGATCCGGTAATCGGCGGACAACAGAATGAACGCACCTTTGGCCACGGCATGACCCGGGCAGGCAACGATCACCGGGAACGGGTGCGACAGCAGACGACGGGCGAGGGTCGAACCAGCGGTTACCAGGGACACGGCTTCTTTAGGGCCGGCTGTCATCACTTTCAAATCGTAGCCGCCGGAAAGAATGCCCGGCTGGCCGGTAATGATCACGATTGCACGATCAGCCACCGCCTGATCCAGCGCCGCGTTGAAGGCCGCGATCACGTCCGGGGAAATGGCGTTGACCTTGCCGTTGCTCAGGGTCAGGGTCGCGATACCGTCTTCGAGGTGGTAGGCAATCAGGTCGCTCATGGCGCAATTCCTTATAAGAAAGATGGGCAGACGTTACCCACCGTCGCCGGTCAGGTAAAGCACTGTGACTGACCCGCCGGTCACCCTTGAGCGGCTGATGCGCCGCAACGTGCCCCACGACAAACGCCTGCGCGCCTATATAGAAGGGCCGCGCCCACCCGAGATTGGCCGGATCGCCATGGCCCATCGATAGCGGAAACGACTTTTTCTCTTAACCGCATGAAAATTCTGAAAAAAAGTTTGCCATCAGAAAAGCTTTCGACTACATTAGCGCGCCTCGACAGACAGAACATGTTTGAAGAGATACGGTGAAGTGTCCGAGTGGCTTAAGGAGCACGCCTGGAAAGTGTGTATACAGGAAACTGTATCGAGAGTTCGAATCTCTCCTTCACCGCCAAATTCGATGTAAACAAAACCCCTGGTTTCGCAAGAAGCCAGGGGTTTTGTGCATTCAGGTGTCCGGATTTTTTTGCTCACAGAGTTGGGTTCGGCTTCACTTTGCCGGGGCAGTACAATCGCGGTTTTATCTGTATGTAAAAGGACGACTTCCATGATCATTTCCACCACTCACTCCATCGAAGGCCGGCAGATTACGGCGTATCTGGACGTTGTCAGTGCCGAGTCGGTGCAGGGCGTGAATGTTATTCGCGATATGTTCGCCGGGATGCGGGACTTTTTCGGTGGACGTTCGCAGACGCTGGAGCGGGCGTTGAAGGAGGCGCGTGTTCAGGCGACTGACGAAATCAAGGAACGGGCGCGGGCGTTGCAGGCGGATGCGGTGGTCGGGGTGGATTTTGAGATCAGCATGCCGGCGGGGAAGGGTGGCATGGTTGTGGTGTTTGCGACCGGTACGGCGGTCAAGTTGCGCTGAGGCTGTGAGCCCATTCAGCGAAATGGGCTCTTTGCGGAGAATCAGCCCTGTGGTTTGAGCAGGACAGTGCCTTTCGAGTCGTAGGTCAGGGGCGTATCAATTGCAACCATCGGCGTACCACCAGGCTGAACCGGGTCTGGATAGTAGATGACGCCAGGTTTGCCAGGCTGCAACGGACTAGGTCCGTCCAGCGGCTTGATGACGATCTCGCCTGAGGCAAGCTTCTCCTTGAATTTTTCCGCCCCGGCTTTACCGGCGGCGATCTGCTCGTCCGTGAGCTTTACAACAGGCATCTGTGGGAATCCTTTGATTTCCATGTTCTCTCCTTGAGATTCATTGCGCAGGAAAAAGGGCAGCGGCCGGTCGCCGGGAATCTTTAGCGGCGCGGGACCAACGGCTTTTCATTGTGTTTAATTTCTGTAGGCCATTCGTCGGGCTCCGAGCGATCTGAATCACAAGTCCAGGAATGACCGGCTAGTCTCAAAAGCCTTGGAGGTCGATATTTTTTCAGGCAAAAGGGTCTTGCCGGTATCGGCCCGCTTTTGAAAGGGGTGAAGAGATGACTGATCCGTACATCGAAGACGACGGGGCTGAGTTTCCATTCAACAATTGCGTGCGCTGTGGCCAGACCGAGTATCAGGCGGGCTTTGGCGAAGATCCGGTGCAGACCGGCAAGATCAAGTCGACAGCACCCAAGGGGCCTAAAGCCAAATTTCTGCCCAAGGTGACGACACGTTCCAGGAAGTAATCCGGATGCCACAGAACCCCGCCATCGAGCGGGGTTTTTGTTTGCTGATTTTCTAGAGAAGCGTCCTACAGAAATTACTGATTCGTCCGGTTTCTTTCACAAACTTTTCACACCGGTCTACGTAGGGTGAAGCCATCCGTTAGAAAGCAAGTCTCCAGCCCGTCTCCCCAGCGGGCTTTTTTTTGCCTGCGATAAAACCTTTTCCAAAATCGCTGTCCAATCGGCGCCAAGTGCGCTGTGGCACTGGACATTGCCGTGGCAACAGCATTCAATCTGCGCCCTTTTTCTTCCTTCTTTTGAGGTTTTCGTCATGCGTTTAACTCTGCCTGCTCTGGTTCTGGGGCTTCTGGTCGCTCAAGGTGCAATGGCCGGTGATGGCACCGCCGCACTGGGTGGTGGCCTGGGTGGCGCGCTGGGTAATGTGGTCGGCCAGAAAATGGGCGGCAGCAGCGGCGCGGCCATCGGCGCTGGCCTGGGTGGCGCAGCGGGCGGCGCGGTGGGCAGCAACCTGTCCAAGGGCCACAAGCGTCACTGATTGCGAATGCATGTCTGAAAAGGCCCGGCTATATGCCGGGCCTTTTCGTTGCTGAACGTTTTTCCCGATTTCGCCTCCAATTCCGTATAGCCCCTTCCGGGCGTACCGTCCCGATCCGGGACCTGCGAGGTCTGTATGCGATCGACATTAACTGCGTTGGTTCTAGGATTGCTTGTGGCGCAAGGCGCCATGGCTGCCGGCGATGGTTCCGCGGCGGTCGGCGGTGGTCTGGGTGGTGTGCTGGGTAACGTGGTCGGCGGACAGCTCGGCGGCAGCACCGGCGCCGCAGTGGGAGCGGGCGTTGGTGGCGCGGCTGGCAGTGCCGTCGGAGCGAACAAGCGTAATCGTACGGAGGCCGCGATTGGTGGCGGTCTTGGCGCGGCGGGTGGCTCAGTGCTTGGCAACAGCGTCGGTGGATCTACCGGCTCGGCTGTCGGTGCCGGACTCGGCGGCGCGGCGGGTGGTGCAGTGGGCAACAACCTGGGAGGCGATGGCGGAAAATCGCATTCCGGTGGCGGCCACAAGCACAAACACAAATATCGTCACCGCTGAGCAAGCGGAGTTACTGAAACCCGGCCTTGTGCCGGGTTTTTTGTTTTCCCGCGTAATGCGCCGGAACGTTTAGCGACCATACTTTTCGAACGTCTACACGCTGAGCTTCCGAGGTGCACCATGACTCCCGAAACCGAAGGCAAGGAAGAAAAAGGCCCGAGCGGGTTGCCGTTTATCAATGATCCGGGGAATGAAGATCCGGGGTCGTTGATGGATGATGCGACGGTTCCGCTTTGGGAGGGTGAGGGGGAGGAGCTTGAGTATGAGGATTTTGATGATGATGAGTGATGGGTACTCGCTTCGTTGAACTTGGTGTGCACCTAATGAGACTTCGGTATTTTCTGCAGCAGTTTTCGCATGCTGTCCGTTTAGATAGCATCTTGAATGCGCAGGGAGGGAGGAGAGTTTGAATTGTTTTTAAGGGCCTGAGTCAACAGGCCCTTTTTGTGGTGGTGCCTAATTTGTATCTCTCGAGTCAGTCAGTACATAAAGATTACTTGTGGCAGACATTTTTTTAATTTTTTTTAGCCTTATATATTCTTTTAGTTCTTTTTCAACAATTTTTTCGTCGCAGTATTTTTTATGCTTGGATGGTCTATCGCAAGCGAAGTTGTATAGGCGCCAAGCATCAAATCCATTAATCTCACCGTTAGGGCCATAGTCAAAATCTACGGTTTCTTCAGGTAAATGGATGAAACATCCGATTCCATGTAATTCATACTTAACGCCTCCAGTGACTTTTCCGCATCGCTTTATCGCCTTTGTATGCCAAAGCCTTCGAATATCTCGAGTGCCAAATTCACGCTCAAAAAACAAGGTGCCGGACTCCACCGTGGAGATGAAGTCATTTATCAGGATTTCCAAAGCTTCATTTTGATCACTCATCTTCTTCTCCGGTGCTCCAATCTGTCTAGGCCTACATTATTTGCTGAGTCTAATACGTCATCAATGCTTTTTAGAGTCCCGTTGTATGTGTTGAGGTCGGTTATAAGTCTAATTGTCACATTGGTCGCAGTTTGCCGTGCAGCTGCTGCACGATGGTGTCCGTCCAGAATGTATAGGCTGCCGTCATGTTCTATAACGTCAATGGGATATGCTGGGTTGTATCCGTCACGCATTCTGTTTTTATAGTCGTCGACTTTTTTGGTTGAGGCTTTTCCCTCTATTGTATGTACTCGCTTCAAGATTTTTGGATCTATATTGTGAGCAATGGCCGGTAGATTCGGCTCTCCCTCTTCAACCTTAACCCCATTACTTCCATCTGGAATCTCACAACCCGGCTTATTCGGCGGCGGACAATTGGAGGTCAATCCCAACGGATCCACCCACCCCGTCGGATTCGGCACGTACCGGTACTGATTCAACCCACCCGCCAGCTTCACCGGATCCGGCGTCAGGTACCGTCCCAAA
>NZ_JBJUVZ010000016.1:0-54982 GCF_046097675.1 Pseudomonas sp. UV AK001
TGGCAACGTCCTGACCAACGACGTGCAAGGCGCCGACCGCGTCCCGACCGGCCCCAACGCTGGCCCGATCACCGCCGGAACCTTCACCGGGACTTACGGCACGCTGGTGCTCAACGCCAACGGCACTTACACCTACACCCTCAACACCAATGACGCCGACTTCAAAAACCTGCATGGCGGTGGCAACGGCACCGAGACCTTCACCTACACCATCACCGACTCGGACGGCGACACCAGCACCGCGAACCTCGTGCTGCAGATCCACAACAACGATGATCCGGTGATTCTCAACGGCCTCGACGTCAACGGCGGCGAGCTCACTGTCTACGAGAAAAACCTCGGCAACGGCACTGCACCGGATGCCACCGCCCTGACCCAGAGCGGCACCTTCACCGTCACCGCACTCGACGGTCTGCAAACCCTCACCGTCGGCGGCATCGCGGTGGTTACCAACGGCGTCGCCGCAGGCTTTCCGCAATCGGTCACCACGCCGCTGGGCAGCACGCTGACGGTCACCGGCTTCAACGCCGCGACCGGCGTCGTGAGCTACAGCTACACCCTGGTGCACAACGACGCGCACCCGACCGGCAACGGCGCCAACAGCATCACCGAGAACTTCAACGTGGTGGCCACCGATGGCGATGGCAGCACCGCGTCCGGGCAGATCAACGTCAACATCGTCGATGACCTGCCGACCGCCAAGGCCGACACCGGCTCGGTGGTGGAGGGCGGCACCGTCAACATCAGCGTGCTGGGCAACGACGTCACCGGTGCCGACGGCCCGGCAGCGGGCGGTGCGGTGGTGGGTGTAAGGGCCGGCGGCGACACCTCGACTTCGGCCATCGGCGGCCTCAACAGCAACATCAACGGCACCTACGGTTACCTGACCCTGGATGCGGCGGGCAACGCGGTCTACCACAGCAATCCGAACTCGGTGAGCCCGCCGGGCGCCACCGACACGTTCACCTACACCATCCGCGACAGTGACGGCGACGAAAGCACCACCACCATCACCGTCAACGTCGCCGACAGCAAACTCGTGGCCTCGGTGGATCAGGACGTGACCGTCTACGAAAAAGCCCTCGACCTGACCAAGGACGGGCAAGACCTGGCCCCCGGCACGGTCATCGGCAGCGACCCGACCAACACCGGCGAAACCGCCACCGGCACGCTGGTCGGCGCGGTCACCGGCGGCAGCGGCGCGATCACCTACACCTTGGTCGGCAGCGCCACCGGCACCTACGGACAGATCCTGCTCAACCCCGACGGCACGTACACCTACACGCTGACCTCGGCGCCGAAAACCACGCCGAACGCCAATGACGGTGCAAACACCCTGAGCGAAAGTTTCACCTACAAGGCCACCGATGCGCTGGGCAACAGCACCACCAGCACCATCGTGGTCAACATCGTCGACGACGTACCCAAGGCTGTGGCGTCGGACCGGTCGGTGGCGGCGGTGGAGATCGATTCCAACATCCTGATCGTCCTCGACATCTCCGGCAGCATGGCCGACGCCTCCGGCGTGCCAGGCCTGTCGCGGCTGGACCTGGCCAAGCAGGCGATCAGCGCCTTGCTCGACAAGTACGACGATCTGGGCGATGTGAAAGTGCAGCTCGTTACCTTCAGCAGCAACGCCACCGACCGCACGTCGGTGTGGGTCGATGTGGCGACCGCCAAGACCCTGCTCGCCGGCCTCAGCGCCGGTGGCGGCACCAACTACGATGCGGCCGTGGCGACCATGCAGACTGCGTTCAATACCTCGGGCAAGCTGACCGGGGCGCAGAACGTCGGCTACTTCTTCTCCGACGGCAAACCCACCACCGGTCAGGAAATCGGTACCGCTGACGAAGCCGCGCTGAAAAACTTCCTTGATGCCAACAACATCAAGAACTATGCGATCGGCCTCGGCAACGGTGTCAGCAACGCCAACCTCGATCCACTGGCCTACGACGGCATCAGCCACACCAACACCAATGCCGTGGTGGTCACCGACCTCAACCAACTGAACTCGGTGCTGTCCGGCACCGTGGAAGGCGCACCGGTCACGGGTTCGCTGCTGGGGGACAGTGGTTCCTTCGGCGCCGATGGCGGTTTCATCAAGTCCATCGTGGTCGACGGCACCACCTACACCTACGACCCGAAAGCCAACAGCGGTCAGGGTTCGCTGACCGCCAGCGGCGGCACCAACCACGGCACCTTCAACACGGTGAACAACACCCTGAGCATCGCCACCAACAACAGCGGCACGCTGGTGGTCAACCTCGATACCGGCGACTACAGCTACACCTCGCAGAAAACCACCACGACGGTGATCACCGAGAACATCGGCTTCACCCTCAGCGACAATGACGGCGACCTCGCCAGCTCCACGCTGACGGTGAAAGTGATTCCGAACTCGCCACCGGTGGCAGTGGATGACCACATCATCACCAACGTGCTGTCGAGCAACGTTGTGGTGCCGGGCGAGTTGCTGCTGGCCAACGACAGCGATCCGGACGGCGATACCCTCAGTGCTTCGCCAACCACCTTCAACACTGGTTGGGCCGCCAGGGGCGCGGACTTCACCGGCAGCGGCGCGATCAGCTTCACCGGCACCACCAACACCAGCGCCAACCAGAACCTGGCGGATGTACGCAATTCCTTCGCAGCCAACACTGCGGCCATGACGGCGGTGCTGGTGGTCAGCGGTTACCTCGGCGCGGTGACCAACGCCAATGCCAACGACGAAGACCTGATCACCGTCAAACTGAAACAGGGCGAGACCCTCAACCTCGACCACAACCTGGCGGCCGGCCACATCACCATGGAGTATTCGGTGAACGGCGGGGCGTTCGTCAGCATCGCCGACGGCGGCACTATCACCGCCAGCGCCGATGGCACGTATCAGATCCACATAACCAACATCACCAACACCAGTGGCAGCAACACCAACGCTGCGGAAAACTATCAACTGACCATGACGGTCAACTACGCCGGGGCCCACGATGTCACCCCGGATTTCCACGGCACCTACACCGCCAACGACAACCACGGCGGCAGCGACTCCGCCAACGTGACCATCACTTATCAGGACGGCCACACTCTCACCGGTACGTCCGGCGATGACGTGCTGGTGGCGGGCAGTGGCGACAACATCCTCAACGGTGGCGACGGCAACGATGTGCTCACCGCCGGCTCCGGCAACAACGAACTGCACGGCGGCGCCTGCAATGACTTGCTCTACAGCGGCCCGGGCAACGACATCCTCGATGGCGGCACCGGTATCGATACCGTGAGCTACGCCCATGCCACCGCCGGGGTCACGGTCAACCTGAGCCTGCTCGGTGCGCAGAACACTATTGGCGCCGGCATCGACACCCTCAGCAACGTCGAAAACCTCGTCGGCTCGAACTTCAACGACACTCTGACCGGCGACAACAATAACAACGTCATCAACGGCGGCCTGGGCAACGACATCCTCAACGGCGGCGGGGGCGATGACCTGCTGATCGGCGGCATGGGCAACAACACCCTGACCGGCGGGCCGGGCGCCGATACCTTCCAGTGGCTCAAGGGCAACAGCGGCCACGACACCGTCACCGACTTCACTCCGGGCACCGACAAGCTTGACCTGTCGCAACTGCTGCAAGGTGAAAACGGCACGGCGGCGTCACTGGATGACTACCTGCACTTCACCGTCACCGGCAGCGGTGCTTCGGTGGTCACCACCATCGATGTCAGCGCCATGGCCGGTGCAACGCCGAACCAGACCATCGACCTGGCAGGCGTCAACCTCGCCAGCCACTACGGCGTGACACCGGGGGCGGGCGGAGTGATTGCAGGCGGACATGACACGGCGACCATCATCAACGGGATGCTGAATGATCATTCGTTGAAGGTGGATACGGTGTGAACCGGGGCTGAAACGACAAAACCCGCCGTCCCGATCAAACGGAGCGGCGGGTTTTTTCTTTGCTAAGGCTACAGCGGCGCCTCAGTCTTCAGTTCCAGATCATCCAGCACCCGATTCACCGCCAGTTCCGCCAGCATGATCAGTTGCCCGATACCCAGCAGCACATGCCGCTGCGGCGTATCGATCATCCCGGCGAAATCGCTGGCCATGGTTTTGGCCGAGGTCAGGGTTTCGCAGGCGTCGGCCAGCAGTTCTTCGTTCGGGATGCCGGGGGCGATGAGGTAGCGGGTGTCGGGTTTGAGCAGCGGCTTTCTGGGGTGGAAGGGGTTGAGGTAGTGATCGAGGGCGCGTTCGGCGGCTTCGTGGAATTTCTTGGAATCGAGGGTTTCGTAGGGGGAAGTCGAATCGACTTCCGGCGGGTTTGGTGTTGGTTTGACCATGGCGAATCTCTGTGATTGGACTGAGCCGCCACGACTCATCGCTAAACAAGTAAAGGTGGCGGCTGTACGCAGGTTAGCGATCCGGGTCACAGAAACCCCGGGTAGACCCGAAGGTCTCCCACGCACAGCCACCATTACGCCAAGTGCAGAGAAGAGACTGCATTTGAGATGGGGCATTGTTGCGTCTGTAGGGAACCGGATCGCTAAACCCGATCGCTGCTTTTCAGCGACCGCCAAACAATAGAACCCGCCCCCAAGGCGCACAAGCCGGCGGATTCTGGCGGATGCGTAGGCAAAGGCGCAAGGTGGTGTGGCTTTGCGGACATAAGCTTCAACACTCTTCAACAGCGGTTTTCGAAGGTGCTGAAGCGACAAAACCCCCGCTTCCGGTAAAGGGGAGCGCGGGCTGACTGTTTCTTGTTTCAGAGAGTGGATACCAGATAGCTGGCGTTGAATCTCCATCAGCTCGCCAAGATGTATTTCATGTCCGCAGCAGACACCAGGCTCCAGAATACGCCGCAGCCGCATCCGCGCAGTAAATGGCGCGATACTCATGGTGAAAGAATGCGAAGCCCACCGATATGTTCTGACATCCCCCCTTCTCACATAACCAGTAATGTTTATAAATCGGCATACGCCCATAAACCCTGAGCAAGTCATTAATCGCGGTATACGGGACAGGGGAACCGCCCAGCGAATACATCCAGTTGACAGCTTGCTGGTAATTCATGCTGTTTTCATTGATTGCCAGGCGATACACATTGCTGACGTAAACAGTGAAAGACAGTGAGTTTCCGTCTTGATCCGTGACGGTGATGGTGGCAGTGCCATTGGCATTCCCCGTGACGATCCCAGCTGAAGTTACAGAGGCGATCCCGGGCCTGTCGGAGATAAAAATATAGGGGCCGGTTCCGCCCACTGGATACCTTGTGTCGGTATTTCCGATAGAGGCATTTCCAGTCACGGGCCAGGGGTATTTGACGGATAGCCCCGACAGCGTCATCGGCGTGGTATTCATCGACAGCGGAAGTGTCGATTTTATGAGGTATTTTCGAGTGGGGAACTTAACTTTAGATTTCTCATCGGGCAGGCCTGAAAAGCTTACCGAGAACGAGACAGTTGCCTCGGACAGGTGTTTGAGCGCTTGAAACCATTCAAGCGGGATCAACTTTTCATAGCCGTCAACGGAAGTGACGCGCTCGCTGACAACGAATTCCAGTACGACTTTGTTTCCCGAGGCATCAATACCTTCCAGCGTAAGCCAGACCAGTTGTCCTAGGGCCTGAAGGAACCATGCCGGCACTTTAAGCATATCGGTGGGTTTAAGGCTTTTCACATCCAGTTCGGACGTTGTGACACCTGCCACTGTTATTGTCGGAAAGCGAGGATCTTCTGATTGCACAGCAGCAATCACTACCTTCGTCGTTGGCGAGGACGCGATTCTTTCTCCGTTGCTCCATAAGTTCCAGAGCAGTTTGATTTCCTCTCCTTGATGGCGAATGAGAAAATCGCGTTCAAGCGGCCAATTGATACGTTTGTTTTTGTTGAATGGCAGTCGGGGGAAGGGAGAGGCTCCAGCTGGAGCGTTCTCCTGCCTCAGTCGGCCCATTTGGCCTTCCTGAGCTTCGAGGTATTCGGCCCGCATAAGCCACTCGCCGTCCAACGGATCAATCGTTCCTTTAGGCACTTGTGTCGGTGGATTGATCGTGATGACTTTTTTCGCACTGATCTGCAATTGCAGCAGATCGGAAGACACCGCGGCTTCCCCGGGATTTTTGATTTCGCACTTCACCGACAAAGGGCCGCCAGCGTAGGGTGCGACGAATTTATTCTCAATCTGGAAAATAATCGGCAGTTTTTCATCAGTGATGAGCTGTTGAAAAATATAGAGAACAGCCGTACCTGCCTCACTGAGGGCCTGCCAGTAACATAGTGCTGCTGCACCCGGTTTCAAAGGCCAGTACTTGGCAAACTCTACTGTCACTGTGGGTGCATCTTCCGGTACTTCACCAGCGGCGGTCAGAGGCGTGACAGTAGGCAGTCCCAAAGGCTGGGATCTGCCAGTGATGATGGCGTCGGCGGGTTTTGATTGCTGGGTGGCATTGCCTTTGGTGACGGTAAAGGATGCCCGCAATTCTCCTCCGATTGCGTTTCGTATGAGTTCATTCGGAATGTCGAAGATCTGTGTCCTGCCAGCGGTCGTCCGCGTCCGGCTGTCGGTGTAGATAATAGCTTCACCGGTTTTTGTATGGCCTTCCACGCTCAGGTCGATCCTGTCTTGAGCAGCAAATATTGCGGTGGCCGTCACCGTTGTATCCGAGTCCTGCAACAAGTCGTGACTCAGAACGTTTTCAGTATCGGCTTCATCCCAGAACGGAGCCGCAAGCAAGGAAATGCCAGGTATCACCTTGAGGGGGATCGAAAGCGACCATTTGCTGAAGTTTTCTACTATGTCGTGTACCGACCAGCTTACCGGCAGATTGTCAGTCGGTTTGAGGGTGGCCAGCATTGCGGCCGTGATTTCAATCGAGACGTCCCCGATTACGGTGACTTCAGCGCTGGCGAGTAAAGGTCCAAAGGCCGTTGTAACCATGTCGCCAATGCATTGATTGGGATACTGCAGGATCCTCACCCACGTGCCGTTGTCGATAACCGTCTGGTCGAGCACCAGATCCGCGACGATCGGTTTAGTCATCGCCTCGTTTTTTGCGGTACTGGCGTCAGGATCCTGTGGGCCGGGTGGCGGATATTTATACAGCACTCCAACAGGTGGTGATTCTTCCGAGTTGCCACTAATACGTTCAACAACAATCTTCCCCTCCAGACTGGTCAAGGAGTTTGGCGCAAAGCTGAACTCCAGATCATCTAGAGAAATGTAGAAGGAAATCGGCTGCGCCTCTCCCTGATCATTGAAGTGCTCGGCGCGTACCGTGATTTCAGCGACTGGAAGTGGATGAGGCTCAAGGAAGATGTGGACGACGTCGCCGATGCTCATCTTCACGTATGGAAGAATCCAGGCCAGTAGTCCGCTGAGGTCACTGTTTGCCATGGCGACGTTGACGCCCATGGCGCCGTTAGGCTGTGGTTTATGGTTTGTGATGTAGAACGGTGAAAGAGCCAGAACCCCGATACCGCCGGAGGGTGGGGGAAATATCTGGACTTGTTGATTCGACGCAGAGTCTGAGGGCGAGACTGGGCTGTTCATGAGTGCGCACCTTCGCAAGGGGTGCCCCGAACGTCTGGATGCCGGCACCGTTGACGAAGGATTAGAGCGCTGACGCGTTTAGCTGCCTACTGTCAGATCTGACAGGGGAACGAGGGTTTTCGACGAGCGGTTGTAGGGCAGGGTGGATCAGGATTTACGCAACGTCTTCTGCCGCAAGATATAAACCGTCACCAGCACCGCACTGGTCAACATGAACCCCCGGGCCCACGGCAGCGGCACCAGATAACACGAGAACAGAATGCTCGCCCACATCAGCCCGATCGCGTAGACCTTGCCCTTGAGCGGTATGCCGTTGCCGTCGAGGTAATCGCGGATCCATGGCCCGAGCCGGGGATGCTCGACCAGCCATTGATAGAAACGCGGGGAGCTGCGGGCGAAGCAGGCGGCCGCCAGCAGGAGGAAAGGAGTAGTGGGGAGAACAGGCAGGAATATCCCGATCACCCCCAATGCCACGCTGAGCCAGCCGATGGCCAGCAGGATGTAGCGCAACATCAGGGGGCGGTTGCCTATGGGGTTGTCCATAGGCCGGATCTTAGTGGTGACGTGGCTTGAGGATCGCCGGTTTTTCGTCGGGTGCCTGGCACAGCAGGTACAGCGCGGTCAGGGCTTCCGGGATCTGGACGATCATGTCGTCCATCAGGTTGGCGTCTTTGGCGATGTCTTCGAATTCAGGCTGTTCGTCGAACAGGCCCGAACCGACCATGATCGGCAGGAGCATTTCGCTGACTTCTTCCTCGGCGGTTTCGAACCAGGCCGCTTCGCGCAGGAACACGCCTTCCATGAAACCGATGCACCAGCCGCGCAGCTCGGAATCGTCCGGCTCGTCGCCCAGGTCCAGCTCGCATGGCAGCTCGAATTCCTCATCGGAGGCCAGTTGGCGGGCGATGTGGGCCTTGAGGCCGATCAGCGTGGCTTCGATCTCTTCGCGCTGGGCTTCGCTGCTGTAATGCGGCTCTTCGGCGAACAGGGCGTCGATCCACTCACGATCCGGCACCACGTCGGAGCAGATCGACAGCGCGGTCAGGTAACCGTGAGCGGCCACGTAGTCCAGCGCCTCTTCATGCAGCTCGTCGGCGTCGAGGAAGACTTGCAGGCGGGTTAGTTGCTCGGCGAAGGACATTAAAGGGCTACCTTGGGGGAATAAACAATGCGGGAATTCTAGGCCTTCTTGAGCCCTCAAGCCAGCCGCGCGGCAGATTTGCCCGCACAAGCTTCTTATCGGCGGTGCCCTTTGCCGGGGAGGGCTCGGGTATACTGCCGCGCTTTGCGATCCCTGCCGGCGTCGCGGCTGAATCTGTACGGCGTCATGCAATGCGCCCTTACGTTTTGTTTAAAGCAGCCTCGGCTGTCTTGAACCAGCCTGTGCAGGGATGTTTCGGTGGATTTTTGGAGTTTTTATGCTCGAACAGGCTCAACGCGTCCTCAAGGACATCTTCGGCTACGACAGTTTCCGTGGCCGCCAGGGTGCAATCATTGAGCGCGTGGCCAGTGGTGGTGATGCCCTTGTCCTGATGCCGACCGGCGGCGGCAAGTCCCTGTGCTTCCAGGTGCCGGCGCTGCTGCGCGATGGCCTGGCGGTGGTGGTGTCGCCGCTGATCGCGCTGATGGACGACCAGGTCGCCACCCTTGAAGAGCTGGGCGTGGCCGCCGCCGCGTTGAACTCCACCCTGAGCGCCGAGCAACAGCGCGACCTCGCCAACCGGATCAGGCGCGGCGAAGTGAAGATGCTTTATCTGGCGCCGGAGCGTCTGGTGCAGCCGCGCATGCTGTCATTCCTGCAGGGCTTGAACATCGCGCTGTTCGCCATTGACGAAGCGCACTGCGTATCGCAATGGGGCCACGACTTCCGCCCGGAATACCTGCAACTGGGGCAGTTGGCGGAAATGTTCCCCGACGTGCCGCGCATCGCCCTGACCGCCACCGCCGACAAGCGTACCCGCGAAGAAATCGTCACCCGTTTGCATCTGCAGAACGCCGAACGCTTCCTGTCGAGCTTCGACCGACCGAACATCTTCTACCGCATCGTGCCCAAGGAGCAGCCGCGCAAGCAGTTGCTGGCGTTCCTTGCCGAGCGGCGCAGCGACGCCGGCATTGTCTACTGCCTGTCGCGCAAGAAAGTGGAGGAAGTGGCCGCGTTTCTCACCGAGCAGGGCTTCCCGGCGTTGCCGTATCACGCCGGTCTGCCCAACGATCTGCGCGCCTATCACCAGAAGCGCTTCCTCAACGAGGAAGGCCTGATCATGGTCGCCACCGTGGCGTTCGGCATGGGTATCGACAAACCCAACGTGCGCTTTGTTGCTCACCTCGACCTGCCGAAATCCCTAGAAGCGTATTACCAGGAAACTGGACGCGGTGGTCGTGACGGGCTGCCGGCGGACGCGTGGATGGCCTACGGTCTGCAGGACGTGGTGATGCTCAAGCAGATGCTGCAGAACTCCGAGGGCGACGAGCGCCACAAGCGTCTGGAGCAGCACAAGCTCGACGCCATGCTCTCGCTTTGCGAAGAAACCCGTTGCCGCCGTCAGGCACTGCTGGCGTACTTCGACGAAGACATGCCGGAGCCTTGCGGCCATTGCGACAACTGCATCGACGGCGTTCAGACCTGGGACGCCACCGAGCCTGCGCGCCAGGCGCTGTCGGCGATCTATCGCACCGGCCAGCGCTACGGCGTCGGCCATCTGGTGGACGTGCTGCTGGGTAAGGACAACGAAAAAGTCCGCAGCTTCGGCCATCAGCATCTGTCGGTGTTCGGCGTGGGCAAGGCGCTGGGGGAGAGCGAATGGCGTTCGCTGTTTCGCCAGTTGGTGGCCCGTGGTCTGGCGGACGTCGATCATGAGGGCTACGGCGGGCTGCGTCTGAGTGACACCTGTCGGCCGCTGCTCAAGGGCGAGGTGAGCCTGGAACTGCGCCGCGACCTCAAGCCACAAATCACCGCCAAGAGCGGCAGCAAGAGTCAGGCCAGCCAACTGGTGCGTGGCGAAGAACGCGAACAGTGGGAAGCGCTGCGTGCCCTGCGCCGCAAACTGGCGGAAGAACACGGCGTGCCGCCGTACGTCATCTTCCCCGACTCGACCCTGCTGGAAATGCTCCGTAGCCAGCCGACTTCGCTGGCGGACATGGCCCGGGTCAGCGGCGTCGGCGCGCGCAAGCTGGAGCGCTATGGCGAGGCCTTCCTCGAAGTGCTGGGCGGCGAGGCCGAGGCGCCGAAAGTGGTGGCGGACGTGCGCCACGAACTGATCACCCTGGCCCGCGCCGGCATGACGCCGTTGCAGATCTCCGGCCAGTTGCAGTGCTCGGAAAAGAACGTCTACACCATGCTCGCCGAAGCCATCGGCAAGCAGCAGTTGTCGCTGGAACAGGCGCTGGATTTGCCGGAAGACCTGATGGGCGAAGTTCAGGATGCGTTCCTCGACGGCGAGGGCGAGTTGCCGTCGGTCGCTGAAGTGGCGGAGCTGTTTGCCGGTCGCGTACCGGAGGGTGTGCTGTATTGCGTAAGGGCTGCGCTGCAATCTGAATTCGAGATGTAATTCGGCCTTCCCCTCACCCCAGCCCTCTCCCCCCAGGAGAGGGGGCCGACCGAGTTGTCTTGAGTCATGCATCGACCTGAAATATCGGGTCGATTGTGGATTCAGCTCAGAGCATTCAGGTCGGCGTATTTCCTGAATATTCCCCAATCGGTTCCCTCTCCCTCCGGGAGAGGGTTAGGGTGAGGGGCTTTTTGGATGTAACGATTCAGTACAAGTCCCCCCTTGCCTATAGCCAAATGTCATGCTTAGCTGACTAATAATTAGTTTTTCTCTATTTCTTCAGTCTAACCATGAGTGTTTTATGCCGTTAACCGATCAACACCGCTTTGGCATGCAACTGGCCCAGATGTCCCGTGGCTGGCGTGCCGAACTGGATCGCCGGCTGGCCGGTCTGGGTCTGTCCCAGGCGCGCTGGCTGGTGCTGCTGCATCTGGCGCGCTTCGAAGAGGCGCCGACCCAACGGGAGCTGGCGCAAAGCGTCGGCGTCGAAGGGCCGACCCTCGCACGTTTGCTCGACAGCCTGGAAAGCCAGGGCCTGGTGCAACGCCAGTCCGTGATGGAAGACCGCCGGGCAAAGAAGATTGTGCTGTGTGCCCCGGCCCGCCCGCTGATCGAACAGATCGAAACCATCGCCACGCAACTGCGCAAGGAGCTGTTCGAGGGCATCGATGAGGCTGACATGAAGGTGTGCATGCGGGTTCACGGGCACATTCTGGCCAATCTGGAAAAATCTTGAGGCACAACGACGTGCCGTTTTTTTGAGGGATCGCGCTGGGCAGACTATAAGAACTACTGGGCAATATCGTGTTCGTACCGGATGTGCGAACCCATAGAAGTCGGTTTTGCTTATTTAAGGGATGCTCATGCTCGACAGTCGGCACGTAGTACTGCGTTGCGCCAATTCGCTGCTGGTGGCCGGTGTTCTCACCTGGTCCACGGCATCACTGGCGCTGGGTCTCGGTGATATCACCGTGCATTCAGCGCTCAATCAGCCGCTCAAGGCCGACATCGCCCTGGTGGACGCCGCAGGGCTCAGTGCCGGCGAGCTTTCGGCCAGCCTGGCCTCGGCGGACGAATTCGGCCGTGCCGGGGTCGAGCGGGTGTTCTTCCTCAACGACCTCAAGTTCACCCCGATCCTGCATGGCAATCGCAACCTGATCCGGGTGACCTCGACCAAACCGGTCAACGAACCTTTTCTGAACTTCCTGGTGCAGCTCAATCAGCCCAACGGCCACGTGTTGCGCGAATACACGGTGCTGATCGATCCGCCGGGTTCGCCGGGCATCGTGCCGGCCACCGACGAACCTGATGTCCATGCGCAGTCTTCGGAGTTTCCAACGCCCGAGGCACCTGCTGCTGCCCCCCAGAACAAGCCTGCTGCAGCACCGGCCGCGCCGATGCCTCAAGCGGCCGCGACCAACGACGCGCAAGCGGAACAGCTGGCGGCCAGTGTGCTGCTGAACCAGCAACTGCAGAAAACCATCGATGAGCTGAACCTGAAGCTTCAGGCGCAGGACGTGCAAATCGCCGACGGCAAGAAACAGCTGGCCGATCTGCAGGCGCATCTCGCACAGGTTCAGCAGGCACCTCCGGCACCCCCAACCCCGGCGGCGCCTGCCTCGATCCCGGCGCCGGTCATTGCGCCGGCGGAAGCTCAAGACGACTCCGTCAGTTGGCCATTACTCGGTGGCTTGCTGGTGCTACTGGGAGGGTTGGTGGCGGGGCTGATCGTGCGCCGCCGACGTCAGCAGGCAGTGATCCCCGACGAGCCGGCACGCGTGCTGCCGCAGCGAAGCGAACCAGAGCTCAATGACAGCGAACATGTTCGTCCTAATGCTGCCCATGGCGCCGTCGAGCATCGAGACGAACAGACAAACGGCGATGTGCTGGAAGCCGTGGGCATTTATCTGGCCTACGGACGACTGGGCGAAGCGCTTGGACTGCTGCGCGACGCCTTGCAAAAAGAACCGGAGCGCATCGATCTTGGCGTGCAGTTGCTCGAGGTGCTGGGGCGGCAGGGCGATCAGGTGGCGTATGACGATCAGGAAAACCACTTGCGCCAGCTCGGTGTCGAGGAGCAGCGGTTGCACGAGATTCGCGCCCGATATCCGAAACTGGCCAGGACTGAACCGTTGGCTGCGGCGGCTCCGGTCATTGCCGCGTTACCCGTTGAGCAGGCCGCACCCACAACACCGCTGGCCGAAGATGATTTCGAGCTGAATCTGGAGCAACTGTCGATGGATTCCAGCTGGGATCTGGAAGACAGTCGCCCGGCAACCGACCCACTGTCCTCGGCGCCATCGGCACTTGGCTCAAGCCTGCAAGTCTTGCCGCAGGATTTCGAGTTACCGCAAACCGCCAGCGATGACGTTGAAACCACAGAGCTGGAGTGGATCGCCGAGCCGGAAGTTCAGGCTATCGACGAAGACTTTCTCAACGAGTTTGGCGATCCCGGTCAGTCATTGGCCCTGGAACCGCTGGACCTGCAGACGCCGGAGCCCGAGCCGGATCCGACAGACGCCGCCAACGCCGGCAAGCTCGAACAGGCCCAGACCTGCATCGACGACGGCGACCTCGACAGTGCGATCGCCTTGCTCAATGAGTTGCTGAAAGAGGGCGACGAGCCGCTCAGGCAAACCGCCCGAACCCTGTTGGCCGGGATTCGCTGATCCGGGTCAGAAGGTCTGCCCCAGATTCAGATAAACCGCCTGTTCATTGGCATCGTTGAGGCCATAGCTGAAATTCAGCGGCCCCAGCGGTGTGTCAAAACCGATGAACACGCTGGCCGCGTTGATGTAACCGCTGTCGAACTCGTTGTCGTTGTTCCAGGCCCTGCCACGCTCCAGCGAGCCGCCGGCATACAGCGGGAAATCCAGCGGCAGGTAGGCGCGTGGCGTCAGGCGGCGGTAGTACACGGCCCGCATCAGGCTGACGTTCTGCCCGGAAATGGCATCCTCGCGGAAACCGGACAACTGCCGGGCGCCACCGAGCAGGAAGCTCGACGTCACCACATTCGCATCGTCCAGCGTGCGCCCGTAACGCCCGCCCAGAATCAGCGTGTTCGGGCCGCTGCTCATGGCCTTGTCCAGCTTGAATTCCCACTGCCGGTAGCGCGTGTCGGAGCCCAGGCCCGGTTCGAATTGCATCAGGGTCAGGCTGACGTCCTTGCCGTCGTGGGGGAAGTACACGTTATCCAGTGAGTCGAACGAATACTTCAGCGCATAGAAACCTTCGTTGAAGTGTTCGCTCGGCAGATTCTGATCGCCGATCCGTACGTCAGCCTTGCCCCAGGCCTCACCAACGCCAAAGCGGATTTCACCGTTGTTGCCGATCTGGCGACCGACGTTGAGGCCGAAACCGTAGCGCTCGACGCGATACTGGGCGATCGGATCGTTGTCGAGCACCGAGTCGACGTTCTGCGCTTCGAACGCTGCATAGGGCGCGACGAAGTAGCGTGAGCCGACGTCCAGCGGCTGATAGAACTCGGTGTAGAGTTCCTGTTTGTCACCGATTTGCGCCCGGGTCAACCATTCGGCGCCGAGGCGGTTGATGCCGTTCATTCGGTAACTGGCGCCGAGGTTGAAGGCGCTGTCGCCGCGCATGTCGTCCGACAGGTTCAAGCCGACCCGCAAGTAGTCGGTACCACTGCGCTTGCCTCGGGCGCTGATCACCAGTGTGTGTTCCTGGCCCTTGTGCACGACGCGGTATTGCACCTGTTCGAAGTAATCCAGGCCGTACAGGGTGCCCATGTCCGAGTGCAGGCGCCCAAGGTCCAGCGGCTCACCGATGGGCTGGCGGATGTAGTAACGGATCACGTCGTCGCCGACTTTCGAGTCGTTCTCGACCTTGATCGCGGTGATGATCGGCGTGCGCTGGCCCGGTGCGCGGGCAGCGTTGAGCTCGGCGTCCTGAGACTCTGCGGGCTTCAATCGGGCGAGGCGGGCGTCGAGTGCCTTGGCGGCGCGGTAGCCGGCATCGATCATTTCCTCGGCGCGACCGAAATCGGTGGCGCCGAAACTGGCCAGTGGCGGCTGGATCAGCACGTCGTTCGGGTGCAGCGCCGCCAGTTGTTCTTCGGAATTGCGCCGGGTCATCAGGGTGATCGACTGGTTCAGTACATCGACCACGGTAGTCAGTTGCTTGCGGTTGCGCAACGGGGTGCCGATGTCGACCACGATGGCCACATCGACGCCCATTTCCCGGGCCACATCGAGGGGAATGTTGTCGGTCATGCCGCCGTCCACCAGCAGCCGGCCATCGAGTTCGACCGGGGCGAACACCGCCGGGATCGACATGCTGGCGCGAATCACCTGGGGCAGGTGGCCTTTGCGAAACACCACTTTTTCGCCGTTGGCGATGTCGGTGGCCACGGCGCGGAACGGGATCGGCAGCTTGTCGAAATCACGGGTGTCGCTGGTGTGGGCCAGCAGGCTTTCCAGCAGTAGCGCGAGGTTCTGCCCTTGAATCACTCCGAGCGGCAAACCGAGGCTGCCATCGTCGCGAAAGCTCAGTTTCTGCTTCACCAGAAAGTCGCGGTCATCCTGTTTGCGCCGAAACGGCACGTCTTCCCGGGGCGGTGCATCGGACAGGGCCTGTTGCCAGTCGATGTTGAGAGCGAGTTTTTCCAGTTCGTCGATCTTGTAACCCGAGGCATACAGCCCACCGACCACCGCGCCCATGCTGGTACCGGCAATCGCATCGATCTTGATGCCTTGCTCTTCCAGCGCCTTGAGCACGCCGATGTGCGCCAGCCCACGGGCCGCGCCACCGGACAGCACCAGGCCGACTTTCGGTCGCGGCGCTTCACTGGCATGAACAAGCAGCGGGAGGAAACCAAGCAAAAGGCAGATCAGCAGACGACGCATTGTGAGTCTCGGGGCGAGCGTTAAAGCCGGCTATTATAGCGGCGCCCTCTGGCTCAGGAGTTTCAGCGATCATGACCGCGACAAAACCGGAAATCGTCATCACCTATTGCACGCAATGCCAGTGGCTGTTGCGCGCCGCATGGCTGGCGCAGGAGCTGCTCAGCACCTTTGGCGATGACCTTGGCAAGGTGTCACTGGTGCCGGGCACCGGCGGGATCTTTCACATCAGTTGCGACGGCGTGCAGATCTGGGAGCGCAAGGCCGACGGTGGCTTCCCCGAAGCCAAGGTGCTCAAGCAGCGGGTACGCGACCGGATCGACCCTGACCGCGACCTCGGTCACAACGACCGCACTCAGTGAGACGCGGCCTCGGCCTCCACCGTTTTTTTGCTGGTGCTGCCTGACATTTGGCTCGACACCACGATGGCGACGATGATCAGCGCGCCACCGAGCAGCATGCGCAGGGTCGGGTTTTCATCGAACAGCAGCCACGCGACGGTAATGCCGTACACCGGCTCCATGGCGAACACCACTGCCGCGGTGCGCGCCTTGATCACTGCAAGGCTGGCGACGAACAAGCTGTGGGCGACACCGGTACAGAACACACCGAGCAGGGCGATCCACAACCAGTCGATGGCGCGCACCTCACTCAGTTGCGGCGCGGCCACCGGCAGCAGACACAACGCCACCACCACGTTCTGACACAACGCCGCCTGCACCGCCGGAATGCGCCCGGAACTGGCGCGGTTGGTCAGCGACAGCAGGGAAAACAGCAGGCCGGAAAGGATCGCCCAGAGCAACCCGGTGGTCGCACCGCTGGCCAGGTCGAACGCCGGAGTCACCAGCACCAGTCCGACGCTGACCAGCGCCACCAGAATGATTTCGTTGGCACGGATGCGTTCGCGGAAGATCAACCCTTCAAGAATCACCGTGAACGCCGGGAAACTGGCGAAACCCAAGGTGGCCACCGCGACGCCGGCCACTTTCACCGCAATGAAGAAACTCACCCAGTGGCCGGCTAGCAAAACACCGCTCAGGGCCAGGCGTCGCCAGTCCACGGCTTGCAGCTTTTGCCAGCCGTGCTGGCTGGCAAAGCGGGCGAAGAACGCCAGCGCGAGAACGGCAAACGCGGCCCGTCCAAAGACGATGACCGCCGGGGTTGCGGCGGCGAGTTTGCCGAAGACGCCGGTCAGTCCGAACATCAGTGCGCCGATATGCAGGGCGCCGAGGGCGGTACGGGGAGTCATTGCGGTCCTTTTTCCAAACACCATTTCAGGCACACATTGAAGCCTGTACCCGTCGAAAAGTCTGTCGGCAGACTATCGACTTTTGTCGTCAGCCTTGCGTCGCAATTGTGTAGGAGAGGTGCCGAATTCACGCAATACAGCAGCCGAAAACGCACTTTGCGATCCATAACCGACGCGGCTGGCCACTTCACCGATGGGCAGCGTGGTTTCCCGCAACAGCGTGACGGCCTTGTGCAGCCGTCGACTGCGGATGTAGTCCATGGGCGTTTGCCCGCATTCGGCGACGAATCGCGCATGCAGCCGGGCGCTGGACAATCCGGCGACGCGCGCCAGGTCCGCCACTTGCAGCGGGTAGGCCGCGTACTGCTCGATATGCGCATCGAGTGCCGCGTAGGGCAGGCGACGGGCGCAGACTTCGGCAGGCCGGGCGTGGTTCAGACTCGCCAGCAACAGAACCGCACCTTGCTGCGCAATCAACGGATCGTCCACCGGGCTGTTCGCCAGCCAATTGACCAGTTGGCCCTGGCCGGCATCCAGCGACAGACGCGCGGCGTTGTCCAGCAGACGGCGGCTGGCCTCGGCGTGATCACCCAGCGAACGGGTCAGCCATTGCTCGTCCGGCACGTCCAGCACCAGACAACGGCTGCCCTTGGGGCTGCCGCAGGCGTGATGCGCACCGGAAGGAATTACCACGAAACTCTGCTGCAAGACCTGACTGCCTTGCCCTTCGACCTCGAAATCCAGCGCACCCGACAGGCCGAACACCAGTTGGGCGTGGTCGTGACTGTGGACGATCAGGTCGTGGGTGTAATGGCGCAGGGTCAGGATCGGTTGCATGGCGGTCTCCGGGCGAGCCGCCAGTCTACACCGGCGCAGGGGCGGCGCGTTTGTCACAAGACTGACGCACACCTGTCATGGTCGATTAACCGGGCTCGCGCACAGTGGCGAAAACATCGCAGAGGGTTGCCCATGACCAGCGCCGAGCTCGCCAGACCCAGCCGTAAACAAAGGGTTCGCACCTTGTGGATCTCCGACGTGCACCTGGGCACGCGGGATTGCCAGGCCGAGCATCTGTCGCAATTTCTCAAGGGCTATCACGCCGACAAGATCTACCTGGTCGGCGACATCATCGACGGCTGGAAACTGCGCGGCGGCATGTACTGGCCCCAGGCGCATACCAACGTCATTCGCCGACTGCTGACCATGAGCAAGCGCGGCACCGAGGTGATTTACGTCACCGGCAACCATGACGAATTCCTGCGGCGTTATTCGAAGCTGATCCTGGGCAACATCCAGCTGGTCGACGAAGCGGTGCACGTCACTGCTGATGGCCGGCATCTGCTGGTGATCCACGGTGACCAGTTCGACGTGATCACCCGCTATCACCGCTGGCTGGCTTTTCTCGGCGACTCGGCCTACGAATTCACCCTGACCCTCAACCGTTGGCTCAATCACTGGCGGGCGAAATACGGTTACGGCTACTGGTCGCTGTCGGCCTATCTCAAGCACAAGGTGAAAACTGCGGTCAGCTTCATCAGCGACTTCGAAGAAGCCATCGCCCACGAGTGCGTGAAGCGCGAGTTGCACGGTGTGGTCTGCGGGCACATTCACCATGCCGAGATCCGCAAGGTCGGCGAGGTGGATTACCTCAACTGTGGTGATTGGGTTGAGTCGTGCACGGCGCTGATTGAACACTGGGACGGCACGATCGAGCTGTATCGCCTGGCGGATGCGCAGGCGCGGGAGGCAGAGCTGAAAGCGGCCAAGGTGGCCGAGCTGGCCTGAGTTTTTCAAATCAACTCAAGCCGGGGAGTGTTCCTCCATCGCGGCTTTGTAGATGGAGTTCCTGGGCCGGGCGAACAGCCGCTCCATCATCGGTTCGAAGAAGCTCAGCGGCAGGGTGTCGTAGTCCGGGTCGAATGCCGCTGCGTCATATTTCGCGCAGAACTCTGCGGTCGCCTGATACTGCGGATGACCGCTGAACTGCTCGCGCAGGTGCCGATCCATGCCCAGGTGATGGAAGAAATAATAGCCCTGGAAGATCCCGTGTTTTTCCACCATCCACAGGTTCTCGGCGCTGACAAACGGCTTGAGAATCGCGGCGGCGATGTCCGGGTGATTGTAGGAGCCGAGGGTGTCGCCAATGTCGTGGAGCAGGGCGCAGACCACATATTCCTCGTCGCGCCCGTCGCGATGGGCGCGGGTCGCGGTTTGCAGCGAGTGGGTCAGGCGATCCACCGGGAACCCGCCGAAATCACCTTCGAGCAGTTTCAGGTGCGCCATGATCCGGCCCGGCAATTGACGGGCGTAGGCGCTGAAATCCGCCGCAATGATCGCCCAGTCTTCCTGCGTGCCGTCCTTCATGTGGGTGAAACGGGCAGTGACATTCATCGGCAATTCTCTTGGTCAGGGTTTCTAGAACGCCACGCGGCCCAGGATCATGTCGCGGTACATGACGAAGTCGCCCAGCAGGCTGTAGAGCGGATGCTGGAAAGTCGCCGGCCGGTTCTTCTCGAAAAAGAAATGGCCGAGCCAGGCGAAGCTGTAACCGGCCAGCGGCAGGGCCAGCAACAGCAGCCACGCGCCCTTGGCGATGGTCATGGCAAGAATGAAGATCACCAGTGTCGTGCCGATGAAATGCAGGCGACGGCAAGTGCTGTTGCTGTGTTCGCTGAGGTAATACGGATAGAACTCGGCGAAGCTGTTGAATTGCTTGATGGTTTCCACGACTGCGATCTCTGTGGTTATTGTTCTGATGGCAAGTTGTTCGGCGGGTAGCTTATTTGAGTCTAGAGTGAACAGTGGCGTCGGCCAGTGACAATCGGCGCCACTTTACTATCCTTGGGAAATCGGCCGTAGTATGCGGCTCATCATGTCATCCAAGAAAAAAACGCCATGAGCGAACGAACGACATCTGCAAGCTGGGCGATGGGGATTGTCAAGGCACTGGAAATGGACGGCCTGGATTGTCGGGTTCTGTTCAGGCAGTTGGGGCTTGATTACGCGGCGCTGGAAGATCCGGACGCACGCTTCCCGCAGGACTCCATGACCCGACTCTGGCAACGGGCGGTCGAGTTGTCCGGCAACCCGGCGATCGGCCTGAACATGGGCAAGGTGGTGCGACCGGCCTCGTTCCATGTCGCGGGCTACGCGCTGATGTCCAGCAACACCCTGGCCGAAGGCTTTCAGCGACTGGTGCGTTATCAACGGATCATTGCCGAAAGTGCCGACTTGAGTTTTCGCCTGCTCGACGAAGGTTATGCGCTGATCCTGACGGTGCACGGCGATCATCTGCCGCCGACCCGGCAAAGTGCCGAAGCTTCGCTGGCCTGCGCGCTGGCGCTGTGCGGCTGGCTGACCGGGCGCACGCTTCACCCGCGCAAAGTGCTGGTGCAGGGCGACGAGCCCGATGATCTTGAACCCTACAAACAAGCCTTTCATGCACCGCTGGTGTTCAACGCGGCGTATGACGCGCTGATCTTCGAACGCGCCGACATGGAAGCGCCGCTGCCCACCGCCAACGAGGCGATGGCGCTGCTGCATGACCGGTTTGCCGGGGAATATCTGGCGCGGTTTTCCGAAAGCCGCGTGACCCACAAGGCGCGCCAGGTGTTGTGTCGTCTGTTGCCCCAGGGCGAGCCCAAGCGCGATACGGTGGCGCAGACCCTGCACCTGTCCCAGCGCACCCTGCAACGGCGTCTGCAGGAGGAGGGCACCAGTTTTCAGCAATTGCTGGATGACACCCGCCGCGAACTCGCCGAGCAATATCTGGCGCAGCCGAGCATGACCCTGCTGGAAATCGCCTATCTGCTGGGGTTTGCCGACCCGAGCAACTTCTTCCGTGCCTTCCGCCGCTGGTTCGACACCACGCCCGGCGATTACCGGGCGCGATTGCTGGAGGCGCCGAACGCGATCAGTGACGCCAGAACGCCGGAATACACAGCACAAACACCGTAATGATCTCCAGTCGGCCGAGCAGCATGCCGAACGACAGGATCCACTTGGCCGCATCCGGCAGGCTGGCGAAGTTGCCGGCCGGGCCGATGGTCTCGCCCAGGCCCGGGCCGACGCCGGACACGGTGCTGGCGGCGCCGGTCAATGCCGTCATCCAGTCCACGCCGAGCAGCGACAGCAGCAGGGCGATCACGCAGATGGTGATGGCGAAGAAGAACGAGAACGTCAGGATCGAACGGACGATTTCTTCGTCGAGGCGGTGACCGTTGTACTTCTGCTTGATCACCGCACGCGGGTGGATCAACTGGTTAAGGTTGGCCTTGAGCAGGATGTAGGCGACCTGGAAACGGAAGATCTTGATCCCGCCCGCCGTCGACCCGGAACAGCCACCGACGAAGCCCAGATAGAAGAACAGCATCAGCGAGAAATTGCCCCACAGGCTGTAGTCCCCCAACGCAAACCCCGTGGTGGTGACCACCGACGTCACGTTCAGCGCCACATGCCGCAGCGCGTCCAGCCAATGCAGGTTGGTGGTCCACCAGTACCAGGTGCCGAGCACCAGCCAGGTCACAAGCAACATGCCGAGCAAACCCTGCACCTGTTGATCCTTGATCAGCGCCCGACGGTTGCCGCGCAGCGTCGCCACGTACAGGGTGAACGGCAGGCTGCCGAGAATCATCACCACCACTGCCACCCAGTGCACCGCCGGTTGCGTCCACTTGGCCAGGGACTGGTCGGAGGTCGAGAACCCGCCGGTGGAAATCGCCGACATCGCATGGTTGATCGCATCGAACGGGCTCATCCCGGCCCACCAGAACGCCAGGCTGCCGAGAATGGTGATACCCACATAGGCCGCCACGATCAGTCGCGCCACCATGTGCGAGCGGGGCATGACCTTTTCCGAGCGGTCCGAGGATTCGGTCTGGAACAGACGCATGCCGCCGATGCGCAGCAGCGGCAGAATCGCCACCGCCATACCGATGAAGCCGATGCCGCCGAGCCAGTGCAGCAGCGAGCGCCACATCAGGATGCCGGGAGACATGGTGTCCAGCCCGCTGAGAACGGTCGAACCGGTAGCGGTGATGCCGGACATGCTTTCGAAGAATGAGTCGGTGTAGCTGATGTGCTGGGTCAGCAGAAACGGCAGCGCGGCGAAAATGCACACCACCAGCCAGCTGGTGACGGTCAGCAGGTACATGTCGCGGGGGCGCAGGTGAATGTGTTCCGGGCGCCCCGGAATCACCAGCGCCAGGCCGGCGACGAAGGTGATCATGCTCGCCCAGAGGAACGACGGCAGGTCGCCGGTGCGGTCGAAAATCACCAGGGTGGCCATGGGCACGACCATGGCGATGGCCAGGGTGATCAGGAAGATGCCGATGATGAAACCAATGATCCGTAAGGTCGGCAACGCCATGAAGTCCGCTCGGGCTGATGTGGGAAAGGCGCCATTCTACCTGCGGGGCAAGGCATGTAAACCGACGCGGCCGGATCACTTGCAGCTAGAATAGCCGGACATTTTTTTCAGGAGGTGGCCGATGCAGGCTCTCGACGCTTTGCTCAACCGTGTTTCCGTTCCACGACTGATCGACCCGGCCCCCACCGCCGAACAGCGCGAAGTGCTGTTTGCCGCCGCGACCCGTGCACCGGATCACGGCCATTTGCAGCCGTATCGTTTCCTGACCGTCGAAGGCGCGGCGCGTGAGCAGATGGGCGAGTTGCTGGCCGAAGCGGCGCAGATGCAGGAAGGCGAAGTCACCGAAGCGATGATCGACAAGGCGCGCAACGGCCCGCTGCGGGCGCCGCTGGTGGTCGTGGTCATCGCCACATTGCAGGATCACGTCAAATACCCGAAGGCCGAGCAGTTGCTGGCCGCAGGCTGTGCCGCCCACGGGATTCTGCTGGCGGCTTACGCGCAGGGCATTGGCGCGGTGTGGCGCACCGGTGATCTGGCTTATTCGAAACATGTCGCCAAGGGTCTGGGCCTGACGGACGACGAAGAGGTGATTGCGTTCCTTTACCTTGGCACGCCGCAGAAAGAACCGCGCGTGGCGGAGAAGGTTGATCTGGCCGAGTTTGTCAGTGCCTGGCCGGGTAAAGCCTGACACTGAAACTCCATCAGGGCTGGACAATCGCCCCCGGCTCCAACGGCAACTCAAGACTGGCCACAAACCCGCCCTGCGGGTGATTGGCCAGCACCAGCGTCCCGCCATGGCGCTCCGCCGCCCGCCGGGCAATCGCCAGGCCCAGGCCGTGCCCGGCAGCGGTCTGCCCCGGTGCCCGATAGAACGGTTCGCCCAACTGGCTCAAGTGCTCGGCCTGCACCCCCGGGCCGTGATCGCGCACGCTGACCACGATCCGCTCGCCCTGGCGTGAAGCCTGCATTTCGATCGACTGCCCCGCCGGATTGAAGCGCTGGGCGTTGCGCAGCAGGTTGTCCACGGCGCGTTCGATCATGGTCGGCCAGCCTGTCAGATTCAGCTGCGGTTCGGCTTCCAGGCGCACGGTCTGCTCCGGCGAGCCGAGTTGCGCGTCCTTTTGCAGGGTGCCCAGCAGCGCATTCAGATCCACGGCTTCGGCACTGGCGTTGTCGGCATCGACTCGCGCCAGCACCAGGATTTCACTGATCAATGCTTCCAGCCGATCGCACTCGCGGGTCAGGCGAGGCCAGAGTTTTTCACGTTCTTCCGGGCTCGCCCGTTCGGCCAATGCCAGCGCGATGCGCAGCCGTGCCAGCGGGGAGCGCAATTCGTGGGATACGTCGCGCAGCAACTGGCGCTGGCTGCCGATCAGACTCTGCAAGCGTGCGCCCATGCGGTTGAAATCGTTGGCCAGCACACCGAACTCATCCCGGCGGTTGGCCAGTTTCGCCAGACTGTTCTGCTGATAGGTGGTCTGCCCCAGATCGTGCACCGCGCCGCGCAAGCGGTTGAGCGGGCGGGTGATCGAGAGTGTCACCAATAGACTGAACAGGGTCAGCACCACCAGCGCGATCCCCAGCGCACTCAATGGCCAGAGCAGACTTTCGCGATGCCAGGCGTCGAGTTCCGGGTGCGGGATGCGATAGATGAACAGGTAGGTGTCACCGGTCTTTTCGCTGGTGAACTCATCGGTCAGGCGCCGCCACGGCAGGCGTCGGTCGTCGTTGTTCTGCCGTGCCTCGAAGGCGGCCGCGCGACGGGGGAAGGTGCCGCGCACTACCGGGTCGCCGCTTTCGTTCAGCACCTGGACGTCAATGTGATACTGGCGTTTGCGCTGCTGGAGGATGTCCTGAGCGGCGTCCTCGCCCTGGGATTCGTAGGTCTGCGTCCAGTCGGCGGCCAGCGTGTTCAGGCCCGGATGGCGGCTGAGGATCCATGCGTCCTGATTGAGCATGTGCCCCAACAGGATGGAAAGCCCCGCAACCAGAGCGATGGCCAGCCAGAAGCTCGCGAGAATACGCCAGAACAATGAACGCACAGAAAATCCTCAAACAAAGAAAACCCAACGGCAGTTAGCCGTTGGGTCGGGGCGGGACGCTAGAACATTATTGCGCCTTTTGCGGCTGTTGCGCTTTCCAGGCCTTGAACTCGGCCCATTCAGCACGACGCTCGGCCTGTTTCTTCTGGATCTCGTCGAATTTCTTCTGTTGATCCGGTTTCAGCACGGCGCGGACATCGGATTCGGCTTTCTTGTGGTTGGCCGCCATCTCGTCCTTCATGGCTTTCTGGTCGGCTGGCGAGAGTTTCTCCAGGTATTTTTCGACCGTCTGCTTACGTTCGTGCATCTGCTCGCCCATGATCTTGCGGATCTGCTCGCGCTGTTCACGGGAGAGGTCCAGCTGGCTGTACGGGCCTTTGCCGTGCATGCCGTGCATCTGACCGCCGTGGCGCCAGCCACCGTCCGGCCCACCCATCGGGCCACCATCCTGCGGCACGGCCATGGCGACGGTTGGCAGAGCGGCAGCAAACATCAGAGCGATAAGAGTCTTGCGCATGGTGTATCTCCTTGTCTCGTTCCCGGTACGTTCCGGATGAGTTCAGATTACGGAGATCAAGGTCAGCGGCGGTCAGCGCTGGGTAAAGCTTGGGTAAAGACGCTTTGTCATCGAACTGACAAAGCGTCCGCGTGCGGGGCTTCAGAGGCTGTAATAGTAGCCACGGCTGCGCAGGGCCACGATGCGCGGGCGGCCGTCGGCGTGGGGGCCGATCTTCTTGCGCAGGTTGCTGACGTGCATGTCCAGGCTGCGGTCGTACAGGGTCAGCTTGCGGCCGAGGGCGATCTGCGCCAGTTCCTGTTTGTCCAGCGGCTCGCCCGGCTGCTTGAGCAGCGCTTCGAGCAGGCGGCTCTCGGAAACGGTCAGGGTGAATTCCTTTTCGTCGATGCTGACCACACCACGTACCGGGCTGAAGCTCAGATCGCCCAGTTCGAGCTGGGTCGACACGGCGGCCGGGTGGCTGCGACGCAGCACGGCGCGCAGGCGGGCGGTGAGCTCTCGCGGGTCGCAGGGTTTGGCCAGGTAATCGTCGGCACCCAGTTCCAGACCGAGGATGCGGTCCAGCGGTTCGCCACGGGCCGAAAGCATCACCACCGGCAGGTCGGCGTGTTCACTGCGCAATTGCTTGAGCAGTTCCAGACCGCTGCCATCGGGCAACATCACGTCCAGCACCACCGCGGCGGGGGCGGATTCGGCCAAAGCCTTGCGGGCGCTCTGGCCGTCGTGGCAGGCACGGACCTGAAAGCCTTCCTGGCTCAGCCAACTGCTCAGAAGCTCACACAGCTCCTGGTCATCATCAATCAGTAACAGCTCGCTCATGACTCACTCAATTTAGCCATTGTCGACGTTTTCGACTTGCACCACTGGCAAAGATACCGCAGAGCAGGGCCAATAGCGCTACCCCGGCGCCGGTGACGAACCATTGCTGCTGTTCGGTCAGCAGACGCGGCAGCGGGCTGGCCTGGGCTTCCTTGAGTTGCAGCTTCAAGCGCTGGTTCTCCTGGCGCAACCGGGCAAGCTGGGCGCTTTCGCGAGTGTTATCGGCATTCTGCAGTTGTTTGCTCAGTTCTTCCCGCTGCTGCTCGCTGGCCTTCAGGCGCTGCTGCAACTCGGTGATCTGGCTGCCGGCGCTCAACGACAGCGGCGTGGAATTGCCGCTTTCGGTGCTTTCGTCACCATGGGCGGGCGCCACGATCGACAACGTGACCAGCATCAGACACAACGGACCCTTGCGCATCGCGACTCCTGTTACCAAATGGATATTGGGCAGGTTGTCGGCCGGCAAACGAGAATAATGAGCGATTGAGAACGCGATGAACCGACAAGGTTCATCGCGTGGGGAAGGATTACGGCAGGACTTGCTTGAACGGCTTCACGACAACGTTGGCGTAGACGCCAGCGGCGATGTACGGATCGGCGTCGGCCCAGGCCTGTGCCGCGCTCAGGGATTCGAATTCGGCAACGATCAGGCTGCCGGTGAAACCCGCTGCGCCCGGATCATTGCTGTCGACCGCCGGGTGCGGGCCGGCCAGGACGATACGGCCCTCGCCCTTGAGCACTTGCAGGCGCTCAAGGTGGGCCGGGCGGGCGGCGAGGCGCGCGTCCAGGGAGTTGGCGACGTCGGTGGCAATGATTGCGTAGAGCATGTCAGTCCTCGGTTTTTGGTGTTGTGGTATCGGCGTCGTGCAGGTGACGGGACAGGTAGATGCCCTGGGCGACCAGGAACAGCACGGTCAGGCCCAGGCTGCCGAACACCTTGAAGTCCACCCAGTAGTCCTGGAAGGTGAACGCGACGAACAGGTTGGCGGCGCCGCAGAACAGGAAGAAGCCGATCCAGGCGATGTTCAAACGCGTCCAGACCGCATCCGGCAGGGTCAGTGCGTGGCCCATGATGCGCTTGATCAGCAGGCGGTCACCGATGAAGTGGCTGCCGATGAAGGCCAGGGCGAACAGCCAGTTGACCACCGGGGCTTTCCACTTCAGGAAGGTTTCGCTGTGGAAGGCCAGGGTCAGGCTGCCGAACACGAGGCAGGCGATCAGGGTCAGCCACTGGCTCTTTTCCAGCTTGCGCTGCTTGATGAAGAGCGCGCCGTAGACCACCAGGGAGCTGATGATCAGCACGGCGGTGGCGCTGTAGATGCCGCCTACGGTCAACTCATGGCCGGCAACGTCGACGGTGCGGGGATCGAGTTTGTAGACGATGAAAAACAGCAGAAGCGGGATGAAATCGATGAATTGTTTCACAGTGAGAGCCAGAAGCTGGATGTGGCGGCATAATAACAAACATATGGGCGCGCGATAGCGCCAGCTGATTTGAGGTTACACATCCCCGTGAATGTTGATTTGCACTGCCACAGCACGGCCTCCGATGGCGCCCTGGCGCCTGCGGCACTGGTTGCGCGTGCGTTCGAAAACGGCGTGCGAGTCCTGGCCCTGACCGACCATGACACCCTCGAAGGCCTCGCCGAAGCGCGCACAGCCGCCGAAGCGCTGGGCATGCAGATGGTCAACGGCGTCGAACTGTCCTGCACCTGGGGCGGCGCGACCATTCATGTGCTGGGTTACGGTTTCGATGTCAACGCCGCGCCGTTGGTCGAGGCGATTGCCAGTCTGCACGATGGCCGCTGGCTGCGGTCTGAAGAAATAAGCCGCAAGCTCGCCCTCAAGGGCATGCCCGGCGCCCTCGACGGCGCGCGGCAGATCCAGCAGGAACTGGGCGACAGCGGCAACGCACCGGCCCGTCCGCATTTCGCCGACTGGATGGTGCGTGAAGGGTTCGTCAAGGATCGCGCCGAAGCATTCCGCAAATGGCTCGGCGCCGGCAAGCTGGGGGACGTCAAGCAACACTGGCCGACCCTCGAAGACACCGTCGGCACGCTGCGCGCCGCCGGAGCCTGGGTCAGCCTGGCGCACCCATGGCACTACGATTTCACCCGCAGCAAGCGCCGAAAGCTGATTGCCGACTATATTCAAGCGGGCGGACAGGCGCTCGAGGTGGTCAACGGCCATCAGCCTGCGGAACAGGTGGGCAGCCTGGCGATCCTTGCCCGTGAGTTCGGTCTGCTGGTCAGCGCCGGCAGTGATTTTCATGGCCCTGGAGGCTGGTCGGAGATCGGCCAGTACCGGCCGCTCCCTGAGGACCTTCCACCCCTGTGGTGTCGGTTCAAACATGACACAGTTATTGCCGCCGTCTGAACAGGTAGAGAATGTGAGTCAATTTTTCCAGATTCATCCGGAAAACCCGCAAGCGCGTCTGATCAAACAGGCCGTCGAGATCATCCGCAAAGGCGGAGTGGTGGTCTATCCAACGGACTCTTCCTACGCAATCGGCTGCCAGATTGGCGACAAGAACGGCATCGAGCGCGTTCGACGCCTGCGTCAGCTCGACGAAAAGCACAACTTCGCGCTGATTTGCAGCGATCTGTCGCAACTGGGCAATTACGCCAAGATCGACACCGGTACCTTCCGGATTCTGAAAGCCCACCTGCCGGGGCCTTACACCTTCATTCTCAACGCCACCCGCGAAGTGCCCCGGCTGTTGCTGCATCCGAAGAAACGCACCATCGGTCTGCGCGTGCCGAGTCACCCGATCGCCCTGGCGCTGCTGGCCGAACTGGGCGAACCGCTGATGAGCGTGACCCTGATCATGCCCGGCGATGAAGACCCGCTGAGCGATCCGTACGAAATGCGTCAGTTGCTGGAGCATCAGGTGGACCTGATCATCGACGGCGGTTTCGGCGGTATCAAAGCGTCGACCGTGATCGACCTGACCGGCGACGATCCGGAAGTGGTCCGCGTCGGTTGCGGCGATCCTGCGCCGTTCATGGTCGAGGCCTGAATGTCCGCAGTAGAAACCGTTGATCCCCAGGCCGGTGCCCAGCAGGAACTGCCGTTTGCCATGGTCTATGGCCAGGCCGTCACGGAAATGCCGCTGGACCTGTACATCCCGCCGGACGCCCTGGAAGTCTTCCTCGAAGCCTTCGAAGGCCCGCTCGACCTGCTGCTGTACCTGATCCGCAAACAGAACATCAACATCCTCGACATCCCGGTGGCGGAAATCACCCGCCAATACATGGGCTATGTCGAGCTGATGCAGTCGGTGCGTCTGGAGCTGGCCGCCGAATACCTGGTAATGGCCGCGATGCTGGCCGAGATCAAGTCGCGGATGCTGTTGCCCCGGGCCGAAACCGTCGAAGAGGAAGAGGAAGACCCGCGGGCCGAACTGATCCGGCGCCTGCAGGAATACGAACGCTTCAAGGCCGCCGCCGAGGGCATCGATGGCTTGAGCCGGGTCGGTCGCGACGTGATCGTGCCCAAGCTCGACGCCCCGCAGGTCACGGTGCGCAAGTTGCTGCCGGACGTGGCGCTGGAAGAAATCCTGATGTCCATGGCCGAAGTGCTGCGCCGTGGCGACATGTTCGAAAGCCATCAGGTCAGCCGCGAGGCACTGTCCACCCGCGAACGCATGAGCGATGTGCTGGAGCGGCTCAAGGGTGGCGGCTTTGTGCCGTTCGTCGAGCTGTTCACCGCCGAGGAAGGCCGGCTCGGTGTGGTGGTGACCTTCATGGCGATCCTTGAACTGGTCAAGGAATCGCTGGTCGAGCTGGTGCAGAATGAGCCGTTCGCCGCGATCCACGTGCGAGCCCGAGTCGAATAACGAGTCCGAACATGAACCTGAGTGAACCCCGCGAGCTAGCGCCCCTGCTTGAAGCCTTTCTGTTGGCCTCGGGAAAGCCGCAAACCCTTGAACGCCTGTACGAGTTGTTCGAGGAAGGCGAACGGCCGGAGCCGCCGGTCTTCAAGAAAGCCCTGACCCTGCTCGGCAAGTCCTGCGAGGGGCGGGCGTTCGAGCTCGTGGAGGTTGCCTCCGGCTATCGCCTGCAGATCCGCGAGAAGTTCGCACCGTGGGTCGGCCGCCTGTGGGAGGAGCGTCCACAACGTTATTCCCGGGCCTTGCTGGAAACCATGGCGCTGATCGCCTATCGCCAGCCGATTACCCGGGGCGAGATCGAAGACGTGCGGGGCGTGGCGGTCAACACCAACATCGTCAAGACGCTGATGGAGCGCGAGTGGATCCGCGTCGTCGGCTACCGCGACGTGCCGGGCAAACCGGCGATGTTCGCCACTACCAAGCTGTTTCTCGATCATTTCAACCTCAAGAGCCTCGACGAATTGCCGCCGCTGGCGGAGTTGCGCGAGATCGAGCCGGACCCGGTACTCGACTTCGACGACGCCCCCGTGCCTGCGGGCTTGCAAGAGCTGGCCGATGCCAGCGCCGAGCCGGAAGAGCCGAAGGAGGAAACCAGTTTCCACTCGCTGCTGCTGGAGCTGGACAGCATGGAGGAGGGGATCAAGACCGACTTCGACGACTTGCTGCGTGATGTCGCGGATGGCGAGCCGATGCCGTCGGGCTTTGAGTCCGATCCGGTCGAGTCGCCAGCCGATGTTGAGTTCGAAGCAGAGCCGGAGGTCGATTTTGAGCCTGAGTCGGAATTTGAGCCTGAGCAGGAAGACGATGTCCTCGGCGTGGCCGAAGCCCGGGAAAAGCTGCTGGCCGCCGTTGCTCGCCTCGAACAACCCGCACCAGAACCTGAGGAAGAACTGAGCGAAGAAGAAGCCGAAGCCCGCGCCCTGGCCGAAGCCATCGAAGCCGAACGTCGCGAGTTTGAAGATTGAGCATGAGCTCGACCAAGGATCCGTGCATCAGCCTCTGCAAGTTCAGCGATGACATCTGCCTCGGCTGCGGGCGCAGCAAACGCGAGATCCGGGCCTGGAAGAAGCTCGACAAGGACGACAGGCGCTCGGTGCTGGCCGAAGCCGCGTTGCGCCTGATCAAGCTCGGCGCCACCGGTCGGCGGAAAAAGAAATAACCTTGTCTTGATCGACTAGTCTCTGATGCGCGAACGAACACATCCGCGTATGATTCGCGACCCTTCGGCGATCCCTTCGCCCGAAAACCCAGATTCCAATGCTTCGGCAGGCCCGGTCCAGAGCCGCCGAACAGATCACACCGGGAGGTGCACAGATGAGTGACAACCAGAAAGACGACCAGGAAATCGGCCCAGCAGGCGAAAAACTGCAGAAAGTCCTCGCCCGTATCGGCGTCGGCTCGCGCCGTGACGTGGAAGCGTGGATCAGCCAGGGCCGGATCAAGGTCAACGGCGCAGAGGCGACCCTCGGTCTGCGTGTCGATATGCACGATGCAATCACCATCGATGGCAAGGTCATCAAGCGCGAAGAGGCCGCCGAGTCGGTCCGCCGCGTGATCATGTACAACAAGCCCGATGGCGAGATCTGCACCCGTGACGACCCGGAAGGCCGTCCGACCGTGTTCGACAAGCTGCCGCGTCCTAAAGAAGGTCGCTGGATCAATATCGGTCGTCTCGACATCAACACCACCGGTCTGCTGATGTTCACCACCGACGGTGAGCTGGCCAACCGCCTGATGCACCCGTCCTACGAGATGGACCGTGAGTACGCGGTACGTGTTCGCGGCGAAGTCGATGACGAGATGATCGAGCGCCTGAAGGCCGGCGTTGTGCTGGAAGACGGCCCGGCGCGTTTCACCGACATTCAACAGGCACCGGGCGGCGAAGGCTTCAACCACTGGTATCACTGCGTGGTGATGGAAGGTCGCAACCGTGAAGTGCGTCGTCTGTGGGAGTCTCAGGGGCTGGTGGTCAGCCGTCTGAAGCGTGTGCGTTTCGGTCCGGTGTTCCTCAACTCTGACCTGCCGATGGGCCGCTGGCGCGAAATGAGCCAGTACGAAGTCGACGTGCTGAGCGCCGAAGTCGGCCTGACCCCGGTGGCCATGCCGCAACTGAACGCCAAGAGCAAAGACAAGCTCGACCGCATGCAGCGTAAATCGTCGCGCCCGATGCCTCGCACCGAGCGCGTGCGTACCTTGCGTCCGGCCAACGGCGCACCGGCGGCTGCCGGCCCGCGTCCTGTGCGTGAGCCGCAGATCGAAGGCGAGCGTCCGGGTCGCAAGCCGGCAGCGCGTCCGGATGGCGAGCGCGCTCCGCGCGGCCGTACCGAGCGTGGTGAAGGTCGTGCACCGGCCGGTCGCGGTACGCCGGTGGCGGATCGTCCAGCCGAGACCAAGCGTCCGGCCAAACCGGCACCGAAGCGTCCAGGCATCAAACTGGCTGACGATGACAAGCCGTCGGGCAAGCGTCGTGGCGCACCGGCCGGTTCCGGTCAGCGTCCGGGCTTCGGTCGCAAGAAGCCGGAATAAGGCAGTTGTAAGCGTGGAGCGGCAAGCTTCAAGCTGAAAACAGAAACGCCAACCTCAGGGTTGGCGTTTTTTTTTGGTTTTTTATTTCTTTTTTTTGGGGTGTTTTTTTCTTGTTTTAAAACAAAAAAATTGACGTCTTTCAGATAGTTAGCCAGCTAACGTCAAACATCGGTCCCGGCTCCGATGGGTCTGGAGTGGAAACTTTACGTTACGCGATGTCAGCAAATATTTACGGAAAACCCTGCGAAGTCCCGTGAATCCTGTGCCTCTGCCAGGCTGTAAGGAAAATCTGCCGAAGCCCCGTCAGCCGGGCCTGGCGCAGGGCTCTGGCGTGCTTGTTTCAGACTCGTTTGAGAGGTGAGATGCGCCCTATGCCTGTCGTGCAGGTGCATAACAAGAAGGAGGCGCAATGAACGCCGATATCCATTTTCACTTCTCCACGTGGGGCGGATTTTCCATCGTCCACGCCGATGGCCTGCAAAGGCCTGACTCAATTTTTGCAGCCGCCCGAGCCTCTCGGGGCGGACACACGCAATCCCGGCAACCGACACGCTGATCCAGCGGGGTCTGGCAGCAGGGGGTTAGCGGTGTACAATGCGCCGCGTTTTAACTGTGACCCTCTGCGTAATCGCGCAAACCTCAAGGATTATCCGCCTTGTTCACTCCGCCGCGTCACAAGCGTGTCGGGTTCGATTTCGTCACAGATAAAAACAAACAGGTGACGCATGACCGTTGTAAGAAAGCTGAATTCCTGGTGCCTGCGCTGGGGTTTGATCAAGGTTGGTTGAAATCGCAACCTTGCAGCAACGTCTACTGAACATCATCAAACCTTGCGTGAGACCTTTTTCATGAGTGGACAAAACTCGCAATCAGGCGAGCTGAAACGCGGCCTGAAAAATCGCCATATTCAACTGATCGCCCTCGGTGGCGCGATCGGTACCGGATTGTTCCTCGGCTCGGCCGGGGTGCTGAAATCCGCCGGCCCGTCGATGATCCTCGGCTATGCCATCTGCGGCTTCATCGCTTTCATGATCATGCGCCAGCTCGGCGAGATGATCGTCGAGGAGCCGGTGGCCGGTTCCTTCAGCCACTTTGCGCACAAATACTGGGGCGGTTTCGCCGGTTTCCTGTCGGGCTGGAACTGCTGGATCCTGTACATCCTGGTGGGCATGTCGGAGCTGACCGCGGTCGGCAAGTACATTCACTACTGGGCCCCGGACATTCCGAGCTGGGTCACTGCGGCGGCGTTCTTCCTGCTGATCAACGCGATCAACCTGGCCAACGTCAAAGTCTTCGGTGAGGCCGAATTCTGGTTCGCGATCATCAAGGTCGTCGCGATCGTCGGCATGATTGCCCTGGGCAGCTACCTGCTGGTCAGCGGTCACGGCGGCCCGCAGGCGTCGGTGAGCAACCTGTGGTCTCACGGCGGCTTCTTCCCGAACGGCGTCAGCGGTCTGGTGATGGCCATGGCGATCATCATGTTCTCCTTCGGCGGTCTGGAAATGCTCGGTTTCACCGCAGCCGAAGCCGACAAGCCGAAAACCGTGATCCCGAAAGCGATCAACCAGGTGATCTACCGGATCCTGATTTTCTACATCGGCGCACTGGTCATCCTGCTGTCGCTGACCCCGTGGGACAGCCTGCTGGAAACCCTCAACGCGTCAGGCGATTCCTACAGCGGCAGCCCGTTCGTCCAGGTGTTCTCGATGCTCGGCAGCAACACCGCCGCGCACATCCTCAACTTCGTGGTCCTGACGGCGGCATTGTCGGTGTACAACAGCGGCACTTACTGCAACAGCCGCATGTTGCTGGGCATGGCCGAGCAGGGCGATGCACCGAAAGGCCTGGCGAAGATCGACAAGCGTGGCGTACCGGTGCGTTCGATCCTGGCTTCGGCAGCGGTAACGCTGGTGGCTGTGCTGCTCAACTACCTGATGCCGCAGCACGCGCTGGAATTGCTGATGTCGCTGGTGGTTGCAACGCTGGTGATCAACTGGGCGATGATCAGTTTCTCGCACTTCAAGTTCCGTCAGCACATGAACAAGACCAGCCAGAAGCCGCTGTTCAAGGCGCTGTGGTACCCGTACGGCAACTACATCTGCCTGGCGTTCGTGGCGTTCATCCTCGGCGTGATGCTGCTGATCCCGGGCATCCAGATCTCGGTGTACGCGATTCCGGTGTGGGTCGTGTTCATGTGGGTCTGCTACGTGATCAAGAACAAGCGCGGCGAACAGCGTGCGTTGGTCGGTTCTGCGATCAAGTAAGTAACGGATGACAACAAAATAGCCGGCGTCTGCCGGCTTTTTTGTGCCCGGTCCTACGCGAAGTGACGATAGACTGCCGGCGCCAATTGAATCGCGAAGGAGTCGGGCATGGAACAGCTGCAAACGCACTACGAGGTCGAGGCAGACGCGCTGACGCGTGATGATGTGCTGGCGTTGATCGAGTCCCAGCGCTTGCCACTGCGGTTTATCGGGGTGGATTTCACCGATGCGGATCTGTCGCGCCTGACACTGGATCGCGCCGAGTTCCAGCGCTGTACATTGCTGCGTACGCAATTTTTGGGTGCTCGCCTGGAGGCGACTCAATGGAAGGGCTGCCGGGGTGCCCATGCGGTGTTCGAAGCGGCCCAGTTGCTGGAGGCCTCGTTCAGCAGTTGTGATTTGAACAACACACGCTGGCAACGGGCGAAACTGGCGCAGGTCGCTTTTACGGGATGCAAGTTGACCGGTGCCAACTTCAGCCACACATCCAGTCTGGGTCTGTCATTCACTGAGACCCGGCTCAACAGCGCGTTTCTGTCTGGCATGTCGTTCGCTCGTACGACATTGAGCGGGTTGGACTTCTCAGACGCGGACCTGAGCGACGCGGATTTTCGTAAAGCCGAATTTATAGAATGCAGCCTGTCTCACGCACGCATCAATGGCGCAAGATTTACCGATGCCGACCTGCGCGGCGCCGATCTGAGCGGTTTTCGGCTCAATGATGCCAAACTGTTCAAAGGGGCGGTGATTTCCCGGGCGCAGGCGTCGATGTTGTTGTCCGAACTGGGCTTGTCTGTCGCTTAGCGACTTGAAGGTAGTGTTTCCATGCTGGTGATTTCCAACAACGTGCATCTGCCGGATGCCGAGATCGAACTGACGTACATCCGCGCCCAGGGCGCCGGCGGGCAGAACGTCAACAAGGTCTCCAGTGCCGTGCACCTGCGCTTCGACATTCCGGCCTCGTCCTTGCCTGAGTTTTACAAGGAGCGGCTGCTGGCGCTGCGCGACAGTCGCATCACCGGCGACGGCGTACTGATTATCAAGGCCCAGCAATACCGCACGCAGGAACAGAATCGCGCCGATGCGCTGGAGCGTCTGACCGAGCTGATCCTCAGCGCCACCAGGGTCGAAAAGAAGCGCCGACCAACCAAGCCGACGCTGGGTTCGAAGAAGCGTCGGCTGGAGTCGAAGACCAAGCGCGGCAGCATCAAGGCCGGGCGCGGCAAGGTGGATTTCTAGTCTTCGCGGTACTTCGATGTGTGGCGGTACAGATAGACGCTCAACGCCAGGCCGCTCAACGCAGCGATCGCGGCGAACAGGAAGATCGACGCAAAACCGAAGCCCGCAGCAATGGCTCCGGCCAGTGGCCCGGTAATCCCCAGCGACAGATCGATGAACAGCGAGTAGGCACCAACCGCCGCGCCACGGCTGGAAGCCGGCACCAGGTTCACCGCTTCCACGCCCAGCGCCGGGAACACCAGCGAGAAGCCGAAACCGCTCAATGCCGCGCCAGCCAGCGCCCAGTGTGCATCCGGTGCGATCCATAGCAGCAACAGGCCCAGGGTTTCCACCGACAGGCAGGCAATCGCCACGCGAAAGCCGCCGAGGCGATTGATCAGGTTGCCGAACAGCAGGCGCGCACCGATGAAGCTGGCGCCGAACAGGCTCAGGCACAGCACGGCGTTATCCCAGTGTTGCGTGGCGTAATACAGGGTGATGAAGGTGGCGATGGTGCCGAAACCGATCGAGCCCAGCGCCAGGCCGCAGCCGTGCGGGAAAACGCGGCCCAGCACGTGCATGAACGGCAAGCGCTCGCCGGCAACGATCGGTGCGGCGGTTTTCGGCCAGGCCAACAGCAGGCCCAGCGATGCGAGCAACAGAATGCTCACGCCCATGCTCCACAGACCGAAATGGCTGACCAGCCACACCCCCAACGGCGCCCCGATGGCCAGCGCGCCATAACTGGCGATGCCGTTCCACGAGATGACTTTGGCCGTGTTGGCCGCGCCGACGCGGCCGATGCCCCAGCCGATCGATCCGGAACCGACAAGGCTTTCCGCACTGCCCAGCACCAGGCGGCCGATGAACAGACTGATCAGGCTGAGCATCGGCAGGTTGGGTGTCCACGCTGAAATCAGCATGAACACGCCGCTCAAACCGCACCCGGCCAGACCAATCATCACCGCACGTTTGCTGCCCTGGTTGTCGATGATCTTGCCGGCATATGGACGGCTGAGCAGGGTGGCGAGGTATTGCACGCTGATCACCAGGCCGGCGATGACCGCGCCGAAGCCCAGGTCGCTATGCACATAACCCGGCAGCACGGCCAGCGGAATGCCGATATTCAGGTAGCCGATGAAGGTGAACAGGACGATGGAAACGACTTGCAGCGTGACCGCCAGGGGGCGCTGGGGTTCTGGCATAGAGGGCGACATGGGTAACGATCCACGGGGAGAGCAGAATAGATAGGTTGCTCATGATACCGGCGTGGACGATGCTGCGGCGGGGAAAAGTAAAACTATTTGGCCGGGGCGACCAGTTGCGTGGTGACCAGCGCCGCGAGGGCGTTTTCTTCGCTGCCGAAACGGGCGAGCAGGGCGGCCTGTTTCTCGGGCGAGAGGCGGCTCCAGATCTCGATCATCTTCTCGGTGGCGCCGATGAGGATTTCAGCCTGGTGTTCGTTGAAGGATTCGTCGGTCATGGCGGGCTCGGTTTCAGGCAGTGTGGAAAGCGCATGTTAGCGCTTTCCACACGGTCTGTACGGCGGGTGTTACTTACTCTTCGCTGTCGGCCTGGCGGCTCTCGGCGGCTTCTTTCGGCTCGGGCTGTTGGGCGCCGGCTTGTTGCGTGGTCGTCTGCTCAGGTACGTGCAGGCTTGGGAAGGGGAGATTGGGAATCTCGTGCATGGTTGCGCTCCTCGCTAAGTCTGTTGATAGATCTGGTAGATCCGCGCTTTCAGAAAGCCTGCGAAGGATACAGCAGGAAAAGTGACAATCAGATTTTTAAATCCATTTGTTTCGACGGGCGGGATTGTCTAGACAAGTGCGACAGGGTGACGCAGGGCAAATGCGGGAGCGGCGGTGTGCCCGCCGCCCCTGACATTCGTTTACTTGCAGACGCTAGCGATCGCTTCGGCCAGCAGGTCGAGGCGCGTCGCATCGATCCCGGCGACGTTGGCCCGGCCCGAGCTGACCATGTACACGCTGTGATGCTCGCGCAGGTTTTTCACCTGTTCCGGCGACAGGCCGGTGTAGGAGAACATCCCGCGTTGCACGCCAATGTGAGCAAAACGCTCGCGCAAGCCGTGGGGCTCCAGCGCTTCCACCAGACCACCGCGCAGTTGGGCGATGCGCAGGCGCATGGCTTCCACTTCATCGGCCCAGCGGCGTTTCAGCTCCGGGTCGGCGAGGATCGTGGCGACGACAGCCGCGCCGTGATCCGGTGGCGTCGACCACAGGTTGCGGGCGATATGCGCCAGTTGGCTGCGGATGTCGATGAGCTTGTCGGCGTTTTTCGCGCAGACGATCAGCGCACCGGTACGGTCGCGGTACAGGCCGAAGTTCTTCGAGCAGGAGCTGGTGATCAGCAGCTCGGGCAGCTCGGCGGCGAACAGCCGGGTTGACCATGCGTCCTGCTCCAGGCCGTCGCCAAAGCCCTGGTAGGCAAAGTCGATCAGCGGCAGCAGGTTGCGGCTGCGCACCACGTCCAGCACCCGGTGCCAGTCGTCGTGACTCAGGTCGAAACCGGTCGGGTTGTGGCAGCACGCGTGCAGCAGCACCACATCGCCTTTCGGCACTTCATTGAGCACGGCGAGCATTGCATCGACGTCGAGTCGGTTGTCGCTGCCGACGTACGGGTAATGGCTGATCTTGACCCCGGCGGCCGCGAAAATCGTTTCGTGGATCGGCCAGGTCGGGTTGCTCAGCCATACGCCTTTGCCCGGCAGGCACTGCGCGATGAAGTCCGCCGCCAGACGCAGGGCGCCCGTGCCGCCCGGGGTCTGGGTGGCGCCGGCGCGCTGCTGGGCGATCAGTGCCGAATCGGCACCGAGCACCAGCTCATTGATGACCTTGCCGAACAGCGGATTGCCATGGCCACCGATGTAGGTCTTGGTGTCCTGGCTCTCGACCAGACGCGCCTCGGCGATTTTCACCGCCTCGGGAATCGGCGTCAGGCCCTGGGCATCCTTGTAGACGCCCACGCCGAGGTCGAACTTGCGCGGGTTGGAATCCTGCGCGTAGGCCTCCATCAGGCCGAGGATCGGGTCGCCGGGCACCCGGCCGATGGCGTCAAAGTGCATTACTTGCGTCCCTCTGCAGTCTTGGCCACTTCGTCGGTGCGCGCGGCCATTATGAAGTCGTTGCGGTGCAGACCCTTGATCGAGTGGCTCCACCAGGTCACGGTGACTTTGCCCCACTCGGTCAGCAGGCCCGGGTGGTGACCTTCGGCCTCGGAGATCTCGCCGACGGCGTTGGTGAACGCCAGGGCGTGCTTGAAGTTCTTGAACAGGAAGACTTTTTCCAGCTGCATGATGCTGTCGCGTACTTCGATGTTCCAGTCAGGGATCTGCTTGATCAGGATCGGCAGTTCTTCATCGCTGACCTGTGGGGCATCGGCACGGCACGCTTCGCAATGGGCTTGGTTCAAGGTGGACATGGTGTACTTCCTGAAATCTAGAGGTGTTTTTTTATATTGGCTGGCAATGCCGTCACGCTAAACCAAAGCCGCGACGACTGACAGACTCACTTGTAAGTAAAAGCCACGGTTCACGCAGCTTTTGGTTTCGGCGGAAATTTCGGTGCGTGCAGACCCAGCTGCATGCCTTGCTTGACCATGCCCATGATGTCTTCGTGGGCGAGATCGAACAGGCGCTTGAGGTTCGGCAGGACAAAGTACAGCGGTTGCAGGATGTCGATGCGATACGGCGTGCGCATGGCTTCCAGCGGATCGAAGGCCTGGTGTTCAGGTTCGTCCGACAGCGAGTAAACGGTTTCTTTTGGCGAAGACAGGATGCCGCCACCGTAGATGCGTTTGCCTTGCGGGGTGTCGACCAGGCCGAACTCAATGGTCATCCAGTACAGGCGCGCCAGATAAACGCGTTCTTCCTTGGTCGCTTGCAGACCGAGCTTGCCGTAGGTGTGGGTGAATTCGGCGAACCACGGGTTGGTCAGCAGCGGGCAGTGGCCAAAGATCTCGTGGAAAATGTCCGGCTCTTGCAGGTAGTCCAGTTCTTCACGGGTACGAATGAAGGTGGCCACCGGGAACTGCTTGCTGGCGAGCAATTCGAAAAAGGTCTGGAAGGGAATCAGCGCCGGGACGCGGGCGACCTGCCAACCGGTGGTCTCGCCGAGCACCTTGTTGATCTCGCCCAGTTGCGGGATGCGGTCGTGGGGCAGGCCGAGTTTTTCGATACCGTCCAGGTATTCCTGGCACGCACGACCCTCGATCACTTTCAACTGGCGGGTGATCAGCGTGTTCCACACCGCGTGTTCTTCGGCGGGGTAGTCGATAAAACCTTGCGCATCGGGCTCGCGGGCCACGTATTGCGTCTGCTTCATACTGCTCTCCTGCGAGGGAATTCGTTCTTGTTATGTCCTGCTATGGACTGAGAAATACCCCAGAGCGTGCCGTGTTGCAGCAGGTTGAAGACCGCTCGAGCAGGAAAAGTCTCTTTAAATCGTAAAATTATCGTTACGCTTTGTGCGATAAGTCGTGATTGCGGTGATTCGCGGGTTTGAAACGACCTGTGTCTGTAACATAATCTTGACGACTATCTTGCGGGCGGCAGAGAAAAATCCGCCCCTTTAACTGTTTCGGGCCTTTATATGCGTATCAAAGTCCATTGCCAGAACCGCATCGGCATCCTGCGCGACATTCTCAATCTGCTGGTGGAGTACGGGATCAACGTCGCCCGGGGCGAGGTCGGCGGTGAGCACGGCAACGCGATCTATCTGCATTGCCCGAACCTGATCAACCTGCAGTTCCAGGCGTTGCGGCCCAAATTCGAAGCCATCGCCGGGGTGTTCGGCGTCAAGCGGGTAGGGCTGATGCCCAGCGAGCGCCGGCACATGGAGCTGAATGCGCTTCTCGGTGCGCTGGAGTTTCCGGTGCTGTCGATCGACATGGGCGGCTCGATCGTTGCCGCCAACCGGGCGGCGGCGCAGTTGCTCGGCGTGCGGGTGGATGAGGTGCCGGGGATTCCGCTGTCGCGTTACGCCGAAGACTTCGACCTGCCGGAACTGGTGCGCGCCAACAAGTCGCGAATCAACGGCATGCGGGTCAAGGTCAAGGGCGACATCTTTCTGGCCGACATCGCTCCCCTCCAATCGGAGCACGATGACAGCGAGGCCATGGCCGGTGCAGTGCTGACACTGCACCGGGCGGACCGGGTCGGCGAGCGCATCTATAACGTGCGCAAGCAGGAGTTGCGAGGATTCGACAGTATCTTCCAGAGCTCGAAAGTGATGGCGGCGGTGGTGCGCGAAGCCCGGCGTATGGCGCCACTCGATGCGCCTCTTCTTATTGAGGGCGAAACCGGCACCGGCAAGGAGTTGCTGGCGCGGGCCTGTCACCTGGCGAGCCCGCGCGGCCAGTCGCCGTTGATGGCGCTCAACTGTGCGGGGCTGCCGGAATCGATGGCCGAGACCGAACTGTTCGGCTACGGCCCCGGTGCCTTTGAGGGCGCGCGGGCCGAAGGCAAGCTCGGGCTGCTGGAACTGACGGCGGGCGGCACGCTGTTCCTCGATGGTGTCGGCGAAATGAGCCCGCGCTTGCAGGTGAAATTGCTGCGCTTCCTGCAGGACGGTTGCTTCCGGCGTGTAGGCAGCGATGAAGAGGTTTATCTGGATGTGCGGGTGATCTGCGCCACACAGGTGGATCTGTCGGAGCTGTGTGCGAGAGGGGAGTTCCGCCAGGATTTGTATCACCGCCTCAACGTGCTTTCGTTGCACATTCCGCCACTGCGCGAATGCCTCGACGGTTTGACGCCGCTGGTGGAGCACTTCCTCGACCAGGCCAGCCGGCAGATCGGTTGCCCGCTGCCGAAACTGGCACCTGCGGCGATGGACCGGCTCAGTCATTACCACTGGCCGGGCAACGTGCGGCAACTGGAGAATGTGCTGTTCCAGGCGGTTTCGCTGTGCGATGGCGGGACGGTCAAGGCCGAGCATATTCGTCTGCCGGACTATGGCGTGCGTCAGCCGCTTGGCGATTTCTCCCTCGAAGGCGGGCTGGACGAGATTGTCGGGCGCTTCGAGAAAGCGGTGCTGGAGCGTTTGTATTCCGAGCACCCGAGCAGTCGGCAACTGGGCAAGCGGCTTGGGGTTTCCCATACGACCATTGCCAACAAGTTGCGTGAATACGAAGTCGGCAAAGACGCGTCCGAGTGATCCCGACCGGCCTGGTTGATTGCCGCGAAGCGGCATGACACCGCCGGTTTTTCGTCTTCGATACATTTCCTTCTTTCCCACAAAACCCTTCAAGTCCTTTGTTTATCGGGTCCCTGGCTGTCAGAAAAAAGTTGGTCTGCAAATTGCTTGTGGCTGAGCAGTACAGCGGTGGGCGGCAAACGTCCGGCATGCAGAGGAAAGAGTGTGGACAAGTACCTTTATGTGGCAATGACCGGCGCCAGCCAGAACGCACTGGCGCAAAAGGCTCATGCCAACAACCTGGCGAACATCTCCACCAATGGTTTTCAGCGCGACCTGGAGCAGGCGCGTTCGATGCCGGTGTTCGGTGACAGCTTTCCGGCGCGTGCGTTTGCCATGAGCGAACGGCCTGCCACCGATTTCACTCCGGGCTCCCTGGTGCAGACCGGGCGTGACCTCGACGTGGCCGTCAGCGGCAACGGTTTCATCGCCGTGCAGAACCCCAATGGCGGCGAAAGCTACGTGCGCACCGGCAGCCTGAACATCGACGCCCTTGGCGTGCTGCGTGCCGGCAACGGCATGCCGGTGCTGGGCAATGGCGGTCCGATTGCCATTCCGCCGGAGCAGCAAGTGGAAGTCGGTGAAGACGGCACCATCAGTATCCGTGCGATGGGCGAAGGCCCGCGCGTCATGGCCGAAGTCGACCGGATCAAGCTGGTCAACCCGGACATCAAGAACATGAACAAGGGCCTGGACGGTTCGATCTACACCAAGGACGGCCAGCCTGCGCCGGCCGATGCCAACGTCAAGCTGGTGTCGGGTTTCCTGGAGTCGAGCAACGTCAATGCCGTGGAAGAGATGACCTCGGTGCTGGCCCTGGCCAAGCAGTTCGAGTTGCACGTCAAGATGATGAATACCGCCAAAGACGACGACCAGGCCATGGCTCGGGTCTTGCAGATCAGCTAATTATCAGAACGTCGCGCCGTAAAACAGGCGCACGAGGAGAATCGAATGCTTCCGGCTCTATGGGTTGCCAAAACCGGTCTGTCCGCCCAGGACACCAACCTGACCACCATTTCCAACAACCTGGCCAACGTGTCGACCACGGGTTTCAAACGTGACCGCGCCGAGTTCCAGGACCTGCTGTATCAGATCAAGCGTCAGCCAGGCGCCCAGTCGACCCAGGACAGCGAACTGCCGTCGGGTCTGCAAGTGGGTACCGGTGTGCGCATCGTCGGCACCCAGAAAAACTTCACCGCCGGCAGCCTGCAAACCACCGAGCAGCCGCTGGATATGGCCATCGACGGCCGTGGTTTCTTCCAGATCCTGCAGCCGGACGGCACCACGTCCTACACCCGTGACGGTACTTTCCACCTCGATTCCAACGGCCAGATCGTCAACGCCAGCGGTTTCGCCCTGGAACCGGCGATTGTCATCCCGAACAACGCCCAGACCTTCACCGTCGGCCGTGACGGCACCGTGTCGATCACCGTTGCCGGCAACGCCGCTTCGCAAGTGATCGGCAACCTGCAGACCGCCGACTTCATCAACCCGGCCGGCCTGCAGGCCGTGGGCAACAACCTGTTCCTGGAAACCGCCGCTTCCGGCGCGCCGCAAGTCGGTACTCCGGGCCTGAACGGTTTCGGCACCACCCTGCAGAACACCCTGGAAACCTCCAACGTGAGCACCGTGGAAGAGATGGTCAACATGATCACCACCCAGCGCGCTTACGAGATGAACTCCAAGGTGATCTCCACCGCCGACCAGATGCTCTCGTTCGTAACGCAGAATCTTTAATCAAGTCTATGAGGCGGCCATGAGGCCGCCTGCAACACCGTGAGGTAAGGGTCATGAAACGCTTCGTATCTGTTCTGGCATTGGGTGGGGTCGTCTCGCTCGCGGGCTGCGTCGCTCCGACGCCCAAGCCCAATGACCCTTACTACGCCCCGGTGTTGCCGCGTACGCCGTTGCCGGCGGCCGCCAACAACGGCTCGATCTATCAGGCCGGTTTCGAACAGAACCTGTACAGCGACCGCAAGGCGTTCCGGGTCGGTGACATCATCACCATCACCCTGAACGAGAAGACTCAGGCCAGCAAGAACGCCAACTCGCAAGTGGCCAAGAACAGCAAGACCGGCATCGGCCTGACTTCGCTGTTCGGCGGCAGCGGCACCACCAACAACCCGTTGGGCGGGAACGATCTGAGCCTGGACGTCGGCTACAGCGGCGACCGTGCGACCAAGGGTGACAGCAAGGCGGCCCAGGGCAACACCCTGACCGGCTCGATCACCGTGACCGTCGCCGACGTGTTGCCCAACGGCATCATCGCCGTGCGCGGCGAGAAGTGGATGACCCTCAACACCGGTGATGAACTGGTGCGGATCGCCGGCCTCGTACGTGCCGATGACATCGCCACCGACAACACCGTGTCGTCGACCCGGGTCGCCGATGCGCGCATCACCTACTCGGGCACCGGTTCGTTCGCCGATGCGAGTCAGCCAGGCTGGTTCGACCGTTTCTTCCTCAGCCCGCTGTTCCCTTTCTAGGTGGCCAAGTTGAATTTCAAGAGCCTCATGGTGGCTGCCGTTTTGTTGTCGGCGGCCTTCAACGCACAAGCCGAGCGGCTGAAAGATATCGCCAGCATTTCCGGCGTGCGTTCCAACCAGTTGATCGGCTACGGCCTGGTGGTCGGGCTTAACGGCACCGGCGACCAGACCACGCAAACCCCGTTCACCCTGCAGACCTTCAACAACATGCTCTCGCAGTTCGGCATCAAGGTGCCGCCGGGATCGGGCAACGTGCAGTTGAAAAACGTCGCGGCGGTATCGGTGAGTGCCGATCTGCCGGCGTTCGCCAAGCCGGGTCAGCAGGTCGACATCACTGTTTCGTCCATCGGTAACTCCAAGAGCCTGCGCGGCGGCACCCTGTTGCTGACCCCGCTCAAGGGTATCGACGGTAATGTCTACGCCATCGCTCAGGGCAACCTGGTGGTAGGTGGTTTCGACGCCGAAGGTCGTGACGGTTCGAAGATCACCGTCAACGTTCCGTCGGCCGGGCGCATCCCCGGCGGTGCCTCGGTCGAGCGTTCGGTGCCGAGCGGTTTCAACCAGGGCAACAGCCTGACGCTGAACCTTAACCGTTCCGACTTCACCACCGCCAAGCGCATCGTCGACAAGATCAACGACATGCTCGGCCCAGGCGTGGCCCAGGCTATCGACGGCGGTTCGATCCGTGTCACCGCGCCACTCGATCCGAGCCAGCGCGTCGACTATCTGTCGATCCTGGAAAACCTCGAAGTCGACCCGGGTCAGGCAGTGGCGAAAGTCATCATCAACTCCCGTACCGGCACCATCGTCATCGGCCAGAACGTGAAGGTTTCGCCGGCCGCCGTGACCCACGGCAGCCTGACCGTGACCATCACCGAAGACCCGATCGTCAGCCAGCCTGGCCCGCTGTCCAACGGCCAGACCGCCGTGGTACCGCGTTCACGCGTGAATGCTCAGCAGGAAGCCAAGCCGATGTTCAAGTTCGGCCCGGGCACCACCCTCGACGAAATCGTCCGTGCGGTGAACCAGGTCGGCGCGGCACCGGGTGACCTGATGGCCATTCTCGAAGCACTGAAGCAGGCCGGCGCGTTGCAAGCCGACCTGATCGTGATCTGAGGACGCCGCCCATGGATATGCGCAAAAGCGGTCTGGTCAGCAGCAGCGATTCGGGTTCGTACTCCGACCTCAATCGTCTGAACCAGCTCAAGGTCGGCGACAAGAACAGCGACGGCAACATGCGCAAGGTGGCGCAGGAATTCGAATCGCTGTTCCTCGGCGAGATGCTCAAGTCGATGCGTTCGGCCACTGAAGCGCTGGGCCAGGACAACCCGCTCAATACGCCGGCAGCCAAGCAATATCAGGAAATGTACGACCAGCAACTGGCTGTTTCCCTGTCCCGCGAGGGTGGTGGTATCGGTCTGGCCGACGTGCTGATGAAGCAGATGTCGAAGAACAAACCGATGGCGCCGGGTGAGGCCGCCGCCGCGTCGGCTGCCAAGCAGCAGGAAGCGCTGGCCAAGGCCGCTGCGGTGGAAACGCCGATTGCCGCCGGCACCGTGGCTACCAACGGTCCGCTGTCGCGCCTTAATGGCGAGCGCCCGTTGTGGGCTTCGCGTTCGGTGCATGCGCCGAACACCCAGCTGGCCCATCGCAATGACATGGAAATGATCAACCAGCGTCGCCTGGCGCTGCCGCCGAAACTGGCTGATCGCCTGCTCGCCGGTCTGGTGCCTTCGGCTACGCCGACAGCAGCCACTCAATTGCCGCAGCGCGACACGATGGCTGCCGCCACCGGCTCCGGCCCGCTGTACAACGGCGACTGGCTGGCCCGCGCCGAGGCGGAAAAGGCCTCCGGCGGGCAGATGCAGATTTACGGTCGCGCCATGGCGCAGATTCCGCTGGCACCGGCGAAGAAGGCGTTCAGCAACGCCGACGAATTCGTCAACACCATGCTGCCGATGGCCAAAGAAGCGGCGGCGCGCATCGGTGTCGATCCGCGTTATCTGGTGGCTCAGGCCGCACTCGAAACCGGTTACGGCAAATCGGTCATGCGCGCCCAGGACGGCACCAGCAGTCACAACCTGTTCGGCATCAAGGCCAGCAGCAACTGGAAGGGCGATTCGGCCCGGGCGATCACCAGCGAGTTCCGCAACGGGCAGATGGTCAAGGAGACGGCCGAGTTCCGTTCCTACGCCTCGTACAAGGACAGCTTCCACGATCTGGTGACTTTGCTGCAGAGCAACAATCGCTATCAAGATGTGCTGAAGTCGGCCGATAACCCAGAACAGTTTGTACGCGAGTTGCAGAAGGCCGGTTACGCAACCGACCCGAACTACGCAAGCAAGATTTCGCAGATTGCCAGGCAGATGACGGTAAATCAGAACTACGCTGCGGCCGGCGTTTCAACAACGCCTTTATAAACACAAGGTAAGGTTTGAATCATGAGTTTGCTCAATATCGGGATGTCGGGGTTGGCCGCGAGTTCGTCCTCTCTGGCTGTGACAGGTAACAACATTGCCAACGTCGACACCGCCGGTTATTCACGCCAGCAAACCGTGCAGGGCACCAAGGCCTCGCAGCAGTTCGGCAACGTTTTCATCGGCACGGGCACGACCCTGGCCGACGTGCGCCGGGTGTACAACTCTTACCTCGAAACCCAACTGCACACCGCCACCTCGCTCAACAGCGAAGCGGCCGCGTACGGTGCCCAGGCGACCGCGCTGGATGCCTCGCTGTCCGATACCAACACCGGCCTGACCGGTGTACTGCAGAAGTTCTTCACCTCGATGCAGGGTGTGGCGACCTCGGCGACCGACGACACTTCCCGTCAGTCGGTGCTGACCGGTGCGCAGGCGCTGACCAGCCGCTTCAATGCGCTGGCCAAACAGCTGAACGATCAGAACACCACGATCAACGGCAACCTGGCGGACATGGCTTCCCAGGTGAACAAACTGGCCACCTCGATTGCCAACCTGAACCAGAAGATCGGCGAGGTTTCCACCAGTGGCGGCCAGCCGAACGATCTGCTCGACACCCGTAACGAAGCCGTGCGCCAGCTCTCCGAGTTGACCGGTGCGCAAGTCGTCGAGCGTGGCACCAGTTTCGACGTGTATATCGGCACCGGCCAGCCACTGGTCATCGGCAACACCACCAACACCCTGAGCACTGTTCCGGGCAAGGATGACCCGACGCGCATGGGCATCCAGATGGATCGTGGTTCAAGCACCATCGACATCACCTCGGCCATGAGCGGCGGTGAAATCGGCGGTTTGCTGACCTATCGCAATGAAGTGCTGAACCCTTCGCTGAACGAGCTGGGGCGTGTAGCACTGGTCATTGCCGATCAGATGAATCGCCAGCAAGCCCAGGGCATCGACAAGAATGGTGACTTCGGCGCGGCGATCTTCAACGACATCAACAGTGCCGCACTGGTCAGCCAGCGCAGCATTGCCTCGGCAAACAACAGTGCGGGTTCGGGTAATCTGAATGTCACCATCCAGGACACCGGCAAGCTGACCACCAGCGATTACCAGGTCACCTTCACCAGCGCGACCAACTATTCGGTCAAGCGCTCCGACGGCACCGACATGGGCTCGTTCAGCACCACGACCACGCCACCGCCAGTGATCGATGGCTTCACCCTGGCCCTGAATGGCGGTGCGCTGAGCGCCGGTGACACCTTCAAGGTGACGCCGACCCGCAATGCGGGATCCACGATTCAGACCGTGCTCACCGATCCGAAGAAAATCGCGGCGGCGGCACCATTGACCGGCGTGGCCAGTGCCAACAACTCCGGCACCTACACCCAGCCGACGCTGGTCGATACCATCGACATCACCAACCCGGCCTCCCAGGCCGAGTTGCAGAACGCCCTCAAATACTCGACGCCGGTCAAGCTGGTCATGGGTGCGGTCACCAGCGGCAGCCAGTCGTACAACATGGTCGACGCCAAGGGCTTCACCATCGGTACCGGCACCATCGTGCCGGGGCAGGCCAACACCCTGAACCTGAAAATCGGTATGGTCGACTCCACCGGGGCTCCGGTGATGGATACCTCGGTCACGCCGAACGTGCAGAAAACCTTCACCGTGCAGACCACCGTGGGCGCGACGCCGAAGCCAGGCGAAACCTTCACGATCAACCTGACCGGCGCGGCCTCTTCGGACAACCGTAATGCGCAAGCTCTGGTCGGCCTGCAGACCAAGCAAACCGTGGACACCGGCACCGGCAGCAAGGGCATCAGCCTGACCGACGCCTACAACAAACTGGTGACCAACGTCGGTACCAAGGCGGCCCAGAGCAAGTCCGACAACGAAGCCACCTCGGTGATCCTCGATCAGGCCAAGGGCGCGCGCGATTCGCTGTCCCAGGTCAACCTCGACGAAGAAACCGGCAACCTGGTCAAGTATCAGCAGTACTACACCGCCTCTTCGCAAATCATCAAGGCTGCGCAGGAAACCTTCGCAACGCTGATCAACAGTCTTTAAGGAGTCGTAATTCATGCGCATTTCCACCGCTCAGTATTACGCGACACAAGCTTCCCAATATCAGCGTAACTACAGCAAGACTGTCGCCACCGCGAACGAGGCGAGCAGCCTGCAGCGCATCAACACCGCTGCCGACGACCCGATCGGCGCAGGGCGCCTGCTCAAGCTGGGTCAGCAGGCCGCGATGCTCGAGCAATATCAGGGCAACATCGATACCACCAAGAGTGCCCTGACCGTGCAGGAGTCAACACTGAACTCCATCACCACGGCTTTGCAGCGCGCCAAGGAAATCGGTCTGGCCGCCAACAACGGTATCGCCACCGACGCTGATCGCAAGGCCTACGCCGCCGAGTTGAGTCAGATCCAGCAGCAGGTGCTGGGCCTGATGAACTCCAAGGACGCCAACGGCAACTACCTGTTTTCCGGTTCCAAGACCGATACGGCGCCGTATTCGCAGAACGCCGATGGCACCTACACCTACAACGGTGACCAGACCCAGATCAACCTGGGCATTGGTGACGGTCTTTCGGTGGCTTCCAATACCACTGGCTGGGATGCGTTCCAGCAGACCATCAACACCAGTCGCACCACGACCAGCATGACCGCGCCAGCGGTCGATGATGGCCGCGTGGTGCTGACCAACGGTATCGTTGGCACTGCCGCGACCTACAACGCCAAGTTCGCGGCCGGCCAGCCGTACACCGTGGATTTCATCAGCAGTACTCAGTTGAAAATCACCGATGCCCTGGGCAACGACGTGACGACCGAAGCCAGCCAGAACGGCGCGATCACTAACAGCAACGGTGCAAACCAGACCGTCAGCTTCCGTGGCGTCGATCTGAAGTTGAGCATCAACCTCAAGCCTGGCGACACCAACCCGGATGCGGTCATCGCCGGTCACAGCTTTCAGCTGGCGGCCACGCCTGACTCGTTCACCACTTCACGCAGCGCGGGCAACGCGTCGACGGCGGTCATCACCGGCTCCGGCGTGACTAATCAGGCAGCCTACGACGCGGCATTCCCGTCGGGCGGCGGTGCGATCCTGAAGTTCACCAGCGCCACTGACTTCGACCTGTATGCAGCGCCAGTGACAGCTGACAGCAAGCCGGTGTCGTCGGGCACCATGGTCGGCTCCAACGCCACGGCAGCAGGTGTGACCTTCACTTTCGGCGGTACGCCGGGTGCGGGCGATCAGTTCTCGATCCAGTCCAACAACCACCAGACCCAGAACGTGCTCGACACCCTGGGCCAGATGGTCACGGCACTGAACGCACCGATCGACGGGGATCCGGTGGCCAAGCAGAAATTCCAGGGTGCCATGGAATCGGCGCTGGGCAACATCGACAGCGCGTCCAACCAGATTGGTTCGGCGGTGACTTCGATCGGTGCTCGCGGACAGTCGCTGGATGACCAGAACACCACCATCCAGAGCCTGACTCAGGCGAATACCACCACTCAGGGTTCGATCCGTGATTCGGATCCTGCCGAAGTGATGACCCGCCTGACCTTGCAGCAGACCATGCTGCAGGCCTCGCAGCTGGCGTTCAGCAAGATCAGCCAGTTGGGCCTGTTCAACAAAATCTGATGCTGACCGGGCGCGCAAGCGCCCGGTTGCTCTGACCGTTCTGTATTTATTGTTCTTCTTTTGCGGTTTCAAAGGGCTCGCTGTTCCGGGCGGGTTCCCGCCGCTTGCGAGTCCGCCGTGAATTCACTCCCGCTTGTCAGCCTCGTCATTCCCGCCTTCAATCCGCGCTTTTTTGAAAAGGCCTTGAGCAGTGCCGTGAGCCAGAGCTATGGCAATCTCGAAATCATTGTCTGCGACGACAGTCGTGGCAGTGAGATCGAGGCCATTGTCGCTTCGGTCACCGAGAGCAGCGGAGCTACGGTTCGTTATGTGCGCAATCCCCGGACACTCGGGCTGGTGGGTAACCTGCATGCGTGCCTGGAGCAGGCGACGGGTGAGTTCATCAAGTTTCTGTGTGATGACGATCAGCTGTTTTCCACCTGCGTCGAACGCCAGGCGCAGACGCTGATCGACCAGCAGGACGTCAACCTGGTACTCGCCCAGCGCCTGTTCTGGGATGCCGGTGACCTGCCGTTGCCGTCGCGTCTGGAGAACACGCCGCTGTCTCCGGTGTGCGGGTTGTTCAAGGGCGATGACCTGCTGGCGATTTTCGAAAATTTCCCGGTGAACATTCTCGGTGGCTTCAGCAATGCGCTGTTCCGTCGATCCGATGTACAGGAGCTGTTGCCGGCCCTGACTCAGTCCGGTCACTGTTTTGTCGCTACGCTCGATTTTGCTTTGTACGTCTGCCTGCTGCGACGCGGCAACGTGGTGATGTCGAACCATGTGCTGAGCATCGAGCGTCTGTACCCTGAGCGTTTGAGCAGCCAGCAAGCGATGCGCGATGCAGCCGAGATCGAGCGGCAATGGCTGACGCAGATGCTCAAGGCGCGCAGCGGCGAATCCGCACCGGCGCCGGGCTGGGTCCGTTATGTACCGATCACCAAGGCCCTGGAAACTCCGCGGGTCTGGGAAGAGTTGCCACTGAGCCGTACGCTGGGAACCAAACAGACCACGCAGGACTGGCATGTCGGTATCGCCAGTGTCAGTTTCGCAGAGCTGTATGCTCAGTGGCTGGCCTGCCGCGCACTGACCGAAGGCCAGCGCGAACTGTTGCCGGACACGCTGGCCGCCTGGCCGCGCGTGCCGAAAATCGTTCCGGTGATCATCGACGAGCAGGGCAGTCGCTCGGCACTCGAACTCACCCTGCAATCGCTGGCCGCACAGGAATACCTGCCGGAGCTGACCATCGTGCTCTCCGCGTCCTGTACCGAGGCGCAGTTGCAGGAGCGCATCGTGCGCATGCCGCTGCAGGATGACTGGCAGCAACAGCTCAACGAATTGTTGCCGCAGCTCGGCGGTGCCGACTGGTTCTATCTGCTGCGCGCCGGTGATCGTCTGGTGGTGCCGGCGTTGCTGGTGATGGCCGAACGTATCGCGCTCTCGCGCACCGTTACCTGCCTCTACAGCGATGAAGGAGGTCTGAGCCAGGGTGAGTCGACCGAGCCTGTGTTCAAGCCGGACTTCAACCTGGATCTGATGCGCAGCTACCCGTATGTGGGCAGGGCGCTGGCCTTCGAGCGCGAGCGTTTCCTCGCCCTGGGCGGTTTCGATTCCGCGTTTGGTGAGCTGGCGCCCCACGATGTGCTGTGGCGCATGGTCGAGCATGACGGCACGCACGTCGTCGGTCATGTTTCCGAGGTGTTGCTGGAGTCGGCGTACGACCTCGCCAAGTGGCTGTCCGAACCGCAAATGGCGGATCGCAACTCGCAGGTGATCTCGGCTCACCTGGCGCGTCTGGGTATCGCCCACGAGATTCGCAATGGCGCCTCGGCGCTGCTCAACCGGGTCGATTATCGCCATGATCGTCAGCCTCTGGTGTCGATCGTCATTGTCAGCAAGGACCAGACGGCAGCCGTACAGCGTTGTGTCGAGAGCCTGCTGGAGAAAACCCTCTATACCGAATATGAATTGCTGCTGGTCGACAACGGCAGCGAGGGCGCAGAAGCGCGGGCCTGGTTTGACGGCATGGGGCAGTTGGGCAGCGAGCGGATCCGCATTCTGGACTGCCCACAGCAAGACAATATGGCGGCGGTGCGCAATGCGGCGGTGAGTCAGGCGCGGGGCGAATACGTCCTGCTGCTCAATCCTTATGCCGTGATCACCCAGGGCGACTGGCTGGCGGAAATGCTCAATCACGCCCAGCGGCCGGAAGTCGGCGTGGTCGGCGCCAAGCTGTTCAATCCGGATGGCCGAATCCTCCACGCCGGCCTTATTCTCGGCCTGCAAGGGCCTGCCGGCGTACCTTTTTACGGCGAGACCCTGCAGGCGACGGGGTACATGTACCGGCTGCTCGTCGCTCATGACCTGAGCGCTGTTGGTGGCGATTGCCTGATGGTGCGCAAGGCCGTGTTCGAGGCGGTCGGCGGCCTCGATCAGCAGGATCTGGCACAGTCGCTCAATGAAGTGGATCTGTGCCTGCGGGTCGGTCGGGAAGGTTACCTGGTGGTGTGGACGCCTTACGCTCAGCTGGCGTTGGGTGCACAGCCGGCACAGCCGGCACAGGCGCCGAAGGACGGCGAGGAAGCACGGCTCGGCCAGGAGCAGGAAACGTTCTACAAGCGCTGGTTGCCGATCGTCGCGCGGGACCCGGCGTACAACGCCAACCTGGCGCTCAATGGTCTGGGCGGTTCGAGCTTCCGTCTCGATCCGGGCCTGCGTACCGGCTGGAGCCCGTTTTCGCAACCGCAATTGCCGAAGATCCTGGCGCTGCCGGTCAACGCATCGGCCATCGGACACTACCGGGTCACCCAGCCACTGATCGAGCTGGAAGCAGCGGGCAGGGCGCTGGGGCGAATTCACTACAACTTGCCGACGATCATCGAAGTCGAGCGCCAATCCCCTGACGTGATCATTTTGCAGGGGCGTTATGCCGAAGCGCCAATCAACGAAATCCCGATCCTGCAGAAGTATTCGAATGCCCGGCGGATCTACGAACTCGATGACTATGTGATCGATGTTCCCCATCGCAATGCCCACATCCGCAACATGCCAAACAAGGACGAGATGGAAAAACTGGTCCGGCGCGCCATCGGCATGTGTGACCGGGTGGTGGTGTCCACGGCGCCGCTGGGTAATGCACTGTCGAGCATGCACAGCGACATTCGGGTAGTCCCGAACATGCTGGCCAAACACCTGTGGAGCGATTTGCGCAGTCAGCGTCGCACCTCGAAAAAACCTCGGGTCGGCTGGGGCGGCGGCACCAGTCACCACGGCGACCTCGCAGTCATCGCTGATGTGGTGCGCGAACTGGCCAACGAAGTCGACTGGGTGTTTTTCGGCATGTGCCCCGACGACCTGCGACCGTACATGCATGAGTTCCACGGCGTGATCGGACTGGACGTGTACCCGGCGAAGCTGGCCAGTCTCAACCTCGACCTGGCCCTGGCACCGTTGGAGTTCCACATCTTCAACGACTGCAAGAGCAACCTGCGCCTGCTGGAATATGGCGCCTGCGGTTACCCGGTGATCTGCACCGACACCGAGGCCTATCGCGGTTATCTGCCGTGCACGCGGATCAAGACCAACACCACGGATGAGTGGCTGCAGGCGATCCGCATGCACCTGGCCGATCCGGACGCCAGCTACCGCATGGGCGACGAATTGCGCGAGGTCGTGCTGCGTGATTACGTCCTGCGTGGCGACAACCTGCGGTACTGGGAAAACGGCTGGCTGGCGGACTGACCGGTTCATCCGCGCTCCCCAAAAAAACAGGCGACTATTGCAGTCGCCTGTTTTTTTTTGCCTGCCTGTTCGTCTTTATTTCATTCTTGATACATTTCTTTGCAGCGGGCTCAAGCGCAGGCTGCTTCCTGTCGATATCAACACATTGCAGTTCAAGAAAATGGTGCCGCGGTGACGTGTGATCGCCACGCTGGCCTGTACCGGTTCACAAACAAGGCAAGGAAGATGTAATGGCAGTAATCAACGGGACAAACGGCGCGGATACGCTGAACGGTACGAGTGGGGATGATGAGATCAATGGCCTGGGTGGCAATGATGTGATTATCGGGAGTGCCGGGGCTGACAAAATTGACGGTGGCGCCGGTTTCGACACGGTCGATTACTCGGCTTCGTCCGCCGGAGTCAATGTCGACATCCGTCCGGGCACCGGTTTGCCCGGCACCGGTGGTGATGCGCAAGGCGACACGCTGACCGGTATTGAAAAGGTCATCGGTTCGGCGTTCAACGATACCTTCACGACCGACGCCTACCTCTTCGCCACTTACGACGGTGGTGCCGGTGACGACATCTACTACGTCAACGGCGGTGGCGTGACCGTCATCGAGCAGGCGGGCGGCGGCAACGATGAAGTGCGTGTCAGCTACAAA
>NZ_JBJUVZ010000017.1:0-43577 GCF_046097675.1 Pseudomonas sp. UV AK001
TCTCTTTTTTGAGATAGCTTCGATGAGTTGAAAAAGCCCCCGCTTAGCGGGGGCTTTTTTATTGGGTTGACACCTATCTGGGGCGTCTATAGAATTGCGCCTCCTTTTAACGGGCGTATTGCGCCCGGTGGGAATAGCAGCCGGAGTCTGAAATCCAATGCAAAATCAGCAAATCCGTATCAGGTTGAAGGCTTTTGACCATCGCCTGATCGACCAATCAACCCAGGAAATCGTGGAAACCGCGAAACGTACTGGTGCTCAAGTGCGTGGTCCAATTCCACTGCCTACCCGTAAAGAGCGGTTCACCGTTCTGGTTTCCCCGCACGTCAACAAAGACGCGCGTGACCAGTACGAAATCCGCACTCATAAGCGCGTTCTGGACATCGTCCAGCCAACGGATAAAACCGTTGATGCTCTTATGAAGCTCGATCTTGCGGCCGGTGTGGAAGTGCAGATCAGCCTCGGCTAAGACTCGGTCTTGGTCGTGTAACGCTCTGAAATGGGCGGCCATAGCGGGTGAAAGCCCCGTACACTCATGAGGTTTACAACATGACTATTGGTGTAGTCGGTCGTAAAGCGGGTATGACCCGTATTTTCACCGAAGAAGGTGTCTCCATTCCGGTCACGGTCATTGAGATCGAGCCGAATCGCGTCACCCAGTTCAAAACTGAAGAAACCGATGGCTATCGTGCAGTGCAAGTCACTGTCGGCGAGCGTCGTGCTTCCCGTGTTACAGCTGCTCAGGCTGGCCACTTCGCCAAGGCGAACGTTGCCGCTGGTCGTACCGTAATGGAATTCCGCCTTGAAGAAGGCGAGTACCAGGCCGGCGATCTGATCAACGCTGAAATCTTCGCTGCTGGTCAACTGGTTGATGTAACCGGTCAGTCCAAAGGTAAAGGCTTCCAGGGTACGATCAAGCGTTGGAACTTCCGCGGGCAAGATAACACCCACGGTAACTCCGTATCCCACCGCGTCCCAGGCTCTATCGGCCAGTGCCAGACTCCTGGTCGTGTATTCAAGGGCAAAAAAATGTCCGGTCATATGGGCGCTGAGCGCGTGACCGTGCAGTCCCTGGAAGTAGTGCGCGTGGACGCTGAACGCAATCTGTTGTTGGTCAAGGGTGCTGTTCCTGGCGCTACTGGCGGCAACCTGGTTGTACGTCCAGCAGCCAAGGCTCGCGGTTAAGGGGAAGCTGACATGCAATTAAATGTAAATGACGCTCAAGCGATCGAAGTTTCCGAACTGACATTTGGCGGCGAGTTCAACGAGACGCTGGTTCACCAAGCAGTCGTGGCCTACATGGCTGGCGGCCGTCAAGGTAGCAAGCAGCAAAAGACCCGTTCCGACGTTCGTGGTGGCGGTAAGCGCCCATGGCGTCAGAAAGGTACTGGCCGTGCTCGTGCCGGTACTATCCGTAGCCCAATCTGGCGCGGCGGCGGCACCACTTTCGCAGCTCGTCCACAGGATCACTCCCAGAAGCTGAACAAGAAGATGTACCGCGCAGCAATGCGTTCCATCCTTGCTGAGCTGGTGCGTACTGATCGTCTGGTCGTGGTTCAGGATTTCGCAGTTGAAACTCCGAAAACCAAAGACCTGCTGGGCAAACTGAACAACATGAGCCTGACCGACGTTCTGATCGTGTCTGACGCTGTTGATCAGAACCTGTACCTGGCTGCTCGCAACCTGCCACACGTAGATGTACGTGACGTGCAAGGTTCCGATCCAGTTAGTCTGATCGCATACGACAAGGTGTTGATCACCGTGTCGGCCGTGAAGAAATTCGAGGAGCTGCTGGGATGAACCAGGAACGCGTATTTAAAGTTCTGCTTGGCCCGCACGTTTCCGAGAAGGCTACGGTTCTGGCAGACAAGAAAGGCCAGTTCGTTTTCAAGGTTGCTACCGATGCAACCAAGCTGGAAATCAAGAAGGCCGTCGAAAGCCTGTTCAGCGTGAAAGTTGAGCGTGTTACTACCCTGAACGTTCTGGGTAAGAGCAAGCGCACCGCTCGCGGTCTGGGCAAGCGTAATGACTGGAAGAAGGCAGTTATCTCCCTTCAGCCAGGCCAAGATCTCGATTTCAGCAGCAGTGCTGAGTAAGGAAGGGGTGCATCATGGCAATCGTTAAATGCAAACCGACTTCCCCTGGCCGCCGTTTTGTGGTCAAGGTGGTCAACCAGGAGCTGCATAAAGGCGCTCCTCACGCACCGCTGCTCGAGAAAAAATCGAAGTCTGGTGGTCGTAACAACAATGGCCGCATTACCACTCGTCACATCGGTGGTGGTCATAAGCAGCATTACCGTATGGTCGATTTTCGTCGCAACGACAAAGATGGCATCGTCGCTACTGTCGAGCGTATCGAATACGATCCAAACCGTACTGCTCACATCGCACTGCTGTGCTACGCAGACGGCGAGCGCCGCTACATCATCGCCCCTAAAGGCGTGAGTGCTGGCGACCAGCTGATCGCAGGCGCTCTGGCTCCAATCAAGCCAGGCAACGCTCTGCAACTGCGCAACATTCCAGTCGGTTCTACCGTACACGGCATCGAACTGAAGCCAGGTAAAGGTGCACAGATCGCTCGTTCCGCTGGTGCTTCGGCTCAGCTGATCGCTCGTGAAGGTGTCTACGTTACCCTGCGTCTGCGTTCCGGTGAAATGCGTAAAGTGCTGGCTGAGTGCCGTGCGACCCTGGGCGAAGTCTCGAACTCCGAGCACAGCCTGCGTTCGCTGGGTAAAGCTGGTGCCAAGCGCTGGCGTGGCGTTCGCCCAACCGTTCGTGGTGTTGCCATGAACCCGGTTGACCACCCACATGGTGGTGGTGAAGGTCGTACCTCTGGTGGTCGTCATCCGGTATCGCCATGGGGCTTCCCGACTAAGGGCGCGAAGACTCGTGGTAATAAGCGTACCGACAAAATGATCGTCCGTCGTCGCAAGTAAATAGAGGGATACGACAGTGCCACGTTCTCTGAAAAAAGGTCCTTTTATTGATCTTCACCTACTGAAGAAGATCGAAGTGGCGGCGGAAAAGAACGATCGCAAACCAATTAAGACTTGGTCGCGCCGTTCGATGATCCTGCCACAAATGGTCGGTCTGACCATCGCAGTACACAACGGTCGTCAGCACGTCCCAGTTCTCGTTAACGAAGACATGGTCGGCCACAAACTGGGCGAGTTCGCCGGTACCCGCAACTATCGCGGGCACGTGGCAGACAAGAAAGCCAAGCGTTAAGGGGTAAGGAAATGGAAGTAGCCGCTAAGTTGTCGGGCGCTCGAATCTCCGCCCAGAAAGCCCGCTTGGTCGCCGACCAGATCCGCGGGAAGAAGGTGGGCGAAGCGCTCAACCTGTTGGCTTTCAGCAGTAAGAAAGCCGCCGAGATCATGAAAAAAGTGCTGGAGTCGGCCGTAGCCAACGCCGAGCATAACGAAGGCGCAGACGTTGATGACCTGAAGGTCAGCACCGTTTTCGTCAACGAAGGGCGTTCGCTGAAGCGCATCATGCCACGTGCCAAAGGCCGTGCTGATCGCATCGTCAAGCGGTCTTGCCATATCACTGTCAAGGTTGCTGACAAGTAACGGAGTCGAAGAGATGGGTCAGAAAGTACATCCCATTGGCATTCGCCTGGGAATCGTCAAGGAGCACACCTCCGTCTGGTACGCAGACGGTCGGACTTATGCGGACTATTTGCTCGCAGATCTGAAGGTGCGTGAGTATCTCCAAGACAAACTAAAAAGCGCGTCCGTAAGCCGTATCGATATCCATCGTCCGGCTCAAACTGCACGCATCACCATCCACACCGCTCGTCCAGGTATCGTTATCGGGAAGAAAGGTGAGGATGTTGAAAAACTGCGTCAGGACCTGACCAAGCAAATGGGTGTGCCTGTGCACATCAATATCGAAGAGATCCGCAAGCCGGAACTCGACGGTATGCTGGTTGCCCAGAGCGTAGCTCAGCAGCTGGAGCGTCGTGTGATGTTCCGTCGCGCCATGAAGCGCGCCGTACAGAACGCCATGCGCATTGGTGCCAAAGGCATCAAAATCCAAGTGAGCGGTCGTCTCGGCGGTGCTGAAATCGCACGTACTGAATGGTATCGCGAAGGTCGTGTGCCACTGCACACCCTGCGTGCCGATATCGACTATGCCACCTACGAAGCTCACACCACTTACGGTGTGATCGGTGTAAAGGTTTGGATCTTCAAAGGCGAAGTAATTGGTGGTCGCCAAGAAGAACTGAAACCACAAGCACCAGCGCCTCGTAAAAAAGCTGCTAAGTAAGGGGTACGCCAAATGTTGCAACCAAAGCGTACGAAGTTCCGCAAGCAGATGACCGGCCACAACCGTGGTCTGGCACTGCGCGGTAGCAAAGTCAGCTTCGGCGAGTTCGCGCTGAAGTCTGTTGCTCGTGGTCGTCTCACCGCTCGTCAGATCGAGTCAGCGCGTCGTGCTCTGACCCGTCACGTAAAACGTGGTGGCAAGATCTGGATCCGTGTATTCCCGGACAAGCCGATCTCCAAGAAGCCTCTCGAGGTTCGTATGGGTAAAGGTAAGGGTAACGTGGAATACTGGGTTGCCCAGATTCAGCCAGGCAAAGTCCTGTATGAAATCGAGGGTGTTTCTGAAGAGCTGGCGCGTGAGGCTTTCGCCCTGGCTGCTGCAAAGCTGCCGCTCGCCACCTCCTTTGTTAAACGGACGGTGATGTGATGAAAGCGAATGAACTTCGTGAAAAATCCGCACAGCAGCTGAACGAGCAACTGCTCGGCTTGCTGCGCGACCAGTTCAATCTGCGCATGCAGAAAGCAACTGGCCAGTTGGGGCAGTCTCATCTGCTCTCGCAAGTTAAGCGTGACATCGCTCGCGTGAAGACTGTGCTCAACCAGCAGGCAGGTAAGTGATCATGGCTGAAGCCGAAAAAACTGTCCGTACGCTGACTGGCCGTGTTGTCAGCGACAAGATGGACAAAACCATCACCGTTCTGATCGAGCGTCGCGTTAAGCACCCGATCTACGGTAAATACGTTAAGCGTTCGACTAAGCTGCACGCGCACGACGAAACCAATCAGTGCCACATCGGCGACAAAGTCACTATTCGTGAAACTCGTCCGATGGCCAAGACCAAGTCTTGGGCGCTGGTTGATGTTCTCGAACGCGCTGTGGAAGTCTAAGGGCTAGGGGTCGGAGAAATTATATGATTCAGACTCAATCCATGCTCGATGTGGCCGATAACAGCGGCGCTCGCCGTGTTATGTGCATCAAGGTGCTGGGTGGCTCCCATCGTCGTTACGCTGGTATCGGTGACATCATCAAAGTTACCGTGAAGGAAGCAATTCCTCGCGGTAAAGTGAAAAAAGGCCAAGTGATGACTGCTGTTGTAGTCCGCACTCGTCACGGCGTACGTCGTGCTGATGGCTCCATTATCCGCTTTGATGGCAACGCTGCTGTTCTTCTGAACAACAAGCAAGAGCCGATCGGCACCCGTATCTTTGGGCCAGTGACCCGTGAGCTTCGTACTGAGAAGTTCATGAAGATCGTCTCGCTCGCCCCAGAAGTGCTGTAAGGAGATCCGACATGCAAAAGATTCGTCGTGACGACGAGATCATCGTGATCGCCGGCAAAGACAAAGGTAAGCGCGGTAAGGTGCTGAAGGTTCTTGCTGACAACCGTCTGGTTGTTGGTGGTCTGAACCTGGTCAAGCGTCATACCAAGCCTAACCCGATGTCGGGCGTACAGGGCGGTATCGTCGAGAAAGAAGCGCCACTGCACGCTTCCAACGTCGCCATCTTCAACGGCGAAACCAACAAGGCTGACCGCGTTGGTTTCAAAGTAGAAGACGGTAAGAAAATTCGTGTCTTCAAGTCGACCCAAAAAGCGGTTGATGCTTGAACACTGCTAGGTAGAAGACCATGGCACGACTAAAAGAGATTTACCGGAAGGAAATCGCACCGAAACTTAAGGAAGAACTTAAGCTTTCGAACGTGATGGAAGTTCCGCGCGTTACCAAAATCACCCTGAACATGGGTCTGGGCGAAGCGATCGGCGACAAAAAAGTCATCGAGCACGCTGTTGCTGACCTGGAAAAGATCACCGGCCAGAAAGTCGTTGTGACCTACGCTCGCAAATCCATCGCTGGCTTTAAAGTCCGTGAAGGTTGGCCGATCGGCGTCAAGGTGACCCTGCGCCGTGAGCGTATGTACGAGTTCCTGGATCGTCTGCTGTCGATCTCCCTGCCTCGGGTTCGCGACTTCCGCGGCCTGAATGCCAAGTCCTTCGATGGTCGTGGCAACTACAGCATGGGCGTGAAAGAGCAGATCATTTTCCCGGAAATCGACTACGACAAGATCGATGCTCTCCGCGGTCTGGACATTACCCTGACCACCACTGCCAAGAACGATGACGAAGGCCGCGCTCTGCTGCGTGCTTTCAAATTCCCGTTCCGCAACTGATTGGAGTAGGAAAATGGCCAAGAAGAGCATGAAAAACCGTGAGCTGAAGCGTCAGCTCACCGTTGCCAAGTACGCCACCAAGCGTGCAGCGCTGAAAGCTATCATCGTTGATCTGAACGCAAGTCCAGAAGCGCGTTGGGAAGCTACCGTGGCTCTGCAGAAGCAGCCACGTGACGCAAGCGCTTCGCGCATGCGTAACCGCTGCCGCCTGACTGGTCGTCCGCACGGCGTTTACCGCAAGTTCGGCCTGGGCCGTAACAAGCTGCGTGAAGCTGCAATGCGTGGTGACGTTCCAGGTCTGGTTAAAGCCAGCTGGTAATTGCTGTCAAAGTCTCGATGGTCGGGGTCGCAAGAACCTGACCATCGGTGGCCTTGAACATGAATCAAGCCCCTTTTGGGGCTTGATTCATTTCTGGGGTGTGTCTAGAATGACCGGCTCGCCTGAGCCCGTGTTTTTCTGCCCGGAGTTTCTCGGCGACAAGTAGTAGCCGCAAGGCTAATTTTTCTGTATTAGGAGCGTCTAGCCCATGAGTATGCAGGACCCGTTAGCGGACATGCTAACTCGAATCCGTAATGCCCAGATGGCTGAAAAGTCCGTCGTAAGCATGCCTTCTTCCACGTTGAAGGTGGCTGTAGCTAAAGTCCTGAAGGACGAAGGTTACATCGCGGGTTATCAGATCAGCAGCGAAACCAAACCACTGCTGTCTATCGAGCTGAAATATTTCGAAGGCCGTCCGGTTATCGAAGAAGTCAAGCGCGTTAGCCGTCCAGGCCTGCGTCAGTACAAGTCCGTCGAAGAACTGCCAAAAGTACGTGGCGGTCTCGGCGTGTCTATCGTCTCCACCAACAAAGGTGTGATGACTGATCGTGCTGCGCGCGCTGCCGGTGTCGGCGGCGAAGTTCTTTGCACTGTGTTCTAAGGGGGGATAAGCATGTCTCGCGTCGCTAAGAACCCCGTTAAGCTGCCAGCCGGTGTCGAAGTAAAATTCGCAGGCCAACAGCTTTCGGTGAAGGGTGCCAAGGGTACTCTTGAACTGAACGTCCATTCGTCCGTTGAGATCGTTGAAGAAGCCGGTGAGCTGCGTTTTGCTGCTCGCAATGGCGATCAGCAGACTCGCGCAATGGCCGGTACCACTCGTGCGTTGGTAAACAACATGGTCCAGGGCGTAAGCCAAGGCTTCGAGCGCAAGCTCCAGCTGGTCGGTGTTGGTTACAAAGCGCAAGCAAAAGGTCAGGTGCTGAACCTGGCTCTTGGCTTCTCGCACCCAGTGGATTACGAACTGCCGGAAGGCATCACCGCTGAGACTCCTAGCCAGACCGATATCCTGATCAAGGGCATCGACAAGCAGCTGGTAGGTCAAGTGGCCGCCGAGATCCGCGACTTCCGTCCACCAGAGCCGTACAAAGGCAAAGGTGTGCGCTACGCGGACGAAGTCGTCCGTCGTAAAGAAGCCAAGAAGAAGTAGGGCATAGCAAATGACCGACAAAAAAGTTACTCGACTGCGTCGCGCTCGCAAAGCACGCCTGAAAATGCACGAACTCGAAGTCGTGCGTCTCTGCGTGTTCCGCTCTTCGCAGCACATCTACGCCCAGGTCATTTCGGCCGACGGCAACAAAGTCCTGGCAAGCGCCTCGACTTTGGATAAAGAACTGCGTGATGGCGCCACTGGCAACATCGACGCGGCCACTAAGGTTGGCCAGCTGGTCGCTACGCGTGCTAAGGCCGCTGGCGTCTCGCAGGTGGCTTTCGACCGCTCTGGCTTCAAGTACCACGGCCGCGTAAAAGCGCTGGCTGATGCTGCTCGTGAAGCTGGGCTGGAGTTCTAAGTTATGTCAAATAACGACCAAAAGCGCGACGAAGGCTACATCGAGAAGCTGGTTCAAGTTAACCGCGTAGCCAAAACCGTTAAAGGCGGCCGTATCTTCACTTTCACCGCGTTGACCGTGGTTGGTGATGGTAAAGGCCGTGTTGGCTTCGGCCGTGGCAAGTCGCGTGAAGTGCCTGCTGCGATCCAGAAGGCAATGGAAGCTGCTCGCCGCAACATGATCCAGGTTGATCTGAACGGCACTACCCTGCAGTACGCAATGAAGTCCGCTCACGGCGCTTCGAAGGTGTACATGCAGCCTGCTTCTGAAGGTACCGGTATCATCGCTGGCGGCGCTATGCGTGCTGTCCTCGAAGTTGCTGGCGTTCAGAACGTTCTGGCCAAGTGCTACGGCTCGACCAACCCTGTAAACGTGGTTCACGCCACTTTCAAGGGTCTGAAGGCTATGCAGTCTCCTGAGTCCATCGCAGCCAAGCGTGGCCTGCGTGTTGAGGAGATCAAGTAATCATGGCTACCGTTAAAGTTACGCTGATCAAAAGCATGACCGGCCGCATCCCTAACCACAAACTGTGCGTTAAGGGTCTGGGTCTGCGTCGCATCGGTCACACTGTAGAAGTCCAGGATACTCCCGAGAATCGCGGGATGATCAACAAGGCTTACTACATGCTGCGTGTCGAGGGTTAATCGATGAAACTCAATGATCTGAGTCCAGCGCCGGGTTCCCGTCGCGAAAAGCATCGTCCGGGCCGTGGTATCGGTAGTGGTTTGGGTAAGACTGGTGGCCGTGGTCACAAAGGTCAGACCTCCCGCTCCGGTGGCACCATTGCTCCAGGCTTTGAAGGCGGTCAACAGCCGCTGCATCGTCGCCTGCCGAAGTTCGGTTTCGTTTCCCTGAAAGCCATGGATCGCGCAGAAGTGCGTCTGTCCGAACTGGCTAAAGTGGAAGGCGACATCGTCACCGTGCAGTCCCTGAAAGATGCCAACGTGATCAACGTCAACGTACAGCGTGTGAAAATCATGCTGTCCGGTGAAGTGGCTCGCGCTGTCACTATCGGCAAGGGAATCGGCGCCACCAAAGGTGCGCGTGCGGCTATCGAAGCAGCTGGCGGCAAGTTCGAGGAATAAATGGCTAAGCAAGGTGCTCTCTCTGCGCTCGGCAAAGGCGGTATGTCTGAACTCTGGGCTCGTCTGCGTTTTCTGTTCCTGGCGATTATCGTCTACCGAATAGGCGCACACATCCCGGTTCCAGGTATCAACCCGGACCGACTCGCGGACCTGTTTCGACAGAATGAGGGGACCATTCTTAGCTTGTTCAACATGTTTTCCGGCGGCGCGCTGGAGCGGATGAGCATCTTTGCACTGGGGATCATGCCGTACATTTCGGCATCGATCATCATGCAACTGATGACCGCCGTCAGCCCGCAGCTGGAGCAGTTGAAGAAGGAAGGTGAAGCTGGCCGTCGCAAGATCAGCCAGTACACCCGCTACGGCACCGTCGTCCTCGCTCTCGTCCAGGCCATTGGCATGTCCATTGGCCTGGCGGGGCAGGGCGTTGCGTTCACTGGTGACTTTGGCTTCCATTTCGTCGCGGTATCCACGTTTGTGGCTGGTGCGATGTTCATGATGTGGCTGGGTGAGCAGATTACTGAGCGTGGTGTAGGCAACGGTATCTCGATGTTGATTTTTTCGGGAATCGTCGCCGGTCTTCCGAGAGCAATCGGGCAGTCTTTCGAGTCTGCGCGTCAGGGGGATATCAACATCTTCGCCCTGGTTGCCATCGGTTTGCTGGCAGTAGCGATTATCGGTTTCGTGGTGTTCATTGAGCGTGGTCAGCGTCGTATCGCTGTTCACTACGCCAAGCGTCAGCAAGGCCGCAAGGTTTTCGCTGCGCAGACTAGCCACTTGCCGCTGAAGGTGAACATGGCCGGTGTTATTCCGGCTATTTTCGCGAGCAGCATTTTGCTGTTCCCGGCTTCGTTGGGTGCCTGGTTCGGTCAGTCTGAAGGTATGGGCTGGTTGCAGGACATCTCGCAGTCGATCGCTCCTGGTCAGCCGTTGAATATTCTGCTGTTTAGTGCAGGGATTATTTTCTTCTGCTTCTTCTATACGGCGTTGATGTTCAATCCGAAAGACGTAGCGGAAAACCTGAAGAAGTCCGGTGCCTTTATTCCGGGCATCCGTCCAGGTGAGCAGTCTGCGCGCTACATTGATGGCGTGCTGACTCGCTTGACCATGTTCGGTGCTCTTTACATGACGGCCGTGTGCCTGTTGCCCCAGTTCCTGGTGGTTGCAGCAAACGTTCCGTTCTACCTTGGCGGGACCTCGTTGCTGATCGTGGTCGTGGTTGTGATGGACTTCATGTCCCAAGTACAATCGCACCTCGTTTCGCACCAGTACGAATCCCTGATGAAGAAAGCCAACCTGAAGGGTTACGGCAGCGGCATGTTGCGCTGAGTACCCATAAGGTTCGAGGAGTTGGTGATGAAAGTTCGTGCATCGGTGAAAAAGCTGTGCCGTAACTGCAAGATTATTCGCCGCGAAGGTGTTGTTCGAGTAATTTGCAGCGCGGAACCGCGTCACAAACAGCGCCAAGGCTGAGTGTGATTGTGCTTCAAGCCCGGCAGCTAGTGCGCTGCCGGGTTGATTATTTGTTATTACAGCGATATTATCTCGCGCCCTATTTCTTGGCTTCCGGGGCGTAGGTAGCTGTCAATTGGAGTCCCACTGAATGGCCCGTATTGCAGGCGTTAACATTCCAGATAACAAGCATACTGTTATCTCGCTGACCTACATCTATGGTGTTGGTCGCACTACTGCGCAGAAAATCTGTGCAGTGACTGGGGTAAACCCAGCAGCAAAGATCAAGGATCTGAGCGACGAGCAAATTGAACAGCTGCGTGGCGAAGTGGCGAAGTTCACCACTGAAGGTGACCTGCGTCGCGAAATCAACATGAAAATCAAGCGCTTGATGGACCTCGGTTGCTATCGCGGTCTGCGTCATCGTCGTGGTCTGCCAGTACGCGGTCAGCGTACCAAGACCAACGCGCGTACCCGTAAAGGTCCGCGTAAGCCGATCCGCAAGTAATCGCCCCAGCGAATCGACAGGAATTTAATCATGGCAAAACCTGCTGCTCGTCCTCGTAAAAAAGTTAAAAAGACAGTGGTTGATGGCATCGCCCACATCCATGCCTCTTTTAACAACACCATCGTGACCATTACCGACCGTCAAGGTAACGCTCTTTCCTGGGCTACCTCCGGTGGTTCGGGTTTCCGCGGTTCCCGCAAGTCCACCCCGTTCGCTGCTCAAGTAGCTGCTGAGCGTGCTGGTCAAGCTGCGCTGGAATACGGCCTGAAAAACCTCGACGTAAACGTCAAGGGCCCAGGTCCAGGTCGTGAATCCGCAGTCCGCGCTTTGAACGGCTGTGGCTACAAGATCGCCAGCATCACCGACGTGACGCCAATCCCGCACAACGGGTGCCGTCCGCCGAAGAAGCGCCGCGTGTAATCCAGGAGATTGTAAAGAATGGCTCGTTACATTGGTCCAAAATGCAAACTCGCTCGTCGCGAAGGCACCGATCTCTTCCTGAAGAGCGGCGTGCGCGCGATCGAATCGAAGTGCAACATTGAAGCAGCACCTGGTATCCACGGCCAACGCCGCGGTCGCCAGTCCGACTACGGCACCCAACTGCGTGAAAAGCAGAAGGTCCGTCGTATCTACGGCGTTCTCGAGCGTCAGTTCAGCGGCTACTACAAAGAAGCTGCTGGCAAGAAAGGTGCAACCGGTGAAAACCTGCTGCAACTGCTCGAATGCCGTCTGGACAACGTCGTATACCGTATGGGCTTTGGTTCGACTCGTGCCGAATCCCGTCAGCTGGTATCGCACAAGTCGATCAGCGTTAACGGTCAGACCGTAAACGTTCCTTCTTACCAGGTTCGTGCTGGTGACGTGGTCGCTGTTCGCGAGAAAGCAAAAAATCAACTTCGCATTGTCCAAGCTCTCGATCTGTGTGCTCAACGTGGCCGCGTAGAGTGGGTAGAAGTAGACACTGAGAAGAAGTCGGGCGTTTTCAAGAACGTTCCTGCTCGCAGTGATCTGTCCGCCGACATCAACGAAAGCCTGATTGTCGAGCTCTACTCCAAGTAAGGGCTAGAAAATAGGTGCATCCATGCAGATTTCGGTAAATGAGTTCCTGACACCCCGCCATATTGATGTGCAGGTTGTCAGTCCAACCCGCGCCAAGATCACTCTCGAGCCTCTCGAGCGTGGTTTCGGCCACACCCTGGGCAACGCGCTGCGCCGCATCCTGTTGTCCTCAATGCCCGGCTGCGCAGTAGTCGAGGCCGAGATTGACGGTGTGCTCCACGAGTACAGCGCCATCGAAGGTGTACAGGAAGACGTAATTGAAATCCTGTTGAACCTTAAAGGTCTGGCTATCAAGCTGCACGGCCGTGACGAAGTTACGCTGACCTTGTCGAAGAAGGGTTCGGGGGTGGTTACCGCTGCCGATATTCAGCTGGATCATGATGTCGAGATCGTTAATCCCGATCACGTAATCGCTAACCTGGCGTCTAACGGCGCCCTGAACATGAAGCTCACCGTAGCTCGTGGTCGTGGTTATGAACCAGCAGACTCGCGTCAGAGCGATGAAGACGAAAGCCGCAGCATCGGTCGCTTGCAGCTTGACTCTTCGTTCAGCCCGGTTCGCCGTATCGCATACGTGGTGGAAAACGCCCGTGTCGAGCAGCGTACCAACCTGGACAAGCTGGTTATTGATCTGGAAACCAACGGTACTCTGGATCCTGAAGAGGCTATCCGTCGTGCTGCAACCATCCTGCAACAGCAGTTGGCTGCGTTCGTCGACCTCAAAGGTGACAGTGAGCCAGTGGTTGTCGAGCAGGAAGACGAGATCGATCCGATCCTGCTTCGCCCGGTTGACGATCTGGAACTGACTGTACGTTCGGCTAACTGCCTTAAGGCGGAAAACATCTACTACATCGGTGACCTGATTCAGCGTACCGAAGTAGAGCTGTTGAAGACTCCGAACCTGGGCAAGAAATCCTTGACTGAAATCAAGGACGTTCTGGCCTCCCGCGGTCTGTCCCTCGGCATGCGCCTCGACAACTGGCCGCCTGCAAGTCTTAAGAAGGACGACAAGGCGACTGCCTGATCGTCGTAATCACCGAACGTAGTGTTTGGTAAGGAATGAACCATGCGTCATCGTAAAAGTGGTCGCCACCTGAGCCGCACCAGCTCGCACCGCAAGGCCATGTTCCAAAACATGGCTGTGTCGCTGTTCGAGCACGAGCTGATCAAAACTACTCTGCCAAAAGCCAAAGAACTGCGCCGCGTTGCCGAGCCGCTGATCACTCTGGCCAAGACAGACAGCGTTGCTAACCGTCGTCTGGCTTTCGACCGTACTCGTTCGAAAGCTATCGTTGGTAAGCTCTTCAACGACCTGGGCAAGCGTTACGCTACCCGTGAGGGTGGCTACCTGCGCATCCTCAAGTGCGGTTTCCGCGCTGGCGACAACGCGCCTATGGCGTACGTCGAACTGGTTGATCGTGCTGTCGGCGGTGAAGCTGTATCCGCTGAGTAAGACGTCAGTCTGAAACAAAGAACCGGGCCTAGTGCCCGGTTTTTTGTGCCCGTAAGAAATGCGCCGTTCGTACAAGCATCTACCCTGTTTGGGTCTGCACTATGTGCTGGGTTTTATCGTTAGTTATTTTCTATTGATGACCATGAGTTAATGAATTTGTGGCTGTCATATTGATGATCGATACTCCCCAACAAGCCGATTAGCCGGCAGTTCAAGACTGACAGAGGAAGAAGATCGCATGAGCCAGAACAAGACGCTTACGACTGCCAGCGGTGCGCCAGTCGCCGATAACCAGAACTCTCGCTCCGCCGGGCCACGCGGACCGTTGCTGCTCGATGATTTTCATTTGATCGAGAAGCTTGCTCACTTCAACCGCGAAAACATTCCTGAGCGCCGCGTTCACGCCAAAGGTTCGGGTGCCTACGGTACTTTCACCGTCACTCGCGATATCACGCAGTACACCAGCGCCAAGCTGTTCTCTGCTGTGGGTAAGCAGACACCGACTTTCCTGCGATTCTCCACGGTGGGCGGTGAGCGTGGCTCGGCTGACACCGAGCGTGATCCTCGTGGTTTTGCCCTGAAGTTCTACACCGAAGAAGGCAACTGGGACATCGTTGGCAACAACACACCCGTGTTCTTCATTCGTGATCCGCTGAAGTTTCCTGACTTTATCCACACCCAGAAACGCCTGCCGCAGAGCAACCTGAAAAGTGCGCAGATGATGTGGGACTTCTGGTCGCACTCGCCCGAGGCGCTGCATCAGGTCACCATTCTGTTCTCTGATCGCGGTATCCCGGATGGTTACCGTCATATGCACGGCTTCGGTAGCCACACTTACAGCTTGATCAGTGCTCAAGGCGAGCGTCACTGGGTGAAGTGGCACTACAAGACCAAGCAAGGGATCAAGAACCTCGCGCCGGCAGATGCGGCGCGCCTGGCGGGCACTGATCCGGATTACGCGCAGCGTGATCTGTTCGAGGCCATCGAGCGTGGTGACTTCCCGAAATGGAGCGTGTGCATCCAGATCATGACCGAGGCCCAGGCCGCGGCGCATTACGAGAACCCGTTTGACGTGACCAAGACCTGGTCGCAGAAGGAGTTTCCGCTGATCGAAGTCGGTGAACTGGAGTTGAATCGCAATCCGCTGAATTACTTTGCTGAAGTCGAGCAAGCCGCGTTCGGCCCGAGCAACATGGTGCCAGGCGTCGGCCTCTCGCCGGATCGCATGCTGCAAGGCCGCGTGTTCGCTTATGCCGATGCGCATCGCTATCGCGTAGGCACCAATCACCAGCAACTGCCAGTAAACGCTCCGCGCAGTCCGGTAAATACCTACCAGCGTGACGGTTCGATGGCTTTTGGCAGCAACGGTGGCGCGGCCCCGAACTACGAGCCGAACAGCTACGTGGAGTCGCCGAAACAAGCACCGCACTACGCCGAGCCGGCACTGGCCTTGAGCGGCGCGGCTGATCGCTACGATCACCGCGAAGACACCGACTACTACAGCCACGCGGGTGCGCTGTTCCGTTTGATGAGCGACGAGCAGAAAGCCTTGCTGGTCAACAATATTGCCGGAGCGATGGCCGGTGTCTCGAGTGACGTGGTGGACCGCCAGTTGCAGCATTTCTACAAGGCTGACCCGGCGTACGGAGAAGCAATCGCAAAGCTGCTCAACGTACAGCTTAACGAAGTCTAAACGAGAAGCAGAACCGCCCTCATTAGGGCGGTTTTTGCGTTATTTGACCTGCTTTTCTCAGAATATCTTCGCTTTTATTGCGCGAAGTAAGTGACCTTGCGGTCATGTTGGTTCAAACTACAGACTTTCAAGAAGGGAGATGTAGGGCGATGCAAGGCCACCCAGACGTTATCGATTACCTCAACACGTTGCTGACCGGCGAACTGGCCGCGCGTGACCAATATTTCGTTCACTCGCGGATGTATGAGGACTGGGGATTCACCAAGCTCTACGAACGAATCAACCACGAGATGGAAGAAGAAGCCGGTCATGCTGACGCTTTGATGCGCCGGATTCTGATGCTCGAAGGCACGCCGCGCATGCGTCCGGATGACCTGGACGTCGGCACTACGGTGGAGACCATGCTCGAAGCGGATCTGCGCCTCGAGTACAAGGTACGTGCCGCACTGTGCAAAGGCATCGAGCTGTGCGAGAAGCACGGCGACTACGTAAGCCGCGATATCCTCAAGCTTCAGTTGCACGACACTGAAGAAGATCACACCTACTGGCTCGAAAAGCAGTTGGGTCTGATCAAGTTGATCGGTATCCAGAACTACCTGCAATCCCACACGTCCTGATTGCAACCGCTACAAAAAAGCCCCTGTCACTGAGGAAGTGACAGGGGCTTTTTCATGCCCGGTGATCAGGCCCGATCGCGGACCAGCAGTGGCTTGAGGTAATGCCCGGTGTGAGATTGCTTCATCTCGGCCACTTCCTCAGGTGTACCGGTCGCGATGATCTGCCCACCTTTCGAGCCACCCTCGGGGCCGAGATCCACCAGCCAGTCGGCCGTCTTGATCACGTCGAGGTTGTGTTCGATCACGACCACGGTGTTGCCGTGGTCGCGCAGGCGATGCAGTACATCGAGCAGTTGCTGGATATCCGCGAAGTGCAGGCCGGTGGTCGGCTCATCGAGGATGTACAGGGTCTTGCCGGTATCGCGCTTGGACAGCTCGCGGGACAACTTGACCCGCTGCGCCTCACCACCGGACAGCGTGGTCGCCGACTGTCCGAGCTTGATGTACGACAGGCCCACATCCATCAATGTCTGCAGCTTGCGCGCCAGCGCTGGCACCGCGTCGAAGAACTCCCGCGCTTCCTCAATTGTCATCTCGAGGGTTTCGTGGATGCTCTTGCCCTTGTATTTGATTTCCAGGGTTTCGCGGTTGTAGCGCTTGCTCTTGCACACATCGCACGGCACGTAGATATCCGGCAGGAAGTGCATTTCCACCTTGATTAGACCGTCGCCCTGGCAAGCCTCGCAACGACCGCCCTTGACGTTGAACGAGAAGCGCCCCGGACCGTAACCACGGGAGCGGGATTCAGGCACGCCGGCAAACAGCTCGCGGATCGGCGTAAACAGCCCGGTGTAGGTCGCCGGGTTGGAGCGTGGCGTACGACCGATCGGGCTCTGGTCGATATCGACGACCTTGTCCAGATGCTCCAGGCCCTTGATGCTGTCGTGCGCTGCCGCTTCCAGTGTGGTCGCGCCGTTGAGGGCCGTGGCGCTCAACGGAAACAGCGTGTTGTTGATCAGCGTCGATTTGCCCGAGCCGGAAACGCCGGTCACGCAGGTCAGCAGGCCGATCGGGATCTCCAGGTCGACATTGCGCAGGTTGTTGCCCCGCGCGCCCTTGAGCGACAGCACCTGCTTCTTGTTGCGCGGCGTGCGCTTGGCCGGCACTTCGATCTTGACCCGACCCGACAGGTATTTGCCGGTGAGCGAGTCCGGGTGCGCCATGACTTCATCCGGCGTACCTTCGGCGACGATCTGCCCGCCATGAACCCCGGCGCCCGGGCCGATATCCACAACGTAGTCAGCCAGACGGATCGCGTCTTCGTCGTGCTCGACCACGATTACCGTGTTGCCGATGTCACGCAGGTGCTTGAGGGTTCCGAGCAGACGGTCGTTGTCACGCTGGTGCAGACCGATGGACGGCTCATCGAGGATGTACAGAACCCCGACCAGGCCAGCGCCGATCTGGCTGGCCAGACGAATCCGCTGGGCTTCGCCACCAGATAACGTGTCCGCACTGCGATCCAGCGACAGGTAATCCAGCCCCACGTTGACCAGGAACTGCAGACGCTCGCGGATTTCCTTGAGAATCTTGTCGGCAATTTCACCACGGCGGCCGGTCATCTTCAGCTCGCCGAAGTAGTCGCAAGCATCACCGATCGGCAGGTTGGTCACCGCCGGCAGGGTTTTCTCGCCAACCCACACATGTCGCGCTTCACGACGCAGGCGGGTGCCGCGGCAATCCGGGCAGGACTGGGTGCTGAGGAACTTCGCCAGTTCTTCGCGCACGCTGGCCGACTCGGTTTCGCGGTAGCGACGCTCGAGGTTCGGCACGATGCCTTCGAACGGGTGTGAACGCTTGACGATGTCGCCACGGTCGTTGAGGTATTTGAAGTCGACGTTCTGCGAACCGCTGCCATGCAGAATGTATTTCTGCTGATCGGCCGGCAGTTCGTTGAACGGCTGCTCCAGGCTGAAGCCGTAATGCGCGGCCAGTGAACCGAGCATCTGGAAGTAATAGACGTTGCGCCGGTCCCAGCCGCGGATCGCGCCTTCGGCCAGGGTCAGCTCACCGTTGACCAGACGCTTGATGTCGAAAAACTGCTTAACGCCCAGACCGTCACAGGTCGGGCAGGCGCCGGCCGGGTTGTTGAAGGAAAACAGCTTGGGTTCCAGCTCGCTGATCGCATGGCCGCAGATCGGGCAGGCGAAGCGCGCGGAGAAGATCATCTCTTCGCCTGGTTCGTCGTCCATCGGTGCTACGAGGGCGATACCGTCGGCCAGCTTCAGTGCGGTCTCGAAGGATTCGGCCAGACGCTGCTGCAGATCGGCGCGAACCTTGAAGCGGTCGACCACAACTTCAATCGTGTGCTTCTTCTGTTTATCCAGCTTTGGCAGCTCGTCCAGCTCGCAGAGCCGGCCGTTGACCCGGGCGCGGACGAAGCCCTGGGCGCGCAGTTCTTCGAACACCGACAGATGCTCGCCCTTGCGCTCGCGGATCACCGGCGCCAGCAGCATCAGCTTGCTGCCTTCCGGCTGGGCGAGCACCAGGTCAACCATTTGACTGACGGTCTGCGCTTCCAGCGGGATGTCGTGATCCGGGCAGCGTGGCGTACCGACGCGCGCATAGAGCAGACGCAGGTAGTCGTAGATCTCGGTGATGGTGCCGACCGTGGAGCGCGGGTTGTGCGAGGTCGACTTCTGTTCGATGGAGATCGCCGGCGACAGGCCTTCGATGGTGTCGACGTCGGGTTTTTCCATCATCGACAGGAACTGCCGGGCATAGGCCGACAGGGATTCGACATAGCGGCGCTGACCTTCGGCATAGAGCGTGTCGAAGGCCAGGGACGACTTGCCGGATCCGGACAGGCCGGTGATGACGATCAGTTTGTCCCGTGGCAGGGTCAGGTCGATGTTCTTCAGGTTGTGGGTACGGGCCCCACGTATCAGGATCTTGTCCAAAGTGGCCTCGCTCGGCGGGCGTCGAAAACACAGGAGTATACGGCCAAATACTGGATGGATGCACACTATCGAATGAAGGGTTTTCCACCTTGCATGAAGAGAGTTTCATCTATACGCGTCATAGCGTCGCGATATACCCCGTCTTTCGATGGGACTGGTAGAATCGCCGCCGGTTCACACGAGGTTTTTCCATGCACGATCCCCACAGCGAACGCATGAGTGGCAGCGAGACCCGCGCGGCGAGCGGTCTGGCCCTGGTGTTCGCCTTCCGTATGCTTGGCATGTTCATGGTGCTGCCGGTACTGGCCACCTATGGCATGGATCTGGCGGGAGCGACCCCGGCCCTCATCGGGCTGGCGATTGGCGCTTACGGCCTGACCCAGGCGCTTTTCCAGATTCCGTTCGGGATCATTTCCGACCGTATCGGCCGTCGTCCGGTGATTTACCTGGGGCTGATCGTCTTCGCTCTCGGCAGCGTGCTGGCGGCCCAGGCCGACTCGATCTGGGGCGTGATTGCCGGCCGGATCCTGCAGGGCGCCGGGGCGATTTCCGCAGCGGTCATGGCGCTGCTTTCCGACCTGACCCGCGAACAGCACCGCACCAAGGCCATGGCGATGATCGGCATGACCATCGGCCTGTCGTTCGCGGTGGCCATGGTGGTCGGTCCGTTGCTGACTCGCGCATTCGGTCTTTCCGGCCTGTTCCTGGCCACCGGCGGCATGGCGCTGGTGGGGATCGTGATCGTGCTGTTCATGGTGCCGAAATCCACCGGGCCGCTGAGTCATCGCGAGTCCGGCGTGGCGCGTCAGGCGTTGATGCCGACGCTCAAGCACCCGGACTTGCTGCGCCTGGATCTGGGCATTTTTGTGTTACATGCGATGTTGATGTCGAGCTTCGTCGCGCTGCCCCTGGCCCTGGTGGAGAAAGCCGGGCTACCCAAGGAACAGCACTGGTGGGTCTACCTTACAGCCCTGTTGATCTCTTTCTTCGCCATGATCCCGTTCATCATCTACGGCGAGAAGAAACGCAAAATGAAACGAGTTTTGCTCGGCGCCGTCATGACGCTGATGCTCACTGAGCTATTCTTCTGGCAGTTCGGTGACAGCCTGCGGGCTCTGGTGATCGGGACGGTGGTGTTCTTTACTGCGTTCAATCTGCTTGAAGCCTCGCTGCCGTCGCTGATCAGCAAGGTTTCACCGGCAGGTGGCAAGGGCACGGCCATGGGCGTGTACTCCACCAGCCAGTTCCTCGGTTCGGCACTCGGCGGGATTCTCGGCGGCTGGATGTTCCAGCATGGCGGTCTGTCGGTTGTGTTCCTTGGATGTGCCGGGCTGGCTGCCATCTGGCTGGCCTTTGCTGTTACCATGCGCGAACCTCCCTACGTGACGAGCCTGCGCTTGCCGTTGTCGCCCGAGGCGATCCGCGAAGCGGGTCTGGTCGAGCGCCTCAGGGCCCTCGTGGGGGTAACAGATGCAGTGATAGTCGCCGATGAAGCGGCTGTTTACATCAAACTGGATAAAGAATTAGTGGATCGCGACACCCTCGAACGCCTGGTGAACAACCCGGCCGGGGCTGCTTGCGAAGCCTAGGAGAACGTTATGGCCCGTGGGGTTAACAAAGTCATATTGGTCGGCACTTGCGGCCAGGATCCCGAAGTTCGCTACTTGCCTAACGGTAACGCCGTGACCAACCTGAGTCTGGCAACCAGCGAACAGTGGACCGACAAGCAGACCGGTCAGAAGGTCGAGAAGACCGAGTGGCACCGCGTATCGATGTTCGGCAAGGTTGCCGAAATCGCCGGCGAATACCTGCGCAAGGGTTCGCAGGTGTACATCGAAGGCAAGCTGCAGACCCGCGAGTGGGAAAAAGACGGCATCAAGCGTTACACCACCGAAATCGTGGTCGACATGCAAGGCACCATGCAACTGCTGGGCGGCCGTCCACAACAGGGCGACCAACAAGGCGGTGGCAACAACTACCAGCAGCAGGCGCCACGCCAGCAGGCTCCGCGTCCTCAGCAGTCGGCTCCTCAGCAGCGTCCGGCTCCGGCTCCACAGCAGGCCGCACCGCAACCGGCTCCGGATTTCGACAGCTTCGATGACGACATCCCGTTCTGATTCGCTGCTGTACCCGCTTTAAATAAAAAGGCCCGTCGCTGAACACGACGGGCCTTTTTCATGGGCGCAGGTTTTTCAGTCAAGAATCAGATGCGGCAAGAACCGGCTCGAGTCCTTGGTGATCAGACTGTTGTCCTCCCGCACGCCAATCCCCGCGGCCTGATCGCCTATGACCCATGAACCGATCAGCGTGTAGCTGTCATCGAATTTCGGCAGAGGTGCGAATTCCTGCAGGATGAAGGGCGCATCCGTGTAGGGACCATCCTCTTTGACGATCAGACCGTCAGCAGTTTGCAGCTCGATGTTGGCGCCTTCCCGGGAAAAATACGGTTTGCGCACCCAGCCTCTGGGCACTGCGCTGGCCGGATTCGGATCGAGATGAGCGGCCAGCAGATTCGGATGGCCCTTGTGCAATTCCCAGAGCAGGGGCAGGGCGCCTTTATTGGAGAGAATGGCTTTCCACGCCGGTTCGAAAAACTGCGTATCGCAATCGGCAATGGCCGCACCGAACGGTTCGTGGAAGATGAACTCCCAGGCATGCAGCTTGAACAGATGCGGGATCCAGCGATCTTCAAGGTCGACGAAACGTCCTTCGGTTGTCAGGCCGATGTCTTCGATATCGATGTGCCGGGATTCGATGCCGACCTTTTCCGCGATCAGTCGCAGGTAGTCCGTGGTGCCTTTGTCCTCGACCGAGCCTTTCATCGAGGCGAAGTAGAACGGGCGCTTGAGCTTCAGCGCAGCAAAGGCCTCATGCAGGCCGGTGTCGATGCTGTTGAACTGGTCGGCATGGCGCGGCAGCATCCCGCGCTCGATGCATTGCTCCAGCCAGCCCCACTGGAAGGCCGAGGCTTCATAAAGACTGGTGGGCGTGTCGTAATTGAGCTCCAGCAGTTTCGCCGGGCCGTTACCGCTGTAGGAGAAGTCCATGCGTCCGTACAGATGTGGATGACCTTCCAGCCAGGACGTTCGGATCATGTCGTAGTACGGCGCAGGAATGCTCAGGCGATCGAGCAGTTCCTCACTGCGCACGACCCGGTCCACCAGATCCATGCACATCTCATGCAGTTCGGTGGTCGGATCCTCGAGATCGCTTTCTATCTGAGCGAGCGTGAACTGGTAGTACGCGCGTTCGTCCCAGTAGGGCTCGTCGTCGATGGTGTGAAACAGAAAACCGAGGCTTTCGGCCGTCTGTTTCCAGTCGTGGCGCTCGGCGCAATGGATCTTCTTCATCAGCTGCTCGAACTGCCCCAGCCGCCCCAACCGCTGCGTGCGCTGGACTGGCTGCCGAAACCGCCACGGGAAGTGGAAGACGCCACGTTGACCGATTTACTACGGGAGCTGGTGTAGTCCGAGTTGCTGCGAGTGGTCGGAGCCGATTCGATACGCCGGTTCAGCGTCGAAGTGTCGTACGTCTGGCGCGTATCGCGATCGCGATACACCGTCCGCGAGTTGTTGCTCATGGCATTGCCGATCAGCCATCCGGTCAGCCAGCCGTTGCTCGATCCGCCACCGCTGGAGACGTGGGTCGTGTTCTGGGTGGTCTGCACTGGCTCGGCATTGCCTTCCGGCATCTGCGCATTGGCAATCGCATCAAGGTTCTGTGCCGGCTCGGTATTTTGCGGCACCTTGAAACCACCGAGCTTCGGCACAAAGCGGCCGTCGGAATTCTTCTGACACCAGCCGGCGGCAAAGTCCGCGTCGCACTTGGTTTTGTCGTCATAGGCCGGGGCGATGCGCCGGTGTTCGGCCAGGGCCGCGACGTAGGCATTCGAGCAGGCATCGGCTGCCACTTCGGCGTCGACACACTGTTCCACGCTCTGGAAGGTGCGCTGTTGTTCCTGCGCGCTCGCTTCACCGGAAATCGCCAGGGCCACCGAAGCGGCGAGGGACAGTTGAACGTACTTGCTTCGTTTCATCTCGGGCTTCCTGCCGATCAGTAGGACGGGGTCATGCACGCGGCGTTGAGCATGCCGACGCTGATCGCCACCGCTGCCACGTAGATGCCGGCGGCAACTTCACCGTTGGCGATGCGCTGGGACGTGCCTTTGAGCACCAGTCCGGTGGCCAGGAATGCCAGCAGTTGCACCGCAGCGGCGATCACGGCCCAGAGGACGAAATCGAGGACGTTGATCGAGTGGGCGATGATGTTGCTCGCCGGGATCGCGAAACCGATGATCGCGCCCGACAAGGCAATGGCGGCAGCGTTGTTGCCCGAGCGAATCAGCTCGAATTCCTTGTGCGGCGTAATACGCGTGTAGACGAACTGAAACAGCATGAACAGCAGCACGGCGCCGATCAGATAGGCGGCGAAACCGACCAGCGCGGTCTTGTTCAGGGAAACGGACAGCACTTCCAGCATGGGGAACTTCCTTTTAAATGGTGCTCAGATCGGTGGTGTACAGCGAGATGCCCAGCGATGTGCTCAGGCTGACGGTGCCTTCTTCGTCCTGTTCGACGGAGAACAGCAGCAGTTCGCGACGGTCGGTCAGGCCGGTTTCCCGGGCGTACAGCATCGAATGGTGTTCGATGGTGTAGGACTCGTCGGGATTGACCACTTGCTCGGTGAGCGGGACCAGTTCGGTCTGGCCGCGTTCGGTACCCCATTCCCGGGTGAAGGACACGCCGTCATGGGTGTAGGCCGGCAGGCCGATCAGGCTGTTCGGGCCCGCCAGGCGCTGCAGTTCAGCGTCACTGTTGACCGTGACATAGCTGACGTAATTGAACAGCGTCACCGATTCGATCTGATCGTCGCCGGTGACGTGGACCTGCAGCCAGAAATCTTCGTTGTCCAGGTAGTAGCGATACAGCTTGTTCGACTGGCCGAGGTCGATCCAGCCGGCACTCCAGATGGCCTGGGCATCGGGGACCCGCACCGAGGTGCTGCCGTCGAGCAACAGGGCGAGGGTCGTATCGAAACGGATCGCCTTGCCCTGCGCCAGGCCCAACGGGCCGCTGGCCGCCTCGCGTGCAGGTGTCGAGCCGGTGCCGAGCAGGTTCTTTAACCATCCCATGGGTACATTCCTTGAAGCGGGTGGAGGTGTTCGTTGGCAAAACGCCGCTAGTGTACCGGCCTCGTGACAAACGAGCAGGCAAAAAAGAAGGGCACCCGGTGCCCTTCCTTTCTCTGGCTGCCCTTACTGGGCCGACTTCTGCTTCAGGCGCTCGAGGATTGCGTTGGCGCTGCCCTCGTTCGGCGTGATGCCGGCCTCGCGCAGCTTGCGCTCCAGATCGTTGCCGGTGGTGGCATCGGCCAGTTCGTCCTGAGCGTTCAGCTCGGCGGCGCGCTGCTTTTGCTTCTCTTGCAGACGGTTCAGGGTGCCGACTGCGGTTTCCAGCTTGCCGTTGGCGCCGCCGCTGGCGATGGATGCGCTGACCTGGGCTTTCTGCACGCTTTCACGGGCCTTGGCCATGTCCACTTGCTGACGCAGGCTCTTGATCCGCGCTTCGGCCTTGTTGATGTCCTTGCGCATGTTTTCGGCGTAGGTGCCGAACTCGTCGCTCTGGGCCTTCTCGGTGGTCAGGTCGTTGGTCAGGGTCGAAATCGCTTCGGCCACTTCCATCGCCAGATCTTCACGGCCGGCGTTCAGGGCGGAGACAGCCTTGGCTTCCAGGTCCTTGATCTTGGCGTCGTACTCGCTCACGCGGTCGGCGGACAGCTTGTGCTTGGCCATGATGGTGACCAGTTCGCGACGGGCATTGGACAGGGCGCTGTCGGCGTCACGGATTTCCTGATCGAGGATGCGCAGGGCCTGTTGGTCGACGATCGCTTCGCCGACTTCATTGGCGCCGCCGCGCAGTGCGGTGAACAACTTGCTCCAGATGGACTGAGTCATTGGATTTTCCCTGTTGATTACTTGAAGAAGTGTTCGAAGGCTTCGCTGGCGCGCTGCACGTTGTCGACCAGGGTTTTAACCTCGGTGACCACGTTGGTCAGGCTCGAATCCGCACTCAGCGCGCCGAACATGTTGTAAACGGTCTGGCCGTTCGGCATGGTCTCGATGCCGATCGACGACAGCGGGAACATTTCCCGGCTGCGCAGCACCGCGTCGTTGAAGGTGCGCACGTCGGTAATCGAATCGATGTCCACCAGCACGGTATCGACGATGATCTGCTGACCCGCGATGGCGATGTGAATCGGCAGGCCGCCGAATTCGTTCATTTCCAGCTTGAGGCTGGGCTCGGCGCTCTGGATCAGGGACAGCGTGATTTCGTGCGAAGCCACCTCGTCCAGTGCCTTGAAGGCGTTGTAGAGGCTATCGATGTTCCAGTTGTTGCCTGCGCTCATGTAATTCTCCGACATGAATGAGCCAGCCAGAATCGGTTGGCGTAGCTGTTGCTCCATTTGCTTGAGCAAGCTTCGGTTTTCGGGAAGCACCCAAGTTTCGTGTTTCACATAACCGGCGGCTGCCAGGCCCGCGCGCATCTGCTTCATATAGAAGCTCGACGGTTTTTTCGCGGACGGTGTCGAGCGCACTCCCTTCGGGCTCTCCGATTTTGTTGCAGGGGAGTTGCTTTTCATGGCGATGACTCCGTTATGAACATCTCACGCGTGAGCCACACTACAACCAATTCAAAGTGCCATCAATGGCTCACGCGTGAGATTTTTTTCAACACACGAAAAAAGGCCCGCAACAGGACGGGCCGGTCTTTCTTGCGGACGTTCGTGTAGGAGGATCAGCGGGTGGCCGCGAGGAACTCGTCTGCCGAGACCACACTGGCGTAGGCAAAACCCAGCGAAGACATGAACGCCGCATGTACCTGGGCGGCCGGCACGGTCAGGCCATTGAATTCCAGGTCGCGGGTGGCGCAGGCATCGTGGATCACCGTGACGGTATAGCCCAGATCCGCCGCAGCCCGGACAACGCCGTCGATGCACATGTGGCTCATGCTGCCGACCACCACCAGTGCGTTGATGTCTTGTTCATCGAGGATCGATTGCAGTTCGGTTTCGCGGAACGCGTTGACGAAATGCTTGAGCACCACCGGTTCATCGGCGCGGTTGAGTACCTTGGGGTGCAGCTTTGCGCCCTCGGAGCCCGGGGTGAAAAACGGCGCATCCGCCGAGGTGAATTCGTGACGGATATGGATCACCGGATCACCCGCTTCACGGAACGCGGCGATCAGTCGGGCGGCGTTGTCGGCGGCGGCGTCGACGCCAGCCAGCGGCCACTTGCCTTGGGGGAAGTAGTCGTTCTGGATATCGACTACGATGAGCGCTTGCCTGGCCATGGGTGTTTCCTCGAAGTGTTTGTTGGGAGTGGAATCAGTATCGGCGCCCGCTACGTCTACGAGGATTGGCCGCACCGACAATAGACAGGGGAAAACTGACAATGGGCGTTGAAAGGGCCGTTGCCGAGCTGGGCGTGCTGATTTATCCCGGCGCGCAACTGGCGGCGGTGCATGGTTTGACCGACCTGTTCGGCGTGGCCGACCGGATCGCCGTCGAGCATCAGGCCGCGCAATTGCCGCGACTGCGGGTGAGTCACTGGCAGGTCGAGAACGAGCAGGCACCGGTCAGGGTTTACGACAGTCATCCGGCTGCCGAAACGGGCTTGCTGGCGGTGCTGATTCCGCCGTCGATCGCCGGGTTCAGCGCAGAACAGGCATCGCCGGGATTACTGCAATGGCTGCGCGACCAGCATGGCCGTGGCGCAACGCTGGGCGGCGTCTGCGTGGGCTCGTGGTTGCTGGCCGAAAGCGGCCTGCTCAACGGTCGCAGCGCCACCACTCACTGGACCTCGGCCAAGGCGTTTGCCGAGCGTTATCCGCAGATCAGGCTCAAGGCTGACACACCGATTGTCGATGACGGCGACCTGATCACCACGGCCGGTCTGATGGCCTGGTCGGAACTGGGGTTGCGGCTGGTCGATCGCCTGCTCGGGCCGAGCATCGCCAGCGCCACCGCACGGTTCTTGGTCATGGAACACAGCGACAGCGCCAGTGCCTGCGGCAGCAATTTCGCGCCGATTCTCGGCCATGGCGATGCGTCGATTCTCAAGGTCCAGCACTGGCTGCAAAGCACCGGAGCGACTGACGTTTCGCTGGCTGCGATGGCTGAGCGTTCGGGTCTGGAAGAGCGCACGTTCCTGCGTCGATTCCGGGCGGCTACCGGTCTGAAACCCACCGAATACTGTCAGCACCTGCGGGTCGGCAAGGCTCGGGAAATGCTCGAGTTCACCAACGGCACCATCGATCACATTGCGTGGACGGTGGGGTATCAGGATCCGGGAGCCTTTCGCGCCATCTTCAAGAAAATCACCGGGCTGGCGCCGAGTGACTATCGCAATCGGTTCGGCGTGACCCCACCGACCGCGCTGGCGAGATAAGCCCTCGCTGTCGTGCAAAATGCCCCGGCCGTGGCGGCCATCGTGCAGATTGAAACGGGCGCAACGCCAGTACGAAAAGGCTAATTGACTGATCCGCAAAGGTTTTCGTGTTGCCGTCGTTTGGCCTGATCTCTGCACTCTCTGACCTACATTCACCGAGCCGCTGGAAGGGGGACGCATGACCCCGACACCCCGCAACAGAATGGTGGTCGCCCATTCCGTACGCCCCGACGCGCCGCAACACGAAGTGCAGACCAACAAGGCGCTGGCCCGCTGGCTGGCGCAGATTCTCGGACTGAAATTCGGCGGCAGCTACGACGCGCAAAAGCATCGCGGTCGCGACCTGTATCTGCTGCCGACCCAAACCATCGTCGGCGCTGCAAAGGCCCATGAGCTGGGCATCAAGGGGCCAGAGGATCTGTGGGGCGGTTTCGTCGAGCACGATTTCATCTGCACCAAAGCCATCAGCCATGGTTTGCGCAGCCATCAGGCTCACGCGCCGCAAGGCTGGTCGCCGCTGTTCTCCGAACGCACGCGCAATGTCGTGCTCGACGGGTTCAGTGTGTTTGCTTTGGAAGATGCGCGACCTGCCGCCGAGCACCTGTTGTACAGCGGGCCGATTCGTCTCAAACCGATTCATGCGTGCGCCGGTCGCGGTCAGGAAGTGATCAAGAGCCTCGACGCTTTCGACGAAATTCTCGCGCGTTCCGATATTTCCAGACAGTTCAACGAAGGCGTGGTGCTGGAGCAGGACTTGAGCCAAGTGGTTACCCACAGCGTCGGCCAGTCGTTCATCGGCGACCGGGTGCTCAGTTACTGCGGTGATCAATACTTGACCGAGGATGCCCACGGCGAAGAGGTCTATGGCGGCTCGAATCTGCTGGTGGTGCAGGGCGGTTATGCAGACTTGCTGAAACTGAATTTGCCGGACGATGTGCGATTGGCTATCGAACAGGCGCAGGTGTTCGACCGGGCGGCGGATGAAGCCTATCCACGGTTCTACGCTTCGCGCCGCAACTATGACATCGCCCAGGGCCTGGACAGCGAAGGCCAGCAGCGCAGCGGAGTGCTCGAACAATCCTGGCGCATGGGCGGCGCCAGCAGCGCGGAAGTGGCGGCGTTGCAGAGTTTCGTCAACGACCCGTCGATGTGCGCGATCCGCGTGTCTTCGGTGGAAACCTACATCGACCAGGCCCTGCCGGCGGATGCCATCGAGGTCTATCGCGGCCCGGCCGAGAACAGCGACTTTCTCCTCAAATACGTAACGGTCCAATCCTATGACGGCTAGAAGCGAAAGCATTCAGATCGACATTGATGACGAACAGATGAGCGGGACTTTCCTCAGTCCCAAATCGAAAGTCCCCGGCGTGTTGTTTGTGCACGGCTGGGGCGGCAGCCAGGAGCGGGATCTGGAACGGGCCAAAGGCATCGCCGGTCTTGGCTGTGTATGCCTGACGTTTGACCTGCGCGGGCACACCGGCGGCACGGGTATTCCGCTGAGCCGGGTGACCCGTGAAGACAACCTGCGCGACCTGCTGGCGGCCTATGACCGGCTGCTCGCCCACCCGGCGCTGGACACTTCGGCCATCGCGGTGGTCGGCACCAGCTACGGCGGTTATCTGGCTTCGATCCTCACCTCATTGCGCCCGGTGCGCTGGCTGGCGCTGCGGGTGCCGGCGCTGTATCGCGACGAACAATGGCACACGCCCAAGCGCGATCTGGACAAGGCCGACCTGCGCGATTATCGCGGCACACTGGTGCGCGCCGACAGCAACCGCGCCTTGCACGCCTGCTCGCAATTCACCGGCGACGTGCTGCTGGTGCAATCGGAAACCGACGACTACGTGCCCCACGCGACGATCATGAGTTACCGCGCCGCGTGCCAACAGACTCACTCGCTGACCCACCGGATCATCGACGGTGCCGACCATGCCCTGAGCGATCCAACCTCGCAGCAGGCCTACACTTCGATCCTGGTCGACTGGATCACCGAGATGGTGGTGGGCGAACGCTTGAGCATCATTCAGTCGCGCTGATCAGGGCTTGGGCTTTTTCTCGATCCGCAGCGCCTTGGACTTGGCTTCCACCACCAGGTACATCACCACGGTGATCAGCAGCGGCAACAGGAAATAGATCGCCCGATAGGCCAGCAGCCCCGCCACCAGACTGCCCCGGGAAGCCTCGTGTTGCAGTAGCGCCACGAACACCGCTTCAAGCACGCCGAGTCCGGCGGGAATGTGGGTGATGACCCCGGCAATCGCGCTGATCAGCAGCACGCCGAGCACCAGCGGATAGTCGAGCTTGCTCGGCAGCAAGGTGAAAATCACCGCCGCCATCAATGACCAGTTGAGCGCGCCGAGCAGCAGTTGCAGGACCGCCATGCGCAGCGACGGCAGGTTGATTTCCACCCCGCGAATCGACCACTCGCGCCGCCGGGAAAACTGGCAGGCGACCAGATAACCGAGGCTGATCAACAGCAGCAACACGCCAATCCCCTGCAACGCATCGCTGCTGACTTTCCAGCCCGGCGGCATGCTGACCAGCCCACTGCTGAACACGACGCCGGCGATGGTCATGTAGCCGAACCAGTTGGTGGCCAGGCTCAGGCCGAGGATCTTGGCGATGTTGCTTTTGCTCACTCCGAGCCGCGAATACAGCCGATAGCGCATGGCGATCCCGCCGACCCACGCGCTCAGATTGAGGTTGAACGCGTAGCTGATGATGCCCACCGGCAGGATCTGTTTCCACGTCAGGTCCTGACGGATGTAAGTGCGGCCGATCAGGTCGAAACTGGCGTACACCAGAAAGCTCAACAGCGTCAGGCTGGAGGCGATGATCAGCGTGCGCACCTTGAAGTCGGCGAGGGTTTGCAGCACCTCGGTCCATTCGATGCGGCGGGCGAACATTGTCAGTAGGACGATCAGCGCCAGGAAGAACAGCAACGTCAGCGGGCGCTTCCAGCGGCTCCAGCGAGACGTCACAACTGGCGGCGAATGCGTTGCGGACTGAGCATCGGAACGACTCATGACGGATCGCTCCCGCTCTTGCCGATGAAGGGTTTCAAACGGGGTTTATGCGCGGGCAGCCAACCGGCCATCGCTGGAAAGTGGCGCAAAAAGTGAAACACCAGAAAGCCCACGGTCATGTGCCAGAGGCGCCCGCGCGGCGACTTGCTGGCGTCCATCGCTTTGCAGTGGTTGTTGCTCAGATCTTCGAGACGTTCAAACAGATGAGCATTGAAGGCCCGGTCGCGGATCAGCACGTTGGCCTCCAGATTCAGCGACAGGCTCAGAGGATCGAGATTGCTCGACCCGACGGTGCTCCATTCCTCATCCACCAGCGCGACCTTGCCGTGCAGCGGCCGCTGGCAATATTCGTGGATCTGCACCCCGGCCTTGAGCAGGTAGTCATAGGTCATGCGCGCCGCGAGCTTGGCCACCAGCATGTCCGGCTGGCCCTGCAGGATCAGCCGCACATCGACGCCGCGCCGGGCCGCGTTGCGCATCTCGCGCAACAAGCGATAACCGGGGAAGAAATAGGCGTTGGCGATCACCACCCGGCGTTTCGCGCGACGCAGCACCTGCAAGTAAACGTCTTCGATATCGGTGTGGTGCCGGTCGTTATCGCGGAATACCAATCGCACCTGACCGTCGTGCTCGGTGAACGCCATCTCCGCCCGACGCTGGCGCCGGCGTTGCCACCAGAAGCGCGCGCGCCCCGGGCGACCGCTTTGCAGCAGGGCGAAATGATGGATGTCGGCTACCGCCGGGCCCTGAACTTCCACGGCGTAATCCTGCTTCGCCTCCGGGCCGAAATCCGCCAGGTGATCGCCGGAAAAATTGATCCCACCGATGAACGCAGTCAGCCCGTCGACCACCACGATCTTGCGGTGCAGGCGGCGGAACCAGTTGGTGCGAAACCCCAGGCGTTTCGGTGCCGGGTCGAAAATTTGCAGGTGCACACCGGCCTCGCTCAACGCGGTGAGATATCCGGTGCTCAGTTCACCGCAGCCGAAGCCGTCGAGGCTGACGGTAGTGCGTACGCCACGCCGGGCGGCATCGATCAGGATCTGCTGCAACTCGTTGCCGACCTTGTCTTCGAAAACAATGAAGGTCTCCAGCAGGATTTCACTCTTCGCCGCACGCATGGCCTCGAAGACGCGCGGGAAATACTCCTCGCCGTTTTCCAGCAGTTCGACGCGGTTGCTGCCCTGCCAGCCATAGTCGACATCGACGTGGCCGGGCTCGCGAACTGGCGGGGTAATGGTGATCGGTTCCACAGCGGATTTTTCCAGCGGCGCGCTGCTCATAGTTCGATCTCCACGGACAGCGGCACGTGATCGGAAAGGTGTGACCAGGGCCGGTTGGCGAGCACCCTCGGCTGGCTGGCCTTGAGGTTGCGCACGTAGATCCGGTCCAGCCGCAACGCCGGCCAGCGCGCCGGAAAACTGCGCGCCGGTTTGCCCGCATGTTCGGCAAACACTTCGCGCAGACCGCAGGGTTCCAGTAGCGCATCGGCACGCTGGCGCCAGTCGTTGAAGTCGCCGGCAACGATCACCGGCACATCGTCGGGCAGCTCTGCAAGGCGTTTTCGCAGCAGTTTCAGCTGTGCGTTGCGATGGCTTTCACGCAGGCCCAGATGCACGCAGATCGCGTGCAGTTCGCGATCGTCTCCCGGCAGGCGCAGGACACAATGCAGCAGCCCACGGTTTTCGTGGCCACTGATGGAAACATCGAGGTTGTCGTGGCGCACGATCTGGAATTTCGACAGCAGCGCGTTGCCGTGATCGCCCTCCGGGTACACCGCATTGCGCCCGTAGGCGAACTGCGGCCACAGGCTGTCGGCGAGGAACTCGTACTGCGGCATGGTCGGCCAGTTGTTGTAGCGCTTGGGATGGTGTTCGTGGGTGCCGTGCACTTCCTGCAGAAACACCACGTCGGCGGACACACTGCGCACCGCTTCGCGCAGTTCGGGGAGGATGAAGCGGCGGTTCAGCGCGGTGAACCCCTTGTGGGTGTTGACCGTCAGCACCGTGAAGCGGCGCACCGTCGTGATGACGGTGGCCTGTTCATCGGTGACGCCGACCGGCTCCGGAATGCTCATGACGGCATGCCTGCCGAGGTATGGCGCTTGCTGCGCCCAGGTGGGCCATCGATGTGAATCGCTGTCATGCCGTTCTCCCGTCGAAAGTCCTCGTACCGCCTCTGTCTGCTGGTGACTGCGGGCGGTTCGAGAAAGTTTCGGCGGGACTACGGACGGTCGATGTTCGCCGGATCAGTGGCCGGCGACGATGCGGGAGCCTTCAGCAGGTTCGGCATACACCGGGCCCAGTCGGTCGAGGCGACCGCTCAAGGCTGTCAGTGCCAGCGCCACCAGCACTACCAGCCCGCCAATCCATGCGGTATGGATCAGGCCGATGTGCTCGACAATCAACCCGCCACCCCAGGCGCCGCCGGCAATCCCCAGGTTGAACGCTGCAATGTTCAGCCCCGACGCCACATCCACCGCTTGCGGCGTGTGATGTTCAGCCTGACGCACCACATACACCTGCAGGCCCGGCACGTTGCCGAAGGCGACGGCACCCCAGACCAGCACGGTGGCCAGCGCCAGCCACGGATTAGCGGCGGTGAAGGTGAGCACGAACAGTACGGCGGCGAGCAGGGCGAAGATGATTTTCAGGGCGCTGATCGGTCCGCGCTTGTCCGCCAGTCTGCCGCCCCAGATGTTGCCGACGGCCACTGACACGCCGTACACCAGCAGCACCAGGCTGACCGTGCCGGCACTGAAGCCCGAGATGTCCTGAAGAATCGGCGCCAAATAGGTGAAGGCGATGAACGAGCCGCCGTAACCGATGGCGGTCATGGCGTAGACCAGCAGCAGGCGCGGTTGCTTGAGTACTTGCAGCTGTTGCAGCAGCGAGGCCGGTTTGCTGTGGGCAATGTTTTTCGGCACGTAGAGCAAGCTGCCGATGAACGCGATGACACCCAGCGCCGACACCGCGAGGAAGGTTTCACGCCAGCCGAAATGCTGACCGATGAAGGTGCCCAGCGGTACGCCGGTGACCAGCGCCACGGTCAGGCCGGTGAACATGATCGCAATCGCACTGGCGGCTTTTTCCTTGGGCACCAGGCTGGTGGCGATGGTCGAGCCGATGGAGAAGAACACGCCGTGGGCCAGACCGGTGACGATCCGCGCCAGCACCAGCGATTCATAACTCGGCGCCAGCCAGGCCAGCAGGTTGCCGAGGGTGAACAGCACCATCAGCGACAGCAGCAACAGTTTGCGCGGGACTTTGCCGGTGAGGGCGGTCAGCACTGGCGCACCGATGGCCACGCCGAGGGCGTAGAGACTGACCAGCAGCCCGGCGGACGGCAGGCTGACGCCGAGATCGGCGCCGATGGTGGGAAGCAGGCCAACGATGACGAACTCGGTCGTCCCGATGGCAAATGCGCTGAGGGTCAGCGCGAGCAAGGCAATGGGCATGACGGCACTCCGGTAAGGGGATTGAATGGAGCGCAGTGTCGGGGTTTGGTGGGGGACGAAAAATACAGGGATGGGCATTTGATATTTGACCTGAGAGCAAAGATCAAAAGCCACCGTCAACGCGCTCTTGAACTTTGCCGAGCAAAAAACGCTCAGTTCCTTACAGGTTCAACCAAGGGAGCTCTGCGTTTTGACCAGGTTCAGGATCGCAATTCTATTGGGGGCGCTGCTGTTTTCCAGCGGCCAAATGCTGCAGGCCGCCACATTGCCGGGCGTCCCGGCAGCCACCGCAAAAGCCGCCGAACCCGAACCGCTGGTGCAGGGCGGATTGCTCGGCGCCATCAGTTCCAGCATCGACGACGTGCAGGACAAACTCGACCTCAACGAGCACCTGGTCGACGCCTGGCGCCTGCGGGCCGACCGGGCGGCGGATGAGGTCGACAGGCTGGTCAATCAGCCCTCGGATCGCTCGGGCTGGAGCGTGGCCGGCGACTTCATGATGCTGTCCGGCGTGTGGCTCGGCACCTTCGCCGTGTTGACCGTGCTTGGCAGCGTGCTGGCCAAGCGGATGCGCGAGGGCCGCTGGCTGCGTACCCGCCAGCGCAGTCAGGACCTGATCGGTTATTTGCTGCCCTACACATTGCCTGCGTTGATCTGTCTGCCGTTGACCCTGTACGTCAGCCACTTCCTGCCGGCCTCGGTCGGCCGGGCGCTGGCGCTGTGTTTTGCCTACGCCACCAGCAGCGGCATCTTTTCCACATCGATGCTTTTGTGTGTGGTGGTGATGTTCAACACCGGCCACAAGCGACGCGCGGTGCAGATCATTCGCGACTACTGCCCGAAACCGCTGTTCCTGATCGGCTTTCTCGCCGCGTTGAGTGACGCGCTGACCAGCCCGCAGATCGCCCGGCAACTGGGCGGCAATATCACCAGCAGCATCGCGGTGTTTACCGGTCTGCTGGCGTCGATCATTTTCGGTTTGCTGGTGATTCGCTTGCGCCGGCCGGTGGCGCACCTGATCCGCAATCGCTCGCTGGCCCAGCGTCTGAAGCAACCGTCGCTGCAGGAATCGCTGCGGATCTTTTCCGGGCTCTGGTATTGGCCGATCGTGCTGATGGTGCTGGTGTCGGCGGTGAATCTGATCGGCATCGGCGAGGACAATCAGAAAGCTCTGCGCTGCGCGCTGTTCACCACGGTGCTGCTGATCGGCACGGTGTTTCTCAGCACGGTGCTGCAGCACCTGTTCAAATCACGCCGGGCCGAGGCGATCCAGCGCAGCAGCGCCTACAAGGAGCGTTTTCTCAGCCTGTTGCATGCGTTGCTGCGGATCGTCATCGCGATTGCGTTCATCGATATTCTCGGGCGGATCTGGGGCGTATCGCTGATCGATTTTGCGCAAAGCAGCACGGTCGGCCGGGCGATCAGCAATGCCTTGAGCAGCATCGGCCTGATCTTCCTGGTGACGTGGCTGCTGTGGGTGGTGCTCGATACGGCGATTCAGGAAGCGCTGAAACCGCCGGTCAGCAAGCGCTCGGCGCGCCAGCCGAGCACCCGGGTGAAAACCATCCTGCCGCTGCTGCGCAATGCGATCAAAATCATCCTCGTGGTGATTTGCGCAATCACCACCATGGCCAATCTGGGGATCAACGTCGCGCCGCTGCTGGCGGGTGCCGGGGTGGTCGGCCTGGCCATCGGTTTCGGTTCGCAGCAACTGGTGCAGGACGTGATCACCGGGCTGTTCATCATCATCGAAGACACGCTGTCGATCGGTGACTGGGTGGTGCTCGATTCCGGGCATGCCGGTACGGTCGAAGGCCTGACCATTCGCACCCTGCGCCTGCGCGACGGCAAGGGCTTCGTGCACTCGGTGCCGTTCGGCCAGATCAAGGCTGTGACCAATCAATCGCGGCAGTTTGCGTTCGCGTTTTTCTCGGTGCAGTTCACCTACGACACCGATGTCGAAAAAGCCATCGAGCTGATCCGCGAAACCGGGGATTCAATCCGCGAAGACCCGTTCCTCAAGTACAACCTGCAAGGGCCGCTGGATGTGTTCGGCGTGGACAAGATGGACTTGAACGGCGTGGTGCTGACCGCGCAATTCCGCACGGTGTCGGGCGGGCAATACGCGGTGAGCCGCGCGTTCAATCAGCGTTTGAAAAAGCTTGTGGATAACAGCCCGTGGGTGCACTTCGCGCAGACTTATCCACAGCAGGTTTTGTTGCCCAAGCGTCAGGAAGAGGAGGTGGCGTCGGCGCATTCGTCGGTGGTGTTGCCGGAGCAGGCGCGGACTCAGTGACGGGTCAGCTTGTTGCGAATGTCGCTCATGGCGGTGGGGTCCAGTTCCACCCAGAATTGCTGCTTGCCGGCGACCTCCGCAGCGACCGGTAATCCGTCGCGATACACCAGCCGATTGCTCGCCAGCGCCGGTACTTTCGCGCCCGGAAGCAGGGTGCCGGCGAGGTTCAGCGGATCGACCCCGCACACCGCGATCAGGCTGCCGTCATGAGGCCGACGGCGGACTTCGCGCAACAGCGGAATCGCCTCGGGCAGGGCGAATTGCTCGCCCGCCAGACCGCTGACAAACCGCCCGCCACGAATCTCGCCGCGGGCCTCCAGCCGGTGAAAGGTGCGCAGGAGTTCGCGCCAGCTCGGCAGCCAGTCTGCCTCCCGTTCCAACAGGCGCCAGAACACCACGCCGTAGCGGCGCAACAAGGTCATGGCGATGTGTTCGAGAGTTTCGGGCGACGCTGTCTGGCTGGTTTCCACAACCGGCCCGCGACGCAGAAGCGCCCAGCGCCCGGCATCGTCCATACCTCCGACAAACGCCCCGCGCCCGCGCCGACTGCTGCGTTGCTGGCGCTTGCTCGCCGGGGTGATCAGCGCACGCAGGCCGGCAAAACTGTCGGCATTCACCAGACCGGCGCCGACCAGTTCCTGCAAGGCGATTTCCAGTTCGGTGCGCAGCAGGTGCGCTTCATGAATCAACTCATCGAAAAACAGCGCGCCGTGCTGGCTGAGGGCCTCGAAGACTTTCTGCGTCTTGGGCGACAGTTCGCTGATCGGCGTCTGTTCGGCCAGCGAACTCCACAACCCGACCTGACTGCGCGGCAACAACACGACGGGGGTACTGCGCAGCGCCGTGCCGCTGGTTTTCTGCCGGGCGCTGAGGCGTGTCCACACCAGTTTTCCGCTGCGGCACAGATCATCCAGCCAGCTCGGTGAGTAGTCCTTGAGCCGCGCCGGGAAGATGTCGCTGTCCCACGCCGATGCCGCTGCCGGATAGCCCTCGAACTGACCGACAATCGCCGGCAACACGGCGCTGCCCTGACCCCGGGTGGACGGGGAAAGATGCTGCCAGTCGAACAGAAAACGCATGAAATCCTGCAACGCCACCGGTTCAATTTCCCGGCGCAGACGCTTGACCGTGTAGCGGTGAATTCGCGCCAGCAGATGCCGCTCGCACCATTCTTCAATCGTCAGCCCCGGGGTGAACCGACCGCGCAGCACGTAGCCTTCGCGTTCGAGTTGGGCGAGGGCTTGATGGACGTGTGTGGGTGGCAATGACAAAGGTTGGGCGATGGCCTCCAGCGGCAGCGGGCCGAAGGCGCTCAGTCGTGCGCGGATGACTTCCACCAAGGCATCGTCGGCAGTCCAGACCTCATCGAAACCGGGTAGCGCTGGCAGTGCCGAATGCGCCTGTGGATAAAGCGCTTGCAGACACGTCACGCGTTCCCGCGCCAGCCACAGCGAATGTTCGGGATCGATTTGCAGTTGGCAGGCTCGACCAGTGTCGGCCAACGCATTCAACCAATCGCGCCAATGCGGGTTGGCCTCGACTTCGCGGTCGTTGATGCAGGCCAGACTCATCAGCGCTTCGTGCATTTCATCGGCGCTGTTCGGTGTCGGCCAGGCCTCTTCGCGCACGGCGTTGATCGCGTCGGCGTCCAGCGCACCGAGGTCATCGGTGGATTGCGGATCGCTCCAGCGGCGGTTGAGCACGGCCTGGGTGCGGCGCTCTTCCAGCGGCGCGTCGTCGAGAAAGGTGTAAGGCCGGGCGCTGAGAATTTCCGCCGCGAGCGGCGAGGGCGCCGGAAGGTCGCGGGCGATCAGCCGCACTTCGCCGCGCTCCATGCGCCGCAGCAGTTGCAGCCAGCCTTCGCTGTCCATCGCCTCGTGCAGGCAATCGTCCAGGGTCTGTTCCACCAGCGGATGCTCGGGAATTTCCCGTTCACCGGCGAGGTTTTCCAGGCAGGCAATCTGATCCGGAAACACGCTGGCGATCAGATCTTCGCTTTTCATCCGCTGCAACTGCGGCGCGACTTTGCGCCCGCCCGTATAGCGCGGCAGGGCCAGCGCCACCCCGGCATTCCAGCGCCAGCGCACACCGAACAACGGCGCATCCAGCACCGCCTGAGTCAGTATGTGCTCGGCACTGTTGCTGTGCAGGTAACGCCAGACTTCGGCGAGCTCGAAACTGTGGCTGGTGGACAGCGACAGTACGATTGCATCTTCGCTGGCGGCGGCCTGCAATTCGAAGTTGAAGGTGCGACAGAAACGCTTGCGCAGGGCCAGGCCCCAGGCGCGGTTGATGCGGCTGCCAAACGGCGAATGGATGATCAGTTGGGTGCCGCCGGACTCGTCGAAAAACCGCTCCATCAGCAGCGTGTCCTGGGACGGCAGGGCACCGAGAGCCAGGCGGGCGCGGGCCAGATAATCCACAAGCTGTTCGGCACTGGCCAGATCCAGTCCCAGGGTTGCGGTCAGCCAGTCGAGGGCCGGTTGCAGATTGCCGGGGCTGGCGCTCAACAGTTGATCGAGCTGTGCCTGCAGGCGGGCCACGGCCATCGACAATTCGGCGCTGCGACCGGGCGCTTCGCCGAGCCAGAACGGAATGGTCGGCGGCTGGCCCTGAGCGTCCTCGACCCGCACCTTGCCGGTTTCCACCCGCAGGATTCGGTAGGAGGTGTTGCCGAGCTGGAACACATCGCCGGCAATGCTTTCCACGGCGAAGTCTTCGTTGACGCTGCCGATGTTCAGGCCCTGGGGTTCCAGCAGCACGCTGTAATCGGCGTTGTCGGGGATGGTGCCGCCGCTGGTCACGGCTGTCAGTCGCGCACCGCGTCGTCCGCGCAGGGTTCGGCTCACGGCATCGCGATGCAGGTAGGCGCTGCGGATGCCCTGACGACCGTTGTAGCCCTCGGCGAGCATCGTCAGCAGCGCCTGATAATGTTTTTCGTCGAGGCGGGCGTAGGGCTCGGCCCGGTGGAACAGTGCGAGCAAATCGTCTTCGGCCCACTCCTGGCAACTGACCTCGGCGATGATCTGTTGCGCCAGCACATCCAGCGGCGCTTCGGGGATGTGCAACGTATCGAGTTCCCCCCGGCGCACGCAGTCGAGCAGGGCGGCGCATTCGATCAGATCGTCGCGCGTCGTCGCGAACAGGCGCCCCTTGGGTGTACCGCCGACCTGGTGTCCGGAACGGCCGACCCGTTGCAGAAACCCGGCAATCGAGCGCGGCGAAGCGATCTGGCACACGAGGTCGACTTCGCCGATGTCGATCCCCAGTTCCAGCGACGCGGTAGCGATCAGCACTTGCAGTTCGCCGCGCTTGAGTCGCTGCTCGGCGTCGAGGCGAAACTCCTTGGCGAGGCTGCCGTGGTGTGCGGCTACGGCGTGTTTGCCGAGGCGTTCGCTCAGGTGCCGGCTCAGGCGTTCGGCCAGGCGCCGGGTGTTGACGAAAATCAGCGTGGTGCGGTGTTCACGGGCCAGCGTGGCGAGACGGTCGTAAACCAGTTCCCAGACGTCATTGGCCATGACCGCCGACAAGGGCACCGGCGGCACTTCGATGCCCAGATCCCGTGGGCGGGCGTGGCCGATGTCGATGATTTCGCAGGGGCGCTCATGGCCCACCAGAAAGCGTGCGACGGCATCGATCGGTTTTTGCGTGGCCGACAGACCGATGCGGGTCAGCGGCTCGGCGCACAACGCCTGCAGGCGTTCGAGGCTCAAGGCCAGGTGGCTGCCGCGTTTGCCGGCAGCGATGGCGTGGATTTCATCGACGATCACTGTGCGCGTGGTGCCGAGCATTTTGCGCCCGGATTCCGAACCGAGCAGCACGTAGAGCGATTCCGGGGTGGTCACCAGAATGTGCGGCGCGCTCTTGCGCATGGCCGCGCGGTCTTTTTGCGGAGTGTCACCCGTGCGCACGGCGGTGGTGATTTCCAGCGCCGGCAGATCCATTTGGCGCAACTGCTCGGTGATTCCCGCCAGCGGATTTTGCAGGTTGATGCGAATGTCGTTGGACAGCGCCTTGAGCGGTGAGACGTAGACCACCAGCGTTTCGTCCGGCAGGCCGTCCGGGGTTTCCAGGCCACGGTGGACCAGATCGTCGAGCACTGCGAGGAATGCAGTGAGGGTCTTGCCGGAGCCGGTGGGCGCGGCGATCAGCGTCGAGCGACGCTGGCGGATCAGCGGCCATGCGCGGGCCTGGGCGGCGGTGACCGTCGCGAATGTGCGGCTGAACCAGGCGCTGACGGCGGGGTGAAAGCCTGCCAGGGCCGCGTCCTTGGGGATGGGCAGATTCATGTCTGCAGTTATGCGGGCGGGCGGGCGAAGTTGCAAGTACCGCCGGGGATCTACACTTTACGGGTGACGGTTGCGCACTAAACCCGCAAAATGCAACGATTCCGGCAATTATCGACGACGGTGCCCCGAGCATCGTCGCTAAAGCCATCGTTCCAATCAGACTGGGCCTGCTGACTCTATGCGAATGCGCCTTATGTTACTGGGCGGCGGAAATGCCCTTGGGCAGGCGCTGATTCGCCTCGGTGCGGAGGAAGACATCGGTTTCCTCGCCCCCCGCCCGCCCGAAGACGGCTGGGATGCCGCGAGCCTGACACAACTGCTCGACGACACCCGTCCCGATGCATTGATCAACCTTGCCTACTATTTCGACTGGTTCCAGGCCGAGACCGTCAGCGAAAGCCGTCTGTCGGGGCAGGAACGCGCCATCGAGCGTCTGGCCGAACTGTGCCAGCACCACAACATTGTGCTGGTGCAGCCGTCCAGCTACCGGGTATTCGACGGCTCCCGCGCCACCGCCTACAGCGAAAAGGACGAGCCGGTGCCGTTGGGCCTGCGCGGTCAGGCGCTGTGGCGGATCGAGCAAAGCGTACGCGCCACCTGCCCGCAGCATGTGTTGCTGCGTTTCGGCTGGCTGCTCGACGACAGCCCGGAAGGCACCCTCGGACGATTCCTCGCTCGCGCTGAAAAACCGGACGAATTGCTGCTGGCGGACGACCGTCGCGGCAATCCGACGCCGGTCGACGATGCGGCCCGGGTGATCATCTCGGTGCTCAAGCAACTCGATTGCGCCGCGCCGCTGTGGGGCACTTACCACTACGCCGGCCACGAGGCGACCACACCGCTGGCGCTGGGGCAGGCGATTCTCACCGAGGCCCGCAGCCTGCATCCGCTGGCGATCGAAGAACCGACCGCCCAGGCCCACGCCGCGCGTGAGGATGCCGCTGAAGAGCCGCAACACGCCGTACTGGCCTGCAAGAAAATTCTGCACACTTTCGGGATCAAGCCGCGCGCCTGGCGTGCCGCGCTCCCGGGCTTACTGGATAGGTTTTATCGTCATGGCTGAAGGCCCTGTTTTAATCACTGGCGGCGCCGGTTTCATCGGTTCGCACCTGACTGACGCGTTGCTCGCCAACGGCCATTCGGTACGGATCCTCGATGACCTGTCGACCGGCAAACGCAGCAACCTGCCGCTGGACAATCCCAAGGTCGAGCTGATCGTCGGCGACGTTGCCGATGCCGCGCTGGTCGCCCGGGCGATGCAAGGTTGCAGCGCCGTTGCGCACCTGGCCGCCGTGGCTTCGGTGCAAGCGTCGGTGGATGATCCGGTGAAGACTCACCAGAGCAATTTCATCGGTACGCTCAACGTCTGCGAAGCCATGCGCGAGGCCGGCGTGAAGCGCGTGCTGTTCGCTTCCAGCGCAGCGGTCTACGGCAACAATGGCGAGGGCGAGTCGATCAGCGAAGACACGCCGAAAGCGCCGCTGACACCGTACGCCTCGGACAAACTGGCGGGCGAACACTACTTCGATTTCTACCGTCGCCAGCACGGTCTGGAACCGGCGATCTTCCGTTTCTTCAACATTTTCGGCCCGCGCCAGGATCCGTCCTCGCCGTACTCCGGCGTGATCAGCATCTTCAGCGAACGCGCGCAGAAAGGCCTGCCGATCACCGTGTTCGGCGATGGCGAGCAGACCCGGGATTTCATGTACGTCGAAGATCTGGTCGATGTGCTGGTGCAGGCCCTGGAAAAACCTGAAGTGCAGGTCGGTGCGGTGAACGTCGGCTGGAATCAGGCGACCAACCTCAAGCAGATGCTGGCCGCCCTGGAAGCAGTGGTCGGTGAGCTGCCGCCCGTCAGCTACGGCCCGGCACGCTCCGGCGACATCCGTCATTCGCGGGCGAACAACGGCCGATTGCTTGAGCGATTCAAGTGCCCGACGCCAACGCCGATGAGCGTCGGCCTGGCGCGTCTGCTCGGCCGCTGAGCTTCTCGCGGACATGAAAAAGGCGCCTTTTGACAGGCGCCTTTTTCACGGCCGGAATTCGGGTTTCAAACCTGTTTCCTGTAGCGAGGGAGCTTGCTCCCCGGTCGATTGCGTAACATCGCCGTCAGTTCTGAGTCTGCCCGCCACCAAGCCTCATTCACCACCACGTGAACGTTCTTTGATTGCTCGCTTAGAACTTGTAGCCCAGACCGACCATGTACACAAATGGATCGACGTCGACATTCACTTTTGCGCGAGTGCCCGGAGCCACGGCATTGTTCTCGACGGTGGCGCGGGTATCGATATCGATGTAGCGCACCTGGGCGTTGAGCATGATGTTGTCGGTCAGCATGTAGTCGGCGCCGACCTGCCAGGCCAGGCCCCAGGAGTTTTTCGCCTTGAAGTTGCTGAAGCCGTTGGACTGGGCTTCGCTGCCGACGTGCTCGTCGTAGATCCAGGTGTAGTTGATGCCGCCGCCGATGTACGGCTGGAACGCCGACTTCGAATCCAGCGGGTAGTAGACGACGCTCAGGGTCGGCGGCAGGTGTTTCAGGGTGCCGAGCTTGCCGTTGGCGGCCGGCAGGGCAGTGCCCTTGAGCTTCACATCATGCTCGAACGGCGATGCGGCCAACAGCTCGATACCGATGTTGTTGGTCAGCATGTAGGCGAAGTTCAGACCCAGTTGGGTGTCGCTGCTCATGGTCGCCTTGCCGCCCAGGTTGGTGCCGCTCAGCGGACCCTGATCGACCTTGACGCTGGAGCTGTCGGCCTTCGGGTTGACGGTGATCGCACCGGCACGAACGATGATGTCGCCGGCTTCGTGGGCGTGGGCGAGCGGGGCTGCGAGCGCGAGGGCAAACAGCGAAGCGCTGAGCAAGGACTTGTTCATGGAAGCTCCCAAAGGACGTTAAAAATGTTTGATGTCCTATGGTACGAATCCGTCTGATACGGTCTTTTGACTCAGCTCAATGAAACAGTGATGGCGGGTTTATTTGTGGAACCTTTGCCGA
>NZ_JBJUVZ010000018.1:0-15482 GCF_046097675.1 Pseudomonas sp. UV AK001
CTCGGAGCAGACGCGAGTCAGAGCAGCGGTCAGAGTGGTTTTACCGTGGTCAACGTGACCGATGGTGCCAACGTTTACGTGCGGTAGGGAACGATCAAATTTTTCTTTAGCCACGACAATTAACTCCTAGCCTAAAGGGGCTGAATCAGCCTTGTTTTTTGGTAACGGATTCGACGATGTGCGACGGAGCCGTATCGTATTTTTTGAATTCCATAGAGTAGCTTGCGCGACCCTGAGACATGGAACGAACGTCGGTCGCATAACCGAACATCTCACCCAGTGGAACTTCGGCACGGATAACCTTGCCGGACACTGTGTCTTCCATACCCTGGATCATGCCGCGACGACGGTTAAGGTCGCCCATCACGTCACCCATATAGTCTTCAGGCGTAACAACCTCAACCGCCATGATCGGCTCGAGCAACTCACCACCACCCTTCTGGGCCAGTTGCTTGGTCGCCATGGAAGCAGCCACTTTAAACGCCATCTCGTTGGAGTCGACGTCGTGGTAAGAACCATCGAACACGGTAGCCTTCAGGCCGATCAGCGGATAGCCGGCAACAACGCCGTTCTTCATCTGCTCTTCGATACCCTTCTGGATAGCCGGGATGTATTCCTTAGGAACCACACCACCTACTACTTCGTTCAGGAATTGCAGACCTTCCTGACCTTCGTCAGCAGGAGCAAAGCGAATCCAGCAGTGACCGAACTGGCCACGACCGCCGGACTGACGAACGAACTTGCCTTCGATTTCGCAGTTCTTCGTGATGCGCTCACGGTACGAAACTTGAGGCTTGCCGATGTTGGCTTCGACGTTGAACTCACGGCGCATCCGGTCAACCAGGATGTCCAGGTGCAGCTCGCCCATGCCGGAGATGATCGTTTGACCAGTCTCTTCATCAGTTTTAACGCGGAAAGACGGGTCTTCCTGAGCCAGCTTGCCCAGAGCGATACCCATTTTTTCCTGGTCATCCTTGGTCTTAGGCTCTACGGCAACCGAAATAACCGGCTCCGGGAAGTCCATGCGAACCAGGATGATTGGCTTGTCAGCGTTGCAGAGGGTTTCACCAGTGGTGACGTCCTTCATGCCGATCAGGGCCGCGATGTCACCAGCGCGTACTTCCTTGATCTCTTCACGGGCGTTTGCGTGCATTTGCACCATACGACCCACGCGCTCTTTCTTGCCTTTGACCGAGTTGATCACGCCGTCGCCGGAGTTCAACACGCCCGAGTAAACGCGGACGAAGGTCAGAGTACCCACGAATGGGTCGGTAGCGATCTTGAACGCCAACGCCGCGAACGGCTCGTCGTCGCTTGCATGACGCTCCATCTCTTCTTCCTCGTTATCAGGGTTGGAACCCTTGATAGCAGGAATGTCGGTCGGAGCAGGCAGGAAGTCGATAACGGCGTCGAGAACCAGGGGAACACCCTTGTTCTTGAAGGACGAACCGCAAACAGCCAGAACGATTTCGCCAGCGATAGTACGCTGACGCAGAGCAGCCTTGATCTCGGCGATCGACAGCTCTTCACCTTCCAGGTACTTGTTCATCAGCTCTTCACTGGCTTCAGCCGCAGCTTCAACCATGTTGCTGCGCCATTCAGTGGCCAGCTCGAGCATGTCCGCAGGGATTTCCTTGCGAACCGGAACCATACCCTTGTCAGAGTCGTTCCAGTAAACAGCTTGCATGTTGATCAGGTCGATCTGGCCCTGGAAGTTGTCTTCCGAACCGATAGCCAACTGGATCGGCACCGGAGTGTGACCCAGACGCTGCTTGATCTGACCGATCACGCGCAGGAAGTTGGCGCCAGCACGGTCCATCTTGTTTACGTAAACAAGACGTGGAACGCCGTATTTGTTGGCTTGACGCCATACGGTTTCCGACTGAGGCTCAACACCCGAAGTACCGCAGAACACAACGACAGCGCCGTCGAGTACGCGCAGGGAACGTTCTACTTCAATGGTGAAGTCTACGTGGCCCGGGGTATCGATTACGTTGAAGCGATGCTCGTGCGGGTACTGCTTCTCGGAACCTTTCCAGAAGGCGGTAATGGCAGCAGAAGTAATGGTAATACCACGCTCCTGCTCCTGAACCATCCAGTCTGTGGTCGCGGCGCCGTCATGCACCTCGCCCATTTTGTGACTTTTGCCAGTGTAAAAAAGGACGCGCTCGGTGGTGGTGGTTTTACCAGCATCCACGTGAGCGACGATACCGATGTTACGGTAGCGACTAATCGGAGTAGTACGAGCCATAAAGCCCTCGCAAAATTAGTGAAGCTAAAATTAGAAGCGGTAGTGCGAGAAAGCTTTGTTAGCTTCGGCCATACGGTGCACGTCTTCACGCTTCTTAACAGCAGCACCTTTACCTTCAGCAGCATCCAGCAGCTCGCCAGCCAAGCGCAGAGCCATAGACTTCTCGCCACGCTTGCGGGCGAAGTCTACCAACCAGCGCATTGCCAGAGCGTTACGACGGGACGGACGAACTTCGACCGGAACCTGGTAAGTAGCACCACCAACGCGGCGCGACTTCACTTCGACCAGCGGAGCGATGGCGTCGAGTGCTTTTTCGAAGAGTTCCAGGGGATCGGTGCCGGTCTTGCGAGCCGCAACGGTTTCCAGGGCACCATAAACGATACGCTCGGCAACGGCTTTCTTGCCGCTTTCCATAACGTGGTTCATGAATTTGGCGAGGATTTGGCTTCCGTATTTCGGATCGTCCAGAATCTCACGCTTTGCTGCTACGCGACGTCTTGGCATTGATAAGCCCTCAAACGGTCTTCAGGTTAGTTCGGGACAGATCCTTGAGGATTCGCGCCCGACCTTACTCTTATCGACTCAATAAAATGAAAATCTGCAAAACGGCCGATTACTTCGGACGCTTGGTACCGTACTTCGAACGACCCTGGTTACGGCCTTTAACGCCGGATGTATCCAAGGAGCCGCGAACGGTGTGGTAACGAACACCTGGCAAGTCTTTTACACGACCGCCGCGGATCAGTACCACGCTGTGCTCTTGCAGGTTGTGGCCTTCACCACCGATGTACGAGGAAACCTCGAAACCGTTGGTCAGACGCACACGGCATACTTTACGCAGTGCCGAGTTAGGTTTTTTCGGCGTAGTGGTGTACACACGGGTGCACACGCCACGACGTTGCGGGCAGTTCTGCAGCGCAGGCACGTCGGATTTCTCGACGATACGCTTACGCGGCTGACGTACCAGCTGGTTGATAGTTGCCATCTACTAGCTCCACTGTTGTCTTGCGACGCTATTGTCTTGCAAGAAAAGCAAAATGGCAGGAACGGATTCCCGCCAAATTTAGGGGATCAAGAGTCTAAAGAGGATCTTGTCCCCAGTCAAGGCAAGGCCCCGACCTCCCCGCTCGTCGAACCTCGACAAATTGTCTCGATTCGATGAACGGTTAGATCAGGGCCTCAGCTCATTTATCGCAGAACTCAGTTACCGCTCGAGTTCAGCGCTTCGGTCAGTGCAGCTTCCACTTCACTGGCGCTTACGCGCAACGGCTTGTCTGCATCACGACGACGCTTGCGCTCGCTGTGATAAGCCAGACCGGTACCGGCCGGGATCAGACGACCCACAACCACGTTTTCTTTCAGGCCGCGCAGGTAATCGCGCTTGCCGGTTACGGCCGCTTCGGTCAGTACGCGGGTGGTTTCCTGGAAGGAAGCCGCCGAGATGAACGATTCGGTCGACAACGACGCCTTGGTGATACCCAGCAGAACGCGGGTGAACTTGGAGACAAACTTGTCTTCCGCGTTCAGACGCTCGTTCTCTACCAGAACGTGAGTCAGTTCCATCTGGTCGCCCTTGATGAAGCTGGAGTCGCCGGACTCGGAGATCTCAACTTTACGCAGCATCTGACGCAGGATGGTCTCGATGTGCTTGTCGTTGATCTTCACGCCCTGCAGACGGTAAACGTCCTGGATCTCGTTAACGATGTACTTGGCCAGCGCGCTCACACCCAGCAGACGCAGGATGTCGTGCGGATCGCTCGGACCGTCGGAGATAACTTCGCCGCGGTTTACCTGTTCGCCTTCGAACACGTTCAGGTGACGCCACTTCGGAATCAGCTCTTCGTACGGATCACTACCGTCGTTCGGGGTGATGACCAGACGGCGCTTGCCCTTGGTCTCTTTACCGAACGCGATGGTGCCGCTGACTTCAGCCAGAATCGACGCTTCTTTCGGGCGACGGGCTTCGAACAGGTCGGCAACACGCGGCAGACCACCGGTGATGTCACGGGTCTTCGAAGTTTCCTGCGGGATACGAGCGATAACATCACCGATCGCAATCTTCGCACCGTCCGCAACACCGACCAGGGCGTTGGCTGGCAGGAAGTACTGAGCGATAACGTCAGTGCCTGGCAGCAACAGATCCTTGCCGTTGTCATCGACCATCTTCACAGCAGGACGAATGTCCTTGCCGGCAGCCGGACGATCTTTCGGATCAAGTACTTCAATGTTGGTCATACCGGTCAATTCGTCAGTCTGACGCTTGATCGTGATGCCTTCTTCCATGCCCACGTAGGTCACGGTACCTTTCATTTCGGTAACGATCGGGTGAGTGTGCGGATCCCACTTGGCCACGATGGCGCCAGCGTCGACCTTGTCACCTTCTTTAACCGAAATCACGGCACCGTACGGCAGCTTGTAACGCTCGCGCTCACGACCGAAATCGTCAGCAATCGCCAGCTCACCGGAACGGGACACGGCAACCAGGTTGCCATCCACACGCTCAACGTGCTTCAGGTTGTGCAGACGGACGGTACCGCCGTTCTTCACCTGAACGCTGTCGGCTGCGGAAGTACGGCTTGCCGCACCACCGATGTGGAACGTACGCATCGTCAGCTGGGTACCCGGCTCACCGATGGACTGGGCAGCGATTACGCCGACCGACTCACCGATGTTCACCTGGTGACCACGAGCCAGGTCACGACCGTAGCACTTGGCGCAGATGCCGTAGCGGGTTTCGCAGCTGATCGGCGAACGCACGATCACTTCGTCGATGCTGTTCAGTTCGATGAACTCGACCCACTTCTCGTCTACCAGAGTGCCGGCAGGAACGATGACGTCCTCGGTACCCGGCTTGAATACGTCGCGGGCAATGACACGACCCAATACGCGCTCACCCAGCGGCTCTACAACGTCACCGCCTTCAATGTGCGGAGTCATTACCAGGCCGTGCTCGGTGCCGCAATCGATCTCGGTCACGACCAGATCCTGCGCCACGTCTACCAGACGACGAGTCAGGTAACCGGAGTTCGCGGTCTTCAATGCGGTATCCGCCAGACCCTTACGAGCACCGTGAGTCGAGATGAAGTACTGGAGTACGCTCAGACCTTCACGGAAGTTCGCGGTAATTGGCGTTTCGATGATGGAACCGTCCGGCTTGGCCATCAGACCACGCATACCGGCCAGCTGACGAATCTGTGCTGCGGAACCCCGCGCACCCGAGTCGGCCATCATGTACATCGAGTTGAACGATTCCTGCTCGACTTCGTCGCCGTGACGGTCGATGACTTTCTCTTTCGAGAGGTTGGCCATCATCGCCTTGGAGACTTCGTCGTTCGCTTTCGACCAAAGGTCGATCACTTTGTTGTACTTCTCGCCCTGGGTTACCAGGCCGGAGGCGTACTGGCTCTCGATCTCTTTCACTTCGTCGGTGGCAGCACCGATGATGCGGGCTTTTTCATCCGGGATAACGAAGTCGTTAACACCGATGGAAACGCCGGAAATGGTCGAGTAGGCAAAACCGGTGTACATCAACTGGTCAGCGAAGATCACGGTCTCTTTCAGACCAACCACGCGGTAGCACTGGTTGATCAGCTTGGAGATCGCCTTTTTCTTCATCGGCAGGTTGACGACGTCGAACGACAGACCTTTTGGTACAACCTGGAACAACAGCGCACGGCCGACAGTGGTGTCGACGATACGGGTGTTGTTCACGCTGTTGCCGTCACGATCGTTCACGGTTTCGTTGATACGAACCTTGATCTTGGCGTGCAGCGCGGCTTCGCCGGCACGGAACACACGGTCAACTTCCTGCAGATCCGCGAACACACGACCTTCGCCCTTGGCGTTGATCGCTTCACGAGTCATGTAGTAAAGACCCAATACAACGTCCTGCGACGGAACGATGATTGGCTCACCGTTGGCTGGCGACAGAATGTTGTTGGTCGACATCATCAACGCACGCGCTTCGAGCTGGGCTTCCAGCGTCAGCGGTACGTGCACGGCCATTTGGTCGCCGTCGAAGTCGGCGTTGTACGCAGCACAGACCAGAGGGTGCAGCTGGATAGCCTTACCTTCGATCAGTACCGGTTCAAACGCCTGGATACCCAGACGGTGAAGGGTCGGTGCACGGTTGAGAAGAACCGGGTGTTCGCGAATCACTTCAGCGAGAACGTCCCAAACTTCCGGCAGCTCGCGCTCGACCATTTTCTTGGCCGCTTTGATGGTGGTCGCCAGACCACGCATTTCCAGCTTGCCGAAAATGAACGGCTTGAACAGCTCGAGAGCCATCTTCTTCGGCAGACCGCACTGGTGCAGACGCAGGGTCGGGCCTACGGTAATTACCGAACGACCGGAGTAGTCAACACGCTTACCGAGCAAGTTCTGACGGAAACGACCTTGCTTACCCTTGATCATGTCAGCCAGGGATTTCAGAGGACGCTTGTTCGAACCGGTGATAGCGCGGCCACGACGGCCGTTGTCGAGCAGTGCATCGACAGCTTCCTGCAACATACGCTTTTCGTTGCGCACGATGATGTCCGGAGCGGACAGATCCAGCAGGCGCTTCAAACGGTTGTTACGGTTGATCACTCGACGATACAGATCGTTGAGATCGGAAGTCGCGAAACGACCGCCGTCCAGCGGAACCAGTGGACGCAGATCCGGCGGCAGAACCGGCAGAACGGTCAGCACCATCCACTCTGGCAGGTTGCCGGAACCCTGGAAGGCTTCCATCAACTTCAGACGCTTGGACAGCTTCTTGATCTTGGTTTCGGAGTTGGTTTGCGGAATTTCTTCACGCAGACGGCCAATCTCGTGCTCCAGGTCGATAGCGTGCAGCAGCTCACGGACAGCTTCGGCACCCATGCGGGCGTCGAAATCGTCACCGAACTCTTCCAGCGCTTCGAAGTACTGCTCGTCGTTCAGCAGCTGACCTTTTTCAAGAGTGGTCATGCCCGGATCGATAACGACATAGCTCTCGAAGTAGAGAACGCGTTCGATATCACGCAGGGTCATGTCCATCAGCAGGCCGATACGGGACGGCAGCGATTTCAGGAACCAGATGTGGGCAACCGGCGAAGCCAGTTCGATGTGCGCCATGCGCTCACGACGAACCTTGGCCAGTGCAACTTCAACGCCGCACTTCTCGCAGATAACACCACGATGCTTCAAGCGCTTGTACTTACCGCACAGGCACTCGTAATCCTTTACCGGGCCAAAGATCTTGGCGCAGAACAGACCGTCACGCTCAGGTTTGAACGTACGGTAGTTGATGGTTTCCGGCTTTTTAACTTCACCGAACGACCACGAGCGGATCATCTCAGGCGAGGCCAATCCGATACGGATGGCGTCGAACTCTTCGACTTGACCCTGGTTTTTCAGCAAATTCAGTAGGTCTTTCAAGGCCTTTCCTCCTGGCGGAGCAGAGAGCGGGCAATCCTGCCCCGCTCTCGATCGCGTCACGTGTTATTCGGTTTCCAGATCGATATCGATGCCGAGGGAACGAATTTCCTTGATCAACACGTTGAAGGACTCGGGCATGCCCGGCTCCATACGGTGATCGCCGTCCACGATGTTTTTGTACATCTTGGTCCGGCCGTTCACATCGTCCGACTTCACTGTGAGCATTTCTTGCAGAGTGTAAGCAGCACCGTATGCTTCCAGTGCCCAGACCTCCATCTCCCCGAAACGCTGACCACCGAACTGCGCCTTACCACCCAGCGGCTGCTGGGTAACCAGGCTGTACGAACCGGTAGAACGCGCGTGCATCTTGTCGTCTACCAAGTGGTTCAGCTTCAGCATGTACATGTAGCCAACGGTAACTGGACGCTCGAACTTGTTGCCGGTACGGCCGTCGGTCAGCTGCATCTGGCCGCTTTCTGGCAGGTCCGCCAGTTTCAGCATGGCCTTGATTTCGCTTTCCTTGGCACCGTCGAACACTGGAGTGGCCATTGGAACGCCGCCACGCAGGTTCTTCGCCAGATCCAGGATTTCCTGATCGGAGAAGCTGTCCAGATCTTCGTTACGACCGCCGATCTGGTTGTAGATCTCGTCCAGGAAGGTACGCAGCTCAGCGACTTTGCGCTGCTCTTCGACCATCCGGTTGATCTTCTCGCCCAGACCTTTGGCCGCGAGGCCCAGGTGGGTTTCAAGGATCTGACCAACGTTCATACGCGAAGGTACGCCCAGCGGGTTGAGGACCACGTCGACCGGGGTGCCATTGGCATCGTGCGGCATGTCTTCAACCGGCATGATCACGGAGACCACACCCTTGTTACCGTGACGACCGGCCATCTTGTCGCCCGGCTGGATGCGACGACGGATTGCCAGGTAAACCTTGACGATCTTCAGCACGCCTGGAGCCAGGTCATCGCCCTGCTGCAGTTTGCGCTTCTTGTCTTCGAACTTGTCGTCCAGCAGACGGCGACGATCAACGATGTAGGCCTGAGCCTTCTCGAGCTGCTCGTTCAGAGCATCTTCAGCCATGCGCAGCTTGAACCACTGACCATGCTCAAGACCGTCGAGTACTTCGTCGGTGATGTCCTGACCTTTCTTCAGGCCCGCGCCGCCTTCAGCCTTGTGGCCTACCAGAGCGGAACGCAGACGCTCGAAGGTCGCGCCTTCAACGATGCGGAACTCTTCGTTCAGATCCTTGCGGATCTCGTCCAGCTGGGTCTTCTCGATCGACAGGGCACGAGCATCACGCTCAACGCCGTCACGAGTGAAGACCTGCACGTCGATGACAGTACCTTTGGTACCGGTAGGTACACGCAGGGAAGTGTCTTTAACGTCGCTGGCTTTTTCACCGAAGATCGCACGCAGCAGTTTTTCTTCCGGAGTCAGTTGGGTCTCGCCTTTCGGAGTGACCTTACCAACCAGGATGTCGCCTGCGCCAACTTCAGCACCTACGTAAACGATACCGGCTTCGTCCAGCTTGTTCAGTGCAGCTTCACCCACGTTCGGGATGTCCGCAGTGATTTCCTCTGGGCCAAGCTTGGTGTCACGGGCCACACAGGTCAGTTCCTGAATGTGGATCGTGGTGAAGCGGTCTTCCTGAACCACACGCTCGGACAGGCAGATGGAGTCTTCGAAGTTGAAGCCGTTCCACGCCATGAACGCGATGCGCATGTTCTGACCCAGAGCCAGCTCACCCATATCGGTGGACGGGCCGTCGGCCATGATGTCGCTACGCTGAACGCGATCACCCTTGCTCACCAGCGGACGCTGGTTGATGCAGGTGTTCTGGTTCGAGCGGGTGTATTTGGTCAGGTTGTAGATGTCGACACCAGCTTCGCCGGTTTCAACTTCGTCATCGGCAACACGAACCACGATACGGCTGGCATCAACGGAGTCGATCACGCCGCCACGACGAGCCACGACGCAAACGCCGGAGTCGCGAGCCACGTTACGCTCCATGCCGGTACCTACCAGCGGCTTGTCGGCGCGCAGGGTTGGTACAGCCTGACGCTGCATGTTCGAACCCATCAACGCACGGTTGGCGTCGTCGTGCTCGAGGAACGGAATCAGCGACGCTGCAACCGAAACTACCTGCTTCGGCGAAACGTCCATCAGGGTGACTTCTTCAGGCGCCTTGACGGTGAATTCGTTCAGGTGACGTACGGCTACCAGTTCGTCGATCAGGACTTTCTGGTCGTTCATGGTCGCCGAAGCCTGCGCGATCACGTGATCGGCTTCTTCGATAGCGGACAGGAACACGATCTCGTCGGTAACCACACCCTCTTTCACCACACGGTACGGGCTCTCGAGGAAGCCGTACTGGTTGGTGCGAGCGTAAGCCGCCAGGGAGTTGATCAGACCGATGTTCGGACCTTCCGGCGTTTCGATCGGGCAGACACGACCGTAGTGAGTCGGGTGTACGTCACGAACTTCGAAGCCCGCGCGCTCACGAGTCAGACCACCTGGGCCGAGTGCGGAGACACGACGCTTGTGGGTAATCTCGGACAGCGGGTTGTTCTGGTCCATGAACTGCGACAGCTGGCTGGAACCGAAGAACTCTTTCACCGCCGCAGCCACTGGCTTGGCGTTGATCAGATCTTGCGGCATCAGGCCTTCGCTTTCAGCCATCGACAGACGCTCTTTGACCGCACGCTCAACACGTACCAGGCCAACGCGGAACTGGTTCTCGGCCATTTCGCCTACGCAGCGAACACGACGGTTACCCAGGTGGTCGATGTCGTCGACGATGCCTTTACCGTTACGGATGTCGACCAGAGTCTTCAGTACCGCGACGATGTCTTCCTTGCACAGCACGCCCGAACCTTCGATCTCGGTACGACCGATACGACGGTTGAACTTCATCCGGCCGACCGCAGAAAGGTCATAACGCTCAGGGCTGAAGAACAGGTTGTTGAACAGGGTTTCGGCAGCGTCTTTGGTTGGCGGCTCGCCTGGACGCATCATGCGATAGATTTCGACCAGCGCTTCCAATTGGTTGCTGGTGGAGTCGATCTTCAGAGTGTCAGAGACGAACGGACCACAGTCGATATCGTTGGTGTACAGAGTTTCGATGCGAACGACGCCGGCCTTGGCGACTTTTGCCAGGACTTCGGTCGTCAGCTCGGTGTTGCACTCTGCCAGGATTTCGCCGGTTGCCGGATGCACGATGACCTTGGCGGTGGTGCGACCCAGGACGTAGTCCAGAGGCACGTCCAGCTCTTTGATCCCGGCTTTTTCCAGCTGGTTGATGTGACGGGCAGTGATACGACGACCCTGCTCGACAATTACCTTGCCTTTGTCATCCTGAATATCGAGAACAGCAACTTCACCGCGCAGACGCTGAGGTACCAGTTCCAGGCTCAGGGTCTCGCCCTTAACGTGGAATACGTTGGTGGTGTAGAAAGCGTCCAGCACTTCTTCGGTGGTATAGCCGAGCGCGCGCAGCAGTACCGAGGCCGGCAGCTTGCGACGACGGTCGATACGTACGAATACGCAGTCCTTCGGGTCGAACTCGAAGTCCAGCCAGGAACCGCGGTAAGGAATGATGCGTGCGGAGTACAGCAGTTTACCGGAGCTGTGCGTCTTGCCACGGTCGTGGTCGAAGAACACGCCCGGGGAGCGGTGCAACTGGGAAACGATCACACGCTCGGTACCGTTGATTACGAAGGTACCGTTCTCAGTCATCAGGGGGATTTCACCCATGTAGACTTCTTGCTCTTTGATGTCCTTGATCGCTTTGTTCGACGATTCTTTGTCGAAAATGATCAGGCGCACTTTTACCCGCAAAGGTACGGCGAAAGTTACACCGCGCAATACGCATTCTTTGACATCAAATGCCGGTTCGCCCAGGCGATAACCGACGTACTCCAGCGCAGCATTGCCGGAGTAGCTGATGATCGGGAAAACGGATTTGAAGGCCGCATGCAGGCCCACGTCGCGGAACTGATCTTTAGTCGCTCCCGCTTGCAAGAATTCACGATACGAATCCAGCTGGATGGCCAGGAGGTAAGGCACATCCATGACGTCCGGCAACTTGCTAAAGTCCTTGCGGATACGTTTTTTCTCAGTATATGAGTAAGCCATCAGCGTTCCCCAGCTTGGTCACCTGCTTGTTTGGCCCCTCCCGACGGGAGCAGCCAGAAAATCGTGCAAACCCCATGGTTTGCGCCATCACATCGGATGGTTACAGCTCGTTATCGGCACCGACCGAGTCGGCTGCCAATAACGGAAAAAGGCCGGTGGCAAGAGCCACCAGCCATCAGCCTGTCGCTTGACGCTCGGGCTGGAGGAGCAAAGTCGATGCTTACTTCAGCTCGACTTTAGCGCCTGCTTCTTCCAGCTTCTTCTTAGCGTCTTCAGCAGCTTCTTTCGAAACGCCTTCAGCTACAACCTGAGGAGCGCCGTCGACTTTCTCTTTGGCTTCTTTCAGGCCCAGACCGGTCAGTTCACGAACTGCCTTGATCACGTTTACTTTCTTCTCGCCGGCTTCAACCAGAACAACGTTGAACTCGGTTTGCTCTTCAACAACAGCGGCAGCAGCAGCTGGACCAGCAGCAGCAACAGCAGCGGTCACGCCGAAGGTTTCTTCCATTGCTTTGATCAGCTCAACAACTTCCAGAACGGTTTTCTGGCCGATTGCTTCGATGATTTGTTCGTTAGTCAGAGACATGACTCAATTCCTGATTTGGTGGACAGCCTGTACGGCCGTCGAAATAAACAAAAATACGCGAGATTGGAAACGCTCAGCCTCAGGCTGCAGCAGCTTCTTTCTGATCGCGAATTGCCGCCAGAGTACGAGCCAGCTTGCTGGTAGCGCCTTGAATCACGCTCATCAGTTTCGCAATAGCTTCGTCGCGAGTTGGCAGGCTTGCCAGCACGTCGATCTCATTCGCTGCGAGGAACTTGCCCTCGAACGAAGCTGCCTTGATCTCGAACTTATCCTGACCCTTGGCAAATTCCTTGAACAGACGAGCAGCAGCGCCCGGGTGCTCGTTGGAGAATGCGATCAGGGTCGGGCCGGTGAACGCGTCGTTCAGCACTTCGTACGAAGTGCCAGCAACAGCGCGCTTGAGCAGGGTGTTACGTACAACACGTACGTAAACGCCAGCTTCACGAGCCTCTTTACGGAGTCCGGTCATTGCGCCTACTGTTACGCCACGGGCATCAACCACGACAGCGGACAGAGCGACTTTGGCAGCCTCGTTGACTTCAGCGACGATGGCCTTCTTGTCTTCGAGATTAATTGCCACGGGTTTAACTCCTGCTTGTTACCGTTTCATTCGATCGAAACCGAATGTCGTTTTGGTGTCTGATTCGGTAAGGAACCGGGAGCACCATCTGCGTAGGCTTGAGGTTTAAGACTTGCGTCGCCTACGGTCTTGGATAGCCCCCGCCAGGCAGGGACCCCAATCTTTCAATTGGCGCAGTTACCTGCGCCAATTTTTGTCTTACGCGTCCAGCGAGCTCTGGTCGATGACCAGACCTGGGCCCATGGTGGTGCTCAGGGTAACGCGCTTGACGTAGATACCTTTCGAAGAAGCTGGCTTGATACGCTTCAGGTCAGCGATCAGGGCTTCAACGTTTTCCTTCAGCTTGACGGCATCGAAGCCGATCTTGCCAACGGAAGTGTGGATGATGCCGTTTTTGTCGGTGCGATAACGAACCTGACCAGCCTTGGCGTTTTTAACCGCGGTAGCTACGTCTGGAGTTACGGTGCCGACTTTCGGGTTAGGCATCAGGCCACGTGGACCGAGGATCTGACCCAGTTGACCCACAACGCGCATGGCATCCGGGGATGCGATCACTACGTCATAGTTCAGGTCGCCGCCTTTCATTTCGGCAGCCAGTTCGTCCATACCTACGCGGTCAGCGCCGGCAGCCAGAGCGGCCTCGGCAGCTGGACCCTGGGTGAACACAGCAACGCGAACGGTCTTGCCAGTGCCGTGTGGCAGCACAGTAGCGCTACGAACGACCTGGTCGGATTTACGCGGGTCTACGCCCAGGTTAACGGCCACATCGAACGACTCGACGAACTTGGCAGCTGGCAGCGAAGCCAGCAGGGTTGCGGCCTCTTCGAAGTTGTAGGACTTGCCCGCTTCGATCTTTTCAGCGATAGCCTTTTGGCGCTTGGTCAGCTTAGCCATTACACACCCTCCACGTTAAGGCCCATGCTACGAGCAGAACCGGCGATAGTGCGCACGGCTGCATCCATATCAGCTGCAGTCAGATCCGCGTTTTTGGTTTTCGCGATTTCTTCCAGCTGAGCACGGGTAACAGTGCCAACCTTAACGGTGTTCGGACGAGCGGAACCGCTGGTCAGACCGGCCGCCTTCTTCAGCAGAACCGAAGCAGGGGTGGATTTGGTTTCGAAAGTGAAGCTACGGTCGCTGTAGACAGTGATGATCACTGGAGTCGGCAGACCAGCTTCCAGACCCTGGGTACGGGCGTTGAAAGCTTTGCAGAATTCCATGATGTTCACGCCGTGCTGACCCAGAGCAGGACCAACAGGTGGGCTTGGGTTAGCCTGAGCGGCCTTCACTTGCAGCTTGATGTAAGCGGTAATCTTCTTGGCCATGAGGCACTCCAATTACGGGTTCGAACGCCTCGAAAGGCTCCCCGGTTACTTGCGCGTTTATCCCAGTGACGACAAAACCCCACAGCCTAGGGCTGCGGGGTTGGGATGCTTGTCCAGTTAGACCTTTTCGACCTGACTGAACTCCAACTCTACCGGAGTAGAGCGACCGAAAATGAGCACTGCCACTTGGATCCGGCTCTTTTCGTAGTTAACCTCTTCAACAACACCGTTAAAGTCAGCGAAAGGACCGTCATTGACACGAACGGTTTCACCTGGCTCGAACAACGTCTTCGGCTTCGGCTTGTCGCTACCATCAGCAACGCGACGCAGGATCGCCTCTGCTTCTTTATCAGTGATTGGCGCAGGCTTGTCAGCAGTACCGCCGATAAAACCCATCACCCGAGGAGTATCCTTGACCAAGTGCCAAGTACCCTCGTTCATATCCATCTGTACCAGCACATAACCAGGGAAGAACTTGCGTTCGCTTTTGCGCTTCTGGCCATTACGCATTTCAACCACTTCTTCAGTGGGAACCAGAATTTCGCCGAAGCCATCTTCCATGCCAGCCAGCTTTACACGCTCGATCAGCGAGCGCATGACATGCTTCTCGTAACCCGAGTAAGCATGCACAACGTACCAACGCTTAGCCACGGGACACCCTTAGCCGACAATCAAGGAAACAAGCCAGCCGAGCAGGGAATCAAGCCCCCACAACAGCAACGCCATAACCAGAACAACAGCCACAACAATCAGAGTGGTCTGCGTGGTTTCTTGGCGAGTTGGCCATACGACTTTACGAATCTCGGTACGAGCTTCCTTAACCAGTACAAAGAAAGACTTGCCCTTGGCAGTCTGCAGGCCTACAAAGGCAGCTACAGCAGCAATGACAAGCAAAGCGAGTACACGGTACAGGATCGGCGAAGCAGAGTAATACTGATTGCCTACAACGCCAACCACCACCAAAGCGACCACTACAAGCCACTTGAGCAGATCGAAGCGAGAGCCTTGAGCTTCAGCCTTAGGAGTCATCTATGAAGATCCTGTGAAAAGAAAGCCAGACACACCGAGTGAATCTGGCAGGTCAGGAGGGAATCGAACCCCCAACCTACGGTTTTGGAGACCGTCGCTCTGCCAATTGAGCTACTGACCTAAAACAAAATCAGGCCGACCATTATGCCGGCCCGAAAAATACATTACAACTAT
>NZ_JBJUVZ010000019.1:0-8467 GCF_046097675.1 Pseudomonas sp. UV AK001
GACCGTGAATGCTTTGCTGAAGGTTGTAATCAACGTCAGTGGCATTGAAGCCATGCAGCAAATGCCGGCGCTCATCCTCCGCCAGCACATCGACCTGCTCCAGCAATGCCTGATCATTGCTGACCATGGCCTGAAGCAACTGCTGCAAGTAACCGGCGTAACGCTGGATCGTCGACTCATCGAACAACGCCGTGGCGTATTCCAGCGAACCCCGGATCACACCCTGGGCCTCGCCCAACGTCAGCGACAGATCGAACTTGGCAAAGTGGCTCGGCTCGGCCACGCCTTCCAGCGTCAGATCACCAAGCGCCAGGGTCGCACCGCTGCCGCTGTCCCAACTGAGCAACGTCTGGAACAACGGGCTGTGGGACAGGCTGCGCACCGGCCGGGTGATTTCCACCACTTGTTCGAACGGCAGATCCTGATGGGCCTGCGCCTCAAGCGTGCGGGCCTTGACCCGGGCCAGTAATGCCTCGACGGTGAGCGCGCCCGACGTGTCGATGCGTACGGCAAGCGTGTTGACGAACAGTCCGATCAACCCTTCGATTTCCGCCCGGTTACGGTTGGCGACCGGCGAGCCGATCACCACATCCGACTGCCCGGACAAGCGACCGAGCAACATCGCCCAGGCACTCATCACCGCCATGTACGGCGTCACGCCGTGGCGTTGGCACAGCGCCTTGAGGCCAGCGCTCAAGCGTTCATCCAACCGGATGTCGACACTGCTGCCGGCATAATCCTGCAAGGCCGGGCGTGGACGGTCGGTCGGCAGCATCAGCAAGGCCGGCGCACCGGCCAGCGCCTGCTGCCAATAATCGCTCTGACGCTGCAAGACTTCACCACTCAACCAGCGGCGCTGCCACACGGCGTAGTCGCTGTACTGCAACGCCAGCGGCGGCAACGGATCGGCCGCGCCGTGGCTGAACGCTTGGTACAGCGCCATCAGCTCGCGGGTCAACACACCCATCGACCAGCCATCGGAGACGATGTGGTGCAGGGTCAGCAGCAACACATGATGATCATCGGCCAGTCGCACCAGACGTCCGCGAATCAGCGGATCATCCTGCAAATCGAATGGCCCCGAGGCTTCGCCCTGAATCAGCGCGAGCAAGGCGTCGTCGGCCTGCGGGTGCCGGCGCAAGTCCTCGACCCTCAGCAGCACAGCGCTGTCGGGCGGCGCGATCAGCACCTGGGCTTCATCGTTGAACTGGGCGAAGCGGCTGCGCAGGGTTTCGTGACGCTCGACGATCCGCGCCAATGCCCGTTGCAGGGCCGCTTCGTCGAGGCGACCGCGCAGGCGCAGGCCGAGGGGAATGTTGTAGGCGGTGTTTGCGCCTTCCAGTTGCGCCATGAACCACAACCGTTGCTGGGCAAACGACAACGGCAGCGCGCCGTCACGCGGCGCCGGCATGATCGCCGGTTGCGTGCAGCGTCCGGCCCGGGTCAGAACCTCGGCCACAGCGGCGAGCTCGGCATTGGCGAACAGCTCGGCGAGGGTCAGTTCCACCCCCAGCCGCTGGCGCACCTGAGACAGCATGCGCATCGCCAGCAACGAATGACCGCCCAGCTCGAAAAAGTGATCCTGACGCCCGACCTGCTCGACCTGCAGCACCTCGGCCCAGATCTGTGCCAGGGTGGTTTCCAGTTCACCTTGCGGCGCCTGATAGTCGCGGGTGAACAAGGCGCTGCGATCTGGCACCGGCAAGGCCTTGCGATCGACCTTGCCGTTGGCGGTCAGCGGCAGCGCGTCGAGCCTGACGAAGGCCGCCGGCACCATGTATTCCGGCAGTTGACCGAGCAGATGCGCCCTCAGGTCGGACACAGCCAGCGCTTCGCCCTGCACCTGTTCAGTGAAATACGCCACCAGTCGCACCTGCCCGGGTTCGTCTTCGCGGGCCACCAGCACCGCTTCCTGGATGCCGGGCAACTGATTGAGGCGAGTTTCGATTTCCCCCAGTTCGACGCGCACACCACGGATTTTCACCTGATCGTCGTTGCGCCCCAGGTATTCGATGGAGCCGTCGGCGCGCCAGCGCGCCAGGTCGCCCGTGCGATACATCCGGCCGTGGTTGAACGGGTCGCGCAGGAAGCGTTCTTCGGTTAGGTCCGGACGATTCAGATAACCCCGCGCCACACCGGCGCCACCCACATACAGCTCTCCGGCCACGCCAACCGGCACAGGACGCTGCTGTTCATCGAGCAGGTAAACCGTCGCGTTGGCGATCGGTTTGCCGATGTGCAGCGCCTGCCCCGCCTCGACGATGCCCGAGGTGGCAACCACTGTCGCCTCGGTCGGGCCGTAGTTGTTGACCACATCAAAGGACTGCTGACGGTTGAACTGACGCAGACGGTCGCCGCCAATCAGCAGTGTGCGCAGGGTCGGGTGTTCGAGGTTCTGGCTGAACGCGTATTCGGCCACCGGGGTCGGCAGGAAGCTCACGTCCAGCGGTTGCGCGCGCCACCAGTCGAGCAACGCGTCCACGTCTTCGCTGCCGTCGCGGGCCGGCGCCAGGTGCAGGGTCGCGCCGGCGCACAGGGCTGGCCAGACTTCCCAGGCCATGGCGTCGAAGCCGAAACCGGCGAGGCTCGACGTGTGACGCCCGGCGCACAGGTCGAACGCCTTGCAGTGCCAGTCGACGAGGTTGCTCAAGGTGTGGTGTTCGACCATCACGCCCTTGGGCAGGCCGGTGGAACCCGAGGTGTAGATGACATAGGCCAGGTGTTCGCGGGTCATGCCCGGCACCTGCGGATTGCCGGTCTCGGTGTCCGGCCAGGCCTGCAAATCGAGGTCGATCACCGGCACGTCCAGCGCCGGCAGTCGTTCACGCAAATCACTCAGGCACAGCACCGCCATCGGCGCGCTGTCGCTCAGCAGATAGTTCAAACGCTCCGCCGGGTGCGCCGGATCCACCGGCACATAACCGGCCCCGGCCTTGAGAATGGCCACCAGCCCCACCAGCGTATCCAGCCCGCGCCGGGCGACGATGGCCACGCGATCATCAGGACGAACGCCCAGCCCGATCAGGTGATGAGCCAAGGTGTTGGCCTGCCGGTTCAGCTCGGCAAAGGTCAACGCCTGCCCCTGGCTGACCGCCGCGACCGCTGCGGGCCGCTCGATCACTTGCGCCTCGAATCGCTGCGCAATAGTCAGCCCCGACACAAACTCCGCATGGGTGTCGTTGAACGCAACCAGCAACTGTTCACGCTCGTGAGCCTGCACCATCTCGAGCTGTTCCAGCTGCGCCTGATCGTTGGCGACCATCGCGTGCAGCAACTGCTCGAAGTAGCCGACATAACGCTGGATCGTCGATTCATCGAACAGTGCCGTGGCGTATTCCAGCACGCCGCGAATTCCGCTGCGGGTTTCACCCAACGTCAGCGACAGGTCGAACTTGGCGAAGCGGGCCGGACCGCCCACGTTTTCCAGCGCCATCTCCCCCAGTTCCAGCGCCGGCCCTGAGCTGCTTTCCCAGCTCAGGGTGGTCTGGAACAACGGGCTGTGGGACAGGCTGCGCGCCGGCCGGGTGACTTCCACCACCTGCTCGAACGGCAAATCCTGATGGGCCTGGGCCTGCAATGTCAGCGTTTTCACCCGAGCCAGCAACGCTTCGACACTGAGCCCGCCGGAAGTGTCGATCCGCAGCGCCAAGGTGTTGATGAACAACCCGATCAGCCCTTCGACTTCCGCGCGGCCACGGTTGGCAACCGGCGAGCCGATCACAACGTCCGACTGGCCGGACAAGCGACTGAGCAACAGCGCCCAGGCACTCACCATCGTCATGTACATCGTCACACCGTGCCGCTGGCTCAGCGCCTTGAGCCCGGCGCTCAGTGGCTCGTCCAACCGGAACTCGACGCTGCTGCCGGTGTAATCCTGTTGCGCCGGACGCGGACGGTCGGTTGGCAGCACCAGCAAGGTCGGGGCGCCGGCCAGGGTCTGCTGCCAGTAATCGCTTTGTTGCTGCAGCACTTCGCCGCTCAGCCAGCGGCGTTGCCAGATCGCGTAGTCGGCGTATTGCAGCGCCAGTGGCGGCAGCGGATCGGCCTCGCCACGGCTGAACGCCTGATACAACGCCATCAGTTCACGGGTCAGCACGCCCATCGACCAGCCATCGGAAATGATGTGGTGCAGGGTCAACAGCAACACATGGTGATCGTCGGCCAGCCGCACCAGTCGCCCGCGAATCAACGGATCGTGTTGTAGATCGAACGGGGTCGCGGCCTGTTCACGGATCAACGCTTGCATGGCTTCGTCGGCGTGTGGATGCTGACGCAGATCCTCGACCCGCAGCAGCAGGCCGCTGTCGACCGGCGCAATCACTACCTGCACGTCATCATCGTGCGGGACAAAACGGCTGCGCAGGGTTTCGTGGCGGTCGATGATCCGCGCCAGTGACCGTTGCAGCGCCGCCTCGTCGAGATGACCGCGCAAGCGCAGGCCCAGCGGGATGTTGTAAGCGGTGTTGACCCCTTCCATGCGCGCCAGAAACCACAGCCGCTGCTGGGCAAACGACAGCGGCAACGCGCCGTCCCGTGGCACCGGCAACATGGCCGGTTGTGAGCTGCGACCGGCTTGGGCCAGCACCTCGGCGACCGCTGCCAGTTCGGCATTGGCAAACAAGTCGCTCAGGGCCAGCTCGACACCCAGACGTTGGCGCACCTGGGACACCATGCGCATCGCCAGCAACGAGTGACCACCCAGTTCGAAGAAGTGATCCCGACGCCCGACCTGCCCGACCTGCAGCACTTCGCCCCAGATCCGTGCCAGCGCGATTTCCAGCTCGCCATGCGGCGCTTCGTAATGGCGGGTGAACAACGCCGCGCGATCCGGCGCCGGCAGGGCCTTGCGGTCGACCTTGCCGTTGGCGGTCAGTGGCAACGCGTCCAGTCGCACGAAGGCCGCTGGCACCATGTACTCGGGCAACTGCGCCAGCAGGCAGGCGCGCAGCTCAGCCACCGGTTGCGGTTCGACCTGAGTCTGTTCGGTGTAATAGGCCACCAGACGCGGCTGGCCGGGTTCGTCTTCACGGGCCAGCAATACCGCTTCCTGAATGCCGGGGAGCTGGTTGAGACGGGTTTCAATCTCGCCCAGTTCGATGCGCACGCCGCGAATCTTCACCTGATCGTCGTTGCGTCCCAGGTATTCGAGGGTGCCGTCGTCCTGCCAGCGCGCCAGGTCACCGGTGCGGTACATGCGCCCGCCGTTGAACGGATCGTCGAGAAAGCGCTCGGCCGTCAGTTCCGGACGGTTCAGATAACCCCGGGCAACCCCGGCGCCCCCGACATACAACTCCCCCGCCACGCCGATGGGCACCGGACGTTGCCGCTCATCCAGCAGATACACCGTGGCATTGCTCACCGGCCGACCGATGTGCAGCGTCTGCCCGGCTTCGACCTTGCCCGAGGTCGCCACCACCGTGGTTTCGGTCGGACCGTAATTGTTGATCACGTCGAAATGCCGGTGACGGCTGAACTGTCGCAGGCGATCCCCGCCGATCAGCAGTGTGCGCAGGGTCGGGTGTTCAAGGTTCTGACTGAAGGCGTATTCGGCCACCGGCGTTGGCAGGAAGCTCACATCCAGCGGTTGCGCACGCCACCAGTCGAGCAAGGCGTCGATGTCTTCGTTGCCGTCCCGGGCTGGCGCCAGGTGCAGAGTCGCACCGGCACAAAGGGCCGGCCAGACTTCCCAGGCCATGGCGTCGAAGCCGAAGCCGGCAAGGCTTGAAGTGTGACGACCGGCGCACAGATCGAACGCGCCGCAATGCCAGTCGACGAGGTTGGACAGGGTGCGGTGTTCGACCATCACGCCCTTGGGCAGACCGGTGGACCCCGAGGTGTAGATCACGTAGGCCAGATGCCCTGTGGTCAGGCCCGGCACCTGCGGATCGAGGGCCAGGCTCAGTGGCCAGGTGCGGCGGTCGAGGTCGATCACCGGCACATCGAGCGTTGGCAACCGGTCACGCAGATCGCTCTGGGTCAGCACTACTGCCGGGGCGCTGTCGCTGAGCAGGTAGCTCAGGCGTTCGGGCGGATGCGCCGGGTCAACCGGCACATAACCGGCCCCGGCCTTGAGAATCGCCAGCAGTCCCGCCAGCGTATCGAGCCCGCGGCGGGCGACGATGGCCACGCGATCATCAGGGCGAACGCCCAGGCTGATCAGATGATGGGCCAGGGCGTTGGCGTGCAGGTTCAGCTCGGCGTAGGTCACTTGTTCACCGAGGAACACCGCCGCCACCGCTTCCGTCCGTTCGACGACTTGCGCTTCGAAACGCTGATGAATCGTCAGCCCTTGCGGATGGTCGGCCCGGGTGGCGTTGAAGCCGCGCAGGATCTGCTCGCGCTCCGCCTCCGGGAGGATCGGCACCTGGCTGACCGGCGAATCCGGCGCCTGCTCCAGCGCGGACACCAGACCGTTCAAGGCGCCGAGCATGTAATCGCACACCCGTTGCGGATCGACCTCAGTGGTGGCGAGCAGGGTCAGGCTGAAGGCGTCGCCCAGGTCGTCGATACTCAGGGTCAGCGGATAGTTGGTGCGCTCTTCCGAGTGCAGGGTGGTGATGCCTTCCCATGCCGACAGGGTTTGTGCGCTGGCCGAAGCGGCGCCATGGCTGTGACGGTAATTGAGTAAGGCGCTGAACAACGGCGTCGGTGCGGCCACGCTGCTGCAGCGCTGGGCCAGCGCCAGCGGCGCGTGTTCATGGCGCATCAAGGTGGTCAGGCGTGCGTGGGTCGCCTGCACGGCGCTGCGCACGCTCTGAGCATCGACGTCTACTCGCACCGGCAAGGTGTTGATGAAAATGCCCAGCGCCCGGTCGGTGGCTTCGGCGCCTTGCAGACGGCCCATCAGCACCGTGCCGAACACCACGCGTTGCTTGCCGGCAAGCGTGGCCAGCACCTGCGCCCAGGCCAGGTGGAACAGACTGGCCGCACTCACCCCGAGCTGCCGCGCCTGCCCCCGCAGGCGTAGGCCCAAGGCCGGATCGACCGGCACGCTCAGTTCGGTGATGCCGTGCCCGTCACCCTGCACATCCTGCAAACCGAACGGCAAGGTCGGCTCGTCGATATCGCCGAGCATGTCGCGAAAAAACGCCTCGTGCTCGGTTTCGCTGACACCCAGCCGCGCCTGCGCCACGTAATCCCGAAACGCGACCGGCCGCCCCAGCAGATTGCCCTGCCCCGTGAGGAACGCACGCATCTCATGACGTACCACGTCGAGCGCCGAGTGATCCAGCGCCATGTGATGAAACAGCAGCGTCGCGACCACCCGCTGCCCGGCTTCGTCCCAGGCATGGGCCAGACGCATCATCGGCGCCCGGCTTACATCCATGCGGAATTCCCGGGCATCGAAACGTTCGTGCAAATACGCCAGCGCATCGCCTTCGGCATCGATCTCTTCCACCGGCAATCCGGCCTCACGCCAGACCACTTGTTGCGGTGTATCCAGCCCCTCCCAGACCACCGCCGTACGGAGGATATCGTGGCGATCAATGACGGCCTGCAAGGCCTCAACGAACGCGTTCAAACGCCCGCGATCGGCAAAGGCGAAATGCGCCTGCATCACGTACGGATCGCCCTGGGTAGCGCTGACGTGGTGGTAAAGAATGCCTTCCTGCAACGGTGCCAGCGGGTAGATGTCCTGCACGTTGGCCGCGCCGCCCGGCACGTCTTCGACCAGACGGTCGATGGTCGCCTGATCGAGTTCGGCCAGGGTCAGCATCGCCGGAGTAATGCGTGTGGTGCCGGGTGCAATGCCATTGGGCGGCACGTCGACCTGACCGCTCTTGGTCGCTGAATATTGCCCGGCCTTGATCAACTCGATCAGCGCCGGTTTGTGCTCGCGCAACAGCGCCAGCACCGCCGGATCGCTCAGCGCCTGTTTGTTGCCCTGTACGCGCAACTGGTCGTCGGTGACCGCCAACTGGATGTCTTTCGCTTTAAGTGTTGCCAACAGTTCGATCACGTTCACAGGACGATCTCCATTCTTTCCGTAATTGCGGCGTATCCGGCCAGGGTCGGTTGTTCGAACAACGCCCTGACCTCGGCTTCCATGCCTTCCTGACGTAACCGGCCGATCAGACTGACCGCCAGCAATGAGTGCCCGCCCAGTTCAAAAAAGTTGTCGTGGCGCCCTACCCGCTCCACGTTGAGCAGTTCAGCCCAGAGTCCGGCGAGAAGGATTTCCACCTCGCCGACCGGCGCTTCGTACTCGCGAGTGATGACCGAAGCCTGATCCGGCACCGGCAAGGCCTTGCGGTCGAGCTTGCCGTTCGGACTCAGCGGCAGCGCATCGAGATGCACGAACACCGCCGGCACCATGTAGTCCGGCAGGTGCTCCAGCAGGTGACCGCGCAGCACGTCGATTTCCAGCCGTGCGCCGGTGTAATAGGCGACCAGACGTTTGTCCCCCGGCACGTCCTCGCGAGCCAGCACCGCCGCCTCCTGCACGCCGCCGATGTCGGTCAGGCGC
>NZ_JBJUVZ010000002.1:0-650866 GCF_046097675.1 Pseudomonas sp. UV AK001
CTTCTTTGCGCCGGACATTAATGCGGCGACTGAACTGCTGGCGTCGCGCACGCTGAATGATCTGGTGCCGGCGAACCTGCTGCCGAGTCTGTAAGTGCCTCATCGCCAACAGGCTGTCTTCCACTTTGCGTGGAGGCCGGCCTGTTGGCGTTTCGATTTTTGCGTCGAATAAAAATAAATAAGGACGAAAAATGCAGCAGTCAGCAAAAGGTTTGAAACGCGGGCTCTCGGCCCGACACATTCGCTTCATGGCCCTGGGATCGGCAATCGGTACCGGGCTGTTCTACGGTTCTGCGTCGGCCATCCAGATGGCCGGTCCTGCGGTTCTGCTCGCTTACCTGATCGGTGGCGCAGCGGTGTTCATGGTCATGCGCGCCCTCGGCGAGATGGCGGTGCACAACCCGGTCGCCGGCTCGTTCGGGCAGTACGCAAGCACCTACCTCGGCCCCATGGCGGGCTTCATTCTCGGTTGGACCTACGCGTTCGAAATGGTCATCGTCGGCATGGCCGACGTGACGGCGTTCGGCATCTACATGGGCTTCTGGTTTCCGGAAGTCTCGCGCTGGATCTGGGTACTCGGCATCGTTTCGGTGGTCGGCGGCCTGAACCTGTGCAACGTCAAAGTCTTCGGTGAAATGGAGTTCTGGCTGTCGTTGCTCAAGGTCGCGGCCATCGTCGCGATGATCCTCGGCGGCTTCGGCATCATGCTGTTCGGCATCAGCACCGCCCCCGGGCAGGCCACCGATATCAGCAACCTGTGGACCCAGGGTGGCTTCATGCCCAACGGCGTGGGCGGCCTGATCGCCTCGTTTGCGGTGGTGATGTTTGCTTTCGGCGGCATCGAAATCATCGGCGTGACTGCCGGTGAAGCCAAGGACCCGCACCGCGTGCTGCCCAAGGCGATCAATGCCGTGCCGATGCGCATCCTGCTGTTCTACGTGCTGACGATGCTGGTGCTGATGTCGATCTTCCCGTGGCAGCAGATCGGCAGCCAGGGCAGCCCGTTCGTGCAGATTTTTGACCATCTGGGCATCAGCTCGGCGGCCACCATTCTGAACATCGTGGTGATTTCGGCGGCGGTGTCCGCGATCAACAGCGACATCTTCGGTGCAGGCCGGATGATGTACGGCCTGGCTCAGCAAGGGCATGCACCGAAAGGTTTTGCGCGCCTGTCGCGCAATGGCGTGCCGTGGCTGACGGTGATCGTGATGAGCTGCGCGCTGTTGCTGGGCGTGTTGCTGAACTACCTGATCCCGGAAAACGTGTTCCTGCTGATCGCGTCCATCGCAACCTTCGCCACGGTGTGGGTCTGGCTGATGATTCTGTTCACCCAGGTGGCCATGCGTCGCTCGATGACGGCCGAGCAGGTGGCGCAACTGAAATTCCCGGTACCGTTCTGGCCGTACGCACCGATGGCAGCGATTGCTTTCATGCTGTTCGTGTTCGGCGTGCTGGGTTATTTTCCGGATACTCAGGCAGCGTTGATTGTCGGCGTGGTCTGGATCGGATTGCTGGTGCTGGCGTATCTGACGTGGGTCAAACCGGCGGCCGGACAGGCTGCACGGGTGACCGGCGATCAGCCGGTTTCTCAGTCCTGACCTGATCGGGAAACATTCCGGGTCTGCATCGCGTTGTCGGGATGCAGACACCGGAATCGAATCACAGATGAATCGCAGCAGTTGCTGCGATTTTTTTATCCACTTCGGGGACACCATGGATCGCTTCCAGGAAATGCACATCTTCGCGGCCGTTGCTCAGGAACAGGGCTTTTCCGCTGCCGCGCGGCGCTTGGGGCTGTCGGCGGCCAGCGTCACCCGGGCGGTGGCGGCGCTGGAGCAGCGGATCGGTACGCAATTGCTGATTCGCACCACCCGCAGCGTGCATCTGAGCGAGGCGGGCCAGCGTTACCTGGAAGACTGTCGGAGGATTCTTGCCGAGGTGCAGGAAGCGGAAGACTCCGCCGCCGGCAGCCACACCCAGCCCCGTGGGCAATTGACGGTGACGGCGCCGGTGCTGTTCGGCGAGCTGTTTGTCACACCGGTGATGGCGGGTTATCTGACGCAATACCCGGACGTTTCCATCAACGCCTTGCTGCTGGATCGCGTGGTGAGCATGGTCGAGGAAGGGGTCGATGTAGCGATCCGTATCGGTGAGTTGCCGGACAGCAATCAGCATGCGATTCGGGTCGGTGAGGTGCGGCGGGTGATCTGCGGCTCGCCGGATTATTTTGCAGCGCATGGGCGACCAACCCATCCACAGGATCTGGCCGGCGCGCCCGTGGTGGCGACCTCGTCCATCGGGCAACTGCGCAACTGGCCGTTTCTGGAGGACGGTGAACCCCTGGTCGTCCGCCCCGAGCCGAGACTGGTGGTCACCGGCAATCAGGCGGCAATTACTGCCGCTTGCCTGGGGCTCGGGCTGACCCGGGTGTTGTCTTATCAGGTCGCCGGCAAGATCGCTTCCGGGGAGCTGGAAATCGTCCTCGCCGAGTACGAGTTGCCGCCGCTGCCAATCCACGTGGTGTATCAGGGCGGGCGCAAGGCGCCGACTCGGGTGCGCAGTTTTGTCGACTACACCGTGAACGCCTTGCGCGGGCATCCGGCCCTGAAAAACGCGGCGTTATTTCATCCAGTGAAATAATGGATTGCGTTTGCTGGTGATTCTGTTGTTTTCGCGATAGGCGGAAGATGGCTGCCACGGTTGTCGCCCATTCCGGGCGGCGCAAACGTCCAGCGGAGTCGACCATGCAAGCGATCAAACTCTACAACTTCCCGCGTTCCGGCCACGCCCACCGGGTCGAGCTGATGCTGTCACTGCTGCAATTGCCGACTGAACTGATCTTCGTCGATCTGGCCAAGGGCGAGCACAAACAACCCGAATACCTGGCGATCAACAGCTTCGGACAAGTACCGGCCATTGATGACAACGGCGTGGTGCTGGCCGATTCCAACGCGATTCTGGTGTATCTGGCGCAGAAGTACGGCAACGGTCGCTGGCTGCCGGACGATCCGGTCGGCGCAGCGCGCGTCCAGCGCTGGTTGTCGGCGGCGGCCGGGCCGATTGCCTTTGGTCCGGCGGCAGCGCGGCTGGTCACGGTGTTCGGGGCAAAACTCGACGCCGATGAAGCGATCACCCGTGCGCACAACCTGCTCAGGGTGATGGATCTGGAACTGGGCAAGACTCCGTTCCTGGTCGGCAGCGAACCGACCATCGCCGACGTTTCGGCCTACAGCTACATCGCCCATGCGCCGGAAGGCAATGTGTCGCTGGACGACTACGCCAATGTGCGCGCCTGGCTGGCGCGGATTGAAGCATTGCCAGGTTTCGTCGCGATGCCACGCACCGTTGCCGGTCTGCAAGCCACGGCTTGAGGTTCATCGTCCAGACTGCGCCGCTGGCGTGGGGGAGAGGTCGTCATGGAACGTTCACCCTGGCACGCCGGCGAGCGGCAACTGCAAGCGCAGGTCGGTGTTGCCGAGCGCATGGAAGAATTCGGTCGCAAGGTGATTCGCACCTGGATGCCGGATCAGCACCGTCAGTTCTATCAGCAATTGCCCTTCATGCTGTTCGGCGCGGTGGACGCCGATGGCCGTCCGTGGGCCAGCGTGCTGGAGGGCGAGCCGGGTTTCGCTCACTCTCCCGAGCCGACGCAGTTGCACTTCGACAGCCTGCCTGCTGCCGATGACCCGGCGCAGTTGCAGGACGGCGCGGCGATCGGTCTGCTCGGCATCGAGTTGCACACCCGTCGGCGCAATCGCCTCAATGGCCGCATCGGCAATCTTGGCACGAGCGGTTTCGATTTGACGGTGGATCAGTCCTTCGGCAACTGCCCGCAGTACATTCAGTTGCGCCAGTTCCAGCGGGTCCCGCTGACGGATCCGCAGACCCGGCGCGCCGAACATTTCGATGGGCTTGATGACGCGGCGGTCGCGCTGATCGAAACGGCCGACACCTTCTTCGTCGCCAGTTATGTCGATGTCGATGGCGAGCGCTCGGTAGATGTTTCCCACCGTGGCGGCCAGGCCGGTTTCGTGCGGGTGGAGGGCAATCGCCTGACCATCCCGGATTTTGCCGGTAACCTGCATTTCAACACTCTCGGTAACTTGCTGCTCAATCCCCGGGCCGGCTTGCTGTTCATCGACTTTTCCACAGGTGACGTGCTGCAGCTCAGTGGCCGTACCGAGGTCATTCTCGAAGGACCGCAAATCGCAGCCTTCCAGGGCGCCGAGCGGTTGTGGACGTTCGAGGTGGAAAAAGCGGTGCGGCGTCCGGGGGCGCTGGCCCTGCGCTGGCGCTTCGACGGCATGTCGCCGACCAGTCTGCTGACCGGCACCTGGGCCCAGGCCGACGCGCGTTTGCAGGCGCAGGCTCTGGGCGATAGCTGGCGGCCGCTGCGGGTTACGCGGATTGAGGCGCAGAGCCAACACATTCGTTCGTTCTACCTCGAACCCGTGGACGGCGCCGGTTTGCCGGTGTTTCAGGCCGGGCAGCATCTGCCGCTGCGTTTCAATCTCGATGACGAGGTGTTCATTCGCACTTACAGTTTGTCTGGCGCTCCGTCGGACGACTTCTTCCGGATCAGCGTGAAACGTGAAGGGCGGATATCGACACACCTGCACGATCAGGTGCGCGTCGGTGATGTACTGGAGGCGCGCTCGCCCCAAGGGCATTTCACCGTGGCGCCGCTGGAGCGCAGGCCATTGGTGTTGCTGGCGGCCGGGGTTGGCATTACGCCGTTGCTGTCGATGCTGCGCGAGGTGGTGTATCAGGGCCTGCGCACCCGGCGGATTCGTCCGACCTGGCTGATCCAGAGTTCCCGCAGCCTTGCCGACCAGCCGTTTCGCGCGGAGCTGGACCGCTTGCTGGAGGACACCGGCGATGCGGTGCGGGTATTGCGCTTGCTCAGTCAGCCTGAGCCCGATCTGGTGGAAGGCGAGGATTACGACCTGCACGGGCGCATCGACGGTGCCTTGTTGAGGAGCCTTATCGACGAATTCGATCAGATCGACTTTGTTCTCTGCGGCCCCGGCGCTTTTACCCAAGGTCTGTACGACAGCCTGCGCGAACTGGACGTGCGCGACGACCAGATACACGCCGAGACTTTTGGTCCTTCGACCCTCAAGCGCCAGGCCGATCCGGACGCCATGGTGATCGAACAATTGCCGGCCGCCACCACTTCGGTGCCGGTGGTCTTCGAACGTTCGGCCAAGGAAGCGCGGTGGCAGCCCGAGGGCGGCAGTCTGCTGGAGCTGGCCGAGAGCCGTGGCCTGCGTCCCGAATTCAGCTGTCGCGGAGGATCATGCGGCACCTGCAAGACGCGGCTGATCAGCGGCGCGGTGAATTATCCACAGCCACCGGCCGAAGTGCCGGAGGAAGGACAAGTGCTGATCTGCTGTGCGGTGCCGGCGCAAAGCGCCCTGCCGCTGGTGCTGGATCTGTAGAGGATCAGGCGTAGGACAACGCCTTTTCCTCCAGCAGTTCCTGATACAGCTCCGTCCACTTGCGGCCCATTTCCTCGGCTGTGAATAACTGCCGGTAACGGGCTTCAGCCTTGATGCCCATTTCGGCGGCGCGGGCCGGGTTTTCCCACAGGGTACGCATCGCTTCGCGAAACGCCTGTGGATGACTTGGCGGCACCACCAGCCCGGTTTCGTTGTGGATATTGATGTAGCTGGTGCCGGTGCCGATCTCGCTGGAGATCATCGGCTTGCCGTACATCGCACCTTCCAGCAGGGAAATGCCGAACGCTTCCGAACGCAGGTGCGACGGAAAGACGATGGCATAGCTCAATTGCAGCAGGGCGACCTTGTCTTCATCGCTCACCCGCCCGAGGAAATGGATGTTGCGCAGCCCCAGCGCAGCCGCCTGGGCGTGCAGTTCCTGTTCCAGCGGGCCGGCGCCGACGATCACCACCGGGTAGTCCACGTCTTTCAAGGCATCGAGCAGGATGTGCAGGCCCTTGTAGTAGCGCATCACCCCGACGAACAGGAAAAACTTATCCCCAAGCTGCTGGCGCCAGCGGTTCATGCGCTCGACGTCGGGCTGTGGATAACCGGCCTTGTTCAGACCGTAGGGGATAACGCGGGTCTTGTCCTGGAACTGCTGCAACACATCGCTGGTGTGCAGGTAGTTCGGCGAGGCCGCGACAATCCGGTCGGCGCTGGCGAGGAAGCGGTTCATCAGCGGACGGTAGAGTTTGAGCAGGTTCTTCTGGCGAATGATGTCCGAGTGGTAGGTCACCACACACGGTTTGTTCATGCCGCTGGCGAAATGCACCAGGTCCATGAACGGCCACGGGAAGTGATAGTTGATCACGTCGGCTTCGGCGGCCAGTTCGCGAAACTGTTTGAACACACTCCAGGAAAACCCGGTGGAGGCGAACTGGATGTCGAGCCTGGCGCGATGCACTTCGTGCTGGCCCAGTTGCAGCACCGCAGGCTCGGGATTGGCGCTGAGGGTCAGCACCTGGCCTTCGATACCGTGCTGGGTGCCGCTTTCGCAGAGCTGGAAGATCACTTGCTCGATGCCACCGACCGAGTCAGGCAGGTACGTCTTGAAAAAATGAAGAACTCGCATTCAACCTCCCAAAGCCTGGCGGTAGGCGCAGGCCGTGGCCTGCGCGCAACGCTTCCAGGAAAAAAGCCGTGCCTGCTGCAATCCGGCTTCCCGGCATGCCTGCCAATGCGCTTGATCGTCTATCAGGCGGCTCAGCGCATCGCGCAGGCCGTCTGCATCGTCAGCTTCAATATAGTTACCGGCGGGGCCCGCCACTTCCGGCATTGCCGAAGAGCGAGTGACCACCACCGGCGTGCCACTGGCCATCGCTTCCAGTACCGGCAGGCCAAAACCCTCATACAACGAGGGAAAAACCAGCGCCCGGGCGCCGGCCAGCAATTGTGCGACCTGCTCATCCGGCAAGTAGCCGAGCAGGCACACATGACCGCTGGCCAGGGCCTGACGCAATTCGTCACTGAACTGTTCGCGCTGCCAGCCGGCCATGCCGACGATCAACAGCGGGAAGCGCTGGCGCACGGCTTCGGGCAATAGCGCGTGGGCGCGCAGGGCCAGGCTCAGGTTCTTGCGCGGCTCCAGCGTGCCGACGCACAGGAAATACTCCCGTGCCTCCACGGCATGCGCCTTGAGCACCGTGTCGATGGCTTGCGGTTCGCGCGGATGAAAGCGCTCGGCGACACCCAGGGGCGCGACCACAAAGCGCTCGGCGGGCAGTCCGAAATAGCGTTGGGCTTCGTCAGCGATGGCTTGCGAGTCGGTCAGAATCACCCGCGCCTGCCGGATGCCGTCGGCCAGTCGCCGCTCGATTTCCTTTAGTCGTGCCTGCGGCTGCGTTTCCGGGAAATGCAGGTGCGTCAGGTCGTGCAGGGTGATCACGGTCGGGCCGTCGAAGGCCAGCGGCCACAGGCTCGGTTCGTGGTACAGGTCGATGTCGGTTGCGCGCCCCTGATCGAAGCGCTTCTGTTCCAGCCAGCGGCGTGCCTGGTAGGCGCCGGGGATCTTGCGCAGCATCGGGGTCAGACGCGAGTAACCGGGCATCGCCGCTTCCGGCAACTGCGAACTCCAGCCCCAACCGTGGAACAGCGCCACGTCGATATCGGTCTCGGTGTGCAGGGCGTTCACCAGTTCGGCGACGTAATGGCCGATTCCAGTGCGCGGCGCCTGGAGAATCCGCGCGTTAAGGGCTATGCGCATGGGACCTCGCTTGCGCCGCAGGCGCCTGCAGCACATGGCGTGCGGTGCGTTCAGCCAGTTGCTGACTGGCTTCGCGCCAGCCGATCCATTGCCAGTCGGTTACATCACGGGCGGCGGGGAATCGGCCGCTGCGCTCGAAGGCCATGACCAGCTCGGCGAGCTGTTGCGGATCGTGCAGATCGAAATAGGCCATGAATTCGCCGCCGATCTCGCGGAACACCGCGATGTCGCTGCCCATCGCCGGCAATCCGCGCTGCATGGCTTCCACCAGCGGCAGACCGAAGCCTTCGACAAAGGACGGGAACACCAAGGCGCTGGAATGGGCATAGGCGTGCTCCAGGCTGGTGTCGCTCAGGTCGTTGAACATGAACAGGCGCCGGTTCAGTTCGGCGTGGTTGCGCACCCGGGCAAGCAGGGCGTCGCACTTCCAGCCGATGCGTCCGGCGATGCACAGGCGTGCGTTCGAACCGGCTGCCCAGGCGCGCTCGAAGGCATCCAGCAGGTAGTCGTGGTTCTTGCGTGGTTCGATGGTGCTGACCATCAGAAACACTGGCTCTGGTGTTGTGAACACACGCTCCAGCTGCGGTTCGACGGCGGCATCGACGCTCTGCAGATCCAGCTCGGAGCCGAGGTGGAAATAGTCGAACCAGCGCTTTTCGACTTGTGCCGGACCGAGGCGGCGCTGCACTTCCTCGCGAACCTGATCGCGCACCGTGGCGGAAATCGCCAGATAGCCGTCGGCGGTACGGGTAATCCAGTCGAACCATTCGCTGAAAACCTGCACCAGCCGCGTGTCGTAAAACTGCGGGTGGGTCAGGGGAATCAGGTCGTAGATCACTGCGACGATGCCCACGCCTTCGCGTTTGAGCCGTTCGGCATTCAGGAAAAAGTCCGAATGCCAGGACGAATCCAGCAACACCAGTTGATCGCCGGGTTGGTGCTCCAGTGGCTCGCAGCGTTTGGGCAACTGATAACGATTGACGCGTTCGATCAGCCGCAGCGGGATACTGAACAGGCCGAACGAAGCCAGACGATAGCCGACATACAGGACCCGCCGTATCGTTTTGTTGCGGCAATGGCTGTCGAGGCGTTGATGCAGTTGCCAGAAACGATGGGTCAGGCGTTCCAGCCGTGTGCCAAACGTGACAAGAGCGTTGAGCAGCGGTGAGTCCGACGGTGCCAGGCGTTTCACGCGGTACAGCTTGCCCTTGAGCATGACCACCGGTACGCATTCGACTCCTTCGGCACTTGGTGGTAACTGTTTGATGACGTTGCGGACGACCCGCTGAATCCCCGAATTGACTTTCGGATGCTGGAACACGTGGGTGCATTCCACCAGCAGACGATTCAAGGCGCACGCTCTACAAGAACTTCAGGATGCCGGGCGATCGATGTCCTGGCAGCCAGCCATGAACAGCCCACGAAATCTTCCTGGCGGTTGTTGATCACGTGGAATACCAGTCCGTAATCGCGCCATTCGAAATTGCGGTCCAGATGCGAGTCCAGTCGTGAGAGGCTCAGGGCCACAGAGTAATTGCCCTTTCCCAGCCCCATCACGAAGGCGAAGCGATAGGTAATCCGCTCGCCCGCATGCAGGTCTTCCAGTGCAAGATTCTGGCGATGGGTGTTGATGCCGTACATGGGTTGGCCGAGGCGATCCTTGATCATGAAACCGAGCACCAGCCGTTCGATGTCCTTGCGAACCTCGACGTCCACTTCCAATACGACGGGCTGGCCGACTTCGGCTGCCTCAATGGAGCGTTCGCATTCGTCCAGCAAGCGTACGCACAGGATGCCAGCCTCACCGGTGCCGGACACGGTCTGCACTTCACCACTGGAGAGCATTTCCTGGCGCACGACCTGGCCCTCGCGCTCAGCCATCAGGGCGTTGTAATAGTCGAGCACCACCTCCGGTTTATCGTACATGGCCATATGGCCATCCTTGAGCAGGATCGCCGAGTCGCAGATCGACTGGATCGCCGAGCGGTCGTGGGACACGATCAGCAATGTGGTGCCAGCCTTGCGGAAGCTGCGAATGCGTTCAAAGCTCTTGTGCTGGAAATAAGCGTCACCCACCGACAGGGCTTCATCGACGATCAGAATGTCGGGACGCCGCGCAGTGGCCACACTGAAGGCCAGGCGCATTTGCATGCCGCTGGAGTAGGTGCGGACAGGATGGTCGATGGCCTCGCCGATTTCTGCGAAATGTTCGATGTCGGGCATCAACGCTTCGATTTCGTCAACCTGCATGCCCAGCAACTGTCCGGCCATGATCGCATTCTGGCGACCGGTAAAGTCGGGGTGAAACCCCATGCCCAACTCCAGCAATGCGGCCACGCGACCCTTGATCTCGATCTTGCCGCAGGTAGGTTGAGTTGTGCCGGTGATCATCTTCAGCAAAGTGCTTTTGCCCGCACCGTTGGCGCCGACGATACCCACCGCCTCACCGGAGGCGATCTCGAATGCGACATCCTGCAGCACCCAGTGCTGGCGGTGGCGCGGAGCGGAAAACGGAATCAGCCACTCCGTCAGTCGACTCCAGCGTGTCGGATACAGCTTGTAAGCCTTGCCCAGGCCGGTTACGCGAATATGCCCCATCAGAGTTCATCCACCATTTCACCAACGCGCCTGCGAAACAGGCGCAGGCCGATCAGGCACATTCCCAACGTGGCAATGAACACTGGCAGCAGGGAACTCCAGACGGGCCATTGCCCATACAAGAACAGGTTTTGATAGCTGCCGATCAGATTGGTCAAGGGGTTGAGCTGGAGCAGGCGCTGGACCCACTCCGGGAGAATGCTCATCGGGTACACGATCGGCGTCAGCCAGAACCAGAACTGCAGGCAGATGGCGAAGAGCTGACCGACGTCTCGAAAGAACACATTCAACACGCCGAGAATCATGCCCAGTCCGGCGCAGAACAACATTTGCAGCGCAATCAGGGGAATCAGCGCCAGCAGCGCCATGCCCGGCCAACGTCCGGTGATCAGCAGAAACCCGAGGAACAGCCCGATGATGATGGCAAAGTTGATGGCGGCATTGCAGAGCACAATCACCGGCAGGCAGATTCTGGGGAAGCTGATCTTTTTCAGCAGGTTGGCGTTATCCAGAAACATGGTCTGGCTGCGCAGGGTGATTTCAGAAAACAGACCCCAGGCCAGCAGACCGGCGCAGAGGTAAACACTGTAGGCCATGCTGTCATCCACGCCCGGCAAGCGGGCGCGCATGATGTGGGAAAAGATCACGGTGTAAACGATGATCATCGACAGCGGGTTGAACACTGGCCACAGAGCGCCGAGCAGCGAGTTGCGGTAGCGCGATTGAAATTCTCGCTGCACGCTGCCGAGGATGAAACCTCGATAGCCTTGCAGCGAGCGATACAGGGAAAGCAGCATTTAAACCGTCCTGCCATATTGGTCTTCGAAGCGGACGATGTCGTCCTCTCCCAGATATTCACCGCTTTGCACTTCGATGATCACCAGATCGATCACGCCGGGGTTTTCCAGACGGTGCTTGTGGCCGGCGGCGATGAACGTCGATTCGTTCTTCGCCACCAGGGTCGTGCCGCTGCCGTTGTTGGTGACCTTGGCCATGCCTTCGACCACTACCCAGTGTTCATTGCGGTGATGGTGCATCTGCAACGACAGCTTGCCGCCAGGCTTGACCACGATGCGCTTGATCTTGAAGCGCGGGCCTTCCTCGAGCACGGTGTAGGTGCCCCACGGACGGCTGACCGTACGGTGCAGGCGATAGGCTTCGTGGGATTTGTCCTTGAGCTGCTTGGCCACGCGCCGCACATCCTGGGCGCGGTCGGCGTGGGCCACCAGTACGGCGTCGGCGGTATCGATGACGATCAGGTCTTCCACGCCCACAGCGGCCACCAATCGGCCTTCGCTCTGGACGAAGTTGTTGCGGCTGTCGATGAAGATGGCCTCACCGCTGGCGCGGTTGTTGTCGGCGTCGGCCGGCACCAGCGCGGCGACCGCGCCCCACGAACCGATATCGCTCCAGTCGAAACCGGCGGGCACGACCGCGACTTTTTCCGAGCGCTCCATCAGGGCGTAATCAATGGAAATGTCGGTGATTTCGGCGAACAACGCCGCAGAGAGTTCCTGTTGCAGGTAACCGGTGGTTTCCAGCGGCTCACTCGCCGCCATGCAGGCGCGGGTTTGTTCCAGCAGCTCGGGGGCGTGCAGTTGCAATTCGGCGATCAGGGTCGCAATGGAGAAACAGAACATCCCCGAATTCCACAGGAAGTTGCCGCTTTCCAGGTAGTGAGTGGCGGTTTGCAGGTCGGGTTTTTCCACGAAGCGCTGCACCTTGGCTGCGCCTTTTGCATCCAGCGGGGCGCCGGTCTCGATGTAGCCGAAGCCGGTTTCCGGGGCGGTCGGCACCACGCCGAAGGTCACAAGATAACCGTCCTTCGCCAGGTTGACTGCGTGTTCGACTGCACGCTTGAGTGCGTCTTCGTCGACGATCAAATGGTCGGCGGGCATCACCACCATGATGGCCGCATCACCATGCAGGGCTTGCAGCGACAGTGCCGCTGCCGCGATGGCCGGGGCGGTGTTGCGCCCGGTGGGCTCGAGCAGGAAGTGCCCGCGATGCCGGGACAGGCGCGCGGCCTGATAGTGATCCTTGCTCTGGAAGTAGTACTCGCGGTTGGTCACCGTGACGATGTCGCCCCAGCCGTCCAGCAGGCCGGCGGCGCGCCGATAGGTCTTGCCCAGCAGCGACTGGCCGTCGGGCAGGGTCATGAATGGCTTGGGATGGCCCTCGCGGGACACCGGCCACAAACGGGTACCGGCACCGCCGGACAGAATCACGGGAATCAGCATGGCCTACTCCTTGGCGACGCGTTTCATGTCCGCATCCATCATCATGCGGATCAGGGTGTCCAGGTCGGTCTTCGGTTTCCAGCCCAGCACGCGCTGAGCCTTGGCCGGGTTGCCGAGCAGTACTTCGACTTCGGCCGGGCGGAAGAACGCCGGGTCGATCTTCACGTAGTCGCGGTAGTTGAGGCCCACGTGATCGAAGGCGATGCGGCACATCTCGCGCACGGTAGTGGTCACCCCGGTGGCGACCACGAAGTCGTCAGGCTTGTCCTGTTGCAGCATCAGCCACATGGCTTCGACGTAATCGCCGGCAAAACCCCAGTCGCGCTTGGCGTCGATGTTGCCCAGGGCCAGTTCCTGCTGTTTGCCCTGCTTGATCCGGGCGGCCGCGTCGGTGACCTTGCGGGTCACGAACTCGATGCCGCGCAGTGGCGATTCATGGTTGAACAGGATGCCGCTGCTGGCGTGCAGGTTGAAACTTTCGCGGTAGTTGACGGTGATCCAGTGGCCATAGAGTTTGGCCACGCCGTACGGGCTGCGCGGGTAGAACGGGGTGTTCTCGTCCTGTTGTTCGGCCTGGATCAGACCGAACATTTCGCTGGTCGATGCCTGATAGAAGCGCGTGTGCGGGCTGAACTGGCGAATGGCTTCGAGCAGGTGAGTCACGCCCAGGCCATCGACGATGCCGGTGGTCACCGGTTGATCCCAGGACGCGGCGACGAAGCTCTGTGCGGCGAGGTTATACACCTCGTCCGGCGCCGACTTGATGACTGCGCGCTGCACCGAGCAGGCGTCGGCCATGTCGCCGTCCAGGTACACGATGTCGCCTTCAACGCCCATTTCCCGCAGGCGCCAGCGCGAGTCGCTGCTGCGTCGCGCCACCAGGCCGTGAACCTTGTAGCCCTTGTCGAGCAACAGTCTGGCCAGATAGGCGCCATCCTGACCGGTGATCCCTGTGATCAATGCACTTTTTGTCATTCTTGTCGTACTCGCTTCTCCCAGTCGGACAGGATCGCCCGCAGGGATTGTTGTATAGAGATTTGCGGCGTCCATCCTGTGGTCCGGGCGAGCCGTTGATGGCTGCCGCAGACGCGACGCTGATCGGCGCGACGCATGCGCGCCGGATCCTGAACCAGTTGCAGCTCGACCTCGGCCAGATCGCCCATCTGTTCGATGAGGCTGCGAATGCTTTGCTCATGGCCTGAGCAAATGTTGTACACCTGTCCCGGCGTGCCTTTTTCCAGCAGCGCGAAATAGGCCGAAACCACATCGTCGACGTCGAGGAAGTCCCGGGTGACATCGATGTCGCCGACTTCCAGTTGCGGCCCTTGCAGCCCCTGTTTGATGCGACTGATCTGGCGTGCGGCACTGGCGATCACGAAGCTGTCTTTCTGCCCGGTGCCGATGTGGTTGAACGGACGCGCCACCAGCACCGGCCAGTCTTCACTGAGGCCCCATTGCAGGCAGAGGTGCTCGGCGGACAGTTTGCTCACGGCGTAGGGATTGCGCGGGCAGGGCGGTTGTTGTTCGGTGATCGGCAGCGCAGCTTCGTCGACCTGGCCGTACACGTCACCGGAGCTGACGTACAGGAACGGGCCGTTGAAGCCTCTCGCCTTGAGGGCTTGCAGCAGGTTCAGGGTGCCGAGCAGGTTGATCTCGAAAGTGCGGGCCGGATCGCGAAAGGCTTCAGGCACGAATGTCTGGCCGGCCAGGTGAATGACGGCGTCAGGCAGTTGTGGCCAGAGGTCGACGAGACTGTGCGGTTTCGTCAGGTCATAGGGCGAAGCGGCAGGCAGCAGATTCCATGTCGAGTCGTCGAGCATGAGACGCGACTGGATATGTTGTCCCACGAATCCACTGAGACCCGTGATGAACAGACTTCTTTTCAAACAGCGACCCCTTGGTCTTTAACTCTCACCTTCCCCGCAGGCCTGGAGGGATGTCTGTCGGACCGTGTGTAAAGCTCGGCAGGAAGACTGGTGATGTCGTTGTTGTAGTTGTTTGGTTGCCAATCTGTGCCAATTGTTCGGCAATTTCAACCGGCCAAACCGTGACCGGTCAGTTCTCGTCAGCGTAGCCCGTTTTTTCTCGCCGGGCGGTTCACGAATCCTGAGTGGATGTGTTTAGAATGCCCCTCGCCACGATTGCCAGGACTAGTCGGGATCGTTGTGCGAAAAGGTGAATGTGACCACTAAAACAACAACAAGACGTGACCGTAGAGGAAGGGCGGGTAGCAATCCGACCCGATGCTTGGCCGTCATAGTGTGAGGCTGCCGGGAAGGCAGTTTCATCGTGGAATGCCATGAATTTCATTCTTTACTCGGACATCAACGACAGTTCCATCCACCAGACCCCGGAGCTGCCTGATTCCAGTTACTATTTTGTGCTGAAGGCCTGTCTTCCGCTGTTCGGCACTCTCGGGCAAGTCCACGTGGTGCATTCAGTCGCAGAGGTTGATCCTGTCTACCGCCAGTTGCTCGCTGCCGGCCAGGAGAGTGTCTTTCTTTCGTTCACCCGGCCGCAGAAGACCCCGATCGATCTCGAATGCCCGACTGTTTGCGTTGTCGTGTGGGAGTACGATTCGATTCCCGATGAGCAGTGGAACGACGACCCGCGTCAGGACTGGACGCGGATGCTGGCCGCGCATCGCCGAGCCATTACGCTGTCCAGCCACACGTCCCGAGCAATCCATCGGGCCATGGGAGAGGACTTCCCTGTTCTGGAATTGCCGGCACCGGTCTGGGAACGTTTCACGACGCTTCGCGGACAACACGTCAACGCGCCGGTCAATGCCGGTACGACGTTGACGGTCAATGGTTGCATATTTGATTCGCGTCTCCTGAACCTGCACCCGGATAATCTGCTGCCCAAGCCGCTCACCCCACAGGAGCAAGCCGAGCTCGAGGCCCGGCTGGAGGCTTCGCGCCCGCCACCACTGACCTTGAAGCGACGCTTTGTAATTGCCCGGCATTATTTGCGACTGTGGCTCCTGAACCCTGATCAAAATCCGGCGTCACCCGTGTCACGAGTGAGGTTCCTGCAGAACTGGTACTGGGAAGGGATTCACGATCTGGTTCCGGGAGCCGTGCATGAGTGGCTCGGCAAACATTTGCCCGATATCGCCGGCCCGCTGCCTGTTCCTCTGGTGATCCAGCCCCCTCCGAAGGATATGCCGGAATCTTCACCGCAAGCCCGGACCACGGTCGACGGCGTGGTCTACGTTTCGGTGTTCAGACCTACCGACGGACACAAGAACTGGTTGCAGATTCTGACGGCATTCTGCGCGGCGTTTCGTGACACGCCCGATGCCACACTGGTGATGAAATTTACCCACAGTGATATTGCTGCGGTGTACGCGCACTTGATGACACCACTGGCGCAACTGGCACCGTTTTCCTGCCGGGTAGTGATGATCCAGGGCCATCTGGAGGATCTCGAATATGCACGGCTGTGCCAGGCGGCGAGTTTTTACGTCAACGCTTCGCATAGTGAAGGTCTGTGCTTGCCGCTCATGGAGTTCATGGCGTGCGGCAAACCGGCAATCGCTCCCGATCACACCGCGATGCAGGATTACATCGACGAATCAGTGGCCTTTGTGGTCGGCTCCGGTGTAGAGGCGAGTACCTGGCCACATGACCCCCGCATGCTCTTTCGCACGCAGCGTTATCGTCCGGACTGGGGATCGTTGAAAAAGGCGTATGAAAGCAGTTACCGGATGGCGACGACCCGGCCAGAGGATTATCAGCGCATGTCGCTGGCGGCAGCTGAACGCATGCACGATTGCTGCGAGATGTCGGCGCTGCAAAAGCGTGTCGCCACTTTTTTCGGACTGCAGCCACAGGCCGGCAATATTGCCCAGGTTACGGATAACGCCTCATGCTGATCATCATCCATTCTGAAACAAACCAGCACACCATCAGTCGCAACCTCGGGCGTTCGGAATACAGCTACTACTTCGTGCTCAAGGAGTATCGGCCGGTGCTGGAGCGCCTTGGGCGGGTAATCGAGGTCACTGAGCCGGACACTGAAGTCGATGCGTTATATGCCGACTGCCAGTCCCGTGGCGAGCCTTGTGTGTTTCTCTCGTTTTCGCCACCACACCGCACACCGGTGCACCTGGCCTGCCCGACGCTGCCGGTATTCGCCTGGGAGTTCAGCACCATTCCCGATGAGCCGTTTGCCGGCGATCCGTTGAACGACTGGCGTACGGTACTCAATGCCTGCGGTGCTGCGATCACTCATTCCAGCTACACGGTCAACGCTGTGCGCGAGGCAATGAGCGCCGATTACCCGATTGTTGCCGTACCGGCCCCCGTCTGGGACCGGTTTGCGGCGCGCGGCGTCCAGTTGCAGGGGCAACCTGCAGGCGATTCGGTACGATTGAAGATCAAGGGTCTGGTGGTCGACAGTCGCCAGCTCGATCTGAACGACTTCGGCCCGGTATATCTGCGACGAGGCCGGGGAATCGATTTTCGCGCGCCGGTCACTGAACAGGTGCTGCTGCTTGAGGGTGTGGTTTACACCTCGGTGTTCAATCCTCGTGACGGACGCAAGAACTGGGAGGACATGATCAGCGCTTACTGCGCGGCGTTCCGTGAGAACGATGACGTCACGCTGTTGCTCAAGCTCACTCACCACGATGCCGAAGAAGCGCTTACCGACATCCTTCATCACCTTTACAAGAATCAGCCTTATCGCTGCCGTATCGTGCTGGTTTATGGCTATCTGGCAGACGCGGATTACGAACGTCTGGTGCAGGCGACGCGCTATGTCGTCAATACGTCCTACGGCGAGGGCCAGTGCCTGCCGCTGATGGAGTTCATGTCCTGTGGCAAGCCGGCAGTGGCACCCTGCACGACGGCAATGATCGATTATCTGAATGCCGACAACGCGTTCCTGATCGACTCGACTGAAGAGTTTACGGCCTGGCCGCACGATCCGCGCTCGGCTTACCGAACCCTGCGCCATGCAACCGATTGGGCCTCGATCTGCGCGGCTTATCGAGCCAGCTACGAGGTCGCCAGGAACCATCCGCAGCGTTATGCATCGATGTCGGCGCAGGCCGTGGAAAGTCTGAAAGGTTTTTGCAGTCAGGCCGTAGCCGAGCAGCGGCTGCAGGCATTCTTTGCTCAACTGTTCGAGGCGCGCGCTGCCTCCGCTCTGGAGGTTACCGGAGCATGATTCGTCGATTGATAAAGCGTTTTATGGCTGCCGCACAACCGCCGCAGATTGCTCAGCCTGAAGCCGGGCCGGTCGTTGAGTCGGCGCCTGAACCGCCATTCACCTGGTCGCCGCGCGATGTCGGTTTCCACGATGCAGTCCTCGATGGCTGGTTCCTCAACGACAGCGGCGAATTGCTCAAAGGCTTTGCGATCACACCCGAGGACACGGTGCTCGACGTAGGTTGTGGCGAGGGTGGCGCGACGATGTTTGCGGTACGTCAAGGCGCATCGGTGATCTTCACGGACAGCGAGCACGACAAAGTGCGCGATCTGGCCCGCCAGGTCGAGGCTCAGTGCACCAGGCCGAGTCTGGGGCTGGTCAGTGACAGTCTGCCATTGCCATTGGCTGATGGGTGTGCAAGCAAAGTGATGTGCATGGAGGTGCTGGAACACGTGGATCAGCCTGAGCCATTCATGGCCGAACTGGTACGCATGGGGCGTCCCGGCGCCTTGTATCTGCTCAGTGTGCCAGCGCCGGTTGGTGAGCATTTGCAGAAAGGCATCGCTCCCGCGAATTACTACCAGGTGCCTAACCACATACAGATTTTTACCCCGGAACGTTTCGCTGCAATGGTCGAAGACGCCGGTCTGGTCATCGAACATCGGCAGGCGTCCGGATTTTTCTGGGTGATGGGAATGATCTTCTTCTGGGCCAGCGAAAAGGCTGCTGGTCAAGACCCGGGCGGTGCGGTGCGCGATCGTATTCAGGCACCGTTCCATCCTTTGATGCAGGGTTGGGCCAGAACCTGGCATGAGATGCTTCAACAGCCCGACGGCCTTGCGATCAAGCAGGTGCTCGACCAGTTCATGCCCAAGAGTCAGGTAATCATTGCCCGCAAACCACTCGATTCAGGACGTGTGTCATGAGCGGCAGGCGGATCATGGACATCGAAGTCCTGCGTGCGGTCGCCGTGCTTGGCGTGCTGTTCCATCACCTGCAGGGCAGCCTGTTCACCGACCCGGTGCCGCTGCTTGAAAGGGTCCATGCCTGGGCGCAGCCGTGGTGGGGCGTTGACCTGTTTTTTGCCATCTCCGGGTTTGTCATCGCCCGCAGCCTGATCCCGGCGCTGCGAGGCTGTTCGACCCGTCAGGAATATTGGGAGCAGACGCGAAACTTTTGGTTGCGCCGCGTCTTTCGACTATTGCCGTCTGCCTGGCTATGGCTGGCGTTGATGTTACTGGCGTGCGTGTTTCTGAATCGATCGGGCGCGTTCGGCACGCTGTCCGCGAACGTCCAGGCCACCTTGGCCGGGGTATTGCAATACGCCAATTTCCGCTTTGCCGATGCGTTCTTTCATTACGAATACGGCAGCAGTTTCGTCTACTGGAGTCTGGCGCTGGAAGAGCAGTTCTACCTGCTGTTCCCGTTATTGATCATGCTGTGCCGCAAGCATCTGGTGTGGGCGTTGCTGGTGCTGGTGGCGGTGCAGCTGTTTACTGTGCGTACGCCGTTGCTGATGGTGATTCGTACCGATGCGCTGGCATTGGGCGTGCTGCTGGCAATGTGGAGCGTGCAGCCGGGTTATCGTCGTTGGGAGCCTGTATTCCTGCGTCGGCCATGGGCCGGTTTGTCCGCGCTGATCGGCCTCGGAGCACTGTTGAGTTTCATGGCTACCGACCGTTTCACCTTTGCCGGTTACCGCATCGGCTCTATTGCCGTGCTCAGTGCCGTACTGGTGTGGATCGCCTCGTATGATCGCGATTACCTGCTGCCGCCCGGTGCTCTGCAACGTCTGATGGCATGGATCGGTAGTCGTTCCTACGGCATTTACCTGATTCACATCCCGGCCTATCAGTTGGTGCGGGAACTGATCTTCCGTTTGCAGGGCGCCGGTCTGCCGAGCCCGGCGGGGCATCCGATCCTGACGCTGCTGATTGCCGGTGGGCTGATCGTGCTGCTCAGCGAACTCAATTACCGTTTTGTCGAAATGCCCATGCGCAATCGAGGCGCCATTCTGGTGAAGCGCCTCGGAACCTCGCGAACCGTCGCCTCGTCCTCTGGAGCCACCTCATGCTGAGCCTTCTGAAAAAACTCACGGCGGCTCCGGCCCCCGCGCAAGCTGTCGCACCAGTCGCCGACAAGGTGGATCCCTACATGCTCGGCCTGCACGATGCAGTGCTCAGCGGCTGGTTCAATCAGGAAACGGATGAGCTGTTCACGGGCTTTCATGTGAGCGCGGATGACACCTTGCTGGACGTTGGCTGCGGCGACGGTGGCAACGTGCATTTCTGTGGCATGCGCGGGGCGAAGATCATTATTGCCGACATTGATGCCGCCAAGGTTGAAGCGACCCGACAGCGCCTGAGTGATACACCGGCGCGCAGCATCGAATGCCATGTCACCGACTGCAACCCGCTGCCGATCGCCGATGGCACCGCCACGCGCGTGGTCTCCACCGAAGTCATCGAACACGTCGATGACCCGGCACAGTTCCTTGCCGAACTGGTACGTGTCGGCCAGTCGGGTGCGCTGTATTTGCTGAGCGTGCCGCACCCCAGCTCCGAAGAATTGCAGAAAGACATCGCAGCGAAAGAGTATTTCCAGAAGCCCAACCACATTCGCATCATCAGTGAAGAGCAGTTCAAGGCGATGGTCAGCGAGGCAGGGCTGGAGATCATCAGCCATAGCCAGTACGGGTTTTACTGGTCGTTGTGGATGTTGCTGTTCTGGGAGGCCAAGGTCGACTTCAGCAACCCGGATCATCCGCTGCTCAATCACTGGGCCGAGACATGGCAAGCGGTGCTCGACTCGCCGCGCGGCACGCAGATCAAGCAGGCGCTGGATGCGGTGGTGGCGAAAAGTCAGGTGATCATCGCCCGCAAGCCCTGAGCGCTTTTGTGTAACCTTGCAGCCTGATGTCTCAGGGATCTGCAAGGTATGCGCTTTTTTATCGGGTGGTCAGCCGTGGTGGCGGTGTTGCTGCTGTGTGCCTGTGAACGCCAGGACGCCGTACCGCTCGATCAGCAACTCTACGTCTGGCAACGGCAATGGACGCCGGCCCATGAACTCGCGCTGAAGGACAGTCATGGCGACTTCTCGACGCTTCGGGTGCTGGCGTTGCAAGCCTTCCCGAATGCCGGATGGAGTCGGGCGCGAGTCGATTCCGCACTGCTGAAGCAAGATGCCCGGCCACTGATTGCGGTGATTCGTCTCGACGGCCAGCTCCAGGCACTCGACCAGCAGGCCGTCACGGCGCAGATCCTTCAGGTGCTCGCCGACTGGCAAGGACAGGGACTGACCCTGCGCGGCATCGAGATCGACCATGATGCCGGCAATGCCCGATTGCCGGGCTACACCGATTTCCTCATTCATTTACGCGGCGCATTGCCGGCCAACCTGCCCTTGAGCATCACCGCGTTACCCGCCTGGCTCGACAGCCCGCAATTGCCGACGCTGTTGGCGGCTGTCGACAGCAGTGTGTTGCAGGTGCACGCCGTCAGTGATCCCCGTCGAGGTCTGTTCGATCCCGAGCAGGCCCGGCGCTGGGCCAGCGCCTGGGGGAGGGTGACCGACAGACCGTTCTACCTGGCGCTGCCCGCCTACGGCGTTGCGCTGTTGCCGGACGCCGGTGGCGCCCCGGTGGTGGAGAGTGAAGTCACACTGGAACGCAGCGGAGAGCGGCGCGAGTTGCTCGCCGATCCTCAGCAACTGAGCCGGCTGGCCATTGAATTACGCGAGGATCGCCCGGCGCATCTGGCCGGTCTGATCTGGTTTCGCCTGCCGCTGGCCAACGACCGCCGGGCCTGGAGTCTGAGCACGCTGCGGGCGGTCGCCCGAGGCGATGCATTGAGCAGCCAGCTCGGCCTGACGTTCACCGAACACAACGGCCTGCAAGACATCGCCCTGCGTAACGTCGGCAACCTCGACAGCGCCTGGCCCGCCCGCATCACGGTCAAGGCTCGGGGCTGCGACGGCGCCGACGCGCTCGCCGGTTATGCATTGCAACAGTCAGCGGATCTGCTTACCTTCACCCGCTTGCGCGACGGCCGATTGCCGGCGGGCGGGCAGCGTGCGATCGGTTGGGCACGTTGCGCAAATATTGATCAAGGAGGTTCGCATGTTGACCCGTAACTGGCCCCGCCATCTGCTTTGCCTGAGCCTCAGCCTGCCGCTGGGCTCGGCGCTGGCCTGCGGCCCGGATTTCCCGATGCGTCTGCTCGACGATCGCGGGCAATCCCTGGCGGAGCTGCCGGAGGGCAACTTCAGGTTCGAGATCGGTCGCCTCGGCAAAACCATTGCCGGGTTGAAGAACGTTACGGCGGTCACGTACAACCCGGACGACATCTATGGCGAACCGAAGGAGCCCGCTGAACTGCGCGAGAAGGCCGAGCAACAGGGCCTGAGTGCGGAGCAGCAGGCGCTGGTCAAACAACTGCGCAGCCTCACCGATGCGCGTCAGGTCGAAGAACAGGGCGCGAGCCTGCCGGCGGAACTGCGTCTGTATGTGGCGGGCGCCGTGGCGTTCGGCGCTGGCGATCATCAACTGGCCGTCGAGTATTTCCGCCAGTTGCTGGCGCTGCCGGCCGATCAACGCGCGCTGCGCAGCACCTGGGCCGCTTACTCGCTGGGCCGGGCGTTCTATGCCATGAGCAGTGAAGCGGGCGATGCGCTCGAGTCGTTGGAAAACGCCATCGAAGCCTTCCGCCAGACACGACAACTGAGCATCGACGGTTTCAGCGATCCGCTGGAGCTGGGTGTGGCCAGCCTCGGCGAAGAAGCACGAGCGCTGCGCACGGCGGGCAGTTGGGACAAGGCCATCGAACTCTATGCCACGCAGAACCTGCACGGCTCGAACGTCGGCTACACCTCGTTGAAGTTGTTGATGAACGATCTGGCCGAAGAACCCGAGGTTCGACTGGAAAAGTTGCTGCGTGGCAAAGCGGTGCAGCAATTGGTCACCGCCTCGCTGATCAGCCGGATCGGCTGGTCGTTCGGCGATGAGCCGCCGAACGAGAAAAAACTGATCAAGGCCTTGCAGGACAGCACTCGCGGCAGCCTCGATAACGCGGATCGCCTGGCGGCCATGAATTATCAACAGGGCGATTACGCCAGCGCCAAGGCGTTCCTCGAACACGCCGGCGACAGCGGCCTGGCGTGGTGGCTGCGGGCGAAACTGGCGGTGCGCGACGGCGATAAAAACGCCGCTGCAGCGGCTTATGCCAAAGCCGCGCAAGCCTTCCCGCAGGACGAATCCTGGGGTGAACGGCGTACCGCCGACTGGAATCTGGAATCCCTTCAGCCCAAATGCCGGGTCGAAGGTGAAAGCGCGATTCTGGCGCTGCAACGTGGCGAGTATCTGCAGGCGTTCGATCAGTTGTATCGCAGCCAGAGCATTTACTGGTTCGACGCTGCGACCGTGGCCGAGCGGGTGCTGACGCTTGATGAGCTCAAGCAGTATGTCGATGCCAAGGTTCCGGCGCCGCCCGTGCTGAGTCAGAAGGATCGCGACAATTACGTGCCGCTGCCGGTGGCCGCGAGCCTGCGCAATCTGCTGGGTCGACGCTTGTTGCGTGAGGGGCACTACGAAGAGGCGGTTGGCTATTTCGACAATCCCGATCTGCAGCACAAGGCCCGGCTCTACGGCCAGCAACGGATGAAAGCCGATTCGGCGTGGTGGCCAACCAAGCGTGCCAGTGCGCTGTTCAATGCCGCGTGGACGGCCCGCGAGTGGGGCATGGACATCCTGGGCTACGAAATGGCCCCGGATTACGCGACCTTCGGCGGCAACTACAGCCTGGAAACCCCCGAGCTGAAAGTCGGGCCACTGGTGAGCGAAGCCGAGGTGCAAAGACAGAAGGCCAGTGAAGCGCAGCCGGATGAGCGTTATCACTACCGGTTCGTTGCAACTGCGCTGGCCAGTCGTGCGGCGGATAACCTGCCGCATACCAGCCAGGCGTTCGCCGCCGTGCTGTGTTCGGCCGCCGGCTGGAACAGCAGCCTGGAAGAGCAAAGTGCGTTGTACAAGCGCTATGTCGATGAAGGGCCTTACGTTCCATGGGCTGTGGACTTCGGTCATCAGTGCCCGTATCCGGACTTCGAAAATGCCGACAAGCGCTATGTCACCCAGGTGACCGACTCGGTGCGTTCGACTCTGCGGCCCTACAAGTGGCCGGTGATCGGTGCGATTGTCGCGTTCACGGCTGTTGCGCTGTTGCTGATCAGCCGCCGTCAGCGCAAGGCCCGCAAAGCCTAAGCCTGCTGCACGAACGTCAGGCGCACGGCAAAGCCGATCAACAGGCTGCCGAATAACCACTGCTGCACCCGTTGGGCCGTCGGGCTGTGTTTCAGCCAGCGGCCCAACGCCGTGCCGAGCAAGGCATAGGCGCTGTCGAACAGCAATCCTGCGGCCACCAGCATCGCGCCGAGCGCCGCAAACTGCGTCAGCACCGGTGCGCCATCCGCCACGATGAACTGCGGCAGCAGCACCGAGCAGAACAGCAAGGCTTTCGGGTTGAGCAGGTTGGTCAGCAGGCCACGGCGGATTGCAGCGCGCCACTGGCCATGGCTCGCCGTTACGGTGCCGGCGTTCAGATCCGGCAGCAGCGTGGTGCGCAGGCATTGGACGCCGATCCACAGCAAGTACGCCGCCCCGGCCATCCGCACCGCATCGAACGTCCACGGCGCCGCCTTGAACAGCGCCGCCAGCCCCAGCGCTGCGAGCGCTACATGGCAACCTCGGGCAACCGCCAGACCCACCGCCGTGGCCAGCGCTGCACCGCGACCCTGGCGAGCACCGGTTTGCAACAGCAGGATCATGTCCGGACCGGGCAGCAGATAGACCACCGCCAAAGCCAGGAAAAACAGCCAGAGACTTGCCATGTCGCACCCCTTTCGTTGTCGATTCGGTGCAACCAGTCTATGACTGAGGGGCAGGGCAGGTGCTTGCGTAGTTCGCTTCTTTAAGCGCGTGAATTGGCATAACCTGCTTTCTTTTTACGATTACACCATCAGGATCTGCCAACCATGAAACTCGACGCCTTCGATCGCAAGATTCTCGCCGCGCTGCAACGGGACGGGCGCTTGAGCAATGTGCAACTGGCGGATGAAATCGGTTTGTCCGCATCGCCTTGTCTGCGTCGGGTGCGGATGCTGGAGGAGGCCGGGGTGATTCGCGGGTACCAGGCGAACCTGGATCGCGATGAAGTGGGGCTGGGGCTGACGGTGTTTGTCGGAGTCAAAGTCGAGCGGCACAACGATGAACAGGCCGAGGCGTTTCACCGGGCGGTGACGGCGTTGCCGGAGGTTATTTCAGCGTTTCTGGTGTCCGGGGAATCGGACTTTTTGCTGCAAGTGGTGGTGCCGGATCTGCGCGCCTATGACCGTTTTTTAACCGGTTGTCTGTTGAAGTTGCCGGGGGTAAGCGACATCCGCAGCAACTTTGCGATTCACACGGTGAAGACCCCAGGAGCGCTGCCCCTGGGGCATTTGCCGTCCTGATACTTGCCTACATCTGTGTCGCCAGGCCCTCGACATTCATGGCCGCCTGACGCAGCGCCTCGGAACGGGTCGGGTGAGGGTGGCAAGTCAGCGCAATGTCTTCGGCTGACGCGCTGAATTCCATGGCCACGCAATACTCGCCGATCATCTCGCTGACACTCGGGCCGACCAGATGCACGCCGAGGACTTCGTCCGTGTGCGCGTCGGCGAGGACTTTGGCAAAGCCTTCGGTTTCGTGATTGATCTTCGCCCGGCTGTTGGCGGTGAACGGGAATTTACCGACCTTGTAGGCCCGGCCTTCGGCTTTGAGCTGCTCCTCGGTCTTGCCGACGCTGGCCAGCTCCGGTTTGGTGTAGATCACGTTCGGGATCAGGTCGTAATTGACCTCGCCTGCCTTGCCGACGATCTGCTCGATGCAGGCCATGGCTTCGTCTTCGGCCTTGTGCGCCAGCATCGGCCCGGAGGTGACATCGCCGACCACCCAGACGCCAGGAGCCTCGGTGCGATGGTTTTTGTTGGCGAGCATGCCGCGTTTGTCGGTGCCGAGGCCGACGTTCTCCAGTCCCAGACCCTTGGTGTAAGGGCGGCGGCCAATGGCGACCAGCACGTAATCGGCTTCCAGCAGTTCGGCGCTGCCGCCGGCTGCCGGTTCGATGCTCAGTTGCACGCCGCTGGCCGAGGACGTAGCGCTGGTGACTTTCGAACTCAGTTTGAAGCTGATGCCCTGTTTGCTCAGCGAGCGCTGCAGGGTCTTGCCGGCTTCGCCGTCCACCCCCGGGCAGATGCGGTCTAGGTATTCCACCACCGTCACCTGCGCGCCGAGCCTCCGCCAGACCGAGCCGAGTTCGAGACCGATCACGCCGGCACCGATCACCACCAGATGTTTGGGCACCTCACTCAAGGACAACGCGCCGGTGGAGTCGAGAATGCGTTGGTTGTCGATCGCCACGCCGGGCAGGGGAGTGGGCTCGGAACCGGTGGCGATGATGATGTCGGTGGCGGTCAGTTCGATCCGGCTGCCCTGATCGCCGGTCACGCTGACTTTGCCGGGACCGTCGATATGGCCCCAGCCCTTGATCCAGTCGACCTTGTTCTTGCGGAACAGAAATTCGATGCCTTTGGTCAGGCCGGCGACGCTTTCGTCCTTCTGCTTCATCATTTGCGCGAGGTTGAGAGTCGGTTTGACCTCGATGCCGAGGTTGGCGAATTCCGCGCCCATTGCGGCATCGTACAGTTCGGACGCATGCAACAACGCCTTGGACGGCATGCAACCGACGTTGAGGCAGGTGCCGCCCAGCGTGGCGCGGCCTTCCACGCAAGCCGCCTTGAGGCCCAACTGGCCGGCGCGGATCGCTGCGTTATAACCGCCGGGTCCACCGCCCAGAATCACTACGTCATAGTTGCTCATGCGCTTACTCCTGGCTGAAGAATGCGGATCGCTAAAAATTACGTACGTAATATGTGCGTTTCCGGACATTTCGGTCAAGGCTTCAGGAACGCGACAGGTTGAGCGACTTTGAATGGCGCAAATGAGTACAAATATTTCACTGCTTTCGTTATATCGTAACGAGTTATGCAGTGAGCCAAGGGTTTTGGGGGGATATGCAAGTCGATCTGGATGTTGATGGCACGCAAGTGACCGGTTTGCCGCGCTTTCAGCAAGCGGCGGCTCAGGGTCGCCGATTGCGCCGGTTGGCCATCGGTCTCGGCGGGTTGGCCGTGGCCGGAGTGGTGCTTGCGTTTTTTGTTGGCCTGTTCGCCTCGCAATCGTTGTGGCCGGCGCTGTTGGTCAATCTGAGTGCGGCGTTGCTGGTGTTGGTCGCCGGGTTGCAATCGGCGTGGTGGGTGACCGATTGGCGAGCGCGGGTGATCAACCCGGTGGTGCCGGTTACCGTCGATGAAGAAACGCCCGGGCCGGACGGCTGGTACGAGCGACTGCTGGATCGGCTGAGCCGCCGCAGCCTGCATGTGCTGGGGCAGATCGGTGTAGCGACATTATGGCTGGGCGGTCTGGCGCTGCTGGCGTTACTTGGCATCGAGCAGGTGTGGAATCTCACGCTGCAACCGACAGCCGTGGGCTTGTCCGCTTCTGTCAGCGCGGCGATTGCGCTGCTGCTGGCGTTCGGTCTGCTGGTGCTGGAGCGGCAACTGGCTCAGGAAAACCCGGCGCAATGGCCCGAGGCCGGTGCGCTGGCGCAACTGACGCGCGTGACCATCATCAGCCTGGTGCTGGGCGCATTGTGCTTGTTGTTCGCCAGCGAGAATTCGGTCTGGCCCGTGCGACTGGCGGTGCTGATCGGCATCCTGCCGGGGCTGGTCGCGGCGGAGTTGCTGCTGCGTGCGGTGCTGTCGTTGTTCAGTCCACGTCGCGAACAGCTCGAACCGGTGCTGCTGGCCCGCAGTTTCGTCGCCGATCTGCTGCGCTGGCCACCACAACCGCTGCTCGCGTTGCAGCACGAATTGCACAATCGCTTCGGTATCGACCTGCGGCAGATCTGGGCTTTCAGCTATATGCGTCGCGCGTTTTTGCCGGTGTTGGTGCTGGTGGCGGCAGTCGGCTGGTTGCTCACCGGCATTCATGAAATTCCGCTGCAAAGCCGTGGCATCTACGAGCGTTTCGGCAAACCGGTACAGGTGTTCGGCCCCGGTTTGCATGCCGGTCTGCCATGGCCATTGGGCCGGGTGTTGAGCGTGGAGAACGGCGTGGTGCACGAACTGGCGACCAGCGTCGGCGAGAACCCCGCGCCGGTTCAGCTGGATCCGGCAGAAGGTCCGGCCCCGATTACCGCCAACCGCTTGTGGGATGCCAGCCACGTCAACGACAAATCCCAGGTCATTGCCAGCAGCCGTGGCCAGCAACAGAGCTTCCAGATCGTCAACATGGATGTGCGTTTCGTCTATCGCATCGGCCTCAGCGATCAAGCGGCATTGGCCGCGACTTACAACAGTGCGGATGTGCCGACGCTGATCCGCAGCACTGCGAGCCGGATTCTGGTCCACGATTTCGCATCGCGCACCCTCGACGGTTTGCTGGGGCAGGACAGGGTAGGGCTGGCTGACGAGATCGGCCGCGCCGTGCAAAGCGATCTGCAGAAACTCGATAGCGGTGTAGAGATTCTCGCCACTGTGGTGGAAGCAATTCATCCACCCGCCGGCGCCGCCAACGCTTATCACAGCGTACAAGCAGCGCAGATTGGCGCCCAGGCGTTGATCTCTCGCGAACGCGGTGCGGCAGCCGAAGCGAGCAATCAGGCGCAGTTGCAGGCCAGCCTAGCCCGCGACCAAGCCACCGCCAATGCCCACGAAACCAGCTCGACCGCCCGCGCGGCAGACTTGAAATTCAGCGCCGAGCAAAAAGCCTACGCCAGCGCCGGTCAGGCCTTCGTGCTGGAGCAATACCTCAGCCAGCTCAGCCAGGGGCTGGGCAAAGCCAAATTGTTGGTTCTCGACCATCGTCTGGGCGGCAGCAGCAACGCGCCGACCATTGACCTGCGTACGTTCACGCTGCCGGCTGACCCGTCGCCGGCGCGCACCACCGCTCAACCAGGAGCCACCCATTGAGCCAGTCGCATACTCACGATCACCATGACCACAGCGGTCACGACCATGCTCATGGCGGCCACCACCATCACGGGCATCACCACCACCATCACGGCGCGCCGGAAGAGGCGGGGCCTTTTCCGTGGCGACGCATGGGCTGGGCCGTGTTGCTGGCGGCGTTTGCCATCGCAGCGGCAAGTCTGGTGCAGGTGCGCTCGGGCGAAGCTACGGTTATTACCCGTTTTGGCAATCCGTCTCGGGTGTTGCTGGATCCGGGTTTGAGCTGGCGCTGGCCGGCGCCGTTCGAAGCGGCAATCCCGGTGGACCTGCGTTTGCGTACGACATCGAGCGGATTGCAGGACGTCGGCACCCGCGACGGTTTGCGGATCATTGTGCAAGCGTATGTCGCGTGGCAGGTGCAGGGTGATGCGGACAACGTCCAGCGTTTCATGCGCGCGGTGCAGAATCAGCCGGACGAAGCGGCGCGGCAGATTCGCACCTTTGTCGGCTCGGCGCTGGAAACCACCGCCAGCAGTTTCGATCTGGCCAATCTGGTGAACACCGATGCCAGTCAGGTGCACATCGCCGATTTCGAAGCGCAGTTGCGTCAGCAGATCGATCAGCAATTGCTCGCCACTTACGGCGTGCGCGTGGTGCAAGTGGGTATCGAGCGGCTGACCTTGCCGTCGGTGACACTCACCGCAACGGTTGACCGGATGCGCGCCGAGCGTGAAACCATCGCGACTGAACGCACTGCCATCGGCAAACGTGAAGCGGCGCAGATTCGTTCCGGCGCCGAGCGTGATGCCCGAATTGTGCAGGCTGATGCGACCGTGAAAGCGGCTGAAATCGAAGCGCAATCACGAGTCGAAGCCGCGCAGATTTATGGACGTGCCTACGCCGGATCGCCACAACTGTATAACCTGCTGCGCTCACTGGACACCCTCGGCACTATCGTGACGCCGGACACCAAGTTGATCCTGCGCACCGACGCCGCGCCGTTCCGCGTGCTGGTGGACGGGCCGCCGAATATGGACAGCAAGAGCGGAACGCAGCCATGAGTGAAGTTCCACGTGGAACAAATTCGTTGAACAGTCCGTGGATTCAGGCGGGGCGTCTGGCATTTTTTGCCCTGTACGCGGTGACGGTGCTGGCGGCGTTGGCCTGGGCGTTTTCCAATGTGCGGCAGATCGATCCGCAGAATCGCGCGGTGGTCATGCATTTCGGCGCACTGGATCGCATCCAGAATGCCGGGTTGTTGTTGGCCTGGCCGCAGCCGTTCGAACAGGTTGTTTTGCTGCCGGCGGCAGACCGGGTTATCGAGCGTCGCGTGGAAAATCTGCTGCGCAGTCCGGCTGCAATACAGGCAGATCGCGTCGCGACATTCGCCACGCCGATAAGCGATGCGCTGGCCGGTTCCGGCTATTTGCTCACCGGTGACGCCGGTGTGGTGCAGCTGGATGTGCGGGTGTTCTACAAGGTCACCGATCCCTATGACTTCGTGCTGCAAGGCGATCATGTGTTGCCGGCACTGGATCGACTTGTGACTCGCAGCGCGGTGGCCCTGACAGCAGCGCGGGATCTGGACACCATTCTGGTAGCGCGACCGGAACTGATCGGCGCCGACAATCAAGCCGCCGAACGACGTGAACGGCTACGTGGCGATCTGGTGCAAGGCATCAATCGTCGCTTGGCTGAATTGAAGGCGAGCGGGCAGGGCATCGGTATTGAAGTGGCCCGGGTCGATGTGCAATCGAGTCTGCCCGAGCCGGCTGTCGGTGCATTCAATGCCGTGCTGACGGCCAGCCAACAGGCTGACAAGGCCGTGGCCAACGCCCGCACTGACGCAGAAAAAATCACCCAGACCGCCAACGAACTGGCCGACCGTACCTTGCAGGTGGCTCACGCCCAGGCCGGTGAGCGTCTGGCGAAAGCCTCCGCGGATACCGCCACCGTTCTGAGTCTGGCTCAGGCCCGACAGCAGGGCACTGACCCGCAAATGCTGCTGCGTCTGTACCGCGAACGGATACCGAAGATTCTCGGCCAGGCCGGATCGGTCACCACGGTCGATCCGAAAGACGATTCCCGCCTGATCATTCAGGGAGCCAGTAAATGACTGCCACTACTGCCGCACCGAGCCTGTTGTCCTCGGCCGAACAACGTCGCGCTGCGCGCCAGTTGACCCTGGCGATGCTCGCCCTCGGCCTGCTCGGGCTCGGTCTGATCTGGCGCTGGTTGATGCCGGAGCAAACCGGGGTCAGTCAGTTGCTGCTCGGTTTTGCATCTTTATTGGTAGCGGTACCGGTGATGCGTTCGGCGTGGTTCAGCCTGCGTTATCCGAGCCTGCACGGCATCACCGACCAGTTGATCGCATTGGCGATGCTCGGTGCCTGGGCGACTGGTGATCTGCTGACCGCCGCACTGTTGCCGATCATCATGATCTTCGGCCATGTGCTGGAGGAGCGCAGCGTGATCGGCTCGCAAGAGGCGATTCACGCGTTGGGCCAGCTCACTCGCAGCCATGCGCGGAAAATTCAGGCGGACGGTAGCGTGATCGAAGTCGATAACGGCACGCTCAAGGCCGGCGATACCGTTGAAGTGCGGGCTGGCGATCGGGTGCCAGCGGACGGTCGTGTGTTGTTCGGTCAGGCCAGCCTCGACACAGCGTCGATCACCGGTGAGTCGGTGCCGGTTGAGGCGGGCGTCGGAATGACTGTGTTCGGCGGGGCGATCAACCTGGATGGTTTGCTGCGTATCGAGGTAACCCGCACCGGAGATGAGTCGACCCTGGGCAAGGTCATCGCCCTGATGCAGAACGCCGAGCGTTCCAAACCACCGATCACCCGGCTGCTGGAGCGTTATGCGGGCAGCTACATGGTGCTGGTGTTGCTGCTGGCGGCGGTAACCTGGTTTGTGACCAACGATGCGCAGGCGATGTTGGCGGTGCTGGTTGCAGCCTGTCCTTGTGCGCTGGTGTTGTCGGCACCGGCCACGGCGATTGCCGGTGTGGCCGTCGCGGCGCGGCACGGGATTCTGATCCGCAGTTCGGCCTTCCTTGAAGAGTTGGCTGATCTCACGTCCCTGGTGGTGGACAAGACCGGCACCCTGACTTACGGCACATTGCGTTTGCAGTCGATCAACAGCGCGCAGGCGGATCACGATTCGGTGATGGCACTGGCCGCCAGTCTTGGTGCTGCGAGCAGTCACCCGGTCAGTCGTGCACTGGCCGGACTGGTTCACGCGGACAACGTGCTGGTGCTGACCGACATTCACGAACGCCAGGGTCTGGGTGTGGTCGCCAGAACCGAGCAGGGCGAAGCAGCGCTGGGTCGTCCGGAGCTGTTTGCGCAACTGGGCATCCCGACCACTTCGATTCCCGAGCACGACGGCCCGATTGCCGGCCTGGCGTTGAACGGTGAATTCCTCGCCTGGCTGTTGCTGGCCGACAGTGTCAAACCGGAAGCGAAATTCGCGTTGAGCGAACTGCGAGAGCTGGGCCTCGGTCGGCAACTGCTGCTGACCGGCGACCGTCAGAGTGTGGCGCAAACACTCGCGCGGGATGTCGGCCTGCATGAAGTCGAAGCCCAGGCGTTGCCTGAAGACAAACTCAATCGCGTGTTGAAGGAAATCGACAACGGTTTCCGGCCGATGGTGGTTGGCGACGGCATCAACGATTCGCTGGCACTCAAGGCCGGTGTGGTGGGTGTAGCGATGGGTGCGGGCGGTGCGGACATTGCATTGGCGTCCGCCGACATCGTGCTGATCGGCAGCGATCTGCGCCGGCTCGGCACCTGTGTGCGTCTGAGTCGCCAATGCCGGCGCACGCTGCAAGTGAACGTGATCATCGGTCTGGGCTGGACGCTGGCCATCGTGGTGTTCGCCGCGTTCGGCTGGCTGGGCGCGGCCGGGGCAATGATTGCTGCGTTGCTGCACAACCTCAGTACGTTGCTGGTGTTGGGCAATGCCGGTCGCTTGTTGCGATTCCAGGAGCCGTTGCTGAAGCTGAACGAGCAGAACTGATCATTTTTCGAACTGTGCGCCGGACTTGAAGTCTTCAGAGAAGGCGCACTGAAGCACGGAGATCGGTGCCATTACGGCCGAAATGGCTGATAGGTGGCGACTATCGAATCGATAGCCTGCTAATTTTCAAGGATGGTCTACCCTCAGATCAGACGTCTGAAACCAGGGGGATATTCCATGCTCGCGCAACTTCCACCGGCCTTACAGAATCTGCAGCTTCCGCTTCGCCTGCGACTCTGGGACGGCCATGAATTCAATCTGGGCCCGACGCCCAGCGTCACCATCGTGGTCAAGGACCCGTTGATGGTGTCCCAGTTGACCCATCCAAGTCTCGACGCGCTGGGGGCGGCGTTCGTCGAGGGCAAACTCGAACTCGAGGGCTCGATCAGCGAGGTCATCCGGGTTTGCGACGAATTGAGCACGGCGCTGCTCGATGAAGATGAAGACAGTCAGCCGGTGCGAACCGTGCACGACAAGGAAACCGACGCCAAAGCCATTTCCTATCACTACGACCTGTCCAACGCGTTCTATCAGCTGTGGCTGGACAGTGACATGGCGTATTCCTGCGCCTATTTCGAAACCGGCAGCGAAACCCTTGAGCAGGCGCAACAGGCCAAGTTTCGGCACCTGTGTCGCAAGCTGCGTCTGCAGCCGGGCGATTACCTGCTGGATGTTGGCTGCGGCTGGGGCGGTCTGGCGCGTTACGCTGCCCGTGAGTTCGGTGCCAAGGTGTTAGGTATCACCCTGAGCAAGGAGCAATTGGCGCTGGCTCGTGAGAGGGTCAAGGCGGAAGGCCTGGAAGACCAGGTCGAACTGCAACTGCTCGACTACCGTGATCTGCCGCAGGACGGGCGGTTCGACAAAGTGGTGAGCGTCGGCATGTTCGAGCACGTGGGCCACGCCAATCTGGCCGAGTACTGCAAGACCTTGTTCGGCGCGGTGAAAGAGGGCGGTCTGGTGATGAACCACGGCATCACCGCCAAGCACACCGATGGCCGTCCGGTGGGACGCGGTGCCGGCGACTTCATCGAGAAATACGTGTTCCCCAACGGTGAGCTGCCACACCTGGCGATGATCTCGGCCGAGATCAGTGAGGCTGGTCTGGAGATCGTCGATGTCGAGAGCCTGCGTCTGCACTATGCACGCACGCTGGACCACTGGAGCGAACGACTGGAGGACAACCTCGAAGCCGCCGGCAAACTGGTGCCGGATCAGGCTCTGCGTATCTGGCGCCTGTACCTCGCCGGTTGCGCCTACGCGTTTGCCCGGGGCTGGATCAATCTGCACCAGATTCTCGCGGTGAAGGCCCACGCCGATGGCAGCCATGAACTGCCGTGGACCCGTGACGACATCTACAACCCTTGAGCTAGAGAATCGGTGAAATCAGCCGGGCGATCCGCATGCCGAGTTGTTGTAGGCGGTGGATCTCCCGGCCTTCTTCCTTGGCGATTTCGTAGGCCTGGGCGAAGTCGTCGTTGAGCATCTGTTCTACGTGGCCGGCGAATTCACTGTCGACCGTCAGCAACATCACCTCGAAATTCAGCCGGAACGAACGGTTGTCCAGATTGGCGCTGCCGATGGCGCTGATTTCGCTGTCGACCAACACCACTTTCTGATGCAGGAAACCCGGTGCGTAGCGGAACACCCGCACCCCGGCGCGCACCGCTTCGAACGCGTAAAGGCTCGATGCGGCGTAAACGATACGGTGATCGGGGCGCGACGGCAGCAGCAGTCGCACGTCGACACCTCGCAGGACCGCGAGACGCAATGCGGCGAACACCGCTTCGTCGGGAATGAAGTAGGGGCTGGTGATCCATACGCGTTCGGTGGCGGCATGGATGGCTTCGACGAAGAATAGCGAGCAGGTCTCGTAGGCATCCGCCGGGCCGCTGGCCAGCAGTTGGCAGAGCACGCCGTCTTCCGGGTAAACCTCCGGCAGGATCAGCGGAGGCAGCGTGCGTGCGGCCCAGAACCAGTCTTCGGCAAATGACTCTTGCATGCAGGCGACCACTGGCCCGCGCACCTGCACGTGGGTGTCGCGCCATGGCGCCAATGGTGGTTTTTCCCCCATGTATTCGTCGCCGACGTTGTGCCCGCCAACAAAGCCGATCAACCCGTCGACCACGACGATTTTGCGGTGGTTGCGGAAATTCACCTGGAAGCGATTGAGCCAGCCGCTGCGGGTGGCGAACGCCTTGACCTCGACCCCGCCATCGCGCAACGCCTGCACGTAGCTGTGGGGCAGGGCGTGGCTGCCGATGCGGTCGTACAGCAGATGAATCGCGACACCCTCGGCGGCTTTCTTCAGCAGCAGTTCGCGCAGGCGCTGGCCGAGGCGATCGTCGTGAATGATGAAAAACTGGATCAGTACGGCTTCCCGTGCCTGCTCGATTGCGTGGAAAATCGCGTCGAAGGTGGCGGTGCCGTTGATCAGCAATTGCACTTCATTGTTGGCCAGGCACGGCATGCGGCCCAGCTTCGGCATCGCCCGCAGCGAGTCGTAGGCATTCGAGGCGCGAGCGGTCAGGGCTTCTTCTACCCAGGGCCGCCAGTTCAGTTCGGAAACGGCCTGGCGCATTTGTTCGTTGGCCTGACGTCGGGCCTTGATATAACCGTCGAAGGTGCTGCGACCGAACACCAGATAGGGGATGAGGGTGAGATAGGGAATGAAGATCAGCGACAGCGCCCAGGCGATCGCGCCTTGTGCGGTTCGGACGGTCAGCACCGCATGGATGGCGGCAATTGTGCCCAGGCTATGTATCAGCGCGATCAGATAACCGAAGATGTGCGGTCCAAAATAATCCATGGGGCAACCTTGCTCCTGAAGATTCAATGCTTAACAGACCATGTTCCTTTGCGGTTGTCGCTATTTTCTTTTTAGCCATGAAAGCAGGCCATGAACCGAAACAAGCGGCCGGCGTCTAACGGCCACTACTGATCAGGAGTTTTGCAATGAACGTTCGTCTGCTGGGTTTGGCGCTGGGTCTGGGGTTGGCCTTGCCGTTGGTGGCTCAGGCGCAAATGCTGCAGCCGGGGTTGTGGGAAATGACATCGAGCAATGTGAAGGTCGATGATCAGGCGATGGACGTGCAATCGATTCTCGGCCAGATTCAGGGCCAGATCACCCCACAACAGCGGGCGCAGCTGGAGAAGCAGGGGATCAACATTGGCGGCAAAGGGATCCGTGCCTGTCTGACCCCGCAGCAAGTGGCGACCAACGATATTCCGCTGGCGGACCCGCAGTCGGGCTGCAAGCAGCAGATCACCGAGCGCAACGGCAACCAATGGAAATTCCGTTTCAGCTGCCCGCGAGCCTCGGGCACCGGTGTGGCTACGTTCGTCAGTGATCGCGAGTTCACCACCGTCGCCAATGGCACGTTCAATGCCATCGGGATCAACCAGAAGGGCAGCCTGGAAACCCGCGCGGTGTGGCTGGGTCAGGATTGCGGCACCGTCAAACCTAGAGCCTGAAAATAGAACCGCCCCACAACATTGTGGGGCGGGTTTTTTCTAGCGCATGAAGCGCAACGGCAATCCCTGACACCCGTCATGCAGCCGATTGTCGTGCCACGCAACCTGTCCCGACACCAGCGTCGTACTCACCCGATGGCGGAAGCTGTGACGGGCAAACGGGGTCCATCCGCACTGCGACAGGACCGGTTGGCGTGATACCGCGACACCTTCGGGCTCCGGTTGAATCAATACCAGATCCGCCCAATAACCTTCCCTCAGATAACCGCGATCCGGAATGGCAAACAGATCCGCCACCCGGTGACTGGTCTTCGCCACCAGCGTGGTGATCGGCAGCACGCCATCCGCCACCAGTTCCAACAACGCCGGCAACGCATGTTGCACCAGTGGCAGGCCGGACGGTGCCTGGGCATATGACAGCTGTTTCTCCGCCCAGGTATGCGGGGCGTGGTCGCTGCCGATCACGTCCAGTCGATTGCTCAACAAGGCCAGACGCAGGGCATCGCGATCAGCCTGGCTTTTGATCGCCGGGTTGCATTTGATCTGGTTGCCGAAGTCCGGGTAGTCGCGATCATCGAACAGCAGGTGGTGCAGGCAGACTTCCGCTGTGATGCGTTTGTGCGCCAGCGGTTTGTCCTCGAACAGCTCCAGCTCCCGGGCGGTGGTCAGGTGCAGCACGTGCAGGCGAGTGCCATGGCGTTTGGCGAGATCTACCGCCAGTGAAGAAGAGCGATAACAGGCGTCGGCATTGCGGATCAGCGCATGAGCGTCGGGAGGAAGATGTTCGCCGAACTGCTCGCGCAATCTGGCGGTGTTGGCCTCGATGCTCGGCGTATGTTCGCAATGGGCCAGGAGGATTGTCGGCACCTCGGCGAACAATCGCTCCAGCGTCTTGGGATCATCCACCAGCATATTGCCGGTCGACGCGCCCATGAACACTTTGACCCCGGCCACCTCACTCGGGTTGAGTGCCGCGACGGTGTCCAGGTTGTCGTGACTGACGCCAAAGTGAAAGCCGTAGTTGGCCACCGAGTTGATCGCTGCCCGACGCTTTTTGTCAGCCAGCGCTTCGAGGGTGAGGGTGGCCGGGTTGGTGTTGGGCATGTCCATAAAACTGGTAATGCCACCAGCCACCGCCGCGCGGGATTCGGTGTAGATGCTGCCTTTGGTTGGCGAACCCGGTTCACGGAAATGCACTTGGTCGTCGATCATTCCCGGCAGCAGCCATTGGCCGTTGGCGTCGATTTCCAGCGTGGCGTTTTCACCTTCAATGCTGCGGCCGATCTTGACGATACGACCGTGGCTGACCAGCAGATCGGCGTAGAACTCATGCCCGTCATCAACCAGGCGCGCATTGCGAATCAGCACACTGTTCATGGGTTCAGAACTCGTTCTGCAGGGCTTTGTAGCCGCGCACCAGATCGACGTTGGTGCGCGCCACGTCTTCGGAAAACTCCGAAGCGCTGACACTCACCGGCGGGAATTGCGACAGATCGGTGTTCGGCCCGATGCGGGTGGTGGAGGGCACGTAGAACGCGTCCGGCAAATCCCGGCCATCGACCACCGAGTTGTGCCGCACCACGCAACCGTTGCCGACCACGCAATTGAACAGCACGCTGTTGAAGCCGATGAACACTCGGTCGCCGACCTTGCAGGGGCCATGCACGATCGAGCGGTGGGCGATGGAGCTGAACTCGCCGATGGTCACCGCCGCGCCGGACTTGGAGTGGATCACCACGCCGTCCTGGATGTTCGAATTGGCGCCGATGGTGATCGGCTCCATCTCACCCGAGGCGTCCACTTCATCGGCGCGGATGACCGCGTAGGGGCCGACAAACACGTTTTCGCCGATCACTACTTTGCCGCAGATGATCGCGGTTTTATCGACGTAGGCAGACTCGGCAATTTGTGGCAGATCGCCGGAAGGATTTTTGCGGATCATGGTTGGCTCAGGGCGTCGTAAAGAGTGTTGAGGTTGTATTCGAACAGGCCGGTGAAGGTGCTGGCCGGACCCGAAGCGGCGAGCGCGTCGGAGTACAGCGTGCCGCCGATGTGCGCGCCGCTTTCGTCGGCGATCTGTTTGAGCAGGCGTGCGTCCTTGATGTTTTCCATGAACACCGCTTTGACCTTGGCCTGACGGATCTGGGTGATCAGTGCAGCAACTTCAGCGGCGGAAGGTTCGCGTTCGGTGGACAGACCTTGCGGTGCCATGAAATCGATTCCGTAGGCTTGCCCCAGATAACCGAAGGCATCGTGGCTGGTGACGATCTTGCGATTGCCCGGCGGCAGCGAACCGAGCTTGGCCTTGGCTTCGGCGAGGAGGGCGTAGATCTGTTTCAGGTAGGCTTTGCTGTTGCGTTCGTAGTCGGCTTTGTTCGCCGGGTCGGCGGCGATCAGTGCCTTGGTGATATTGGCGACATACAGCTCGGTGTTGGCCAGGTTGTGCCAGGCGTGAGGATCGGGAACGGTCTCGCCGTCTTCATCCAGAGAGCGGGGAATCACTCCGTGGCTGGCGCTGATGACGGTGGCTTTGGTGTCGGTGCTGGTCACCAGTCGATCCAGCCAGGGTTCAAAACCCAGCCCGTTTTTCACGATCAGTTTCGCTTTCAGAAGTGCCTTGGCATCGTCGGGCGTCGGTTCGTAGGTGTGGGCGTCGGTGTCCGGGCCGACCATGTTGGTGATCTGGATATGCTCGCCGCCGACCTGATGCACCATGTCGGCAAGGATGCTGAAACTCGTGACCACCGGCAGTTTCTCCGCCGCCGACAATGACATCGACAGCATCAGGCTGAACAACACAAGTAGAGCGCGCATCGGGAAACACCTCATTGGGATGTGAGCAAAGGCGGGCGGCGCAGCAGGCCATGAACCGGCCCGAGCACGACGGACAACAGGTAACCGATGCCTGCGACCAGCACGATGGCCGGACCACTGGGCAGCGAGTAGTAGAACGACAGCAACAGACCGAGCCATACCGAAAGGCAACCGATCACGGCAGCGATGGCGATCAGGATCGGCAGGCGCCGGCTCCAGAAACGTGAAGCGGCGGCGGGCAGCATCATCAGTCCGACCACCATCAGCGCGCCGATGGCCTGAAAACCGATGACCAGGTTGAGCACCACCAGAGTCAGAAATACCCCATGGGCGATCGGGCCGAGTCGGCTGACGGTGCGCAGGAACAGTGGATCGAGGGTGTCGAGCAGGAGCGGGCGATAGATCAGTACCATGGCCATCAGGCTCAGCAGCGAAACGCCCAACATGCCATTGAGGGTCGGCCCGTCGACGGCCAGTGCTGAACCGAACAGCAAGTGGAGCAGGTCGAGCCGTTTGCCGGCGATGCCCAGAATCAGCACGCCACTGGCCAGGGAGATCGGGTAGATCGCGGCGAGACTGGCGTCCTCGCGCAGGCCGGTTCGGCGGGTGATCCATGCGGCGAGTCCGGCCATGCTCAGGCCGGCGCCGAGGCCGCCGAGGGTCAGCGCGGGAAGACTCAAGCCGGCAAACCAGAAACCGAGTGCGGCTCCGGGAAGGATGCCGTGGGCGACGGCGTCGCCGATCAGGCTCATGCGTCGCAGGATCAGGAACACGCCTAATGGCGCAGTACTGCACGCCAGCAGCAAACCGCCGAGCAGCGCCCGGCGCATGAAAAGGAACTCAAGGAACGGTTGCCAGAAATGCGCAGCGCTGAGCATCAGGCCACCTGCACGTTGGGTGTTTGCTGGATCAGTTCGGCACTGGGGCCGAACACACAGCCATTGTTTTTGATCAGCAGCGTTTGTGGAGTGTGTTGGCGGACGGCAGCGAGGTCGTGGCAAACCATCACCAGCGTCCGTCCTTGCGCATGCCAGGTGTGCAGGTGTTGCCAGAGCAATGCCTGACCCAGTTCATCGAGGGCGGCATGGGGTTCGTCGAGCAGCAGCAAAGGCGTGTCGGCCAGACTCAGTCGAGCGAGCAGGGCACGTTGCAGTTCTCCGCCGGAGAGGGCCATCAACGGGCGCTGTTCCAGGCCGCTCAAGTGCCAGTCTTCAAGCGCCTGAGTCAGCCGTTGCGCGCGCAGCTGGGTCGAAAGTCGACGTCCCCAGAAACCGGCGGCGACCAGTTCCTGAAGGCTGATCGGGAATTGTCGATCCAGGTGCTGTTGCTGGGGGAGGAATGACAAACCGCTTTGGCGAGGGACGCCTAATGCGACAGCGCCGGCCAAAGGCCTCTGTAGTCCGGCGATAACTTTCAGCAGGCTGCTTTTGCCGCTGCCGTTCACGCCGATAATGGCGGTCAGGCTACCGCGTTCCAGTTGAAGGCTAAGCGGTGGCGTGAGCGGTTGGCCGGGGGCGCCCCAACTCAAAGACTGCAGGCGGATCATGTGGTCTCCCGGCGCCAATGACTTTCAGCGACTGCATCGTGGGCGTGGAGGCTTTCGGCATGGATCACCCGCAGGTGGAATTCGCGAATGCCGGGTGAGCGGCGCAGTGCCAGGTTCAGACGGCGAGCGGCGTCTTCGCAGAACATCAGGTTCTGGCCATTGGCGAGGGCGAAGGCTTGTTCGTCTGCGCGTTTCACAGCGGTTTGTACGGCTGTGCCGAGGGCAGCTTCGGCGTCGTTGATGGTCGAGGTCAGCGGTAAACCATCGACGAATTCATCCAGGTGAAGATGCAGTTGTGCGGTGCTGCGCTGGCTGTGGGGAGTTGCGATGATCCCTTGAGTCGAGCCTAGCCAGGCCAGAACCTCGGCATGTTGCAGCGGCTTGTTGGCGAAATCATCGACGAATTGCTGCTGGATCAATTGCCTCGCCAGCGCGGCAGAGCACGGGCAGGTCGAGGAATAAGCCACTTCGATTTTGAGTTCCACGTGGAACACTGTGTTTTTCAGAGTGGCTGCAATGGTCACCGGATAGGTTTTCCATCCTGCCAATGGGCTGACCAGTGCGGGTCTTCTGAGCAGCAAATCGGTATGGATATTCAAATAGGCGGAGTTAGCCAGGCCTTCGTGGCTGTCGAGAAAACGCTGCAAAACCTGCTGCAAGAGTGCGGGAGTGAGGTTTTGCTGTTCCAGCATTTCCAGCGCGAGGTATAGCCGTGACATATGAATCCCACGGGCTTCGCCGTCATCCAGACTGACACCCGCATCGGCTTTTGCAGCCAGGCGTTGGCCCTCTATAAAGACAGGCAGAGCGATACCACGCATTCCCACCCAATCAAGCGGCAAGGCTTGGCGGGCGGCTTGCGCGGCGATATCCGGCAGCGTCAGCGCATTCATGTTCAGTACCATCGTGTTGATTGAATTTGATGTTACATTATAACAATTCAAATCACGATGCCTTTTTCATGAACGGGCTTTCATATGCACAGACGCCATTTGCTTAACCTGATGTTGGCCAGCGCTGCGTTGGCTTTTCCTTTCAGTGTCAGCGCCACACAAATCCGCAATGCACGCCTCTGGCGGTCGGATGACAAGCTTCGGTTGGTCTTCGATTTGAGCGGGCCAGTGAGCTACAAGACGTTTACGTTGAGTGCACCGGATCGTCTGATCATCGATCTGAGTGGTGCCAGTTTGAGTGGTGATTTCAGTCAATTGGCGCTTGGCGAAACTGTTATTCGCAGCATCCGTTCCGGACATTTTGGGAAGGGTGATACCCGAATCGTTCTGGATTTGAATCGCCCGGTTCAGCTCAATACCTTCCTGCTGGCGCCTCAGGATGGACAAGGACATCGCCTGGTTCTGGATCTTTTAAGCGATTCAAAAGTGGCAACGCAAAGCGTTCCACGTGAAACACCGGGGAAAACCAATCATCCAAAACGAGACATTATTGTCGTGGTCGACCCTGGTCATGGCGGTAAAGATCCCGGTGCAGTGGGTGCCAAAGGCGAGCGTGAGAAGGATGTTGTGCTCTCGATTTCACAGCTGCTCGCACGTCGCTTGAAACGGGAAAAAGGCTTCGATGTGAAGCTTGTACGCAATGACGATTTCTTCGTGCCGCTTCGCAAGCGAGTCGATATTGCCCGCCAGCACAAGGCCGACATGTTCATTTCGGTGCACGCAGATGCTGCGCCGCGTCTGACCGCTTCGGGCGCCTCGGTGTATTGCCTGTCTGAAGGTGGCGCGACTTCAGCCACTGCACGCTTCATGGCGCAACGGGAAAACGGCGCGGATCTGCTCGGTGCAACCAGCTTGCTGAATCTGAAGGACAAGGACCCGATGCTTGCCGGGGTGATCCTCGATATGTCGATGAATGCCACCATCGCCGCCAGTTTGCAGCTGGGCAGCACGGTCCTGGGAAGTCTGGCGGGCATCACCACGTTGCATCAAAAGCGTGTGGAGCAAGCAGGATTTGCGGTGCTGAAGTCACCCGATGTGCCGTCGATTCTGGTGGAAACCGGGTTCATTTCCAACGCACGGGACAGTCAGCGATTGGTCACTGCACGCCATCAGCAGGCGGTTGCTGACGGATTGTTTGAAGGATTGCAGCGCTATTTCCAGAAAAATCCACCGGCTGACAGCTACATCGCCTGGCAGCAGGGGCAGCAACAAGCGCGTGTCTAGCAGCCCGTGAGTCGGCTGCAAGTGAACTTCCCGGTGCTTCCGCCGGAGCTGGAGAAACGGTTGATCGTTGTCCAGCCCACCCGGCGGTTGTAACCGACCCAGGCCTCGCCGTCGGAGGCGATTCCCGTGAAGAACGTCAGCTGTCCGTAAATGCTGTTGGTTTGCGCCCAATAACGTTGGCCGATCTTCTCGAAGCCCCGCAGGTAAATCGTCTTGCCGGTGGTGTTGACGCTATAGGCGTTGCCATTGGCATCCACGCACGCCAGCAGGTTGGCGCTGCGCGTGCAGGTGGCGAGCCCCGGGACTTGTGCCCATGCATCGAAGGTCAGCAAGGCGAGGCCAAAGAGTGAGCATTTCAGCGCAGTTTTCATGAGATCACTCGACGGCAAAGTGTTTCCAGCTTCCGGCCCTTTGTCGTTTCCGGCAAGAAGAAAGTGGATCTTTAATATTGTTATACTATAACATAAATTAGATCGGGCTTTCCGTGGCTCCTGTTTTCAAGCGTCTGCTTCTCTGACTGTCTCATAGAAGCCCAAGAACGCCTGCCGCCGAGAGCGTTTCTTGCGTTTAGCTACCGTTTGATGAGGTTTACCCCATGTCTTCCCCGCTTCCCGTGACCGTTTTATCCGGCTTTCTCGGCGCCGGAAAAAGTACACTTTTGAATTACGTACTACGTAACAGAGACGATTTGCGTGTGGCGGTGATCGTCAATGATATGAGCGAAATCAACATTGATGGCAGCGAAGTTCAGCGTGATGTCGACCTGAACCGCGCAGAAGAAAAACTCGTGGAAATGAGCAACGGCTGTATCTGCTGTACGTTACGCGAAGACCTTCTGGAAGAAGTCGCCAAACTGTCCCGGGAAGGCCGATTCGATTATCTGCTCATCGAATCCACCGGGATTTCCGAGCCACTGCCGATTGCCGAGACCTTCACCTTCCGCGATGAGCAGGGCCAAAGCCTCGCGGACATCGCTCGCCTCGACACCATGGTCACTGTAGTCGACGGCCTGAATTTCCTGCCTGATTTCCAGGCTGCCGAAAGTCTGGCTTCCCGTGGCGAAATCCTTGGTGAAGAAGATGAGCGCTCGATCACCGATCTGTTGATCGAACAGATCGAGTTCGCCGACGTTCTGTTGATCAGCAAGATCGATCTGATCAGCAGCCGAGAACGGGAAGAGCTGATGGCGATCCTCAAGCGGCTCAACGCGAACGCCGAGATTATCCCGATGGTGATGGGCGAAGTTCCGCTGGAGAAGATCCTCAACACCCACCGTTTCGACTTCGACAGGGCTGCGACAGCCCCGGGCTGGCTTCAGGAGTTGCGTGGCGAACACGTGCCGGAAACCGAGGAATACGGCATCGCGTCCACGGCTTACCGCGCGCGCCGACCCTTTCACCCTCAGCGTTTTTTCGACTTCATCGATCGACCCTGGGTGAACGGCAAACTGCTGCGCTCGAAAGGCTTCTTCTGGCTCGCGAGCAAACCCACGGATGCCGGCAGTTGGTCCCAGGCGGGCGGTTTGATGCGCCACGGTTTCGCCGGGCGCTGGTGGCGTTTTGTGCCGAAGAATCAATGGCCACAGGATCAGGAAAGCACCGCTGCGATCATGGAAAACTGGACCGTGAGCGTAGGAGACTGCCGCCAGGAGCTGGTGTTTATTGGCCAGAACATCGATTTCGCACAACTCAAGTCCGCCCTCGACGACTGCCTGCTCACCGATGCCGAGATGGCGCTCGGTGTCGAAGGCTGGCGATTGCTGGCTGATCCGTTCGGCCCCTGGCATGACGAGGCCGCGTGATGCTTGCCCTTAAACCGCTGCAAAGCAAAACACGTCATCAAGTCCTCGGCCCGACCCCGCAAGCGCTGGCGAGCATCCTGGAAGATGAAATAAACCTCGCTGTCTGGCAGCGGCAACTACCGCTGCATGTCGCCGATTTTGCGAAGTTGTTGCTGTCACTCAACGAGCCTTATGCCGAAGCGCTGAGCCTCGAATTACACGACGAAGACGCCGAACCAGACCTGACGGGACTGGCCAGCGGATTCCGCGATCTGGAAGGCTACGAAGGTTTTATCGCCGACCTGAAATGGCTGGTCAGCGCCTTCGCCTGCCTGCTCGGAGCACGGCGGATCGGCCTGCGCTTGCGGGTGCTGGACAAGGCGATGTGCCCGCGTTTTCACGTCGATCATGTGCCCGTACGACTGATCACCACCTACGCCGGCATTGGTAGCGAGTGGCTGAGGGAGGGGGAAATGGATCGTCAGCAACTGGGAAAACCGCTGGCCGAGCCGCAGGAAAAATCGCGGATTCAGCAACTGGTCAGCGGTGAAGTGGCGCTGCTCAAAGGGGAGAAGTGGCACGGCAACGAAGGCTTCGGGCTGATCCATCGCTCTCCACAACCGGCGCCGGGCGAACGGCGTCTGATGCTGACCCTCGACTGGCTCGGCTGACGCCTCAAGGCTTGAGCCAGGTGCCCTGGCTCTGGCTCTCGCAGTACGGCTTCAAATACGCCGCATCGGTGGCTACGCCGTAATAGTGGATATCCTGGCGATAAGGCATATTGGCGACCTGTGCGTTGCTGCACACGCCAAACGCCCCGGCAGGGCACTGATCGACGTACTGCACGTCGACTTTTTGCCCTGCCAGCGTGGGTTGGCAGAAGCCGTCGTTGAACAGTTTCTCCGGGATGTTGCGGTTCTGCTGGCAGACCTTCACGTCGAGGCGTTCTGCCTGGCTGTGCACCACGCAGGCCTTGGCCAGCGCCTCGCCCGAGACCAGCGCCAACAGCAACGTCCATCTCATCCACCGCATTCCTGACCTCCAGAAAACCTTGATCATGTTGCAGAGCATTCCTACCCACGTCATCGCAGGCCCCTTGGGCGCCGGCAAGACCAGCCTGATTCGCCAGCTCATGGCGCAACGACCGGCCGGTGAGCGCTGGGCGGTGCTGATCAACGAGTTTGGCCAGATCGGCCTCGACGCAGCGCTGCTGACCCGGGACGCTGATGGTATCGCACTGGGCGAAGTGGCCGGGGGCTGTTTGTGTTGTGTGAACGGTGCGCCGTTTCAGATCGGGCTGGGACGTTTATTGCGCAAGGCCCGGCCGGATCGCCTGTTCATCGAGCCTTCCGGATTGGGGCATCCGGCACAGTTGCTGCAACAACTGAGCGAAGCGCCATGGCAAGGTGTTCTCGCGGTTCAGCCCTGCGTGCTGGTTCTGGACGCCCAGGCATTGGCGGCGGGTAATGCGCTACCGCCAGCGCAGCGGGAGGCGATTCCGAATGCCGGTCTGCTGGTGTTGAACAAAGCAGAAACCATCGATGAGTCCCGGCGAGAGCAGATTGCCCGTCAGTTGCCGTCCGTCAGGCTGATCTGGACGCAGCAGGCATCGTTGCCCCTGAGCGAATTGCCGGGTGCGACAGCGCAAGCGCAAGCGGGTGTGGATAAGTTGATTGCGCCCAAGGGGCTGGCGCAGATGCCGGCCATCTGGAGCGATCCGGCTTCGCCGATTTGCCTGAGTCAGGCGCAGGAAGGCGGCTGGAGCATCGGCTGGCGCTGGCACCCAAGCCAGACGTTTGACCTGACGCGCATCACTCAGTGGCTGGAATCCCTGAACTGGCGCCGGGCAAAGCTGGTTATCCACAGTCAGACTGGCTGGGAATCAGCCAATGCCCTGGATAGCGCCAAGCTGGACTGGCAGCCCAGCGAATGGCGCAAGGATTCGCGGATCGAGCTGATATTCGACCAATTGCAAGTAATCGATGATTTGCAGGCAGGATTGGCCGGCTGTCGGATTCAAGCGGCCTGACTCAAGGCTTCCACTTGGTGTGTTCCTGGCGCCACTGGCTCAGTTCGATGACTTGCGCGCTCGGCCTGGCCACTTCCACCACAGGCGGGGTGTCGTCGAACGGTGCCGGGTAGGGCGCCAGTTCGATCTGCGCGCTATGGGGGCCGAACTGGGTGATGGTGCCGTTGTGACGGGTTTCGCCGGTCACGGTGAACTCGAAGTTGTAGACCCGGGCCAGACGTCGACGCCCGCTGGCATCCTTGATAAGACCGATCTTCTTTAGCGCCACGTTGCCGTCAAGCAATTCGACGCCGACATTCACACAATGCTGCTTGACCCGTTCCAGCGCCCGCTCACGCAGGCCGTGGTTGTGCCAAAGCCACGCGCCAGCAACGGCGAACAGCATCAGCACGAAAATGTTTTCCAGGGTCAGCATCAACAAGTAACTCCAAAAGTTGGCGTCAGCTTAACTGCGTCGCCGGTCTGTCGTACAGACTGTGTTTCGTCGCATACTGCGCGGCTTGAATTTCAATCGTTTTACGGAAAAACCCGAATGAAACGTACGCCTCATCTGCTCGCCATCCAGTCCCATGTGGTGTTCGGCCATGCCGGCAACAGCGCTGCGGTTTTTCCGATGCAGCGGGTCGGGGTCAATGTCTGGCCGCTCAACACCGTGCAGTTCTCCAACCACACTCAGTACGGCCAGTGGGCCGGAGAAGTGCTGGCGCCGCAGCGGATCCCGGAACTGGTCGAGGGCATCGCCGCCATCGGTGAGCTGGGCAATTGCGACGCGGTGCTGTCCGGCTACCTCGGCAGTGCGGCCCAGGGCCGGGCAATTCTCAGTGGCATCGAGCGGATCAAGGCGGTCAATCCGAAAGCCCTGTATCTGTGCGATCCGGTGATGGGGCATCCGGAGAAGGGTTGCAGCGTGCCGGCCGAAGTCAGCGACTTCCTGCTCGACGAAGCGGCGGCGGTGGCGGACTTCATGTGCCCGAACCAGCTCGAACTGGACAGCTTCTCGGGGCGCAAGCCGCAGTCGCTGTTCGATTGCCTGGCGATGGCGCGGGCGCTGCTGGCGCGTGGGCCGAAAGCGGTGCTGGTCAAGCATCTGGATTACCCGGGGAAACCAGCGGATGGCTTCGAGATGTTGCTGGTGACTGCCGAGGGCAGTTGGCATCTGCGGCGTCCGCTGCTGGCGTTCCCACGGCAGCCGGTCGGAGTAGGCGATTTGACGTCCGGCCTGTTCCTGGCGCGAGTGCTGCTCGGCGACAGTCTGGTGGCGGCGTTTGAATTCACCGCAGCGGCGGTGCATGAGGTGCTGCTGGAAACCCAGGCCTGTGCCAGTTACGAGCTGCAACTAGTGCGGGCGCAGGACCGGATTGCGCATCCGCGAGTGAAGTTCGAGGCAACGGCGATCAGCCTCTGATACGCGTCGGCTTCAATTGCGAGCAGGCTCGCTCCCACAGAGAAAACATCAACTGTGGGAGCGAGCCTGCTCGCGATAGCGGTCGTCAGATCGCTACAAATCTCAGGCGTCGCCCTTGATTTCCTGATAGCGCTTTTCCAGCTCCTGGCGAATCTGCCGGCGCTGCTGGGCCTGCATATAGCGGCGCTTGTCTTCACTGTTCTGCGGTTGCAGCGGAGGCACGGCGGCCGGTTTGCGCTGATCGTCCACGGCAACCATGGTGAAGAAGCAGCTGTTGGTATGGCGCACCGAGCGCTCGCGGATGTTCTCGGTCACCACTTTGATGCCGACTTCCATCGAGGTGTTGCCGGTGTAGTTGACCGATGCCAGGAAGGTCACCAGTTCGCCGACGTGGATCGGCTCGCGGAAAATCACCTGATCCACCGACAGAGTCACCACGTAGCGGCCGGCATAGCGGCTCGCGCAGGCGTAGGCCACTTCGTCGAGGTATTTGAGCAGGGTGCCGCCGTGGACATTGCCAGAGAAGTTGGCCATGTCGGGGGTCATCAGTACCGTCATCGACAGCTGGGCGTTTCCGGGTTCCATAACGTTCTCACGGGTCAAGGCAGGGTTGCTGGAAGAAGCACCTCTGCGGGTGCCTGGTCGCTTTTCAAAACCACCGTTATCGGGACGCCGGGCAACTGGCCGCCGTCACGCCCTGATCGATCTGTTTCCATATATTGCACCGCCTTTCAGCCGGAAGTCGCGGTGTTACCCTGCAAAAGCCCACCCCAAGGGCGATTCCTACACCTAAAGCGGATTTTTACTCAGCTCGCCCAGACGTTTTCAGACGCCTGCCGCGAGCATCGTCATTCAAGGAGCCCACGCCATGCATGCCATCAGCTTTATTCAGGATCTGGCAGTGATCATGTTGGTCGCAGGTGTGGTGACCGTGCTGTTTCACCGCTTCAAGCAGCCGGTGGTGCTCGGCTATATCGTCGCCGGTTTCATCATCGGCCCGCACACCCCGCCGTTCGGCCTGATCCACGACGAAGAAACCATCAAGACCCTCGCCGAGTTGGGGGTGATTTTCCTGATGTTCTGCCTGGGCCTGGAGTTCAGCCTGCGCAAGCTGTTCAAGGTCGGCGCCACGGCGTTTATCGCGGCGTTCCTGGAAATAATCCTGATGATCTGGATCGGCTACGAAATCGGCCGCTGGTTTGACTGGAACACCATGGATTCGCTGTTCCTCGGCGCGATTCTGGCGATTTCCTCGACCACCATCATCGTCAAGGCGCTCAACGATCTGAAGATGAAGAACGAGCGCTTCGCCCAGTTGATCTTCGGCGTGCTGATCGTCGAGGACATTCTCGGCATCGGCATCATTGCGCTGCTTTCAAGCATCGCCGTCAGCGGCACGGTCAGCTCCGGCGAAGTGTTTTCCACGGTCGGCAAGCTGTCGCTCTTCATGATCGTCGCGCTGGTCATCGGCATTCTGCTGGTACCGCGATTGCTGGCCTATGTGGCGAAGTTCGAAAGCAACGAGATGCTGCTGATCACCGTGCTGGGCCTGTGTTTCGGCTTCTGCCTGCTGGTGGTCAAGCTTGAGTACAGCATGGTGCTTGGCGCATTTTTGATCGGCGCGATCATGGCCGAGTCGCGGCAATTGCTGAAGATCGAGCGCCTGATCGAGCCGGTTCGCGACCTGTTCAGTGCGATCTTCTTCGTTGCCATTGGCCTGATGCTCGATCCGATGATCCTTCTGCAATACGCGTGGCCGATTGCGGTGATCACCGTCGCCGTGGTGCTGGGCAAGATGTTGTCCTGCGGCCTCGGTGCCTTTATCGCCGGCAATGACGGACGCACCTCACTGCGGGTCGGGATGGGTCTTTCGCAGATTGGCGAGTTCTCCTTCATCATCGCTGCGCTGGGCATGACGCTGCAGGTGACCAGCAACTTCCTCTATCCGGTGGCTGTGGCCGTCTCGGTCATCACCACGTTGCTGACGCCATACCTGATCCGCGCCGCCGATCCGCTGTCGATCAAGCTGTCCGCCGCCATGCCGCAGCGCCTGGGTCGGGTGTTCGGGATGTATGGCGAATGGCTGCGCAGCATTCAGCCGCAGGGCGAGGGCGCGATGCTGGCGTCGATGATCCGGCGGATTCTGCTGCAGGTCGGGGTCAATCTGGCGCTGGTGATTGCGATCTTCTTTGCCGGCGCGTTCTTTGCCGGGCGACTCTCGACGTGGCTGCAGGACTGGATCAGCGATCCGAGCTGGCAGAAGGCGTTGATCTGGGGTGGGGCGTTGCTGTTGTCGCTGCCGTTCCTGATCGCGGCCTATCGCAAGCTCAAGGCGCTGTCGATGCTGCTGGCGGAGATGGGCGTGAAGCCGGAGATGGCGGGGCGTCACACACAGCGAGTGCGCCGGGTGATCGCCGAAGTGATCCCGATCCTCTCGCTGCTGGTGATTTTCCTGCTGCTGGCAGCCTTGTCGGCCAGTATCCTGCCGACCAACAAGTTGCTGGTGCTGGTCGCCGTGGTCGCGGCCGCCGTGGCGGCGCTGCTCTGGCGCTGGTTCATCCGGGTACACACGCGGATGCAGGTAGCCTTGCTTGAGACCCTCGACAATCACAAGGAGTCGTCGGGGCATTGACCCGGTGGGGCGCTGGCGGATCAGCTCTCCAGCCAGACGTCCCGTGCCCAGTGCCAGACCGACTCCCAGGACTCTTCGGTGATCAGCTCTTCTTCGCCGGACCACAGCACCACGGTGCCGTCTTCTTCGACGCAGTAGTAGTTGTCGCCGTCCTGGCAGATCGGGATCAGGTCGCGCGGCACACCGGCGTCCCAGGCATTGGCCGCTACGTCCGGCAGATAGGTGTGGGACTGCGGGTCGGTGACGGTCACCGGCTCCAGGCTGCCGTAAACCACGTCGCTGACGGTCAGCAGAAATTCTTTGAAGACGAACGGGATGTTGATGAAGAGTTCTTCTTCGACCTCCACCAACTGGTCTTCGTCGGGCAACTCCAGGGGAACCGGCACGGGTTCGTTGGCTTCGCGCAGTTGTTCGATGATTTCTTCCACGTCCGGGATCCTCTTGCTTGAATGGCGCGGTTTATATGGGCCGGTTTATACAGTAGCTCGCTATAGATGCAACCGCGAAATAGAAAACCCCGGCCGAGGCCGGGGTTTTTATTGCTGCGGGTAAAACGTCGGAGGTGATCAGCCGTTCTGGCGGATACCGGCTACCAGCCAAGGCTGGTTATCGCCCTGTGGACGTTCCATGTTCCAGCTTTCGCTGAACACTTCGCCCTGGTCGAAACGCGAGGTTTTCGACACGCCGGTGAAGGTCAGGGTCGCGATGGTCTTGTCCGCACGGTCATCCACGCCATCCAGTTGCACCTGAAGATTGTCGATGTAGGTGGACTGGAAGCCGTCGCCCAGATCCGCTCGCTCACGCTTGAGGAAGTCGAGCATTTGCGGGGTCACGAACTCGGCGATCTTGTCCATTTCGTTGGCGTCCCAGTGCTGCTGCAGCGCCTGGAAGTGGCTGCGGGCGGCTTCGAGGAAGCGCTGCTCGTTGAACCAGGCCGGTGCGTTGATCACCGGACGGGCGGCAGCCGGAGCGGCCGAACCACCGAAGATCGAACCCATGGCGGCAGGTTTCTGCTCGAACACTTCACGCTGCATCGGCGCACCGGCCGGAGCGAACTGCTCCTGCTGCTTGCGACGACGAGCGGCGATGAAGCGGAAGATCACGAACGCGATCACGGCCATGATCAGGATGTCGAAGATCTGCATGCCCTGGAAGCCGCCGCCCATGAACATGGAGGCGAGCAGGCCACCGGCAGCGATGCCGGCCAGAGGGCCGAGCCACTTCGAAGCGCCGCCAGCCTTGGCAGCAGCGCCCGCGGCACCGGCAGCACCAGCGGTCGCAGCCGCGCCGCCCATGCCTGGGGAAGAAGGAGCCATCTGGCTGGTCTGGTGCGTCGGCGCAGCGCCGGCGCTTTTGCCACCACCGAAGCGCTTGGCGTTGGCGTCGAGGCTCATCGTCAGGCCGATGCACAACGCCATGGCGATGCTAAGAAAACGTTTCATAAAGGGAATTCCCGTTTGTGGAGACACGCGCGCCATGTTGCACAGCTGAAGTGTCACTGGCTAGCGAGAGAGTGTTTCGGGCTTTTGCCTGACAGGTTACGTTCAGCTCGATCCAGGCAATAAGGCTATGTACTTTTGTCTGTAGGAAAAGGATGTAGGTTCAGTGGGAAATGGATCAGCGACGAAACGCCAACATCACCACGCCTGCGGTGATCAGACCGATGCCGCCCCACTGGCGCAGGTCGAGTTTTTCGCCCAGCAGAATCACGCCGAGCACCGCCACCAGCACCACACTGAGCTTGTCCACCGGAGCGACCAGCGAGGCAGGTCCGACTTTCAATGCCCGGAAGTAGCACAGCCAGGAAGCCCCGGTACCCAGCCCCGACAACAGCAGGAACAGGTAGCTTTTGGCAGAGATCGATCCCAGGGACTGATATTGGCCCGTGGCGTACAAAATCAAGGCCAGGCTGACGAGCACCACGATGGTGCGCAGCAGGGTAGCGAAGTCGGAGTTGACGTTTTCGATGCCGACCTTGGCGAAGATCGCCGTCAGCGCGGCGAAGGTGGCCGAGAGCAGGGCCCAGAAAGTCCAGGAGGAAAAGAAGCCAGAGCCCATGTCTCGTACCTTTCAGGATGTTTGATCGTTCCCCGGCAGAGCGAGGGAACGATGAGCAACAGCTGGCGGCCTTAAATGGCTTCCAGCTTCGCGTAACCCAGCATCAGCCACTTGCTGCCTTCGCTGAAGTTCACCTGCACCCGGGCCTGAGCCCCGGCGCCCTCGAAGTTGAGGATCACGCCGTCGCCAAAGATCGAGTGCCGCACAGCCTGGCCGAGGCTCAGGCCGGTATCCGGGATCTCGCTGCCGCTGAACAGGTTGCTGCCGCTCATCGACTGGTTGCCGCCGAACGGTCGGCTGACGCTGTTCGACAGGCGCACTTCCTGGATCAGACCCTTCGGCACTTCCCGTACGAATCGCGACACCTTGTTGTAGGTTTCGCTGCCGTACAGGCGTCGGGTTTCAGCGTAGGTCATCACCAGGTTCTGCATGGCCCGGGTGATGCCGACGTAAGCCAGACGACGTTCTTCTTCAAGACGTCCCGGTTCTTCCAGGCTCATCTTGTGTGGGAACAGGCCTTCTTCCATGCCCACCAGGAACACGTAAGGGAATTCCAGGCCCTTGGCACTGTGCAGGGTCATCAACTGAATGCTGTCTTCGTGCTCGTCAGCCTGAGTGTCACCGGCTTCCAGCGACGCGTGGCCGAGGAACGCCGCCAGCGGCGTCAGGTCTTCGTCTTCTTCGGTGTTCTCGAAGTTGCGCGCGGCGCTGACCAGTTCCTCAAGGTTTTCCACCCGGGCCTGGCCTTTCTCGCCTTTTTCCGCTTCGTGGTAGGCGATCAGCCCGGATTGCTCGATGACGGTCTGGGTCATCAGGTGCAACGGCATCTCGGCGCACTTGGCGGCGAGGTTCTCGATCAGCTCGATAAACGCGCCGAGGGCGCCGGCCGCACGACCGGTCAGACCTTTATTGGCCACCAGTTGGCGCATGGCTTCCCACATCGACACATCGCTGTGGCGCGCATGCTCACGAATGGCTTCGACGGTCTTCTCGCCGATACCACGAGCCGGGACGTTGATGACCCGTTCCAGCGCCGCATCGTTGCCGCGACCTTCCAGCAAACGCAGGTAGGCCATGGCGTTCTTGATTTCCGCCCGCTCGAAGAAGCGCTGGCCGCCATAGATGCGGTAAGGAATGCGCTCGCGCAGCAAGGCTTCTTCCAATACGCGAGATTGGGCGTTGGAGCGGTAGAGAATCGCGATATCGCTGCGAGCCAGGCCGGTTTTCAGCGCGCTTTCGATGGTTTCGACAACGTAGCGTGCTTCATCGTGTTCGTTGAACGCGGCGTACAGGTTGATCGCTTCGCCGTCGCCACCGTCGGTCCACAGCTCCTTGCCCAGACGCCCGGTGTTGTTGGCGATCAGGGCGTTGGCCGCTTTCAGGATGCCGGCGGTGGAGCGGTAGTTCTGCTCCAGACGGATGGTCTCGGAATCCGGGAAGTCGGAAGAATACTGGTGAATGTTCTCGATTTTCGCGCCGCGCCAGCCGTAGATCGACTGGTCGTCGTCGCCGACCACCATCAGGCTGTCGCCGCCCTTGCCCAGCAGACGCAGCCAGGCGTACTGCACGGCGTTGGTGTCCTGGAACTCGTCCACCAGAATGTGGCGGAAACGCTTCTGGTAGTGGGCCAGCAGACCCGGATGGTCGCGCCACAGGTCAAGGGCACGCAGCAGCAGTTCGGAGAAGTCGATGACGCCGGCGCGCTGGCAGGCAGCCTCGTAGGCCTCATAGATGCCGCGCATGGTGGCCAGGTACAGATCGCCGCTGGCCTGAATGTGCTGCGGACGCAGGCCTTCGTCTTTCTGCCCGTTGATGAACCACTGGGCCTGACGGGCCGGCCAGCGCTGTTCGTCCAGCCCCAGCTCGCGGATCACCCGTTTGACCAGGCGTTGCTGGTCATCGCTGTCGAGAATCTGGAAAGTCTGGCTCAGCCCGGCTTCCTGCCAGTGCGCCCGCAGCAGGCGGTGCGCCAGGCCGTGGAACGTGCCAACCCACATGCCGGCCGGGTTGATTCCCAGCAATTGTTCGATGCGGTGACGCATCTCGGCAGCGGCCTTGTTGGTGAAGGTCACCGACAGGATCGAGTGGGGCGAGGCGTTTTCGACCTGGATCAACCAGGCGATACGGTGCACCAGCACTCGGGTCTTGCCTGAGCCGGCACCGGCCAGGACCAATTGACGACCAACGGGAGCCGCTACGGCCTGGCGTTGGGCATCGTTGAGGGAGTTCAGCAGAAGGGAGAGATCATCGCGCATCGGGGCATTCTAGGGTGCGCCGCAGGCCCGGGCAAACCGAGCTTTGCATTAGCCGATGAAAGTGCTGCCGATGACGACCGGTCGGTCACCGGCTACAGGCGTTGGCCCGCCTGGCGTCGGGGCTTTTGCGGGTGACGGGAGGTGGAAAAGTTTCGGCGAAATTATGATCTGGAGCAGTTTGGCAAGTGGTTGGGCTTGTGTATGCTCCGTCCACGTTTCCGGGCGCATGCTCACACTTATAAGAACAAGAACGTTGCCTATGACCCTCAGCTTCGACCTGTCGGGCCCCTCTGTGGAACCCCGGGTGATCCGCAAGCATTACGCCACCCAGATGGCGGTCGAGCGCACGCGCCTTCTTTATCAGGGTTCGCTGTTACCCACCCTGTTCATGTTGATCAATGGTCTGGTCTGCGCCGGTCTGCTCTGGAGTCCGCAGCGTTACTTCGTGGTCAGCGTCTGGCTGGTGTGGCTGCTGTCGCTGGTGGCACTGCGGGTGATTCAGGTCGCTGCGTTCGATTCGGCGATCCCCGACCGCCAGGCCCAGCCGATCTGGGGCCGGATGTTCCTGCTCGGTTCGACCATGACCGGCCTGACCCTGGCCGGCGCCGGCATCGCCCTGGTCCCGGCCGACAATTTCATGCAACAAGCCTGGGTGTTCGGTCTGATCGGCGCCGCAACCCTGTCGGCCAGCGTGGCCTACGCCGTGAGCATTCCGGCGTTTCTTTCCTTTACCTTGCCGTGCCTGCTGCCGGCCATCGGCTATTTGTTCTGGGGTGGTGACGAACTGGCGCGGGGCTGGGGCTGGCTCGGACTGATCCTGCTCGGTTCCCTGAGCGTGGTGGCGTGGCAGGTCAACCGGCTGATCGACCGTGGTTTGCTGCGGCGCTTCCAGAACCAGCACCTGATCGAACACTTGCAACAAGCCCAATCTCGCAGCGAACTGCTCAACCAGGCGCTGGCGAAGGAAATCGAACAGCGCCGCTGTGCCGAAGCGAAGTTACGCGAAGCCCAGGTCGAACTGGAGGACCGGGTGGCCCAGCGCAGCCGCGAACTGGACGCCGCCAACCAGGCACTGAGCAAAAGCGAAGCGCGTCTGGCCCTGGCGTTGAAGGCCAGTGAGCTGGGGCTGTGGGACTGGAACCTGCAGACCGACGAAGTTCACCACACGCAGATTCAGGAACTGTTCGGCCTTGACCCGGAATACGTCACCGGGTTGCTCAGGCATCTGCGGCCCCGGCTGCACCCGGAAGATGTCCCACCGCTTAAACGGGCGTTGATCGAGCATCTGAAGGGGCGCACCGAGGATTATCAGATCGAGTACCGCGTGCGCCATGGCGACGGCCACTGGGTCTGGATCGAGGATCGGGGCCGTGCGGTGGAGCGCGACGACAGTGGGCGGGTCATCCGCATGGTCGGCACCCGGCGTGACATCAGTGTCAGCAAAAGCCTGGAGGCCCAGCAGCAATTGGCGGCCACGGTATTCGAAGCCGCCAGCGAAGGCATCGTGATTCTCGACCCGAACTATTCGTTGATCGCCATCAATCAGGCCTTCAGCCGGGTTACCGGGTATGACATCGATGACATGCTCGGGCGCAATGTCGTCGAATTGCCGTGCAGTCGTGACGCCCGGCGGCATTACGTCGCCATCCGCCACGCGCTGGAGCAGCACGGCAGTTGGCAGGGCGAACTGGTGGAGACCCGCAAGAACGGCGAGCTCTATCCACAGTGGCTGCAATTGAATGCGGTACGCGACAGTCGGGGAAATGTAAGTCATATCGTCGGCTTCTTCGCCGATCTGTCGGCAAGGCGCGAATCCGAAGAGCGCATGCGTTATTTGACGCACTACGACGAACTTACCGGTCTGGCCAACCGTTCGCTGTTCCGCGAACGCCTGCACGAAGCCCATCAGCGTGTACGGCAGGGCGGGCGGCGGAGTCTGGCGCTGCTGCACATCAATCTGGATCGCTTCAAGTTGCTCAACGACAGTCTGGGTCATGAGATAGCCGACCAGTTGCTGCAGAAAATGTCGCGGCGTCTGGTGAGTGCCTTGCCGGAAGCCGACACCATCGCCCGGTTGTCCGGCGACGAATTCGCGGTGCTGTTCGATGCCTACGGCAACCTGTCGAGTCTGGCGCGGGTTGCCACGCGGCTGTCGGCCAAACTGCGCCTGCCGCTGACGGTGGAAGGGCATGAGCTGGTGGTCAGCGCCTCGATGGGCATCAGCATGTTGCCGGACAACGCCCGGGAGATTTCCGCGCTGGTCAGCCAGTCGAACATGGCGATGCAACATGCCAAACACCTGGGCGGCAACAACTTCCAGTTTTACACCGACAGCCTGCAAGCCAGCACGCTGGAACGCCTGCAACTGGAAAACCAGCTGCGCAAAGCCATCGAGGACAGGCAGCTCAACGTCTTCTATCAACCGAAACTGTGCCTGGCGACCGGTCGTCTCAATGCCGCCGAAGCGCTGGTGCGCTGGGATCACCCGACCATGGGCCGGGTGCCGCCGGGGGACTTCATCGGTCTGGCAGAGGAGACGGGACTGATCGGGCCGATCGGCGAATTCGTCCTGCGTCAGGCCTGTTGGCAGGCCTGCGAATGGCAGCGGCAGGGGCTGGCGCCGATCCGGGTTTCGGTAAACCTGTCGGTGCATCAATTGCGTCAGGGCAAGCTGGTCAGCCTGGTGCGCCAGGTGCTGGAGGAAACCGGGCTGGCGCCGCACTACCTCGAACTGGAACTGACCGAAAGCCAGTTGCTCGACAGCGTCGAACACATCATCGCCACCTTCCAGCAACTGCGGGACTTGGGGGTGAAACTGGCGATCGACGATTTCGGCACCGGGTATTCGTCGCTGAGTTATCTGAAACGGATTCCGGTGGATTACGTGAAGATCGATCAGGCGTTTATTCGCGGGTTGGGCGAGGGCAGTGAGGACGCGGCGATCACCCGGGCGATCATTGCGATGGCTCATGGGTTGTCGCTGAAAGTAGTGGCCGAGGGCGTCGAACGGCCGGAGCAGCTCGAGTTCCTGAAGGCCGAGGGTTGCGACGAGGTGCAGGGGTATCTGATCAGCCGTCCGGTGGAGGCTGCCGGTCTGGCCGGGTTGCTGCGTCAGCAGGAAAATCCCCGGTAAAGGGCTACATGCAGTGCATGTCGCCTGATTCGGGGCGATCCAGTTACGCATTGAGCAGGCAAAAAGCCGATTCATGTAGTATAACTACAAGCTTGCTACATCCCCGGCATCTGGCCAAAGCACATCTTTCCATAACAAGAGTCCAGCCCCTTGAATCTGCTGCAACACATCGCCCAGTCACGTCACCTGTTACGCAAGTCGGAGCTCAAGGTCGCCGACCACGTGCTGCTTGACCCTGCGGCAGTGATGCACAGTTCCATGGCTGACCTGGCCCACAGCGTCGGCATCAGCGAGCCGACCATCGTGCGCTTCTGCCGGGCCATCGGCTGTTCCGGTTTTCAGGATCTGAAACTCAAGCTCGCACAAAGCCTCGCGGCCGGCGCCAGTTTCGGTCAGTTCGCGATCCATGAAGACGATTCCGTCGCTGACTACAGCCTGAAGATTTTTGACACCACCCTGCACACCCTGATGGAGGTTCGCGAGAAGCTCGATCCATTGGAGTTGCAGCGTGCGGTGACGTTGATGTCCCAGGCCCAACGCGTCGAATTCTACGGTTTTGGCGCGTCGGGCGCGGTGGCGGCGGATGCACAGCACAAGTTCTTCCGCTTGCTGCTGACGGCGGCGGCCTATTCCGACCCGCACATGCAGGCGATGTCGGCGGTGACCCTGAAGCCGACCGACGTGGCGATCTGCATTTCCCAGTCCGGTCGCTCCAAGGACCTGCTGATCACCGCCAACCTGGTGCGCGAGAGCGGTGCGTCGCTGATCACCTTGTGCCCGAGCCAGACGCCTTTGGCCGAGCTGTCGACCGTCAACCTGGCGATCGACGTGCACGAAGACACCGAAATCTACACGCCGCTGACCTCGCGCATTGCCCACCTGGTGGTGATCGACGTGCTGGCCATGGGCGTGGCCATGGCGCGCGGGCCGAGCCTGGTCAACCACCTCAAGAGCGTCAAGCGCAGTCTGCGCAGCTTGCGGCTGTCGCCAAAATCGGTGAAAGCGCTGGATGACTGAAAGTCATGGGGTGAAGGCAATCTTCATCTGCCTGTAACCCCGGCGAAGCCAAACCGTCATCCCTCGCGCCTATCGTGAAACTCCCGTACTCGCCTTGGGAGACTCGAAATGGCTCAGCCTTACGAAGAACGCAACAGCGCCGCGAAAACCCGTCGTCAGCAGGAAGACCAGCGCCGCATGGAATTCCGCCGCGCCATCGAAGATCGCTTCGAACTTCGTCAGCTTCAGACCGAAATCAGCGATTTTCCCGAGGACATCGAACTCAACTACTGGCAGGCAGCTCCCGCAGCTTCCCGTCGAAGCGCTCAACCAGCGCGCTGATCTGCACCCGTTCGCTGCGGATAAACGCCAGGAAGGCGTGCGCCACCGGTGACAGGCGTTTGGCCTTGGCCTGCACCAGGCACCAGCTGCGAAACAGCGGCAATTCTTCGACCGGCAGCTCCACCAGTCCGCCGGTCGCCAGCTCCAGGTTCAGGGCGTGGCGCGTCAACAGTGCCACGCCCAGACCCGCCAGAACGCACTCGCGCTGAGCTTCAGCCGACGCCACTTCTTGAGTCTGAGTGAAGTGCACGCGTTTCTCCTTGAAATATTCCTCGCAGGCCAGCCGCGTTCCCGAACCGGGTTCGCGAATCAGCAGGGTGTAGGGCTCAAGATCCTGCAGGCGCAGCGGTCCCATGTGTGCCAGCGGATGGTCCGGTCGAGCGGTTGCCACGATCGGGTTGTTGAGGAAGGGGAGGAACTCCAGGCCCATGTCCTGCGGGACCATCGACATGATCACCAGGTCGTCGCGGTTGTCCGAGAGCCGGCGAATCACCTGGCCGCGGTTGACCACCGTCAATTGCAGGTTCACCTCCGGATGCTGGCGCTTGAACGCTGCAAACAAGTGCGGCACGAAGTATTTGGCGCTGGACTCCACTGCCAGTTTCAACTGGCCCTGTAGCGAGCCCTGCATGTCCGACAGCTGCATGTCGAGGTTTTCCAGCCGGCCGAAGATGTCCCGACTGGCGCGCTGGAGTGCTTCGGCGGCCTCGGTCATGTAGAGTTTTTTGCCGACGTAATCGAACAACGGCTGCCCGATCAGCTCTTCAAGCTGACGAATCTGTAGGCTGACGGCCGGTTGTGTGAGAGACATTTCCTCGGCTGCGCGGCTGTAGGAACGTAAATCACACACTTCGTTGAAGATCTGCAATTGACGCAATGTCATACGCATCAAGGACTTACGCATTTTCTAACGACTCTGGGCGCTGGCTGGTGCAATGACTATAAGTCTTTACTTATGCCTGACCCAATTTTTATTCATTTTTGTTAATCCCTTGTGAGCGCTAGTGTGAAGCCGCGACCAGATTGAAACATTTGGTCACGCGTCGACCTGGGTCTAGCAGGTCGTGGGTACCACCGGCTCAAGGGAACCTCCAAGTGATAACAAAGATCCTGATCGCCAACCGTGGTGAGATTGCCGTACGAATCGTGCGTGCCTGCGCCGAGATGGGCATTCGCTCGGTTGCGATTTTTTCCGACGCCGACCGCCATGCCTTGCATGTGAAGCGTGCGGACGAGGCCCACAGCATTGGTGCCGAGCCGCTGGCCGGTTACCTCAACCCGCGCAAGCTGGTGAACCTGGCGGTGGAAACCGGTTGCGATGCACTACACCCCGGCTACGGTTTCCTTTCGGAAAACGCCGAGCTGGCAGAGATCTGCGCCGAACGCGGGATCAAATTCATCGGCCCGTCGGCGGAAGTCATCCGCCGCATGGGCGACAAGACCGAGGCGCGCCGCAGCATGATCAAGGCCGGTGTGCCGGTCACGCCGGGCACCGAAGGCAACGTCTCGGGTATTGAAGAAGCGTTGAGCGAGGGCGACCGCATCGGTTACCCGGTGATGCTCAAGGCCACCTCTGGTGGTGGCGGTCGCGGTATCCGTCGCTGCAACAGCCGCGAAGAACTCGAACAGAATTTCCCCCGGGTCATTTCCGAAGCCACCAAGGCCTTCGGTTCGGCGGAAGTGTTCCTGGAAAAATGCATCGTCAATCCGAAGCACATCGAAGCGCAGATCCTCGGCGACAGCTTCGGCAATGTGGTGCACCTGTTCGAGCGTGACTGCTCGATCCAGCGCCGCAACCAGAAGCTGATCGAAATCGCCCCGAGTCCGCAACTGACCCCGGAACAGCGTGCCTACATCGGCGACCTGTCGGTGCGCGCGGCCAAGGCTGTGGGCTACGAGAACGCCGGCACCGTGGAGTTCCTGCTCGCCGAGGGCGAGGTGTACTTCATGGAGATGAACACCCGGGTGCAGGTGGAACACACCATCACCGAAGAAATCACCGGGATCGACATCGTCCGCGAACAGATCCGCATCGCCTCCGGCCTGCCGCTGTCGGTGAAACAGGAAGACATCCAGCATCGCGGTTTTGCCCTGCAATTCCGGATCAACGCCGAAGATCCGAAAAACAATTTCCTGCCGAGCTTCGGCAAGATCACCCGTTACTACGCCCCCGGCGGCCCGGGCGTACGCACTGACACGGCGATCTACACCGGCTACACCATTCCGCCGTTCTACGACTCGATGTGCCTGAAACTGGTTGTGTGGGCACTGACCTGGGAAGAGGCGATGGACCGTGGTCTGCGCGCCCTCGACGACATGCGTCTGCAAGGTGTGAAGACCACCGCCGCGTATTACCAGGAAATCCTGCGCAACCCGGAATTCCGTAGCGGTCAGTTCAACACCAGCTTCGTTGAAAGCCATCCTGAGCTGACCAACTACTCGATCAAGCGCAAACCCGAAGAGCTGGCCCTGGCCATCGCCGCCGCCATCGCCGCCCACGCAGGCCTGTGAGGAATAGAACAATGACTAAAAAGATTTTCGTAACCGACACCATCCTGCGCGACGCCCACCAATCGCTGCTCGCCACCCGCATGCGCACCGAAGACATGCTGCCGATATGCGACAAACTGGACAAGGTCGGCTACTGGTCGCTGGAAGTCTGGGGCGGCGCGACGTTCGACGCCTGCGTACGCTTCCTGAAAGAAGACCCGTGGGAACGTCTGCGCCAACTGCGCGCCGCGCTGCCCAACACCCGCCTGCAAATGCTCCTGCGCGGGCAGAACCTGCTGGGTTACCGCCATTACAGCGATGACGTGGTCAAGGCGTTCGTCGCCAAGGCTGCGGTCAACGGCATCGACGTATTCCGCATCTTCGACGCGATGAACGACGTGCGTAACCTTCGTGTGGCCATCGAAGCGGTGAAGGCTGCCGGCAAGCACGCCCAGGGCACCATCGCCTACACCACCAGCCCGGTGCATACCATTGATGCGTTCGTGGCCCAGGCCAAGCAGATGGAAGCCATGGGTTGCGACTCGGTGGCGATCAAGGACATGGCCGGCCTGTTGACTCCGTATGCGACGGGCGAACTGGTCAAAGCATTGAAAGCCGAGCAATCGCTGCCAGTGTTCATCCACTCCCACGACACCGCCGGCCTGGCCGCGATGTGCCAGTTGAAGGCCATCGAAAACGGTGCCGACCATATCGACACCGCCATCTCCAGCTTCGCCTGGGGCACCAGCCATCCGGGCACGGAGTCGATGGTCGCCGCCCTCAAGGGCAGCGAGTTCGATACCGGTCTGAACCTGGAGCTGCTGCAGGAAATCGGTCTGTACTTCTACGCCGTACGCAAGAAGTACCACCAGTTCGAAAGCGAATTCACTGCTGTCGACACCCGCGTTCAAGTCAACCAGGTACCGGGCGGGATGATTTCCAACCTGGCCAACCAGTTGAAAGAGCAGGGCGCTCTGAACCGCATGAACGAAGTGCTGGCGGAGATCCCGCGCGTACGTGAAGACCTCGGCTTCCCGCCGCTGGTGACTCCGACTTCGCAGATTGTCGGCACCCAGGCGTTCTTCAACGTGCTGGCCGGTGAGCGTTACAAGACCATCACCAACGAGGTGAAGCTCTACCTGCAGGGCGGCTACGGCAAGGCGCCGGGCACCGTGAACGAGAAGCTGCGTCGCCAGGCCATCGGTAGCGAAGAAGTCATCGACGTCCGCCCGGCAGACCTGCTCAAGCCGGAAATGACCAAGCTGCGTGCCGACATCGGCGCCTTGGCCAAGTCCGAAGAAGACGTGCTGACCTTCGCCATGTTCCCGGACATCGGTCGCAAGTTCCTCGAAGAGCGTGCCGCCGGCACCCTCACCCCGGAAGTGCTGCTGCCGATTCCGGAAGCAGGCAAGGTGGCTTCGGCCGGCGGCGAAGGCGTACCGACCGAGTTCGTCATCGACGTCCACGGCGAAACCTACCGCGTGGACATCACTGGTGTCGGCGTCAAGGCCGAAGGCAAGCGTCACTTCTACCTGTCCATCGACGGCATGCCGGAAGAAGTGGTCTTCGAGCCACTCAACGAATTCGTCGGCGGAGGCAGCAGCAAGCGCAAGCAGGCTTCGGCTCCGGGCCACGTCAGCACCACCATGCCGGGCAACATCGTCGATGTGCTGGTCAAGGAGGGCGACACCGTCAAGGCTGGCCAGGCTGTGCTGATCACCGAAGCGATGAAGATGGAAACCGAAGTCCAGGCTGCCGTTGCCGGCAAGGTCACCGCCATCCACGTTGCCAAGGGCGACCGGGTGAACCCGGGCGAAATCCTGATCGAAATCGAAGGCTGAGATAACGGCCTCGATACAACGCTTTAAACCTCGGGGGAGCATGTGCTCCCCTTTTTTTGCTCGCAGGTTTCAGATGAACGCAGCCCCGCAGGAACGGCGTTCAGGACATCAGAACGCCATTCGCCACTGGCCCGTTACACCGTGATTGCGGCTTTCAGTGCCGAATTCTGTCGTGATGTTCACTCCCAACGTGTGGTTGGTCGACAGTCCGAGGTCGAGGCCGGCATCGACGCCCAGGCTGTTGCGATCCAGCGTGGCACCGATTACTTCGAAACGCTTGCCACCCTTGACCAGTTGCTGGTGCGTGTCGCTGTCGAGTTCGCCGAAGGTGTGTTTCCAGCCGGCGCTGAATCGCGGCGTCAAACTCATGCCGTTGTCCAGCCGAGCGATTTTTGCCGTGCGCAGACCGAAGGTGCTGCTCAGGTTATCGCGGGTTTGCCCGAAGATTTTCAGCGCCGCGTCCCCACCTTTTTCGGCATAGCTGTCACGTTGATACCGCTGATAGCCGAGGCTGGCAAACGGTTCGAACGTCACATTGTATCGGCCGAAATTGAAGCCCAGTTCGGCAAATGCCTGCTGAGTATTGGCGTTGTAGTTGCCTTGGAGACGGTCGCGGTATCCATTGAAAGATACTCGTCGTTTGCTGCTGCCGTCATGGCTGGCATAGGTAGCACCGAGGCGCAGGGCCAACGGTCCGTCCTGACGTACCGCATAGACGCCCAGATGCCAGCTGTCGAGATCTCCGTCGTACTGGCGGGCATCGAGTTTCGTCTGGGATTTGCCGCCCAGCAGGCCGATATGCCACATATCATCCAGCCGCCAGTCAGCACCCATGACCAAACCTTGAGTAGCGTGCTTGAGCGCGCTGTCGTACTCCCGATCGACCTCGCCGCCGTGACCGAGGGCCTTGACCCAGACACGACCGGAATCCGTAGTGCCAGATGTCTGACGAGGTGATTTACCGGAAGCGGTGCGGTTGTCCAGTTGGTTCATGGCCGACAGCATACTTGCGCTCACGGGCGCAATACTGCTCAACGTGGCTTTGGCGAGGTTTGCGTTACTACCGGCGGCGAGTTGTTCGATGGCGACTGGCGCGATGGTTTTATTGCTTGCCAGCAATGCAGCGACAGCTGCGTTTGCGGGTGTTTGAGGCTGAGTGACTGGCGCAGGACCTGCGCCGCGCGCAACTGCTGTTTCTTCTGAGGCGGGTGAGGTATCGGACGCCGGCGACGGGGGCGAGGCCGTCAAAGGTGCTGGCGTTGCGGATGGGAGGCGGGATGAAGGCGGGGGCTCCTCAATACTGTCGGCAACCGAACGACCATTGTCTGTCGTGGCCATGCTTGCCAGCGGTGTCTCATTGCGGGCGTAAGTCAGATTGACGGACTTCCTGTTGTATTGAGGCGTGGCGGTCATGAAGGCCAGATCATTCAGGATCGCCCCGAATTTTCCTTCAATCTTGTTGGCTTCGATAACTTTGTACTGACTGGTCTCCGGATACTCTCCCGGCGCCGCTACTATTTTCAGGGTAGCGCCGTCGAGATTGGCTATTCCGTCGACCTTGATGGTTTGACCACCGGTTCCCGGGGCGACTTCATAAGCCAGTTCGGCATTTGGGGACAGATTCAAATTGCCCTTCACTCGTGGACTGCCGTGCAGTGCATTGACCGTGAGCAGGCCGTCAACGTGCAAATTTCCCGTTGTGCCCTTGCCCGCATAACTACCACCCTTCTCGACATGCACATCGCCTTTGATGCTTCCCTTGTTGAAAAGCTTGCCGACGGTTACTGCGCTGCCGTCGATGATGCCCAGGTTGGTCAGCGATCCGTTACGGTCTATCAGCACACCTTCCTTGAAGTCTCCCTTGCTGTTCAGCGTCAGGTCGCCCCGGAGGAGATGCAGCCCGTTGAAATTGCGGGTGTCTTTCAGCGTGTTTTCGGCAGAAGCGTCCACTACCAGAACGTTCACGCCTTCGCCGCCGTCCAGTCGACCCGTGAAGCTGGCTCCGTCTTTGAGAACGATCAGATCGTTGACGGTTGTTCCCAGGAAAGCACTTTCCGGTGAATTGAATGCGATGGGAACAGTAGCTGGATCGTTGAAAAAGCCCTGAAGCCTTTCAAGAGCGTCTTCATAGGGGCTGGCCTCGGACAGTTCGGGAACGTTCATGCCTGGTGAAGACACAGGGTCTTCAGGCGATTGTTGAGCGTTCGCAAGCGCTGCGCCACCAAACGCCATGGCAATGGCCAACGCCAAGTGTTGTGGTTTATATCGATGTTGAACGGGCATCAAGTCGGGCCTCTTTTGACAGGAGACCAAACTTTATTGACGCTCAGACAACAGGGATGTCGGCTACTTCCGGGACCTATGCAGGGGGTGTCGGATCGTTTTGTTGAAAATCACCAAGGGATGACGAACCGGTGTATTTACTCGACTGCACCGGCTCCTTTTCCTACAACCAATCAGGATCTTGCTGGCTGTTCAACGATCAAAAGCTCATCTGCCACTGCCCGATCAACCCATGATTTCGACTGTTGCTGCCAATCTCGCCACTGTAACCAAGTCCCAGGGTGTGCCGAGCCGAAACGCCCAGATCCAGCCCCGCTTCCAGCACCAGGCTGTCACGATCCAGCGAGCTGCCATCGACACTGAACGCTGTACCGCCGACGACGAATGCCTGACGGGTCGAGCTGCTGACATCGCCGTATGTGTGTTTCCAGCCTGCCGCCATGCGCGGGGTCAGGCTCATGCCGTTTTCCAGCGAGTTCAGGTGTGCCAGGCGCAGGCCGACGGTGCTGCTGAAGTTGTCCTGGGTCTGGCTATCGACCTGCAACGCCGCCGCGCCGCCCTTTTCCTGGTAGCGGTCGCGGTGATAACGCTGGTAGCCGAGGCTGGCGTAAGGTTCGGCGCTTAAACGGCCGCTGCCCATGGCGTAGCCGAGTTCGGCGAAGGCTTGCTGGCTGTTGGCGTCGTAATCGCCTTTGGGACGGTCACTGAAACCGTTGAACGCGACCGTGCGTTTGCTCTCGCCTTGATGACCGCTGTAAGCCGCGCCCAGGCGCAGGGCGATCGGGCCGTTTTGATGCTGGGCGTAGACTCCGGCATGCCAGCTCTCGACATTGCCATCGACGCCGGTGGCGTCCAGATCGGTCTTGGAATAACCGCCAAGTACGCCCAGACGCCATTGTGGATTCAGTGCCCAATCGGCACCGAGCACGCTGCCCTTGGTGCGCTGTTCCAGACTGCTGTTGCCGTGTTCGCCATCGAGCTTGCCGTAGCCGCCGATGGCTTGCAGCCAGAGTCGTCCGCGAGCATTCGGGTCATTCAGGTTTCGCGCTTCGGAGGGTACGCCGTTGGCGGCGAGGACCGGTGTGTCGCGCTGATCGAGGCCGACCATCAATCCCGGGCTGCCGCCCATCTGCTGCATCGCCGATAGCATGCTGCTGCCGACCTGGCTGCTGGCACCGAGGGTGGCGCTGGTCAGGTTGGCGTTGCTGGCGCCGGCCAGTTGTTCGATGGCCGCGCCTGCGCTGCTTTGAGTCGTGTTGAGCAGGGCGTTGTACAGCGCGTTGTTCTTGCCCATCGAGGCCAGGCTGTTGGCGGCGTTGCTGCCGTTGCCGGTGACGGCGAATTCATTGAACGCCACGTCATTGCGGGTGTAGGTCAGATCGACCTGAGTCGGCGTGTAGGCGAGGGTCGGGGTGAGGAACGCGTAGTCACTGGTGACCGCGCCGAACGTGCCGTTGACCCGCGCAGCCTGCAACACCGTGTATTGGCTCTGCCACGGATACGTGCCGCTACCGGGATTGACCGCCAGCGTTGCGCCGTTGAGGTTGGCCGTGCCACCGACCTGGACCGGTGCGCTGCTGCCATCGGCGTTGACGCCGTAGGCGAGGGTGGATGCGCTGCCCATGTTCAAGTCGTGCACGATGGTAGCCGTGCCGAGTCGAGTGTCGGTGCGCAACGTACCATTCACGTTGAGGTTGCCCACCGAACCACCGCCGGCATACACACCACCGGCGTCCACGGTCAGGTTGCCGGCGATACCGCCCTGGTTGATCAGGGTCGCGCCATTGCGTACCGCACCGCCGTCGCTGAAATCGCCGCTGCCGGTGAGCGTCCAGGCGCCTTGCTTGACCTCCAGCCATTCGAAATTGCGGCTGTTACCGAAGCTGCCGCCCGCCGCGTCGTCCATCACCACGTGGTCATAACCGGTGCCGCCATCGACCATGCCGATAAACCGGCTGCCGCTGCGCAGGGTCAGGCTGTCGTTGCCGCCGCCCAGATCCAGCGCCAGGCCGTTGCTGCCGCTGATGGTGCCGCCGTTGATCACGTTGTCGGCGAATTCACCGACGAACTTCACGGCAAAACCGTCGAGCCCTTGAATGGTGCCGTAGTTCTCCAGCGTGGTGGCTGCCAGTCCCGAACCGCCGCTACCGTCGTCCACCAGAATCGCGCTGTTGGCGCCGCTGATCAGCGCGCCTTTGGCGTTGAGGATGTAACCGCCACCCAGGGCGATGCCTTCACTGCCGTTGGCAAAACCGCCCTTGTCCACGCCGCCCGCGCCGACACCCTGAATGGTGCCGTAGTTTTCGATGTGAGCGATCTTGTCGATGTCCACGCCGTCACCGTCGCCATTAGGTTGCAACCCGGAATACGCACCAGTGATGGTGCCGTGGTTGATCACCGTGCCGTCGCCATCGGAACCGAAACCGGAGCCGTTGCGCCCGGTGATTTGCCCGTAGTTGACCAGCGTCGCCCCCAGGTCGGTGGTGATGCCATGACGGCCACCGGAAATCACGCCGTAGTTGGTCACGCTGACGCCGGTCGCGGTGTCGATATCGATGCCGTCGAACTTCTGGTCGGCGTTGTGCGAGTCGCCAGTGGAAATCTCGCCGTAGTTGCTGATGGTCGCATTGGCGCCGGTTTTCATGCCGTCGCTGGCGTCGCCACGAATCAGCCCGCCCGCACGGTTGATGATGGTGGTTTTCACCCCGTCGCTGCGCTGCGCATCCAGATCCAGGCCTTGGCCGGTGGTCGAGCGAATGGTGCCGCTGTTGTCGATCAACAGGCTGCCGCTGACGAAGTTGCTGTCGATGCGAATCGCGTCGTTGGAGCCGAGAATCTGCCCGCCGCTGCGGTTATAGATGGCGTAGTTGCGTGCCTGGGTCAGGTCGCCGCTGCTGTCGATGGCCCGGCCACCGGTAGAAATGATCTTGCCGGCGTTGTCGATGATCACGCCGATCCCGCTGGTCTTGTCCTTCAGGCTCACAGCCTTGCCGCTGTTGGTGATGCTGCCCGGCGCCGAAATCGTCAGGGTGTCGTTGCCGCCCAATGTCTGCGACGCGGTGGTGGCGGTGTCGATCTGCACGGTCTTGCCGTGGGCGGCGCCCGTGGCGATCAACAGGGCGGTGGCAAGCGACAGGCGCTGAGGCGGGAGCGGCATGGGGGGAACGTCCTTTTAGTTATTAGCGAGGGCGTTCTGTATAGCGGAGGGTTTTTACAGAATGATGTCTGGGACGAACTCGGCTGCATCTGCATTATTTTGCATCTATCTCGAAGTTTTGTTGCCATATCTGCACTTTATTGCAGATAAAGGATCATCTTGATCTTCTGAAATGCACTATATTGCACATATGGTCCACTAGATGATCGCAGAGATGCATTTAATTGCAGGTGAGAGCCGCATGCACAACCTGACATTGCAGATATTCAACGACGGCAAATGGCACGACGCGATGGTGTTGAGTTTCGACTCGCCCGAAAAAGGCTTCGAAAGCCGCTGCAGTTTTGGCTACGAGTCGGCCTATCTGGTCGAGAACATTGAGGCCATCGGCTCTCCTTTTTCCAAGGCCGTGAGTGCCCTGTATCCCCTGGATTGGGAAGGCCGGCGATCCATCACGCCCGCATTCGTGCATGACATTGCGCCGGCAGGCGCCGCTAAAAGGTTTCTTCTCGCACGTCTGGGGCAGGAGAAACCTGCAGACATCAGTGCCGATCTTTATCTGCTCGGACGCTGCACTCCGGCTCCGATCGGCAACATGCGGATAAAAGAATCAGCCGAGGCTGTCGACGAGCGCAAACCCATTGGGTTTCAACGCCAGGATGTCGTCAGCCGTGACCACCGGTTTCTTGAATACGCCTATGAAATGGGGGCTGCGATCGGCGGTGCGACCGGGGCCGGAGGTGAGGCTCCCAAGATCCTCCTGGCGGAGGATCGTGCCGGTCTTCTGTACCCCGATGCTGTGCTGGATGATGAAAACGTCCATCAGCACTGGTTTGTGAAGTTCGCCCGGAATAAGGGAGGTCAAACCGATCAAGACATCTTGCGCAGCGAATTCCACTACTACCAGGCGCTTCAGGCACTGGGTATCGAAACCGTCGCGGCAGAAGGTCTGGCGTTAGAGGAAGCGAACAAACCCAGTTTGTGGATGCAGCGTTTTGATCGTCAGGTGACGAGCCGTGGGGTAGAGCGTTTTGCCGTGGAGTCGATTTACTCGCTGGCCGAAGTGACGACACCGGGAAGCGCGATGAACCATATGGATGTCATTCGCATGCTTGCCAATCTCTGGCGCGAAGCGGGGCAAGCGGATGAGATTCCGGCGCTGGTGGCGGACTATTTACGCCGTGACCTGATCAACAAAATTCTTGGCAACTCGGATAACCACGGTCGCAACACTGCAATCATTCGCGATGTGGATTCGTATCGTCTGGCGCCGATTTATGACCTGGCCCCCATGGTCATGGATGACGAAGGTGTAACTCGCACGACCAAATGGCCAAAAGAACTGGAGAGGGCGGGTGATGTCGATTGGCGGGGTGTTTGCCGCGCTTTGGCGGACATTTCCGATCCGGATGACCCATTGGCAGGGTTGTCCGACGCGCCGGAGTCTTTCGAGCGATTGCGTGAGGATGCGCAGTGCCTGGCCGAGTTGCCGGACATTTTGAGCGCCAGCGGTTTGCCTGACCGCACAATGAATCATCCAGGCGTTCACCTGAAAAACCTGGAGCAACGATTGAAAGAGTGGGATCTGAAATGAGCATGACCGTCGCCGAGCGCACCGTGCTCATCGAAAGTATTCAAGAAGCGCTGGCTGAAGGAGCCGTAGAAATCGGTGAAGCCGTTCGCCGTTTACGCGTGGAGGTGACCGGGCTGCATCAGACCCAGTTCGCGAAGATGTGCAAGATTTCGGTACGCACGCTGGTGCACATCGAACACGGCGAGGGTAATCAGACACTGAAATCGCTGAATGCCGTGTTCCGCCCGTTCGGGCTGAAAATGGGCGTGGTACGGGTTCGGCGAAACAACAGCTGAACCCGCAACCCGCTTAGTGTCGAGCAAGTTTCAGGTGCGGCACTCAACCAATCCCTTCACCTGCCCCTCAGCCGTCTGATTCTCATCGCTCAACCAGCGCTCGAACCCCGCCGCAATCGCCGGCCATTCCGAGTCCAGAATCGAGTACCACGCGGTATCGCGGTTCTGGCCTTTTACAACCATGTGCTGGCGGAACACGCCTTCGAAGCTGAAGCCCAAGCGTTCGGCCGCGTATTTGGAGCGGGCGTTGCCGTTGTTGCATTTCCATTCGAGGCGACGGTAGCCGAGGGCGAAGGATTCCCTGGCCAGCAGGTAGACCGCTTCGGTGCTTTTCGGCGAGCGCTGCATCGGCGCGCCGAAGGTGACGTGGCCGATTTCGATGCGGCCCTGGGCCGGGACGATCGACATCAGGCTGAGGATGCCTTGCACCTGGCCGCTGGCGCGGTCGATGACGCTGAAGAAATATGGATCGCTGTGGGCGGCGTAATTGTTCAGCCAGTCATTGAAGGCGCTGCGCTCCGGAAACGGGCCGTAGGGCAAGTAATCCCAGAGTTTCGGATCGGCGCCGGGGCCCTGCAGGGCGTTGAACAGGTCGTCGCCATGGCGCGACGGGTCGAGTTTTTCAAGGCGGATGAAGCGGCCTTCGATCAGCGTGGTGGAGGGTGGCGGCACGCCTTTCCAGTCGGCGAGAGAAATCGTCATGCGCTTGGCTCCTTAAATGGCTTTGCGAAACTGGATGAAACCCGGGCGTTCGGCGATGCGCTCGTAGAGCTGGATCGCCGTGGCGTTGGTTTCGTGGGTCAGCCAGTGCACCTTGCAGCAACCGTCGGCCTTGGCCGTGGCGTAAACGTGTTCGATCAGCAGGCGGCCGACGCCGGTGCCACGGGTTTGCGGCTCCACCAGCAGGTCTTGCAGGTAGCAGGAGTTTTCGATGCTCCAGTTCGAACGATGGTAGATGAAATGCACCATGCCCACCGCTTTGCCGTCGGCCCAGGCGAGGGCGGCGTGGGTCGGTTCGTTCGGGTCGAGAAAACGCTGCCAGGTGCTCTGGCTGACGGCGTCCGGCAATTCAGTGTTGTAGAAGCGCAGGTAGGCCTGCCACAGCGGCAGCCAGGCCGCGTGATCGGCGGCGCTGACCGGGCGGATGTCGATCTGACTCATGGTGATTTCCTTAACGCATCAAGTGAGCGAGGGTTTGATCGTTGATGTCGGGGCTGGCGGCCAGCCCTTCGCGTACGCCGGCGATATCTTCGGGGCTGCGGTTCTGGCTGAGCTTGCGCTTGCCTTCGAGGCGGTCGATCGGAATGGCGAACCCGACGATGGCCTTGAGCATGCCGTCGATGTAATCGGCCGGGGCATCGTCGACGGACCAGGGCTGGGCGCGGCCCGCTTCATGGCGATCGGTGAGGGTGCTGACGATGTCCAGCAGCCGACCGCCATCGCTGAAGGTTTCGGCGTGACCGTAGGCGTGCACGGCGACGTAGTTCCAGGTCGGCACGACTTTGCCGTGCTCGGCCTTGCTCGGGTAAAAGCCCGGGCTGACGTAGGCGTCGGGCCCCGGGAAAATCAGCATGGCCTCGGCACCGTCGCGCAGGTCTTTCCACTGCGGATTGGCTTTGGCCAGATGCCCGTACAGCGTGCCGTTCGGACCCTGTTCGCGATGCAGCAGCACCGGCACATGACTGGCCTGCAAGCCTTGCTCGCCGTGGGTCACCAGAATGGCGAGGCGGGTGGCAAGGATCAGTTCGTGCAGTTGGGACAAGTCGTCGATGGCAAAGGCGCGGGGCGTGTACATGGAGAGATTTTCCTTGGCGAATGCCTGCATCCTAGGCAGGCTATTGGTCTGTTGTAAGAGCCATTGATGACCAATTTCATAGGTCCATTGCCATGCCCGATCCGACCACGCTGTCGTTGCCGTTCAACCCTGCCGGTATCGAACTCGATCGCCGCAAAGGCCTGAGCCGCCAGCTCTATCAGGCTTTGCGCCTGCGAGTGCTCGACGGGCGCCTGGCCAGCGGCACGCGGCTGCCGGCCAGTCGTGATCTGGCGGCAGCGCTGGCGATTTCCCGCAACAGCGTAGTGCGTGCCTACGATCAGCTGTATGCCGAAGGCTTCATCGAAGGGCGGGTCGGGGACGGCACTTATGTGGCGCAGTTGCCACAATCGACGAGATCGACGAAAAAACTATCCACAAAAGTATCCACAGGCTTTTCAACAGGCTTACCCACAGATTTATCCACAAAATCCGCCGATTCCACTGTTGATTTATCCAGCAAAGTTATCCACAGCGGTGCAATGCAGCGGCTTGAACAGAACCATTTGCCGACGCCGCCGAGTGGTCCGCTACGGGCTTTCAGGGTGGGGGTTCCGGCGTTCGACCTGTTTCCGTTCGACGTCTGGGCCAAGCTGAATGCGGCGTTCTGGCGCAAGCCCGACTTGCAGCAACTGTGTTACGGCGACCCGGCGGGCGATGCGCGCCTGCGCGGCTTGATCGCCGCGTATTTGCGCAGTTCGCGCGGCATGCAGTGCTCGGCTGAGCAAATTGTGATCACCAGTGGAGCACAGCAGGGAATCAGCCTTTGTGCACAGTTGCTGGTGGAGCCTGGCGCCGGGGTGGGCATCGAGAATCCCGGCTATCGCGCAGCAGGTCATGCGTTCGCGCTGGCCGGTGGTCGATTGCATGGCATAGCAGTGGACGAGGAGGGTATCGACTGCGCTGCACTGGCGGCCGCCGAAGATTGCCGGGTGGCTTATGTCACGCCGTCTCATCAGTACCCGACCGGGGTCGTGATGAGCCTGGCGCGACGCCTGGAACTGCTGGCCTGGGCCGAGCGCACCGGTGGCTGGATCGTCGAGGATGACTACGATGGCGAGTATCGCTACACCGGTGCGCCGCTGGCCCCGTTGGCTGCACTCGATCGACAGGGTCGTGTGCTGTATGTCGGTACTTTCGGCAAAGTCGCGTTCCCGGCGTTGCGCCTGGGTTATCTGGTCTTGCCACCCGGGTTGGTGGAGGTCTTTGCGCAGCGACGTGCGGTGGATGTCCGGCATTCCGAAGTGAGTACCCAGTCAGTGATGGCCGAGTTCATGGCGGCCGGTCACTTTCAGCGGCACATCCGGCGGATGCGTCGGGCAGCCTTGAGCCGGCGTAATGCCCTTATCAACGGTTGGCCCCAGGGATTGGAGGGGGTGGGTGAGCTGCCGGCCGTATCGGCCGGATTGCACCTCACGGTCGCGGTCGACAGCGCGGCCCGACAGCGGCAACTGATCGAGCAGGCTGCCAGCGTGGAAGTGGAAGTCCAGGGCCTGAGCGAATACTGGCTGCCGGATTCGACCGTGCCGATCGATCAGCGCGCCGGTCTGGTGCTGGGATTTGCCGCAGTACCGGAGCCGGCAATCGAGTCGGCCTTGACCCGATTGCGCCGGGTCTGGCTCGGTTAATCGCGACGCGTCGACATCAGTTGAAGAACATCGACGAAGCCAGCGCGTTACTGATCTCGCTGCGATAAATGGCGATCAGTTCCTGACTTGCACTGTCACGCTCGATGGCGCCTCCCAGTCGCCTTTGTGCAACGGTTTTCAGATGCGCGGCGGTGAACGATCCGACGGGGTCCGCCGGACTGGCGTAGTGGAAATGGGCGTACCAAAGTACCTCGCGGGTTCCGCGATCGAGCACCTCGTACTCGTCCAGATAGTCTTTTCCTGGCCCTTTGAGTCGACGCCGGGTGGTGACCTTGGCGATGTCCACTTCGCCCTCGCTTTTGAGCCACTCCACCCGTGCGGCCGTGGGAGGTTGTTCCTTGATCATCCGGATGCGGGTATTGCGGCCTGTCTCGTGAAGCGTGCTGGCTGCGCTCTCGAGAGCATTGCGCAGGGTGACGGCCGCATCGTTGCGTTCTTCGGTGCGGTTGCTGGCGAGCAGCGACTGATCGATGTGTTTGATGACTTCCCGCAAACGTCCGGCATGCTGTTGGTAGAGGTCCTGGATTTCGGCAGGAATTCTGGGTGCACGACTGACCTGAGCCTGCATGCGCCGGTCGAAATCCGCGAGCCCGTCAAGTAGCGCCTGGCCTCTGGCAATACTTTCCGCCAGTTTGGGCACAGGCCTTTCGGGCGTGGGGCGAGCCGTGACTCTGTGCAGCCACACACCCGGCGTTTTTTCATGGAAAGTGGCGATGACCTTGCCGGTCAGGGGTGCCTTGACGTCTACCAGCCCCGTGTCCCGGCCGTCGGCGCCTTTGCGTGGCTCACCGACAATCGTGCCTTTGAAGCGGGTCTTGATGATCTTTTTCGTGGGCGTCGTTGCGGGCCGGGATGGACCGGGGGTCGGCTCGACGAGACGCCGTTCCTGCAGAAGGCGGGTGAGATGGTTCAGCGTGTCCTGCCCGAATTCTGCAACCCGGGTGCGTATATGTTCCAGGCGATCGGCAATGATGTGTTCGGGATACTCGGCAGCCAGATCGATAAAGCGCTGGTCGAGGGCGGAAAACTGTTGCGCCACCATGTCCATGGCTTCGATCCGGTCTCCGAGATTAAGCAGACTTTCATCGCTGCCCAGGTCCAGAGTGCTGCGAATGTTGAGACTGGCGTCGTCGATCAATCGATCGAGTGCTATCTGTGCATCCAGATTCGGAGTGGACTCTTCTTTCAGGCACAGGTGTTCCGCCAGCGTGATCTGCAACAGTTTGAGGTCACTGAGCGAGTAGGTAGGAAGTTTGGCCTTGTAGACACGAGTGACCTCGCAGGCCTCCTTGCCCAGCAGACTGAGCTCCTGAAAACGCGAGTTGGCGAGCTCGATCTTTTCGATCATGCCCTGAGTCACGTCGGTCATGCGGGTAAAGGATGCAGAGCGCTCAGGGCCACGCACGGTCTGCTCTTCGTCCAGCAGCGTCAGCGTGGTGTGCAAGCCGTCACGAAAATCCCGGGTGTGCTCGTCGAGCCAGGACTGCATCAGAAACAACTGAAACGACAGCCGCTGAACCATCGCGGAGCGGTAGTTGGGAACCGGTTCCAGCGCATTCAGGGCCTTGAGATCCTGGGCATGGGCGCCGTATGCCCGGATCTGGGTATCCAGGTTGTCCAGAAAGTTCTGGCGTGCCGCTGAAGCTGTTTGCGGTGTGGCGTCCAGCATCGCCTTGCGTAAGTTGATCAATTCTTGCTTTTTGTCCGCCAGAGTGGCTTCGAAGGCGGCCAGCGCGACTTTCTTCTGGTTCAGTCGCTGCTTGTTCTCCTGCTGCATTTTTTTCCGTCGACTGCCCAGTCCGCCTCCCCGCAGACGCAATCGCAGGTCGATGAACCACTGGCCCTGTGCGTTGTGGGTCAGCAACGGTCCCGTTCGAATGTGCTGTTGGCGCGAATCGATGATCTGCATCAGATCATCGTCGTTGATGGACACCTCGAACCAGCGCTCGCCCACAGGCGCGTACCACTTCGCTCCATGGCTGTAGAGGTGTTGATGCGGTCCCGCGTTCTCGGGCCCGGTGAGCTCTGCCGGCTTTTCGATCTTCAGGGTGTCGAGGAGCATGCCGAGTGACGGCTTCGACCTGCTCAGGGCGCCCACAGTGATCAGTGACGTTTCATGTGCGGATGGAAAAACCGCTCCGCCAATGTCCGCAAGACGCGTGACCTCGGGCTTGAGCGGTACGGGCTTTTCCTCTGGCGCGATGACCGTTCGATGTTGTGTCTGTCGATTGGAGGCCGCCCGGTGGGCGAGGATCATGCCCAGCGTGAGCAACACATCGGTCAGGGCCGACCACTCGATGGTGCCCGGTGTTTCGTTTTGCGTATCGATCAGGGCTTGCAGGTCATCCAGGATCTGCCAGATCCATGCGGCAGTGCCAATGCTGCGACCCAGGAATGGCAAGGCTGCGTTGAACAGCATCCAGCCACCGTGCTTGAGCGTTGCCCAGCGGGCTTCGGCGTTGGAAACGGACTGACGATCGGCCTGGGCGATCATGGCCTGAGCATTGGCATTGAATAGCGCTGTCGCTACCTCCGCTTCGATGGCGTTGTCCTGTGCCAGTGCGACCGGCCCGGTCATGTCCAGTGCGACAGTCGGGTCGACCAGCATTTGCGGGAGGGTCCATACCGACATCAGCGAGCCGGGAAACACGTACTGGGAATAATTGAACCGCACGTCGTCGGGCAGCCACGCCAGTACCGATTGCCGGAGCGTCCGGGAGTGCTGGATCGCATACAACAGATTGGTCTGGCCCGGATACTGGATCAGCGGCGGGTCGAGCAGCGGTCGATAGAGCAGGCACGGTCCCTTTTCGGCTTCCTGCGGACCGATGATGAACATGTTGGCCACGGTATCGGTGCTGCCGTTTGTGCGATGGGCCCGAAACGCCAACGGGCGGACCACGATCCTTTGCCCGTTCACCAGCCGGTCACCGGGGGCGGTGGCGAGGGCTGCGACGACATAGCGATAACCTTGCTCATCCAGGCCTCTCTCGCCACGGATCTTGCATTGCAGGGCCAGCAGCGCCAGCTCGATCGGTAACTGATCGGTGTACAGCTTGCGCAGGGCAGGTGCCTCGACCGGATCTTCGATCAACCGGCGCTTGAGCATGGCGGGGTAGACATTGCCGATGTCCACCGTGGTCACCAGGGTTTCCAGATACTGCGGGGTCATCCAGGCCGGAGTCGGCGAGCCGTCCACATGGCGAACGGTTTTGATGCCCATCGGCAAACCGGCCAGGTTCTGCAACGCCAGTTCGATGAGCGTCAGTGTCAGGGTTTCTGTCTGTCCCGGCACCACGAAAGTACCCCACACGACGAGGCTGGTGATGGTGATCTCGATGTTCTCGACCTTGATGTCGGGTGCCGCCGGGTGATCCTTGCGAATCTGCGCGGTCAGTTGCGTCACGGTGTAGGCGTGGAGTGTGGGAATCTCGTGTTGAAAGGATTTTCCGCGGGTGCGGTTTTGCAGGATTGCCAGATCCAGCAGATGTCGGCTGAAGCAGGTCTGGTCGGCGGTGGAGGCGCTGTCCAGCCAATCTGGCAGCAACGGCCGCAGCTGTTCGAAATCAGACGCTGCCCGCATGTTCGCTGCCAGGCTCTCGCCGATGGGTAGGGACGGAATATCGCTTGCACGCTGTGACAGGCCGAATGAGCCGATGACATCCGCGTCCGTTGCCAGCAACGTGCAAGCCTGATGATCGAAGAAGTTGCCTTCGGGTTCGAACAGTCGCCATTTCAGATGAACTGTGGGAGTGGCCCGGGCCAGCAGGTCTGCCAGCGCCTCACCGAGGTCATCGAATGAATCGAAATCGCGAAACCCACGGGTGATGGAGTGAGTGGTGATGATTGTGCGCTGGCCCGAAGTTCCCGCCAGTACCGCAATCGGCAGCACATTCAGGTGCCGGTCTCCAGTGCTGTGTTCCCGATCGACATCGATCAGGCACGCTCGCGTCTTGTAAGGGTCGTTGTGCAGACGCTGTCGCTTGTCGGGAAACCGGTACACGGTTCTGGCCATGGCCAGTCGTTCGGCGCCCCAACCTTGTGAGTCGATGACGTTCCATTGCTCCCGCAGTGCATCCGACAGCTGATACCAGCGTGGCTCATCCGCTCGGGTGGCAGTGTTCCAGTAGGCGAGTTGCTGTTCCTGATACGCCACGAACAGAAGTGTTGCGAGTTCGTTGATCAGGCGGCCCACTGCTTCGATCTTTACCGGTAGATGAATGATCGGTTCGCTTCCCGGATGGCGCGTCAGAAAGTGCTCGCCATCCAGCCAGGTCACCGTGGAGCCATGGACGCCCAGACGCACCAGGACGTCGGTCAGTGATTCGAACTGTTCAGGCCCGGCGATGACGTGATTTTCCTCGATGCTCCAGGTGGGAGTCACGACGATAGCCAGTTGCGGGTCGATGTTGAGATCCGGGTACAGAGCCTTCAGCGCCGGGCGCAAGGCATGCGATGCGGCGTCCCTGAGTGACGGTCCGGACAGCAGCCGGGTTTGCAGATCGGTGACGTTGGGGCGAGGCGTTTCAGGCATGTCCGTGTCCTTGTTTGTCGGTAGCGGCGCTCTCCTGCAACGCCGGGATCGGGACACGTTAAAGGCTTGTCGGCGACACGGTGCGGTACATGGATACCGCAAAAAAAGACCCGCGAAGGCGGGTCTTTTCCGGGGGCTGGCTTCAGGTGCCGGACTTGATCTTGGTCCATGCCCGGGTGCGTGCCCGCTCCGCGTCGCGCGGCAGCGGTTGCAGGGTGTAGAGCGTATTCATCGCCGCATCCGTCGGGTACAGATTCGGGTTGTTGCGTATCGCCGGATCGACCTGCGCGGTGGCGTCCTTGTTCGGGTTCGGGTAACCGACAAAATCGCTGACCGGGGCGATCACCTGCGGTTGCAGCAGGTAGTTGATGAAGGTGTAGGCATCCTGCGGGTTCTTTGCGCCTTTCGGAATGGCGAGCATGTCGAACCAGATCGGCGCACCTTCCTTCGGCAGGCGCATGTCGACCACCACGCCGTTCTTCGCCTCTTTGGCGCGGTTGGCGGCTTGCGAGAAGCTGCCCGAATAGCCAACCGCGACGCAGATGTCACCGTTGGCGATATCGGCCATGTATTTGGACGAATGGAAGTAGGTCACGTACGGACGAATCTTCATCAGCAAGGCTTCGGCCTTGGCGTAGTCCGCCGGGTTCTTGCTGTTGGGATCCAGACCCAGGTGTTGCAGGGCCAGCGGCAGGATCTCCGACGGCGAGTCGAGCAGGGCGACGCCGCACTGCTTGAGCTTGCTGATGTTCTCTTCCTTGAAGATCAGGTCCCAGCTGTCCACCGGCGCGTTGTCCCCCAGCGCTGCCTTGACCTTGGCCGGGTTGAAGCCGATCAGGATGGTGCCGTACATGTACGGCACGGCGAACTTGTTGCCCGGGTCGTTGGCCTCGATCAGCTTCATCAGTTTCGGGTCGAGGTGGTTCCAGTTCGGCAACTGGCTGCGATCCAGCGGCTGGAACACCCCGGCCTCGATCTGCTTGGCGAGGAACACGTTGGACGGCACCACCACGTCGTAGCCGGAGTTGCCGGTCAGCAGCTTGGCTTCCAGCGCTTCGTTGGTGTCGAAGATGTCGTAGACCAGTTTGGTCTGGCTGTTCTGCGCCTTGAAATCTTCCAGTGCCTTGGGAGTGATGTAGTCGAACCAGTTGTAGACGCGCAGGGTGCGTTCTTCGGCGTGGGCGGCGCCGCTCAGCAGCGCTGCGCACAGCGCGGGTGCGATGAAGTGCTTGAGACTTTTCATGACTCGAAACCTTCCAGCACGTTCACCGCGTTGATGCCGATTTCTTCCACCGCGTAGCCACCTTCCATGACGAACAGGGTCGGTTTGCCGAGGGCGGCGATGCGTTTGCCCATGGCCAGGTAGTCCGGGCTGTCGAGCTTGAACTGCGAGATCGGATCGTCCTTGAAGGTGTCGACGCCCAGCGACACGACGATGATGTCGGCGCCATAGTTTTCGATCTCCGCGCAGGCCTGATCCAGCGCCGCGCTCCAGACATCCCAGCCGGAACCGGCCGGCAGCGGATAGTTGAAGTTGAAGCCTTCGCCGGCCCCTTCGCCGCGCTCGTCTTCGTAGCCGAGAAAGAACGGAAATTCCGCTTCCGGGTGGCCGTGGATCGAAGTGAACAGCACGTCGCTGCGCTCGTAGAAAATCGATTGGGTGCCGTTGCCGTGGTGGTAGTCGACGTCGAGGATCGCGACCTTCTTGTGGCCCTGATCGAGAAATGCCTGAGCGGCGATGGCGGCGTTGTTGAGGTAGCAATAACCGCCCATCAAATCGCCGGCAGCGTGGTGTCCCGGCGGACGGCACAGGGCGAAGGCGCCACGGGCGCCGCGCTGGATTTCCGCTTGGGCTGTCAACGCCACTTGCGCTGCGCTGTACGCCGCTTGCCAGGTGCCGGCAGTGATCGGCGCGCCGCCGTCGAAGCTGTAATAGCCAAGCTGGCCGTGCAGGCTGGTGGGTTTGACCTGACGAAGGGTGCGCGCGGGCCAGGTGTAAGGCAGCAAGTCGCCGTCGGTGTTGAATTCGGTCCAGCGTGCCCAGGCGCCTTTGAAAAAGTCGAGGTAGTCGCGGCTGTGAATACGCTCGATCGGCCCGAGGCCGAAATCCTTCGGTTCTTCGACTGGGCCGAGGTTTTGATTTTTTACTCGTTGCAGCACGTGGTCGGCGCGCGACGGCATCTCGAAGCAAGGCTTGAGTTGCCCGTCGATCAATTCGCAGCGGCCATGGTGCAGGTGGTGATCGTCAGAGTAGATCGTCAGCATTTGTTGTTCTCCGCAGGGGCTGATTCGGTTGGCTCCAGTGTTGCGGCGCAGGGCGAATCGGAGAACGGCCAGAGAGGCCAAAAGGGGATCGATGTGGCCAAAAATACTGACCTGATATCGCCCCTCGACGGTTTAACCGTGTGGACGGAACTGACTCGGCGCCACGCCGCTCCAGCGTACGAAGGCATGGCGGAAGCTCGCGGTCTCGCTGAAACCGAGGGTTTCGGCGATGCGGTAGATCGGCAACTGATCTTCGCAAAGCATCTGCTTGGCCCGCTCGAAGCGCAGTTCGTCGAGCAGTTCCTGATAGCTGCAACCCATGTCCTTCAGATGTCGGCGGAGGGTGCGCGGCGAGCAGTTCATCTGCTGCGCCAGACCTTCCAGCCCCGGTGCGGCGTTGAGTTGCGCAGTCAGCAACTGACGGATGCGCCCCAGCCACGCCTGGCGGCCGGTGAACTCGGTGTTCTGTTTGCGGCAGCGTTCGGCCATGGCCTGGTGGGTAATGATGTCGGCCAGCGGCAGCGGCTGGTCGAGCCAGCGCCGGTCGAATGCGAAGGCGTTGTCCTTGGCGCCGAAGTGCAGGGGCGCCTTGAAGTGTTCGGCGTAGCTGTCGCGGTAATCCGGCGCGGCGTGTTCGAAGCGGGCGGCCAGCAGAGCAAGCGGATGACCGAGCAGGTCGTCGCAGATGACTTTCAGCGATACCAGACAGAACTCGGCATTGAACACTGCCATCGACGGACTCTCGCGGTAATCGGCGGCAACGAACCAGACACGCTCGCCGTCGTCTTCCAGGCTCAGCTCGAAAAGTGTTCCCAGCAGCGCCGGATAACGGATCGCCAGGCGCAAAGCGTCACCGAAGGTGGCACAGGTCAGCAGCGCGTAACCGAGGATGCCGTAGCAGGAAACATGCATGCGCCGGCCCAGTTCCAGGCCGATGTCGTGCTTGAGCGCGACTGCGTTGGCGCAGACCTGCATCTCCTGATTGGTGGTGATGCGGGTGTCGGCCCGGCTCAGATCCGCCGCGCTGATGCCGCTGCCGGCCAGCAGTGCTTCGCTGGACAGACCTTCGGACTTGAACGTGTTGAGGATCAGCGAGACCGCATTGAGCGTGGTGAGGTGGGAGTGGAGCATGGGATCTTCCAGCCTTGGGATGCTGGAAACGGCAGCAAGTTGCATGCCGGGCCGGGGGAGCGGCGAAGCTCCCACGGCCGGTTGCGATCAGCTGAGCTCGCCGCACAGGTCGAGTTCGACCAGACGCCGTACTTCCGCCGTCTCAAGGCCTGCCCCGAGCAACGCATTCAACTTGCCAAACGCCGCCTCACGAGTCATGCCGCCACCGGACAACACACCAACGCCACGCAAGCGGCTGCCCGCTTCGTAGATATCCAGTTCCACACCGCCTTCATGGCACTGCGTGACTGCAACCACGACCACGCCGCTGTCCCGCGCCCGGCCGAGACTGGCGAGGAATTCCGGGTTGTCGCTCGGCCCGGTGCCGCTGCCGTAGCATTCCAGCACCAGACCCTGAATGCCGCTGTCGAGCAGGCCGTCGATGATCTCGGCGCCGATGCCCGGGAACAGCGGCAGCACGGCAACCCTGGCCAGTTGCTTCGGTTGGTTGTAGTTCAGCGCTGCCGGCAGCGAAGTGGCTTTCACGCCGCCGCCCTGGCGCTCCAGGCGTTTGAACGGGTGACGGCCGAAGCTGCGCACTTTCGCGCAACGGGTCGGCGCCAGCAGCTCGCCGTGGAAATACAGATGCACACCCGGCGCCAGGCCGTGGCCGAGGGCGACCAATGCGCCGCTGAGGTTTTCCCAGGCGTCGCTGTCGGTGACGCCGGCCGGCAGCATCGAGCCGGTGAAGCACACGCGGGCGTGCAGGCCGAGCAGCTGGAAGCTCATGGCGGCGGCGCTGTAGGCCAGGGTGTCGGTGCCGTGCAGGATCAGCACGCTGTCGCAGCCTTGCACATCGACGGCATCGACAACGGCTTCGCGCAGTTGCTGCCAGTAGGCCGGGGTCATGTTGGCGCTGTCGATCAGCGGCGACATCTCGCGAAAGCGCCACTGCGGTACGACCAGTTCAGGCTGGCTGTGCAGGTAGTCGCGCATCCGCGCTTCGAAACCGGAGGCCGGGGCCAGACCGTTGGCGCTGGCCTGCATGCCGATGGTGCCACCGGTGTACAGCACCATGACGTGCTGGGCGGCAGGGTAAGTCGAGGAATTCATGGGGAGTTCTCCTGAACGAAGACAGCAGGCGGTCGAGCATGACGCTGACCGCCGCTTGTGTCACGCCGGGCGCAGGACCTGCGCCCGGTTTTTTCCCGATCAGCGTTGCGCTGCAGGGATGCCTTGCGCCTGAGTGTCAGCCTTGGCAGCAGCCGACGGGCTGGTTGGCCAGGCTTTGAGGTCCAGGTCCAGGTCGGCGAATTTGCTGGAGTCGAACACTGGCTGGTCGACGCCGGCGCGACGCTGTTCGTCGTAGTCGCGCATGACACGCATGCCGACCTTGAACAGCAGGGCCAGGGCCACCAGGTTGACGAAGGCCAGGCAGGTCATGGTGATGTCGGCGAAGGCGAACACGGTCGACAGGTCCTGCATCGAACCCCAGACCACCAGCGCCAGCACCAGACCGCGGAACGTCATTAGCGCAACGCGGTTGCGGGTGAGGAACTGCAGGCTGTTTTCGCCCAGGTAGTAGTTGTAGAGGATGCAAGTGAAGACGAACAGCGACAGCGCGACGCTGACGAACATGCGGCCCCAGTCACCGACCACGGCGGCCAGCGAGTTCTGGGTCAGGACGATGCCGTCACCTTCGAAGCCCGGGGTGTAGAAGCCCGACAGCAGGATCAGCAGCGCGGTGCAGGTGCAGATCACGAAGGTGTCGAGAAACACGCTGAACGCCTGAACCACGCCCTGAGCGCCCGGGTGTTTCACGGCCGCCACGGCGGCGACGTTCGGCGCACTGCCCAGGCCCGCTTCGTTGGCGAACACGCCACGCTTCACGCCCATGACGATGGCGCTGCCGAGCAGGCCACCGAAGGCCGGGTCGAGACCGAAGGCGCTCTTGAAGATGGTGACCAGCATGGCCGGTACGTGTTCGATCTGGGTGCCGATCACGTACAGGGTCACGGCGATATAGGCCAGGGTCTTGACCGGTACCAGCAGGTCGGACACCGAGGCGATGCGCTTGATGCCGCCGATGAAGGTGATGGCCAGCAGCACAGCCAGGACGATGCCGGTGTGTTGCGGGTCAAAGGCAAAGGCGTTTTGCAGCGAGTGGGTCACGGTGTAGGACTGCAGGCCGATGAAGGCGAAGCCGTAGGTGACCAGCAGCAGGATCGAGAACACCACCGCCATGCCCTTGAGCTTCAGGCCGTGCTGGATGTAGTAGGCCGGACCACCACGGTACAGACCATCACCATCGGCACGTTTGTAGACCTGGGCCAAAGTACATTCGAAGAAGCTGCTGGACATGCCGACCAGTGCGGTCACCCACATCCAGAACACTGCACCCGGACCACCCAGGGTCACGGCGATACCGACACCGGCGATGTTGCCTGCACCGACGCGGCCGGCAAGGCTGAGCATCAGGGCCTGGAACGAGCTGAGTTGACCGGCGCTGCCTTTGAGGCTGTCGCGGAACACCGCGAACATGTGGAAGAAGTGGCGCAATTGAACGAAACGCGAGCGAATCGTGAAGTAGCTACCGAGCCCGACAATGAGCACGATCAGTACTTTCCCTGAGAGGAAGTCGTTGATGACTTCGAGCATGGATTTTTCCTCGCTGTTTATTGTGTAAGCAAATGCTGGATGGTCGGAAACATCGCGTTACACCGGTGTGCGCGCGGCACAACGGGCGAGGCGAGGGTTTCGTCCCGGATCCATATCGCGGGTTTGTTATTAGTTCGGGTTTCGCATGGGTTATGGCCTCGTTACCGACGACCGCTCACGCGAAGAGGGGCGGCACTATACCGATCAGTGCGGCGCCCGTCTGCACGGTTGTGGTGCAAGCGACGAAACGAAGCTTTGAAACACCCGACGTTACCGGCGTCGGGGCTTTTGCGGGATGGCTCCCACAGAAGACGATTGTCCTTTCAAATAGTTAAAAAAAAGGGCTTGGGGAATGATCCCCAAGCCCTCAAAAGGTGAGAGGTGTCTAGTCCCTCGACCTGGTGAGCGGTGCTACAAGTAACGCGTCGGATCAGGCCTTCAGAGGCACCAGACGCGGAGCAATCATGTTTTCCGGGCGCAGGATGTCGGCGAGCATGGCGTCGTCGAGCAGACCTTCTTCGCGCACCAGTTCCAGCACGCCACGGCCGCTTTCAAGAGCGATACGGGCGATGCGGGTGGCGTTTTTGTAGCCGATGTACGGGTTTAGTGCGGTGACCAGACCGATCGAGTGTTCGACCAGTTCGCGGCAGCGCGCTTCGTTGGCGGTGATGCCGACGATGCAGTGCTCGCGCAGCATGTCCATGGCGCGTTGCAGCAGACGGATCGAGTCGAGGATCTTGAAGGCGATCAGCGGCTCCATCACGTTCAGTTGCAGCTGGCCGCCTTCGGCCGCCATGGTCAGCGCCAGATCGTTACCGATGACCTGGAACGCAACCTGGTTCACGGCTTCCGGGATTACCGGGTTGACCTTGCCTGGCATGATCGAGCTGCCTGGCTGACGCGCCGGCAGGTTGATTTCGTTGATGCCGGTGCGCGGGCCGCTGGACAGCAGACGCAGGTCGTTGCAGATCTTCGACAGCTTGACTGCGGTGCGCTTGAGCATGCCGGAGAACAGCACGAAGGCGCCCATGTCGGAGGTGGCTTCGATCAGGTCGGCGGCTGGAACCAGCGGTTGACCGCTGATCAGGGCCAGACGCTGTACGGCCAGGGCCTGGTAGCGCGGGTCGGCGTTGATACCGGTACCGATCGCGGTGCCGCCCAGGTTCACTTCGGTCAGCACTTCCGGGGCCAGTGTCTTCAGACGGGCCAGGTCTTCGCCCATGGTGGTGGCGAATGCGCGGAACTCTTGACCCAGGGTCATCGGCACGGCGTCTTGCAGCTGGGTACGGCCCATCTTCAGGACGTGGTTGAATTCTTCACCCTTGGCCGCGAACGCCTGAATCAGGCTGTCGAGGCTGGCCAGCAACGCATCGTGACCCAGCAGCAGACCCAGGCGGATCGCGGTCGGGTAGGCGTCGTTGGTCGACTGCGCCATGTTCACGTCGTCGTTCGGGTGCAGGTACTGGTACTCGCCTTTCTGGTGACCCATCGCTTCCAGCGCGATGTTGGCGATCACTTCGTTGGCATTCATGTTGGTGGAGGTACCGGCGCCACCTTGAATCATGTCGACCACGAATTCTTCGTGGAAATCACCGCGGATCAGACGGGCACAGGCTTCGCTGATGGCAGCGTGCTTGGCTTCGCTCAGGTGGCCCAGCTCACGGTTGGCGTCAGCGGCGGCCTGTTTGACCATCGCCAGACCGACAACCAGCTTCGGGTAGTGCGAAATCGGAACGCCCGAGAGGCGGAAGTTGTTCACCGCTCGCAGGGTCTGGATGCCGTAATACGCTTGAGCAGGGACTTCCAGGGAGCCAAGCAGGTCGTTTTCTGTGCGGAATGATGCAGCGGAGGACATGATAGAAATCATCTCGATATGGACCCGGTCTGTGCCGGAACGCTGCGAATGCTAGGCTTGTGGGAATTTTTGGGCCAATGCTGTTAAACACTGCCCTATGCACATTCGGCATAATGCCCGTGTGACGCCGCGTGCGCGGCAGACGTGTGACCTGTTTTGGTGCGTGTCCGGGAGGACGTGATGAATCTGGAAAGCAAATGGCTCGAGGACTTCAGTGCCCTGGCCGCCACCCGCAGCTTCTCGCAGGCGGCCGAACGGCGCTTCGTGACCCAGCCGGCGTTCAGTCGGCGGATCCGCAGCCTGGAAGCCGCGCTGGGCCTGACGCTGGTCAATCGCTCGCGCACGCCGGTCGAGTTGACGGCGGCGGGGCAACTGTTTCTGGTGACCGCTCGCACTGTGGTTGAACAGCTCGGCGAGGTGCTGCGCCATTTGCATCACCTGGAAGGCGGGCAGGGTGAAGTGATCCAGGTGGCGGCGGCGCACTCGCTGGCACTGGGGTTCTTCCCGCGCTGGATTGCGCAACTGCGCAACGAAGGCCTGAACATTGCCACGCGGCTGGTGGCGACCAACGTCGGCGACGCGGTGCACGCGCTGCGTGAAGGTGGCTGCGATCTGATGCTGGCGTTCTACGACCCGGACGCGGCGATGCAGATGGACCCGGAAATTTTCCCGTCGCTGCACCTGGGCCAGACCGAGATGCTTCCGGTATGTGCGGCGGATGCCAATGGCAAACCGTTGTTCGATCTCGAAGGCGAGGCCAGCGTGCCGCTGCTGGCCTATAGCGCCGGGGCATTTCTCGGCCGTTCGGTGAATGGCTTGCTGCGCCAGCGTCAGCTGCGCTTCACCACAATCTACGAAACCGCCATGGCCGACAGCCTTAAAAGCATGGCCCTCGAAGGCTTGGGCATCGCCTGGGTTCCGCAATTGAGCGTACGTGCCGAACTGGCTCGTGGCGAACTGGTTGTCTGCGGCGGCCCGCAATGGCATGTGCCGCTGGAAATTCGCCTGTACCGCTGCGCGCTGGTGCGCAAGGCCAATGTGCGGTTGTTGTGGCGCAAGCTTGAAGGCGGAGCGTCCAGCCCTTCATCCTGATGGGATATTGATCATACGTATCGCACGAACCGAGAATTATTTTCCGAGTCCAGGTAAGCGCGTATGTTTTCCCGGTTTTTATCGCTAAAACGGTTGGCATCGTGGCGAAGTCCAGAGAATTCATCTGTTTCTCTCATAACTGTTTCGCTCCACCAGCCGTTGTACAAGACTTCACCGTCTTCATGTACTGCATTGAACATATGGCCGACTTCATGAGCGGGAGTACTGGCTTCTTTTGTGGCCGCGATACCCACGTAGCCTGGGCGCCTGGCGATGCCTAATACCTTTACGTTTATAGGATGGCGCGTCAACAACAGAAACTTGTTAAAACGTGGGTCTCGCCTTTCGGGTGTTCGAGAGTTTCGATAGTTGTCAATTTTTAACTTCCAGGTTTTCAGCGATATTGATGCATCCACGTTCTGATACGGATGATTGCTGAACTCTTCGGCATCAGAAGGACGGACCAATACAATCAACATTTTGCGACCGGAGATGTTTTCCATTTCCTCCGCGAACCAGGAAAAATGTCTATCGTACAATTCGTCTTTGCTGTAGTCCTCGAGGTCTTTATGGATGAATACAATGAGTGACAGTGGTTCCTTGAGCATGATTTTCTTTTTTCTATAAATGTTAATGGGTGACTATGCAATTCACCCGGTCGCCGGTTTTTTGCAAAGAGTGGTCGTTCATATTCTGTTTTTTGTTGAAAGCTGAATGCTCGAACTGGTGCAGGATTGTTCGATTCAATAGTGAGTACCTGGCAGTCGGTGAATATATATCACCATCAAGGGTTGAATGCGTTTCTCGGTATTTTTGATTTTATTGCATGAAGTTTGATTAAGTTTCCAAGTGCGGCCTTCATGCAATTTATTGAGCGCTCTTTAACTATGTGGAATGAGCGTCATGTTCTTGATCTCTGAGTCAATAAAGCCAGTGGTTCGAAGCACAAGACAGATGGTCGCAACGGGGGCTGTTTATTGCTTTCTTTGCGGTATACTGCGCGGCCTTCGGCCGGTTCGTCCGGCCATTTTTCCTACAACAAGCCACGCAATCTGCGTGGCTTGTTGTTTTTGACGCGCCTGCGGGCGCCCAGAGAGAAGAGGCGCGACGATGAGTGCACTGGTTGGCGTGATCATGGGCTCCAAGTCCGATTGGTCCACCCTTAGCCACACCGCCGATATGCTGGAAAAGCTCGGCATCCCGTACGAGGTCAAGGTGGTTTCTGCCCACCGCACCCCGGATCTGCTGTTCCAGTACGCTGAAGAGGCCGAAGGCCGCGGCATCGAGGTGATCATCGCCGGTGCCGGTGGTGCGGCCCACCTGCCAGGCATGTGTGCGGCCAAGACCCACCTGCCGGTGCTGGGCGTGCCGGTGCAGTCGGCCATGCTTTCGGGCGTCGATTCGCTGCTGTCGATCGTGCAGATGCCGGCTGGCATTCCGGTTGCCACCCTGGCCATCGGCAAGGCCGGTGCGATCAACGCCGCGCTGCTGTCGGCGAGCATCCTGGGTGCCAAGCATCCACAATTCCACGCGGTACTGAAGACCTTCCGTGCCGAGCAGACGGACAGCGTCCTGGACAATCCAGACCCACGTATTGCCTGAGGTTGTTGAGATGAAGATCGGTGTAATCGGTGGCGGCCAGTTGGGTCGCATGTTGGCCCTGGCGGGCACCCCGCTGGGCATGAACTTCGCTTTCCTCGACCCTGCGCCGGACGCTTGCGCCGCTGCGCTGGGCGAACACCTGCGGGCCGATTACGGCGATCAGGATCATCTGCGTCAGTTGGCCGATGAAGTCGATCTGGTGACCTTCGAGTTCGAAAGCGTCCCGGCCGAGACCGTGGCCTTCCTTTCGCAGTTCGTGCCGGTCTATCCGAGCGCCGAAGCCCTGCGCATCGCTCGCGACCGCTGGTTCGAGAAGAGCATGTTCAAGGACCTGGGGATTCCGACCCCGGCGTTCGCCGACATTCAGTCGCAAGCCGATCTGGACGCCGCTGTCGCTTCGATCGGTCTGCCGGCCGTGTTGAAGACCCGCACCCTGGGTTACGACGGCAAGGGCCAGAAAGTCCTGCGCAAGCCGGAAGATGTGGTCGACACCTTCGCCGAACTGGGCAGCGTGCCGTGCCTGCTGGAAGGCTTCGTGCCGTTCACCGGCGAAGTGTCGTTGATCGCCGTGCGTGCCCGCGATGGCGAGACGAAGTTCTATCCACTGGTGCACAACACCCACGACAGCGGCATCCTCAAGCTGTCGGTCGCCAGCTCCGATCACCCGCTGCAGGCCCTGGCTGAAGACTACTCCAGCCGCGTTCTCAAGCAGCTGGACTATGTCGGCGTGATGGCGTTCGAGTTCTTTGAAGTCGACGGTGGCCTCAAGGCCAACGAAATCGCCCCGCGCGTGCACAACTCCGGGCACTGGACCACCGAAGGCGCCGAGTGCAGCCAGTTCGAAAACCACCTGCGGGCCGTTGCCGGTCTGCCGCTGGGTTCGACGGCCAAGGTCGGCGAGAGCGCGATGCTCAACTTCATCGGCGTCGTGCCTCCGGTCGAGAAGGTCATCGCCATCGATGATTGCCATCTGCATCACTACGGCAAGGCCTTCAAGGCCGGGCGCAAGGTCGGTCACGCCAACCTGCGTTGCAAGGACAAGGCGACCCTCGAACAGCAGATCCTCAAGGTCGAGGCGCTGATCGCCGAGTAACGAGAGTTTCATCTGGCAGCGGCGGAACCATTAAGGGCCGCCGTTCTCTGATGGCAGGATGCCAAAGTCTGACTAGGCTTTGGCCTATCGACCAATTCAGAGGGAAATGCCATGGGAATTATCGGAACCATCTTTATCGGCCTTATCGTCGGCCTGCTGGCACGGTTCCTCAAGCCGGGCGATGACAGCATGGGCTGGATCATGACCATCCTGCTGGGTATCGGCGGTTCGCTGGCAGCCACCTACGGCGGCCAGGCCTTGGGCATTTATCACGCGGGCCAGGGCGCCGGCTTCTTCGGCGCGCTGGTGGGCGCGATCGTCCTGCTGGTGATCTACGGCCTGATCAAAAAGAACTGATCCGGGCGATAAAGCCCTCTCTGCCACTCGGCGGGGAGGGCTAGAATGCTCGGCGATTTACCGTTTTCCCTTTTTCCGAGCATCTTCTACGAGCATCTTCATGCGCCGTCTTCTGTTGACTCTCCTTTTGCTGGGCAGCGGTCTGGCCCACGCCGGCGAACTGCCGGAAACCGACTGGCTGGAACTGATGCCCAAGTCGGATCAGAAAGCCCTCGAGGCCATGCCTGAAATCGACCACAACTCTCCGGAAGCCACCGGCACCTTCACCCAGAAAGGCGGGATGAAGCAGGCCAAGGGTTTGCCGGCGGTGATGTATTCGACCAAGACCGTGGCGTCGATGAACGACAAACACATCCGCATCGGTGGTTATCCGGTGCCGCTGGAGTCGGACGCCAAGGGCCGCAGCACGCTGTTTTTCCTTGTGCCGTACCCGGGCGCCTGCATCCACGTGCCGCCACCGCCACCGAATCAGCTGGTGCTGGTGCGCTACCCCAAGGGTTTGAAGCTGGACGACATCTACACGCCGCTTTGGGTGACCGGCACGCTGAAGATCGAAAAGGTCAGCAATGACCTGGCCGATGCGGCCTATGCGCTGGAAGCGGACAAGGTGCGGGTGGTGCAGGAAAAGGATCTGTAATCCCGAGCAGCAAAAAAAATCGCAGCCCAAGGGCTGCGATTTTTGTTTTCAGAGCGGCTGGCTGCCGACGCTGACACCCATGGTGTGGCTGGCATCCGGTGCGAGGGTCACGATGTCATCCATCACATTCGCCGTCTCGATGCACAGCATCCGCTGCCAGCCGTCGTTGTCCATGTCGCTGAACGCGGCGGCGCGGTCGATCCAAGGGTTCCAGATCACCGCCGTGCGTGAACCGGTAGCGGTCAGCACGATGCGCCGTTCCCAGGACGGATCGACGATGCTCAGTTGCGGCGGAGCGTCGAGGTAGATGCGGTCGGTTTCCCCGGCAAAACGCAGGTCGCCTTGCTGGGAGTGAGTCTTCCAGTCATCCAGGGTCTCGATGTAGTTCAGGCCATCCACACCTTCGACGCGTACGTTGCGCACATCGCTGACGGCGAAATAGCTGTGCAGCGCCTGGCTGATGCTGACGGTGTCGGTACCGCGATTGTGGCTGGTCAGGCTGATGTGTAACTGATCGTCGAGGCGCAGGGTCAGGGCCAGGTCGACCTGATGCGGCCAGTCCGCAAAGCCGCCTTCGGGGTAGGGTAGCTTGAACTCCACCTTCAGGCTTTCGCCCTCGGTTTCAATACCGCCCAGCTCCCAATCCATCGCCCGGACAAACCCGTGAGCGGCGGCCGGTTCTTCGCTGACACGCATCGCCTGCACGCTCTGCGGGTTGCGGGCGAAGACGCCGAACCACGGCCAGCACACCGGCACGCCGGCGCGGATGCTCTTGCCGGTCTTGAACACGGCCTTGTCGTTCAGCCAGATCAGCGGCGGCTGGCCATCCACCTGATAACTGAGGATGTGCGCGCCTTGCTGGGCCACCAGCACTTCGGCCTGACCGTGGCGGATGCGCCAGCAGTTCAGTTCATCCAGTTTCACGGCTTCAACGTTGGGCGTGTTCATGGGACAACTCTCGAATCAGCAACTTGGGACGACTATCGACCTTCAAACGGCCGCGAGGTTTAACGTGCGCGCGGCGGAACCGAACGGGTTCGACCGCTGCCATCGATGGCCACGAACACGAACACCGCTTCGGTCACTTTACGCCACTCGCTGGACAGCGGGTCGTCGCTCCACACCTCGACCATCATCTGGATCGAGCTGCGGCCGATTTCCAGGGTCTGGGTATAGAAGGACAATTGCGCGCCGACGGCCACCGGCACCAGAAACGCCATGCGGTCGATGGCAACGGTCGCCACACGGCCACCGGCGACGCGGCTGGCCATTGCAGTGCCGGCCAGGTCCATCTGCGCCACCAGCCAGCCGCCGAAAATATCGCCGAAGCCGTTGGTTTCGCGGGGAAGCGCGGTGATTTGCAGGGCCAGGTCGCCTTGCGGGATCGGATCTTCTTGTTCGAGCTCTATCATGCCGGGGGTGCCTCTGACCCGTGACTCTTCGTTGGGTATTGCTGGTGGTAGCCGTCTTCGGGAAAAACGATTCAGCACCGAACATACTACGTTCGTCACGTTTTCCATCAGGCGCCTAAGGAGAAACTCTGCGAAACCGGCTAATCCCGAGCAAGGGTCGGGCCAACGACGTTTTCGCACAGCAACCCCTTTCAAACCGGAGCAAGGTTGCGAGTATATCGGTCGGTAGACTCCGCGACGACCATCGGGTTCTCATTTCGACCGTCAAATACGCGCCTCTATGTGCTTTTTCGAACAATTTGCTATGGTGCCGAACCTGCCCGAGCCACAGCCAGCGTTGTTGTGGCGGCAGATCCGACTATAAGAGAAGACCTTGCCATGACCACAGCGCCCTCGAGCATCGCGCAGCCGGACCAACCCGCACGACCCTTGACCCGCAATGACTACAAGACTCTGTCGCTATCGGCCCTGGGCGGTGCGCTGGAGTTCTACGATTTCATCATTTTCGTGTTCTTTGCCACCGTGGTCGGCAAATTGTTCTTCCCGGCCGACATGCCCGAGTGGCTGCGCTTGATGCAGACCTTCGGCATCTTCGCTGCCGGTTACCTCGCGCGGCCGCTGGGCGGGATCGTGATGGCGCACTTCGGTGATCTGCTGGGGCGCAAGAAGATGTTCACCCTGAGCATTTTCATGATGGCCGTGCCGACCCTGATCATGGGCCTGCTGCCGACCTACGCGCAGATCGGCATGTGGGCACCGATCCTGCTGCTGTTGATGCGCGTCATTCAAGGCGCGGCGATTGGCGGTGAAGTGCCGGGGGCATGGGTCTTCGTTTCCGAACACGTGCCGGGCAAGCATATTGGTTATGCCTGCGGCACCCTGACCAGCGGCCTGACGGCGGGCATTCTGCTGGGTTCGCTGGTCGCCACCGCGATCAACAGCATTTATACGCCGGTGGAAGTTTCGGATTACGCCTGGCGGATTCCGTTCCTGCTCGGCGGCGTGTTCGGCCTGTTCTCGGTCTACCTGCGCCGCTGGCTGCACGAAACCCCGGTGTTCGCTGAACTGCAACAGCGCAAGGCCCTGGCCGAAGAAGTGCCGCTGCGCGCGGTGCTGCGTGACCATCGTGGGGCCATCGCAGTCTCGATGCTGCTGACCTGGCTGCTGTCCGCCGGCATCGTCGTGGTGATCCTGATGACCCCGACCGTGCTGCAGACGGTCTATCACTTCTCGCCGACGATGGCGCTGCAATCCAACAGCCTGGCCATCGTCTTCCTGAGCCTGGGCTGCATTATTTCCGGCGCACTGGCGGATCGCTTCGGTGCCGGTCGCGTGTTCGTGTTCGGCTGCCTGGGCTTGCTGGCCAGTTCCTGGACCTTCTATCACAGCCTCGCCGATCACCCGGACTGGCTGTTCCCGCTGTATGCGCTGACCGGTTTCCTGGTCGGCACCATTGGCGCGGTGCCTTACGTGATGGTCAAGGCGTTCCCGCCGGTGGTGCGCTTCAGCGGTCTGTCCTTCTCTTATAACGTCGCCTACGCGATCTTCGGTGGCCTGACCCCGATGGTGGTCAGCCTGCTGCTGAAAGAAAGTGCGATGGGGCCTGCCTATTACGTGGCGGTACTGTGCGGGATGGGGATCCTGGTCGGCGCCTGGCTGTGGAGCAAGGGTCGGTAAATTCGCCTCACACCTTCAGTTACAACTGAAAGGCCAGCCTTCCGACAGGGGATGCTGGCCTTTCATCCAATTGTCATATTTCAGCCATAGAGTGTTCACACGGCCTGCTGATACTTGGCCCCGACTTAACACCCCCTATCTGCTAGGAGTAAGGCATGAAACTGAAGCGTTTGATGGCGGCAATGACTTTTGTCGCTGCTGGCGTTGCGACTGCCAACGCGGTTGCCGCTGTTGACCCTGCTATCCCGAGCTACACCAAGACCACTGGTGTGTCGGGCAACCTGTCCAGCGTCGGCTCCGATACCCTGGCCAACCTCATGACCTTGTGGGCCGAGAACTACAAAAAAGAATACCCGAACGTAAACATCCAGATTCAGGCCGCTGGCTCCGCCACCGCGCCACCCGCGCTGACCGAAGGCACCTCCAACCTGGGCCCGATGAGCCGCAAGATGAAGGACACCGAACTGGCGGCCTTCGAACAGAAATACGGCTACAAGCCAACCGCTATCCCGGTTGCCGTGGACGCCCTGGCTGTCTTCGTACACAAGGACAACCCGATTCAGCACCTGACCATGGAACAGGTTGACGCGATCTTCTCGTCCACCCGTCTGTGCGGCGCCAAAGCCGACGTAAAAACCTGGGGCGACCTGGGCGTGACCGGCGACCTGGCCAACAAGCCGGTTCAGCTGTTCGGCCGTAACTCGGTATCCGGCACCTACGGCTACTTCAAGGAAGAAGCCCTGTGCAAAGGCGACTACAAGCCTAACGTCAACGAACAACCAGGCTCGGCTTCGGTCGTGCAGTCGATCAGCTCCTCGCTGAACGGCATCGGTTACTCGGGTATCGGCTACAAGACCGCCAGCGTGAAAACCGTTGCTCTGTCGAAGAAAGGCAGCACCGAGTTCATCGAAGACAGCGAAGAAAACGCCCTGAACGGCAAGTACCCACTGTCCCGCTTCCTGTACGTGTACGTGAACAAGGCCCCGAACAAGCCTCTGGCCCCGCTGGAAGCCGAGTTCGTGAAACTGGTTCTGTCGAAACAGGGTCAGGAAGTGGTAGTGAAAGACGGCTACATCCCACTGCCGGCCAAGGTTGCTGCAAAAGCACTGGCTGACCTGGGTCTGCAGGAAGGCGGCGCTGAAGTCGCAAAAAAGTAACAAACTGAGTCAGGGGTGAAGCCCGCCTGACTCCCGTGTGGGGCCCGGCCCGCAAGCGGCCCGGCCCCCACACTCCCCGAATTCTTTTATCCACTGCCAGTGCCCTGCTGGCGGCGGATTTGGTGCGTCACTGCATTGTCATCTTTCTGTCATACAGGATCGCTAGGGTGTGCGCATGAATGATCTGGCCAATTCCAAAATGACTACGAACCCTCCCAAGCGCATTGATTTCAATACGCCTGAGTTGCAACGCAAGCGCCGCATTCGCGCGCTCAAGGATCGCTTCACCCGTTGGTACGTCCTCGTCGGCGGTCTGGCGGTGCTGGCAGCCATCACCCTGATCTTCTTCTTCCTCGCCTACGTCGTCGCGCCCCTGTTCAAGGGTGCCGAACTGACTGCGAAAGACGCCATCACCCCGGCCTGGATGCAGGACGCCGGCAAGCCACTGATGATTTCGCTCGAAGAGCAGAATCAGGTGGCCATGCGCGTTTCCGACAAGGGCCAGGCGCTGTTCTTCGATATCGACAGTGGCGCTGAATTGAAGCGCGTCGATCTGCCGTTGCCGGCAGGCGCCAGTGTGACCTCCATCGGCGAAGACCAGCCGGGCCATCCGCTGGTGGCCGTGGGCCTGTCCAACGGTCAGGCACTGGTGTTCCGTCACACCTATAAAGTCAGCTACCCGGAAGGCAAGAAAACCATCACCCCGGCGATCGAGTTCCCGTACGGCGAAGCGCCGATTGCGCTGAACGAAAGCGGCGGTGCGCTGGAGCACGTCAGCCTCAACGCCACCGACTCGACCCTGATGCTGGTCGGCTCCACCGGTTCGCAACTCAATGTGCTGTCGCTGACCAGCGAAGAAAACATGATGACCGGCGAAGTCACCAACGAGCAGAAGCGTATCGATCTGCCGCAGATGACCGAGCCTGTGAAAAACATCTTCGTCGACCCGCGCCAGCAATGGCTGTATGTGGTCAACGGTCGTGCCCAGGCCGACGTGTTCAGCCTGCGCGACAAGAGCCTCAACGGTCGCTACAAGCTGCTGGAAAACGCTGACGCGCAAGTCACTGCCGCCACTCAACTGGTAGGTGGCATCTCGCTGATCGTCGGTGACTCCACCGGTGGCCTGGCCCAGTGGTTCATGGCCCGCGACACCGATGGCGAGCTGCGTCTGAAGCAGATCCGCACCTTCCAGATGGGCAAGACGCCGATCGTTGAAATCACCGCCGAAGAGCGCCGCAAGGGCTTCGTTGCCCTGGATGCTTCCGGCAAGCTCGGCGTGTTCCACAGCACCGCGCACCGCACCTTGCTGGTCGATCAGGTGGTCGAAGGCGAGGGCCTGTTCGGTCTGTCGCCACGGGCCAACCGTGTGATCGTCGAAGCCGGCGGCAAGCTGCAACCGCTGCTGCTCGACAACCCGCACCCGGAAGTATCGTGGAGCGCGCTGTGGAGCAAGGTCTGGTACGAGAACTACGACGAGCCTAAATACGTCTGGCAATCGACTGCGGCCAACACCGATTTCGAACCGAAACTGAGCCTGTCGCCACTGACCTTCGGCACCCTGAAAGCCGCGTTCTACGCAATGTTGCTGGCTGCTCCGCTGGCGGTTGCCGCGGCGATCTACACCGCGTACTTCATGGCCCCGGGCATGCGCCGCAAGGTCAAACCGGTGATCGAACTGATGGAAGCGATGCCGACGGTGATCCTCGGCTTCTTCGCCGGCTTGTTCCTGGCGCCGTATGTGGAAGGGCATCTGCCGGGCATCTTCAGCCTGCTGATGCTGCTGCCGATCGGCATCCTGGTGGCCGGGTTCACCTTCAGCCGCCTGCCTGAATCGATCCGCCTGAAAGTCCCGGACGGTTGGGAAAGTGCGTTGCTGATCCCGGTGATCCTGTTCGTGGGCTGGCTGTCGCTGTACATGAGCCCGTTCATGGAGAACTGGTTCTTCGGCGGTGACATGCGCATGTGGATCTCCCACGACCTGGGCATCACCTACGACCAGCGCAACGCACTGGTGGTCGGTCTGGCCATGGGCTTCGCGGTGATCCCGAACATCTACTCGATCGCCGAAGACGCCGTGTTCAGCGTGCCGCGCGGCCTGACCCTGGGCTCGCTGGCCCTCGGTGCCACGCCGTGGCAGACCATGACTCGCGTAGTGATCCTGACCGCCAGCCCGGGCATCTTCTCGGCCCTGATGATCGGCATGGGCCGTGCAGTCGGCGAGACCATGATCGTGCTGATGGCCACCGGCAACACCCCGGTCATGGAAATGAACCTGTTCGAAGGCCTGCGCACCCTGGCGGCCAACGTCGCGGTGGAAATGCCGGAGTCGGAAGTCGGCGGCAGCCACTACCGCGTGCTGTTCCTCTCGGCGCTGGTGCTGCTGTTGTTCACCTTCGTCATGAACACCCTCGCGGAACTGATTCGTCAGCGTCTGCGCAAGAAATACTCGTCGCTTTAAGAAAGGTAGAAGTCTGTGAAACAGAACTCCCTGAATGGATGGTTCAAGAGCGGCGCCCCGGGCGTCTGGATCAGCGGTGGCGCGGTGTCCATCGCGGTCATCATGACCATTGGCCTGCTGGCGGTGATTGCCGTGCGCGGTCTGGGTCACTTCTGGCCGGCGGACCTGATCCACGCCAGCTACAACGTCCCGGGCCAGGGCAATCACCTGGTCATCGGCGAAGTGGTGCAGAAGGAAGAAGTGCCCCGCGCACGCCTGAAGAGCGCCGGCCTGCCGGTGCCTGACCAGGGCCCGGAATTCATGACCCGCGAGCTGATCAAGGTCGGCAACCGCGACCTGAACGGCAACGACTTCACCTGGATCGTCGGCGAGTGGCTGACCGACCAGAAGAACCCGCCGGAGCTGATGGCGCTGGAGCGTCGTGAGTGGGGTAACTTCTACGGCTACCTGGTCAACGTCAAACAGGACGGCAAGGTCATCGCCGAAGGCGAAGCGGCCTGGCCCGAGCTGCAGGCGCGAATCAACCGTGTGAACGGCCTCGCCGCGCAGCTCAAGACCCTGGAAAAAACCGACATCGGTGCGATCAACGCCGGTCTCGAGCGTATCCGTCTGCATGGCCGCAAACTGGAACTGGAAGGCAAGCTCGACGCCACCGCGCAAGCGGACATGGACGCCGAACGTGCCGAGCTGAACGCCCGCTATCAGGACGTCGAAGCGCGTCTGGCCGATCTGCATGCGCAGTTCAACCGCGATGCCCTGACCGCTCGTGATGCCAACGGCAAGGAAATCGAAATCGGTCTGGGCAAAGTGGTTCACGCCTACCAGCCGAACGCCATGGGTACTTTCACCAAGGTCGGCTTCTACTTCAGCAAGGTCTGGGAATTCCTGTCCGACGACCCGCGTGAAGCGAACACCGAAGGCGGGATTTTCCCGGCGATCTTCGGCACCGTGATGATGACCCTGATCATGGCGATGATCGTGACCCCGTTCGGCGTGCTGGCGGCGGTGTACCTGCGTGAATACGCCAAGCAGAACACCCTGACCCGGGTGATCCGGATCGCGGTGAACAACCTGGCGGGTGTTCCGGCCATTGTTTACGGCGTGTTCGGTCTGGGCTTCTTCGTTTACGTGCTGGGTGGCTCGCTCGACCGTCTGTTCTTCCCGGAAGCGCTGCCGGCACCGACCTTCGGTACGCCGGGCCTGCTCTGGGCTTCGTTGACCCTGGCGCTGCTGGCGGTGCCGGTGGTGATTGTGGCCACCGAAGAAGGTCTGGCGCGTATCCCGCGTACCGTGCGTGAAGGCTCGCTGGCTCTCGGTGCGACCAAGGCTGAAACCCTGTGGAAGATCGTTCTGCCGATGGCCAGCCCGGCGATGATGACCGGCATGATCCTCGCCGTGGCCCGTGCCGCTGGTGAAGTGGCGCCGCTGATGCTGGTGGGTGTGGTGAAACTGGCGCCGTCGCTGCCGGTGGATGGCAACTACCCGTACCTGCACCTGGACCAGAAGATCATGCACCTGGGCTTCCACATCTACGACGTCGGCTTCCAGAGCCCGAACGTTGAAGCCGCCCGACCGCTGGTGTACGCCACGGCGCTGTTGCTGGTGCTGGTGATCGCCACTCTGAACCTGTCGGCGGTGTGGATTCGTAACCACCTGCGCGAGAAGTACAAGGCGCTGGACAGCTGATCGCCGTCACAAGAATTGAAGGGCTGCCGGCCTGATTTCCGGCAGCCAACCGAACCGAATTTGTTAGCACAGGGGATCTCCCATGCAGCACGAAACACATACCCACGGCATCAACATGTCTGCCCTGGGCCGCGACAAGCAGAGCCTGAACCTCGAGCAGGAAACCGTGGCCATCGAAGTGCCGGGCCTGAGCCTGTTCTACGGCGAGAAACAAGCGCTGTACGACGTCAGCATGAACATCCCGAAACAGCGCGTGACCGCCTTCATCGGCCCGTCCGGCTGCGGCAAGTCCACGCTGCTGCGTACCTTCAACCGCATGAACGACCTGGTGGATGGCTGCCGCGTCGAAGGCGCGATCAACCTGTACGGCAACAACATCTACCGCAAGGGCGAAGACGTGGCCGAGCTGCGTCGCCGGGTCGGCATGGTGTTCCAGAAGCCTAACCCGTTCCCGAAGACCATCTACGAAAACGTGGTCTACGGCCTGCGCATCCAGGGCATCAACAAGAAGCGCATCCTCGACGAAGCCGTCGAGTGGGCACTGAAGGGCGCGGCCTTGTGGGACGAAGTAAAAGACCGTCTGCATGACTCGGCGCTCGGCCTGTCCGGTGGTCAGCAGCAGCGTCTGGTGATCGCCCGTACCATCGCCGTGGAGCCGGAAGTGCTGCTGCTCGACGAACCGTGCTCGGCCCTCGACCCGATCTCGACCCTGAAAGTCGAAGAGCTGATCTACGAGCTCAAATCCAAGTTCACCATCGTCATCGTGACCCACAACATGCAGCAGGCGGCGCGGGTGTCCGACTACACGGCGTTCATGTACATGGGCAAACTGGTGGAATTCGGCGACACCGATACCCTGTTCACCAATCCGGCCAAGAAGCAGACCGAAGACTACATCACCGGTCGTTACGGCTAGCAGACGCTGGTTGTCGCTCACTGAATTGACGCTCGCACCTTACCGGACGCTCCAAGGACGCCAACATGATTAGTAAAGAAGGCCTTACCCATCACATTTCCGCGCAGTTCAACGCCGAACTGGAAGAAGTGCGCAGCCACCTGCTGGCCATGGGCGGGCTGGTCGAGAAGCAGGTCAACGACGCGGTCACCGCGCTGATCGAGGCCGACTCGGGCCTGGCCCAGCAAGTGCGCGAGATCGACGACCAGATCAACCAGATGGAACGCAACATCGACGAAGAATGCCTGCGCATTCTGGCCCGTCGTCAGCCGGCGGCGTCCGACCTGCGTCTGATCATCAGCATCTCCAAGTCGGTGATCGACCTGGAGCGTATCGGTGACGAAGCGACCAAGATCGCCCGCCGCGCGATCCAGCTGTGCGAAGAAGGTGAAGCGCCGCGTGGTTACGTCGAAGTGCGTCACATCGGCGACCAGGTGCGCAACATGGTCCGCGATGCGCTGGACGCGTTTGCCCGCTTCGACGCCGATCTGGCGTTGTCGGTGGCGCAGTACGACAAGATCATCGACCGCGAATACAAGACCGCCCTGCGCGAGCTGGCGACCTACATGATGGAAGACCCGCGCTCTATCTCGCGGGTCTTGAGCATCATCTGGGTGCTGCGTTCGCTGGAGCGGATCGGCGACCACGCGCGCAACATCTCGGAGCTGGTGATCTACCTGGTGCGCGGCACCGACGTACGCCACATGGGCCTCAAGCGCATGAAGGAAGAAGTTGAAGGAACAAGCGGCGAAACCGCTAATGTTCCGGGCGATGCTGACGATAAGTAAGATTGCCTGAGAAAAGCGCCCGGCCCTTTGGCCGGGCGTTTTTGTTTCTGCTTTTCATAGGCAGAACCGAATTAAAAAGCAGCACCCGCGAACGAAAAGTCCCGGCGTGACTGAAGAGTTTTGGCAATGTGCCATCAGCCAGCGTTATGCTTGCCGGGATTTTAATAGGGGTGTTGGATGAGCAAGATCAGTGTGTTGGTCGTGGACGATGCATCGTTCATTCGTGACCTGGTGAAAAAGTGCCTGCGTAATTACTTCCCGGGGATCCGCACCGAGGACGCCGTCAACGGTAAAAAAGCCCAGGCCATGCTGGCCAAGGAGGCTTTCGATCTGGTGCTGTGCGACTGGGAAATGCCGGAAATGTCCGGTCTCGAACTGCTGACCTGGTGCCGTGAGCAGGACAACCTCAAGACCATGCCGTTCATCATGGTCACCAGCCGTGGCGACAAGGAAAACGTGGTGCAGGCGATTCAGGCCGGCGTTTCCGGTTACGTCAGCAAGCCGTTCACCAACGAGCAACTGCTGACCAAGGTCAAGCAGGCCCTGAACAAGATCGGCAAGCTCGATGCCCTGATGAACAGCGCCCCGACCAAGATGAACTCGGCATTCGGCAACGACTCCCTGAGCGCACTGACCGGCGGCAAGGCTGCAGTGGTCGGCTCCGCGCCGGCTGCGCCTGCGGCCAACCCGTTTGCCAAGCCTGCCGCAGCAGCCCCGGCACCTGCCGCCGCGCCGCAGCGTGGCCTGCTCAACAGCCCGCCCGTGAAAGCCCCGACAGCCTCTGCTGCTCCGGCCAGCGGCCGTGGCCAGGGTCAGTTGCGTCTGCCAAGTGGCACCCAGCAATGCGTGATCAAGGCCCTGAGCATCAAGGAAGCGCTGCTGGTGGTGAAGCGCACCGACACCCTGCCGCAGATCCTCGACAGCGCCGTGCTCGATCTGGAGCAGGGCGACAACGCCGAAATCGCCCGCCTCAACGGCTATCTGCACGCCGTCGTCGCCCACGAGCCGAAACCCGACAGCGACTGGCTGCAACTGACCTTCCGTTTCGTCGACCAGGACGCGCAGAAGCTCGACTACATCTCCCGCCTGATCGCTCGCGGCACGGCGCAGAAGCACTTCGTTCCGGGCGCGTAAGCGTCGCGGGCAAAAGAAGACCGCCGCCTGACACAGGCTGCGGTCTTTTTTCATGCTGTGCCAAATTTGAAACATCTGTCGACTAGCCTGGTCTGCTTCAGCTGCTAGGCTCATTCCCAGGCCTTACTCGACAGAACTTTTGCCCATGCCCCTGCGCCTGCTGTTTTTCTGTGGTCTGTTCATGGCCTCCACCTCGACTGTGGCCATGACGATCTACAAATCCACCGATGCCAACGGAGTGGTTTCGTACAGCGACCGTCCGAGCAAAGGCTCCCAGGTGTTCGTGTTTCAGGACCGGATGGTCGAGAGGCTCGAGCGTCAGGTGTATCTCGACATCAAGAAGCAGAAGGGCACGGACCTGGTGTTCGTGCGCAACGACCTGTATGCGCCGGTGGAGGTCGCACTGGCGTTCACCGGGATGAGCAATGTGCGTGGTGCACCGACGGAAACGATCCGCCGGGTGCTGCCGGCGCGCAGCAATACGCGGCTGGCGTTGCTGACGGCGGTGTCCGGCGGCAAGCCGTTGGTTTACACGCCGCAGTTCCAGTATTCCCTCGGTGACCCCGCAGGCGCTGCCCAGAGCTATCGCTATCCGTTTCCGTGGCGTGGCGGGCCGTTCCGTCTGAGTCAGGGCGCCAACGGCGACTACAGCCACTACGGGCCGAAGAACAAATACGCGATGGACATCGCCATGCCTGTGGGCACGCCGATCATCGCGGCGCGGGCCGGGGTGGTGGTGAAGATAGAGAACTCGCAGAACGGGCGCGGCACCGATCCTTCCGGCAATTTCGTGCGGGTGCTGCACGACGACGGCACGATGGGCGTGTACCTGCATCTCAAGCAAGGGTCGGTGAGTGTGCGGGAGGGGCAGCGAGTGGCGGTGGGCAGTCCGCTGGCGCTGTCCGGCAATACCGGCAACAGCAGCGGCCCGCACCTGCACTTCGTGGTGCAGCGCAATACCGGAGGGGGTCTGGTATCGATTCCGTATCAGTTCAACCGGCCGCTGGGGGCATTGCCCAACTTTGCGTTGGGCAAGCGGTAATCCCCGTCAGTCGAGCATCAGCACCTTGGCCAGAATGATCTTCGGACCTTTCATCTTCTTGATGATGATGCGCAGGCCTTCGACTTCCAGCACTTCTTCCTCTTCCGGCACCCGTTTCAGGGTTTCGTAGATCAGCCCGGCGAGGGTTTCGGCTTCGATGTGGTCCAGGTCGATACCCAGCAGGCGCTCGACCTTGAACAGCGGCGTATCGCCCCGCACCAGCAGTTTGCCCGGCTGGTAGGCGAGGATGCCGCGCTCGGCCTTGCGGTGTTCGTCCTGGATGTCGCCGACCAGCACTTCCAGCACGTCTTCCATGGTCAGGTAACCGATGATGTTGCCGTCGGCTTCTTCGACCACGGCGAAGTGCGAGCCACCCTTGCGGAACTGCTCCAGCAGCTGCGACAGCGGCATGTGCCGCGAGACGCGCTCCAGCGGGCGGGTCAGTTCGGCAAGGTTGAACGACTCGGGAATGTGGTCCAGCGCCGCCAGTTCCAGCAGCAGGTCCTTGATGTGCAGCAGGCCGACGAACTCCTTGCGCTCGCTGTCGTACACCGGATAGCGGCTGAACTTGTGGCGACGGAACATCGCCAGGATTTCTTTCAGCGGTGCGTTGAATTCGAGGGTGATCAGGTCTTCCCGGGAGTTGGCCCAGTCAACCACTTCCAGTTCGCCCATTTCCACTGCCGAGGCCAGCACGCGCATGCCCTGGTCGCTCGGGTCCTGGCCACGGCTGGAGTGCAGGATCAGTTTCAGTTCTTCACGGCTGTAATGGTGTTCGTGATGCGGGCCGGGTTCGCCCTGGCCTGCAATGCGCAGGATGGTGTTGGCGCTGGCGTTGAGCAGGTAGATCGCCGGGTACATGGCCCAGTAGAACAGGTACAGCGGCACCGCCGTCCACAGCGACAGCAATTCGGGTTTGCGGATCGCCCAGGACTTGGGTGCCAGCTCGCCGACCACGATGTGCAGGTAGGAAATGATGAAGAACGCGGTGAAGAACGAGATGCCTTTGACCACTTCCGCCGACTGCACGCCGACCGCGCTCAGCAGCGGCTCGAGAATGTGCGCGAACGCCGGCTCACCGACCCAGCCCAGGCCGAGGGAGGCGAGGGTGATACCGAGCTGGCACGCCGAGAGATACGCATCGAGCTGACTGTGTACGGTGCGCAGGATGTGCCCGCGCCAGCCGTGCTGTTCAGCGATGGCTTCGACCCGGGTCGAGCGCAGTTTGACCATGGCGAATTCCGCCGCAACGAAGAAGCCGTTGAGCAGAACCAGGATCAGAGCGAAAAGAATCATGCCGAAATCGGCGAATATTGTTGCGAGGGACAAGCCAGGGGAAGGGTCCATGATGGAGTTTTGCGGGTTCCGTGTGATTCGTAAGAGAGAAGAAATCGCGCCTGAAAGGCAGGCGCAAGTCAGCCAATGTAGCGGCTGACCTGGCGATTGCCTAGTCCGGCATTACTCAGCGGCGCTGATGAGCCGTGCCTGGGCGACCTGCGCCGGGGCGAAATGGCAGGTGAACGTGCTGCCGTGGCCGGGCACGCTGCTGATCTCCATCCGCGCGCGATGGCGCAGCAACACGTGTTTGACGATGGCCAGGCCCAGGCCCGTGCCGCCGGTGTTGGAGTTGCGGCTGGAGTCGACGCGGTAGAAGCGCTCGGTCAGGCGCGGCAGGTGTTTGCTGTCGATGCCGATCCCGGAATCCTGCACGCTCAGGTGCGCGCCCTGATCGTCGCCCCACCAGCGGATGCGGATATTGCCTTCGGCCGGGGTGTATTTGACGGCGTTGAACACCAGGTTGGAAAACGCACTGCGCAGTTCCGCCTCGCTGCCCTTGAGCAGGATGCTGGCGTCGGCTTCCAGGGTGATTTTCTGATTCTTCGACCCGGACAGTTGTTGCGCATCGCTCTTGATCGACTGCAACAGGGTGTCGATGTGCACGGGCTGGTTGTCCGACGGGTAATCGGTGGCTTCCAGTTTGGCCAGCAGCAACAAATCGTTGAGCAGCGTCTGCATGCGCCCGCCCTGTTGCTGCATCTGCTGCAGGGCGCGGCTCCAGCGCGGGTTCACTTCCTCGACGTTGTCGAGCAGGGTTTCCAGGTAGCCGCAGATCACCGTCAGCGGGGTGCGCAGCTCATGGGAGACGTTGGCGATGAAGTCCTTGCGCATCTGTTCCAGCTGATGGATGCGCGTAACGTCGCGCACCAGCATCAAGTGTTCGTTGTTGCCGTAGCGCGTGAGGTACATCTGGATGCGCACGCGGTCGTTGGTCGGCGAGGGGATTTCCAGCGGCTCGGCGTAGTTTTCCTGCTCGAAGTATTCCTTGAAGCGCGGATGGCGGACCAGGTTGGTCACGGGCTGGCCGCTGTCTTGCGGGGTCTTGAGGCCGAGCAGGGTTTCGGCGGCGCGGTTCCACCATTCCAGGTTGCCGTCGCTGTCGAGCATGATCACCGCATCTTTCAGCGCGGCGGTGGACTCCTGAACGCGGTCGATCACCGCTTGCAGGCGTCCGCGTACCCGTTGGTCGCGGCGTTGCAGGTGGTAGATGCTGTCAAACACTTCACCCCACAGGCCGTAGCCGTCGGGCGGGGCTTCATCGGGTTGGTGCAGGCGCAGCCATTCGTGCAGGCGCAGCAGTTGCTTGAGCGTCCAGGCCAGGTACAGGCCCAGTCCCGCCGCGAGGCTCCAGCCGTAGTAGCCGGTGATCAGGCCGATCACCAGGCAGCCGGTGACCAGCAACACCATGTGGCGAATCAGGGTGCCATGCCAGTTTTGATTCACGGGAAATACGGTCCTTGTCAGCGAGTCTGGCGGTAGGCTCAGGCCTTGGTGGAGAACCGATAGCCGGTGCCGCGCACGGTTTGTACCAGATTTTCGTAGGCGTCGCCGAGAGCCTTGCGCAGGCGCCGGATGTGCACGTCGACGGTGCGCTCTTCAACATAGACGTTGCCGCCCCAGACCTGATCCAGCAACTGGCCACGGGTGTAGGCGCGTTCCTGGTGGGTCATGAAGAATTGCAGCAGACGGTATTCGGTCGGGCCCATCTCGGCCGGACGGCCGTCGATGGTCACGCGGTGGCTGATCGGGTCGAGCAGCAGGCCGCCGACTTCGATCGGCGCTTCGCCATCGGTCGGGCCGGCGCGGCGCAGCACGGCCTTGAGGCGTGCCACCAGTTCGCGTGGGGAAAACGGTTTGGTGATGTAGTCGTCGGCACCGACTTCCAGGCCCTGGATCTTGTTGTCCTCTTCACCCTTGGCAGTGAGCATGATGATCGGGATGTCCCCGGTCAGCTCGTCACGCTTGAGGCGGCGGGCCAGCTCGATGCCGGAGGTGCCGGGCAGCATCCAGTCGAGCAGGATCAGGTCCGGCTTGCGGTCGACGATAATGGCGTGCGCCTGCTGCGAGTTCTCTGCCTCGAGGCAGTCATAGCCGGCCATTTCCAACGCAACGGCGATCATTTCGCGAATGGGCGCTTCGTCGTCGACGATCAGAATGCTCCTGCCAACCATGCCTTAATCCTCTTGTCATTTAACTGTCTTGCGCCGCATTAGATAACGGAATTATTGCAGTCGTGTGACAGTATTTTAGTCCAGCGGCGATTGTGCAAATCCTGAACTAAGCTCTAAGTCCGAATCCTGACAACCACAAAAGAAGGTTTCCATGACTCAAATGACTGCTTCCTTTAAAGCTCTGCTGATGGCTGCTGCCGTGACTCTGCCAGGCCTTGCGATGGCCGCTGAACCGGCAATGATGAAAGACGGCATGATGGTCGATCACAAAGGCATGACCGTTTACACGTTCGACAAGGACGCTGGCGGCAAGTCGATGTGCAATGACAAGTGCGCCGACAACTGGCCTCCGATGATGGCGCCGGCCGGTGCGAAGGCGGAAGGCAAGTGGACGGTGATCAAGCGCGACGACGGCAAGATGCAGTACGCCTACGACGGCAAGCCGCTGTATACCTTCAAGATGGACGCCAAGCCGGGTGACGTGATGGGCGACGGCAAGATGGACGCGTGGCACGTGGTTCACGAGCACAAGTAAACGCAAGTCCCCTGTGGGAGCGAGCAAGCTCGCTCCCACAGTTTTGTGAGTCAGCGCAACGCGTAATCCAGGACGATCCCGACGAAGATCGCCAGACCGGCCCAATGGTTGTGCAGGAACGCCTTGAAGCAGCGCATCCGGTCCCGGTCGCGGGTGTACCAGAACTCCCACGCATAGCACCCGGCAGCCACCAGCAGGCCGAGGTGGAACCATGTCCCCAACTCGAACTTCGACCCGGCCAGCAACAGGCAGCCCAGTGACAGCGCCTGCAAGGTCAGGATGATCACCCGGTCCGCCTCGCCGAACAGGATCGCCGTCGATTTCACGCCGATCTTCAGGTCATCGTCGCGGTCGGTCATCGCGTAATAAGTGTCGTAGCCCACGGTCCACAGCAGATTGGCGATCCACAGCAGCCAGGCCGTCGCTGGCAGCTCACCGGTCTCGGCGGTGAATGCCATCGGCATGCCCCAGGAAAACGCCGCGCCCAGCACCACCTGCGGGTAATAGGTGTAGCGCTTCATGAACGGATAAGTGAACGCCAGCGCCAGGCCACCCAACGACAGCCAGATCGTCGCAGCGTTGGTGCACAGCACAAGCAGGAAACTTACGCCCATCAGCAGGGCGAAGAACACCAGCGCCTCTTTCGAGCTGATCCGCCCGGCGGCCAGCGGGCGTTCGGCGGTGCGCTTCACATGGCCGTCGACCTTTCGGTCGGCCCAGTCATTGATGACGCAGCCACCGGCACGGGTCAGCACCACGCCGAGGACAAAAATCACGACGTTGGCCAGCGACGGCGAACCTTTGCCGGCAATCCACAGCGCCCAGAGTGTCGGCCAAAGCAGCAGATAGATGCCGATCGGCTTGTCCATGCGGGTCAGCTGGATGAAGTCCCAGGCGCGCGGGTTCAGGCGATTCAGGGATTTGAGCAGGTTTTGATACATCAGCAGTTCTCCGGACGGGCGCGGACGGCTTCCCACAGCGTAGGCAGGAAAATCTCCGCCACCAGTACGCTCAAGGCACCACGATCGAAACGCGAACGACGACCCCACAACCCGATGGCCCGGGAATCCTCGGGCAGCCAGTGTTCCGGGTAATGGCAGACTTCAATGGCGCGGCGCTGAAACGCGTGATCGCAGAACAGCAGTTCGCCCAGCGAGCGGCTGCCCAACTCATCCATATGCAACCCGTCGCCCTGCAAGGCGCTGCGCGACGCCACGCTGCGGGCGAACACCCAGGCCTCGCCATGACCGCGCAAATACACCTCGCGCACCCAGCCTTCGCTGCCTTCGGCCAGGTCCAGCGCCGCGCATTCATCGTCGCGCAGGGTCTGCCAGCCTTCGAACAGCGGCGTGACGCTGAAACCGTCATCGGACAGGCGGGTCAGGCGGCGGGTCAGGGAGCCTTCGTCGAACAGCCAGTCGAGCGTGGACGTGTCGGGGAGGGGTGTCAGGTGGCTTTGCGGGCGCCACAGCGGGGCGTTTTTGAGTTGCACAATGAGTCATTATTGGCAGCAAATGAGGCGGCGAGCTTACCATGGCGCACCGCGAATTTGATTGATCCGGGCCGCCATTGCGCCGAACAGGCTTGCATCTGGCCGGTACCATCAGTACAAAACGCCCTGAGCCGGATGGCAGTGCTGCACCATCGACCGTCCGCGCCGGCTAAAGCCTGAATCCTGAGGAAGTACCTGAATGAAAAAGTGGCAATGTGTGGTCTGCGGCCTGATCTATAACGAAGCCGACGGCTGGCCGGATGACGGCATTGCGCCGGGCACTCTGTGGCAGGACGTGCCGGAAGACTGGCTGTGCCCGGACTGCGGCGTCGGCAAGATGGACTTCGAAATGATCGAAATCAACTGAGAAAACACTGAGGAGTAGGGCATGAGCGCACCTGTCGTAATCGTTGGCACCGGGCTTGCGGGTTACAACCTGGCCCGCGAGTTTCGCAAACTCGATGGCGAAACCCCGCTGCTGCTGATTACCGCCGATGACGGTCGTTCCTACTCCAAGCCGATGCTGTCCACCGGTTTCGGCAAGAACAAGGACGCCGACGGCCTGAGCATGGCCGAACCGGGCGCCATGGCCGAGCAGTTGAAGGCCGAAATCCGCACCCACACTCGCATCAGCGGCATCGACCCGGGCCACAAGCGCCTGTGGATCGGTGAGGAAGCGGTGAGTTATCGCGACCTGATCCTCGCCTGGGGCGCCGAAACCGTGCGTGTGCCGATCGAAGGCGACGGCGGGGATCTGGTGTTCCCGATCAACGATCTCGAAGACTACGCACGTTTTCGCGCCGCGGCGGCGGGCAAGCGTCGGGTGTTGCTGCTCGGCGCCGGGCTGATCGGCTGCGAGTTCGCCAACGACCTGATCCTCGGCGGCTACGAAGTGCAACTGGTTGCGCCGTGCGAGCAGGTGATGCCGACCCTGTTGCACCCGTCCGCCGCCGCAGCGGTGCAGTCCGGGCTGGAAAGCCTTGGCGCGCGTTTCCACCTCGGCCCGGTGCTGACCCGTTTGCAAAAAGTTGCCGATGGGCTGGAAGCACACCTCTCCGATGGTCAGGTGATTTCGTGCGATGTGGTGGTGTCGGCCATTGGCCTGCGCCCGCGTATCGATCTGGCAGCGGCTGCCGGTATCCAGACCAACCGCGGTGTGATGGTCGACCGCCATCTGCAAACCTCTCACGCCAATATTTACGCTCTGGGCGACTGCGCCGAGGTCGACGGGCTGAATCTTCTGTACGTCATGCCCCTCATGAGTTGTGCGCGAGCGCTGGCACAGACCCTGGCCGGCAACCCGACCGTGGTGAACTACGGACCGATGCCGATCACCGTGAAAACCCCGGTCTGCCCGTTGGTGGTTTCGCCGCCGCCACGGGGCCGCGAAGGTGTCTGGACCGTCGAAGGGCAGGGCGCCGACGTCAAGGCGCTCTGTCACGATGCGCAAGGGCAATTGCTCGGCTACGCCCTGACGGGTGCGGCGGTGATGGAAAAACTCGCGCTGAACAAACAGCTTCCGGCCTTGCTGGCGTAAATACCGGTCGTTCTGTCGGAATCACCCCGCTTTTGCCCCCACAAAGGTCGCGGGGAGACTGGCGCCGCCCTTATCCGCGTGCCATTCTCACTCCCGTCTGCCGCAGAGTAGAGCCTGCGGCGCCTTGGGCGCTGTTCCAACGAGAGCAGCACGGACATAACAACAAAAAACCGACTCAAAGGGGCTTCACTAATGCGTAAACCAGAACTCGCCGCTGCAATCGCTGAAAAAGCGGATCTGACCAAAGAGCAGGCCAACCGCGTTCTCAATGCCGTCCTCGAAGAAATCACCGGCGCCCTGCATCGCAAGGACAGCGTCACGCTCGTCGGCTTCGGCACCTTCCTGCAACGCCATCGCGGTGCCCGCACCGGCAAAAACCCGCAAACCGGTGAACCCGTCAAAATCAAGGCCAGCAACACTGTTGCGTTCAAGCCGGGCAAGTCGTTGAAAGACAGCGTCAATCCATAATTGCGGCGCATCCCTGAATAGCGGGGAGAACCGTAATAAAAAATGGGCACACCGATTGCGGTCGGGTGCCCATTTTTTGTGTCTGGAGAATCCCGAGGCGGTTCTCTTCTTGCCTTTATTCATGTATCGCTTTGTCTTGATATGCATACTTTATCCGCCATAATCTTCGCTATTGTCTAGCTATCTAGGCAGTATTGATATTGCGCATGTCGTAGATATTGCTGTAATCCAATGCCTTTGAATTGAGATATAAGGTTCGTTTCATCAGTTAGTGACCAGATTCGCGTACGCAGGGTTGGCGCTGGCTGTCATGCAAATCGATCCTTCTGCAATGTCTAGTATTGAGTACACACACTTCGTGATTTGCACATTCGCTCCAGGAATTCAGACACTATGCGCCTCCAAGCCATGACCGACGATGCGATTGCCAGTGCCATTGGTGCCCGGCTCCAGGAATTGCGCCTGAAGAAAAATCTCAGCCAGGAGCATGTCGCCAGGGAAGCCGGCGTCAGCCGCCAGACCCTGATCAATCTTCTCCATGGCAAAGGCACCCTGGTGAATCTGCTGGCCGTCCTGCGTGTCATCGGCGAGCTGGAAAGAGCGGCCTCACTTGTGGAGCCCGTTCGACCGAGCCCGTTGCAGGTAATCAAGATGGCCGGAACCCGGCGTATGCGGGCAACCGGCACGCGGGCGGTGGGCAAGGCCTCGGCGTGGAGCGCAGGCGATCCGGTGTCCGGCAGCGAAGTCAAAAAGGAGGTTGATTGGTGATTACGGCAAAGGTCTATCTCTTCGAGCGGTTTGTCGGGGGGCTGCTCTGGGATGAGGGCACCCAGCTGGGTTTGTTCGAATACGATCCTGAATTCGTCAAGACCGGTATCGAAATCTCGCCCATCCATATGCCATTGGCCGCCAATCAGACATACGCCTTTCCCGGCCTGAATCGGGAAACCTACAAAGGCCTTCCGGCCATCCTGGCGGACTCTCTGCCGGATGATTTCGGTAACGCACTGATCGACGCCTGGCTCGCCAAGGAGGGCCGAGACAAAGCGACGTTCACCCCGGTTGAAAGGGTCCTGTATCAGGGCTCGCGCGGAATGGGCGGGCTCGAATACCGGCCCGCTCTCAGCGGTTCCGTAAATGCCAGTGAACGTATTCAGATTGATGCGCTGGTAGAGCTCGCCAGTGAAGTGCTCTCGCAGCGGGAAAGCCTGGCCGATCGCCTCGCCCATCACGACACCGAGGTCGATGACGAGGCACTGAAGCGTTTGATCCAGGTCGGTACCAGCGCTGGCGGTGCCCGGGCCAAAGCGGTTATCGCGATGAATGCGGCTGGCGAGATCCGCTCGGGGCAAGTCAGGGCGCCAAAAGGGTTTTCCTACTGGCTGCTGAAGTTCGACGTTGCGAAGAACACCGACGTCCTGGCCGATTCGCAAGGCTTCGGCCGCGTGGAGTACGCCTATTCGCTCATGGCCAAAGCTGCCGGCATCACCATGAGCCCGTGTGAATTGCTGGAAGAGGGTGGCCGCGCGCACTTTCTGACCAAACGCTTTGATCGTACCGATGACGGGGAAAAGATCCACATGGCCACTCTGTGTGCCATGGATCATGCCGACTACAAACAGCCGGGCGGCTACTCCTACGAGGAGGCGTTCGGGGTCATGCGGGTTCTTGGTTTGCCGCGCCGTGACGCCGTAGAGTACTTCCGCCGCATGGTTTTCAACGTGGTGGGCCGCAATCAGGATGACCACACCAAGAACACCAGCTTCCTGATGGATCGGGCAGGCACCTGGTCTCTTTCCCCGGCCTATGACGTTTCGTGGTCGTACCAGCCGGGCAGCTTTTGGGTGGCTACCCACCAGATGACGATCAACGGCAAGCGCGACAACTTCGAACTCGCGGACCTGGAGGCTGTGGCCGGACAGATCCGGGGCATCGACGCGCCGGCCATCATCAAGGAGGTTTGCGCTGCTGTTAAGCGCTGGCGCGAAATCGCGGGATCGGTAGGCGTTGCGCCGCGATTGATCGATGAGATCGAGAAGACGCATCGTCTCTATCTCGGTGAGGCATTTGTCTGATCAGGTAGAGAAGATGTACCGGGTCATGTGAAAGAAAATCGGTGCGGCGAAGCTGATCGGAGTCATCCAGAACATGCAGCCACCGATCAGCTGTCGTTGCTTCCGGTAGACGGCGCTCGATAATCGGGTGACCGCAGATACTGCTTTTAGCCGTTCACTCATAGGTAGCCAATACCATCTTGGCAAACTCGTTCTTGCTTGGCTGGTGTCCATAAGATTTCAGGTATTTATGCCATTCGGACTCGAGTATGGGGCTTTCGTATTCGCCCTCCGTCGCCAGATGTGTGGCTGCATCGTCTATCAGGGCTTGGGTGTAATGTTTCGAGGATTTGTTTGCACTGGCTTCCGAAGTGGAAATGAACGGTCCCGCCACGGTGAGAAGCAAGCCGATACCCGTCAGCATTGAGAACTCCAGGGGGCCACCGTTCACCAGGCATCCAATACCAACGCAGCCTTCCGCTCGAACAGAGGTGCTGGTTGTGAGCGTCAACATGACAACCAGTGCGCATCCAATCCCCGATATTGATTGTTTATTGTGTCTACCGCTCATGATGCTTTTAACGCTCCCTTTATTACTTACAAATCCCTTTGTGCAGCGATTGCACATGGCAAGTGACTGGAGGGTGTTTGTGATGCCTTACCAGCTCCCGAAGGGGATGCCGTATTTTTCGATGTAGGTTTTGGACTCCGGTGAAAGAGGTAGCGCGTAGCGCCCTCCATTTTTCCCTTGATACGGCCCTTGCTTGACGATGCTCCCTTCAACCCGAGCAATCTCGACAGACTTGAGACAAGGCGCCCCCAGCCAGACCTTGGCAATGCCGCCGGGAGCCAAGCCAATACCTATGCGGTCGCGGTAATCTGTGATCCATTTGCCATCCAGTCTGCAAAAAGCCTTTTCCGGTTTGCGCATGATTTCCCGCGCGGCCTCGGGAATCACAATGTAGGCCTCATAGGTTTGAGGCTCAGCCAGTGATTGCCATCGCACATAGATCAAGCGGGGAAGATCGGCACCCGTGACGTCACGTCCGCCGCCACTACCGGGGCTGTCAGGCCAGCCTGCGGGCTTGCCTTTGTTGTCGGCGGGGGTGTTTACCGAGGCAATCCCGGCACCGGCGCGTTTGAACACACGTTCACGGATATCCACCACGTCGGCCGTTTCAATCCAGACCTCCATGTAGGCGGGTGCTCCGAAGCCGAGATACCAGGGCCGTTTGGTGATCGGTTGTGCATGACTTTGAGTGCAAAGCACCAACAGTAATCCGAAGACGAACCCCGTATGTTTTTTGTTGGGCCGAGTGAATTTATTCATGGGGGTGCACCACTCGTTGTTTGTTCTTTGTTGGGCGGTTGATAAACACAACGCTCCAGTCGCTGTTGTTGAAATCTTTGGCTGCGTTCCAGTGCGCAGAAAGATGGATATAGCGACTGCGTAACGACAATGAACGGTCGCACCATTGACTGAAGGGGATGTGATGCCTTACCAGCTCCCGAAGGGGATGCCGTATTTTTCGATGTAGGTTTTGGACGCGTCTTTGAGAGGTCGATGTTGACCTCCGGATTTACCGTCATAGGGGCCTTTGGGATTGGCAAGGTCTGGACATGGAACCTGAACGCATCGGCAAGGATGCCGTGACGTTTGAGCACTTGGGTGATGATTTGCGGGACAGTCTGGTTCTGGAAAATCTGTTGATCGTGACTGAACTGCAAATAGTGGAGGACTGGAACCAGTGTCAGGCCATAGTGCGACAGGCGCTTTCCCGACTCGCCGGCCTGTACATCCTCGATGCACCCGTGAATACCTTCGCCATTCAGTCCGAAGCGCAGGAACGCCGGCTGACCAAGCAAAGGTTCCATGTCGAAATCATGAACCTCGCAGACGAGTTCTACCTTGATGGCATACAGCGTGCTGACGGCCTCGGAACCCTCGAAAGCCAACACCTTGAAGTCGTTGCGAACGGCGGGAATCTGCAGCGTAAAGCGCGCAGAACTGACAGCTCCAGACATACGCTTGTCCTTAAGCAGAGAGGGAAATTTGGCGTGATGTCGAAACCCTCCCTGGTCAGCGCACGCGAACATTGCCCGGCACGCTAACAAGGCGTGAAACAAATTTATGTAAGAAGAGTCCCTGGTTTAAGTCGGAACATTCCGCGTTGTAAAACAGCGCCAGGGTTGTGGGAAATGCCTGTGGGAATGTGATTCAAGGCGATAAAGAGCCGCTGCGATAGTCCTGTCTGTGCAGGTATTCCAAAAATATTCAACATATGAATTGCCATCAGTTTGATGGCACTTTTATTGTTTGCAGTTGTCGCCAGTCATTTGTTAATAGATGAGCGTGTATTTTCGGAAGCGTCCTACTTCAAATTTTTTCCGGTTTTGTCATGCTTCCATCCGTATTTATGGAACGGCCGTGCCATCACTCTTGCTGGCTTTCACTGGGCGCTCTAGATCAATGCTTACGGGGCAGGAGGCCGAAAATGCGAAATATAAACCGATATCAGGGAAACCCCTGCGACATATAGGGCGATCTCCTACACACCCCAATGAACAGTTCGTCTTGTTGTTTAATCGGATGCTTGCTAGTGGCCATCATAGTGATTACGATGCGCGCACTTGAAAGAGCACATACTCAATTGGATGAGTCTTCACACTGCTCTTCGATACTGTCCCCGCGCCGCTGCAACTCCAATAGGCGTACGACCGTAATCCAAATAAAGGCCATGGATGTCCTACTCAAGCAAACTTTCCGCCCATTACCTCGAACTCGCTAAAGTCTCTGTTTCCAAAGAGAATTTTGCGGGCGAAGACGTTCGTTTCTCGAGCGAATTCGAGGCGCTGGAAAGCGAGCTGGCCAAAGCCTCGTCGATGCACGAAAGCGGGCAGGTCGACTGGCTGAAAATCCGCGAAAACAGCGAAAACCTGCTGCGTACCCAATCCAAGGATTTGCGGGTCGGCGCCTGGCTGACCTGGTCGCTGTACCAGCGTGAATCCTTCCCCGGACTGCTCGCCGGCCTCGGTTTGCTGCACCACTTGTCGGAAAATAATTGGGCCGACGTTCACCCGCTCAAGCCCCGTACCCGGGCCGCCGCCATCGGCTGGCTGGTACCGCGTCTGGAGCAGGTGATCACCGAGAACATCGCGATCAAGGAACAACTGCCGATGTTCCGGCAGTTGTCCGAGCACCTGTCCGGTCTCGACGCGGCCTGCACCGAGCATCTGGGCGATGATGCGCCGCTGCTGCTGCCGCTCTCCCGCCGCCTGAAAACCATGATCCAGCGCGCCGCCGACAACCAGCCGGCCCCCGGCGTCGTGGGCGCGGCGGTGGCGCAGGTCAAACAGGCCGCCAGTCAGCTGTTGGCGCCGGGCGCGCCGATCGATAACGAGAAAGAAGCCCACAAGGCCCTCCGCGCCCAGCAGGAGAGCGCCCGCCCACTTTGCGCCTGGTGGCTCAAGCAGAAAGCCACCGACCTGCGCGCCCTGCGCCTCAACCGCACCTTGCTGTGGATGACCATCGACGCAGTGCCCGAGCGCAACGCCGAGCAGATCACCGTGCTGCGGGGGTTGCCGGTCGACAAGCTCAAGCAGTATCAGGACCGTTTTGACCAAGGCAAATACGCCGACCTGCTGGTAGAGCTGGAGGCGAGCCTGGCGAAGGCGCCGTTCTGGTTCGATGGCCAGAGGATGGTCTGGGAATGCCTCCAGAACCTCAACGCCGAGCTGGCCATGCGCGAAGTGGAAATCCACTTCGCGCTTTTGATTCAGCGCCTGCCCGGCATCATCGAGCTGCGTTTCCACGACGGCGCGCCCTTCGCCGATCCGTCCACCCGGGCGTGGATCGCGGGCAACGTCATGCCGCACCTGCAAAGCGCCAGCGCGCCGCGCAAGGTCGAAAACGAGAACGTCGAAACCCAGCCCGCCTGGGAAAAGGCCCTGGAAGAAGTCCAGCCGATCCTGCGCAAGGAAGGCCTCAAGCCAGCGGTGCAGATCCTCAAGCAAGGATTGCAGTCCGCCCATGGTGGCCGCGAACGCTTCTTCTGGCAGTTCGCCCTCGCGCGGCTGTGCTTTCTGGCCAAGAAATACGAACTCGCCAAGAACCAGCTCGAAACCCTCGATCAGACATTACAGGACTCAGGCCTGCACGCCTGGGAGCCCGATCTTGCATTGGAAGTGCTGCACCTGCTGCACAGTTGCTGCGAGTTGCTGCCGCAGAACCATGCCGTACGTGAACGCAAGGAAGAGATTTATCGCAGGCTGTGCCACCTCGACCTCGAAGTGGTACTCGAATAGGCCCCAGGGCCACAACCGCAAGGAGAAAAGCCATGGCCAAAGAAGGCTCGGTAGCCCCCAAGGAACGCATCAACGTCACCTTCAAACCCGCCACCGGCGGTGCTCAGGAAGAGATTGAACTGCCGCTGAAGCTGCTGGCAATCGGTGACTACACCCACCGCAAGGACGATCGCAAGATCGAGGATCGCAAGCCGATCAGCATCGACAAGATGACCTTCGACGAAGTGCTGGCCAAGCAAGAGCTGGGTCTGACGCTGAGCGTGCCGAACCGTCTGCAGGAAGATGGCGAGGCCGACGAGCTGGCCGTGCAACTGCGCGTCAACTCCATGAAGGACTTCAACCCGGCCAGCCTGGTCGAGCAAGTGCCTGAGCTGAAAAAACTGATGGAACTGCGCGATGCGCTGGTGGCCCTCAAAGGCCCGCTGGGTAACGCACCTGCGTTCCGTAAAGCCATCGAAGGCGTGCTCGCCGACGACGAATCCCGCGGTCGCGTACTCGGTGAGCTGGGCCTGAACGCCGCAGCCCCGGACGCCTGAGCCCACAGCAGCCAAGGAAGCCAACACAATGAGCACTAGCGCAGCACAACAGAACGCCGCCGAAAACGGCGAATACAGCATTCTCGACAGCATCATCGCCGAAACCCGCCTGACGCCGGACGACGAAGCCTACGACATCGCCAAGCGCGGTGTGTCGGCGTTCATCGAAGAGCTGCTCAAGCCGCAGAACAACGGTGAGCCGGTCAAGAAAGCCATGGTTGACCGCATGATCGCCGAGATCGATGCCAAGCTCAGCCGTCAGATGGACGAAATCCTGCACCACCCGGACTTCCAGGCGCTGGAATCGTCGTGGCGTGGCCTGCAACTGCTGGTCGACCGCACCAACTTCCGCGAAAACATCAAGATCGAAATCCTCAACGTCTCCAAGGACGACCTGCTGGACGACTTCGAAGATTCGCCGGAAGTGATGCAGTCGGGCCTGTACAAGCACATCTACACCGCTGAATACGGCCAGTTCGGTGGTCAGCCGGTTGGCGCGATCATCGCCAACTACTACCTGTCCCCAAGCTCGCCGGACGTGAAACTGATGCAGTACGTGTCCAGCGTAGCCTGCATGTCCCACGCGCCGTTCATCGCCGCTGCCGGCCCGAAATTCTTCGGTCTGGAAAGCTTCACCGGCCTGCCGGACCTGAAGGATCTGAAAGATCACTTCGAAGGCCCGCAATTCACCAAATGGCAGAGCTTCCGTACCTCGGAAGACTCCCGCTACGTTGGCCTGACCGTTCCGCGTTTCCTGCTGCGTAACCCGTACGATCCGGAAGAGAACCCAGTCAAATCGTTCGTGTACAAGGAAAACGTTGCCAACAGCCACGAGCACTACCTGTGGGGCAACACCGCTTACGCGTTCGGCACCAAGCTGACCGACAGCTTCGCCAAGTTCCGCTGGTGCCCGAACATCATCGGCCCGCAGAGCGGTGGCGCGGTTGAAGACCTGCCTCTGCACCACTTCGAAAGCATGGGCGAAATCGAAACCAAGATTCCTACCGAGGTTCTGGTTTCCGACCGTCGTGAATACGAACTGGCCGAGGAAGGCTTCATCTCCCTGACCATGCGTAAAGGCTCCGACAACGCGGCGTTCTTCTCCGCAAGCTCCGTGCAGAAGCCGAAGTTCTTCGGCATCAGCGCAGAAGGCAAGGCTGCAGAGCTGAACTACAAACTCGGCACCCAACTGCCGTACATGATGATCGTCAACCGCCTGGCTCACTACCTGAAAGTGCTGCAGCGCGAGCAACTCGGTTCGTGGAAAGAGCGTACCGACCTCGAGCTGGAACTGAACAAGTGGATCCGCCAGTACGTGGCCGACCAGGAAAACCCGAGCGCCGAAGTACGTGGCCGTCGTCCGCTGCGCGCTGCGCAAGTGATCGTCAGCGACGTTGAAGGCGAGCCGGGCTGGTACCGCGTCAGCCTGAACGTGCGTCCGCACTTCAAGTACATGGGTGCCGATTTCACCCTGTCGCTGGTTGGCAAGCTGGACAAAGAGTAAGAGCGACTCATGGACGGATACGGCAGCCTTTTCGAACGCCTCAACGGCGACGCGGAACTACGCAAGGGCAAGAGCCTCGAGGCTTCTGCCATGGCGTCGGTGGCTGCCCATCTGGCCAAAATGCTCAGCACCCGGGCCGGCAGCGTGCAAACGCTGTCCGACTACGGGTTGCCCGATCTCAATGACATGCGCCTGAGCCTGCACGACTCCCTGAGTCAGGCCCGCCTGGCCATCGAAAGCTTCATCGAAGCCTACGAACCGCGCCTGAGCAACGTGCGTGTCATTTCCCTGCCGCGAGACCACGACCAGCTCCGCCTGGCCTTCAGCATCGAAGGCCTGCTGGAAGTCGAGGGCTTCAAGCGTCAGGTCAGTTTCGCCGCGCGCCTGGATGGCAGCGGTCAAGTGAAGGTCACCTAAGGAGAACCCCGATGTCTGGCAAACCTGCAGCACGTGTATCCGACCCCACCGCTTGCCCGCTCCCCGGCCACGGCACCAACCCGATTGCCGCCGGCTCCGGCGACGTATTCTTCGACGGCCTGCCGGCGGCCCGCCAGGGCGATGCCTCGGCGTGTGGCAGTGCATTGGTCGGCGACCTTGCGACCACGGTTCTGATCAATGGCAAGCCAGCTGCCACCGTAGGTTCAGTCGGGGCCCATGGCAACAAGGTCACTGCGGGCTCCGGGACGGTAATCATCGGGAATTCGCATACGCCTGCACCGTTTTCGGGGCTTGCTGCCGTTGCGGTCGCCGCTGCTCTGGAATACCGACTGGGTCTGAAGTCGGGTGGCAACTCGGTTTTGACTCCGTTGGAAATACCGGACTTCGATGAACTGAAGTCCGGAACATCGAAAAACCGCGAACTGGTCGACTTCGTCGTCGAGAACCGGATGGATACGGCAGACAGTGTGAAGCTGGAAGTGCTGGACGGCGAAAAGCCGGTCTACACCGAAGCCAATACCGCCCCGTTCTTGCCCCCTGGCAAGCACCCGTGGCAATGGGATGGGTACGACACTGCCGGCATCCTCGACACCAAAATCCTGAAAAGCCCGAACCTCAAAATTCGTCTGACCGCGACCGGAGCGGGCAAGCAGCAAGTCACCGAAGTGAAGCTCACTTGTTCGGCTGAAGAGGTGAAGTGGGTCGATGCGCGTATTGATCGCAATGCCAAGACCGTAGAAGTGACGCTGCGCCCGAGCTTCTCGGATGGTGGCAGCAGTGGTTCTACGCCCGGCCTGGTGCCTACGCCGTTCAGCACTTTGCTGGGTTGGGCCAAAGAAGGCATCGAATTGTATTGGTCACGCAATGGTTCGCGCGGCGGTGGTATTGCCGAAGGGATCACCACCAGCAAAGGGGTCTACAAAGTCACGGTCAAGGCCGAGGTCAACGTCGAGCCCAAGGCCGGGAACTTCCCGTTGATTGACTCGTTGTCAGCGGACTTCGGTCGTTCGACCAGCCTGGCAATTGCCCGGAAGGTTTACCACAACGCCGGCTATGCGTATGACAGCTACGTAGTTCAACGACGCCGAACTTTAGAGTTCGCGAAAGATATTGCCAAAGAGGAGTTCAAGGAAACGTCCGCCCATGAGTTTGGCCATCTGATTCTCAATGAATACGGTGGAGGACTCATCCCGAATTATTCGTGGACTCACAAAGAAACCTCCACATTGATGCAAAACCCCAAAGACAACCATCCGACGCCGAACGCCGGTGAGGTGGATGTCATGCATTACTTCAGTAGTTACACACAGTCCGCCGCCGATCTGCAAAAGCGTATGGCGGCGTCTGAACAGGATGTAAAGAGTCTGCTATGGCTGGCGAGGGTCGAGTTCGATGACTAGGTCGGTCGGTCTCATCCTGCCGTTCGTTTCCCTTTACGGCTGCGCGGCTCAGCAGGTCTACAACAACCACGTATACATCGAAAACCGATGTGGTCAGCTCTTGGAGTTGAAGGTTTCCAACAGCTCCAACATGCATACGCTCGATCGCAACATGACTGCTCTGGCGGGGTCCCGTGCTTTGGTTGCAAGTTTTGTTTCCTATGGCGAGGACGTTATTGAGCAGGTTCCGAATCACTATTTGCTGACAATCAATGATACCGCTGGCAGTAAGACCATTAACTCAAGTGAGTTGAAGCGGCAGTTGATTGGCGCGCAGAAGATCAGTGAAGGGACTCAGCGCGAGTGGACGGTCAGGGAGGCATCGATTTGTCCATGAAACAGCCAATGAAGAGTTTTATGTTGCGAGGGGGTGGCCTTTTCGCGTGCTTCGTTTCGCTAATGGCATGCGCTGCACAGCAGGTCTATCGCAATGACGTGTACCTGCAGAACACTTGTGGAGTACCGCTGGAGCTGACGTTGGCAAATGACTCCAACTACGACGATCAACCGCGTAGCTTCGCGTTGGCTCCGAATGAGCGCAGCTCCGTCGCCAACTATCAATCCTTCGGCGAAGACGTATTGGGTCAGATCAGTGACCAATACAGCCTGATGCTTAAAAGTCCGGCCGCGACTAAAACCATCGACGCGCAGACATTGCGAAAAGCCTTGGCGAGCATAGAAAAAATAGAAGAAAGGGGTGTTCGTTCATGGACGGTCGATAACGGGGCTTTCTGCCCATGAAGCGCTTTTTTCGGATCGGCTCCAAGAAGCTCAGTGCCTGGCAATGCCTTGTAGCTTTTCTCAGCTCGGTCGGTTTGCTGGCGATTCTGGTCGGCCTTGCGTTGTTGTTGCGAATGGAACACTCCACCGAGCCCAAGCTGTTCGCCCATCCCAATGCTCTGTGGATCGGTGCCGAAGATGGCGGGGCATTCGTTGAAATTACCAGGAGCGAGGCACCGGACTACTACGTTGAGATCCGCCACGAGGGTGGTGGAATGTGGACCGAAGGTTGGATTCGTTACGGCACCCGAGACAGCTATCCGCTCAGCGCCGCAGCTGTCGGCGGCTACGATGGCGTCGAGCTCTATCTGTACACGGGCGTCGTGATCACGCCGCAAAAACAGGGAATTGCGCAGCGATGAATATCTACGTGCGCCTTGCTCTGTGTCTGGTGATTCACGCGGTGGGATGCGTGGCCTACGTTTTTTTGAACAACGCAGTCGTTGTGGCCTACAAGGCGTTTAACGGCGGATTTACCTCTCGTGGGGTGGCGATCGGTATTGCTCACTACATGTTCATCTACATCTTTTTCGGGGTGAACGCGCTGGCCGCGATTATCCCGAAACTGTGGGTCAAGCTCGGCCTGTTCACACTAATGGTTGCCTGGATTCTGTTCATGATGGTGCCTGACAACCCACTACGAGCGCTGTTCTACACCGTGGCCCAGGGCGGGGTGACATTGCTGGCGATTCTGGCCACGCAGATCATTGAGCTGCGCCTGGAAAAGCGCGCTTTGACGCGGCAGGCATTGCCTGCGATTGCTTCGCAGGACGTGGTTTCGCAAATGAGGGCTTGCCCGTGATCGGTGTATCGAACCAGATGCCCATCCTCAGCCGCGCGCAGCTGAGTTTTTTCATGGGTGCCTTGTGGACGCCATTCTTGGCCACGCTGGCGTTTTCATCCTATGGCCTATGGATTGGCGAATATTCGACCTTCGATTCGTCCGAGACCCACTGGGTGTATCTGTTGTGGTTCGGTATGCCCGGGCTGTTGTTTGCGCTCTGGGTATCGCGGACCGCGAAGAGCCGAAATGAGCAACAGGCGGTACGAATGGTCTGGCTGGCACCGTTGAAGTTCCTCCCTTTCTACGCGGTGCCCTGGATGCTTTATGGCGTGTGCAGTCTGGTCGCCGGGCCGTTCGACAGTGCTTTCATGGCCTACGGCTGGATTCTGCTCGTGCCGTACCTCCTGATCGCCGGTTACTTCTGTGCCGGTCTGACGGTCGCGCTCTACAGGATATTTTTTTGATGAGTTCCACTACCAGGCAGGTAACCCGTGTCCTTTAACCACTACTACCAAAGCGAACTCACCGCACTGCGCCAACTGGGCCGCCGTTTCGCCGAGCGTAGTCCGGCGCTGGCGCCGTTCCTGGGGCAGGCCGGGCGGGATCCGGATGTGGAGCGGTTGCTGGAAGGCTTTGCGTTTCTGACCGGGCGCTTGCGCCAGAAGCTCGATGACGAGTTGCCGGAGCTCAGCCATTCGCTGATGCAGTTGCTGTGGCCGAACTACATGCGCCCGCTGCCGGCGTTCAGCATTCTGCAGTTCGATCCGCTCAAGCGTTCGGGGCCGGCGCTGAAGGTCGAGCGTGATACGCCGATTGAAAGCGTGCCCATCGAAGACGTGCGCTGCCGTTTCCGCACCTGCTACCCGACCGAAGTCATGGCGCTGGATCTGGCCGCGCTGAACTACTCGGTGAAGGGCGACGGTTCGTTGCTCAGCCTGCGCCTGGAGATGAGTGCCGACGGTCACCTCGGCGAACTGGAACTGAGCAAGCTGCGCCTGCACTTTGCCGGCGAGCGCTACATCAGCCAGATGCTCTACCTGAGCCTGCTGCGCAACCTCGACGGCATCGAACTGATCCCGCTCGACGGCGCCGGCAAGCCTATCGACGGTGTGAGCGGCAAACCGATGGCGTTCAAGATTCCGGGCGACCGCGTCAAGCCTGTGGGCTTTGCCGAAGAAGAAGCGTTGATCCCGTATCCGCTGAACACCTTCCGGGGCTATCGCTACCTGCAGGAATACTTCGCCTTTCAGGACAAGTTCCTGTTCGTCGATGTCCACGGCCTGGACATTCTCAAGGCGCTGCCGGAAGACACCCTCAAGCAGATGCGCGGCCTGGAATTGCGCTTCGACATCCGCAAGAGCGGCATCATGCGCATGCGTCCGACGACGGATAACGTGAAGCTGTTCTGCACGCCGATCGTCAACCTGTTCAAGCACGATGCACTGCCGATCCGCCTCGACGGCAAACAGGACGAATACCTGTTGCTGCCGGCGGAATTCGATCTGGAAAACTGCGGCGTGTTCTCGGTGGAAACCGTGACCGGCTGGAAACCCGGCGGCCTCGGTTATCAGGAATACGTGCCGTTCGAATCCTTCGAGCACGACCCGAGTTTCGACGTGCCCAACAGCCGTCCGCATTACAGCATCCGCCAGCGCTCGTCGTTGTTGCACGACGGCCTCGACACCTACCTGAGCTTCGGCATCCGCCACACCGAAGCCCACGAAACCCTGTCGATCGAGCTGGTCTGCACCAACCAGAACCTGCCACGCAAGCTCAAGCTCGGGCAGATCTGCATGGCCTGCGAAGAGACCCCGGAGTTCCTGAGTTTCCGCAACATCACCCCGGCCACTTCCAGTTTCGCGCCGCCGCTGAACCGTGACTTCCTGTGGAAGCTGATCAGCAACATGTCGCTCAACTATCTGTCGCTGGCCGACGTCAATGCGTTGAAGGTGATTCTCGAAACCTACGACCTGCCGCGCTACTACGACCAGCACGCGGAGAAGGTCAGCAAGCGCCTGCTCGGCGGTCTGAAACTGATCAAGCATCACCACGTCGACCGGTTGCACCGTGGCCTGCCGGTGCGCGGTCTGCGCACCGAACTGACCATCGACCCGGAAGGGTATATCGGTGAGGGCGACCTGTTCGTCTTCGCCTCGGTTCTCAACGAGTTTTTCGCGCTTTACGCCAGTCTCAATTCATTCCACGAGCTGCGGGTAAAAAGCACACAGGGAGAGGTGTACCAATGGACACCACGTATGGGCCTGCAGCCCCTGCTTTAAGCGGGCTGACGAAGGTAATACGCGAGTACTCGCTGTTTCAGGCCGTGCTGCTGGTGATCGACCGGCTGCGCGAGGCGCACCCGTACCTGAGCGAAGAGGATCTGTACGACCAGGTGGAGTTCCAGGCCAACCCGAGCCTCGGATTTCCGCGCAGCGATGTCGACCGCGTGGAGTTTTTCGAAGAGCACGGGCAGATGCGCGCGCGCCTGCGATTCAACCTGATCGGTCTGGTCGGTTCCGGTTCGCCGCTGCCGGCGTTCTACGGCGAACAGGCCTTGGGCGACAGTGAAGACGGCAACCCGACGCGCAATTTCCTCGATCTGTTCCACCATCGCCTGCAACGGCTGATGCTGCCGATCTGGCGCAAATACCGCTATCGCGCGAGCTTCCAGAGCGGCGCGGTCGACCCGTTTTCGTCGCAGCTGTTTGCGCTGATCGGCCTCGGTGGCGACGAGATTCGCCGGGCCAAGGAACTGAACTGGAAACGCCTGCTGCCGTACCTCGGCCTGCTCAGCCTGCGGGCCCACTCGGCGGCGCTGATCGAAGCGGTGCTGCGTTACTACTTCAAGCACGAAGACCTGGTCATCGAGCAGTGCATCGAGCGCCGTGTGGAGATTCTCGAAGAACAGCGCAACCGCCTCGGCTTCGCCAACAGCGTGCTGGGTGAAGACCTGGTGCTGGGCGAACACGTGCGCGACCGCAGCGGCAAGTTCCGCATTCACATCACCGAACTCGACTGGGAACGCTTCCACGAATTCCTGCCCATCGGTTTCGGTTACCAGCCGCTCTGCGCGCTGGTGCGGTTCACCTTGCGTGACCCGCTCGATTACGACATTCGCCTAGTGCTGCGCCCGGAAGAAATCCGCGAACTGCGCATTGGCGAGAAGAACGACTGTCGCCTGGGTTGGACCAGTTGGCTGGGCTGCGAAAAAGCAGACGGCGTGGTGACCCTGGGCAGCAAAATTCATTAAGGACGTGAGCCATGATCAACGTAGACCTGCAACAACTCATCCAGGCGCTGGACGCCGAAACCCGTCGCGATCTGGAGCGTTCGGCCGAGCGCTGCGTCGCCCGTGGCGGCAGCAAGATTCTGGTCGAAGACCTGATGCTCGGCCTGCTGGAGCGCCCGAACGGTCTGCTCTCCCGCGCGTTGCAGGATGCCGACGTTGACGCTGGCGAACTGAGCGCCGCGCTGCAATCGCGGGTCGAGCACAGCGCTTCGCGCAACCCGGTGTTCGCCCCGGAGCTGGTGCAATGGCTGCAGGACGCGCTGCTGGTGGCCAACCTTGAACTGGGCCAGACCTCGGTGGAAGACGCGGCGCTGATCCTCGCGCTGCTGCGCAACCCGATGCGCTACGCCGGCAGCCGCTACCAGCCATTGCTCGCCAAACTGAACATCGATCGCCTGAAAGAATTTGCCCTGTCGCAACAGCCTCAGGCCGCGGCCAACGGCAAACCGGCCGCCCAGGGCGAATCGCTGCTGGAGCGCTTCACCCACAACCTGACCCAACAGGCCCGCGACGGCAAACTCGACCCGGTGCTGTGCCGCGATGGCGCGATCCGCCAGATGGTCGACATCCTCGCCCGTCGCCGCAAGAACAACCCGATCGTGGTCGGTGAAGCCGGTGTCGGTAAAACCGCCATCGTCGAAGGCCTGGCCTCGCGCATCGCCGCCGGTGAAGTGCCGCAGGTCTTGAAAGGCGTTGAACTGTTGTCGCTGGACATGGGCCTGTTGCAGGCCGGCGCCAGCGTCAAAGGTGAATTCGAACGTCGTCTGAAAGGCGTGATCGACGAGGTCAAAGCCTCGCCGAAACCGATCATCCTGTTCATCGACGAAGCCCATACCCTGATCGGCGCGGGCGGCAATGCCGGCGGTTCCGACGCGGCCAACCTGCTGAAACCGGCGCTGGCCCGTGGCGAACTGCGCACCATCGCTGCGACCACCTGGGCCGAGTACAAGAAATACTTCGAGAAAGACCCGGCGCTGGCCCGTCGTTTCCAGCCGGTTCAACTGCACGAACCGACCGTGAACGAAGCGGTGACCATCCTCCGTGGCCTGGCTCAGGTCTACGAGAAGAGCCACGGCATCTACCTGCGCGATGACGCGGTGGTGTCGGCAGCGGAACTGTCCGCCCGTTACCTGGCCGGCCGGCAACTGCCGGACAAGGCCGTCGATGTGCTCGACACCGCCTGTGCCCGCGTACGCATCAGCCTCGCCGCCGCCCCGGAAAGCCTGGAGCGCCTGCGTGGCGAGCTGGCGGAAGGTGGCCGTCAGCGTCAGGCCCTACGCCGCGACGCCGAAGCCGGTCTGCTGATCGACCACGAAGCGCTGGAGGCACTGGAAGCGCGTCTGGACGAAGCCGAAACCGAAATGGTCGCACTGGAAACCCTGTGGACCGAGCAGAAACAACTGGCCGAGCGCCTGCTGGAACTGCGTCAGCAACTGGCCAAGGCCCGTGAAGCGGCGGCAGTCGAGCCGACAGTGACTGTTGAAGAAGACGCCGAAGGCACGGTGATCGAAACCGTTGCCGCTGAGGTTGAAGAAGGCCAAAGCGTCGAAGCGCTGGAAGCGCAACTCAACGAAACCCACAGCGCCCTGACCGCCGCTCAGGTCAAGGAGCGGCTGGTCAGCTTCGAAGTCTGCCCGCGTCTGGTGGCCGAAGTGATCAGCGCCTGGACCGGCGTGCCGCTGGCGCAACTGGCCCGCGAACACAACGCCAAGGTCGCAAGCTTCGCCACCGACCTGCGCACCCGCATTCGTGGTCAGGAACAAGCCGTGCACGCACTGGATCGCTCGATGCGCGCCACCGCTGCCGGCCTCAACAAGCCAGATGCACCGGTCGGCGTGTTCCTGCTGGTCGGCCCGAGCGGCGTCGGCAAGACCGAAACCGCATTGGCGCTCGCCGACCTGCTGTATGGCGGCGACCGCTTCATCACCACCATCAACATGTCCGAGTTCCAGGAGAAGCACACCGTCTCCCGCCTGATCGGTGCACCGCCAGGCTACGTCGGTTACGGCGAGGGCGGCATGCTCACCGAAGCGGTGCGCCAGAAGCCGTACTCGGTGGTGCTGCTCGATGAAGTCGAAAAGGCCGACCCGGACGTGCTCAACCTGTTCTACCAAATCTTCGACAAAGGCGTGGCCAACGACGGCGAAGGTCGCGAGATCGACTTCCGCAATACGCTGATCCTGATGACCTCGAACCTGGGCAGCGACAAGATCAGCGACCTCTGCGAAGACGGCGCGCGGCCAACCGCCGAAGTGCTGGAAGAAACCATTCGCCCGGTGCTCAGCAAACACTTCAAACCGGCGCTGCTGGCGCGGATGAAAGTGGTGCCTTACTACCCGGTCGGTGGCCCGGTGCTGCGCGAACTGATCGAGATCAAACTCGGTCGTCTGGGCGAGCGCCTGAACCGCCGTCAGCTGGATTTCAGCTGGTGCCAGAACCTCGTCGATCACCTGTCCGAGCGCTGCACCCAGAGCGAAAGCGGTGCGCGCCTGATCGACCACTTGCTCGACCAGCACGTGCTGCCGCTGGTGGCCGACCGCTTGCTCGACGCCATGGCCACCGGTGAAAGCCTCAAGCGCGTGCATGCGACGCTCGATGGTGAAGCCAGCGTGACCTGCGAGTTCGCCTGAGGTGAGCGTGATGTTCACTCAAGTGCCGCAGCCACTGCTCTATGCCGAAGCGTTGCTGGCGCAGTTCGCCAGCCTGTCGCGTTCGGCGGACGGTGCTGCGCTGCTGGGTGACTTCGTGCGCGGCGTGGCCGGGTTGAGTGGCTGCGAACTGGCACAACTGTATCTGCTCGATGCCACCCACACGTGCCTGGGGATGAACGCCGAGTGCCTCGACGGCGTGTTGCAACCACGCGGCGCGGCGAGCCTGCCGGCGGACTACAACGGCGAGCAGTTGCTGCAGTTCGCCCTGTGCCAGAACCGCGTGGTGTGCCTCGACGACCTGGGCGGCAGCCTGCACGAAACCAGTTTCCTGCCGGCGTCGGCCACGCCGTGGCAGTCGCTGTTGTGCGTGCCGCTGGTCAATCAGCAAAAGGCCGTCGAGGGTCTGTTGCTGTGCGCCAGCCGTCGTCATACCGACCTGCAAGGCTTCGCCGATTCCCTCGGTCAACTCGGCTCCTTCGTGCTCGGCCAGTTGCATCTGCTGCAGCGCCTGCGCCAACCGGTGGACGCCGTTGCACCGGCGGTTCGCAGCGTGCCGAGCATCAGCGGCTACGGCCTGATCGGTAAAAGCGCGGCCATGCGCCAGACCTATTCGCTGATCAGCAAGGTCCTGCACAGCCCGTACACCGTGTTACTGCGCGGCGAAACCGGCACCGGCAAGGAAGTGGTCGCGCGGGCGATCCACGATTGCGGGCCGCGCCGGTCCCAGGCGTTCATCGTGCAGAACTGCGCGGCGTTCCCGGAAAACCTGCTGGAAAGCGAGCTGTTCGGCTATCGCAAAGGTGCGTTCACCGGTGCCGACCGCGACCGCGCCGGGCTGTTCGACGCGGCCAATGGCGGCACGCTGTTGCTCGATGAGATCGGCGACATGCCGCTGTCGCTGCAATCGAAACTGCTGCGCGTGTTGCAGGAGGGCGAGATCCGCCCGCTGGGTTCCAACGATACCCACAAGATCGACGTGCGCATCATTGCTGCGACGCACCGCGATCTGTCGGTGCTGGTCAGCGAAGGCAAATTCCGCGAGGACCTGTATTACCGCCTCGCGCAATTCCCGATTGTCCTGCCGGCCTTGCGTCAACGCGAAGGCGACATTCTCGATCTGGCGAAGCATTTCGCCGAGAAGGCCTGTGCCTATTTGCAGCGGGACCCGGTGCGCTGGTCCGACTCGGCGCTCGAGCATCTGTCCGGTTACACCTTTCCCGGCAACGTCCGTGAACTCAAGGCGCTGGTCGAGCGTGCCGTGCTGCTGTGCGAAGGAGGCGAGCTGCTGGCCGAGCATTTTGCCCTGCGCATGGAGCCGATGCTCGAGGACGACAGCAGCCTGAACCTGCGCGAACGCCTGGAGAAAGTCGAGCGCACGTTGCTGCTCGATTGCCTGCGCAAGAACGACGGCAACCAGACGCTCGCGGCCCGCGAACTGGGCCTTCCCCGACGCACGCTGCTGTATCGGCTCGGCCGCTTGAACATCAATCTGGGTGACTTCGATGGGTAGGCAAAAGTCCGTCGGTTTCACCTCGTCCGCTTCTATCAGCGCCGCCCGAAAGGGTCGGCGCTTTGTGCTTTGTCTACACCTGGAGACCCTCTGATGTCTGTTCGTCACTGGCACGCTGTCCTGCTGACCCTCGTCGTTCTATGCGGCCTCGGCGGCTGTAGCGGCAATTACAAATTCAACGATAACGATTACCGCCCATTGGGTGATCCGCAGGCGGTCAATCGCGGCAAGTGACCGCAAGGAGCATCAAACATGGAATTGGTTTTCGAAATGCTGAACACCAAGCAGTTCGTGCCCACCGAGCTGTGCCAGCGGACCTTCAAACAGGCCGGCGGCGTGATCGGGCGGGGCGAGGACTGCGACTGGATCATCCCTGACCGCAAGCGTCACTTGTCCAACCACCACGCGATCGTGAGTTATCGCGAGGGCACGTTCTTCCTGACCGACACCAGCAGCAACGGTGTTCAGGACGGCGACAGCGGCGCACGTCTGCACAAGGGCGAACCGGTGCGCATCGAGCACGGCAGCACCTACGTGCTGGGCGACTTCGAGATCCGTGCGCGGCTGGTGCGCGACCCGGCGACCTTCGACGGTGAAGCGGGTCTGCCACGGGCCGCCGGCACCATCATTCCGGACGACGCGTTCCTCGACCTCGACCCGCTGAAATCGCTGGAGCAGCAAGAGCGCGTGTACTCGGAATTCGAGGAAATGCTTGCGCCGACCACCGACCCGGAAGATTCCCGTCAGCGCGCCGACTATGCGCGCATCGACATGGAAAGCCTGATGGTGCCGGAGCTGATCGTCGAGCCCAAGCCGGAACCTGCGCCGGCACCGAAAGAAGTCGAGCGTCAGCCACAGGGTTTCTGGGATCACTTCGGTGCGGCACTGGGTGTCGATCTGAAAGGCCTGAGTCATGACGAGCGCGAGGCGCTGGCGGTCAATGCGGCACGTCTGTTGCGCCAGAGCATCGGCGGTCTGCAACAGAGTCTGCGCACCCGTTCCGAGCTTAAGAACGAATTGCGTCTGGCCCAGACCACCGTGCAAGGCACCAACAAGAACCCGCTGAAATTCGCCGTCGATCCGAGCGAAGCGCTGGACATCCTGTTGCAGCCGCACAAGCCGGGCCACTTGCCGGCCGAGCAGGCGATCTCCCGTGCGTTCCGCGACTTGCAGGCGCATCAGGTGGCGCTGCTGACCGCCAGCCGCGCAGCGGTGCGCGGCACCCTGGAGCACTTCTCGCCGGAGCAGTTGACCCTGCGTTTCGAGCGCGACAACAAGCCGTTGCTCGCCACTTCCGGTGGCCGCTGGAGAGCGTTCAACCGCTACCACCACGCGCTGCGTCAGGACGATGACTGGAGCGAGCGCCTGCTGGCCCGCGACTTCGCCCAGGCCTACGAAGAACAGATCCGCCTGATCTCCACCCTCCACACCGACCACCAAGGATGATGCGCATGTCTCGCCGCTCGACCGCTTTTTTCAAGACGCTGACCGCGCTCACCCTGATGGTGCTGCTCGCCGGTTGCTCGTCGCTGTCGCCGTATTCGAAAGTGACCAAGATCAACCTGAAACTGACCGGCAGCGATCAGCTGAACCCGGACCTCAACGGTCGTCCGTCGCCGATCGTGGTGCGCCTGTTCGAACTCAAGCACCCGGTGACCTTCGAGAACGCCGACTTCTTCAGCCTCTACGAGCGCGCCAAGGAATCCCTCAACCCGGATCTGGTGGCCAGCGAAGAACTCGAACTGCGCCCGGGTGAAACCGTGGAACTGAAACTCAGCGTGGAGGAGGGCAGCCGCTACATCGGCATCCTCGCCGCGTACCGTGACCTGCCGGAAACCAAATGGCGCCACACGTTCCCGATCACGCCGCTGGAAGTCACCGAAGCCGATCTGACCCTGGATCAGGCCGGTATCCGCAAGACCAACGAAGTGCTCGCCAAGGCGGATGACTGATCATGAATACCCATAAAGTCATCTGGCAGGAAGGCATGCTGCTGCGTCCGCAGCACTTCCAGCACAACGACCGCTACTACGATCACCAGATGAAGACCCGCACCCAGTTGCTGGGCGGCTACACCTGGGGTTTCCTGAATCTCGAGATCGACTTGCAGTTCCTCAACATGGGCAAACTGGTGATCAGTGAAGCCTCGGGGATTCTGCCGGACGGCAGCCTGTTCGAGCTCGGCGGCAACACCGAACCGCTGGCCCTGGACATTCCGCCGAACACCGGCAATACGCCGATTTACCTGGCGCTGCCGCTGGTTACCGGCAACCACATCGAGGCCCGCCGTCCGGAGCAGTCCGACGTGCTGGCGCGCTACACCGCCTATGAAACCGAAGTGGCCGACTCCAACGCCGGCGACGATTCGGCGAGCCAGGTCAAATGCGGTCGCCCGGACTTCAAGCTGTTGCTCGGCGAGCAACAGAGCGACCAGGCGTACGTGAAGCTGAAGATCTGCGACGTGCTCGACACCACGCCGGACGGCGTGATCAGCCTCGATCCGGATTTCGTGCCGACCTACATTCAGGCCCACGCGTCCAGCTACCTGCTGTCGTGCCTGAAAGAAGTGATCAGCATGCTCGGCCACCGGGGTGACACCATTGCCGAGCGCATTCGTTCGAACGGCAAGGTCGGTGGCGCGGAAATCGGCGACTTCATGATGCTGCAACTGATCAACCGCACCGAACTGCTGCTGCGCCACTACCTGGGCCTGGAGCAGGTTCACCCGGAAGAGTTGTACCGCACGCTGCTGACCATGCTCGGCGATCTGGCGACCTTCTCCAGCGACAGCAAACGCCCGCGTCTGGACAGCCGTTACTCCCACGCCGACCAGGGTGCGAGTTTCCGCAAACTGATGGAGTCGATCCGTCAGGTGTTGTCGATGGTGCTGGAACAGCACGCCATCGAACTGATCCTGCAGGCGCGTCAGTACGGGATCATCGTGTCGCCGCTGCACGACCACAAACTGCTGGGCTCGGCGTCGTTCGTGCTGGCAGCCAGTGCCAACTGCGACTCCGAAGAACTGCGCAACCGCTTGCCTGCGCACCTCAAGGTCGGCCCGGTGGAGCGCATCCGCCAACTGGTCAACCTGCACTTGCCGGGGATCAAGGTCAAACCGTTGCCGGTGGCCCCGCGGCAGATCGCGTTCCACTCCAACAAAACCTATTTCATCCTCGAACTCAGTTCCGAAGACCTGGCGCAACTCGAGCGCTCCGGCGGCTTCGCGTTCCACGTGTCCGGCGAATTCGCCGAGCTTGAACTGAAATTCTGGGCCATCAGGAACTGACCGACATGATCAAGGACATGGAACACAACCAGGACGACAAAACCGTCCTGCTCGACCGTCAGGGCCATGGCCCGGCGGCGAGTCCGCTGACCGACTTCGCTGCGCCGCCGCGCTTCGAACAACTGGAAGAACGGATGATCTACGCCGCGCGCCTGCGCCCGGCGGAAGCCTTCAACATCAGCCTCAATTCGCTGGTGGCGGCGTCGTCCGAACTGCTGTCGGAAGTGGTGCGCCTCAAGCACAGCGAAACCCGCGAAGATCTCTACGCGCTGAACGAGCGCCTGACCGCCGGGCTCAAGCTGTTCGAAGTGCGCGCCCTGCACAACGGCGCCGAAAGCAGCCAGGTGATGGCCGCCCGTTACGTGCTCTGCACCGTGGTCGACGAAGCCGTCGTGACCACGCCGTGGGGCAACGAAAGCGAGTGGTCGCAGATGAGCCTGCTCAGCAGCTTCCACAACGAAACCTTCGGTGGCGAGAAGTTCTTCCAGCTGCTCGATCGGCTGTCGAAAAACCCGGTCAAGCACCTGCCGATGCTGGAGCTTATGTACCTGTGCCTGTCCCTCGGTTTCGAGGGCAAGTACCGCGTGCAGGCCCGCGGCATGCTGGAACTCGAAGGCATCCGCGACGCCCTGTACCGGCAGATCCGTCAGTTGCGTGGCGACGTGCCGCGGGAATTGTCGCCGCAGTGGGAAGGCCTCAACGATCAGCGTCGCAACCTGGTGCGCATCGTGCCGGCGTGGATGGTGGTGCTGTTCACCTTCGTCTGCCTGGTGATGATGTATTCGGGCTTCGCCTGGGTCTTGGGCGAGCAGCGCGACACCGTTCTGCAACCTTATCAGCCGCTTGATCCGGCCGCGGTCCAGCCGCAGTCGCAGCCGTAAACAGGGACGTGTGATGAAAAAGTTTTTCAAGAAAGTCGGCGCCTTCCTGCGCCAGACCTGGGTCTGGACTCTGCTGCTGGTGCTGTTCGTGGCGCTGCTGGTGTGGTTCGTTGGCCCGTTGTTGGCAGTGGACGACTACAAGTTCTGGGAGAGTTCGACCTCGCGCTTGCTGACCATCGCCGTGCTGTTCCTGATCTGGGGCCTGACCATGGTCTTCGTCAGCTGGCGCGCCGGTATCCGCAAGAAAGCCGTCGAAGAAACCGAAGACGGCCAGGACCGTATCCGTCGCGACGACCTGATCGAAGAAGAGCAGAAAGAGTTGAAGGAGCGTTTCAAGGACGCCCTGAAAACCCTCAAGACTTCGAGCCTGTATCGCGGCCGCAGCGAGCGCTGGCGCAGTGACTTGCCGTGGTACTTGCTGATCGGCCCGCAGGCTAGCGGCAAGACCAGCCTGCTGGACTTCTCCGGGCTGGAATTCCCGATCAACAAGATCGACCGCAAGCTGACCCGCGACACCCACGGCACCCGTCATTGCGACTGGTACTTCGCCGACCACGGTGTGCTGATCGACACCGCCGGCCGCTACCTGACCCAGCCGGATTCGGAAGTCGACGGCAGCGCCTGGACCACTCTGCTGGAACTGCTGCGCAAGCGTCGTCGCGGCCGTCCGCTGAACGGCGTGCTGGTGACCATTCCGGTGGAAACCCTGACCGGTGGCAGCGAGCAGGACATCGACACCCTGGCCCGCCAGGTGCGCGCGCGTCTGCAAGACGTCTATCAGAAGCTGCATGTCGATGTGCCGGTGTATCTGGTGCTGAGCAAGGCTGACAAGCTGCTGGGCTTCGACGAGTTCTTCGACCAACTGACCCGCGAAGAAAGCGATCAGGTGCTGGGTACCAGTTTCCGCAAGGATCAGGTCGGCACCGACGTGGCTGTGCTGCGCGGCGAGTTCGAAGAGCTGCTGCGTCGCCTCAACAGCCAGGTGATCATGCGCATGCACTCCGAGCGCGACACCCAGCGCCGTGGCCGCATCCTCGACTTTCCGCACCAGATGGGGCAGATCGGCGAGCGTCTGTGCCTGTTCGTCGACATGGCGTTCACCGGCAACCGCTACCAGCGTGCGACGCAACTGCGTGGTTTCTACCTGACCAGCGCACCGCACCTGACCCAGGAAATGGATTCGACCACCGCCGGCATCGGCGCCAGCCTGGGCATGAGCGCCGGCGTGTTGCCGACACTGCGCAGCGGTCGTTCGCGTTTCATTCACCACTTGCTCAGCCGGGTGATTTTCCCCGAGGCCGATCTGGCCGGTCTGGACAAGCGCGAGCGCAGCCGCATCCATTGGGGCCAGCGTGCGTTGTACGTCGGTGCACTGGGCGCGCTGGTGCTGTTCGGTATGCTCTGGGCCGGTGGTTTCTCGGCCAACTGGGAGCGTCTGGAAAACCTGCGCAACCTGGCGCAGAACTGGACGCAGCAGCGCACGGCACTGTCGCCGCGTGATGACGCCATGGGCACGCTGAAAACCCTCGACACCAGCTACGCCGCGACTCAGGTGTTCCCGAAGAAGGGCGACGCCGCGTACCACGAGCGCGTCGGTCTGTATCAGGGCCAGGACGTCAATCCGGTGGTCAAGGAGGCGTACGAACGCGAGCTTGAAAAGCAACTGCTGCCGCGCGTTGCCACCATGCTCGAAGGCCAGATCCGCGCCAACATGAAGGACCGCGAAAAGCTGATCAACAGCCTGCGCGCGTACCTGATGCTGAACATGAAGGACCGTCGCGACGCAGCATGGCTCAAGGATTGGGTCGCTACCGACTGGTCGCAGCGCTACACCGGCAACACTGCAGTGCAGAACGGTTTGAACGCGCACCTTGAGCGTCTGCTGAAGCTGCCGTTCATCTATCCGCTCAACGAGCAACTGGTGACTCAGGCCCGTCAGGTTCTGCGCAGTGAATCGCTAGCGGCTGTGGTTTACCGCATGCTCCGCGAGCAGGCGCGCAACCTGCCGGACTACCGTTTCAGCCAGCACCTCGGCCCGCAAGGTTCGTTGTTCATCGGCACCGAATACGTGATCCCGGGCTTCTACACCCAGACCGGTTATCAGCAGTATTTCTCGGTACAGGGTTCGGCGCTGGTCACCGACATCCTGCGTGACAACTGGGTACTGGGCGAAGGCGCGGGCATCAGCGACATGGATCTGCGTCGCCTGATGGTCGAGCTGGAACAACTGTACTTCCGCGACTACGCCAACTACTGGAGCGAGGCCGTTGGCCAGGTGGCGCTGCCGCCAATCAGCGACGCCGGTGAAGGCGCCGAGCAACTGGCGGGCCTGACTTCGGCCAACTCGCCGGTGCTGGCGCTGCTGACCGAAGTGCGCGAAAACACCCGCTTCCCGGCGGCTCCTGAGCCGGTGGATGAAGCCGGTGACGCTGCCGATGCACTGGCGGGCCAGAAGGGCAAACTGGGCAAGGTCGGCAAGCTCGCTTCGGCGTTGACGGACAAGGCTGCGGCCATGAACGTGGCGAAGAACCTGCCGGACACCGCCAAGAAGGCCCTGCAACGTCGCTTCGAGCCGCTGCACAAGCTGCTCGACGACAACAACGGCCCGGCCGCTGACCTGACCCCGGCCTTCACCGCACTCAACGACCTGCAACTGCAACTGGCGGGCCTCGCCCGTTCCAGCACGCCGGAGCAGGCCGCGTTCGAACTGGCCAAGACCCGCATGAGCGGCCAGCGTGATGCGCTGACCAACCTGCGCAATGCGTCCGGTCGTCTGCCGCGTCCGCTGAGCGTGTGGTTCAACGTGCTGGCCGAAGACTCGTGGCGCCTGGTGCTCAACGATGCCTACCAATACCTGAACGGCCGTTATCAGAGCGAGCTGTACAGCGTGTATGGCAAGACCATCAACCAGCGTTACCCGTTCAGCGCATCGAGCACCAGCGATGTGGCGATCAGCGACTTCCGCGAGTTCTTCCGGGCTCAAGGCACCATCGACCGCTTCTTCGACAGCTACATGCGTCCATTCGTCAGCGGTGATCCGGGCAACTACCGGATGCGCAGCATCGACGGTCGCAGCCTGCCGGTGTCCAAGGTCTTCCTCGACCAGATGGCGGCTGCACTGAACATTCGCCAGAGCTTCTTCTCGATCAACCCGGCCGAGCCGACCGTGCAGTTCAAACTGGAGCCGTACACCCTCGATCCGGCGGTCAGCCGTTCCGAGTTCAAGTTCGGCGACAAGACCATGGAATACCGCCACGGTCCGATCCTGCCGATGAACTTCAAGTGGCCGACCGATGCTGAAGACGGTCGCACCAGCCTGGTCATGGACAAGATGGCCGGCCGCCCGATCGGCATCGAGAAGAACTCCGGCCCGTGGTCGCTATTCCGTCTGTTCGACCTGATGCAGACCGAGTACCTGACCGGTCGCGACGTGCTGGTGCTGAAAGCCGATGTAGGTGGCCTGCGCGCCAACTACCTGCTGACCAGCCAGCGCACGCCGAACCCGTTCGACATGGGCGTGATGCGCACCTTCCGTATGCCGGTGCAGCTCTGATGCTGGTGGCCAGTCCCTGGCGCAGCGCGGCGCGAACCGACCCGGGCAAGGTGCGGTCGCGCAACGAAGATGCCTTTCTCGACACCCCGCAGCATGGGCTGTGGGTGGTCGCGGACGGTATGGGCGGTCATCAGGGTGGCGACATCGCCAGCCAGTTGATCGTCGCCAGCCTGGCTGAACTGCCGCAGCACGAAGACTTCGACGAACGCCTCAAAGCCATCCGCCAGTGCCTGCACTGGCTGAACCGGCGCCTGGGGCAGGAGTTGACCGTCACCGCCGGGCGTCACGACAGCATCATGGGCAGTACCGTCGTGGCGCTGCTGGTGGAAGGCAATCGCGCGGCCTGCATCTGGGCCGGCGACAGCCGTTGCTACATGTGGCGCGGCCAGCGGTTGTATCAGCTGTCGAAGGATCATTCGCTGCAGCAGCAACTGATCGACGAGCAACAGATGAGCGTCGAACAGGCTGCGGCGCACCCGGCGGCTCAGGCCCTGACCCGGGCGGTGGGCGCGGCGGAACAACTGACTCTGGATGTGCTGGAACTCGAGGTGTATCCGGGCGATGTGTTCCTGCTGTGCAGCGATGGTTTGTATCAAGGCCTGAGCAGCGATGCCCTCGGCAACGCCCTCAGCCTGGCGGCGCCACATGTGGCGCTGGAACGTCTGTTCGACGGCGCCCTGCGTGGCGCCGCCCGGGACAATCTGACTGCCGTGGTGATCCGCCAATGACTGAACTCGAATCCTCAGTCGATGACTTGCTGATGAGCGAAGAGCAGGCCAACAACCTGACCTACTTCGCCTTCGCCAAGGAAAACAAGGCAGAGCCTTTGCTGGCGCCGACCAAGGCCAGCATCGGTGCACTGCCGGACGTACTCGCCGGCCGCTATCACCTCGAGCGTCTGCTCGGGGCCGGCGGCATGGGTGCGGTTTACCGGGCCCGGGATCTGCTGCACGAACAGTTCGGCGATCCCGATCCTTACATTGCGCTGAAAATCCTCAGCGAAGAATTTGCCGAGTCGCCGGACGCCAGTGCCTTGCTCTACAGCGAGTTCGCCCTGACCCGACGCCTGCGCCACGACAACGTGCTGCGACCGCACACGTTCGAAGTGGACACCGATTGCCAGCGGGCCTTCATCACCATGGAACTCATGCGTGGCCTGACCCTGGACAAACTGCTCTGCGAGAGGCCGCTGGGCCTGCCGTGGAAAGAACTGCGCGACATCGCGCTGCCGCTGCTCGACGCGCTGGCCTACGCCCACCGTCGCGGCGTGCTGCACGGTGACATGAAGCCGAGCAACGTCATGCTCAGCGAAGACGGCGTGCGCCTGTTTGACTTCGGTCTGGGGCAAGCCGAGGAGGGCATCCTGCCCGGCCTGCCGCACCTGAGCCGCGAGCGCTTCAACGCCTGGACCCCGGGCTACGCCGCCCCCGAACTGCTTGAGGGCCAACCGCTGTCGGCCAGCGCAGACGTGTACGGCGTGGCCTGCGTGATCTATGAACTGGCGGGCGGCAAACATCCGTTCCGCCGCTTGCCCTCGACCCAGGCCCGTGACGAACACCTGGATCGCGAACTGCAAGCCCCGGCAAATCTGCCAACACACTGCTGGCCCGCGCTGCGCACCGCGCTGGCCTTTGACGCGGCAGAGCGCACTATCTCTGCCGACCAATTGCGTGACGCCTTGGGCGCCACTTCGTCCTGGTTGCAGCGTTTGCGGCTGAGGGCGTAACGGATGACATTCGAACAGGGAGCACTTTATGTTCAACCCAGCTAACGAAACGCACTTCAGCCTGACGGTCGAAGACTACGTAGGCGACCTGCAAGTCCTGTCGTTCACCGGCACCGAAGGCATCAGCCAGCCGTTCCGTTTCGACCTGGAACTGGTCAGCGAAAACCCGGATCTGGACCTGGAAAAGCTCCTGCACAAACAGGCGTTCCTTGCCCTGGATCCACAAGGCTCCGGCATCCACGGCCAGATCTACCGCGTCGCCCAAGGCGATGCCGGCAAGCGCCTGACCCGCTACAAAGTCTCGCTGGTGCCGCAGTTGCAATATCTGCATCACCGCACCAACCAGCGTATCTACCAGCAGATGTCGGCGCCGAAAATCATCGCGCTGATCCTCGACGAGCACGGCATCAAGGGCAACGCCTACAGCTTCCAGCTGAGCCAGCCGTGCCCGGATCGCGACTACTGCGTGCAGTACGACGAAACCGACCTGCATTTCGTCCAGCGCCTGTGCGAAGAGGAAGGCATTCACTACCATTTCCAGCACAGCCAGAAAGGCCATCTGCTGGTGTTCGGCGATGACCAGACCGTGTTCCCGAACCTCGGCCAGCCGACCGCGTATGTGCAGGGCAGCGGCATGGTCGCTGAAGAACCGGTGATCAAAGGCTTCCGGCTGCGTCTGGAAACCCGCACCAGCCGCACCACCCGCCGCGACTACGACTTCGAAAAACCGCGCCTGCAAATGGAAGCCGCCTACAAACCGGACGGCGAGAGCGCTGAGCCGGATCTCGAAGACTACGACTACCCTGGCCGCTTCATCGACCGCGCGCGCGGCAAGTTCCTCAGCCAGCGCGCCCTCGAACGTCACCGCGCCGACTACCGTCAGGCCGAGGGTCGCGGCGACCAGACCAAACTGGTCAGTGGCCACTTCATGGAAATGTCCGACCACCCGCGCAGCGAGTGGAACGACCTGTGGCTGCTCACGGAAATCTTCCACGAAGGTAAACAGCCGCAAGTCCTCGAAGAATCGGTGACCAGCGACACCACCGACAACAAGGACGACTTCCACCAGGGCTACCGCAACACCTTCCTCGCCACCCCGTGGGACGTCTTCTACCGCCCCGCCCTCGAACACCCGAAACCCCGCGTGCTCGGCAGCCAGACCGCCATGGTCACCGGCCCCAAAGGCGAAGAAATCCACTGCGACCAATACGGCCGCATCAAGGTGCAATTCCACTGGGACCGCGAAGGCCTGGCCGACGACAAGACCAGCTGCTGGCTGCGCGTCTCCAGCTCCTGGGCCGGCGACCGCTACGGCGCCATCAGCATCCCGCGCATCGGCATGGAAGTCCTCGTCACCTTCCTCGAAGGCGACCCCGATCAGCCCCTCGTCACCGGCTGCCTGTACCACAAGGAAAACCCGGTGCCGTACGCCCTCCCGGCGAACAAAACCCGCACCGTCTTCAAAACCCTCAGCTCCCCGGGCGGCGGTGGCTACAACGAACTGCGCATCGAAGACAAAAAAGGCGCCGAACAAATCTTCATCCACGCCCAGCGCGACTGGGATGAAAACGTCGAACACGACCAGAAAATCCGCGTCGGCAACGAACGCCACGACACCGTGGTGAAAAATACCTACACCGAGCTGAAGGCCGAAGAACACCGCACCACCATCGCTGATCGCAAGATCGAAGCGAAGGCCGACGATCACCTGACGGTAGGAGAAAGCCAGCACATCAAACTCGGGACTGCCCAACTGACCAGTGTGGGGAAAGAAATCCACCTGAAGTCTGGCGACAAGATGGTGATTGAGGCCGGCACCGAACTGACCATTCTGGGCGGTGGGAGCTTTATCAAGCTCGATGGCGGTGGTGTGACGGTGGTTGGCCCGGTGGTGAAGATCAATGCCGGAGGTTCGGCAGGAAGCGGTACGGGGATTGGCATTCTGGCACCGGTCATTCCGCTGATTGCGGATCAGGCTCGGGCGGGGAACACACTGAAGTCCGGTACTGCCAATAGTCCGAAGTATGACGAACAAATCCGTTTTGTGACCGGGCTCGGTCAACCCATAAAGTCTGTGAAGGCAGCGATTATTGTCCCTTCGTCGGTCGCTCCTAAAATCTCCAAAAGCAACACAGATGGTCTGCATCCGCGTGTGGTGACTGACAGCGAGGAAACCGCTGAGGTCCATCTGATGTGGGACGAACTCATCGTGCCGGAAGGCTCCGACGATTACGAAGCGAGTAGAAATAAATGAGCGCACCCGTTGCTACATTCAAAACCAATAACCAAAGCTGCTCCGTTCAAGACATCACGTTGAAATGCGACAAGCTGTGGACGATGGGGCAGCAAGAGGCTATCAGCCGACTGAGTGTCTCAGAAAAGAGCTGGTTTTCTTCGTCGAGCAAAATGGTATTGGTGGGTGACTTCAGCGCACGAGCCGCGCGCATTGCAGCAGCCTATGCTGAGTTTTACCTAGAGCGTGGTGAGGACGGCAAACCTGACTTGAAGGGACGCTTTTACTGGATGGGATTGGCAGCTTTCGCGAGCAAGCAAGTCATGTGTGGTCTCGATTACATTCCTTCGGAACCGTACCTGACAGGCATAGTGCCGTTGCCATTTCAGATCCCCTACAAAATAGGCAAAAATGGCCTCGGCATGGGCAACTTTTGGCTGTTTCAGGATATTTTTGTCTGGCATTGGTTCTATAAAAAATATCCGGAGCAATTTAATGACTGTGCCCCGAAGCGAAACGCGAAGAGCTGCGATGCGCAAGTTCAGATGAATATCGATGAGTTGCCTTGGGCGGATAAAGCACTACCTGTTCTGAAAAATTTGGGACTGACTCCTGACATCACTGCAGGCTTCAACCTCATAAAAAAATCCGAGACGACATCTGATCCGGTTGCGAAACGAAATATTCAACAGCAATCACTATTGGCAATTGCTGATCATGAACAAAGAAGAATTCTTCAACCGCTTATCTATAACGGCTTTTTGTTTCAGAAAGTTCTGCAGACACAAGCTGCCGCTGAGGGTGCACCGTTTGTACCGTTGCGGGTTGCTTCTTTCAGTTCTGCCTGCGATGTAAATAATAAGGAATTGCGGGTTCAGATGACTAAAGGGGACTTGTTTAACGAGTCTGATCGAATGGAGTTTATTCTGGAAATTGCAAAGCAATACCATAAAATGATGGGGCAAAAGAAAGATTATATGGAGCAGCAAATAGAGACGATTTCTACCTGGAAAAGCCGAAAATGAAATTTTACGGGTTGTTGTTTTTTTTATTGCTCGCTGCATGCGGTGACTCAGACAAAGTAGGGACTGTTTCCATGGCAAACAAAACCCAGTTAATCAGTGTTGAGATTGGTGAGGAGATAAGCAATCTACTTTCTAGTTCTCCTGTGTCTTTTTCAAAAGAGTGCATTCCTGATGTGGATATGTGCTGGTATAAAGTTAAAAAGTCATTCGGTGATGAAGACCTTCCATCAGTCGAGGTGAATAAATCTCTGCGTCTAGACCAGGTTGCGAGTGTCAGTACTGCAGTAGATGGTGAGGTAGGCACTACTGTGGAGAACCTCGACTTATCAGTTCGGAGTCTCCCGGATGGAAGCAAGCATGATGAGTATCGAGCGTTTCTATACGATCTCATAAAAGATATAAAGAAGGCAGGCTGGGTACACTATTACGCACCTTCTGACCCTAGAATTTCAGGTAGTCAAATCGGCAAAATTAATTCAGCTGATGAAGTCATGGGTGATAACGTATTAAGTCACCCGTGGCTGGATCCGAACTATAATCTGGATCATGAGCGATGGTTGAAAGTCGGAAAATTTTACAATTGGCATTTTTATAAGGATGGCAATCACCTTACATTGCAAGCATGGCGGCGAGACTCTGATGATGCGCCTGATGAGCGCGGAACGTATTTGGTAAGTTTGAGCTTCACCACCGAACGTGAATACTGGAGTGCTGCTTTCACCGAGGCTGAAGATAAAAAGCGTTGGAAAGAGCTGCTGCCAGCCAAGATGAAAGAATATGCTGCTATTCGGAAGTCTCGAGAAGACAAGGCGGAAAAGGCGGGTATTGAAATTGACTCAAGCTATCAAGATCCAACCATCAAAGCATTGAAGTAAGTTGGAAGGGGACGGGTTGTATTCTTCCTGTCTCCTTTAAACTCCCCGCCCTCAAGGAACGCGCTCAGGACACGGAATGCCCGGCGCAAAAGGGGACGGATTTATTTGTTGAGGAGCGCTACATCTCGCCAGGCGCAGGCACTTCTTCAAGCACGCCTATTATTTTCTTTCGGATTTAGTATCTTCACCACCGAGCACTTTTCATAAAAGGACATTGTAATGAAAGCTTTTTTGATGCTGTTCAGTGGTTTCTATTTCGTTGCGTTATTTTTACCAATTGCTCAGTCAGCATCTTTGGATAGCTGCGGTGTTTTAATTCCCGAAATTCCTGGTTTCAAGCTGAACGTGAGAGCAGAGGATGGTGTGTGCTATGGCGAACTTGTTTCGAATGTCAATTTAAATCCAGATATTTTAACAGAGGAAAATTTTTTCCTAATTGAGCCTGTTGAATTTGAAAAGAGCTTGGCGGCGTCTGGACGTTTCGATGGAAATGGTAAATATATTTACAACTACGCCGCCGATGATTCGTTTCAACAAGGATTAGAAACGGGAAGGGTAGACCTTGCCCATTCATCAGCGTCGGGCTCCGCCGAGGTCAGAGTATTAATATCTCCCTTTATGCTTTGGAGTTCTGATAATGAAATTGCCGCTGCTGATAGAAAATTTTCCTTGAAGAAAAAGGGCCTGTGGTTCGACTGCTTTTATGGGCTGAAAGGTGTGAGTGGTGCGACGGTCAAGTTTTCTGCATGTGTACCTAGGTCAAATCTAAAAAGTGATCCGAAGCTGGATGATATTAAAGCGTCATTTGAGGCCATGATACCCAGCAAAAGATAGACAAATAAAGTGCAAGTGGAAAGCGCAAAAAAGCGCAAGGGAGCAGATTTATTTGTTGCGCTCGTTTTTAAGAAAATAGATTCGTCCCGATTTTGCTACGTCCCGTTTTTGTCTTAAATAGATTTTCTGAGCGAAAAGATACGTTTATAAGCGTCCAAGCAGTATTGTCGGATTTGTTGTATCAAGGTTCGGAGGGTGGTTTGTTTGTTCCGGTTCCTCAGTTAGTTAAAAGACAAAATAATGATTAAATTAATATTGGTATATTTTATCTCTTCTTTTATTCTTGTGAATGCGAGCGAGAAATTGGTGGTGGAAAATAATGGTTGTGTTTTGGAGGCACCCGGCTTCGCAAGGTTTTCATTTATGAAAGTTGATAGGGGTGCTTCATATGTTAAGTATAAATACAAGGATAGCAGGGTGGAAAGTATTAAAATAAGTTGTAGGGCTGGCTCGCTCTCGGATTCGATATCTAGTGATTTTGTGCAAGAAAAAGATGGACTCAAGCTCGGCATTGGGGCGTCTCCGTTCTCTAAAGCAAATTTGTACTCTGGGAAAAATTTATCTGGTGTAGAAGGTGTGTATTTTTTAGGTGCTGTATGTTTCACTACAACTTTTGAAGCTGGTCGGGATCATGTGTTTTTTATAGATGTGTGCGGTGAGGAAGGGGACATAAAGGAGGTCAGACACAAAGTTTTGTATTTGCTTAAGCAGGCAAAAACTTATTACGCAGATGAAGTGGGTAAGTGATCTGCGCAAACCAAAACGCGAAAGGGTACAGATTGAATTGTTTGGCTCTACGTTATTGATGTTTGACGGGGTCTTAAATAAATCTGTCAACTCTTTTATAGCGGTACTACATTGGTTGTTTGAGGCGTCGTCTGTGGTTAACGAGTTTCGATAAATATGAAAAAGTCATGTGTTGGTTTTTTGGCGTTATTTCCTTTCGCCGCCCACAGCGCAGTCACCAGCGAATCACTCTGCTTCGAACTATCCGAAACGAGTCCGGTGAAGTTCGAATTCCGTACCTTTTACGACGCCTCCAGCAAATGGTCAGGCGGCTTCGTAAAGTACGCCAAGTCCAGCGAGCCAATTTCCATTGTGTTGACGGATACCCACAACGAAATGCTCGGCGCCGATGCCCCTTGGCAGAGCACCAGAAGCTGGTCTGAAGTCATCAGCGGCAAGGTCTCAGGGACCTACGAGCTCGTGACTCAAGGAACGCAGATCGTCTCGATGACGTACACGAAGAAGTCCAACGGCAAGGTTTACTATTTTGGAAATAACACCAGCGTCGATTCCTCTTTGGAGTCCGGATGTGAGTGGGAGTAAGGCGAACACATGAGATCAAAAGTTCTCGCAGTATCACTGCTCGGCCTGCTGTGGACGATGCCGGTGTTAGCCGAAACCACTACGTTCAGCCCAACCCAAGGCGTCGAGGCAACGCTGGTTCTCGAAGGCTCCAAGCTGAGCGTCGCGGCTAAAGGCGGAACGCATAACGAGTCGCGCACAATCGATTTTCAAGCCGAAAACGAACTCCATGTGCAGGTCGATGATTTCAATTTTGACGGTGCCAAAGATTTCGCGGTCCGGCAACTCGATGACGGTATGGGTACTTACGACTACTACCGGGTGTTCATCTACCAAACCAGAACCGGCACCTTCGAAGAATTGCGGCCGGACTGCGGCGATGGCTTCGTTAATTTGCGTGTCGATAAAAAACGTAAAGCGTTGCTCAGCACCTATTGGGAAATGAACATAGTCAAACAATGCGTCACCCGGTTCGCCAAACGCAAAGCCTAAATGACTCAAGGAAGAACTTAGTGAAACGTTTTGTTTTTACCCTGCTGGCCGTGCTGCTGCCTGTTTCATCGGTGTACGCGCAGGATGACTGCAGCCATGTCACCTCAAGCCTGGAAATGGTGCCCTGCTCTGAGGCGGCGAAGAAGGCTGCCGATACGCAGTTGAACGTCAGCTATAAGCAATTGATGGCGCGGCTTGAGTCTGACTATCGAGCAGATCCTGCATTGGGCGCGGAGTACGCGGCGAAGGTCAAAGAGTCGCAACGTGCGTGGCTGAAATTGCGCGATGCGAATTGTCCGTTGGAGGCATTCGAGATCGAGACGGGGATGCCGGCGCATGTGTTTGCGGTCAACTCGTGCATCGCCAGAATGAGTCGCGAGCGCTCGGCGTACCTGGACAAGATCGTCCCTGCTCTTGCGTCCGACAAGAGCACTTCGACGGCGCCGGCCAACGGCGCTTGTCCTTCGGAGGAATTCCCTGCGTTCCTGACAGCGTTTTCCGCCAGCAGTGAATCACAGCGTCGTCTCACTGCGATGACGGTCAAGTCGCTTGTGTTGAAGCCGGTTGCAGGCAAGGACCGTAGTACCTTTGAGCCTTCGACCTCGGGCGTCAGCGGAGCTTCCTTCACCTACCCGCTGATGGCCGCCATCACACCCGGCAAGACACCTGGAGTCGAGATTGAAGAGGTCGATGACAGTCACATCAACGTGGTCGATAAGCGGGCGGGCAACAGCAATGTAAAAATCTTCAATTTCTCTCGCCAGGCGTGCTGGGTGCTGGAGGGGATTGAGGATTGGTCGGTGAGTGAGAAGGATCTTGTCGCAACTCGTAACCCCGGAATGAGCCGCGCTGAGAATTTCTGCGAACAGCGTGCTGAAGCTTTAGGAGGGTTAGGTTTTCTTGAGCAATACCCTCTGACTGTGGAATTGATTGAAGCGTCCCTGGAAAATTATGTCTGCGCAGCAGAGTCGGGGGATCCAGAGGCAAGCGAGTCAGCGGCAAGACTGAGCCTTTCGCAGATGGCGTCCCAGCTGGAAACCAGCAAGGTTGAGGCATTGTTCAAAGCCGCTTCAAAGACGCCGAGTGGTGCGTTGGGTTATGCCTCGTTTTTTTGTATGGGGAACTCCACCGATTACGATGGTCCTTGCCTCCACCCCAAGCAGGCAGAAGAGCAGGTCATTCGTGCGATTTCCATGGGTTCAGTTGATGGGATGAATTACCTGGCCAGCTCGTTCGAAGCTGGCGACTTAGGAACGAAGGATATGTCTAGGGCGTTGGCCTGTTACCAAATGGCGGCCGACAAAGGTGATCAGGCGGGAGCCCGTAACGTGCAGCGGTTGACATCGCAAGGTGCTGACACGATCAAGGCAAGTCACTGCATTTAGGGGGACAGAGTCAGAGCAACACGTGTAATTGGGTGATCATCAAATCAGGGACTGAACCATTGAACTGGCTTAACCGTTTTCTAGCACTCTCCTTCGGACTGTTGTGCACATCAATCGCGCTGGCCGATGGCGACTGCACATTGGTATCCAGCAGTGCGCAGGTTGATCAATGCGCCGAAGTGGCGAAAACCAACGCTGACACCCAGTTGAACGCCCGTTACCACGAACTGATGGAGCGGCTTGAAGCCCACTACCAGCGTGATACTGCAATGGGCGCTGCGCATGTGGCGAAGGTCAAGGAGGCGCAGCGGGCGTGGGTCAAGTTGCGGGATGCGAATTGCGTGGTGGAGGCGTTCGAGATCGATGCGGATACGCCTGCTCACAGAACCGTCGTCAACAAGTGCATTGAGCGGATGAGTTTGGAGCGTGCCGTTGAGCTGGACAGGATTGCGCCGTTTTCTGCCGCTGACAGGGCTGTCGACGCTGTTTGTCCGGCCAATGAGTTTCCGGTGTTCCTCACGGCGTTTTCCGAGCGCCTGGAGGTGCAGAGGGCCTATGTGAAACAACCTCTGCAACTGGTCACCACCGTACCGGGCGATCCCGAGCCGGGATTGGAAAAGCGCAGTGTGAGCGATGATCAGATCAAATTTCCGCTCATCCCCGGTCGCGAAAAGCGCGACGCCGAGGGCCTGACGTTGACCGTCAAGGAAGTGCAGGGCAACAGTGCCACGGCGATTCTGCAGAAGCCGGATACGGACTATGTGTTCGAATACCGGTTTGTTCGAGGGGCATGCTGGGTGCTTGAAGAGGTTTTGGACTTTTCGCTCTAGCGCTTCGTAATCATCTGAACGGTTGCCATGCAGTTTTGTGGTTATCACCTACCGCTTAAGGAACGACCAGTTTGAAGTATTTGTCTGTGCTGCCTTTGGTTGCGCTATCGCTCTGTCCTTTAGCTGCCTATGGGGAACTCACAACCGAGGTTCGCTGTTTTCGTTCGTCGGAAGGTAAGAACATCAATTTTGAGTTCAGGACGTATCACGACTCCGTATCCACATGGGGCGGGGTGGGTGTCCGGTATAGGCAGTCCAAGCGATTTATTACGCTTGTGCATCGGAACACCGAGCAAGAAATCCTAGCAGAGGATCGACCGTATGAATTCACGACGACTTGGGTGGAGGTTTCCGAAGGTGCTCTGACAGGTGAATATGAGATGGTCAGTCAGGGTGCCCGTGTCTACAGCATGGTCTACACGAACTACAAGTCTGGGAAGAAGTACTCATTCGAGGAAGATTTCGGGATAGATTTTTCACCTGAGACGGGTTGCCAGTGGTGATCCCGAAATCATGAGAAAAGGGGACTCAACGTCCCCTTTTTTCCGCCCGCAATTCAGGCACGGCTTGGCCTGATATTCCCGAAACTCAATGTGATCGAGCGTGCCTTCCACCATCAACCGCACGCCGTCCGCCATTCTGCTCAGGCCCAGTGCCATCGAGCGGCGGGGGCCGTCGAGGTCGTCGGCCAGGTTGGCGGCGAAGGCGCTGATGGACAGGAGGTCTTCGGAGGCGTTGGCCATGAGCGCTTCGGCGTCGGCGTTGGGGCAGAGGGCGAACAGGCCACCGAGGCGTTTTGGGCGTGGGGCGCTGGGTTTGAAATGGTGGTCGAGGGCGCGTTCGGCGGCTTCGTGGAGTTTCTTTGAATCGAGAGATTCGTAGGGAGAGGTTTCCGGATTTTCTGGAATTTCGGGGGGATTCGGTGTTGGTTTGATCATTGCGCAGCTTCCTGGAATTGTGAGGCCGACACCCATTCGCTTTGCACTTCGAAATAGGTGGCAGCTGTGCGTTGGTGTGCAAGACCGGTCCAGGTGCCCGGCAGACCCGAAGGTCTCCGACGCACAGCCGCCATAACGATCCGCGAGCATAGGAAAAGGCTCGGCGAAATGCCATTGCAATTGTGCACCTGAACCGGACTTGCACGTCCGAGTCACCGATTTTGCGGCGACACACAGAGGCTATCGACGATGGTCCAGCCTGCCTAGTTCACGGACAGCACCGCAGTTTGAAGGACATTTCCCAAGGATTTGCGGGGTAGAGGATCAAAAGATCGCCGCCCTCGGCAGCTCCTACAGGAATGTGTTTCTTCAGGTGTAGGACGGGGGGAGGGTGTGACGCGGAGCGTCACGGGATGCATTCCCACGCGGAGCGTAGGAACGATCAAGTCCTGAGAGCGAAGTCGTGACTTGGTAGTCATCTTTCAGGAAAAGCCATGCATCGTCTTCTATCCGTGCAAGATAGTGGCGAATCCGTCCGAATCCCTTACACTCCCCCGGCCGTTCATTTTCCTTTTGAGGCTGTGCGCATGAAATTTCGTTTTCTACTGTGGATGCTGGGTCTGTTGATGGGTAAGGCCAGTCGGACAAATCCTGCGTTCCAGCAGCAGTTGGGTGACAAGGATCTGGTGTTTCAGCTGCAGACTCTGGACGGGAAAGTGGCGCGGCATTTCGTGGTGAAGGACCAGCGCATTACCAGCAAGTCCGGGGTGGTGGCGGAACCAGCGTTTGCGATTGCCTTTAAAGACGCGGCGTTCGGGTTTGCCACGATGCAGGCGAAGAACAAGCAACTGGCGTTCATGCAGGGGATTCAGGACAAGTCGATTCAGCTCAAGGGCAACCCGGCGCTGGTGATGTGGTTTCAGGGGTTGATGAAGTATTTGAAGCCGCGGAAGGCCAAGCCGAAGGCTTGAGTCCGGTGTGAACGATCAACAAAAAAGGCCCCACACTCGTGTGAGTGTGGGGCCTTTTTTATGGGCGCAAATCAGGCCTGGCTGAACTGCGAAGCCAGTTCACGCAGCAGCACTTCCGCCTCAAGCACTTTGCTGACCACATCATTGGCCTTGTCGCGAGTCAAACCAACGCGTTCCAGCAGCGCATCCGGAATGTCTTCATCCGGGCCGGATCCGATGCCGCGACTGCGCAGCAGGCGCACGGCCAGGCAGACGAGGTTCGGGTATTCGGCGTAGGCGCCGTCGTAGTTCGGGTCGTGCTGGAAGCGCAGGGCGGTGGCCAGTTCGTCCGGCATGTCCCAGTAGCGCATCAGCCAGGAGCCGATCTGTTCGCGGCTGATGCCCAGCAGGTGTTGCTCGACATAGCTGTGGCACAGGTGCGGGTTGACCTCCAGGTGCCGGCAGATCAGCGAGAAGTGCGGCGGGAACACGTGGGCCAGCAGCAGGTAACCGAAGTTGTGCAGCAGACCGGCGAGGTAGGTCAGGCCGGCTTCCGGGCGCTGGGCGCGCGGCATGGCGCGGGTCAGGCCTTCGATGACGGCGGCGGTGTAGATCGACTGCTGCCAGTACGGCGTGGTGTGTTGCGGATGGTCTTTTGGCAGGCTCAGGGTCTTGCCGAGGGCCAGGCCCAGCGCCAGGTTGATCACCAGATCGAAGCCCAGCACGCGCACGATCGCGTCTTCCACCGAGCGGATCTTGCCCGGCGAGGCGTAGTACGGCGACGCCGCCCAGCTCACCACTTGCGCAGCCAGCGCCGGGTCGGTTTCGACCACGCCGGTGATGTCGTCGATGGTGGCGTTCGGGTCTACGCGCAGCTTGATGATTTTTTGTGCGGTTTCGGCCAGCGGCGGAATCTCGATGGTCGCTTCCAGACGTTGCTGGATGCGCCGCGCGGTGAACGCCTGCACGGCCTGGGTGATTTCCTCGCGGTCATCGTCCGGGCGATCGAGGTTCGGGCGGATGCTGCTCAGGGCTTCGCCGAAGTTGGCGGCACTGGCCTTGGTCAGCATGGTCTTGAAATCTTCGCTGGCGATTTCCAGCAGCAGGCCCGGCTCGCCGGAGTTGATCAGCAACTTCGGCTCGCGCAGCAGGCTTTCTTCGTAGAGGCACGGCGAGCTGGTCAGCGCCGGCAGGCCCGGCAGCAGGCTCAGGCTGTGTTTGCCGAGCATCTTTTCCAGGCGCTCGGTGGACACGGCGGTCAGGCGACGGCCCGTCAGCTCGGCGAGGCGGTTGAGATCCAGCAACTGGCTCTGTGGAAACAGCACCATCAGCGCACCGACGGCGTCGTCCAGCAACACGGCCTGCACTTTGCGCGAGGCGTTGAGGCCGTGGTGGTCGAGCACTTCTTCGTAGGCGACGCCCAGCTTGTTGAGCAGCAGCCGAATAACAGACGGAGCGTGCGGGGATTCGGGGGCGAGAGCAGCTTCGGTCATGGTCTGTATCCGTTTTTGAAACAATTGCTGGAGTATAACCAGCTTGGTTGGAACGAGCTTTGAGAAACTGCGACGGTGCTCACACTTGGCCGTATTGCTGCCCGTGTCGCAGCCATCGGTCGAGCAGCGGGCTGACGTGGGTGGGCCAGCGCTCAAGCAACGCCTGGGCGGCATCGCGCACGGCGGGCAGCAGATCGGCGTCGCGCATCAGGTCGGCGACCTTGAACTGCAGCAGGCCGGTCTGGCGGGTGCCGAGCATTTCGCCGGGGCCGCGCAGTTCGAGGTCTTTTTCGGCGATGACGAAACCGTCGTTGGTTTCGCGCATGATGCCCAGGCGCTGGCGGCCGATCTGCGACAGCGGCGGATGGTAGAGCAGCACGCAATGGCTGACCGCGCTGCCCCGACCGACACGACCACGCAACTGGTGCAGTTGCGCCAGACCGAGGCGCTCGGGGTTTTCGATGATCATCAGGCTGGCGTTGGGCACGTCCACGCCGACTTCGATCACGGTGGTGGCGACCAGCAGTTGCAGGTTGCCGGCCTTGAATTCAGCCATGACGGCGGCTTTCTCGGCGGGCTTCATGCGGCCGTGGATCAGCCCGACCTTCAGCTCGCCAAGGGCGGCGGTCAGGTCCTCGAACGTGGTTTCGGCGGCCTGGCAGGTCAGCTCTTCGGACTCTTCGATCAGCGTGCACACCCAATAGGCCTGACGGCCCTCGGCGCAGGCGCTGCGCACCCGTTCGATGACTTCGACGCGGCGGGTATCGGTGACCAGCACGGTGTTGACCGGGGTTCGACCGGGCGGCAATTCGTCGAGGATCGAGGTGTCGAGGTCGGCGTAGGCGCTCATCGCCAGCGTCCGTGGAATCGGCGTGGCGGTCATGATCAATTGATGCGGACACATCCGCCCGCCGACACCTTTCTGCCGCAGCGCCAGACGTTGCTGCACGCCGAAGCGGTGCTGTTCGTCGATGATCACCAGTGCGAGGTTCTTGAACTGCACTTCGTCCTGGAACAGCGCATGAGTGCCGACCACCATCGGCGTGCCGCTGGCGATCTGTTCCAGCGCGGCGACGCGGTTCTTGCCCTTGAGTTTGCCGGCCAGCCACGCCACGTCGATGCCCAGCGGTTCGAGCCAGCGCTTGAAGGTGATGAAGTGTTGCTCGGCGAGGATCTCGGTCGGCGCCATCAGTGCGACCTGATAACCGGCTTCCAGCGCTTGCAGCGCGGCGAGGGCGGCGACCACGGTTTTGCCCGCGCCAACGTCGCCCTGAATCAGTCGCAGCATCGGTTCGTGCTGACTGAGGTCGTAGGCGATTTCGTTGCCGACTCGTTGCTGGGCTCCGGTCGGGTTGAAGCCGAGGTTGGCCAGGTATTTCGCCGGTAGCTTGGTGGCTTTCGGCATCGCCGGTGCGCGCAGGGAGCGCATGCTTTCGCGCAGGCGCTGCTGCGACAGCTGGTGAGTCAGCAGCTCTTCGAAGGCCAGACGATGCTGGGCCCAGTGATGACCGAGGGCGAGTTCATCGACGTCGGCATCGGCGGGCGGGTTGTGCAGGTAGCGAATCGCGTCGGCCAGCGGCGCCAGTTGATAGTCGCGGGCCAGTTCGGTCGGCAGCCAGTCGGGCAGGGTGGCCGGCTTGAGCAGGGTCAGCGTCTGCATGCACAACTGGCGCAGACGCGCCTGGGTCAGGCCTTCTGTCAGCGGGTAGACCGGGGTCAGGGTTTCATCCACCGGCGGCGGTTCGTCGCCGTTGATGGCGCGGTATTCCGGGTGGTAGATCTCCAGCCCCGAGGCACCGGGCCGGGCTTCGCCGTAGCAGCGAATCCGCGTGCCGCGCTTGAGGCCTTCTTTCTGCGCGTTGCTGAAATGGTAGAAGCGCAGGCTCAGTCCGCCGGTGCCGTCCTGCAAGCGCACGACGAGGCTGCGGCGCCGGCCCATGACCACATCGGCGCCGCTGACGGTGCCTTCGACCACGGCGTCCTGCCCCGGCCGCAGCGCGCCGATCGGCACCACGCGGGTGCGATCCTGATAACGCAGCGGCAGGTGGAACAGCACGTCCTGGAGGTTTTCCAGGCCGACCTTGGCCAGTTTTTCGGCCATGGCTTCACCGACACCCTTGAGTGCGGTGACCGACACCTGCGACAGCTCTGTCATGACGCTGGCTTAACCGGCCGTAACCGGCGCGGCAGGTTTGGCGACCGAGCACAGGCGGATGGAGTCGGCGAGGATCTCGATGGCTTTCGGCCGTGGGAAACTCGCGCGCCAGGCGATAGCCACGGTGCGGAACGGCACCGGTGCCGACAGCGGACGCACTTCGATCACGCCCGGGGCGTAGTGATGGCTGTCCACCGCCGACAGCGGCAGGATCGAAATGCCCAGACCAGACGCGACCATGTGACGAATGGTTTCCAGCGAGCTGGATTCGACCGTGGTGTGCTTGGCGCCGTCGTTGCCCTTGGTCAGGGTCGGGCAGGCTTCCAGCACCTGATCGCGGAAGCAATGGCCTTCGCCGAGCAGCAACAGGCTCTTGTCGTTGAGCAGGGCGGCGTCGATGGATTCTTTCTGGGTCCATGGGTGCTGGGCCGGCATCAGGACGTAGAACGGCTCGTCGTAGAGTGGCAGGGTCAGCACGTCGGCTTCGTTGAACGGCAGGGCGATGATGATCGCGTCCAGCTCGCCGTTGCGCAGTTTGTCGCGCAGCACGTGGGTGAAGTTTTCTTCGATGTACAACGGCATCTGCGGGGCGACCCGGTGCAGTTGCGGAATCAGGTGCGGGAACAGGTACGGGCCGACGGTGTAGATCGCGCCGACTTTCAGCGGGGCGGTCAGCTGGTTCTTGCCGGCCTGGGCCAGCTCACGGATGCCTTGGGCTTGCTCCAGCACTTTCTGCGCCTGGGCGACGATGCCTTCGCCGACCGGGGTCAGGCGCACGGCGCTTTTGCTGCGCTCGAAAATCAGCACACCGAGTTCGTCTTCAAGCTTTTTCACGCCCACCGACAGGGTCGGCTGGCTGACGTGGCAACGCTCGGCCGCGTGGCCGAAATGCTGCTCTTGGGCGAGGGTAACGATGTAGCGTAATTCTGTGAGGGTCATAGCAAGCGTCCATGAAGATGCGGGCCAAGCATACCGGCTGCAATCGATAGACGCACGTTATCAGACTGAGTGATGAATGCGACACCGGGCAATGCCGGTTTGCCGTTGGCAGATATGAGAAAGGCACCTTTCGGTGCCTTTCTGGCGGGATCGAGCCGTGTTCTGACGGTGCAGATCAGCGGCGGCGTTCCAGCGAGTACACAAACGGCGCAACAATTTCGATGGAGCCGTTGTTCAGCATGTCCGCCGGTGGCTTGGGCAGCGGTTGGGCACGGCGGATCATTTCCAGGGTGGCCCGGTCCAGATCGGCATTGCCTGAGCGGTCCACCAGCTCGAATGACAGCACATTGCCGTTGCCGTCGACCACGAAACGCAGACGGTTGGTCCCGGTCTTGTTCCGCGACCTGGCGCTGTCCGGGTACTTCTTGTACTTCTGCAGATGCGCGAGCAGCGTACCCTGCCAGCTGGCCTTGGCCGCCACTTGTGCTGGCGACGGACCCGGTGCCGGTTGGGCGGATTTTTCCGTCGGCGCCTGGGTCTGCTGAGGCTCCGCCGGTTTTTCCTCGGAAGGTTTTTCCTTCACAGGCTCCGGTTTCTTCTCAACCGGTTTTGGCGGTTGCGGCTTTGGCTTGGGTTTTGGCTTCGGCTTGGGTACGGCAATCTCTGCCTTCGGTGCTTCGGCCAGTTTCGGGATCGGCAGTTCTTCGACCGGAGCCGGTGGCTGCGGTGGTGTGACGACTTTCGGCGGTGCAGGCGGTGGCGGGGCCGGAACCGGTGCCAGCTCGACCATCATTGCCTGCGGCGGCAGTTCGATGGGCGGGCGGGCGGTCCAGTTCAGCGCCAGCGCGATGGCCAGCGCGTGAACGCCCAGCACCACGGCCAGGCTACCGCTGTAACGCGTCAGCTTATGGCGCGTCGTGATCATTTCTTGCCTGCGCTCTCGAGGCCGACCAGACCAACCTTCAGGTAACCGGCGCTGCGCAGCTTGTCCATCACGCTCATCAGGTCGCCGTAATCCACGCCTTTGTCGGCCTGGAAGAAGATGGTGGTGTCTTTCTTGCCATGGGTCCTGGCGTCGAGCACGGCGCCGAGGGTTTCGGCATTGACTTCGTCGTCACCGATGTACAGGCGCTGGTCAGCCTTGACGCTGAGGAACACCGGTTTCTCTGGCCGCGGCGCCGGTTTGGCGGTCGAGGCAGGCAGGTCAACCTTGATGTCCACGGTGGCCAGCGGAGCCGCCACCATGAAGATGATCAACAGCACCAGCATCACGTCGATGAACGGCGTGACGTTGATTTCGTGGTTCTCGGCCAGATCGTCGTCTGCGCCTTCTTTCAAATGCAGGCCCATGGCCGATTACCCCACTTTGACCATGTGCGGCTGCGAGCTGCTGCGCTCGGGCTGGTGGTCGAGGTCGCGGCTGACCAGCAACAGGACTTCTGCCGAGGCATCGGACACCTGAGCCTTGTAACCGGCGATGGAGCGGGCGAACACGTTGTAGATCACAACCGCAGGAATCGCAGCGACCAGACCCAGTGCGGTGGCCAGCAGCGCTTCAGCGATGCCCGGGGCCACGACGGCGAGGTTGGTGGTCTGGGTTTTGGCGATGCCGATGAAGCTGTTCATGATGCCCCACACGGTGCCGAACAGGCCGACGAACGGCGCGGTGGAACCGATGGTGGCGAGAACGCCTGCGCCGCTGCTCATGTTGCGGCCACAGGCGGCCACCAGGCGCTCGAGGCGGAAGCTGACGCGTTCCTTGATGCCTTCTTTCTCGCGGGCGTTGGCCGACAGGCGCATCTCTTCGAGGGCGTCGTGGACCAGCAGGTTGGCGAGGGTGCCTTCCTTCGCCGCGGTGGCGCTGGCTTCTTTAAGGGTGGCGGCTTTTTTCAGGGCAGCGATTTCGCCACGCAGACGACGCTTGGCGCCCATCAACTCAAAGCCCTTGGCGATCCAGATGGTCCAGGTGATGATCGAAGCGATGGCCAGACCGATCATCACGATTTTCACGATGATGTCGGCGTTCTGGTACATGCCCCATGGCGACAGGTCGTGGGCCATGCCCAGCGAATTGTCCTGCTCCTGTTGCTCCGCTTCCATCTGCTTTGCCAGATCACCAAGCTTGGCCAGGGACTCTTGTACCTCTGGCGGCAAGGACGAAGTGTCGACGCTGCCGTCAGGGTTGCGCGGCACATCCTGAGCGGCGCTGACCGCTGGCTGAGTGGCGGGCGCGGAAGCATCGGCGAAAGCTGTGACCGGCGCCAGCATCAGGCTGAGGAGCAGGGCAGCCACCGCGCTCCAGGCGCGAGGTCGGTTGGTTGGCGAAGCGGGGGTTTGAATGCGTGTCATGCTGGCCGGACCTGAGGTAGAAAAACGGTGATGCTCTTCCAGGCCTCGTGAGGCCGAGAACAAAAGTGACGTGCATTATTGCAAGTAATTCTTGTTAACAGAAGTAATAGAGTTGCTTTTTTTCCTTCATTGCTAGCCGCTCGTCCCTTGCCGAGGCTAGTCTGTCGCTTTCCGATGGGAGATTTTTGATGTCCGCGCCCTCTGTTTTGATCGCCGGTTGCGGTGATGTCGGCAGCCGTCTGGCCACGCAATTGCTGGCTGCCGGCTTTCAGGTGTATGGCTTGCGCCGCAATGTTTCACGTTTGCCGGAAGGCGTTATCGGTGTGGCCGGTGACTTGTTCAATGAAGATTGCCCCGAGACCTGGCCGGTCGGTGCCGTGGATTACCTGGTGTATTGCGCGGCCGCGACCGAGCACGACGAAGCCGGTTATCGCGCAGCTTATGTGCAGGGTCTGCAGCATGTGCTGGGCTGGCTGGATGATTACGGACAGGTGCCGGATCGGCTGCTGTTCGTTTCCAGCAGCAGTGTCTACGGGCAGCAAGACGGGGAATGGGTGGATGAAAAATCCGAGACCGTTGCCGCTGGTTATTCCGGTCGGGTGATGCTGGAGGCCGAGCAGGTTGCGCTCAACAGCGGCATTCCCGCGAGTATCGTGCGTCTGACCGGCATCTACGGCCCGGGCCGTGAATGGCTGCTGACCCAGGTGCGTCGTGGCTATCGCGTGGCGGTCGATCCGCCGCTGTATGGCAATCGTATCCATGCCGATGACGCGGCGGGCTTGATGGCGTTTCTGCTGGAGGCGGATCGCAAGGGTGTGGCGCTGGATGACGTCTACATCGGCGTGGACGATGCGCCGGCACCGCTGGCCGAAGTCGTTGCGTGGTTGCGCGAGTATCTGGGTGTCACCGAGTGGTCGGAAGACGAAAGCGTGCGTCGCACCGGCAGCAAACGTTGCAGCAATGCCCGGGCGAAGGCGTTGGGCTGGGTGCCGGCGTATCCGAGTTATCGCGAGGGTTACGCCGCGATTCTTGAGGGCAAGTGCTGATTCCCTGGCACCACAAACTACTGTGGGAGCGAGCTTGCTCGCGATGGCGGCATAACAGTCAGCACATATGTTGAATGCTATGGCCTCATCGCGAGCAAGCTCGCTCCCACATGGGATCTCTGTAGCTTCAGAGATGGGTTACTGCTTCTCGAGCAACCACTTGCGTTCACCCGGACTGAACTGCGGTTGTTCATCCGCCAGTGCCGTGTTCACGGCCTGCAGAATTTCAAGCTCCTTGCCCTTGCGAACGAAGATCCAGTTGTTGCCCTGACCGTTCTGCTGCAGCCACATGCTGTCGTTGCCGCTGCTCATCGATGCGCAGTCGCCCGCCAGGCATAAGGCATAGCGGTCGGCACCCGGCAGGCCGGAGACTTGTCCGTCAGCCTGGAATTGCACGGTGGCGCCTTCGCCCTGACCGCTGGCGATGGTCCAGTTGCCGCCCAGGTAGGCCGAATACAGCGCACGTTCGAAGCTGGCGCCGATCGGTGCGCCTTCCGGTACCGGAATCTGCGCGCGATCGAAGAGCTGCTGGGGTTCGTTTTCGCTGGCAGCCTGATGCAACTGGCCGCCGTCGCGTTTCAGCTCGCTGCCGGAGCTGCCGTAGAAGTCGACTTTCCAGGCGCCGGACTGTTCGCCCTGCAGCCGTCCTTCGACGTTCTCGAAACCGTTGGTGAAGCGGGCCTGGCCGGCCTTGGTGTTGATGTCCCATTCCAGGTTCGGGCCGTAGGCCTGAAGCGCTTCACGCAGGGGGCCGCCCTTGGCGGCGGCATCGATGGCGACCTGATTGATCCAGGTGCCGCTGATGTCACGGTCGGCAGGGTTGCTGGCGCAACCGCCGAGGAAAATGGCGAGCAGCGAGAGAGCAAGCGCTTTGCGCATGGTGGAATCCTTTCAAAACCTTTTCTTTACCGCAGAGCAGTCGGCGCGACCTTGAAGGGTCGCGCCGTGCGCATTACTCGATGACCAGAATGGCATCCATTTCAACCTGCGAACCCTTTGGCAGGGCTGCAACGCCGATGGCGGCGCGGGCCGGGTACGGCTGGTCGAAGTACTTGCCCATGATCTCGTTGACCTTGGCGAAGTGGCTCAGGTCGGTGAGGAAGATGTTCAGCTTGACGATGTCCTTGAACGAACCGCCGGCGGCTTCGGCCACGGCTTTCAGGTTCTCGAAGACCTGGACGGTCTGGGCTTCGAAGCCTTCGACCAGTTCCATGGTTTTCGGGTCCAGCGGGATCTGGCCCGACATGTAGACAGTGTTGCCAGCCTTGATCGCCTGGGAGTAAGTGCCGATGGCGGCCGGGGCCTTGTCGCTGGTGATAACGGTCTTGGTCATGTATGACTCCTTGTAATGGTGGGCTCAGGCACGCATGCGGGTGATGCGGATCACCCCGGTCAGTGCGCGCAGTTTCTTGATCACGCGGGCCAGGTGCACACGGTCGTGGACGCTGACCACCAACTGGACGACGCTGATGCGGCCATCGCGCTCGTCCATGCTGATTTTCTCGATATTGCCGTCGGCCGCGTTGACGCTGCTGGCCAGCAGGGCGATCAGGCCGCGCTGGTGTTCCAGCTCGACGCGCAGTTCGACGTTGAATTCGCCGGTGACATCCTTGGCCCACGAGAGCTGGATGCATTTTTCCGGGTTGTGGCGGATTTCGCTGATGTTGCGGCAGTTGTCCAGGTGCACGACCATGCCTTTGCCCGCCGACAGGTGCCCGACAATCGGGTCTCCAGGGATCGGCGTGCAGCATTTGGCGTAACTGAGCACCAGACCTTCGGTACCGCGAATCGCCAGCGGGCCTTCAGGACTTGGCAGTTGCTCGCCTTCGCCGAGCAGGCGGCGTGCGACGACATAGGCCATGCGGTTGCCCAGGCCGATGTCTTCCAGCAAATCTTCGATCAGTTCGAGGCGGTACTCGGTGAGCATCGCCTTCACGCGTTCGGCCGGAATCTGTTCCAGCGCGCTGTCGAAACCGTTGAGCACCTTGTTCAGCAGGCGTTCGCCGAGGCTGATGGATTCGGAGCGGCGTTGCAGTTTCAGTGCGTGGCGGATGTGGGTCCGCGCCTTGCCGGTGACCACGAAGTTGAGCCATGCCGGGTTCGGCCGCGCACCGGGAGCGCTGACGATCTCGACCGTGGAGCCGCTTTGCAGCGGTTCGGACAGCGGCGCGAGACGACGGTTGATCCGGCAGGCGATGCAGCTGTTGCCGACGTCGGTGTGTACCGCGTAGGCGAAGTCGACCGCCGTGGAGCCTTTGGGTAGCTCCATGATCCGGCCTTTGGGCGTGAACACATAGACCTCGTCCGGGAACAGGTCGATCTTCACGCTCTCGATGAACTCCAGCGAGTTGCCGGCACGTTGCTGCATTTCCAGCACGCCTTTGACCCACTGACGGGCGCGGGCATGAGTGCCTTTCGGCTGCTCGTCACCGCTGGATTTGTACAGCCAGTGGGCGGCGATGCCGTTGTTGGCCATCTCTTCCATTTCGCGGGTGCGGATCTGGATCTCGATCGGAACACCGTGCATGCCGAACAGCGTGGTGTGCAGCGACTGATAGCCGTTGGCCTTGGGGATCGCGATGTAATCCTTGAAGCGTCCCGGCAACGGTTTGTACAAATTATGTACAGCACCCAGCACGCGGTAGCAGGTATCGACCTTGTCGACGATGATCCGGAACGCGTAGACGTCCATGATCTCGTTGAAGGCCCGACGCTTGCCGCGCATTTTCTTGTAGATGCCGTAGAGGTGTTTCTGGCGACCGCTGACTTCACCCTGGATGCCGTCGATGGCGAGGCAGTGGCCAAGGGATTCTTCGATCTTGTTGACGATTTCCTTGCGGTTGCCCCGGGCGCGCTTGACCGCCTGGTAGATCCGCGCGGAACGCATCGGGTGCATGGCCTTGAAGCCGAGGTCTTCGAACTCGATGCGGATCGCGTGCATGCCCAGGCGGTTGGCGATGGGTGCGTAGATCTCGAGGGTTTCCTTGGCGATACGCCGGCGTTTTTCGCCGGACAGCACTTCCAGCGTGCGCATGTTGTGCAGGCGGTCAGCGAGCTTGACCAGGATCACGCGAATGTCGCGTGCCATGGCCATGGCCATTTTCTGGAAGTTTTCAGCCTGGGCTTCGGCCTTGGTCTCGAAGTTCATCTGGGTCAGTTTGCTGACCCCGTCGACCAGTTCGGCCACGGTTTCACCGAACTGCGCTTGCAGTGCTTCTTTGGCGATACCGGTGTCTTCGATCACGTCATGCAGCATCGCGGCCATCAGGCTCTGATGGTCCATGTGCATGTCGGCAAGAATGTTTGCCACGGCAAGAGGATGCGTGACATACGCCTCGCCGCTGCGGCGGCGTTGGCCGTCGTGGGCTTGTTCGGCGTAGAAATACGCTCGGCGGACCAGGTTGACCTGGTCGTTGCCGAGGTAGGTCGATAAGCGATCGGCGAGGGCGTCTATGCTCGGCATGATGTCTCCTGCCGTAGGCTGTGATCCCGCGCCGTGCTACGTCGACCAGGCATAGGCTTAGACGGCCTCGTTGGACTCGTCCTCGAACGCAGCGAAGACCGGGTCTTCGTGGACGATTTCCTGCTCGGCGATGAACTCGTAGCTCATCAGGCCTTCCGCGATTTCACGCAGCGCAACTACGGTCGGTTTGTCGTTTTCCCACTGTACCAGGGGCTCTTTGCCGCCGGTGGCCAGTTGACGGGCACGCTTGGTAGAGAGCATGACCAGCTCAAAGCGGTTTTCCACGTGTTCTAGGCAGTCTTCAACGGTTACGCGGGCCATGGTATTCCTCGGAGCGAATGCAATATGCGCGCTGCCCGGTTGGGCGAGCGGACTCAACAGTTTAAAAAATCACCAGCGATTAGGGAAGCGCTGATTTTTTGACCAGACTCTTCAACGCGCTGCAAGCACCAATGTAAAGCCCTTGCAGCGGTTTTGGGAAGTGCTGTTTCAGCCCAGCAATTCAGCCAGCAATTTGCCGAAACGCACCTGCTGGCGTTTCTGTTGCAGCTGATTGGCGCGGAAAATCGCTTTCAGATCGTCCAGCGCGTGGGCGAAATCGTCGTTGATGATCAGGTAGTCGTACTCGACGTAGTGGCTCATTTCGCTGACGGCTTCGCGCATCCGCCCGGCAATGATTTCGTCGCTGTCCTGACCACGGTTGGTCAGGCGCTGGTGCAGGGCCTGCAGCGATGGCGGCAGGATGAAGATCGAACGGGCCTGGGGCATCAGCTTGCGAACCTGCTCGGCGCCTTGCCAGTCGATTTCCAGAATCAGGTCGTGACCTTCGTCCAGGGTCTGCTGCAGGCGGCTTTGCGAGGTGCCGTAGAAGTTGCCGAAGACTTCGGCGCGTTCCAGGAAGTCGCCGTGCTCGCCCATCTTCACGAACTCTTCGCGGGTCACGAAGTGATAGTTCACGCCGTCCACTTCGCCCGGGCGCATGGCGCGGGTGGTGTGGGAAATCGAGACGCGGATTTCCGGGTTGGCGTCGGTCAGGGCCTTGACCAGACTGCTCTTGCCCGCGCCCGAAGGGGCGGAAATGATGTACAGGGTGCCGGTGCTGTGGGTCATGTCGGGGTAGCCTTACTCAATATTCTGCACTTGTTCGCGCATCTGCTCGATCAACACCTTGAGGTTGACCGCCGCCTGAGTGCTGCGCGGGTCGAAGGCCTTGGAGCCCAGTGTGTTGGCTTCGCGATTGAGCTCCTGCATCAGGAAGTCCAGGCGCCGGCCGGCGGCACCACCGGATTTCAGCACCCGGCGAACTTCGATGATGTGGGTGCTCAGGCGATCCAGTTCTTCGGCCACGTCGCTCTTTTGCGCGAGCATGACCATTTCCTGTTCCAGGCGCTGCGGGTCCATCTCGGCCTTCATGTCGGCGAAACGGTCGAGGACTTTCTGGCGCTGGGTGGCGAGCATCTGCGGAACCAGTTCGCGCAGGGTCACCACGTCTTCCTCGATGGAGGTCAGGCGATCGTTGATCAGGCGTGCCAGCTCCGCGCCTTCGCGCTCGCGGCCGGCCTTGAGGTCTTTCAGGCCTTGGTTGAACAGGGCCAGCGCCTCGGCGTTGAGCGCCTGCGGGTCGGTGGCGTCGGCGACCAGTACGCCAGGCCAGGCCAGCACTTCCAGCGGATTCAGCGCCGCCGGGTTCTTGATCAGGCCGGCGACGGTCTCGGCAGCGGCGACCAGTTGTGCAGCGCGCTCGCGGTCCACTTGCAGTGGTTTGCCGGTGCTTTCCTCGGTGAAGCGCAGGGTGCATTCCAGTTTGCCGCGCGACAGGCCCTGACGCAGGGCTTCGCGGACGGCGCCTTCGAGGTCGCGAAACGATTCCGGCAGGCGCAGGTGGGGTTCCAGGTAGCGGCTGTTGACCGAGCGCAGCTCCCAGCTCAGGGTGCCCTGAACGCCGGCTTTTTCGACGCGGGCGAAGGCGGTCATGCTGTGCACCATGGGGTGACCTCGCGATACAGATCGGCGCGAATTGAAGCTTCGCAGCTCGATATCAATGAATTTAAGCCGACTGGCAGCAAAGGCGCAGGATTGTAGCGCAGTGCGGCAGATGCGCCCAAACACACGGTGTGACAAAGGGCTGCAGGCCGTCGGCGAAGCGCGTTTCAGGGCTCTGGATCGACGGCCGGAATTTTTAAGCAGTGCCCAGGCACGGTGCGCAGCTCTATAATGCTCCGCAGTTTTCCGTCCCCAGTACAGGTATCTCCTATGAAACGTCCAAGTGGTCGCGCTGCCGATCAGCTCCGCTCGATCCGCATTACCCGCAACTACACCAAGCACGCCGAAGGGTCGGTACTGGTCGAATTCGGTGATACCAAAGTCATCTGCACCGTCAGCGTCGAAAACGGCGTGCCGCGTTTCCTCAAAGGTCAGGGCCAGGGCTGGCTGACCGCCGAGTACGGCATGCTGCCGCGCGCCACCGGCGAGCGTAATCAGCGTGAAGCGAGCCGTGGCAAGCAGGGCGGCCGCACCCTGGAAATCCAGCGCCTGATCGGCCGTTCCCTGCGCGCCGCGCTGGACATGTCCAAGCTGGGCGACGTCACCCTGTACGTCGACTGCGATGTGATCCAGGCCGACGGCGGCACCCGTACCGCGTCGATCACCGGTGCCATGGTTGCGCTGGTCGATGCCCTGAAAGTCATCAAGAAGCGCGGCGGCCTGAAAGGCGGCGACCCGCTCAAGCAAATGATCGGTGCCGTTTCCGTGGGCATGTACCAGGGCGAGCCGGTGCTGGATCTGGACTATCTTGAAGACTCCGCTGCCGAGACTGACCTGAACGTGGTGATGACCAGCACCGGCGGCTTCATCGAAGTGCAGGGCACTGCCGAAGGCGCGCCGTTCCAGCCTGAAGAGCTGACCGCGATGCTGGAACTGGCCAAGAAAGGCATGAACGAGATCTTCGAACTGCAAACGGCTGCACTGGCCGACTGAGCAGGTTCGTAACCCGCAAGGAGGACGCGATGAGTGATGAGCAAGAGTTGCTGCCCAAGCCGAGCCACGAGGTTCGCCAGTGGGCGATGTTTTGTCACTTGTCCGCCTTGCTGGGGATCTGGGTTCCGTTCGGCACGCTGATCGGGCCGTTGATCCTGTGGCAGATGAAGCGCGAGACGGATCCGTTTATCGATGCCCAGGGCAAGGAAGCGCTGAATTTTCAGATTACCGTGGCGATTGCTTCGATGATCTGCTTCCTGCTGATGGTGCTGATCATCGGGTTCGTGCTGTTCGGCCTGCTCGCGATTGGCGCGCTGGTGTTGACGATCATCGGTGGCGTAAAAGCCAATGAAGGTTTTCCGTACCGTTATCCGTTTACCTGGCGCTTGATCAAGTAGCATCCTGCTGAAAGATAAATGCGGAAATAATCAATTCTGCATGTTTAAAAGCCCTGACATGTCAGGGCTTTTTTGCAACTAAATAAACCTGTGTTGTTCGTAGGAATAGTCTGCATGCGATGAGTGGCAGACGAAGTTTTATATATTTACCGGCCTTACATTTTTAGTCACAACTGTAATGCCTCGATGCGGCCAAAGGGCATTGGCAGCATGACTTTGCGCTTGCTAATGTTGCCGCACGTAATATTCCTTCAGAAATATTTCGATATATTCAGGCCATCGAAGGCTCTTGAATTCCAGTGTTTCCGATGTTGAAACAGCCAGCCGATTCGTGAGGCGTATCAAGGAAAAAAGTTCGCCCCCGAATATATAGCCAAGAATAATCCAGATGATTCAGCTCGATTTTTACGGCACGCTCGTGGCCGCTTCCCTTGTACTTCTGCTGGGGCGTGGTCTTGTTACCCGTGTTGGTGTACTGCGCAATTTCAATATTCCCGAACCTGTCGCGGGTGGCCTGCTGGTTGCTCTGGTGCTTCTGGTATTGCGAGCGCTCGATATAGAAGTCCGGTTCGATACCTCGTTGCAGGCGCCGCTCATGTTGGCGTTTTTCGCCACTATTGGTCTGAGTGCAGACTTCGCCAGCCTCAAGAAGGGCGGTCGCGTAGTAGGGATATTTCTATTGGCGGTCACCGGCCTCCTGATCCTGCAGAACGCCATGGGCATCGGACTCGCCACAATGCTGGGGCTCGACCCGCTGATGGGGCTGTTGACGGGCTCAATCACGCTGGCCGGTGGTCACGGAACCGGCGCCGCGTGGGGAACGGTATTCAGCGAGAAATACGGTCTGGCTTCAGCCTCCGAGCTGGCAATCGCCTCGGCGACATTCGGTCTGGTGCTGGGTGGGTTGATCGGCGGGCCGGTTGCTCGTCTGCTGATCAAGCGGGTCGAGGTGCCGGGTTGTCACGCGCAGGAGGCGCCGCGCCTGCCAAAGGGTTTTGAGCAGCCGAACAAGGAGCGCTCGATCACGCCATTCTCATTCATCGAAACCCTGGCACTGATCGCGGTCAGCCTGCTGGTCGGCACTCTGCTGAACGGGCTGTTGCATGGCACGGCATTCGAGTTGCCGACATTCGTATGTGTCTTGTTCGTGGGCGTCGTGCTGCGCAACGGCCTCTCGGCGTTTGGTCTGTATCAGGTCTTCGAGCGGGAAGTCTCGGTGCTGGGCAATGTCAGTCTGTCGCTGTTTCTCGCGATTGCGCTGATGTCGCTCAAACTGTGGGACCTGGCAGCGCTGGCGTTGCCGATCTTCATCATTCTGGCCGTGCAGACACTGGTCATGGCGTTGTTCGCGGTGTTCGTGACGTTCAGGGTGATGGGTCGCAACTACGACGCAGCAGTGCTGGCGGCGGGGCATTGCGGTTTCGGCCTCGGTGCCACGCCGACCGCCATCGCCAACATGCAAGCGGTGACGCAGCGTTACGGGCCTTCGCAGATCGCGTTTCTGGTCGTGCCGATGGTGGGTGCGTTCTTCATCGACATCATCAATGTCATCGTGATCAAGTTGTACCTGGCGCTGCCGTTCTTCGCTGCTCTCTAACGCGCGTTCCAGCTTGGGACTGACCCATAAAAAATGCCCGTATCCTGCGATACGGGCATTTTGTCTACTGCGAAACGACGCTTAGATGGTCAGCGTCCAGTCGTAGTCAACGATCAGCGGCGCGTGCTGCGAGAACCGTGGCTGACGCGGCAGGCGTGCGCTGCGCACGAAGCGCCGCAGGCCCGGGGTCAGGATCTGGTAGTCGAATCGCCAGCCCAGATTCAGCATCTCGGCCTGTTCGTTGTCCGGCCACCAGCTGTACTGGTCGCCTTCGCGGCTAACTTCGCGCAGGGCATCGACGTAACCCATGTTGCCGACAATCTCGTCCATCCAGGCGCGTTCTGGCGCCAGGAAGCCCGGGGATTGCTGGCTGTCGCGCCAGTTCTTGATGTCGAGCTTCTGCTGCGCGACGTACAGCGAGCCACAATAAATGTACTCGCGACGTTTGCGCCGCTGTTTGTCCAGGTACTTGCCGAAGTCGTCCATGAGCTTGAACTTCTGGTTCAAGTCCTCATCGCCGTTCATCCCCGAAGGAAGCAGCAAGGTGGCAATACTGACTTTGTCGAAATCTGCTTGCAGGTAGCGCCCGTAGCGGTCGGCCGTCTCGAAACCGAGACCGCTGATGACAGCCTTCGGTTGCAACCGCGAATACAAAGCCACGCCGCCTTGGGCAGGGACTTCAGCATCGCAGGCATAAAGGAAGTAGCCGTCCAGTTGGAAGGCTGGGTCATCCAGTTCAAAGGCGGAGGCACGGGTGTCCTGCAGGCAGATGACGTCGGCATTCTGTGCTTGCAGCCAACTGAGCAAACCGCGCTCGACTGCAGCCTGAATACCATTGACGTTCACACTGATGATCCGCATAAATGGCCCCAAAAATCGCGTGCGTGTATGATACACGGCGTCAAGCTAATTAGCTAAATCCGTGGTATTTGGGGTTTTTTTCATGCAAGCGTATCAGCGCGATTTCATTCGTTTTGCCATCGATCGCGGCGTTTTGCGCTTCGGTGAGTTCACCCTGAAGTCCGGACGCACCAGTCCTTACTTCTTCAACGCCGGCCTGTTCAACTCGGGTTCGGCCCTGGCGCAGCTCGGTCGTTTCTATGCCGCAGCCATCGCCGAGAGCGGTATTCCGTTCGACGTGCTGTTCGGCCCGGCCTACAAAGGCATCCCGCTGGCGGCAACCACTGCCGTGGCGCTGGCCGAGCACCACAACCGTGACCTGCCATGGTGCTTCAACCGCAAGGAAGCCAAGGCCCACGGCGAGGGCGGCAGCCTGGTTGGCGCACCGCTGACCGGTGAAGTGCTGATCATTGACGACGTGATCACCGCCGGCACCGCGATCCGTGAAGTGATGCAGATCATCGCTTCCCAGGACGGCGCCAAGGCCGCGGGCGTGCTGATCGCCCTGAACCGTCAGGAGCGCGGCAACGGCGAGCTGTCGGCGATTCAGGAAGTCGAGCGTGATTTCGGCATTCCGGTCATCAGCATCGTGTCGCTGAACCAGGTGCTGGAATTCCTGGCAGACGATCCGCAGCTCAAGCAGCATCTGCCAGCCGTTGAAGCCTATCGCGCCCAGTTCGGCGTCTGATCGTTTCTTCCAGGCAAAAAAAGACCCCGCTCAGTCAGGCTGAGCGGGGTCTTTTTATTTGCACGATCGCTTACGGACGCTTGCGATTGCTGATCAGCGTACCCACACCGGTATCGGTGAAGATTTCCAGCAGGATCGCGTTCGGCACGCGGCCGTCGATGATCAGCGAGCTGCCCACGCCGCCCTGAACCGCTTCCAGTGCGCAGCGGATCTTCGGCAGCATACCGCCGTAGATGGTGCCGTCGGCGATCAGGTCGTCGACCTGCTGAGTGCTCAGGCCGGTCAGGACCTTGCCCGACTTGTCCATCAGGCCGGCGATGTTGGTCAGCAGCATCAGCTTCTCGGCTTTCAGCGCTTCGGCAACCTTGCCGGCCACCAGGTCGGCGTTGATGTTGTACGACTCGCCGTTTTCACCCACACCGATCGGCGCGATCACCGGGATGAAGTTGCCTTTGACCAGCAGATTCAGCAGTTCGGTGTTGATCCCGACCACTTCGCCCACCTGACCGATGTCGATGATTTCCGGCTGGGTCATCTCCGGGGTCTGGCGGGTGACGGTGAGCTTCTTCGCACGAATCAGACCCGCGTCTTTGCCGGTCAGGCCGATGGCGCTGCCGCCGTGACGGTTGATCAGGTTGACGATGCTTTTGTTGACCTGGCCGCCGAGGACCATTTCCACCACGTCCATGGTCGCCGCGTCGGTGACGCGCATGCCGTCGACGAAGTGGCTTTCGATCGACAGGCGCTTGAGCAGATCACCGATCTGCGGGCCGCCGCCGTGAACCACGACCGGGTTGATGCCGACGGCTTTCATCAAGACGATGTCGCGGGCGAAGCCGGTTTTCAGCTCCTCGCTTTCCATCGCGTTGCCGCCGTATTTGATCACCAGGGTCTTGCCGACATAACGTCGGATGTAAGGCAACGCTTCGGACAGGACCTTGGCGGTTTGGGCGGCGGCTTCGCGTTCGAGGGTCATTCAGGGCTCCGGGTGAATCAGAAATCAGAACGGTAGTTGGAGATCAGGTGCAACGCGTTTCAACTGGGCATGGAACACAGCCTTGATGCGCTGCAATTCAGCCTCGTCATCGGCCTCGAAGCGCAGCACCAGCACCGGTGTGGTGTTGGAGGCGCGCACCAGGCCCCAGCCTTTGGCGTAATCGACCCGCACGCCGTCAATGGTGGTCAGGTCGGCGCCTGGACCCCACTGCGCATCGTGCAGTGCATCAATGATGCTGAATTTGCTCTCTTCGGTCACATGGATATTGATTTCCGGCGTGGAAATATCGTTCGGGAAGGTCGCGAACAGCGTTTCCGCGTCGGATTTTTCCTTGCTGAGGATTTCCAGCAGCCGTGCGGCGCTGTAAATGCCGTCGTCGAAACCGAACCAGCGTTCCTTGAAGAAGATGTGCCCGCTCATTTCACCGGCCAACAGCGCGCCGGACTGTTTCATTTTCTTTTTGATCAACGAGTGACCGGTCTTCCACATTAGCGACTGGCCGCCGTATTCCTTGATCAACGGAATCAGGCGACGGGTGCATTTGACGTCGAAGATGATTTCCGCGCCCGGGTTGCGGGCCAGCACGTCGCGGGCAAACAGCATCAGCAGACGGTCCGGGAATACGATGGTGCCGGTGTTGGTCACCACGCCGACGCGGTCGCCGTCACCGTCGAAGGCCAGGCCGATGTCAGCCTTGGTTTCCTTGACCTTGGCGATCAGGTCGACGAGGTTTTCAGGCTTGCCCGGATCCGGGTGGTGGTTCGGGAAGTTGCCGTCGACTTCGCAGAACAGCGGGATGACTTCGCAGTTCAGCGCTTCGATCAGTTGCGGGGCGATCACGCCGGCCGCGCCGTTGCCGCAGTCGACCACGACTTTCAGGCGCCGGGCCAGTTTGATGTCCTGGACGATTTCGGTGGTGTAGCGGTCGAGGATCTCGACCTGGGTCACGCTGCCCTTGCCGCTGCTCAGGTTGCCGGTCTTGAGGCGCTCGTGCAGGGCCTGGATCTGTTCGTTGGCGAGGGTGTCGCCGGCGATCACGATCTTGAAGCCGTTGTAGTTCGACGGGTTGTGGCTGCCAGTGAGCATCACGCCGGACTTGCCGGCCAGCACGTTGGCGGCGTAGTACAGCGCCGGGGTCGGCACCAGGCCGACATCGCTGACGTGGCAGCCGCTTTCGGCGATACCGCGAATTAGTTCTGCGACCAGTTCCGGGCCGGACAGGCGGCCGTCACGGCCGACGGACACGTTCGGTTCACCCTGGGCCAGGCTCTGGGAACCGATGGCACGGCCGATCCAGTAGGCGGTTTCGGCATTGAGGAATTCCGGCACGGTGCCGCGAATGTCATAGGCGCGGAAGATGCTGTCGGGAAGCTTCGGGGCGACTTGGGCGGGGGTGCTCATCTGCGGAAATGCTCCATCTCGAAAGTGGCGGGACACACCGACGAATCATCTCGGCGGCAGGCTCAAACTGAAGGGTATGACGGCGGTTTTCACAGAGAGTTCGTGGTGTGAAAGGGCCATGACGCCTTGTCCGGCGTGGCTTTGGCCTGCCAATGCCTTGATTTTCGGCGCTAAACCTTGCAGATGACATTTTGAATTTCGTGGCAAGCAACACGTACTCGCCACGACAGGTTTTCAGCCGATCACTTGGTGCCGGAGTGGCCGAAACCGCCCGCGCCGCGCTCGGTTTCGACGAACTCTTCAACCATTTCGAAGTGCGCCTGCACCACCGGCACCAGCACCAGTTGCGCCAGACGTTCGCCGACCGGCATGGTGAATTCGGTCTGGCCACGGTTCCAGCAGGACACCATCAGCGGGCCCTGGTAATCGGAGTCGATCAGGCCGACCAGATTGCCCAGCACGATGCCGTGCTTATGGCCCATGCCCGAGCGCGGCAGGATCAGCGCGGCGAGGTTCGGGTCACCGATGTACACCGACAGCCCGGTAGGGATCAGCACGGTTTCACCCGGCTTGATCACGATGTCCTTTTCCAGCATGGCGCGCAGGTCGAGGCCGGCGGAGCCCGGTGTGGCGTATTGCGGCAGCGGGAATTCGGTACCGATGCGTGGGTCGAGGATCTTGGCTTGCAAAGCGTGCATGTAAATTAAACCTGGTTCAGACGTTCGGCGATAAAAGTGACGAGCTGGCGAGCGATCTTGCTCTTGCTGGTCTGGGCGAAAACCGTGGCGTGCAGCCCACGGTCGATGACGCTGCAGGCGTTTTCTTCGCTGTTGAAACCGATGCTCGGGTTGGCGACGTCGTTGGCGACGATCAGATCGAGATTCTTGTCCTTCAGCTTGCGTGCAGCGTAGTCGAGCAAGTGTTCGGTCTCGGCGGCGAAGCCGACACTGAACGGACGGTCGGGACGGGTCGCGATGGTGGCCAGGATGTCCGGGTTGCGCACCATTTGCAGGACGAAGCCGTCGCCGCTCGTAGGGTCTTTCTTCAATTTTTGTGGGGCGACGACTTCCGGACGGTAGTCCGCGACCGCCGCCGAGGCGATGAAGATGTCGCAAGGGATCGCGGCTTCGCAGGCGGCGAGCATGTCGCGGGCGCTGACCACATCGATACGCGTGACGCGATCCGGCGTCGGCAAATGCACCGGGCCACTGATCAGCGTGACGCGGGCGCCGGCTTCAACCGCGGCTTCAGCCAGGGCGAAGCCCATTTTGCCGGAGCTGTGGTTGGTGATGTAGCGCACCGGGTCGATGTTTTCCTGGGTCGGACCGGCGGTGATCACCACGTGCTTGCCGGTCAGCGCCTGACGCTGGAAACAGTCTGCCGCGAGCTGGGCCAGATCGGTGGCTTCCATCATGCGACCCATGCCGACGTCGCCGCAGGCCTGGCTGCCGGAGGCCGGGCCGAAGGTCTTCAGGCCACGGCTTTCAAGGAGTTGCAGGTTGGCTTGGGTGGCCGGGTCGCGCCACATGGCCTGGTTCATGGCCGGGGCGACAGCGACGATGGCGTCGGTGGCCAGCACCAGGGTGGTCAGCAGATCGTTGGCGATGCCTTGAGCCAGACGGGCCAGCAGGTCGGCGGTGGCCGGGGCGATCAGCACCAGATCGGCCCATTTGGCCAGTTCGATGTGGCCCATCGCCGCTTCGGCGGCCGGGTCGAGCAGATCCAAGTGAACCGGGTGGCCGGACAGGGCCTGCATGGTCAGCGGGGTGATGAATTCGCTGCCGCCACGGGTCATGACCACGCGCACTTCGGCGCCCTGATCGATCAGGCGGCGCACAAGGTCGGCGCTTTTGTAGGCAGCAATACCGCCGCCGACGCCCAGAACGATGCGTTTCCGATACAGCCGCTGCATAGGTCTGCCTTTCATTTCGTTGGTGACATGCTTGGCGAAACCCCCTCCCCAGGGTGAATTCGCCTGCAAAAAAGATGGGCTACGATATCACAGCGACCGCTACGGAACAGCGGCGCCCACAGACAAGGAATGTGTATGAGTATTCGCGATTGGCCGGCGGCGGAAAGGCCGCGGGAGAAGCTGTTGGAACAGGGCTCGGGAAGTCTTTCCGATGCCGAATTGCTGGCGATTTTTCTACGCACCGGCGTATCCGGTAAAAGCGCGGTGGATCTGGCGCGACACTTGTTGAATCAGTTCGGCAGCCTGCGGGCATTGCTGGAGGCTGATCTCGGGGCGTTCAGCGAGCAATTGGGCCTGGGGCCGGCGAAGTTTGCCCAACTGCAGGCTGTGCTGGAGATGGGGCGGCGACATCTGGCCGAGCGCATGCGGCAGAAAACGGCGCTGGAGAATCCACAGGTGGTCCGCGATTACCTCAAGGCCATGTTGCGCCACGAGCCGCACGAGGTGTTCGGCTGCCTGTTTCTGGATTCCAAGCATCAAGTGCTCACCTTCGAGGCTCTGTTTCGCGGCTCGATCGACAACACGGCGGTACATCCCCGGGAAGTGGTGAAGCGCTCGTTGGCCAATAACGCGGCAGCCGTGATCCTGTGCCACAACCACCCGTCGGGTAACACCGATCCCAGTCAGGCTGATCGATTATTGACCAAGCGCTTGCAGAAGGCTTTGGAATTGATCGATGTGCGGGTGCTGGATCACTTCGTCGTTGGCGATGGGGAACCGTTGTCGATGGCGGAGTGTGGCTGGATGTGAAGGTGATGCAGTATCCCTGTGGGAGCGAGCTTGCTCCGGGCGGCGATCCGACGATAGCGTTGTGTCAGCCGCCTCATCCGGTAACTGACAGACTGCATTCGCGAGCAAGCTCGCTCCCACAGGTTTTGGGTTGTTGCGGGCTACTTCAGGGTGACCCTAGAGTAATCCTGCCGCCCGAACGGGCTCACCGAATAGCCCTGCACGTCTTTACGCGTCAGGGCGTAGGCCGTCGGATGCGCCAGCGGCAGCCACAACGCCTGCTGCTGGATCTGCGCCTGCGCCTGTTCATAGAGCTTGGTGCGTACGCCTTGCTCGCTGGTGGTCTTGCCGGCGCTGATCAGTTTGTCCAGGTCGGCGTTGCAGTAGCGGGCGAAGTTGGTTCCGGACTTCACCGCCGCGCAGGAAAACTGCGGGGTGAGGAAGTTGTCCGGGTCGCCGTTGTCACCGGCCCAGCCCATGAACAGCAGGTCATGCTCGCCAGCCTTGGCGCGACGGATCAACTCGCCCCACTCGATCACGCGGATTTCCGCCTGTATGCCGATTTCTGCCAGGTCCGATTGCAGCAGTTGTGCGCCGAGGCTCGGGTTCGGGTTGAGCAGGCTGCCGGACGGACGCGTCCAGATGGTGGTCTGGAAACCATCCTTCAGGCCGGCCTTGGCCAGCAAAGCCTTGGCTTTTGCCACGTCGTGCGGGTAACCCGGCAGGTTCTTCGCGTAGCTCCAGGTGTTCGGCGGGTACGGTCCGTTGGCGGGTTCGGCGGTGTCTTCGAACACAGCTTTCAGGTAGTTGACCTTGTCGAAGGCGAGGTTGATCGCCTGACGTACTTCCGGCTTGTCCAATGGTGGATGCTGACTGTTGATGCCAACGAATGCGGTCATGAACGCGTCAGTCTTTTCGACTTTCAGCGTCGGTTCTTCTTTCGCGGCCTGTACGTCCAATGGTTTTGGCGACAGGGCGATCTGGCACTCGTTACGCCGCAGCTTTTGCAGGCGCACGTTGGCGTCCGGGGTGATGGCGAAGATCAACGGGTCCACCGCCGGTTTGCCGCCGAAGTAGTCCGGGTTGGCCTTGTAGCGGATCGAGGCGTCTTTCTGGAACCGGGTGAAGACGAACGGTCCGGTGCCGATCGGCTGGCTGTTGAGCTTGTCGGTCGCGTTGGCCTTCAGCAGCTTGTCGGCGTATTCGGCGGAATAGATCGAGGCGAAACCCATGCTCAGGGTCGCCAGGAACGTAGAGTCCGGGTGATCGAGGGTGAAGCGCACGGTCAGCGGGTCCAGGGCGTCGATCTTCTTGATCAGGCTCGGCAGCTGCATCGACTGGGCGTGCGGGAAACCGCTCTGGGCGACCTTGTGCCACGGGTTGGCCGGGTCGAGCATGCGGTCGAAGCTGAACTTGACGTCTTCGGCGGTCAGCTCACGGGTCGGCTTGAAGTAGTCGGTGGTGTGGAACTTCACCTGCGGGTGCAGTTTGAATATATAAGTCAGGCCGTCGGTGCTGACTTCCCAGCTGTCGGCCAGGCTCGGGACCACTTTGCCGGTCGCCGTATCGAAGTCCACCAGGCGATTCATCAGCACATCGGCCGAAGCGTTGGTGGTGGTCAGCGAGTTGTACTGCACCACGTCGAACCCTTCGGGGCTGGCCTCGGTGCACACGCTCAGGGCGGCGGCATGGGCGGCCAGGGGGCTCAGCAATAGCGGGGCGAGCAGCAGGGGGAGGGCAGCGAGGCGCATGGTCGGCTTCCTTTACAGATCGAAGGCCCATCTGCAAGTGCAGTCTGGAAAAGGCCTACCCTAGTGGTCGCGATTGCAAATGACTATCCCCTTTTTGCATTTTCGGGGCCTGAAGGCTGAGGATTTGTCGGAAGTGGCGGCAGGAAAAGTCTCGAATGCGGGTATGATCGGTTTTCTTCGACGAATGGTAAAAATTGCCGCCAGCCTTTACCCAAGGCGCTTGCAGACAGAAAAAGCGGCTTTTTGGCCATTCATTGCACACGGAAAGTTGTTGCTCCGTGGTCTTTCTGGTATAAAGCAGCGCTCTTTTCTAGGGGCCCGGTTCCTTCGCTTGTAGGTGTAGCCGGTAAGACCTCTAAAGAATCGCGGCGCCTGGCGCCACAATGACTAGAGATTAAGCGGCCAACCCATGCCGGGTTGGGCATGTGGTTTTAGAGGGCTGAGGCATGTCTAGAGTATGTCAAGTTACCGGTAAGGGTCCGGTAACCGGGAATAACATTTCCCACGCAAACAACAAAACCCGTCGTCGTTTCCTGCCGAACCTGCAGCATCACCGCTTCTGGGTTGAAGAAGAGAAACGTTTCGTACGCCTGCGCGTTTCCGCCAAAGGCATGCGTATCATCGACAAGCGTGGCATCAGCGTTGTGCTGGCCGAGCTGCGTCGCGACGGCAAGATTTAAGGGAGCTAATCATGCGTGAATTGATTCGTTTGATTTCGAGCGCCGGTACTGGTCACTTCTACACTACCGACAAGAACAAGCGTACTACCCCGGACAAAATCGAGATCAAGAAATATGATCCGGTTGTTCGCAAGCACGTGATCTACAAGGAAGGCAAAATCAAGTAATTGATTTTTCCCGACTTACGAAAAAGGCCCGTATCTCACGATACGGGCCTTTTTTGTTGCCTGACGAAAGGGCTCAGGCCTTCTGTTCGAAGATCACGTAGACCTTGCGGCACGCCTCCAGCACTTCCCAGGTGCCACGGAAACCGGCCGGAATCACGAAGCGGTCGCCGACACGCAGAGTCTTGGCATTGCCTTCGCCGTCACGCAGCACCGAAACGCCCTGGAGGATTTCGCAGTATTCGTGCTCGGTGTAATTCACCGTCCACTGACCGACCGCACCTTCCCACACGCCGACGCCCATTTGCCCGCAAGGGCTGTCGTATTGATTGAACACCGCCTGCTCGGGATCGCCCTTGAGTACTTTGGCCGGATCCGGGCGGTAGCGCTCGGCCTGGTCCATGGTCAGGCTGATGTCGACGACGTTCTGGATGTTCATTGTTGTTTTCTCCTGTGATGACGGCGCGGTGGCTTGAAAGGGCCAAAGTCTATGTTGATTAAATTGAACGCCGCAAGGCTGTATAACCGCCTTATGTCAAATATATTGAAACAACCCCGGCCGCTGGTTTAGGGTGGCGGGTGCCTTGGGCCGAAAACAGGCTGGCCGGGCAGAATTCCTGAGGACGCCGGCGAAGATCGCGCGGCGCTCGTATTCAACAAGAGGAGGACACTCGAATGACCACCCTGACTCGTGCCGACTGGGAACAACGCGCCCGCGACCTGAAGATCGAAGGCCGCGCCTACCTCAATGGCGAGTACACCGATGCCGTCTCCGGCGAGACCTTCGAGTGCATCAGCCCGGTCGATGGCCGTCTGCTGGGCAAGATTGCCAGCTGTGACGCCGCCGATGCCCAGCGCGCCGTGGAAAACGCCCGCGCCACTTTCAATTCCGGCGTCTGGTCGCGCCTGGCGCCGACCAAGCGCAAAGCCACCATGATCCGTTTCGCCGGCCTGCTCAAGCAGCACGCCGAAGAACTGGCCCTGCTCGAAACCCTCGACATGGGCAAGCCGATCAGCGATTCGCTGTACATCGACGTACCGGGTGCCGCGCAAGCCCTGAGCTGGAGCGGTGAAGCGATCGACAAGATCTACGACGAAGTCGCCGCCACCCCGCACGATCAACTGGGTCTGGTAACCCGCGAGCCAGTGGGCGTGGTTGGCGCCATCGTGCCGTGGAACTTCCCGCTGATGATGGCCTGCTGGAAGCTCGGTCCGGCGCTGTCGACCGGTAACTCGGTGATTCTCAAACCGTCGGAAAAGTCCCCGCTGACCGCCATCCGCATCGCCGAACTGGCCGTTGAAGCCGGCATCCCGAAAGGCGTGCTGAACGTGCTGCCGGGCTACGGCCACACCGTCGGCAAGGCGCTCGCTCTGCATAACGATGTCGACACCCTGGTGTTCACCGGTTCGACCAAGATCGCCAAACAACTGATGATCTATTCCGGCGAATCGAACATGAAACGCGTCTGGCTGGAAGCCGGCGGCAAGAGCCCGAACATCGTGTTTGCCGATGCTCCGGACCTGCAAGCTGCCGCCGAATCCGCCGCCAGCGCCATCGCCTTCAACCAGGGTGAGGTCTGCACCGCCGGTTCCCGTCTGCTGGTCGAACGTTCGATCAAGGACAAATTCCTGCCGATGGTGATCGAGGCGCTGAAAACCTGGAAGCCAGGCAATCCGCTGGATCCGGCCACCAACGTGGGCGCGCTGGTCGACACTCAACAAATGAACACTGTGCTGTCCTACATCGAATCGGGCCACACCGACGGCGCCAAACTGGTGGCCGGCGGCAAGCGCATTCTTCAGGAAACCGGTGGCACCTACGTCGAGCCGACGATTTTCGACGGCGTGAGCAACGCGATGAAGATTGCCCAGGAAGAGATCTTCGGCCCGGTGCTGTCGGTCATCGCTTTCGACACGGCCGAGGAAGCGATCAACATCGCCAACGACACGCCTTACGGCCTGGCGGCAGCGGTCTGGACGCAGGACATTTCCAAGGCGCACCTCACCGCCAAGGCACTGCGTGCCGGCAGCGTGTGGGTCAACCAGTACGATGGCGGCGACATGACCGCACCGTTCGGCGGCTTCAAACAGTCGGGCAACGGCCGTGACAAGTCGCTGCACGCGTTCGACAAATACACCGAGCTGAAGGCGACCTGGATCAAGCTGTAAACCGTTGAGGGAGCCTGCTCAGGCAGGCTCCCGAACGATACAAAGATCCCTGTGGGAGCGAGCTTGCTCGCGAAAGCGGTGTATCCGTCAGCACATCTGCTGAAGGTGAAACCGTTATCGCGAGCAAGCTCGCTCCCACAGTGTTTTGTGGTGCATATAAAAATTATCCACAGGAGCGTGGACCATGCGTTGGGCGACGTATTTCGCCGTGTTGGCGTCTGTCTTGAGTGTTGGCCTGGCCCTTGGCGTCAGCATGCCGCTGGTGTCGTTGCGTCTGGAGGGCTGGGGTTACGGCTCGTTCGCCATCGGCGTGATGGCGGCGATGCCGGCCATTGGCGTGCTGCTGGGGGCGAAGGTTTCGAGTCATCTGGCGGCGCGCTTCGGCACAGCGAACCTGATGCGCCTGTGCCTGTGGGGCGGGGCATTGTCCATCGGCCTGCTGGCACTGCTGCCGAGTTATCCGATCTGGCTGGTGCTGCGGCTGATGATCGGGGTGATCCTGACCATTGTCTTCATCCTCGGCGAGAGCTGGATCAATCAACTGGTGGTCGAGCAGTGGCGCGGGCGACTGGTGGCGCTGTATGGCAGCAGTTATGCGCTCAGCCAACTGTCCGGGCCGTTACTGCTGGGTGCGCTCGGTACCGAGCATGATTACGGCTTCTGGGTGGGTGTCGGCCTTTTGATCGCTGCGCCACTTCTGTTGCTGGGGCGCAGCGGGGCGCCGAGCAGCGAGGCCAGCAGCGTGACCTTCGGCGATCTGTGGGGCTTCAGTCGCGAATTGCCGGCAATTGCCTGGGCGGTGTCGTTGTTCGCCGCGTTCGAGGCAATGATCCTGACCCTGTTGCCGGTGTACTGCCTGCAACAGGGCTTCACGGCGGAAATCGCGCTGGCGATGGTCAGCACCGTGGTGGTGGGCGACGCGCTGCTGCAATTGCCCATCGGTGCGCTGGCCGACTACCTGTCGCGGCGGACCTTGTTCGCCGGCTGCGCCGTGGTGCTGATGCTGTCGAGTCTGGCGATCCCGATGCTGATCGACACCCTGCTGATCTGGCCGCTGTGGGTGCTGTTCGGCGCCAGTGCCGGTGGGCTGTTCACCCTGTCGCTGATCCTGATCGGCGAGCGCTACCGCGACGACGCACTGGTGCGCGCCAATGCGCATGTCGCGCAGCTGTGGGGCGTGGGTTGTCTGATCGGGCCGTTGGCGGCAGGGGCGGGCAGTCAATGGATCAGCGGGCACGCGTTGCCGTGGTTCATGGCGGCCGGGGCGTTCGGGCTGGTGATTCTGCTGTCCCGGCAAGGGGCGTTCGGCAAGGTGCCCGAGCCTGCCTGACGGCCTGGCCGGGGTGGATGGCTACAGCATCCGCTCCAGGCCCACCGTGGTGCTGAACCACGCATTGAACCGCCGCCACCAGCTGCCGGGTTCCTTGGTCAACGTGTGCATCTGGCCGTTGTCCTCGGTGACCCAAACGACTTTCCCGTCCTGAAGTTTTGCCTCGTAACTCAGCGCCGGCGCCATGCCCTGCAAGGCCAGATCCCGAACATGGGCAGCCAGTTCGGGGCTGTCCACCAGCACCCCGACTTCGGTGTTCCACAGCACCGAGCGCGGGTCGAAATTGAACGAGCCGATGAATGCTTTTTTCCCGTCGAAGATCATCGCCTTGCTGTGCAGGCTGGAATCCGAGCCGCGAAACGATTTGCTGTAAAACAGGTGCGGGCCGCTGCCGAAGTTATCCCCAGGCTGGCGCCGCAGTTCATACAACTTCACGCCATGTTCCAGCAGTGCCTTGCGATAGGGCGCGTAACCCCCGTGCACTGCCGGCACGTCGGTGGCTTCCAGCGAGTTGGTCAGCAGACTCACCGATACGCCCGCATCGGCACGGCCAGTCAGATAGACCAGCCCCGGCTGGCCCGGCACGAAGTAGGCGGAAATCATCATCAGCTCCTTGCTGACGCCCCGCAGCTCCGGTGCCAGTTGCGTGGTCAGCAGCAGTTGCGGATCCGGCTCGCCGTCCGCCAGCACCTTGCTCGGCGCGTCCCACAACGCCTGGTTCCACGCCCAGATCAGTTCCCGGCGCCAGATATCCATGCGCGGGTGGGTGGTGAAGGTCATCAGTTGCTGGTACAGCGCGTGATTCTGTTTGCGGGTTTCTTCCAGGGACTCTTCCAGGCGCGTGCGGGTGTTCTGCAGGTCTTTGGCCGAAGGTTTGCTGGAGAGAAATTCCTCGATCGGCTTGCTCAGGGCGCTGTTCCAGTACTGATCGAAGCCGTGCCCGAGCTGTTCGGCGACCGGCCCGACGCTGAGCATGTCGATGTCGGTGAAGTTCAGGTTGGGCTCGGCATCGAAATACTCGTCACCCAGATTGCGCCCGCCGACAATGGCGGCGCTGTTGTCCGCCAGCCAAAGTTTGTTGTGCATCCGCCGGTGTTGCTGCGACAGGTTGAACAGCCGGCCTGCAGCACGGGTCACGCCGGTGCTGCGGCCCAGGTGCAGTGGATTGAAGAGGCGGATCTGGATATTCGGATGCGCCGCCAGCGTCGCAATGATCAGGTCGAGGCCGTCGCTGGTGGTGTCGTCCAGCAGGATGCGCACCCGCACGCCACGGTCGGCAGCCTTCAGCACCTCTTCCACCAGCATTCGCGTACTGATGCCGTCGTGGACGATGTAGTACTGCAAATCGAGGCTGCTCCGGGCGTTGCGGATCAACTCGGCGCGGGCGGTGAAGGCTTCGGTGCTGTTGGACAGCAGGCGGAAGCCGGACTGGCCTTTGTACGGCGCGGCCTGGGCCTGGATCGAGCGGCCGAATGCGGAGTCGGATGCCGGCAGCGCCTGGCTCGGCTCGCGCGGGACATCCAGCGAGGCGCACCCGGTGAGCAGCAGGGCGGACAACAGTGCAGGCTGCAGGAAGTGTCTGGAGCTCAAGTCGGATCGTTCCGGGTGTGGGCGAGGTTGGGAGTATGGCACGGTGCACGCCGCCTGTTGCCTGTTCGCAAAAGGCAGTCAATCCGATCCCTGAAGCAGAGCGGTTTGTAGCTCATGGCTGTCGGCAGGACGCCGTTTCTTAAACAAGTTGAGGATTTTTCCGGCTCTCATGAGCTACGCCCCGCAGCGATTTTTCCAGCGCGCAATACACCCCTCGCCTTACATCACTGCAGTGAAGCAATCGGAATAATGACAACGCTGATTCTGAGGCAGGACGTTTCCTGTTTTTCAGCAGAAGAAGCGCAGCTGGCTGTCATCTTTCGATTCTTATGGAGTGAGAATTTTCATGCGCAAGACCTTTCGTGCAATCGCTGTCGCAAGCGCCCTGTGTCCGGCATTGGCCATGGCCGATGGTGCAGACCTGACCATCACCGGAACGATCATCCCGACTTCCTGCACGCCGGCCTTCACCGGCGGTAACACTGTGGATCTGGGCAATATTTCCGCCGCGGCACTGAATCGGGACAGTCAGACCGAACTGACCAACCACAACGTGACGCTGAGTGTGAGTTGCTCGGCGTCCGCACCCATGGCCATCAAGGTGCATGACAATCAGGCCCATACCCAATTGCCGGGCATCGTCGTCGATGGCTCTGATTGGGCCATGTACATCTACGGAATCGGAGAGGTTGCAGGCACCAAGATCGGTGGATACGGCCTGCGATACGGCACGCCGACCGTCGATGGTCAAACCTCGATCGTGATGTACAAACAAGGTGCGAACGCCAATTGGGACGTCCCGGCGCCTGCCACGCTGGTCGGGAAAAACTACGAAGGCAATCTTCGTTATTCCTGGGGTCGCAGTCTGGCTGCCGGGCCGCTGCCGGGCGTGGTGCACACCTTTCCCATGACGCTGGTGCCGGTGATCGGCCCTGCGTCGAAGCTTCCTATCACCTCTGAAATCGCGCTCAACGGCTCGGCGACATTCGAGCTGCTCTACCTCTGACAGAGCGCGCAACGCGCAACCCATCGACAGGCACCGGTCGCTTCCGGGGCCTGTCCTTTTTCAATCAATGTAATCGGCTGGCCTGTGCCCGGCATGGATGCCGGCTGCGCGCTCGCCTGTGGACAACGTCATGAACGCCTGTGTGCGAAATGTCATCACCAGCATCTTGCTGGTTTCCTTGTGGGCACCCGGCCCGATCCGGGCGGCGGGGATGGTTCCCGAGACGCCTGTCGTAGTGCTCGACGAAGGCGTGGGTGAGGCTGGTATCAATGTGTTCAACAGCGAGTCGCATCCCGCGTTGCTGCACACGTCTGTCGAAGACGTACCGCAGGACACTGAGTCATTGCTGTTGCTGACACCGCCGGTGGCACGGGTCGAGGCCGGTGCGACGCAGCGTGTGCGTTTCATCCTGCGCAGTGCAGAGCCTTTGAAGACCGAGCGCCTCAAACGAGTGATATTCGAGGGGATCGCGCCGCAGGACTCGACGGGCAAGGCGCAGGTGAGCCTGAGCGTGCGGCAGAACATTCCGGCGATCCTGCGGCCGGCGAATCTGCCGGTCGACCGCGAGCCCTGGAAGCATCTGGTCTGGTCGCGACAAGGCACGCAAGTGCAGGTACGCAATCCCAGTCCGTACGTTGTGCGGCTGGGCCATTCGGTAACTCTGCTGCCCGGGCAAAAGGAAATGGATCTGGGCCGTACCTACGTCCTGCCCGGCGAGCAACTGACCTTGAGCGGAACGGCTGAGCCGAGTCATTCGCCGCTTCAGGTACGGCTATTTCCAGTGACCACTTACGGTTATGCCGTCGCCCACTTCGACGCCCCCTTGGTGACGGATTGATGCATTGGCGTTGTTATGCCGGCGCTGCGCTGATGGTCATTCTGGGTTGTGCCCGTATCGCCGTAAGTGCAGAGCGTGAGGCGGTGCAGTTCAATCAGGATCTACTGAAATCACGCGGGCTGGATCCGCGCCTGGCCGAATATTTCAGCCAGGCACCGCGCTTTCGCGAGGGCGTGCAAGCCGTCGCGCTGTCGGTCAACGGGGTTCCCAAGGGGCGGGTGCAGGTGGCGTTTGATGGCGAAGGCGAGTTGTGTTTCACGCCGTCCCTGCTGGAGCGGGGCGGCATCCGGGCGGCGGACAACGTCGAGCCGGCGGGTGGATCGGGATGCGAGCTGTTCGCCCGGTACTTTCCGGGTGCGGTGGTACAAGCCGATCCGTCGCAGGAACACATCTCGCTGCTGTTGCCCACCGATGCGCTGGTGCTTGATCGCCCGGCCCGTCGCAGCTTCCTCAACGGGGGCACGGCAGGCCTGTTCAACTACGACGCCTTGCTGCTGGGCAGTCGTTTCGCCGGCCAGTCTTCGCAGTTCCGCAATCTGAATGCCGAGCTGGGCCTGAATGCGGCGGACTGGTCGTTTCGCAGTCGCCAGGTGTACAGCGCGTTTGCCGGAGAGAATCGCCTCGAGCATTTGTATGCCTACGCCTCGCACACTTCGGAACGCTATCAGGCCAACCTGCAACTGGGTCAGTTGAACATGGTCTCGCCGCTGTTTTCCGGTGAGGCATTCAACGGCTTCCAGGTGCAGCCGGAACTGGCTCTGATGGCGCTGGATGATGACAGCTCCGGTGCGCGGGTTGAGGGCATAGCCTATTCCGCCGCGCGAATCGAAGTCACCCAGAACGGTGCGCTGATCTACACCACGGTGGTGCCCGGTGGGCCGTTCGCGCTGGTGGGTTTGCCACTGCTCAGCCAGAGCGTGGATCTGGAAGTGACGGTGCACGAAGAGGGCGGTCAGCAGCGGCGTTTCATTGTGCCGGCGACGCAGTTGCGGGGCGGTATGACGGGCAGGGCGGCAGGCTATGGGCTGGCGGTCGGTCAGGTAAGGCGTTATGCCGGTGACGAGCGTGATGCGCCGTCCTTTGCCGCTGCCAGCAAGGATTGGCGACTGGGCCCGCGCGGGCAGGTCACGGCCGGCACCATGCTTGGCACAGGCTATGAGTCGCTGGGGTGGGCAATGCAGGGCGGCATCGGTGATCGGCTGATACTCGGTGGGCGCCAGGTGATTTCCCGGGCACAGGATCAGGCCGTGTCCGGCACGCAGTTGCAGTGGACGGCCAGCGGTCGGTTGAGTGAAAGCTTGTCGACAAGTGTTGCGCTGACCCAGCAGACCCAGGGTTTCCGCACGCTGTCGGACACCACCTGGGATTCGCGCAATGATCGACCGTTCCAGCGAGTGCGCAATCAACTGACGGCAAACCTCAGTACCAGCAGTCTGGTGTACGGAGGCTTTTCTGCCAGCTACTCGCGGTTTTCGATGTTTGACGGGACGGCCACTTCCAGAGTCGCCCTGGCCTGGTCGCAGAGCGTTCGGCGGGCCAATGTGACATTCACGGTTGAACGGGATGTCGCCGGGGTCTCCGACGATGCCCGTGGCACAGCGGCCTATCTGAGTGTCAGCCTGCCTCTGGGCGCGCGCCAGACCTTGCGCGGCTACGTGCGTAACGACGACGTGAGCGGCACCCGCAGCGGTCTGCGATTCAATGAACAGCTCAGCGACACCCTGGCCTACAGCATCGGCGCCGAGCGACCGGATGACGGCAGCGCCGGGTTCAACGGGCGGGTCAATCTGTTGCCCCGCTACAGTCAGGTGGACGTGGGCTATTCCCGCAGCGGCGCCGGTAACCAGAACTATGACATCGGCCTGCGTGGCGGTGCGCTGGTACATGGTGCCGGCGTGACGCTGTCGCCTTATCCCCTGCGTGAAACCTTCGCCTTGCTCAAGGCCGGCGACAGCGCCGGGGTCAAATTGAACACCCCCCGTGGCCCGGTCTGGACCGATCATTCCGGGCACGCCGTGGCAGCGAGTCTGCCGGCGTACAGCAAAGGACGGATCGAGCTGGACACGGCCAGCCTGGGGCGCAATGTCGATGTGCACAACGCTTTTCAAGAGGTCGAAGCTGGGCGTGGCGCCTTCGCGCATCTGGCGTTCGACATGGTCACCGCGCGGCGCGTGCTGTTGCAGGCGCGCATGCCGGATAGCCATTTTGTCCGCAAGGGTGTCGGTGTTTTTGATGACCGGGGGCGGTACGTCACCAGCGTGCTGGAGGCTGGGCGGATTTTCCTGCCGGACGTGCAGCCAGATCTAAAGCTGCACGTGCTGTTACCGGATGGCCAGCGATGTCATCTGGAATTCGCCATGAGCCTGGAGCCTGATGTCGACGGGTTGTATGAAACCGCAGCGGCCATCTGCCGCACTGTCTGAAAAAGGAAAGAGCATCATGCAAGGATTGAAGTCGGGCGCCATTTGCGTGCTGCTGACGGGGCTTTTGACATCAATGGGAAGTGTGAGGGCGAGCCCCGATTGCACGGTCAGGCTTGGTCCGGCTGCTATCGATTTCGGCACCACGACCCGCGGGCAGTTGCTGGCGCAGTCGGTACAAGGTGAACCGTTGAGTTTCGGTCTTCGCCGTGCTCAGGCGACTGTCCAGTGCAGCCGGCCCGGTCCGTTGCGCCTGGAGCTGACCGGGCCGGTCGCCGATCCCGGACATTACCGCTTCGGCGCCGGTACGCTCAGGGTTCGTGTGTTGAGCCTGCGGGTCGACGGCAGGCCGACCCAGTGGCTCACTGAGGGGCCGGATGCTGATGTTCTGCGTCCCGGTTCCAGACTGATCCCCGCGCTCGCCGGTATTGGAATCGAGGGCCAAGGCATGGAAATCGAGCTGGAACTGGATGCACGTGTGCCATCGGCTGCAAGCCGGGTCAGTGACCTGACCCGTTTCGACACCGATCTGGGATTTCGCCTGCGCTGAGGTGCGTCAGTTGTGACTGTCCGCCAGAAGCTTGATCGCCGCCGCGCCGACCTTGCGCACTGCCTCTTCGATCAGCGCTGTCGGTTTGGCCGCGTAGTTCATGCGCAGGCAATTGCGGTACTTGCCCGAGGCGGAAAAAATGCTGCCGACGGCAATCTGTACGCCCTGATCGTGCAGCGCACGATTCAGTTTCAGCGTATCGAAACCTTCCGGCAATTCGACCCAGAGCATGAAGCTGCCTTGCGGGCGACTCGCGCGGGTGCCGGCCGGGAAGTAACGGGTCACCCAGTCGATCATCACGTCGCGATTGCGCTGGTATTGCGTGCGCATCCGCCGCAAATGCGGTTCGAAGTGCCCGGCCTTGAGAAATTCGGCAATCGCGATCTGCGGCTGGGGAGCGGTGGAGCCGGTGCTGATGTATTTCATGTGCAGCACCCGCTCGAGGTATCGACCGGGCGCGACCCAGCCGATGCGCAATCCCGGCGCGAGAGTCTTGGAAAACGAACTGCACAGCAACACGCGGCCATCCTCGTCGAATGATTTGATCGTACGTGGGCGCGGATAGGTGTAGGCCAGTTCGCCATACACGTCGTCCTCGATGATCGCCACGTCGAAACGCTGGGCCAGATTCAGCAGGGCGCGTTTGCGCGACTCCGGCATGATGTAGCCGAGGGGGTTGTTGCAGTTGGGCGTGAGCTGGATGACTTTGATCGGCCATTGCTCCAGCGCCAGTTCCAGCGCTTCGAGGCTGATGCCGGTGAGCGGGTCGGTGGGGATTTCCAGGGCTTTCATGCCCAGCCCCTTGAGGGTCTGCATGGCGCCGTGAAAGCTTGGCGAATCCACCGCGACGATGTCCCCCGGCTCGCAGATCGCGTGGATGCTGGTGGACAGCGCTTCGTGGCAACCGGTGGTGACGACGAGGTCGCTGGCGCTCAACTGGCAGCCGGAGTCGAGCATCAGCCGGGCGATCTGTTCGCGCAGTTCGAGGGTGCCGTGGATGTTGTCGTAATACAGACCGGGCATGTCCTGGCGGCGGCTGATCCGGGCCAGCCCGCGCAGCAGCGGCTTCATCGTCGGTGACGAGATGTCCGGCATGCCGCGACCGAGCTGCACCACGTCCTTGCGCGGCACCGCGCGAATCAGTTCCAGCACCTGATCCCACTGGGAAATCTCCACCGGACGCTGGGCCGGACGCCCGATGGCCGGCAGTTCCGGCAACTCGCGCCCGACCGGCACGAAGTAGCCGGATTTGGGCTTTGGCGTGGCCAGGCCGCTGTCTTCCAGCATTCGATACGCCTGCTGCACCGTGCTCAGGCTGACCCCATGTTCTACGCTCAAGGCGCGCACCGACGGCAGGCGATCACCAGGACGGTAGAAGCCTTGTTCGATGCGGGTGCCGAGCAGCTCGGCGAGGTTCACATACAGGGTCATGGCACTGCCTCGATGCAGGTGATTCGAAAAACCAGTACAGATGCGGCGTAAATCGACAATTCAGTCCCGGAGACAGCAAATCTGTATGGAAATAATACAGATGTGTTGAATCTGTAATGCTTTTGTCGGCCCGCGCATCATGGAATCTCTGGCTACCCAAGTAAACAGGAGCGACAAAAATGAACGGCTTGAGCGATGTGCGGCTGACGTTACACAGTCAGGAACTGGAGGCGGGGCAACAGGACAGGGCGCGCAACGAGATGCTGCGCAACGCGCCGTCCGGCCTGAGTCGCTGGGGTCTGTTCTGGCATCGTCTGCACACACGCAAAGCGTTGCTGGGCCTGACACCGGAACAGCTCAAGGATGTCGGGCTGACCCGGGAGCAGGCGATGGAGGAGGGGTTGAAGCCGTTCTGGCGGATCTGAGATCTGTATCAGGATTGTTCCCACGCTCTGCGTGGGAACGATCTCAGACCAGTTCTTTAAGGCGATGCCACAACATCCCCAACGCCAGCAACGGCGAGCGCAGGTGCTTGCCGCCGGGGAAGGTGATGTGCGGCACTTTGGCGAACAGGTCGAAGCCACCGCCGTGTTGGCCGCTGATGGCCTCGGCCAGCAACTTGCCCGCCAGGTGCGTGGCATTCACGCCGTGGCCGGAATAGGCCTGGGCGTAATACACGTTCGGCTGATCGCTCAGCCGGCCAATCTGCGGCAGGCGGTTGGCACCGATGCCGATCATCCCGCCCCACTGATAGTCGATCTTCGCTGACGCGAGCTGTGGGAACACTTCGAGCATCTTCGGCCGCATGTACGCGCCGATGTCCTTTGGATCACGCCCCGAATAATGGCAGGCGCCGCCGAACAGCAGGCGCCGGTCCGCCGAGAGTCGGTAGTAATCCAGCGCCACCCGCTGGTCGCAGACGGCCATGTTCTGGGGCAGCAGGGCGTGGGCCTGTTCTTCGCTCAGTGGTTCAGTGGCGATGATGTAGCTGCCGGCGGGCAGCACTTTGCCGCTGAGTTGTGGATTCAGATTGTTGAGATAGGCATTGCAGCCCAGCACCAGGGTTTTCGCCCGCACCGAACCTTGTGCCGTATGGACCCGGACTTCGGGGCCGTAGTCGATGCGGGTGACTGCCGATTGCTCGAACAGCTTCACCCCGAGTTGCTGCGCTGCTGCGGCTTCGCCCAGTGCCAGGTTCAGCGGATGCAGATGGCCGGAACCCATGTCGATCAAACCACCGACGTAGCGTCTGGAGCCGACCACGGTGTGCATCTCGTTGGCTTGCAGCAGACGGGTTTCGTAGCGGTAACCGAGACCGCGCAATTCTTCGGCGTCTTCGGCGAAGCCTTCCAGGTCGGAAGGCTTGTTGGCGAGGTCGCAGTAGCCCCAGGTCAGGTCGCAAGGGATCTGAAACTTCTCGACACGCTGTCGGACGATTTCCACCGCTTCCAGCCCCATGAGCTTCATCTGACGCACACCGTCGGCGCCGATCACGTTGGCGAACTGGTCGAGGCCGTGACCAACCCCGCGAATCAACTGCCCGCCGTTGCGGCCGCTGGCGCCCCAGCCAATCCGGTGCGCCTCCAGCAGCACGACGCTCAAGCCGCGCTCCGCCAGCTCCAGCGCGGTGTTCAGCCCGGAGAAACCACCGCCGACCACGCACACATCCGCGATCAGCTCACCTTGCAGCACCGGATGGTCGGGCTGCGGCAGGCTGCTGGCGGCGTAGTAAGAGGCAACGTGGGGTTGGCTCGCGAAGGCTTGGGCGCGGGCATTCATGGGCGTCATCCTGAGCGGGTGTCGAGAAAATTTGACGGAGCATAAGCCGCAGGCCCGAGGCCGGGCAACATTGGTCGGCCTGTGGTGTCTGGATCGCGGCTTTTGCGGCACAATTGCCGCCTATTTCGCTCCGGTTACCGCTGCAATGAGCTGCAACAGTCAGAAAATCCGCACCCTGCGTCAGCAGATTCCCACGTTCGAGTGCGTGCCGGGCTGTCACGATTGCTGCGGGCCGGTGACCACCTCGCCCGAGGAAATGTCCCGCCTGCCGCGCAAGACTCGCGCCGAGCAGGACGCGGCCATGGAAGAACTCAACTGCGTGCACCTGGGGCCGAACGGCTGCACGGTGTATGACGAGCGGCCGCTGATCTGCCGGCTGTTCGGCACCACCCAGACCTTGCCGTGCCCCAACGGCCGGCGGCCGGTGGAGCTGATTCATCCACGGGTCGAGAAGCAGGTGTTCGAATACATGGCCGAAAACCGGCAGGTGCTGGTCTGAGCGATCAGTCCGGAATCGGCAGGCTCAGGCTCTCTTTCACTTCTTCCATCACGATGTAGCTCTTCGATTCGCGCACGTGCGGAAGCTTGAGCAGGATGTCGCCCAGCAGCTTGCGGTACGAAGCCATCTCGGAAATCCGCGCCTTCACCAGATAGTCGAAATCCCCTGACACCAGGTGGCACTCCAGCACGTGGGGCAGTTTCAGCACGGCACGCCGGAACTCTTCGAATGTGTCGCCGGATTTGTAGTCGAGGCTGATCTCGACGAACACCAGCAGGCTGCCCTTCAAGTGCTGCGGATTCAGCCGGGCGTTGTAGCCCATGATGATTCCCTCGCGCTCCAGCCGCCGCACCCGCTCGGTGCAGGGCGTGGTGGAGAGCCCGACCTTCTCGCCCAGTTCAGTGAATGAAATCCGCCCGTCCGCCTGCAGGATCCGCAAGATGTTGCGGTCGATCTTGTCCAGCTCACGTTTGGTCTGAGTGTTGGTACGCATAGGGGATGCGCCTCCGTGAAAAGGGTTTTTGCCGAGAATTGTCGCCAAATATAGGCGCTTATACAGTGAAAAGCACTGGCGAATCTTTTTTACACTGCGCGCATCATTGCTCTAACAACAGACGTACGCGGCACGCCGCGAGAGGGATACAAAAATGCGCGTTATGGTCTTGGGTAGCGGCGTCATCGGTACCGCCAGTGCTTACTATCTGGCCCGTGCCGGGTTTGAAGTGGTGGTGGTCGACCGGCAGCCAGCCGCGGCCATGGAGACCAGTTTCGCCAACGCCGGCCAGGTCTCGCCGGGCTATGCCTCGCCGTGGGCTGCGCCGGGCGTGCCGCTCAAGGCCATCAAGTGGCTGCTGCAACGCCACGCGCCGCTGGCGATCAAGGCCACCGCCGACATCGACCAGTACCTGTGGATGGCGCAGATGCTGCGCAACTGCACCGCCAACCGCTACGCGGTGAACAAGGAGCGCATGGTGCGTCTGTCCGAGTACAGCCGCGACTGCCTCGATGAACTGCGCGCCGAAACCGGCATCGCCTACGAAGGCCGCAGCCTGGGCACCACCCAGCTGTTCCGCACCCAGGCGCAACTTGATGGCGCCGCCAAGGACATCGCCGTTCTCAAAGAATCCGGCGTGCCGTTCGAAGTCCTCGACCGCGCCGGCATTGCCCGCGTCGAGCCGGCCCTGGCCAGCGTCACCGACATCCTCGCCGGTGCCTTGCGCCTGCCGAACGACCAGACCGGCGACTGCCAGATCTTCACCACCCGCCTCGCCGAAATGGCCGTGAACCTGGGTGTGGAGTTCCGTTTCAATCAGGACATCCAGCGCCTCGACTTCGCCGGTGACCGCATCAACGGCGTGTGGATCGACGGCAAGCTGGAAACCGCCGACCGCTACGTGCTCGCCCTCGGCAGCTACTCGCCGCAACTGCTCAAGCCGCTGGGCATTAAAGCCCCGGTTTATCCTTTGAAGGGCTACTCGCTGACCGTGCCGATCACCAATCCGGCCATGGCACCGACTTCGACCATTCTCGACGAGACCTACAAGGTCGCAATCACCCGTTTCGACAACCGCATCCGCGTCGGCGGCATGGCGGAGATCGCCGGCTTTGACCTGTCGCTGAACCCGCGTCGGCGCGAAACCCTGGAGATGATCGTCAACGACCTTTATCCTCAGGGCGGCAATCTGGCCGAAGCGAGTTTCTGGACCGGCCTGCGTCCAACCACGCCGGACGGCACCCCGATTGTCGGCGCCACCCCGTTCAAGAACCTGTTCCTGAACACCGGTCACGGCACCCTCGGCTGGACCATGGCGTGCGGCTCCGGTCGCTTGCTGGCTGACCTGATGGCGAAGAAAAAGCCGCAGATCAGCGCCGAAGGCCTCGATATTTCCCGTTATGGCAACAAGACCCAGGAGTCCGCGAAGCATGGCAATCCAGCGCCAGCTCACCAATGAGCGCATGAGTCAGATCGTCAGCCACAACGGCATCGTGTATCTGGCCGGGCAGGTCGGTGACGACTTCAACGCCGGAGTCGAACAACAGACCCGCGACGTACTCGCCAATATCGAGCGTCTGCTGGATCTGGCCGGGACCGACAAGCAGCATCTGCTGTCGGCGACGATCTACCTGAACGACATCGAGGCGCACTTTGCCGGGATGAACTCGGTGTGGGACCAGTGGCTGCCCAAAGGCGCCGCGCCGGCCCGTGCCACCGTCGAAGCGAAGATGGCCAAGCCGAGCATTCTGGTCGAGATCTCCATCGTCGCCGCCTTGCCGTAAACCGTTGTAAAGATCCCTCTCCCGGTGCTGTTGGCGGTTCACGTCGTCAGCCAGCGCCGGTTTTTATTTCCATGACCGCCAAGAAGTCTGCTGCCATGCGTCCTGCCCGTGCCCTGATCGATCTAGAAGCTCTGCGTCACAACTACCGTATCGCCCGTGAAATCACTGGTGCCAAGGCACTGGCGGTGATCAAGGCCGATGCCTACGGCCACGGCGCAGTGCGTTGCGCTCAGGCGCTGGAGGCTGAGGCGGACGGCTTCGCGGTGGCGTGTATCGAAGAGGCCCTGGAGCTGCGTGCCGCCGGGATTCGCGCGCCGGTGCTGTTGCTTGAAGGCTTTTTCGAAGCCGATGAGCTGGCGCTGATCGTCGAGCACGATTTCTGGTGCGTGGTGCATTCGCTGTGGCAGCTCGAAGCCATCGAGCAGGCGGCGTTGAGCAAACCGATCACCGTGTGGCTGAAACTCGATTCGGGCATGCACCGCGTCGGCCTGCATCCGAAGGATTATTCGGCGGCTTATCAGCGTCTGCTGGCCAGCGGCAAAGTGGCGAAAGTCGTGCTGATGAGCCACTTCGCCCGGGCCGATGAGCTGCATGAGCAGAGCAGTGCCGATCAGGTTGCCGTGTTCGAGGCTGCGCGTCAGGGCCTGGCCGCCGAAGTCAGCCTGCGCAACTCGCCGGCAGTGCTCGGCTGGCCACAGATTCACAGCGACTGGGTGCGCCCGGGCATCATGCTCTACGGCGCCACCCCGTTCGAAGAAGCCAACGCCGTGGCCGAGCGTCTGCAACCGGTGATGACCCTGGAGTCGAAAGTTATCAGTGTGCGCGAACTGCCGGCCGGCGAGCCGGTGGGTTACGGCGCAAAATTCATCACCGACAAACCGATGCGCATCGGCGTGGTCGCCATGGGTTACGCCGACGGTTATCCGCGCCAGGCGCCGACCGGTACCCCGGTGCTGGTGGCGGGCAAACGCAGTCGCATTCTGGGCCGGGTGTCGATGGACATGCTGTGCATCGACCTGACCGACGTGCCGGAAGCAGGCCTGGGTTCGACCGTCGAGCTGTGGGGCAAGAACATCCTCGCCAGCGACGTGGCGAAGTGGGCGGACACCATTCCGTACCAGATTTTCTGCAACCTGCGCCGGGTGCCAAGGCTCTATTCCGAGGGTTGAAGTCCGGTCCGGGCCCAAGTGTTGTAAATACTGAACGCTGTCGCCATGATAACGCTCAATATTTCTACAACACTCAGGAGGCCCAAGCCTTGGACGTCGGTGAACGACTGCAATCGATCCGCAAGCTCAAAGGGCTTTCCCAGCGTGAACTCGCCAAGCGTGCGGGCGTCACCAACAGCACCATTTCGATGATCGAAAAGAACAGCGTCAGCCCTTCGATCAGTTCGCTGAGGAAGGTGCTGGGCGGGATTCCCATGTCCATGGTCGAGTTCTTTTCCGAAGAGATCCTCCAGGAAAAACCGACCCAGATCGTCTACAAGGCCAACGAGCTGATCGACATTTCCGACGGTGCCGTGACCATGAAACTGGTCGGTCGTGCGCACCCGAGCCGGGCCATCGCGTTCCTCAATGAAATCTACCCGCCGGGCGCCGACACTGGCGAGGAAATGCTCACCCACGAAGGCGAGGAAACCGGGATTCTGGTGGAAGGTCGTCTGGAACTGGTGGTGGGCCTTGAAACTTTTATCCTCGAAGCCGGCGACAGCTACTACTTTGAAAGTACCAAGCCGCATCGTTTCCGTAATCCGTTCGACGCACCGGCGCGACTAATCAGCGCAGCCACGCCGGCGAACTTTTAAACCGAGAGACGCCAGGCCACTGCGGCAAAGGTGTCCGGACTGTTTGACCGATGCGCAACAAGACCCCTTTAACTTTGGGGTTGTTTCAGTGTGGCGGGCTACCCGCTATACTTGCGCCCGCCTGCGAACCGTGGCCGCAGGCGTGAATAGCCACCATTGAGGGTGAACGCGTGAATCTAATTATGAAAATGCTGGCTGCACCAGCAACCGTACTGGCCCTCTGGGCTGTCAGCGCTCAAGCTGCGACGAATGACGACATTGCCAAACGCCTCGAGCCTGTTGGCCAGGTGTGTGTTCAAGGGCAGGAGTGCAAGGGGATGGAAGTCGCCGCTTCGGCTGGCGGCGGTGGCGGCGCCAAGTCGCCGGATGAAGTGATTGCCAAACATTGCAACGCTTGCCACGGCACCGGCCTGCTGGGCGCACCGAAAATCGGTGACGCAGCAGCCTGGAAAGACCGTGCCGATCACCAGGGCGGCCTCGACGGCCTGCTGGCCAAAGCCATCACCGGCCTGAACTCGATGCCTCCAAAAGGCACCTGCGCCGATTGCTCGGATGACGAGCTGAAGGGCGCGATCCAGAAGATGTCCGGCCTGAAATAAGCCGCGCTTCTGACGAAAAAAACCGTCTTCGGACGGTTTTTTTGTGCCTGCGATTCAGGCCCGAGACTGTTCATTGCAGCAAACAACCGGCAATCTCGGTCGTACCTCTATTCACGGAACGGGCAGGAGGCTTCAGATGGTGCAGTTGTGTTCGATCGAACAGGCAGTGGACGACGTTCTGGCACGGTTGCCGGCGCATATCCACATGGGCCTGCCGCTGGGGCTGGGCAAACCCAATCCCTTCGTCAACGCGCTGTACCGGCGGATTGCCGGATTGCCCGAACGGCAGCTGACGATCTACACCGCCCTGTGCCTCGGCCGTCCGGCCCTGGGCGATGGCTTGCAGAAGCGCTTCATCGAACCCTTCGTCGAGCGGGTCTTCGGCGATTACCCGGAGCTGGATTTCCTCGTCGATCTGCGCCGTGACAGCCTGCCGGCCAACATCCGCATCGAGCAGTTCTTCATGCAGCCCGGCAGCCTGCTCAACAGCGCATCTGCTCAGCAAGATTACGTCAGCAGCAATTACAGCCACGCCGCCCGCGACATCAACGCCGCCGGCCTGAATCTGGTGGCGCAGTTACTCGCCAGCAGCAGCGAACATCCCGATCGCCTGAGCCTGAGCTGCAACCCGGACATCACCCTCGACCTGTTCCCGATGATCGCCAAACGCCGGGCGGCGGGGGAGACGATCCTGCTGGTCGGCCAGGTGCACACCGAGTTGCCGTACATGCCGGGCGATGCCGAAGTCGATATCGACACCTTCGACCTGCTGATCGATGAGAAGGACAGCAGCACGCTGTTTTCCACGCCTAACATGCCCGTCGGGTTTCAGGATCATTTCATCGGTCTGCACGCCAGTACGCTGGTGCGCGATGGCGGTACCTTGCAGATCGGCATCGGTTCGATGGGCGATGCGCTGACCGCTGCGTTGCTGGCGCGTCAGGCTGATAATGCCGGCTACCGGGAGTTGCTGGCCGATGTGAACCTCAGCCAGTGGGCGCAACTGATCGAACGCGAGGGCGGTATCGAGCCGTTCGCCAAGGGCCTTTACGGCTGCAGCGAGATGTTCGTCAACGGCCTGCTGGTGCTGGCGGACGCCGGGATCATCCGGCGCAAGGTCTACCCGGACGTGCAGACTCAGGAGCAGGCCAACGCCGGCACCCTCGACGAGGCGGCGCAAACCGACGGCATTTCAGTGCACGGCGGCTTCTTCCTCGGGCCGCGCAGTTTCTATGAGCGCCTGCGTGAGCTGCCCCACAGTAAACGCCTTGAATTCAACATGACCCGCATCAGCTACATCAACGAGCTGTACGGTCAGGAAGAGCTCAAGCGCCTGCAACGTCTGGATGCGCGGTTCATCAACACCGTGTTCACCATGACCCTGCTCGGCGCGGGTGTGGCGGATCAACTGCAAGACGGGCGAGTCCTCAGTGGCGTCGGCGGGCAATACAACTTCGTCGCCCAGGGCCATGCGCTGCACGATGCGCGGTCGATCCTGCTGCTGCGCAGCTGGCGCGAGTCCGGCGGCGATGTCAGTTCGAACATTGTCTGGGAATATGGTCACTGCACGATTCCGCGGCACCTGCGCGATATCGTGGTGACCGAGTACGGCATCGCCGATCTGCGCGGCAAGTCCGATGCGGTGGTGATCGAAGCGTTGCTCAATATCAGCGACTCACGCTTCCAGCAGGGTCTGATCGAGCAGGCACAGAAGGTCGGCAAACTGCCGAAGGATTTCCGCCTCGATCCGCGCTTTACCGACAACACCCCGCAACGCTTGCAGGCGATTGCTGCACGGCATCCGAATCTGTTTCCGGAGTATCCGCTGGGCTGCGATTTCAATGAGGTCGAGAAGGATCTGTTGCGGGCGCTGAACTGGCTGAAGAGCAAGTTCAAGCTGACCGAGATTCTGGAGCTGGGCAAGGCAGCGCTGGATGCGCCTGAGGCTTCGCTGTATCCGGAGCATCTGGCGCGCATGCAGCTCACCCACCCGGAAGGCCTGAAGGAGGACCTGTTTCAGCGGTTGTTGCTCACTGGCCTGAAGGCCACCGCGCAATAGCATCCGCCGCATCCATGGATGCGGCGGCAAGCTTGCGCCTTTCAGCGATTACTCGATGAAAGTCACCACGCCATCCTTCAGCGATTTCACGCGAGCCAGCGACTCGACGCGGTAACCCTGGGAATCCAGCTCCGCACGGCCGCCCTGGAACGACTTTTCGATCACGATGCCCAGACCCGCGACGGTGGCGCCGGCCTGCTTGATGATCGAAATCAGCGCCTGGGACGCCTTACCGTTGGCCAGGAAGTCGTCGATGATCAGCACGCGGTCGCTGCTGGTCAGGTGACGCGGGGAGATGGCCACAGTGCTTTCGGTTTTCTTGGTGAACGAGTAAACGGTCGCCGACAGCAGGTTTTCAGTCAAGGTCAGGGACTGTTGCTTGCGGGCGAAGATCACCGGCACGCCGAGGTTCAGACCGGTCATGATCGCCGGGGCGATGCCCGAGGCTTCGATGGTGACGATCTTGGTGATGCCGGAATCCTTGAACAGCGAGGCGAATTCGTCGCCGATCAGCTTCATCAGGGCCGGGTCGATCTGGTGGTTCAGGAAGGCGTCGACCTTCAGGACCTGGTCGGAAAGCACGATGCCTTGTTCGCGGATTTTCTGGTGCAATGCTTCCATGAAGCTGTCCTCATTTGGCGCTTTGTGCGCCGAAGGTCTAGTAAAAAGTGGTCAATTCTAGCGCTTTAACATCGCGCGTATATCAGCCAGTGCGCTATTGCCCCGCACGGCTTTGACTTCGGTCGGTGTGTCGTCGTTGCCTTCCCAGGCCAGGTCGTCCGGCGGCAGCTCATCGAGGAAGCGGCTGGGCGCGCAGTCGATGATCTCGCCGTACTGTTTACGCTTGGCCGCGAAGGTGAACGCGAGGGTCTGGCGCGCGCGGGTGATGCCCACGTAGGCCAGGCGGCGTTCTTCTTCGATGGTGTCAGCTTCGATACTGGAACGGTGGGGGAGGATTTCCTCTTCCATGCCCATGATGAACACGTAAGGGAATTCCAGACCCTTGGACGCATGCAGGGTCATCATCTGCACGCCTTCGGCGCCGTCTTCCTCTTCCTGCTGACGTTCCAGCATGTCACGCAGAACGAGTTTGCCGATGGCGTCCTCGACGGTCATTTCGCCGTCTTCGTCTTTTTCCAGGGTGTTCTTCAAGGCCTCGATCAGGAACCAGACGTTGCTCATCCGGTAGTCCGCAGCCTTGTCGCTGGAGCTGTTGGTGCGCAGCCAGTTCTCGTAGTCGATGTCCATGACCATGCTGCGCAGGGCGGAGATCGGGTCTTCGCCGGCGCACTGCTCGCGCACCTTGTCCATGAAGCGCTTGAAACGCGACAGGCGATCGGTGAAGCGGCTGTCCAGATGCTCGCCCAGGCCGAGTTCGTCGGTGGCGGCGTACATCGAGATCTTGCGTTCGGTGGCGTAGTTGCCGAGTTTTTCCAGGGTCGTCGAGCCGATCTCGCGGCGCGGCACGTTGATCACCCGCAGGAAGGCGTTGTCGTCGTCCGGGTTCACGATCAGGCGGAAGTAGGCCATCAGGTCTTTCACTTCCTGGCGGCCGAAGAAGCTGTTGCCGCCGCTCAAACGGTACGGCACCTGGTGGTGCTGCAGTTTCAGCTCGATCAGCTTGGCCTGGTAGTTGCCGCGATAGAGGATCGCGAAATCGCTGTACGGGCGGTCGGTGCGCAAGTGCAGGCTGAGGATTTCCATGGCCACGCGCTCGGCTTCGGCGTCCTCGTTGCGGCAGCGGATCACGCGGATCTCGTCGCCGTGGCCCATCTCACTCCACAGCTGCTTTTCGAATTCGTGCGGGTTGTTCGAAATCAGCACGTTGGCGCAGCGCAGGATGCGGCTGGTGGAGCGGTAGTTCTGCTCCAGCATCACCACTTTCAGGGACGGATAGTCATCCTTGAGCAGCATCAGGTTTTCCGGCCGCGCGCCACGCCAGGCGTAGATCGACTGGTCGTCGTCGCCCACCACGGTGAACTGGTTGCGTTTGCCGATGAGCATTTTCACCAGCAAATACTGGCTGGCGTTGGTGTCCTGGTACTCGTCCACCAGCAGGTAGCGCACCTTGTTCTGCCACTTTTCGAGGATGTCGGCGTGTTCTTCGAAGAGTTTCACCGGCAGCAGGATCAGGTCGTCGAAGTCCACCGCGTTGAACGCCTTGAGCGTGCGCTGGTAGTGGGTGTAGACGATGGCGGCGGTCTGTTCCTTGGGGTTGCGGGCGTTTTCCAGAGCCACGGCCGGCAGGATCAGGTCGTTTTTCCAGGCGCCGATCATGTTCTTGATCTCGTCGACGCCGTCGTCGCCTGCGTATTCCTTCTGCATGATGTCGGTCATCAGCGACTTGACGTCGGTTTCGTCGAAGATCGAGAAACCGGGTTTGTAGCCCAGCCGTTCATGTTCCTTGCGGATGATGTTCAGGCCCAGGTTGTGGAAGGTGCAGACCGTCAGGCCGCGACCTTCGCCGGGACGCAGCAGAGTGCCGACCCGTTCCTTCATCTCGCGCGCGGCCTTGTTGGTAAAGGTCATGGCGACGATGTACTGGGCACGGATGCCGCAGTTCTGAATCAGGTGCGCGATCTTGCGGGTGATCACGCTGGTCTTGCCGGAGCCGGCGCCGGCGAGCACCAATAGAGGGCCGCCGACGTAGTTCACGGCTTCTTGCTGCCGGGGATTGAGTCGGGACATACGAAAATTCGGGAGTCGTTGACGAAATGGGCCGGCATTTTAACAGGCTCAGCGATTTGTGCTGCTCTCTCCGACTTGTGACGCACCACGCGATTCAAATTTGCCGGTTTTGATACTTTCACGCAGGATGCGCGGTGATTTTGCGGCTAATGTTCTCATTCATGACACAAAATAACGTTCTGATAACCGTTGTCATTTGGTCATTGGTTGGCAGAACGGCATAATGCCCGCCGCCCACATCATTGCAGAGTCTAGGGAGTCAGCTTGACTACGCCTGTCGAACCCTTGCGTTTGCTGCTACTGGCCGAAGAGCCAGCGTGGACAGCGTTGTTGCGCGAGTGTCTGGCTCCGTTGGGGAGCGCGGCGGTGCTGATCAGCGCGCCGAGCTGGGAGTCGGTCAGCAGTCTGTTCGAAGACAACCGCCATGCGGTGTTGTTGACCGTTCCCGCTTTGCAGCCGGCCCCCGGCCGTTGCAGCCTGCCGACCGTGTTGCTGCTGGAGCACGAACCGGCGACCGCGCCCGATGGCGTCAGCGACTGGCTGGTATTCGATGCCCTCGATGCCGGCATGCTGCGGCGTTGCCTGCGTCATGTGCGTGAACGCGGCGTGCTGGAAAACACCCTGCAACGCCTGGCCGAACAGGATCCGCTGACCGGTATCGCCAACCGTCAGGGTTTTCAGACGTTGCTGACCGCGCGCCTCGCTGAAAATGACGGTCGCGGCCTCGCCCTCGGGCACCTCGATCTCGATAACTTCCGCTACGCCAACGACGCCCTCGGCCATCAGGCCGGCGACCGGCTGATCCTGCAAGTGGTCGCCCGGCTGAAAAGCCAGCTGGAGGCCGGCGATCAACTGGCGCGCCTGGGCAGCGATGAATTCGCCCTGCTGATCGACACCCGTCGTGCCCCGCAACGGGCCGAATGGATGGCCGAACGCATTACCGAAGCCTTGGCGGAGCCTTACTGGATCGACGGTGAAAGCCTGCTGATCGGCTCCAGTCTGGGCATTGCACACGCCCGCGCCCAGGGTGGCGCCGATCCGCTGATGTGGCATGCGCACATCGCCATGCAGCAGGCCAAAAGCACCCAGGGCTGCACCTTTCACATCTTCAACGAACGGATCAACCGCAACGCGCGGAGCATCGCCGACCTCGAAAGCGAGCTGCGCCGGGCGTTGCGCCGCGACGAACTGGAGCTGCATTACCAACCACGCCTGGACATGCAGGACGGTCAGATCGTCGGCCTCGAAGCCCTGGTGCGCTGGCGTCACAGCGAACGCGGCCTGTTGCCGCCAAGCGAATTCGTGCCGCTGGCCGAGCAAAGCGGTCTGATCGTGCCGCTGGGTTACTGGGTGATTTCCCGGGCCCTGCGTGACATGCAGGCGTTGCGCGAGCGCGGATTGCCGGCGCTGCACATGGCGATCAACCTGTCGTTCCGGCAATTTCAGGACAGCCAGTTGCTGCCGACGCTCAGCCGCCTGATCGCCGAGCGTGGCGTCGAGGCGCAATGGCTGGAATTCGAACTCACCGAAACCGCCGTGATGCGCCGCAGCGATCTGGTCAAGCAGACCATGGACGCACTCGGTCGCCTCGGCGTGCGCTTCTCGCTGGATGATTTCGGCACCGGGTTCTCGTCGTTCGTGCACCTCAACAGCCTGCCGATCACCTTGCTGAAGATCGACAAGAGCTTCGTCGGCGGCATGGAGCAGCGCGAAGAGAACCGCAAACTGGTGCACGCAATGATCAACCTCGCGCACAACCTGCACCTGGAAGTGGTGGCCGAAGGGGTGGAAACCCGGGAGCAGCTGGATCTGCTGCGCGGATTCGGCTGCGATCAGGTGCAGGGTTACCTGATCAGCAAGCCGTTGCCGTTGGCCGAGCTGGTTGACTATCTGATTGCTGATGCCAGCCAGCCTCCGCTGGGCATTGTGGTCTGACTAAAAGGCGTACGGGAGCAGGGTTGCTCCCGTACCGTCATTCCGGCTGAGCGATCTTGAAGCCTTGTGATTGTGGCTCTAGTCGAATCATCCGCTTCATCTTCCATTCGAACGCCAGCGTCAGGCTGATCGCCGCGCAGGCCAGGCCCAGCGCCAGACCCCACCAGACGCCGGTCGGCCCCCAGTGCAGATGGAACGCCATCAGCCACGCCGCCGGCGCACCGATCAGCCAGTAGCAACCGAGCCCGACCAGAAAGGTGGTCTTGGCATCCTTGAGTCCGCGGATGCAGCCCATGGCAATCGTCTGCGTGCCGTCGAATAGCTCGAACCATGCCGCCACCGCCAGCAGGCTCACGGCCAGCCGAATCACCTCGGCAAACGCCGGGTCGTTATGGTCGAGGAACAAACCGACCAACTGGTTCGGCAACAGCCAGAACACCATCGCAAACCCCAGCATCACCACGGCACCAAAAACGATTCCGACTCGCCCGGACATCCGCGCATCGTTCAATTGCCCGGCGCCGTAATGCTGGCCGACGCGCATGGTGATCGCGTAGGACATTCCCGCCGGCACCATGAACGCCACCGAGACGATTTGCAGGGCGATCTGGTGCGCCGCCAGTTGGGTGCTGCCCATGGTGCCCATGCACAGCGCCGCGAAGGCGAACAGCCCGACTTCAACTGCGTAGGTGCCGCCGATCGGCAGGCCCAGGCGCCACAATTCTTTCAGGTACTGCCGGTTCGGCCGCGACAGGCCTTCGCGCAGCGGGTAGGCGTCATAGGCCGGATGCCGACGGATATGCCACGCCAGCCCCAGCGCCATGCAGTTGGCGACAATCGCGGTAACCAGACCGATACCGGTCAGCCCCAGTTTCGGCAGGCCGAACATGCCGGTGATCAGCGCGTAATTGAGCAGGAAGTTGGCCACGGTGCCCGCGAGGCTGATGACCATCACCGGCGTCGCCCGGCCAATCGCGCTGGTGAAACCGCGCAAGGCCATGAAGCTCAGGTAGCCGGGCAGGGCGAACGGCAGGGCGATCAGAAATTGTCCGGCGGCGTTGACGTTGGTCTCGGTCTGGCCGAACAGCAGCAACACCGGTTTGAGGTTCCACAGCAGCAACCCGGCGCCCAGCGCCATCAGCCACGCCAGCCACAGTCCGGCCTGGGTCAGTCTGGCGGCGCCGATAATGTCGCCGGCACCCTGACGGATTGCGACGAGGGTGCCGACCGCCGCGATCACGCCGATGCAGAAAATCGACACGAACGAGTAACTGGCCGCGCCCAGCCCGCCGCCGGCCAGCGCTTCGGGACTGAGGCGGGCCATCATCAGGGTGTCGGTCAGCACCATCAACATGTGCGCCAACTGCGAGGCGATCAACGGCCCCGCCAGCCGCAGGATGGCCCAGAGTTCGGTACGCACAGGACGCTGCATGGTTTCACATCCTTATAAAAGAGGGAGCAAGAGACCGTCGATTCTCAGGGTTTGGCGCGGGTTGCACAAAGGGATAAAAAGGATGGGTGGCATGATTAAAACTCATCCAGAAGCAATTCTGCTAAGTTGGCGCAATCCCGCCATTGGAGCGCTGTGCATGTCCCGTCGTCTTCCACCCTTGTATGCCCTGCGTGCATTCGAAGCTGCGGCGCGGCACAGTTCGTTCACCCGCGCCGCCGAAGAGTTGTCGATCACTCAGAGTGCGGTGAGCCGGCATATCCGCACGCTCGAAGAGCACTTCGCCTGTCGGCTGTTCCACCGCAGCGGGCGCAACCTGCAACTGACCGAGTCGGCGCGCCTGCTGTTACCCGGCATCCGTGAAGGCTTTGCGGCGCTTGAGCGGGCCTGCAATACCTTGCGCGCCGAAGATGACATCCTGCGCATGAAAGCCCCGTCGACCCTGACCATGCGCTGGTTGCTGGCGCGGCTCAGTCGCTTCCGCCACTTGCAGCCGGGTAATGAAGTGCAACTGACCAGTGCCTGGATGGACGTGGACTCGGTGGACTTCAACAACGAACCGTTCGATTGCGCGGTGCTGCTCAGCGACGGGCATTTTCCGCCGGACTGGGAGGCCAGCCTGTTATTCCCGGAAGAACTGATTCCGGTAGGCGCCCCCAACCTGCTCAATGACCAGCCCTGGGATGTGGCACGACTGGCCTCCACCGAATTGCTGCACCCGACCCCGGATCGCCGCGACTGGCGCAGCTGGCTGGAGCATATGGGGTTGTCGGATCAGGTATCACTCAAGGGCGGGCAGGTGTTCGATACCCTGGAACTGGGGATGATCGCGGCCGCCCGAGGGTATGGCGTGTCCATGGGCGATCTGCTGATGGTGGCCGAGGATGTGGCGCAAGGACGTTTGAGTCTGCCGTGGCCGACGGCGGTCGCCAGCGGCCTGAATTATTACCTGGTGTGGCCGAAGACCCGTCCGGGAGGTGAACGTTTGCGCCGGCTCAGTGATTTCCTTCAGGGCGAAGTCCGGGCGATGGAACTGCCGGTGGTCGCGCGCTTGAGCTGAAACGTTCGAGCCGCCACAATGCCGGCCCCAGGCCATAACCCTGCTGTGCGCTCAAGTATTCGCTTTCACCGCCGAATACGTCCAAGTGGAACCGTCGTGCCGGTTCTGCGCATCACCCCCATTATTAGAATTTTTCCGAGCCGCGATCAGGGAGGATCCGCAGACTCGGCCAGGAGCTGTCCATGTCTCAACCTCGCGCCCGGATCGCCTCGCAGCTGGGCCTTGCGCTCGCCGTGATACTGGCGGTTGTCATCAGTGGCAGTACGGTGTTCGCCCTGCGTTCGCTGGACACCGCCAACCTCGCCACCCGTGAAGAACACCTGGCCAGCGAAGCCCGTCTGCTCGCCGACCAGTTGAGCACCTTCCACGGCACGCTGCGTGAAAGCACCCAGCGTCTGAGCGGGCTGTTCGAGAAGCGCTTCAGCGCGGGCCTGAGCATTCACCCGGACGAGCCGGTCAGCGTGGCGGGCACCCAGACTCCGGGCCTGCACCTGGGCAGCGAAGTGTTGAACAACAACTTCAAGGAAGTCGACGAGTTCAAGCAGATGACGGCGGGCGTTGCCACGCTGTTCGTGCGCAGCGGCGAAGACTTCGTGCGGGTCAGCACCTCGCTGACCAAACAGGACGGCAGCCGCGCCATCGGCACGTTGCTCGATCACGCTCACCCGGCCTACGCGAAGTTGATGGCGGGGCAAGGCTACGTCGGCCGTGCGCTGCTGTTCGATCGCTCCTACATGACTCAGTACACCCCGGTGCGTGACAGCAGCGGCAAGGTGATCGCGGTGCTGTTCGTCGGCTTCGACTACACCGATGCGCAGAACGCCCAGTTCGACAACCTCAAGCGCTTCCGCATCGGCCAGAGCGGCTCCCTGGCGCTGCTGGACGAACAGAACAAATGGCTGGTCGCGCCAGCGGGCGTGCAGGCGCCGGATCAAGCGGTGCCCGTGGTGAATGGCCTGGCGAAAGCACCGGGCAAGGGCCGGTTCTGGAGCGACAAGTCTGAAGACTTCTACAGCATCGCCGTGCCGTTCGAAGGTGGACCGTGGTCGGTGGTGGCGAGCATGCCGAAGTCCGAGATCCGCGAAGTGACCTGGAGCGTTGGTTTCCAGTTGGCCATCGGCAGCCTGCTGGCGATGCTGATCGCGGTCGGTTCGGCGGTGTGGCTGCTGCGCAGCAAGCTGCAGCCGCTGGGTGATCTGGTACGTCAAGCCGAAGCCCTCGGCGCCGGTGATCTGAGCGTGCGCCTGAATGTGTCGAGCAACGATGAAATCGGTCAGTTGGCCCGCGCGTTCAACCAGATGAGCCAGGCGCTGTCGACCATGGTCGAGCACATTCGCCGCGCCTCGGAAGAGGTCAACAGCCGTGCGCAGGCACTGTCCGGTCTGTCCGGTGGCGCATACGAAGGCATGGAACAGCAATCCGGCGAAATCACCAGCATGGCCGGTGCGGTTGAAGAGTTTTCCGCCACCTCGCTGAACATTGCCGACAACATGGGCAACACCCAGCGTCTGGCCCAGGAAAATGCCCAGCAGACCCAGATCGGCCGCAGCTCGATGGAAGAAGCATCGTCCTCGCTGGAGCAGATTGCCGGCGCGCTGAACACCACGGCGACCGTGATTAACACGCTTGGTCAGCGCTCCCAGGAAATCGGCGGCATCGTCAGCGTGATCACCTCGATTGCCGAACAGACCAATCTGCTGGCGCTCAACGCGGCCATCGAAGCGGCCCGTGCCGGCGAGCAAGGTCGTGGCTTTGCCGTGGTGGCCGATGAAGTGCGCAATCTGGCGTCGCGCACCCGCCAGGCGACTGACGAAATTTCCGGGATGATCCACAGCATCCAGCAGGAAACCGGCAACGCCATCAGCACCATGGAACAGGGTAACGTGCTGATGCAGGAAGGCCTGTCGCGTAACGCCAACGTTGCTTCAGCGCTGGCGCGGATCGATGAGCAGAGCCGCTCGGCGGGTCAGCAGTTCGCCGCGATCACCACCGCGACTCAGGAGCAGAGCAGCACCGCGACGCTGTTGAGCAGCAATCTGCAGAGCATTGCGATGGCCAACAGCGAGCAGCGTGAGGTGGTGTCGAACCTGGCCATTACGGCGAAGGAACTGGAAAGCCTGGCGGCCGACCTGCGCCAAGAGGTCGACCGCTTCCGTTGAGGCGGAGTATCTGTTTACTGGTACGCGGAGAGGTCTTCGCTGGAGTCGACCTCTCCCCATTCTCCCGTGTAGGCAACGGCCTCAACCGGGAGCCGGCCTGCATCGATGACGCGTTGCAGGGTGTTGGTCATGTGCATCTTGTCGCGTTGTTCCGGGGGCAGTCCGGCTCGTAGCCGAACGACCTCTGCCCAGCCATCGGGTGTGAAGCGCAGCAGCCCCATGTATTGGCCCTGAACTTCGTCCACCGATTGCGGCTTGTTGCCGATTTCCGCCAGCGTACCGGCGCCGGTCAGGCGGAAGGTTTCGGCATCCAGCAGGGGATCGCCGAAGCGCTGTGTCCACAGTGCCAGCCAGTTGGGGTCATAGGTCACCGCCAGTGACGCCGTGTTGGTCATCAACGACTGAACCGCAGCCGGGCTGTAGAAAATATCGGAATAACTCACGATGCAAGGCTGGCCCTGCAGCCACGATTCGGCGCAGGCCAGTGACGAGACCATGTTGGTGTCCGCCCAGCGCGGGTTATGGAATTCGATGAGACCACGGTCGGCCAGCAATTCACGTCTATAGCCGGTGACCACGGCGATTTCACGAATACCGGCCGCGCGCAGGGACTCCAGCTGCCATTCGAGCAGAGGTTTGCCCCGCAATTCGACCAGGCACTTGGGGCGCTCATCCGTGAGGCTTTTCATGCGGCTGCCACGTCCGGCAGCCAGAATAATGGCTTTCACAACACGTCTATCCCGTGGGTTATTGAGAGGAGTGGGGTTCGCCGAACAACTGCCGGATTCGCTTCAGGTCGTGGGAGGCAAAATCCGCTTCACGTTCCGGGTGCCACATCCACCCTTCCCACGGCAGTTGACGGTGGCGGATGGCTTCGATTTCCCCGTCTTCGCTGCGCGCCATGACGTCGAAACCCTGTGGGCAGTCAGCAAGGGCGAGGCCGTGATAGCTGTTCACTTCGGCGACGATCCGGCCGGACAACCGATGTCGGGTTCGCACATGACCGGTGACCGGTTTCAGCTCGCCTCCGGACCAGTGCGCCAGCATCTGCATGCCGCGACAAATGCCCAGCACTGGCAACTGACGCGCGCGTGCGTGATCCAGTAACCCGCTTTCGGTGCGGTCGCGGGCCAGGCACTGCCCGATGTCATTGCCCCCCGATAACAAAATGGCGTGTGGCGCGACGGCCGCCAGCCAGTGATCGAGCGGCAAGCCGTTGGGCACCGGTACCGGGACGAAACCGGCTGCCAGAAGGAAACCGATCAGTCGCTGATCCAGCGCATCACGGTTTTCTTCGCGCTCCGGGTGACTGTCCACTCGTTGACTGACAGCGACAACCTTCATGCCATCATCTCCACTCGCCGGCCCGGGCAATCCAGGTGCAGGAAATCCGCCGTCGACCAGCGCCGGTAAAGCACTTCACCCGCACCAATGACGGCCGGTAAGCCCAGTTCGCCGGCACGAATCGCCATGTGCGAATTGGCGCCACCCCACGCAGTGATCAATCCGGCAATCGGGTAGGCGAACAGCCAGTCGAACCCCGGATCCGCGTTGGGAATACAGACGATCGCCCCGGCAAGTTTGTTCCGGTCGTCGCACAGCACAACCGGCGCGGTCACGCGTTTCTGGGTGATGAAATTGGGCGCCGTTTCCGGCCACTCGAAACACCAGACATCTTCCGGTCGGGTGATCACCGGTGGCAGGGAGACCTTGAGCGTCTCGGCATAACGTGCCTTGCCCTGTTCGATGCTGCGCAGCAGCACCTCTTTCGGATCCGCTGCCGCCACGTGCAGTTCGGTGAAGGCACGGATATCGCAATAGGCCAGGTCTTCGCGACCGATGCCATGCTCGGCACCGACTTGCGCAATCAACGCCAGCGCATCGGAGAGATTACGGGTGAAGTGAAACTTGGCCAGCTCCCGCAGTTCGATACCGTTCTGCAGAAAGTCCAGCAAACCGACCGGATCGGGCTGCAAGCCATGGGCTTCGAGCAGTTTCACGATCTCGCGCATCTGCGGGAGCGTCAGTGAAAACGGTTGAAGCGGTTCCGGCGTGGCCGGACGTTGAGTCCAGTCGAAATAGAGTTCCGGTGCTTCATCGTAGCGGGGTGAAAGGATGTCATAGGTACCCGGTCGCAGATGCCCGTAACGCGCCAGGAAAGCCGTCTTGTCGAGCGTCGCCCGGTCTCGTGCCAACTGACCGCTGACGGTAGAAACCCCCGCCATGAACGCATCGTAGTCAGCCTGCGAAAACACGCCCACGGACACCAGCGACCTGAGCATCTGCACGGCGACGAAACCGGCGCGCGCCAGACCGGCGAAGGGCAGGGTGCCGTAGCGTTTCGCATCCTCCAGCAGCCAGTAAATGCGCTCCAGCGGATCGGCATCGGAAGCCAGCAACTCATCGCGGCGGGCATTGAGCACATCGAGTTTGTTGGCATCGCTGCGCCACAGACCGTCCTTGGGGTGGACGATACGGTTGGTCAGCTTGCGCAGGCTGGTGCTGATCGCGTCCAGCTCGTGGGGCTGGAAGCCTGCATCGGCGAGGCGCTCCAGTTGTTGCGACAGATCCAGGGTGTAGCACGAGAACACGATCTCGAACTCCACCTTGTCGTGGAGTGTCGGTTCCGCCAGCAACCGATCGATGTAGTAGTCGACCAGCCGCCCGGCCAGATCTTCATCAAGGTCTGCCGGAATGAAGGAGTTGAACGACAAGCGCACATCGATATAGGGCAGACCGAAAAAATGCGGCATCAGCGGAAAGCTGCGCAAGTTGCGGTAGCCGTAGTTGTGACGCTGGTAGGCCCAGATGGAGTCGGTCACCAGGTCCCGGTACAGCGAGAGTGCCAGCGGCTTGGGCCGGATACCGATGATCTCGGCCGGGTTCCAGTCAGGCATCACGCCATAGACCGTGCGCTGGCCGATCAGGAAAGGATGCGGTCGCATGCCGCGCGCCACTTTGCGCTGAATGCTTTCCAGGCGGGCGGCCTGCTCTGCATCGGATTCCGGACGGGAAGGCAGAATCAGCGGACGGGCCTGTAGCAGCCAGAGCACTTCGCCGTCGGTTTCACCGGTGATTGCAAACTCGCAGTCGAGCGGCACGCCGCCGAATAGCGGCATCAGCTCTTCAAGCAAGCCAATCACGGGCGCGAGGGACGCAGGTGCTGCAACTTTGCTGTGGGCGGCCTGCTGCCAGAGCCGACCGCCCATGCCACCGGTCACCGAGGCGGTGTCGCTGCCTTCCGACCAGTTCACCACGCGATAGGGGGCGCAGGTGTTAGGGTCGTGGGAAAACGCGACGCCGGAGCGCAGCACATTCCTCAGCATTGGCTGGATCAGGATCTCGTCCGACGGATACACCTCGCCGTAACTGGCGATCACCTGTTCAACCGCCGAGGCCAGCCCTGCGTCATCGACATCCGGTATCGACAGGAAGGCGCCCGCGAAGGACGCCTGGGCGCTGTCTTCGCGTCCGCAGCTGGACCGCACGATCCAGGGAGCGACAGGCAGCCGCCCCTGGATAGCCTGGACACAGGCTTGCCGGTCCTGTTGCCAGTCCGCCACGGTGAATGCCAGCAGCGGAGCAATGCGGGCCGACTCGAGTCGTCCTTGCAGGCTGGACAGCGTGCCGGCCTTGGTAGAGAAATGCAGGGCCATCAGGCGTTATCTCAGCTGAGCGACCCAAATGTTCGTCGAGTACGGAATCTGGATCGAAGGCGTCTTCAGGCCTTTCAGGTAGTCGTCGATGGCGCTGATCACTTCGTGGAAGTTCGCACCGGCCTGACGCTCCAGCGTGGCGTGGGAGCGCCAGGCTTCCAGGCATTCTTCGATGCTCTGCTCGTGAATGACACGGGCATCCAGATGCACGACCGGGCCGAACAGTTCGCTGGCGTCGATCACGGCCGTCTGGTCTTCGCGACGGGTGCCGTAGCCGTAACCCGGTACACGTTCCTTGATGATGGCTTCGATCCGGGCCTGGATCGGGTCTTCAAGATTGCGGTGGTTCCACATGCAGGCGAACCAGCCACGAGGCTTGAGAATGCGCGCGGTTTCCTTGAGGGCCTGCTGGCGGTCGCAGACGTTGAACGAGCTGCCGAAAGTGACCATGTCGAACGCCTGGGTCGCTTGCCCGGTCGCTTCGCCGGTGCCTTCGTGCCATTTGACATTGCCCAGCTCGGCGGTGCGCTTGATGCCGTTGGCACGCATCGCATCGTTGGGCTCCACGGCGGTGACGTCCAGGCCGCGAGCGGCCAGCATCAGCGTCAGATGAGCAACACCGGCGCCGACGTCACAGAACTTGTCACCCTGTTCGGCGCCCGCGATCGAGAGCATCGCGTCGATGGCGGCATCGGCGTAGTCAGGACGCTTCAGATAGGCGTCGGCCAGGGTGGTGTAATCCCATTCGGTTTTCATACCAGATTCCTTGTATAAATTTTATTGAGTAAATCGTCTGCCAGGCTTTGCCCGGAGCGCAGGGGGTCGAATTCAACCAGCCAGTCCGCCGCTTGCGGTTCATCAACGGGCAGGTCAAGTCCGGCAACGTTGTTCAGTTCACCGGCATGAAACCGGCGGTAGATGCCCTTGGGGTCCCGGCGGCTGAGCTCCTCCACCGGTACTTTCAGGTAAACCTCGAAATAACCGGGCAGATGGGCGCGGTTCCACGCATGAACTTCACGAAACAGCGAGATCGTTGCGATCACCACGGTGTGGCCTTGAGCCGCGATCATTCGGCAGAGATGGGCGTATTGCATGGCCAGCGCAAGTCGACCTTCACGGCCATGGTTCTGCGAGTTGGCAGCAGTGGCGCCGAACACCTCGCGCAGCTCATCGCCATCGAGCATAACAACCGATTGGCCATTGCTGCGCAGACGGGCAACGAGCTCACCGGCCAGCGTTGATTTGCCGGCACCTGAAAGGCCCGTAATCCATATCACCTGAGCGCGAGGGTCACATTTCATAGCATTCTTGTCAGTGTTCCGTGTGGGTATCTGGCGTTAAACCTTGAAGCAGGGTTAGCGCGGTTTATCTGTGTTCAGTCGCGTTCTTTGATGTTGCCAAAGGAGTCGATGGTTGACTGGCAGAACATCGAGTCATGTTTGTTCTCGATCAAGTCATGAAACACATCCTGCGGTAACGGCAAGTTGTGGTACTGCGTTTCGTAGAACTTCTTGTATATAAAATAATTGTCGTCGGGGGACATCAGACTGAAACCCAGTGCCAGCTCTTTTAGTTCGTCGCCGTTTTTCGCGATGGGCAGCAGGTTATTCATCTGTTGCAGCCAGGCGTCGACAATCGGATTGCATTCATCTGAGGTCGGAACGTAATAGATTGGCAGCTTGCACGAGTTGAGCATGAACGAAACGCCACCGGTCGAGGCATCGGTAATGATGGTATCGCACTGCTGGTAGAAAACCGTGCTGCTGGTGCCTGGCTTGTCTATGGTGATCCAGTCATACACAGAGAGCTGCTTGCACAGGTCCTTCAGGGTTGGATGCTCGAGGTCGGCCATGTACGGACGCAGGATGAACCGGGCATGTGCAATCTGTGACCTGACGGCATTGATCACGGTTTGCAGGTTTTCGTACAGCGACGCGCCACTTGGGCAAATACCCAACTGGGTCGGCAGCAGCCCGACAACGTAGTCCCCCGATGTCCTGTTCGACACGGGAGCGGACTCGAAGAACCGGGGAACCTTGATTGGCAACGTCGCGACCGGACTTGTCTTGCGCATGTCGGTGCGCAATGCAATGCCATCGGCAATCAGGGATTTCAGGGCTTTTCTGTCGGGTCTGTAGCGTTGCAGGCCGGTTTTGATCAGGTCAAAACCTGATCGGGACGAAGCAATGACCACGTCCCAGTAAGACGTCAGTTCGGCATAGTAATACTTGTCCCTGGTCGGCATTCCGATATTGCCGTGGGTCATGAAGATGCCAAAGTTTGAATCGTCGAGCACGCGGCCAACCCAGGCATCGTTTGAAATGACGATTTGTGATTCCAGGTTCGAGATCACCTCTACGCCTACTTGCTGAACCGGGTAGTCGAGGATCTCTTCTGCCTCTTGTCTGCTCAGCCCCGTCTTGTCTGTTTGCAGGACGATGCAGTTGTAAGTGTTGCGCAGGGCATCAAGTGCAGGGATCAGGTATTCGAGGTATGTTTTGCCGCCACGGGTGACATTGCTGATCAAATAGACGTTTTTCATTATTGACTTGTGCTTATAAAATTTGCCGTGGCAAAACAAGTTGGGTCGGCTGGCGCGCGTTGACAATTAACTGGTTGATATTGTCTTGGCGTATTAGCCATTGAAAATCTGTCATCGGCAATTATTTTGAATCTGCCGTTTCATGACGATTTTAATTGATCAAATATATTGCGCCCGGTGGGCTGAAGAGATCTTTTCCATGATGTGCCGCCTCCATTTTATATTGCTTTAAAGTTTGAGCTTTTAACTAAAAGCTCTGGTGCCTGATTAAGAGCGCCGTCGTTATATCACATCTTGGCTAATGGCTATCAGCGTGTGCGGACTTTATTTTCAGACGGCGGAGATCTCCGGTTAGCAGCCTGTCCATCCTGTCATTGCGTTGCCGGGCGATACTGAAGTGCTTCGGCCAGATGCGCGCGCGAGATGGCATCAACCTTCTCTATATCGGCCAGTGTCCGTGCAACCTTGAGCAGTCGATGTGCCGAGCGCAGCGAGAGGGTCAGCCGTTCACACGCGGATTCCAGCCACTGTTCATCGGTTGTGGATAACTTGCAGTGTCTGCGCAACCCCGGCAGATCCAGAAACGCATTGGCGCAACCTTGACGCTTTTGCTGTCGCTCCCGTGCTTCGGCGACCTGTGTCGCGGCACTGGCGCTGTCCTCGCCGGGCTTCATTGTCGGGTTCAATGCAGTGGCTTCCCGTGCAACGGTCAGGTGCAGATCGATCCGGTCCAGCAACGGCCCCGACAGCTTGTTGCGATAACGCTGCACCATGTCCGGGGTGCATGAGCAGCGGCCCGTTGGCTCGCCCAGATATCCACAAGGGCATGGGTTCATTGCCGCAACCAGTTGAAAGCGTGCGGGGAAGCGCACTCGATCCTTTGCGCGCGCGATGACGATATGCCCGGACTCCAGAGGTTCGCGCAGAACCTCCAGCACCTTGCGATCAAACTCCGGCAGTTCGTCGAGAAACAGCACGCCGTGGTGGGCGAGGGTGATTTCGCCGGGCTGAGGTTTTGAACTGCCACCGACCAGTGCCGGCCCGGACGCCGAATGGTGAGGTTGGCGAAAGGGTCGTTGCGGCCAGTGGGTGAGCGGGGCGCCACTGGCGACCGACTGAATCGCAGCCACCTCCAGCGCTTCACTCTCGGTCAGAGGCGGAAGCAATCCCGGCAATCGGCTGGCCAGCAACGTCTTGCCCGTTCCCGGTGGCCCGCTGAGCAGAAGGTTATGCGCGCCCGCCGCCGCTATCAGCAGCGCGCGCTTGGCGGCCAATTGACCCTGAACTTCATTCAGGTCGGGATAGGGGCTCGCGGCATGGATCAATCCGTCCGAAACATAAGGTTCGATTGGCGCATGCCCATTGAGATGCGCCACTGCCTCGAGCAGATGATCCACGGCGATCACCCTCAGTCCCGATGCCAGACACGCCTCCTCGGCATTCGCCCGCGGCACCATCAAAGTCCGCCCGACCTTGCGCGCCGCCAGTGCCGCCGGCAGCACACCGCGCACCGCCCGCACTGCGCCGGATAATGCCAGCTCACCCAGACATTCCACGTCATCCAGCGTCAACGTCGGCACCTGAACACTCGCCGACAGAATCCCCAGCGCAATCGCCAGATCGAACCGCCCGCCATCCTTGGGCAAGTCCGCCGGGGCCAGATTCAACGTGATCCGCCGCGCCGGAAACTGCAGCCCGGAATTGATGATCGCGCTGCGCACCCGATCCTTGCTCTCTTTTACCGCTGCCTCCGGCAGGCCGACCATAGTCAGCGAGGGCAAACCATTGGCCAGATGGACTTCGACGGTGACGGCGGGAGCATCCACGCCAATCTGGGCGCGGCTGTGGACGATGGCGAGGGACATGGTCGTTCCTTGGATTGAATCGGGGGCCGCTTCCTGCGGGTTTTTTAAGGGTAGTCGGGGAGGAGGGAGTTGAAGGGACAGTTGCCTGGGCAAAGCTTCACTGGATGTTGCCGGAATCGAAATGACTAGTCTTCAGGCGTAAAAAAACCGCCTTGAGGAGGCGGTTTTTAGTTGCAGGCTTCGGTGAGGCCAAGGCCTGCGCATCCTTAGTGGACACACTCACGTTCGCTGAGGGTATGCAGGTTTGCTTCTTAATGCAAGCGTCAAAGCCACTTGGCGCCCATCAGAACATGACGTGTCAGATAAGCCGGGAAAACATGCTTTATGGCTTGATACAACTTGTTTAAATGCATTTTGAAGGACTGCAATACCATCCGCTGCGACGATGCCCACTCATGGAGTGTTCACGGAGTGTGGCCGGGAGCGTAAAAATTTCATGTCCCTCGACACGGTGTGAGACCCGTGCCGGTGCTTTTTCGGGGGATCCACACCCGGCCGCCTTGGTGGGCACACTCACGTGTAGTCCCGAAGGTGTTCGTACGCCGGAAAGAGCATCGGAGGTTTGGCCCCACGCAAGGAGGGCCAAAATATGTCTAAGTTTCTTAAACATATGTGGCGCCTCGTCAGGATCGCGCTATGGGCTTTTCGCCTGTACGAGATTGTGCGAGACCGTTGGAATAATTCGCTGTAGGAATTGAGCCGACGGAAACCGTTCCTGCCTCGGCAGGAGCGGTTTTAGCTTCTTGTCTCACTCAGCCGGAGGCGTCAGCTTCGCTTCCATCTCCGCCACCTTCGCCTCCAAGCTCTCAAGCCGGGCGCGAGTGCGCGCCAGTACCACCATCTGACTATCGAATTCTTCCCGGCTCACCAGGTCCAGTTTGCTGAAGGCGCTTTGCAGCAGCATCTTGAACTGGCTTTCGATTTCGGCTTTTGGCAATGGCGTGTCGCCGCTGAACAGGCGGGAGGCGGTGCCGCTCAGGGCGTCGAGGAAGTCTTTGGGCGCGAGCATGGGATATGTCCTGGAAACAATGGCCGGCAGTGTATCACGCAGTGTCTATAGTCATTCGCGCGGGCCGGGATGCACGCTTTTCGCGCAAAAGGACGAACGGCCGCGCACCGTTGTTGTGCGTATCCCGTGTGCCATTTCGGTGATGGCATCTTTGGCCGCGGCCAAGGGATTGAAATCAGGGGATTTTGGCGAGATGGCAAGCTTTCTGCTTAGTCGGTAGTGACCCATGCACTGATGCAGTCGCTGTGACGAATGCAGTGCGCCGGACGGGACGGGGAGTTTCGTCGGGAGCGGTTAGCTGGCGTCAGTCGGGCGGGTAGGGCCGACGATGCGTTACAAAGCCAGGCACTGCGCTTAGACTTGAGTCGGGTTTGTTTTCCTGGGGCAAGTCCACCAATTCGGGAGAGAGTTTCATGAAGCTAGTCACTGCCATCATCAAGCCGTTCAAGCTGGACGACGTGCGCGAGTCGCTGTCCGAAATCGGCGTGCAGGGCATTACCGTAACTGAAGTCAAAGGCTTCGGCCGGCAGAAGGGTCACACCGAGCTGTATCGCGGCGCGGAGTATGTGGTCGATTTTCTGCCCAAGGTGAAAATCGACGTTGCCATCGACGACAAGGATCTGGATCGGGTTATCGAGGCGATAACCAAGGCTGCCAACACCGGCAAGATCGGTGACGGCAAGATCTTCGTGGTCAATCTGGAACAGGCGATTCGCATCCGTACCGGCGAAACCGATACCGACGCGATCTAAGCGCCGCCACAAACCCAACGCCCCAGGAGAAAACAATATGACTCTGCGTAAATTCGCAGGGCTAGGCGCCCTGTTGTCCATCGTAATGCCCGGCCTGGCTTTGGCGGCAGATCCGGTGGCGCCTCCAGTCCTCAATTCCGGCGATACTGCCTGGATGCTGACCTCGACAGCCCTCGTGCTGTTCATGACCATTCCGGGCCTCGCGCTGTTCTACGGCGGCATGGTGCGGTCGAAAAACATTCTTTCCGTGATGATGCAGTGCTTCGCCATTACCGGCCTGGTCACCATCCTGTGGTTCATTTATGGCTACAGCATGGCGTTCGACACCACCGGGATGGAAGCCAACGTCGTCAACTTCAACTCCTTCGTCGGCAGCTTCGGCAAGGCCTTCCTCGCGGGCGTTACGCCGGCCAGCATTACCGGCCCGACGGCGATGTTCCCTGAAGCGGTATTCGTTACCTACCAGATGACCTTCGCCATCATCACCCCGGCGCTGATCGTCGGTGCCTTCGCCGAGCGCATGAAGTTCTCCGCGATGCTGGTGTTCATGGGCGTCTGGTTCACCCTGGTTTACGCGCCGATTGCGCATATGGTCTGGAGCGGTCCGGGTTCGCTGTTGGGTGACTGGGGCGTGCTCGACTTCGCCGGCGGCACCGTGGTGCACATCAACGCCGGTATCGCCGGTCTGGTGGCGTGCCTGGTACTGGGCAAGCGCAAAGGCTTCCCGACCACCCCGATGGCGCCGCACAACCTCGGTTACACCCTGATGGGCGCGGCGATGCTGTGGGTCGGCTGGTTCGGCTTCAACGCAGGTTCCGCTGCAGCCGCCAACGGCACCGCCGGCATGGCGATGCTGGTTACTCAGATCGCAACCGCCGCCGCTGCACTGGGCTGGATGTTCGCCGAGTGGATCACCCACGGCAAACCGAGTGCGCTGGGTATCGCGTCGGGCGTGGTTGCCGGTCTGGTGGCAATCACTCCGGCGGCCGGCACCGTGGGCCCGATGGGCTCGCTGATCATCGGTCTGGCTGCCGGTGTGGTGTGCTTCTTCTGCGCCACCAGCCTGAAACGCAAACTCGGTTATGACGACTCCCTGGACGCCTTCGGCGTGCACGGTATCGGCGGTATCCTCGGCGCAATCCTCACCGGTGTGTTCGCTGCTCCGGCGCTGGGTGGTTTCGGCACCGTTACCGACATTGCTTCCCAAGTGTGGATTCAGTGCAAAGGCGTCGGCTTCACGGTGATCTACACCGCGATCGTCACCTTCATCATCCTCAAGGTACTGGATGCCGTGATGGGGCTGCGCGCTACCGAGGAAGAAGAATCGGTGGGCCTGGACCTGGCACAACACAACGAGCGCGGCTACAACCTGTAAGTACGCGCCTCAAAAAAACTTGCCCGGTTCGCCGGGCATTTTTTTGTCCGGAATTTGTCATCCCTGATGTGGCTGAATGGATTTTTCGTACTGCTTTGGTCGTGTTTACGACGGGTGTTTTTCTACGGCCAATGGCTTACATCATTGAAGGAATATTAGGGCCTTTGTTTTTTTTCAGAGCGCGCTAGAATGCGCCCCGAACGTGCGGAGAACTGTATGTGGCAACAGACTCTGATAACCCTGCGGGCACGGCCCCGGGGCTTTCATCTGGTAACGGAAGAGTTGCTCGCCGGACTGCCCGAACTCAAGGCATGCCGGGTCGGTCTGTTGCATTTGTGGCTACAGCATACCTCGGCGTCGTTGACCATCAACGAGAACGCCGATCCGGCGGTACGTCGCGACTTCGAACGATTTTTCAATCGTCTGATCCCACAAGGAACAGACGGCTATGAGCATAACGACGAAGGCCTGGACGACCTCCCGGCGCACTTCAAGGCCAGCGTGCTGGGCTGTCAGATCAGTTTGCCGGTAACGGCGGGTCGACTGGCACTGGGCACCTGGCAAGGCGTTTACCTGGGCGAGCACCGCGATCATGGCGGTGCCCGTAAAGTCCTCGCCACCTTGCACGGTGAAGGGGCATAAACCGTTGGTCACCAATGGTTACCGATTTTTTTACGGCGACTTTCGACAGTCGCCAAAGCTGGTCTATAACTAATCTGCTTTTCGCAAGTCATGAGGTAGAACATGAGCGACGATGATCTGGAAAACGACGACCTCGAAGTAGGCGACGAAGACGAGGCCGAGGAAGGCCTGGAAGCAGCAGCGGAAGACGTTGCTGACGACGATGGCGGTGACGATACGCCGGCCCCGGCTGCCAAAGGCAAGGCCAAGGCTGCGGTGTCGGTAGACGAGTTGCCGAGCATCGAAGCCAAGAACAAGGAGCGCGACGCCCTGGCCAAGGCCATGGAAGAGTTCCTTGCCCGTGGCGGCAAAGTGCAGGAAGTGGAGGCCAACGTGGTCGCCGATCCGCCCAAGAAGCCGGACAACAAGTACGGCAGCCGCCCTATCTGAGGCGTGCCGCTTGCTTGCTGAAAAAGCCCGCCGTCGCTGCGGGCTTTTTCATGGGCGAAAGAAAACTAGCCGAGACTGTTCCAGCGAGCGAGCACGGCGGGCAGGTCGGTCAGACTGCGAATCTCGGCATCCGGCAGGCGCTCCGCTTCCCAGACCTTGCCCGCCGGGTTGAACCAGATCGCACGCAAACCGGCCTGCTGCGCCCCGGCGATGTCGTCCCCCGGATGATCGCCAATATGCACCGCCGCCTCTGCGCTCACGCCACCACGCTGCAGGGCTTCATGGAACAGCCGCGCATCCGGCTTGGCGATGCCGATGTCTTCGGCGCACAGCGCAAACTTGAAGTAGTCCGCCAGCCCGAGGCGACGCACATCGGCGTTGCCGTTGGTGACCACGCCGAGGGCGTAGTGTTTGGCCAGGGTCTCCAGGATCGGCTCGACTTCCGGGAACACCTCGATCTGATGCCGGGCATGCAGAAACACCTCAAAACTTTTGTCTGCCAGCTCCGTCGCTTCGCCGTGGGCATATCCGGACTCTTGCAAAGCATGGAACAGCACTCGCCGGCGCAGCGCGCTGATGCGGTGCTTGAGCCCTGGTTCGCTGCTCAGCACGCGCTCGCGGATCGACCACAGATGTTCCACCGGCACCGCGCCCAGCTTCGGTGCATGGTCGCTCAGCCACTGGCGCAAAACCGCTTCGGCGCTGACGATCACCGGGGCGGTGTCCCACAGGGTGTCGTCGAGGTCGAAGGTGATCAACTGGATGCTCATGAATCGTCGCCTTTCATGCGTTTGGCCCGTGGGTGGGCGCTGTCGTAGACCGCCGCCAGATGCTGGAAGTCCAGGTGGGTATAGATCTGGGTGGTCTTGATGTCCGAGTGGCCGAGCAGTTCCTGCACCGCGCGCAGGTCCTGGGAGGACTCCAGCAAGTGGCTGGCGAAAGAGTGCCGCAGCATGTGCGGATGCAGGTTCTGCCCCAGTTCGCGCTCGCCGGCCAGTTTGACCCGTACCTGAATTGCTCGCGGGCCGAGGCGCCGGCCTTGCTGGCTGACGAACACCGCGTCGTCCGCCGGGTTGGTCAGCGCTCGCAACGGCAACCATTGCTCCAGCGCTTCCCGGGCCTTTTTGCCGACGGGCAACAGACGCGTCTTGCTGCCTTTGCCGAGCACCTGAACCATGCCGTCGGCGAGGTCGAGCTGATCGAGATTGAGCCCGGTCAGCTCCGACAGGCGCAGGCCTGAGGAATAGAACAATTCCAGGATCGCCTGATCGCGTCGGGCCAGAAAGTCGTCCTCGACCGCACCTTCAAGCAGTTGCAGCGCTCGGTCGGTGTCGAGGGTTTTCGGCAGGCGGCGCTCGCCTTTGGGCGGTGCCAGGCCGGTGGCCGGGTCGTGATCGCAAAGGCCTTCGCGATTCAGATAGTGATAGAGCCCGCGCACTGCCGAGAGCAGGCGCGCGAGGCTGCGGGAGGACTGGCCCTGGGCATGCAGGCGGGCGATCAGGCTGCGCAGGCGCTGGATGTCCAGGGCCTGCCAGCTGCCGACGTTCTGTTTGTTGCACCAGCCGAGGACTTTATCGAGGTCGCGGCGGTAGGCCGACAGCGTGTGAGGCGACACCTGCCGCTCACTGCGCAGGTGTTCGCAGTAAGCGTCCAGTTGTCGTTCCATGCTCAGCGTACCGAGCGCAGGGAGCTGTTGACCCGTGGCAGCACGCGGCCCATGACTTCGGCGATGTAGCTGAGGAACAGCGTGCCGACCGAACTCTTGTAGTGCTGCGGATCGCGGCTGGCGATGGCCAGAATTCCGTGGATGCCCTGGTGGCTGACGGCGACCACGGCGGTGGAACCGATCTGCTTGCGCTGCTCTTCGCCGAACAGGAAGTCCAGTTCGTGTTCACGCAGGCTGCCGCTGACGCTCTTGCCTTCGGTGAGCAGGCCGCCGATGGCGGTTTGCGCGTCGGCGTGGGTCACCCAGCGGCCGACCGGCGCCGGGTTGTCACCGAGCAGGATCAGGCTGACGAAGGGCACCTGAAAGTCCTGACGCAGACTGTCTTCGACGCTGATCACCACGTCTTCCAGGGTGGCAGCGTCCATGAGGGCGAGGATCAGGCGGCGGGTCTTGTCGAACAGGCGATCGTTGTCCCGGGCCACGTCCATCAAGTGCGAGAGGCGGTGGCGCATCTCGATATTGCGGTCGCGCAGGATGGACATCTGACGCTCGACCAGCGACACGGTGTCGCCGCGACGATGGGGGATGCGCAGGGACGGCAGCAGTTCTTCGTGCTCGACGAAGAAGTCCGGATGAGCCTCCAGGTACGCGGCAACCGCTGCCGCCTCCAGGCTCTCGGACGCTGTTTCACCGGACTGTCGGGCGGGTACCTGAGGCTTATCGGTCATGGCTTCTGCTCACTCAAAGACGGACTTGTCCTTCGTATACACGCACTGCCGGACCGGTCATCAGCACCGGTTGGCCGGGACCTGCCCACTCGATGGACAGGCGCCCGCCCGGCAGGTCGATCAATAGCGGCGAATCCATCCACCCCTGGCTGATCGCAGCTACAGCAGCAGCACAGGCGCCGGTGCCGCAGGCCTGGGTTTCCCCGGCACCGCGTTCCCAGACGCGCAGTTGTGCGCGATTACGGTCGATGACCTGGAGAAAACCGACGTTGACCCGCGCCGGAAAGCGCGGATGGTGTTCGATCTTCGGCCCCAGCTCATGCACCGGTGCGGTGTTGATGTCTTGCACGCGCAGTACCGCGTGGGGGTTGCCCATCGACACTGCCGCCAGTTCCACCGATGTACCGTCGACGTCGACCTGATAGCTCAGGGCCTGCTCGGTCGCCTGGAACGGAATGTCCGCCGGCACCTGACGCGGTGCGCCCATGTTCACGCCGATCTGGCCGTCGTTACGCACGTCCAGTTCGACGATGCCGCCCTTGGTCTCGACGCGGATCTGCCGCTTGGCGGTCAGGCGCTTGTCGAGCACGAAGCGGGCGAAGCAGCGCGCACCGTTACCGCACTGTTCGACTTCGGAGCCGTCGGAGTTGAAGATCCGGTAACGGAAATCCACATCCGGGTTGCTCGGCGCCTCGACGATCAGCAACTGGTCGAAACCGATGCCGGTGTGCCGGTCGCCCCACATTTTTGCGTGCTTGGGCTGAATGTGCGCGTGCTGGCTGACCAGGTCGAGGACCATGAAGTCGTTGCCCAGGCCGTGCATCTTGGTAAAACGCAGCAGCATGGGGTTACTCCGGCAGCAGGCTTTCGCCGGCAAACAGCTCGGCCACGGTCTCGCGGCGGCGCACTTCAAATACCTGATCACCATCTACCAGCACTTCGGCGGCACGGCCGCGAGTGTTGTAGTTGGAGCTCATCACAAAACCGTAGGCCCCGGCGGAATGCACGGCCAGCAGGTCGCCTTCTTCCAGCGCCAGTTCGCGATCCTTGGCGAGGAAATCGCCGGTCTCGCAGATCGGGCCGACCACGTCGTATTTGCGTGCAGCGGTGTCGCGCGGCTTGACAGCCGTCACGTCCATCCACGCCTGGTACAGGGCCGGGCGGATCAGGTCGTTCATCGCCGCATCGACGATGGCGAAGTCTTTGTGCTCGGTGTGCTTGAGGTACTCGACCTGGGTCAGCAGCACGCCAGCATTGGCGACGATGAAGCGGCCCGGTTCGAACACCAGCGCCAGATCACGACCGTCGAGACGTTCGCGCACAGCCTTGATGTAGTCGGCAGCCAGCGGCGGCTCTTCATCGCGGTAGCGCACACCCAGGCCACCACCGAGATCGATGTGGCGCAGATGGATGCCGCAATCGCCCAGGCGGTCCACCAGATCGAGCAAGCGATCGAGGGCGTCGAGGAACGGTGGCAGGGTGGTCAGTTGCGAGCCGATGTGGCAATCGACGCCGACCACTTCCAGGTTCGGCAGGTGTGCGGCACGCACGTACACGTCTTCGGCGTCGGCGATGGCGATGCCGAACTTGTTCTCTTTGAGACCGGTGGAAATGTACGGGTGGGTGCCGGCATCGACGTCCGGGTTCACGCGCAGGGAAATCGGTGCGCGAACGCCCAGTTCGGCGGCGACTACTTGCAGGCGCTCCAGCTCGTCGGTGGATTCGACGTTGAAGCAATGCACGCCGACTTCCAGCGCGCGACGCATGTCGTCACGGGTCTTGCCGACACCGGAGAACACGATCTTGTCAGGACTGCCGCCGGCGGCCAGGACGCGTTCCAGCTCGCCACGGGAGACGATGTCGAAACCGGCGCCGATACGGGCCAGGACATTCAGGACGCCGAGGTTGGAGTTGGCCTTGACCGCGAAGCACACCAGGTGCGGCATGCCGGCCAGCGCATCGGCATAGGCCCGGTACTGGGCCTCGATGTGGGCGCGGGAGTAGACGTAGGTCGGTGTGCCGAAGCGGTCGGCGATGGCGGACAGCGCCACACCTTCCGCGAACAGTTCCCCGCCACGGTAGTTAAAAGCGTCCATGGCGATCCCTTATTGGTAAACGTCGTGCTTGTGTGCTTTGGACGGCTGCTTTTGCGAAGACTGGGCTTGTGCAGCCGGATCCTGATCTTCATCGGGCAGGTACAGCGGGCCTTTCTGACCGCAGGCCGAAATCAAGCAGGCAAAAGCGACGAGCGAAGCGAGCGCAGCAATGGAAGAGATCAGGCGCTTCATGGCGAAATCCTTGAATATGCGTTAATTGCGCCGGAGTATACCGGCCACCCGGCAGCTTGCCTATGCGACGGAACTCCCGTCCGGCGGGGCTCGGGCTGCGGCGCGGAAAACTTTCCTGCATGACGGGTGCATATTTCGTCGCCGGGCAGGGCGCTTGGTCGTTATCCTTTGCAATCGGCTGGCCGCGACCGTATCTTGCGGCGCTTGAGCCTGATCAGACATTTTTTGAGGTTGCCGCAATGAGTTTGTCCGAAGCCCGTTTCCATGATCTGGTCGATGCCACCCAGCAAGCGCTGGAGGACATCTTTGACGAAAGTGGCCTGGATCTGGACATGGAGAACTCGGCCGGTGTGCTGACTATCAAGTTCGACAACGGCAGTCAGTTGATCTTCAGCCGTCAGGAGCCTCTGCGTCAGTTGTGGCTGGCTGACCGTTCCGGTGGTTTCCATTTCGACTATGACGAGCAGGCCGGCAAGTGGGTCTGCGAGAAAACCGAAGAGCTGCTGGGCGAAATGCTGGAGCGCATCGTCTGGGAGCGCGCCGGCGAAAAACTCGATTTCGACGAAATCTGAGATGACGACCGCGCCACGGCCTGCCAAGCCGCTCTACAGCAACGTCAGCCCGGCCGTGCCTTCGCCGTGCACCGGCGTGTGTCGGCTGGACGAGCAGAAAGTCTGCCTCGGTTGCATGCGCCATGTCGAAGACATCCGCGAATGGCGGTCGGCCGATGACGAGCGCCGCCGGGTAATCTGCGCGCAGGCGATGCAACGCCGGCAGCTCGCCGGAGCGTAGCTTGTATATTTTTTGAGCTGTGATAGTGTCCGGAAACGCCTCAACCCATCGAGGCCTGGTGAAAACCCCGTCTTTTTTGGCGGGGTTTTGCTTTTTTTGTGTGCAGAAGAAAGGAGTCTGCCCGGATCATGACCGCACCTTCCATCACCCTTACCCGTCTGGACGTGCAACGTCTGGAACGCCTGATCGACAGCCTGGATGACTCGCTGCCGGGCGTGATCGCGCTGCAAACCGAGCTGGACCGCGCCGATGCCCTGGTCGGCCACGATGAAGTGCCCGCCGATGTCGTGACGATGAATTCCCGTGTGCACTGTCGCGAAGAAGGCAGTGGCAAGGACTACCACCTGACGCTGGTCTATCCGAAACACGCCAACGCCGACGAAGGCAAAATCTCGATCCTCGCTCCGGTCGGCAGCGCGCTGTTGGGCCTGAAGGTCGGTCAGCATATCGACTGGCCCGCACCGGGCGGCAAGACCCTGAAGCTGACCTTGCTGGAAGTCGAATCGCAGCCGGCCAATGGCGGCGACTTCCCGGAATAACCCTGCCTCAGACCTGCTCGAGCGCTTCGTTCAGAGAGCGTTCCAGGTCGGCCTTGTAACGCAGATACAGATTGCTCGAACTCTGCCCGTCACCGATCACGCCCGACAGGTCCAGGTCGGTGATGTAGCAGCGGTAGCGCTCGGTTTCCCGGCGCTGCCCGACGATTTCCCGGGCGACCACGCTGAACAACTGGTCGCCATGTTCCAGCTCGCAGAATTCCCGCTGATTGCAATACAACGTGACCTGCACTTCGCCCGGTGCGGCTTTGCCGATGATCGCCTGCACGTCGTAGAACGGTTTGTTGACTGGCGTCTGCGGCGCCGGGCGCATTTCGACCCGTCGTGCGCGTCCCGGCCCTGACGGCAATAACTGGTAATACAAGATTTCAAGGTTGGCGGCGTGGTTCGAATCCATGGGCAGCAGCGCTTCGCGCCGGAACTGGATCGATTGCAGGAAGCGCTGCAGCGGCACCAACAGACTTTGCTCGTCGTGATAGGGCAAATGCTGTTGCCACAGTGCGTTGAATTCGTCGAGCACGTACAGCTCGGCCGTTTGCTCGGTGATCCGGTAAAACACCTGAACGCATTCGGGCTGGCCCATTGGCAGGATCAGCGCGAGGTCGTGGTCTTCCAGCGCCATCGGGTCCAGGTGCAGCGGGCTGTAGCGCGGTTGCTCCTCACCGAGGTAATCGAGCAGTGCCGGCAGGGTGGCGAGGGCGACATGGCTGACTTGGCCCGGCACCAGTTCCAGTACGTGATAGTGCTGCTGCACCTGAATCAGGTAGCGGTGATTCAAGTCGCTGAGCAGCAGGTTCTGTGCGGTATCGACGATCTCCTCCACCCGGCGGGCGATGAATTGCGCGCGGTTGTGGCAGAAGCAACGCACTCGCAGCGAGGGCTGCTGCGGTCCGCGCGGCAGGTTGTTGAGGTAATCGCGCAGGCAGTCGAGCAGCGCATGCGGGCCGTCGAAGCGGTTGACCAGCACTTCGTTCCAGCTGTTGAGCGTGACCTGATCGAGGGTCAGCACCAGGTTCTCGCGCACGCCGGCATAGCTCAGGGAGTCCGTGCGTTCGGTGGTCATCAGGATGTTCAGGTCGCGGTGATGCTTGAGCGGATCGACCCCGACATTCACCAGAATCAGCACTTCGCTCGGCACACTGGCGCGCAGCAGCGGCTCTTCGGCAACGGTCGGCAAGGGCAGGGCGATGCTCTGTTGCAGGCTGCCGAGCAAATTGAACAGCTCGAACTCGCTCATGTCGCTGGTGCCGGGGTGCAGGGCCAGTCGGGTGCTGCTGTCGATCACGCCGTTGCGGTGGCACCAGGTCAGCAGTTCCAGCAACTGGCGGCTGCGCTTGATCGGCGCGAAATGTTCCCACTCCAGCGCCGTCAGGCTGCCGTTGTACAGGCCCCACTGGGTTTGCCCGGGTTCCTTTTTGTTCGGCGATTGCACCAGGGTCAGGGTGTCTTCGGCCAGGTCCGGGGCGATGCCGGGGTTGATGAACTCGACTTTGTCGGCCTTGCGTTCGAACGCGGCGTACAGGCGTCGGCCGAGAACGTTGAGATCACGTTTGTTGATCAGGCTGACGGTCTGTTCGGTGCGGGCGAACTGGGTCAGGAAGCGATAGCTGTAATTCAGCTCGTTGACCAGAGCCCGGCGCTCGGCACTGACCTGCCGCACTTTCCACTGGCTGCGGCTGTCGAGCAAAGCCAGTTGCCGCTGGTCCCAGTGCCATTCGCTGGCCAGTCTTTCCAGCAATGAGCGCTGCCAGCTCTGGGTGCGGGTGTTGCCGGTGAGCTTGCGGTTGACCTTGAGGTACAGCGCACGGCGTACCAGTTCCAGGCGCTCGGGTTCATTGCGCGCGGTGAGGTATTCCTCGATCCGGCGGTAAACCACCATGTACGGATCCAGCTCGTCGAGGTCGAGCCGGTTGGCGAATACCGCCTGCTTGAAGCGCAGGCTCAGGCACTGCACCTGCGGATGTTCGCTGGCGTAGACCTCGATCAGCAGCAGCTTGAGCACCGACTTGTAAGGCGACTCGATGCCCTTGAACAACTGCCACAGCCCGGCGCCCACGAACTCGCCCGGCGGAATGTGCGCCAGTGGGCCGAGGTCGAGGGTTTCATCGTTGCGGATGAAACGCTTGGAGATCAGGGTGTGGGTGTACTGGTCGTATGCGCGCTCTTCGTAGACCGGCACCAGCCACCAGATCGGCGTGCGCCCGGCCAGCCAGATCGCCGTGCGGTAGAACTCGTCCAGCAGCAGATAGTGCTGGGTGGTGCCGCAATCTTCGGAGCTGAGCTGGGTATCACGCTCGCCTTTGACGAAACGCACCGGGTCGATCAGGAAGAAATGCGCCTCTGCGCCCTGGCCCGCGGCCCAGGCTTCGAGCAACTGGCATTTTTTGCGCAGTTCGGCGAGTTCGCTGTCGCTCAGGTCGGGTGCGTGGCAGACCCACACGTCCATGTCGCTCTGGTCGGCCTGGGCCAGGGTGCCGAGGCTGCCCATCAGGAACAGTCCGTGAATCGGTCGCGGCGGGTTGCTGCCGTGGCGCGGCTTGTAGGAAAACGAGCGCGTCAGGCGCTGGGCTTCGGCGAGAGCATCGGCATCCGGTTCGTAATTCGACAACCCGGCCGGCGTGCTGCCCGAGACATAACCGGGCAGCAGCGGATGATTGACGTGGAAAAACAGCGGCAACAGGGTCAGCACGCTTTGCTGGCGCGTCGACAGGCCTTCGAGGGCCCGGTTCAGGCGGCCTTCGTTGAGTTTGAGAAAGCGTGCGCGCAGCTGGCTGAGTACCTTGCGGTCGATTCCCTCGTCCAGGTCGGGGCGGATTTCATGGGTGCGGGTCATGTCGACTCAAACCGGCTCGCAGGGCTCGGAGGCAGAGGGTCACGGAATGCGAGGGAGTTTAGCGCCTGTGCAGCGCGAGCATTAAGCTGAATTTGTTTTTTGACGCCAGATTTCCATCGCGCGGTGATGGCGTGCGGCCGGGCTGGCCCGCGGAAATCCCGTGGCGGAGGTTTCCGTGGGCAAAGTCGGGAGGGTCAGGCGGTTTGTTGCTCTTTCAGAATCGTCAGTACGGTCTGCACGTTTTGTGCGGCATCGCGACCGAGACTGGTCAGGTAACCGCCATCAGGCTGGTCTGTCAGTTCTTTTTCAAAGAGGCGTTGTGCAGCAGCAATGTGCTTCGGGGCAGCGGTCTGATGAATTTTCAGACCTTCCTGGGAACTGTCCAGGTTGAAGAGTGCGAGGACTTCCAGTTCGGCAACCAACTCAGGGGTAAGCGACATAAGGACTCCAGACTTTCTAGGAATTGGACGACAGCGCCCCTAAGGTGAACCTGCCGGCGCGGCGTGTCCAGTGTGCGCCAGGGTTTTTGTCTCGGGGGTGGATTCCAGTGTAGTCAGGGGCCGGGGGAAGGCCTGAAGGAAGGGTGACAAATTGTGTGGGAGCCAGGCTGCTCCCACATCGGGTTGCCCGGTTACGGCTTTTCCGGTGGCAACTCAGGCAGGGCGCGAAGGGCCGCTTCGTACCATTCGGTATTGAACGCGCGGTCTTCATCGAGCATGGCGTCGATTTCGTAGGCCAGCACGTGGGCCATCAGGTTCAGGATGTCTTCGCGCTCGTAGCCGACCAGGGTCAGTTTGTTGAACGTGGCCTTGGCTGCAGGCGGGTTGTCGCTTTCGATCTGGTTTTCGATGGCTTCGATCAAAGTGCTCTCGGTGAACTCTTCTTCGTCGTTATCGATGTCTGTCGGCTCGCTCATGGCAGGCTCCTCAAGGAAAGGCGCCAGTTTACCCGCATTCAGCGGCGTGATGCTGCTGGCGGGATTCCCCGGAGCGATCTATAAACAGGCACTGCCCACCCCGCACGGCCTGGAGGCTATGTGATGTTCAAGCTCTACGGATTCTCAGTCAGTAACTACTACAACATGGTCAAACTGGCGCTGCTGGAAAAGGGCCTGCCGTTCGAGGAGGTCACCTTCTACCCGACGCCAACGCCGGAATCTCTGGCCATCAGCCCACGCGGCAAGGTGCCGGTACTGGGGGCTGAAGGTGGCTACATCAATGAAACGATGGTGATGCTCGAATACCTCGAAAGCACCCGGACGGGTGTTCCGCTGCTGCCGGCCGAGCCGTTTGCGCGCGCTCAAGTGTTGGCGGTGGCCAAGGAAATCGAGCTGTATATCGAGCTGCCGGCCCGGGCCTGTTACGGCGAAGCGTTCTTCGGCGCGGCGCTGCCGGAGGCGATCAAGGAGAAGACCAAGTCTGAATTGCTGCTGGGTTTTGCGGCGCTGGGCCGCCACGGCAAGTTCGCCCCGTATGTGGCGGGCGACAGCCTGAGCATCGCTGACCTGTACTTCCTCTACAGCGTGCCGCTGGCGGCTGCGGTGGGGCACAAGCTGTTTGGTCTGGATCTGCTGGCGGACATGCCGAAGGCCAAGGCGTTGCTGGAGCGACTTGAGCAGAATCCGCATGTGCAGAAGATTGCAGCGGACAAGGAAGCGGCGATGCCGACATTTTTGGCGATGATCGCAGCCAAAAAATAGAAATTTGTTCTGAAGCGAGTTCGCGGGCAAGTCGATGATTCGGCTTGCCCGCGATGCTTTTAGCGGCTGGCGATCAATGCCTGACCGCGAGCAACGGCAGCCTTGACCTGCGCCGGCGCAGTGCCGCCGATGTGGTCACGGGCATTCACCGAACCTTCCAGGGTCAGCACGGCAAACACGTCCTGCTCGATCTGGTCGCTGAACTGACGCAGTTCTTCCAGGCTCATTTCCGCCAGATCCTTGCCGGTGTCGACGCCGTACTTCACGGCGTGGCCGACGATCTCGTGGCAGTCACGGAACGGCAGGCCACGGCGTACCAGATAGTCGGCCAGGTCTGTGGCGGTGGAGAAACCGCGCAGCGCCGCTTCACGCATGATCGCGTGTTTCGGTTTGATCGCCGGGATCATGTCGGCAAAGGCACGCAGCGAGTCGCGCAGGGTGTCGGCGGCGTCGAACAGCGGTTCCTTGTCTTCTTGGTTGTCCTTGTTGTAGGCCAGCGGCTGGCCTTTCATCAGGGTCAGCAGGCCCATCAGGGCGCCGAACACACGGCCGGTCTTGCCGCGTACCAGCTCCGGTACGTCCGGGTTTTTCTTCTGCGGCATGATCGAGCTGCCGGTGCAGAAACGGTCCGGCAGATCGATGAACTGGAACTGCGCGCTGGTCCACAGCACCAGCTCTTCGGAGAAGCGCGACAGGTGCATCATCGCGATGCTGGCGGCCGAGCAGAATTCGATGGCGAAGTCACGGTCGGACACGTTGTCCAGCGAGTTGCCGCCGACAGCGTCGAAGCCCAGCAGTTGTGCGGTGTATTCGCGGTCGATCGGGTAGGTGGTGCCGGCCAGCGCGGCGCTGCCCAGCGGCATGCGGTTGGTGCGCTTGCGGCAGTCGACCAGACGCTCGTAGTCGCGGCTGAGCATTTCGAACCAGGCCAGCATGTGGTGCCCGAAGGTCACGGGCTGGGCGGTCTGCAGGTGGGTGAAGCCCGGCATGATGCTCGCGGCTTCACGCTCGGCCTGCTCCAGCAGGCCTTTTTGCAGGCGGGTGATCTCGGCCAGGATCAGGTCGATCTCGTCGCGCAGCCACAGACGGATGTCGGTGGCGACCTGGTCGTTGCGGCTGCGGCCGGTGTGCAGCTTCTTGCCGGTGATGCCGATGCGGTCGGTCAGGCGTGCCTCGATGTTCATGTGCACGTCTTCGAGGTCCACGCGCCAGTCGAACTGGCCGGCCTCGATTTCGCCCTGGATGGTCTTCAGGCCATCGATGATGCTGTCGCGCTCGGCATCCGTCAGCACACCGACCTTGGCCAGCATGGTGGCGTGGGCAATCGAGCCCATGATGTCGTGGCGATACAGGCGCTGGTCGAAAGTGACGGAGGCGGTGAAGCGGGCGACGAAGGCGTCGACGGGTTCACTGAAGCGGCCGCCCCAGGACTGATTGGTCTTGTCAGTGCTCATGAATTCGCTCGTATCGGCTTGAAGAAAGAAGGCGTGAAACGCTGGCGCGGATAATAACAGGGTTGCCAATCCTGTCGTTGACACTGGTCGATACGTTTTTTTCTCATCTCTGCGTTCATAGTCGCCGCCGGTTCCGGGGGATTTGCGCAAGGATATTTTCCGATTGAGCAATATCGGCCCGACGAGCGTCTACAGTAGGACTAAGGGTCGGCACGACTGTGGATCGTGCAAAGGTCTGGTCGCCGACTATAAGAAGAGAGGGGTGGGTGTTTTGACCATCGGCATACCCTGCGTAAAACGCAGACAGACGCGAGCTTCGAGGGGTGCGTCCCGGGTGTCGGCAAATATTGCCGGCCGACGTACGGCACTTTTTGGCGCTCGCGCTAGTCTTAGCGTGGATCGCGGTGACGGACGTCACTCCACTTGTCTACGCTATCCTTGTGCGAGACTCACGCAGGAATCCAGCGCAATATGAATGTCCTGATCGTTGATGACGAACCACTGGCCCGCGAGCGCCTCGCCCGAATGGTGAGCGAGCTCGAGGGCTACACAGTCCTGGAGCCCAGCGCCACCAATGGCGAAGAGGCGTTGGCACTGATCGACAGCCACAAGCCGGATATCGTGCTGCTCGATATCCGCATGCCGGGCCTCGACGGCCTGCAAGTGGCTGCCCGGCTGTGCGAACGCGAAACCCCGCCCGCCGTGGTGTTCTGCTCCGGTATCGATGAATTTCCCTTGGAGGCCCTGCAGGCCAGCGCCGTGGGCCATGTGGTGAAACCCGTGAGAACCGAACATCTGCAGGAAGCCCTGAAAAGGGCCGAACGTCCGAATCGGGCTCAGCTATCGGCCCTGACCCGTCCCGCCGCCGAAAGCGGCAATGGCCCGCGCAGTCATATCAGCGCCCGCACCCGCAAAGGCATCGAACTGATCCCGCTGGATCAGGTGGTGTATTTCATTGCCGATCACAAATACGTGACCCTGCGTCACGAAGCCGGTGAAGTGCTGCTGGACGAGCCGCTCAAGGCGCTGGAGGACGAGTTCGGCGAGCGCTTCGTGCGGATCCACCGCAATGCGCTGGTCGCCCGCGACCGCATCGAGCGCTTGCAACGGACGCCGCTGGGCCACTTCCAGTTGTTCCTCAAGGGCCTGAACGGTGACGCGCTGATCGTCAGCCGCCGCCATGTGGCGGGCGTGCGCAAGATGATGCAAGGGCTTTAGCCCGAGGGCGTCGGGCGGTTTACTATTCTCTTCACCAGGCATTGCCGGCCAGGGAGGCCACGCCGTTTCTGATTCAGGTCAAAGTGGATTTGGCTGAGCTGTTATTATCCGCCGTATCTATTCAGTACGGATTGATCCATGTCCTCTCGCGAAATCCGCATCGCCACCCGCAAAAGTGCACTGGCCCTCTGGCAGGCCGAATACGTCAAAGCCCGTCTGGAAGCAGCCCACCCGGGATTGCTGGTGACGCTGGTGCCCATGGTCAGTCGCGGCGACAAGCTGCTCGATTCCCCCCTGTCGAAAATCGGTGGCAAGGGCCTGTTCGTCAAGGAACTGGAAACCGCGCTGCTGGAAAACGAAGCCGACATTGCCGTCCATTCGATGAAAGACGTGCCGATGGACTTCCCCGAAGGCCTCGGCCTGTTCTGCATCTGCGAACGCGAAGACCCGCGCGACGCCTTTGTCTCCAATACTTTTTCCAGCCTTGATGCGTTGCCGGCCGGCAGCATCGTCGGCACGTCCAGCCTGCGTCGCCAGGCACAGTTGCTGACCCGTCGTCCGGACCTGGAAATCCGCTTCCTGCGCGGCAACGTCAACACCCGTCTGGCCAAGCTCGATGCCGGCGAGTACGACGCGATCATCCTCGCGGCGGCCGGTCTGATTCGCCTCGGTTTCGAAGATCGCATCACTTCTGCGATCAGCGTCGACGACAGCCTGCCGGCCGGTGGCCAGGGCGCAGTCGGTATCGAATGCCGCAGTGCCGACACCGAAATCCATGCCTTGCTCGCACCTTTGCATCACGCCGATACGGCTGACCGTGTGAGCGCCGAACGTGCCCTCAACAAACATTTGAATGGCGGTTGCCAGGTGCCGATCGCCTGTTATGCCGTGCTCGAAGGCGAGCAATTGTGGCTGCGTGGCCTGGTCGGCGAGCCGAGCGGCGGCAAGCTGTTGAGTGCCGAAGCCCGGGCGCCGCGCTCTGACGCTGAAGCGCTGGGCGTGCAAGTCGCTGAAGATTTGCTGCGCCAGGGTGCCGACGACATTCTCAAGGCTGTCTACGGCGAGGCAGGTCACGAGTGACGACCTGGCGCCTGCTGCTGACGCGCCCCGCTGACGATTGCGAGGCGCTGGCCGAGATGCTGGCCGGGCAGGGGGTTTTCAGCAGTTGCCTGCCGCTTTTGGAAATCGCGCCGCTGCCGGTCTCTGACACAATGCGCCAGACGTTCGCCGGGTTGTCGCGCTACAGCGCAGTGATCGTGGTCAGCAAACCGGCGGCGCGCATCGCTGTGCAATTGATCGATGCCGTGCCGGCCATGCCCTGGTTCAGTGTTGGCGCAGCGACGGCGCAGATTCTTCGAGATCGGAGTCTCGATGCGCATTGCCCCGACGAAGGCGATGACAGCGAAGCCTTGCTGCAATTGCCGCGTCTGCTCGAGGTCGTTGCACAGCCCGGCGCACAGGTGTTGATCCTGCGCGGAGAGGGCGGTCGGGAGCTGCTGGCCGAGCGCCTGCGCGCGCTTGGTGCTAGTGTCGAGTATCTGGAACTGTACCGCCGTGACCTGCCGGACTATCCGCCGCGGGAACTGCCCCGACGGATTGAGGCGGAACGCCTGAACGGGCTGGTGGTCAGCAGTGGACAGGGTTTTGAGCACCTGCGTCAATTGGCCGGTGATACATGGCCGGCGCTTGCGCAGATGCCGTTGTTTGTTCCAAGCCCAAGGGTCGCCGAGCAGGCACGTGCCGCCGGGGCCCGAACAGTTGTGGATTGTCGCGGCGCCAGTGCCGCGGCCTTGCTGACGGCGTTACGGGAGCATCCCGTGCCCGTTCTCTAATGCAAAGGATGGATACGTGAGCGAAACAGCCTTGCCTAAAGATGACGTTCAACCTGTGATCGATGCACCGGTTGATGCACCGCCACCGGCCGCTGAACCGCGCCGAGGCAACGGATTGGCCATTGTCGCGCTGCTGCTCGGCGCCGCCGGTGTTGCGGTGGGTGGCTGGGGCGTCTGGCAGGTGCGACACCTGCAAGCCAGCACGCAGGAGCAATTGAGTCAGGTGCAGGCGTTGAATGATCAGGCCCAGACCCTGAAACTCAACGAGCAGCGTCTGACCGAGCGTCTGGGACAGTTGCCCGGTGCCGACGAGCTCGCCGAGCGCCAGCGTCTGGTCACACAACTGCAGGGCGATCAGCAGCGCCTCAATCAGCGTCTGGAAACCGTTCTCGGAGCAAGCCGCAAGGACTGGCGTCTGGCCGAGGCCGAGCATCTGCTGCGACTGGCCAGCCTGCGTCTTTCTGCCTTGCAGGACATCAGCAGCGCTCAGGCTCTGGTGCAGGGTGCCGACGATATTCTGAAGGAGCAAAACGATCCGGGTTCGTTTGCCGCGCGTGAGCAAGTGGCGAAAACCCTGGTGGCGTTGCGCAGTACCGAGCAGCCCGATCGTACCGGTCTGTTCCTGAAGCTGGGCGCCCTGCGCGATCAGGTCATCGGACTCACCGAACTGGCGCCCGAATACAAGGATCGCGGCGATTCGCTGCTGGGCCTGACCTCCGATGGTGATGGTGCCAGTCGCTGGTCGCAGTGGTGGGATCAGATCTCGCGCTACATCCGCATCGATTTCAATGCCGATAAAAACGTACGGCCACTGCTCGCAGGGCAGAGTCTGAGTCAGGTACGCCTGGCCCTGAGTCTCTCTCTGGAACAGGCGCAATGGGCGGCGCTCAACGGTCAGGCAGCTGTCTACACCCAGGCACTGACTGAGGCGCGGGACGTGCTCAAGGGCAATTTCAACCCGGACAACCCGCAGAGCAAAATCATGCTCGAACAAGTGGCGGAGCTGAGCAAGCAACCGGTCACGGTTGTCACACCGGACCTGGCGGGCACCCTCAGCGCCGTACAGGCCTATCTTGAGCGTCGTAACGTCAACGCTGAAGACTCGGTGAAGCCCTTTGCCAAACCTGCCGCCACCGCGCAGGAGGCCACGCCATGAAGCGCCTGTACGTCATCGTGTTTCTGGTGATTGCTGCAGCGGCGGCTCTCGGTCTGGCAATCGCCGAGCATTCCGGTTACGTATTGGTGGCCTATAAAAGCTTCCGCTATGAGTCGAGCCTGTGGGCGACCCTGGCGCTGGTGGCGGTGCTGTGGCTGCTGATCTGGGGCATCAAGGCGCTGGTTGAACTGGTGCTGACCTCGGGTGGCGTGGTCAATCCATGGTCGCGTCGCAACCGCAGTCGTCGTGTGCAAGTGGCGATCGAGCACGGTCAACTGGATCTGGCTGAAGGTCGCTGGGCCAGTGCCCAGCGCCATCTCTATCGGGCTGCCGAGGCCGAGCGCCAGCCATTGCTGTATTACCTCGGTGCCGCCCGTGCCGCCAACGAGCAAGGCAATTACGAGGAAAGTGACCGTCTGCTGGAGCGTGCGCTCGAACGTCAGCCTCAGGCTGAACTGGCGATCGCCTTGAGCCACGCACAACTGCAAACCGACCGTGGCGACACGGAAGGTGCGCTGGTGACCTTGCAGGCCATGCGCGAACGTCATCCGCACAACGTCCAGACCCTGCGTCAGTTGCAGCGTCTGCATCAGCAGCGCGGTGACTGGTCGGCGGTAATCCGCATGTTGCCCGAGCTGCGCAAGGACAAAGTCCTGCCGCCTGCCGAACTGGCCGAGCTGGAACGTCGCGCCTGGGGAGAGAATCTGTCGCTGGCGGCACATCGCGAAGAAGATGGCGCAGTCGGTCTGCAATCACTCAACCGCGCCTGGCAGCAACTGACTTCGTCGCAACGCCAGGAGTCGCCGCTGGTACTGGCCTACGCCGAACAACTGCGTCAACTCGGTGCTCAGGTCGAGGCGGAAGAGGTGTTGCGCGGCGCCCTCAAACGCAAGTACGACAGCCACCTGGCGCGCCTCTATGGCCTGGTGCGCGGCAGTGATCCGGCGCGTCAACTGCAGGTGGCCGAGGGCTGGCTCAAGGATCATCCCGCCGACCCGAGCCTGCTGCTGACGCTCGGCCGCCTGTGCCTGCAAGCCAGCCTGTGGGGCAAGGCGAGGGACTATCTGGAAAGCAGCCTGCGCACACAGCGCAACCCGGAAGCCTGTGCGGAGCTGGCTCGACTGCTGGCCCGGCTCGGTGATACCGAGCGCAGCAATCAGCTGTTCCAGGAAGGTCTGGGGTTGTTGGACGAGCGTCTGCTGGCCGCGCCTTTACCGGTGCAGGCTCACGCCTGAATGGATGAGGGGGCGCGCTCCCTCGCCCATGTTCTCGACTGAATAGTTACCGCTGTTTCACTTCTGAGGCAGAGTCCTACAGAGGCCTACATCTTTTCCTCTCGCGTCTGTCGGGATTTCCCTACACCTCTGGTGAAGTGTCGCCAGTGACCTGCCTTGAAAGGCCGAGGCCCTTTCCTCTACCGTAACTGCCTGTCTAAATTGTTACGGATAACCCATGTCGTTGACCTGCTCACGCTCCCTGTTTTTTATGGCTTTCACGGCGGGCACACTGGCGCTGGGAGCTTCCTATTACCTCGAGTACGTGGTGGGTCTCGTGCCGTGCAGTCTGTGCCTGGTGCAACGGCTTTTCCTGAGTATTCTTACCGCTTGCTGTGGCGTGGCGGCTGTGCATGGGCCCGGTCGTTTCGGTCTGTCGCTCTACTGGTCTGGCGCGTTGTCAGCCGCTCTGGGTGGAACGATGGCGGCCTGGCGGCAGGTGCTGCTGCAGAGTGACTCGATGCATCATCTGACGCAGTGCGCACCCAACCCGGAAGAGCTTTTCAGTTCTCTGCCCTGGCTCTGCGCCCTGGCGCGGATGTTCAACGACAGCGAGGATTGCGCGCAATTGTCCTGGACATTGTTTGACCTGAGCGTTCCGGAGTGGAGCCTGCTGTTCTTCGTCGCGCTGTCGATCCTGGCGGTTTACCAGTTGCTGCGACTGGCCTGGAGCGCTCTGCAGCGACCGCTCAGCGGCGAAGCGTCGCACCGGGGGCTGGTCAGGGATTAAACACTTGTATGAACTTTCTCTCCTGCGTACCTTGAAGCCACAGGCGTGCGGGCATAATCTGGCCCGCACGTGTCATTGGATTTGTGTTGCTCGATGACGCTCTGCCTGAACGCCTCTCAAAGCAACAGCCACAAGAAGGGGCGCGGGTGTAGGGCAGCATGACCCACAAGGGAAGAGAGATCGCCATGCTCGAAAGTTGTCAGAATGCTCAGGAACGTTGGGGTGGAGTTCATCTGCTGATCGACCGCTGGCTCCAGGAGCGTGAGGAACTGATCGCCGCCTACGACAAGCTGGGCGCAGAACCTCAGGCACTGTCCGAAGATCGAAAGCCCTTGCAGGAATTCTGCGGCGTACTGGTCGATTACGTGTCGGCCGGGCATTTCGAAATCTACGAACAGCTGACGGGCGAGGCCAAGGCCTTCAACGACAAGCGCGGCCTGGAACTGGCCGAGACGATCTACCCGCGCATCGATGTCATCACGGAAAAACTGCTGGCTTTCAACGATCTTTGCGATGAAGGCAAATGCGTTGCCGAAAAATTCAAGGAGCTGGGTGGGCTGCTCCACGAGCGCTTCGAACTGGAAGACTGCCTGATCGAAGTGCTGCATACCGCCCACAAGGAAGAGGATCCGGTTCAGGCCTGAACCGGTCCTGCAAGACACAAGAACGGTGCGCCAACAGCGCACCGTTTTTTATTGGGCGATCAGCTGGTAGCGCCACGCAATTCGACTTCGAACACCAACGGTGTGAACGGCGCGATCAAGTCGCCGGCACCGTCGGCGCCGTAAGCCTGATCCGATGGAATCACCAGGCGCCACTTCGCACCCACCGGCATGTTTTGCAAAGCGGTGCGCCAGCCTGCGATCACGCTGTCGAGATTGAACCACTGCGGCTGAGTGTTCTGGTCGAACACGGTGCCATCCGGCAGCCGACCGATATACAGCACCTGCACCTTTCCATCGGGGCCGGCCTTCGCACCATTGCCCGGCGTCAGCTCGGTAAGCAGGATGCCGTCGGACAACTCTTTCACCCCAGGCTTGGCTTTTTCAGCAGTGAGAAAGCGTCGCTCGTTTTCCATCGCCGCTTCAGTCGAAGGCATGGCCGCATGCTCGGCTGTCTGCGATTCGTGATCGGCCAGAATCTGTTCGATGCGCGCTTCGCTCAGTGCCAGCGGCTTGCCCTGATAGGCCTGTTGCAAACCTTCGATCAAGGCCTGGATCTGCAGTTGCGGAACCTCCTGGCGCAGCCGTTCACCAAGGCTTGCGCCGAGACTGTAGGCCAGATCGTGGGCATCGTTCGCGGTGTTTTTTTCGTCGGCCTGGACCGCCGAAAAGATCATGCAGAGGGATAAAAAAAGGTAGCGCGACATGGGCACTCTCCGTCCTGAATTGCGGTGGATTATGCCAGCGCGAAGCTCTGCAACGGTGAACTGCTTTGAGCAATGTGCAGAAGTTTTTCGTAAGCCTGCAACCGAGTGCATTCGATACTGTCAACATGCCCTAGCGGCGGTAGCAGCAGAGGTCTAGTATGAGCCGCACTCACGTCAGCCAGGAGGTAAACCATGTCGGCCACCAAGAAGCCTGTAAACACTCCGTTGCACTTACTCCAACAGCTCTCGGGCAGCCTGCTCGAACATCTGGAAAACGCTTGCTCCCAAGCCTTGGCTGATGCTGAAAAACTGCTCGCCAAACTGGAAAAGCAACGCGGCAAGGCACAAGAAAAACTGCACAAATCCCGCACCAAATTGCAGGACGCAGCCACAGCCGGTAAAGCCAAGGCGCAGACCAAGGCCAAGGCTGCCGTGAAGGAACTCGAAGACCTGCTCGATGCGCTGAAGGATCGTCAGTCCGACACCCGCAGCTACATTCTGCAACTCAAGCGCGATGCCCAGGAAAGCCTGAAACTGGCCCAGGGTGTCGGTCGTGTACAGGAAGCCGTCGGCAAGGCGCTGTCCCTGCGTTCGGCCAAACCGGCAGCGGCGCCTGCGAAAAAAGCGGCCGCCAAACCTGCTGCAAAAGCACCGGCCAAAGCGCCAGTGAAAGCCGCCGCAAAACCTGCAGCGAAGAAACCCGCAGCCGCAAGCGCTGCGAAACCTGCGGCTAAAACCACCGCTGCAAAACCTGCTGCCGCCAAGCCGGCTGCAGCAAAACCCGCCGCTGCCAAACCTGCTGCGCGAACCGCTGCTGCAAAAGCGGCTCCGGCAAAAACCGCAGCTGCCAAACCGGCCGCTAAACCAGCCGCCAGAACCGCCGCCAAACCGGCAGCAAAACCAGTGGCCAGAACGGCTGCTGCCAAGCCTGCGGCCAAAACCGCTGCCAAACCGGTTGCAGCCAAACCCGCTGCCAAAGCTGCAGCGAAACCGGCGGCCAAGCCTGCGGTAAAAGCAGCGGCCAAACCTGCTGCTGCCAAGCCTGCTGCGAAACCAGCCGCCAAACCGGCTGCCGCTGCCAAGCCTGCAACTGCCGCCGCCAAGCCAGCGACCGCCGCTAAACCGGCCGCCAAGCCAGCCGCAAAACCTGCTGCAAAACCAGCAGTGAAAAAACCAGCCGCTGCCAAGCCAGCTGCAGCCAAACCGGCCACCGCTCCTGCTGCCAAACCTGCCGCTCCGGCAACCCCGGCTGCAACCACAGCACCTGCATCGGCCGCCACTACCTCGACCACCGCAACCACGCCATCCTCGGCGCCGGTGTCGAGCGTCGCCAGCAACCCGTCCAGCGCTTCCTAAGCGCCGGTCGCCGCGACGCGCAGCACTTGCAGCGCGTCGCGGTTCAGGTTGGCTGCAGGGCCGACCAGCACCTCCAGCCAGTCACTCGATTCCTTCGAGTTACGCTTCCATCCCTGCGCAACACCTTCAAGTCGTGATAGCAGCGCACGCTCCGCCTCCAGCTCCAACCCTTTGATCTGCTCGCGCATACCCTTGAGCACAGGATCGGTGTCGGCCAGGTTTTTCCACTGCATGCGCATCGCGCGTAGCGGTTGAACCACCTCTTTGTCCCAGGGAGTGGTCAGCTCTTGAAGCTGTTTCGCACGCCCCTCATCGCAGGTCGCATCGCGCTGTTCCAGCCACAAACCACACAGCATCAGGCACACATTGGCCCCCGCCGATTGCAGGCGCAGGCAGGCATCCTCCACGCCGGGACGGGCGTAGACGGCAAGGGCAAAGCTCCACAGGTCAGAGGACATCGTGCTACTCGCGCCAGTTGCGGACGAAGCTGGTAGACTCCGCCGCCATTATGATCCGACTTCAGAACCTGACTTTACAGCGTGGCCCGCAACGTCTGCTAGAAGACGCCGAGCTGACCCTGCACGCCGGCCACAAAGCCGGCCTCATCGGTGCCAACGGCGCCGGCAAATCCAGTCTGTTCGCCTTGCTCCGTGGTGAGTTGCACCCGGATTCGGGCGACTGCCTGCTGCCGGCCGACTGGCGTATCGCCCACATGCGCCAGGAGGTCGACACCCTCGAGCGTCTGGCGGTCGACTACGTGCTCGATGGCGACCTGCGCCTGCGCGAGGTCCAGCGTGACCTCGCAGCGGCCGAAGAGGCCCACGATGGCGCTGCTCTGGCGCGCCTGCACGCCGAACTCGACAGCGCCGACGGCTACACCGCCGATGCGCGGGCGCGCAAGTTGCTGGCCGGTCTCGGTTTCACCAACGAGCAGATGGATCGTCAGGTAGGAGATTTCTCCGGTGGCTGGCGGATGCGTCTGAACCTTGCGCAGGCTTTGATGTGCCCATCGGACCTGCTGCTGCTCGACGAACCGACCAACCACCTTGACCTCGACGCCATCATCTGGCTCGAAGAATGGCTGAAAAGTTACCCCGGCACCTTGCTGCTGATCTCCCACGACCGGGATTTCCTCGATGAAGTCGTCGATCACGTGGCCCACGTCGATCAGCGCAAGCTGGTGCTCTACCGTGGCGGCTACACCGCGTTCGAACGCGCCCGCGCCGAGCGTCTGGCCCAGCAGCAACAAGCCTACGAGAAGCAGCAGGCGCAGCGTGCGCACATGGAAAGCTACATCGCCCGGTTCAAGGCCCAGGCCACCAAGGCCCGTCAGGCCCAGAGCCGGATCAAGGCCCTTGAGCGGATGGAAGAGCTGTCGGCGGCTCACGTCGATTCGCCGTTCGACTTCGTGTTCCGCGAGTCCACCAAGATCTCCAGCCCGCTGATCGACCTGTCCGATGCGCGTCTGGGGTACGGCGAGAAAACCGTACTGGAGAAGGTCAAGCTGCAACTGACCCCCGGTGCGCGGATCGGCTTGCTCGGCCCCAACGGCGCCGGTAAATCGACCCTGATCAAGAACCTCGCCGGCGAGCTGTCGCCGCTGGCCGGGCGCCTGACTCGCGGCGAGAACACGGTGGTCGGCTACTTCGCCCAGCATCAGCTCGATTCGTTGGATGCCAAGGCCAGCCCGTTGCTGCACCTGCAACGTCTGGCGCCGACCGAGCGTGAGCAGACCCTGCGCGACTTCCTCGGTGGTTTCGACTTCCGTGGCGCGCGGATCGACGAGCCGGTGCTGAATTTCTCCGGTGGCGAAAAGGCCCGTCTGGCCCTGGCGTTGATCGCCTGGGAGCGGCCGAACCTGTTGCTGCTCGACGAACCGACCAACCACCTGGACCTGGAAATGCGCCTGGCGCTGACCATGGCGCTGCAGGAGTTCAGTGGCGCGGTACTGGTGGTTTCCCACGATCGGCACCTGCTCAAGAGCACCACCGACAACTTCTTCCTGGTCGCCGACGGCAAGGTCGAAGAGTTCGATGGCGACCTCGAAGACTACGCGCGCTGGCTGGTGGAGTACCGTCAGCGCAACGCCCCGGTCAGCAACACGCCGGTCAACCCGGACAAGACCGACAAGAAGGCCCAGCGCCAGGCCGCCGCTGCATTGCGTCAGCAACTGGCGCCGCACAAGCGCGAAGCTGACAAGCTCGAAGCCGAACTCGGGAAACTGCACGAGAAACTGGCCAAGGTCGATGCCAGCCTCGGCGACAGCGACCTCTACGAGCCGGCGCGCAAGAACGAATTGCGCGACCTGTTGGCCGAACAGGCCAAACTGAAAGTCCGCGAAGGCGAACTTGAAGAGGCGTGGATGCAGGCACTGGAAACCCTGGAAAGCATGCAGTCGGAGCTGGAGGCGCTGTCCTGATGGAGGCGTTCAAGCTGCCGCTGCCGGCGGTGTGGATCGAGCCGATCTGGCTGGGCGTGCAGATTCTGCTGATCCTGCTGGCGGGGTACTTCGCTCAACGTGTTGTCGCGCGGTTCCTGACGCGACTGGGCGAGAAGTATCCGTTCCCGCCGCAGTTGCTGATGCCGCTGCGCGGTGGCCTGCGCTGGCTGATCATGGGCAGTGCGCTGATCTTCGTGCTGGAGCGTCTTGGTGTTTCTGCCACCGTGCTGTGGACGGCGTTGTCCGGTTTCGTCGCCGTTGCGGCCGTGGCGTTCTTCGCCATGTGGAGCGTGTTGTCGAACCTGCTTTGCGCGATTCTGATCTTCACCGTCGGCCCGTTTCGTCTGGGCGATGTGGTGGAGCTGGTGGACACTACCGACAAGCCCGGCGTCAAAGGCCGGGTGGTGGCGATCAATCTGCTCTACACCACACTGATCGAAGCCGAAGAACTCGGCACCGGCAGCGCCATGGTGCAGGTGCCCAACAGCCTGTTCTTCCAGCGCTCGGTAAGACGCTGGCGCGGGTCGGATGTGTTTCCTTCCAGCGGTTTCGAAAAGTGATCGGGCGCCGGCCACGTTGGTCGGCGGCCGCAACATCCTGAAAAAAATCGGTAGTCATCCCGCCCGAATCCCATTAGCTTGGACGTTTGTCACGAGTCTGAGTCGAGGTGTGCGATGGAGCTTCAAACATGGCTGGCGTTTTTTGCCGCGTGTTGGGTAATCAGCCTTTCTCCGGGCGCCGGCGCGATTGCGTCGATGTCCAGCGGTCTGCAATACGGTTTCTGGCGCGGTTACTGGAACGCCCTGGGCCTGCAACTGGGCCTGGCCCTGCAGATTGCCATCGTCGGCGCCGGTGTCGGCGCAATCCTCACGGCTTCGGCCACCGCGTTCCATGCGATCAAATGGTTCGGTGTCGCCTATCTGGTTTACCTGGCGATCAAGCAGTGGCGCGCACTGCCGATGGACATGAGCGATGACGCGGCCGTACGCCCGATCGGCCGGCCGATGGCACTGGTGTTCCGTGGCTTCCTGGTGAACATCAGCAACCCCAAGGCCCTGGTGTTCATGCTGGCGGTGCTGCCGCAGTTCATCAATCCGCATGCACCGCTGCTGATTCAGTACGTGGTGATCGGCGTGACCATGATCTGCGTCGACCTGATCGTCATGGCCGGCTACACCGGGCTGGCGTCGAAGGTGCTGCGTCTGCTGCGCACACCGACCCAGCAAAAACGCATGAACCGCACCTTTGCCGGGCTGTTCATCGGTGCAGCGGCGTTCATGGCGACGTTGCGCAAAGCCGCCGCGTAAAGCGGGCAGGCATAAAAAAGGCGACCTTTCGAGGTCGCCTTTTTCGTTTGCGGCAGCCGGTCAGTGAAGAATCACCGGCGCCGTATCACGCGGCAGATTGTTGCGTTGTTGCGGTTCACGCGGCTGCTCGTAACCGCCACCGCCGAGCTGCATGCTCAGTTGTCCGGCCACGTCTTCGCCCAGCGCCTTCGAGACATCACGCACCACCCGTGGGCGGTTGAGCGAGATCTTGATGTCGCGGTGGTTCACCAGTTTGGTGTCCTGTGCTTCGCCCATGGCCGTGAAGGCCGAGGTGATTTCGTAGGTCTTGGTGTTGATCAGGCTGAAGTCCGCCACCAGCGTCAGGCCCAGTACGGCTGAATAGCTGTCGGTGTTGGCCAGCTCGTTCATGTCCTGGGTGAAGTCGATGTCGGAAACCGTACCGAACAGCACGTAGTCGGCGCCCTTGAAGTTGCCGGCCTTGATCCGCTTGATCACATCGTAGATGTCACCCTTGGACGAGGCGGTGTAAGGCGTGCCCTGAATCAACTGGAACATGCCGGTGCGCAGGATTTCACCCTTGATGTCGCCGGTGAATTTGCGCAGTTCGGCCTGCTCGATGTAACTGGTGTTGGCTTCGAATTCGTTGTAGCTCGAAGAACCGCTGGAGCTGTAGTAACCCTCGCGGTAATTGTTCTTCGACGAAACGATGTGGATGTATTGCTCCACGCGTTCCTGGTACGCCAGATCCGTTACCGCGACTTTCGGGGCCGCTTGCGCGCTGAACGCGCAAGCCAGGGCCATCATGCCAATCCATGCGCGCATCGATTAACGCTCCGTGGTTTTGCGGATCTCTTTCTCGTCCATCCACTCGGCCAGACCGCTTTCAACGTCGATCAGTTGCAGGCTGAATTTGTAGAAGACGTCCTTGTAGTCGCTGCTGCGCTTGACGATCGAGCTGATCGAACCTTCAAGACGGTATTTGGCGGCGATCATGTTGCCGGTCTTGGCCACGGTGCTCTTCTTGTACAGACCGCTCTGGTTTTGCAGCTTGAGCTGGTCGACCTGGCTCTGCATCGCGGTGTTGTCGCTGGCGAAGCGGGCGGTGCCGGATTTCATCAGCTGGGTCTTGATGCTGGTGGTGATTTCGCGGGTGTCGATGTATTCGCTGGTCTTGTTCTTCACGTCGTAGACCTGAACCACCGGGCGGCCCTGCAGAATGCCGGACTGGGCCAGGGAGCGGGTCATCGATTCGGCGATCATCTGCAGGTCGGTCGAGCCGAACTCGTTGGTCACGGTTTCAACGGCCTTGGTGTCGCCGTAGCTGATGTTCTTGCTGCCCAGGGTCGGCGAAGTGTTGGCGCAACCGGAGGCCAGCAGGGCGAGGACAGCGATGAAGGAAAAGCGTCCAAACATGGGAATGCTCTCTGAATCGGGAATAGGGTGTCGGGCTTAAGGCGTCTTCAATTCAAGACGGAAGTCCACGGCTTTCGGCGTCGGGGCGATGCCCTGGATGAAGCTGGTCTGGGCGCCGTACATCATCTGGCTCTTCCAGACTTCTTCTTCGGCAATCGGGAAGCCTTCCGCGCCGAGCCAGGCGAAGCGGTAATAGAACGTCTTGTTGCTGTTGAGGGTGTTGGTCAACTGCACATTGACGGTCATGAAGCCGTTCTCGCGGGCGACGCGCATGGCGCCGACCGCAATGTGTTTCTGCGGGCCCATGGCCACGACCTTGCTCGCGGCGCTGCCCGGCTCCGGTGGTGGCGGGGTGGCGCAGCCGCTGGCCAGCACGGCGAGGGCGGCGACAGCGAAGAGTTTGAAACGCATGCAAAGACTCCGTTCTTAAGGTTGTTTGAGGCTGGCTACGGCGGTGGTGCCGGCGCTCGGGGTCACGTGGGCGGCAAGGCCGGCGGCGAACACCTGATTGCCGACGGCGCGCAGGGTGATGACCTGATAACGCTGATCGACGGTGACCTTGATCTGCGTGCCACCTACGGCGCTCGGCAAAGTAACCTGGTGCTCACCCTTTTTCAGGCGCAGACGTACCACTTGAGTGGTGTCCGGCAGGGTACGCCATGTACGGGTATCGGCACCTTCGAGTACCGCTGAAGAGATACCCACGGCCAGACCCGCCAGCGGGTTGGTTTCGTTGATCTTCTTCTGCGCCACGCCTTTGGTGATTGCCCGCACCATGGTGCGCACGATGATGCCCGGCATGTCATCGCGCAGGGCGCGGCGGGACATGGCGGTGGTGCTGTTGAGAGCGGTCAGGTTCAGTTGCTGGCCGTCGACGCCGATCTGCGCGAACGTCGCGGTCGAGGTGTCAGGCTTGATGATCGGGAACGACAGCGGGGTGATCACCACGTTGTTGGAGATCGGCAGCGGCAGCGGTACGCGGATCGAGTCGCGGGCCGGTGCCAGACCGCTTTGCACCACGATCAGGACGTCGCTGTCATCGCTCTTGACCGGTTTGTCGAGGTTGACCAGCGCCTGCTCCAGCAGCGGCGTGTTCGGACGCAGCTCGGCCGCCTTGCGGTAACCCGGCGCGGCCAGGTCTTTTTCATCCAGGGCTTCGTAGACGAAACCGGCCAGATAGTGGCTGAACGCACTCTGGTAGCTGTTCTTCAGGCCGACCACTTCCGGGGCGTCGAGGCTGGCGACCGGGTAGCCCTGCAGGTCTTTGTACTGGGTCTTGATGCCTTCTTTCTCGGCTTCCTCTTCGCTCTTGAGGTATTCCTTGTCACGCAGGTCGGCGATCACGGCTTCACGTTCGTGGGTCTTCTTGATCGCGGTGCGGGCGCCGTCGAAATCGTTGACCGCCAGCAGGTTCAGGGCCATCTGCGTGGTCAGCATGACTTTTTCGTAGTCGTAGCCTTCGTAGCGACGGACCTTGTCATTGACCAGGAAACTGCCGAACTGGGCCAGGTACTTGTCGGTGTCGAGCTTGACCGAATCTTCCCACTTACCGACCACCTGGTCGGCGCTGGTCCAGGCGTTCTGGCTGCCGGACAGGTCGCCCTTGGCGCGCAGCAGTTCACCTTTCTCGAAGTAATAGAGCAGGTCCTTGTCCGGGCCGGTGTTGTTCTTTTCCAGCAGGGTCAGGGCGGCGTCGACGTTGCCGGTGGCCAGTTGCTGGTTGGTCTGGGCCAGTTCGGAATCGTAGTTGCGAAACGCCGAACAGCCGGACAGCAGAGTGACTGCGCCAAGCGCGATCAGAGTGGGAGCGCGGAATGCCATGGGGTACTTCTTCCATGAGTAGCGACAGCCTCGGGTGCGGGTCGGGCTGCTGGGACCGATCGGCAGTGGCGCTGGCCTCCTGCCAATTCCTCATAAACAGAGGAGCTTTAATGCCGCATCGCGATAACGAGGGCGCGGCATTATAAGCGGGCGATGCTGGCCATGTAATAGCTTTTTAATTGCACCGGTTAGTTAGATGCCATTACTTATCCGGCAGCCTGGCATTGCCGATTACGTTGGCGATATCCCGCAGAACCCGCAAATTGACCAACTGGTGATCGCGGTCGATGCGCAGGGTGACCGATGGCGCTCCGGGTGCATTGGGCGCATTGAATTGATGATCGCCTTTCTTCAGTCGTATGCGTGCCACCAGGGTCTTGTCGGGGAGCGTGCGCCAGGTTCGGGTGTCGGCCTCCTCAAAGGGGTCGTGTTCGGTGACGACCAGCGAGGCCTTGGCCGGATTGCGTTCGTTTTCCTGAGCCTGGGAAATAGCGGCCATGTTGGCGCGGAACATCGCCCGGGAAATGATCGCCGGCATGTCATCGCGCAACGTACGAAACGCCATGTCGGTGACGCTGTTGATCGCGGTCAGCGGGCGCTTGCGACCATCCACCATGATGTGGTCGAACGCCGGAGTGACGGTATCCGGCACCAGAACGGGAAACGAGATCGGCGCGGTAATGACCAGGTTTTCATTGAGGCGCACCGGGATCGGCACGGTGACCGAGCTGCGGGCCGGTGCCAGACCGCTCTGGACGACGATCAGAACATCGCTTTCATCATCCTTGGCCGGCGGTCTGTCGAGATTGCGCAATGCCTGTTCGAGGAACGGGATGTTCGGGCGCAGCTCGATGGCCTGGCGATAACCCGGTGCGGCCAGATCCCGCTCACCCAGCGCTTCGTAGGTGAAACCGGCCAGGTAATGGCTGAAAGCACTCTGGTAGCCGTTCTTCAGTTCGATCACTGCCGGCGCATCCAGGGTGGTGACGGGATAGCCCTGCAGATCCTTGTATTTCACGACGATGCCTTGAGCCTTGGCCTGTTCCTCGAGCTCTTCGTACTGGCGCTCCCGCTGGCGGGCGATCAGTGCTTCACGTTCGTGGGTTTTCTTGATGTCGGCACGGGCGCCGTCGAAATCACTTTCGCCCAACTGGTTGAGGGCCATCTGTGTGGTCAGCATGACCTTCTCGTAGTCGTAGCCGTCGTAGCGGCTCAACTTGTCGTTGACCAGCATGGTGCCCATTTCATAGGCAAACCGGTTGAGCAGCTTCATGGGGGCGGAAGGCACGGCTTCTTCACGTTGAAACACCATGCGGTCGGCGCTGCGCCAGGCTGCCTGGCTCTGGGGGCGTGCGTTGGCGAAGCTGAGAATCGAGCCCTTCTCGAAGTAATAGAGCAGGTCCTTGTCTTCCCAGGGATTGTGCCACTCCAGCACATCCAGGGCGCCCTGATAGTCGCCGAGCATCAACCGGTCATTGGTCTGCTGCATCTCCAGATCGTAATTGCGGTAGGCGGCGCATCCGCCCAGTAGCAGGAGCGTGCCGATTAACACCGGGAACAGCAGGCATGGGCGCATGGAGTGCAGCTCTTCCTTGAACAGTGAGGCGAAAGGTGTCGGATTATAGGGGCGGGCGATGGCCATGTGCCGGGGATTGGAGAGAAAGCTTGAGTCGGGCTTCCGCGACGTGAACAATGTGTTACTTCGCATTTCCAATTGAGACCCCTTCATGACTGCCTCGTCCCGATTCCTGGCCTGGCTGGTGTTCCCGTTGTTTGCCCTGAGCAGCTTCAATCTGCTGGCCGATACCGTGGAAGGCGCGCCGCAAGCGCTGCACCTGCTCGATTACATCAGCGCCGATTACCCGCCAACGGTAGAGGCAGGCAAGGTCATCGACGATGCCGAATACCGTGAACAACTGGAGTTCACCCGGGCGCTGCAAGGCTTGATTGCCGGCATGCCGGCCAAACCGGAGAAGGCCGGCCTGGAGCAGGGCATCGACGCTCTGCTGGCTGCGATCAGCGCGAAGCAGGACGGCGCGGACGTCGCCCGTCAGGCCCGACAACTGGGGGCGAAACTGGCGGTGGCCTATGAAGTCAGCCAGGCGCCGATCATCACCCCGGACCCCACCCGTGGCGCGCCGCTCTATACCCAGCACTGCTCGGTGTGTCATGGCGCCAACGGGGCCGGCGATGGCCCTGCGGGTGTCGGCATGGAGCCCGCGCCGGCCAACCTGCGCGATGCCAGGCGTCTGGATCATCTGAGCCTCTACGCGATCTACAACACTCTCGGCCAGGGCGTCGAAGGCACCGACATGCCGGCCTTCGCCGACCAACTGGACGACCGTCAGCGCTGGGATCTGGCGACCTACATCGCCCAGTTCAGTGCCGACCCGGCCACGGCCAAATCCGAAAAGACCTACAACATCGCCGACCTCGCCCGTCAGACACCGGCCGAAGTGCAGGCCGCCGAAGGTCCGGCCGCCGCCGCGACCTTCCGTGCACAGCGGGCACAACCGCCGCAGGTCAAGCGTGGCCCGGCGCAGTTGCTCGACTACACCGCCGCGACCCTGGACAAGAGCCTCGCTGCGTACCGCGCCGGCGAGCGTGATCAGGCTTATGACTTGTCCGTCGCCGCCTATCTGGAAGGTTTCGAACTGGTCGAAAGTTCGCTGGATAACGTCGACGCCAATGTACGCAAGGACACAGAAAAATCCCTGATGGCCTACCGGCAATCGCTGCAGGACGGCTTGCCGGTGGAGCAGGCCGAGCAGCGTCTCGATGCGGCCAAGGCCAAGCTCAAGGAGTCCGCCGATTTGCTGGGCAGCGACGGCCTGAGCTGGTCGCTGAGCTACATCTCCGGGTTGCTGATTCTGCTGCGCGAAGGCCTGGAAGCGATTCTGGTGCTGGCGGCGATCCTCGCGTTCCTGCGTAACACCGGCCAGCAATCGGCGGTGCGCAGTGTCAACGTCGGCTGGGGTCTGGCGCTGCTGGCCGGGCTCGGCACCTGGGCGCTGGCGGCGTACGTGATTGATGTCAGCGGCTCCCAGCGTGAACTGCTGGAAGGCGCCACGGCGCTGTTCGCCAGTGTCATGGTGCTGTGGCTCGGGGTGTGGATGCACGACCGCCGGCACGCGGCGGCCTGGCAGGATTACATCAAGCAGAGCCTGGTCGGTGGCGGCGGGCGTTTCGGCTTCGCGATCCTGGCGTTCTTCTCGGTGTACCGCGAATTGTTCGAAGTGATCCTGTTCTACGAAACCCTGTGGCTGCAGGCCGGTCCTGCCGGGCATGACGCGGTACTGGCCGGTGGTGCGACAGCGCTGGTGCTGCTGTTCGGTCTGGCATGGGTGATCCTGCGGGGCTCGGCGAAACTGCCGCTGGCGCTGTTCTTCAGCATCAACGCGGGGCTGCTGTGCGCGCTGTCGGTGGTGTTTGCCGGTCATGGTGTGAAGGCATTGCAGGAAGCCGGGATCTTTGGCACCCGGCCGGTGGCGTTCTTCGATTTCGAATGGCTGGGGATTCATGCCGACGCCTACTCGCTGACGGCGCAGGCTGTGGCAATTGCGGCAATTGTCGTGCTGTACGGCCGCAGCCGGGTGGCGGAAAAGCGTCGGGTGGCGGCCTGAGATGATGCGCGTATGGATCGATGCCGACGCCTGCCCGAAGATGGCCAAGGAACTGGTGGTCAAGTTCGCCCTCAAGCGCCGCTTCGAAGTGGTGCTGGTGGCAGGGCAGCCGCAGAGCAAACCGGCACTGGCCATCGTCAAGCTGATCGTGGTGCCGAGCGGCCCCGATGCGGCGGATGATTATCTGGTGGAACACGCGGTGCCGGGCGAGCTGGTGATCTGCAGCGACATTCCGCTGGCCGACCGGCTGGTGAAGAAGGGCGTTGCAGCGCTGGATCCGCGAGGCAAGGAATTCGACGCGCAGAACATGGGTGAACGGCTGGCGACACGCAACCTGTTCACCGATCTGCGTGAGCAGGGCCAGGTCAGCGGCGGCCCGGCGCCGTTCGGTGACCGGGAGAAGCAGGCGTTCGCCAATGCGCTGGACCGGATCCTGACGCGGCTGGCGCGCCAATCCTGAGCCTCATACAAGACCTGTGGGAGCGAGCTTGCTCGCGAAGGCGTCAGGCCAAACAACACAATATTGAATGGCCCATCGCTTTCGCGAGCAAGCTCGCTCCCACAGGGTTCAGTATTGATCCAGTGGAAGAGGTGCTCAGGCGTCGTTTTCGTGGGTCAGCTCAAGTACGCGATCCACCAGCTTGTTGATCCCCGAAGCCGCCTCACTGATCGACTGCGCCAGCATGTAGGCCGGGGTGGTCACCAGTTTGCGCGCCTTGTCTTCGATGATGTCGGTCACCGCGCAGTCTTCGTGGGTGGCGCCCATCTTGCCGATGGCCTTGGCCGTCTCCGCGTCGTTGCCGATGGTGCAGGTTACGCCCGGGCCGTAGATCTTGGCGGCCAGTGCCGGCGAAATGCACATCAGGCCCACCGGTTTCCCCGCTTCGGCAAACGCCTCGGTCAGCGCCAGCACGTCCGGCTGAACGCAGCAGCCAGCGCCGTCGGCGGCGAAGTTCGACAGGTTCTTGGCTGCACCAAAACCGCCGGGCACGATCAGCGCATCGAAATCATCGACATCGGCTTCACGGACATCCTTGACGTTGCCCCGGGCGATGCGCGCCGATTCCACCAGCACGTTGCGCGACTCCGGCATCTCTTTGCCGGTGAGGTGGTTGATCACATGCAATTGCGCGATGTCCGGGGCGAAGCACTGCACCTGAGCGCCACGCTGGTCGAGGCGCAACAGGGTGATGACACTTTCGTGGATCTCGGCGCCGTCGTACACGCCGCAACCGGACAGGATCACTGCAACTTTTTTGCTCATGGGTTTCTCTCCAGATTCATGGCGCTAAATGTCCACTAATTTGTCGTTCGTTGCCATAGGGTCGAGTCGCGGCTACACGTAGGATCTGTCCGCACGGATCTCGATCAGGGTGCGTCGTGAATTTCATTCTGTATGCGGTGCCGTTTTTCTTTGTATTGATTGCAGCCGAGCTGATCGCCGACCGTTGGCGCGGGGTGAGCAACTATCGCCTGGCCGATGCGGTGAACAGCATCAGCACCGGGGTGTTGTCGACCACCACCGGCCTGCTGACCAAAGGCGTGGGGCTGGTGACTTACGGCTTTGCCCTGGAGCATCTGGCGCTGGTCAGGTTGCCGGTGGACAGTGTCTGGGTGTGGGCCTTCGCCTTTGTTCTCTACGACTTCTGCTACTACTGGCTGCACCGCATGGGGCACGAGCGGAACATTCTCTGGGCGGCGCATTCGGTGCATCACCAGAGCGAGGACTACAACCTTTCCACCGCCTTGCGCCAGACCAGCACCGGGTTTCTGCTGGGCTGGATCTTTTACCTGCCGATGGCCGTGCTCGGTGTGCCGCTGCTGGTGTTCGTCAGCGTCGCGGCGATGAACCTGCTGTATCAGTTCTGGGTGCATACAAAGCACATTCTCAAGCTCGGCTGGTTCGAATGGTGCTTCGTCACGCCGTCCAATCATCGGGCCCACCATGCGCAGAACGCTCTCTACATGGATCGCAACTACGGCGGGGTGTTCATTATTTGGGACCGCCTGTTCGGCTCGTTCCAGGAAGAGGACGACAATGAACCGGTGATTTTCGGCGTGACCACACCGCTGGCGAGCTGGAATCCTCTGTGGGCCAACCTGCAGTTTTACGCGCAGTTGTGGGACGACGCGCGCCGGGCCGAGCGTATGTGGGACAAGATCCGGATCTGGTTCATGCGCACCGGATGGCGTCCGGCGGACGTGGCGGAGAAGTACCCGATGCACAAGCCGGACCTGAGCCGTTTCCGCAAATTCGAAGTGCCGCTGGGCGTCCGACAGCAGTGGTACGTGCTGCTGCAATTCGGCGTGTATGTGGCGCTGGGCAGTTACCTGATGAATCTGGAGCGCAGCCTGTCGACCGGCGCTCTGTTACTGGGCTGGGGCGCGGTGGCGTTCGGTTTGTTCGTGTTGGGCGCGGCCCTGGAAAATCGCCCGTGGGCGTTGAGGCTGGAGCTGCTGCGGCTGGCGGCGAATCTGCCGCTGGTGTGGCTGGCGCCGCAGGTCGGGCTATGGCCGGCCAACCCCGAGGTCTGGGCCGGCCTGCTCGGTTACAGCCTGCTCAGTGGCATCGGGCTGTATTACTGCCGCCAGCGGTTTACTCGGCTGGCGTCTTAGGTTCGGCGGATTTGGCCTGTTCGGCTTTATGCCGTTCGGCCTTGGCCAGTTGTTCGGCCTGCTCGTCCTCGTAGACCTTCTTGGCCAGCCGGGCATTCTTGAACCGGCGGCGCAGCCACAGGCCGACACCCAGCACCAGCAGCGCGCCGAGTACCCACAGTTCATATTTCTTGATGCTGCCCAGCATGCCTTCAAGCACCGCACCGAAGTGGTACGCGGCCGCGGCCAGGGCGGCGGCCCAGATCGCTGCGCCAATGCCGTTCAGCAGCAGATAGCGTCCCGGCGGGTAGCCCGACAGGCCGATCGCCACCGGCATCACCGTGCGCAGGCCGTAAACGAAGCGGAAGCTCAGGACCCAGATGTCCGGGTGCTTGCGGATGTGCTCCAGTGCGCGGTCGCCCATCATTTGCCAGCGCGGTTTGCGCGCCAGCAACTTGCGCCCGTGCTTGCGGCCCAGGAAGTACCACAGCTGATCGCCGGCATAGCTGCCGAAGAACGCCACGACCACCACCAGGTTGATGTCCATGTAACCACGGAACGCGAGGAAGCCCGCGAGCACCAGGATGGTTTCGCCTTCGAAGAACGTGCCGAGAAACAGGGCAAAGTAGCCGAAGTCATGCAGAAATTGTTGGAGCATTGTCTGGGTGCTGGCGAAATGAACGCGCAGCCTAACCCTTCGGACACATTCAGGAAAGTGTCGAAATGTGTCTCGACGTTAACATTTCCTACAACGACAATGGATTGCGGCTACATGTCACAGGGGTGCACATAACTGTAATACGACCGTCATAATGGCCGCTTATAACTGCCACACTCGCCCGTCTGCGCGGGCTCAGGAGTCTGCCGTGAGCTTTACCCCAGCCAACCGCCTGTTCCCTGCCACCCGCCTGCGTCGCAATCGCCGTGATGATTTTTCCCGGCGGCTGGTGCGTGAGAACGTGTTGACGGTCGATGACCTGATCCTGCCGGTGTTCGTGCTGGACGGTGAGAACCGTCGCGAAGCCGTGGCTTCGATGCCGGGTGTCGAGCGCCTGACCATCGACCTGCTGCTTGAAGAAGCGGCGAAATGGGTCGAGCTGGGGATTCCGGCGCTGGCGCTGTTCCCGGTCACGCCACCTGAACTCAAATCCCTCGATGCCGCCGAAGCGTGGAATCCCGAAGGTATCGCCCAGCGCGCCACCCGCGCCCTGCGTGATCGCTTTCCGGAGCTGGGGGTGATCACCGATGTCGCCCTCGATCCGTTCACCACTCACGGTCAGGACGGCATTCTCGATGAAGAAGGCTATGTGCAGAACGACATCACCGTCGATGCACTGGTCAAACAGGCCTTGTCCCACGCCGCCGCTGGCGCCCAGGTGGTGGCCCCGTCGGACATGATGGACGGTCGCATCCAGGCGATTCGCGAGGCGCTGGAACTGGCCGGTCACTTCAACGTGCGGATCATGGCCTACTCGGCCAAGTACGCCAGTGCCTATTACGGTCCGTTCCGCGATGCCGTGGGTTCGGCCGCGAACCTGGGCAAGGCGAACAAGGCTTCCTACCAGATGGACCCGGCCAACAGCGATGAAGCACTGCACGAAGTGGGTGCGGACTTGTCTGAAGGCGCGGACATGGTCATGGTCAAACCCGGCATGCCTTACCTGGATATTTTGTTCCGGGTAAAAGATGCCTTCAAAGTGCCGACGTTCGTCTATCAGGTTAGCGGCGAATACGCCATGCACATGGCGGCGATCCAGAATGGCTGGTTGAGCGAAGGCGTGATCCTCGAATCCCTGACCGCCTTTAAACGTGCCGGCGCTGATGGCATCCTGACTTACTTTGCTGTCCGTGCCGCTCAATTGTTACGAGAGCAGAAATAGCCCTCCCAGGAACATTCGATGAATACCGAAGGACTCACTGAAGTTGCCGTAAAAGAAGCTCAACCCGTGGTCGAGCAGATTACCGAAACCCCGCCGGAACTGGAGCCCGCGCCACCCGCGCCGACGTCAGAGCCCGCAGCGGCGGCGCCGGCGATCGCGATTCCCGGCCTGGATGACAGCAGCCTGTATATCCACCGGGAATTGTCGCAACTGCAGTTCAACATCCGCGTGCTGGAACAGGCGCTGGACGAGTCCTACCCGTTGCTGGAGCGGCTGAAGTTCCTGCTGATCTTCTCCAGCAACCTCGACGAATTCTTCGAAATCCGTGTCGCCGGCCTCAAGAAGCAGATCACCTTCGCCCGTGAACAGGCCGGCGCCGACGGTCTGCAACCGCATCAGGCCCTGGCCCGCATCAGCGAGCTGGTGCACGGTCATGTAGACCGCCAGTACGCGATCCTCAACGACATCCTGCTGCCGGAGCTGGAAAAGCATCAGGTGCGCTTCATCCGTCGCCGCTACTGGACGACCAAGCTCAAGACCTGGGTGCGCCGTTATTTCCGCGACGAGATCGCGCCGATCATCACCCCGATCGGCCTCGACCCGACGCACCCGTTCCCGTTGCTGGTGAACAAGAGCCTGAACTTCATCGTCGAACTCGAAGGCATCGACGCCTTCGGTCGCGACTCCGGTCTGGCGATCATCCCGGCGCCACGTCTGCTGCCACGGATCATCAAGGTGCCGGAAGAAGTCGGCGGCCCTGGCGACAACTATGTGTTCCTGTCGTCGATGATCCACGCTCACGCCGATGACCTGTTCCAGGGCATGAAGGTCAAGGGCTGCTACCAGTTCCGCCTGACCCGGAACGCCGACCTGGCGCTCGACTCCGAAGACGTCGAAGACCTGGCCCGCGCCCTGCGTGGCGAGTTGTTCTCCCGTCGTTACGGTGACGCCGTGCGCCTGGAAGTCGCCGACACCTGCCCGAAACACCTGTCGGACTACCTGCTCAAGCAGTTCAACCTGAGCGAGACCGAGCTGTATCAGGTCAACGGCCCGGTCAACCTGACACGCCTGTTCAGCATCACCGGTCTGGACAGCCATCCGGAGCTGCAATACACGCCGTTCACGCCGCAGATCCCGAAACTGCTGCAGAACAGCGAGAACATTTTCAGCGTCGTCAGCAAACAGGACATCCTGCTGCTGCACCCGTTCGAGTCGTTCACCCCGGTGGTCGACCTGCTGCGTCAGGCCGCGAAAGACCCGCACGTTCTGGCCGTGCGCCAGACCCTGTACCGCTCCGGCGCCAACTCGGAAATCGTCGATGCGCTGGTGGACGCCGCGCGTAACGGCAAGGAAGTGACGGCGGTCATCGAGCTGCGAGCGCGCTTCGACGAAGAATCCAACCTGCAACTGGCCAGCCGTCTGCAAGCGGCCGGTGCGGTGGTGATCTACGGCGTGGTGGGCTTCAAGACCCACGCCAAGATGATGCTGATCCTGCGTCGCGAGGCCGGCGAGATCGTCCGTTACGCGCACCTCGGCACCGGTAACTACCACGCCGGCAACGCGCGTCTGTACACCGACTACAGCTTGCTGACTTCCGACGATGCCTTGTGCGAAGACGTCGGCAAACTGTTCAGCCAGTTGATCGGCATGGGCAAGACGCTGCGCATGAAGAAGCTGCTGCACGCGCCGTTCACCCTGAAGAAGGGCATGCTCGACATGATCACCCGCGAGACGCAATTCGCGCTCGACGGCAAACCGGCACACATCATCGCCAAGTTCAACTCGCTGACCGATCCGAAGATCATCCGCGCGCTGTACAAGGCCAGCCAGTCCGGCGTGCGCATCGACCTGGTGGTGCGCGGCATGTGCTGCCTGCGTCCGGGCATCGCCGGGGTTTCGCACAACATTCACGTGCGCTCGATCATCGGCCGCTTCCTTGAACACACCCGGGTGTTCTACTTCCTCAACGGCGGCGAGGAACAGATGTTCCTCTCCAGCGCCGACTGGATGGAGCGCAACCTCGACAAGCGCGTCGAGACTTGCTTCCCGGTGGAAGGCAAGAAGCTGCTGACCCGGGTCAAGAAAGAGCTGGAGCTGTACCTGACCGACAACACCCATAGCTGGAGCCTGCAGTCGGACGGCCGCTACATCCGCAACACGCCGACCGGCAACCAGAACCCGCGCAGTGCGCAGGCGACGCTGCTGGAGCGGTTGGGCAGCCCGATTCTGCCGGTCAGCAGCTGACCGCAGGTCTCAAGGCAATAAAAAAGGCGATCCATCCGGATCGCCTTTTTTGTGCCTGCCTTTGACTCAGTGCACGGTCAGAACAATCCCCACCCGAGTCAGCCACTCGGCTTCAAGCGCGAAATCCGCCTGGGTCAGCTGGTTTTCATCCAGCCAGTTCTCCGGGAATTCCACGTCGAGGTTGTCGCCATTGGCATGAAGTGCGACCTGCGGCATGGTCTGGGTGCCGCGAATGTGATGGAACAGGATCGCGAAGCGCAGCAGCACGCACAGGCGGATCAGCTTGTCGCCGTCCTCACCGAATTCGGCAAACTTGTCCTTGGGGATGTTGCGGCGGTGGCCGCGCACCAGCAGGGCGAGCATTTGCTGGTCTTCGCGGGAGAACCCGGCGAGGTCCGAGTGCTCGATCAGGTAGGCGCCATGCTTGTGGTAGTGATAGTGAGCGATGTCGAGCCCGACTTCGTGCACTTTCGCCGCCCAGCCCAGCAGTTCGCGCCAGATGCCATCGTCCAGCTGCCAGTCCACGGCCACCTGATCGAAGGCGTGCAGGGCTTTGCGTTCCACACGTGCGGCCTGTTCCAGGTCGACGTGGTAGCGCTCCATCAGCGAGGTCAGGGTGCGTTCGCGCACGTCTTCGTGATGATGGCGGCCGAGCAGGTCGTAGAGCACGCCTTCACGCAGCGCGCCTTCGCAGTGGTCCATGCGTTGCAGTTCGAGGGCGTCGAAGATCGCTTCAAGGATCGCCAGGCCGGCCGGGAAGATCGCGCGGCGGTCAGGCTTGATGCCTTCGAAGTCGATCTTGTCGACGTCGCCGAGCTTGAACAGACGACGCTTGAGCCACGCCAGGCCTTCGGCGTTCACTTCGCCGGTGCCGTGACCGCCGGCCTTCAGCGCCAGGCCGATGGCGCGGATGGTGCCCGAGGAGCCGATGGCTTCATCCCAGGTCAGGCGGTGCAGGGCGTGTTCGATGCTCATGATTTCCAGCCGCGCCGCCGTGTAGGCCTGGGCGTAGCGGGCCGGAGTGATCTTGCCGTCCTTGAAGTAGCGCTGGGTGAAACTCACGCAGCCCATTTGCAGGCTTTCGCGCAGCAGCGGCTCGAAACGCTGGCCGATGATGAATTCGGTACTGCCGCCGCCGATGTCGGCGACCAGACGCTTGCCCGGGGTGTCGGCGAGGGTGTGGGACACGCCGAGGTAGATCAGACGCGCTTCTTCACGGCCGGAGATGACTTCCACCGGGTGGCCGAGGATTTCTTCGGCGCGGTGGATGAACTCCAGGCGGTTACGGGCTTCGCGCAACGCGTTGGTGCCGACGATCCGCACGGCGCCCAGCGGCATACCGTTGATCAGTTGGGCAAAACGCTTCAGGCAATCGAGCCCGCGCTGCATGGATTCTTCGTTGAGATGGCGCTCATCGTCGATGCCGGCGGCCAGCTGAACCTTCTCCCCGAGACGTTCGAGAATACGGATTTCGCCGTTCTGGGCCTTGGCCACGACCATGTGGAAGCTGTTGGAGCCCAGGTCGATCGCGGCGATCAGGGACAGATTCTTGGCTTGGGATTGCGGCATGGTCTGGGGGTCTCGGTCGATAACCCTGACATCGTGCCACGATCAAAGGCTGCCGCCAACGCGCATGGTTCAAACCCTTGATTTAGCGCACTGACGGCCTGCTTTCAGCCTGTGGCTTCTGCAGTTCCGATGAAATTCGCCAGCTCCGGCGTCTGCGGGTCGGCAAACAGTACCTTCGGATCGCCCACCTCATGAACCTTGCCCTGGTGCATGAACACCAGTTTGTCCCCGACCTCCCGGGCGAAGCGCATTTCGTGGGTGACCATGATCAGCGTCATGCCTTCCTTCGCGAGCTGGCGGACCACGCTGAGCACTTCGTTGACCAGTTCCGGGTCCAGCGCCGAGGTGATCTCGTCGCACAGCAGCACCTTGGGCGACATCGCCAGCGCCCGGGCAATCGCCACGCGCTGTTGCTGGCCACCCGAGAGACGATCCGGGAACGCATCGAATTTTTCACCCAGGCCGACGCGCTCCAGCATCTGCCGCGCCAGTTCCTGCGCCCTGGCCTTGGGCACTTTCTGCACCACCTGCGGCGCGAGCATCACGTTTTCGCCCACCGTCAGGTGCGGGAACAGGTTGAACTGCTGAAATACCATCCCGACTTTCTGCCGCAGGCTGCGCAGGTCGGCGCGGGCGGCGTCGAGGTATTCGCCGTCGACCTCGATCACGCCGTCGTTGATCGATTCAAGACCGTTGAGGGTGCGCAGCAGGGTGGATTTGCCCGAGCCGCTGCGGCCGATGATCGCCACCACCTGGCCTTCCTCGACACTCAGGTCGATGCCTTTGAGCACGTGGTGATCGCCGTAGTATTTATGCAGGGCGGAAATTCTAAGCAGAGGCATACAGTCTCCTTTCCAGGTAGCGCGCACTGAGGGACAGGGGGTAGCAGAGCAGGAAGTAGCCGGCGGCAACGAGGCCGTAGACCATGAACGGTTCGAAGGTGGCGTTGGCGAGCATGCCGCCGGTCTTGGTCAGTTCGGTGAAGCCGATGATCGAAGTCACGGCGGTGCCTTTGACCACTTGCACCGAGAAGCCCACGGTCGGCGCCACCGCAATACGCAGCGCTTGCGGCAGGATCACGTAGCGCAGTTGCTCCAGCGGATTGAGCGCCAGGCTCGACGAGGCTTCCCACTGGCCATTGGGAATCGCCTCGACGCAACCGCGCCAGATCTCCGCCAGGTAGGCGCTGGTAAACAGCGTCAGGGCAATCGCCGCCGCCATCCACGGCGAAATCTCGACCCCGGCCAGCGCTACGCCGAAGAACACCAGAAACAGCTGCATCAACAGCGGCGTGCCCTGGAACAGTTCGATCCAGGTGCGGGCAATGCTGCTGGGCAGCGGGTTTTTCGAGATGCGCATGACCAGGATCAGCAATCCGACGATCCCGCCGCCGATGAACGCCACCAGTGACAGCGCCAGCGTCCATTGCAGGCCGGTGAGCAGGTTGCGCAGGATGTCCCAGAACGTGAAGTCGCTCATTGGCTGCTCCTTGCGCTGCTTTTCGACAGGTAGCGCCGGCCGAGCCAGTTCAGTAGCTGACGAATCAGCAGTGCCATGCACAGATAAATGAGGGTGGTCAGGGCATAGGTTTCAAAAGCGCGGAAGTTGCGCGACTGAATGAAGTTGGCGGCGAAGCTCAACTCCTCGGTGGCGATCTGCGAACACACTGCCGAGCCGAGCATGACGATGATGATCTGGCTGCTCAGCGCCGGCCAGACCTTGCCCAGCGCCGGCAGCAGCACCACGTGGCGGAACGCTTCGAAACGGCTCATCGCCAGGGCGGCCGCTGCTTCCAGTTGCCCGCGCGGAATCGCCTGGATGCCGGCGCGGATGATCTCGGTCGAGTACGCGCCGAGGTTGATCACCATCGCCAGCACCGCCGCCTGCCACTCGGAAATCTGCACGCCGAGGGACGGCAGGCCGAAGAAGATGAAGAACAGTTGCACCAGGAACGGCGTGTTGCGGATCAACTCCACATACACGCCGAAAATCGCCGAGAACGGGCGGATGTTCCACGCCCGCACCAGCGCCCCGACGATGCCCACGCTCACGCCAAACAGCGCGCCGATGGCCGTCAGCTCAAGGGTGAACAGCGCCCCGCGCAGAAGCAGGTCGGTGTTTTCCACCACCGGCAAGAAATCGAACTGATAGGCCATGAAAGTCTCCCGCGTCGCCGGTCAGAGGTCGGCTGGCAGCGGCTCTTTGAGCCAGGTCTGCGCGTTCTTTTCCAGCGCGCCGTCAGCCTTGGCGCTGGCCAGGATCTCGTTGACCTTGCCCAGCAACGCCGGCTCGTTCTTGTTCACGCCGACGTAGACCGGCGAATCCTTGAGCTTCACTTTCAGAGCCGGTACGCGTTTCGGGCTCTTTTCGCTGATTGCGACCATCACCACGTTGCCGCTGGCGATCAGATCGACCTGGCCTGCGAGGTAGGCGGCGATGGTCGAGTTGTTGTCTTCGAAGCGCTTGATGGTCACGCCTTCGGGGGCGACCTTGGTCAGTTCGATGTCTTCGATGGCGCCACGGGTAACGCTGATGGTCTTGCCCTTGAGGTCGTCCAGGGTGCTGACAGCTGCGTCCGGCGGGCCGAATACGGCGAGGTAGAACGGCGCGTAGGCACGGGAGAAATCGATGACCTTCTCGCGCTCGGGGTTCTTGCCGAGGCTGGAAATCACCAGATCGACCTTGCCGGTGGTGAGGAACGGGATGCGGTTGGTGCTGTTGACCGGGGTCAGTTCGAGTTTGACCTTGAGCTGTTCGGCCAGCAGTTTCGCGGTGTCGATATCGAGGCCGCGCGGCTTCATGTCCGGGCCGACCGAACCGAAGGGCGGGAAGTCCTGAGGCACGGCAACTTTCAAGGTGCCGCGTTTCACCACGTCGTCCAGACCGTCGGCATGGGCGGGGGCCTGGCTCAGCATCAGACCGGCAAACAGGGCGGCGAGGAGGGCGCTGTAACGCTTCGTCATGGACAATCTCCGGATCGGCGGGAAGTGAAATCTGCGATCGGACAGAGCACGGGCCGTGCCAAGCCAGTGGTCTGGCCCCGCAAAGCCACGGGTTTAGCGGGTTTGTTCGGTCTTACTGGTCTGAACAGTCAGGTCGGGTTTCGCACTGCGATAGCGCATCGACACGCACCGTCGAACCCCACTGGGGCACGACTTGCCTGATGCCTCGAATAGCTTTACAACTGGCCGCACCTTGGCCTGGTCCGTCTGGAAAACCATGAACTCGATCTCCCGCGCCGTACCCGAAGTGGCGCTGCAAGCGATCCGCAAACTGATTACCGAGCAGGGCTTCGGCCCCGGCGATGCGCTGCCCTCGCAACGGGATCTGGCGGTGCAGCTGGGGGTCAGCCGGGCGTCGTTGCGCGAAGCGTTGTCGTCCTTGAGTGCGCTGGGCGTCGTCAGCATCCAGCCGGGCAAGGGCGTATTCGTGCAGTCGCCGGTGGAGCTGCCACGCGGGGAGGGGGCGCCGGCCTGGCCGTTCGCAGCTCAGGCCTCGCCGCTGGAGATCTTTCAGTTGCGCTATGCGCTGGAAGGTTTTGCGGCCGGCTTGGCGGCGGTGACGCTGAGCACGATCGATCTGGACGAGCTGGAAGACAATGTCGCCGCCATGCGTGAGCAACTGCGTGCCGGCGACTTCGAGGCGGCGGCGAAACTGGACTTCGAATTCCACCAGCGGATCCTGCGGGCCAGCGGCAATCAGGCGATGCTGAGCATCCTAACCGCCAGCGCCGAGATCTTTCTGGAGAGCCAGAAGCTACCGTTCATCCGCGCCGAACGGGCCATGGAAACCTGGCAGGAACACCGCAAGATCCTCCGCGCCCTGGCCCGCCGGGCCTCCGCTGCCGCCCAGAAAGCCATGCAGGAGCACGTGCGCAACGCGGCGCTGCGCACCGGAATTTCCTTCATCGCCCCCGCCGGCGCGTGACTTGAGCTATACCCAAACTCATCGAGTGCCATAGCAAGACTCAATCATCTGCGGCTTCCTGAACAAGGGAAGGGCGGCTATGATGGGCCACGTTTTTTTGCTTACAACCTGGAGAATTCCATGAGCAGCGATCTGATCAAACACGTTAGCGACGCTAGCTTCGAAGCCGACGTACTCAAGGCCGAAGGCGCTGTCCTGGTCGACTACTGGGCTGAATGGTGCGGCCCTTGCAAAATGATCGCTCCGGTTCTGGACGAGATTGCAGAGACCTACAAAGGCAAGCTGACCGTTGCCAAACTGAACATCGACGAGAACCAGGAAACCCCGGCCAAGCACGGCGTACGTGGTATTCCTACCCTGATGCTGTTCAAGAACGGCAACGTGGAAGCGACCAAGGTCGGCGCTCTGTCGAAGTCGCAACTGGCTGCTTTCCTCGACGCCAACATCTAAGCGTCGCGGTAAAGACTGTCCTCAAAAAGCCCCGCAAATTGCGGGGCTTTTTGCGTATTCAGGGCTAGACGCTCCGAAACTCAGGTGATACATTCGGCCCCGCACTGGTTTCTCCACTGCCCCCTGCTAGCCGTCGCCGACGCACTCCTTTTCGAACAAGTACGCGATCCTGTCGCCTTCTCCGCGGCGCGGCCTCATTAAGCCAAAAGCTTAATTTCCCCCCCTCCATAAATGATTACGTCATTCCTATATGAATCTGACTGAACTCAAGCAAAAGCCGATTACCGAACTGCTCGAATTGGCCGAACAGATGGGCATAGAAAATATGGCCCGTTCGCGCAAGCAGGACGTGATTTTCTCCCTGCTGAAAAAGCACGCTAAAAGCGGTGAGGAAATCTCCGGTGATGGCGTGCTGGAGATTCTCCAGGACGGCTTCGGCTTCCTGCGCTCCGCTGACGCTTCCTACCTCGCCGGCCCTGACGACATCTACGTCTCGCCGAGCCAGATCCGCCGTTTCAACCTGCGCACCGGTGACACCATCGTTGGCAAGATCCGGCCGCCGAAGGAAGGCGAGCGTTATTTCGCCCTGCTCAAGGTCGACACGATCAACTTCGATCGTCCCGAGAACGCGAAGAACAAGATTCTCTTCGAGAACCTGACCCCGCTGTTCCCGAACGTGCGCATGAAGATGGAAGCCGGTAACGGTTCCACCGAAGACCTGACCGGTCGAGTGATCGACCTGTGCGCCCCGATCGGCAAAGGCCAGCGTGGTCTGATCGTTGCACCGCCGAAAGCCGGTAAAACGATCATGCTGCAGAACATCGCAGCGAACATCGCCCGTAACAATCCTGAAGTTCACCTGATCGTGCTGTTGATCGACGAACGTCCGGAAGAAGTGACCGAGATGCAGCGCACCGTGCGCGGCGAAGTGGTTGCCTCGACTTTCGACGAGCCGCCGACCCGTCACGTGCAGGTTGCTGAAATGGTGATCGAGAAGGCCAAGCGCCTGGTCGAACACAAGAAGGACGTGGTGATCCTGCTCGACTCCATCACCCGTCTGGCCCGTGCCTACAACACCGTGATCCCGAGCTCCGGCAAGGTGCTGACCGGTGGTGTCGATGCCCACGCCCTGGAGAAGCCGAAGCGTTTCTTCGGTGCTGCGCGGAACATCGAAGAAGGCGGCTCGCTGACCATTATCGCCACCGCGCTGGTAGAAACCGGCTCGAAGATGGACGAAGTGATCTACGAAGAGTTCAAGGGTACCGGCAACATGGAACTGCCTCTGGACCGTCGCATCGCCGAGAAGCGTGTGTTCCCGGCCATCAACATCAACAAGTCCGGCACTCGCCGTGAAGAGTTGCTGACCGCCGACGACGAACTGCAGCGCATGTGGATCCTGCGCAAGCTGCTGCACCCGATGGACGAAGTGGCGGCCATCGAGTTCCTGGTCGACAAGCTGAAAACGACCAAGACCAACGACGAATTCTTCCTGTCGATGAAGCGCAAGTAACATCGTCGGTCGAGTCCAGAAATGGCGTCCCTCAGGGGGCGCCATTTTTTTGCCTGTTTTTTGTCCGGACGATGGGAGGTTTGCGATCTGGTAAGGTCAGTGAGTTGGCAAAACAAGACGCAGCGACTGAGGCTGTACAAAAAACAACCACATGATTGGCATTAAAGATTTATGAGCACACTCGCTTATCGAAGGGATATCGACGGCTTGCGCGCAGTCGCGGTGATTGCCGTGGTGCTGTTCCACTTTGGCGTCCCGGGTTTCACCGGCGGTTTTGTCGGTGTGGACGTGTTTTTCGTGATCTCCGGTTACCTCATCACCTCGATCATCTGGAACCAGCGCCAGGCCGGCCGGTTCAGCTTCGTCGAGTTCTGGTCGCGGCGTGCGCGGCGGATTCTGCCGGCGCTGTTTGCAATGATCATTGCAGTGATGGCGGTGGGCTGGTTCCTGCTGGCGCCCAAGGACTACGAGGAGCTGGGGCGGTCGGTGCGCTACCAGGTGACCTTTGTCTCGAACATTCTGTTCATGCGCCAGGACGGCTATTTCGACGTCGCGTCCGATCTCAAGCCACTGCTGCACACTTGGTCGCTGGCGGTGGAGGAACAGTTCTACATTGTTTTCCCGTTGCTGCTGACGCTGTTGTCGAGCCGGCTGAAACACTGGCGACTGGCGTTGTTCGGCGTGTTGCTGTTGTCCTTCGGGCTGAGCGTGTGGGCGGTCAATCATTACCCGGAAAAAGCCTTCTTCCTGTTGCCGATGCGAGCCTGGGAGTTGCTGGCCGGTGCGATGCTGGCGGTGGCGCCGAAACAGGCGTGGCGTTTGAAGCCTTTGGCAGCGCAGCTGTTGAGCCTGTCGGGCATGGGGCTGATCCTGTTGGCGGTGTTCGTCTATGACAAGTCGACGCCGTTCCCGGGTGCGACCGCGTTGTTGCCGGTGCTGGGCGTGGTGCTGCTGATTCTGGCCAACGGTCATCGCGAAACCGCAGTGGGGCGCATTCTGAGCAGTCGGGTAATGGTCGGCCTCGGTCTGATCTCTTATTCCTGGTACCTCTGGCATTGGCCGGTATTCGTGTTTTCCAGCTACGCCAGCGTTGAAGAACCCGGCGCACTGGATGTCGCAGGATTGATCCTGTTGACGCTGGTGCTGGGCTATCTGTCGTGGAAATTCGTCGAGACGCCGTTTCGCGAACGACGCTTGCTCGCCGGACGCCGGCAGATTCTGCTGGCAGGCTTGTGCGGCATCCTGGTGATCGGCCTGGCTGGACAGGCGTTGCGCTGGACCGATGGTTTGCCGTGGCGCCTGTCCGAACAGGCACTGCAATACGCCAAGGGGCGCGAATGGCGCCCGGAACTGATGGCCTGCCTGGCGGACGACAAGACGCCGGACGACAAACTGTTCTGTCATTACGGTGTGGAAAACCTGCCGACTCAGGCCATGGTCTGGGGGGACAGTCATGCCACGGCGCTGATTCCGATATTCGATGATGGCGCGAAAGCCCACGGCGTCAGCGTGAATCTCGCCAGCTCTCCCGGTTGTATCCCGGTTGAAGGGTTGGAGCATGACGGGGTTTGTGCGCGTTTCAACCGACGGGTCGAGCAGGGCTTGAGCGCACAGCGGGTCAGCGATGTGGTGCTGGTCGCGCGCTGGAGTCTCTATCTGTACGGCGATGCCAAAGGCGATCTTGGTCATGTGCTCAGAACGGGCGACGGCAAATATGACCGCAGCGCCGCCGAACAGCGCTTGGCCGACGGCCTGCGGGCGCGGGTTGCGCAGCTGCGGGCGGGCGGCCATCGGGTCTGGCTGGTGAAGGAGGTGCCGTTGCAGGCCTTCAGCCCACCGTATCGGCTCACACGGCTGGCAATGCTGGACCACTCGGTAGAGGGCGTTGGCCAGAGTGTCGATGAGCATCACAAACGCCAGGCCTTCATCAGCCAGTTGTTCGCCCAACTGGCCAAGGATCCGGCGGTACGGGTGGTCGATCCGGCGCTACGGTTGTGCGACGAAAGCGGTCTGTGCCGCGTCGAGCTCGATGGCTACTCCCTGTATACCGATGACAATCACCTCTCGGAAGTCGGGGCACGGCTGGTGGCACCGATCCTTGAACCGTTGTTTGTCGGTCTTCAGTCCGGGAAAAAACTCGCAAAAGGCCAGGTGAATGCAGCCAAGTAAGCAGTGACGGGCTGCCAGCGACCGGCATAGCAGGTAGGATGTACGCCTATTTTGAGGGTGCCATCGTCAATGAAATTCAAGGATCTTCGGGATTTCGTGCAGCAGCTTGAGCAGCGCGGAGAGTTGAAACGCATCCAGATTCCCGTCTCGCCGGTGCTGGAAATGACTGAAGTGTGCGACCGCACACTGCGGGCCAAGGGCCCGGCGCTGCTGTTCGAGAAGCCGACCGGCTATGACATTCCGGTGCTTGGCAACCTGTTCGGCACCCCCGAACGGGTCGCCATGGGCATGGGCGCCGAGTCCGTCAGCGAACTGCGCGAGATCGGCAAGCTGCTGGCGTTCCTCAAGGAGCCGGAGCCGCCGAAGGGCTTGAAGGATGCGTGGTCGAAGCTGCCGATCTTCCGCAAGATCATTGCGATGGCGCCGAAAGTCGTCAAAGACGCACCCTGCCAGGAAGTGGTCATCGAAGGCGACGACGTCGATCTGGCGATGCTGCCGGTGCAGACCTGCTGGCCGGGCGACGTGGCGCCGCTGATCACCTGGGGCCTGACGGTCACCAAAGGCCCGAACAAGGACCGGCAGAACCTCGGCATCTACCGTCAGCAAGTGATTGGCCGCAACAAGGTCATCATGCGTTGGCTCAGCCACCGTGGCGGCGCGCTGGATTTCCGTGAGTGGTGCGAGAAACACCCGGGCCAGCCGTTTCCGGTTTCGGTGGCGCTCGGCGCGGATCCGGCGACCATTCTCGGTGCGGTCACCCCGGTGCCGGACAGCCTCTCCGAATACGCCTTCGCCGGTCTGCTGCGCGACAGCCGCACGGAGCTGGTGAAGTGCCGTGGCAACGACCTGCAAGTGCCGGCCACCGCCGAAATTATCCTTGAAGGCGTTATCCATCCGGGCGAGATGGCCGATGAAGGCCCGTACGGCGACCACACCGGTTACTACAACGAAGTCGACAGCTTCCCGGTGTTCACCGTCGAGCGCATCACTCACCGGATCAAACCGATCTACCACAGCACCTACACCGGCCGTCCGCCGGATGAGCCGGCGATCCTCGGGGTGGCGCTGAACGAAGTGTTCGTGCCGATCCTGCAGAAGCAGTTCCCGGAGATCACCGACTTCTACCTGCCGCCGGAAGGCTGCTCGTACCGCATGGCCGTGGTGACGATGAAGAAGTCGTATCCGGGCCACGCCAAGCGCGTGATGCTGGGTGTCTGGTCGTTTTTGCGACAGTTCATGTACACCAAGTTCGTTATCGTCACCGACGACGATATCAACGCGCGGGACTGGAACGACGTGATCTGGGCCATCACCACGCGCATGGACCCCAAGCGCGACACGGTGATGATCGACAACACGCCGATCGACTACCTCGACTTCGCTTCGCCGGTGTCGGGACTTGGCTCGAAAATGGGCCTGGATGCCACCCACAAGTGGCCGGGCGAAACCACTCGCGAGTGGGGCCGCGTCATCGTCAAGGATGATGCCGTCACCCAACGGATCGATGCCATCTGGAATCAGTTAGGAATAGATTGATGCGTGTAACCCTGCAGCCCTCCGGAGCGGTGCTCGAGATACGGCCCGGAGAGCGGATTCTCGATGGTGCGCGGCGCCTGGGCTACGAATGCCCGCAAAGTTGCCGCAACGGCAATTGTCATGTATGCGCGGCGCTGCTGGTGGAAGGCCGGGTCGAACAGGCCGGCAAAGTGCATGACCACGGCGAGTTCTACACTTGCATAGCGCAGCCGCTGGAAGACTGCATCCTGCTGTGGGATGGCGTGCTTGCGCTGGGAGAACTGCCGGTGCGCAGCCTGTCGTGTCAGGTCATCGAATGCCGGGACGTCGGTGGCGATACCTGGCGCGTGCGACTGCGGGCGCCGGCCGGCAAGCCGCCGCGTTATCACGCCGGTCAGTACCTGATGATCGAACGCGAGAGCGGCGAGAAATCAGCCTTTTCCATGGCCTCGGCGCCCCACGGCGGTCGAGATTTGGAAATCCACGTCCTGGCCCGCGAAGCCAGTGCCCTGAGCTTGATCGAGCAACTGCAGCGCAATTCGATGGTGCGGGTCGAACTGCCGTTCGGCGACACCCATCTCGCGGAATTGCCGGACGGGCCGCTGGTGCTGATCGCAGCCGGCACCGGCATGGGCCAGATCCACAGCCTGATCGAACATTGCCGGGCCAACGGCTTCAAGCATCCGGTGCATTTGTACTGGGGCGTGCGTCGTCCGGAAGATTTCTATGAAATCGAGCATTGGGACGAATGGCTGAAGCTGCCCAACCTGTTCCTGCACAAGGTCGTCAGCGATCAGTGCGGCTGGGAAGGGCGCTGCGGAATGTTGCATGAGGCGGTGTGCGAGGACTTCCCGGATCTGAAATCCCTGCACGTCTACGCCAGTGGCTCGCCGGCGATGGTCTACGGCACCCTGGATGCGCTGGTGGAAGCCGGGATGGATGCCCACCAGATGCGCGCCGACGTGTTTGCGTATGCGCCGCGCTCTTGAGCCGCGCGAATTGAGTCGCACGATTGAGCCTGCCTGAGTCGCTTTAGAAGCGTACGCCCGTCGTCACCATGGCCGCATTGGCGCCGAGAAACACCAACTCGGCGCCCAGCGGGCCATAGTGGGTGCCAATCGACGGAATGATCACCGGCGCAACGCCGAAGTGATTGAGCGGGATCTTGTCCTTGTAGTCACCCCGATAGCCCTGCAGCAACCCGCCCGTGAGTTTCACGTACACCGGATAATCGGCGCTCTCAAAGCGTTTGCCGGCATAGGCGTAATTGGAGCGCTGGCTGAACGAGTTGCGGAAAGTTGCCCCGCCAAATACCCAGCCGGAAGCTTGATTGCGTTCAATGCCGATCAAGTCCTGATGATTATTGTGTTCGGGGTCGGGTGAGTAATGTTTGGTGTAGACACTGGTTTGTGCGTACCAGAAACCTTTGTCTTCCTGGGAGTCATCCGTGGCCAGTGCCTGGCCGGTCTGAACCAATAACAGTGCGGCCAAAAGCCTCGGTATGTTCATCGTGCAGCCTCGGTTGAACGGGTTGGCTTGCGCCAGAGGAAAGCCGTTTTACGCAGGCGATCAGCGACGGTAAATATGGGAAGTCCGAAATTTTAGTAGGAAAAATCCCGGGACTTCATGAACGAATCCTGAACGAAGCGAGGGCTTAACGATATTTCATTCGGGTATTTAAGATATTTGCGCCATGGTATTAGGCTATATCAAACAAGATAGCCCTCGCGGATAACCCCGAATTAGCGCTATCAAAGGTGTCATACATCCTTTAGCACTTTTCGTTTTACAGTTACTGCTATATGTTCTATCAAGCGAATTGTGCTTACATCTTGTAATACTTGCGGGGCCGAACACTTCCGTCATGACAGCCATAGAATCTGCTTTTCTGAATCTGGCTTACCCTCCGCGGCTCGATCTGGGGCCGCAGCTGACTCACGAACAACTTCTCGCTTCCATGCAATCGACCATGGCACGCCACAAGGGCGGGCCGGTGTGGCTGTTCGCGTATGGTTCGCTGATCTGGCGGCCGGAGTGTTCGGCGGTGGAGCGGGTTCGCGGACGGGTGCATGGCTACCATCGCGGCTTGTACCTGTGGTCCCACGAACATCGCGGTACGCCGGAAATGCCGGGGCTGGTGTTCGGTCTGGATCGCGGCGGTTCGTGCAGCGGCTTCGCCTACCGGTTGCCGGAAGACAACCTGGACAGTGCGCTGTACGCGCTGTGGAAACGCGAAATGCCGTTCCCGTCCTATCGCCCACACTGGCTCAACTGCCGTCTCGAAGATGGCAGTCAGGTGCAGGCCTTGGGATTCGTGTTGGAGCGACACCTGCCCAGCTATGCCGGCAATCTGCCGGATCATGTGCTGAGCCAGGTGTTCGAAAGCGCTTGCGGGCGTTACGGCACCACTCGCGATTATGTCGAGCAGACCGCTCACGCCCTGCGCAGCCACGCCATGCCAGACCGGAATCTGGAGGCGCGGCTCAAGCGCTGCAAGTCAAAAGCCGATCAGGCGACTGCTTCGCGGCTCTGACTGGCGACTTGCTTGTGCCACAGGGTCGGGGCCAGGAAGGCCATCGACAGCAGGCAAGCGCCCACCAGCAGCACGAAACCGCCATCCCAACCGAAATGGTCCACGGTGTAGCCCATCGCTGCACTGGCCGCGACCGAACCACCCAGGTAACCGAACAGACCGGTGAAGCCTGCGGCAGTGCCGGCGGCTTTCTTCGGTGCCAGTTCCAGCGCCTGCAGGCCGATCAGCATCACCGGGCCGTAGATCAGGAAGCCGATGGAGAACAGCGCGATCATGTCGATGGTCGGGTTGCCGGCCGGGTTCAGCCAGTAAACCAGGGTCGCCACGGTCACCAGGGCCATGAACACCATGCCGGTCAGGCCACGGTTGCCACGGAAGATCTTGTCCGACATCCAGCCGCACAGCAGCGTGCCCGGAATGCCCGCCCACTCATAGAAGAAATACGCCCACGAAGTCTTGTCGACGTCGAAGTGCTTGGCTTCCTTGAGGTAGGTCGGCGCCCAGTCCAGTACGCCGTAGCGCAGCAGGTAGACGAAGACGTTGGCCAGGGCGATGTACCAGAGCATTTTGTTGCGCAGCACGTATTTGACGAAGATTTCCTTGGCGCTGAATTCGTCTTCGTGGCTGGCGTCGTAGCCTTCCGGGTAGTCGTTCTTGTACTTCTCGATCGGCGGCAGGCCAACCGATTGCGGGGTGTCACGCATGGTAATGAAGGCAAATGCCGCCACCGCCAGGGCTACCGCCGCCGGTACATAGAACGCCGCGTGCCAGTCGTTGAACAGGCCCATGCCGATCAGGAACAGCGGGCCGATCAGGCCGCCGCCGACGTTGTGCGCCACGTTCCACACGGACACCACGCCGCCGCGCTCCTTCTGCGACCACCAGTGCACCATGGTCCGTCCGCTCGGCGGCCAGCCCATGCCCTGGGCCCAGCCGTTGATGAACAGCAGGATGAACATCATGGTCACGCTGGACGTTGCCCAAGGTGCGAAACCGAAAATGAACATCACCCCCGCCGAGACCAGCAGGCCGAACGGCAGGAAGTAGCGCGGGTTGGAACGGTCGGAGACCAGGCCCATGAGGAACTTGGACAGACCGTAGGCAATCGCGATGGCCGACATCGCCAGACCCAGTTCGCCGCGGGTGTAACCCTCGTCGATCAGGTACGGCATGGCCAGGGAGAAGTTTTTGCGCAGCAGGTAGTAACCCGCGTAGCCAAAGAAGATACCGGCGAAGATCTGCCAGCGCAGGCGTCGGTAGGTACTGTCTATTTTTTCTTCAGGCAATGGAGCCTGATGTGCGGCAGGTCGAAAGAAAGCAAACATTCAAGAGCTCCAGATTTCTTGTTTTGACTGCGGATGCGAATGTTACAGTTTCGTTACCGAAAATAGCACCGGTTCGCATCGGCAAAACAGCGGAAAATGTTGGAAGTCGCACGTTCTTTTACGAACCTGTCGCTCTGCTGTAAGAACAGGGCGTTTTCACCACTTATGAACATGGGCTGGCTTAGACTCGCGATCCGTCGATCGACTGATCAGCAGAGATGAATGATGGCTTTGAAGGTTCGCATGCTCATGCGCCGATTATTGGCGGCGGCGGTTATCGCCGTTGCGGTGCTGGGATTGATTTACGCCGATCACCCGGCCCGGTCCGGTTTGCGCAATGCCACGGTGCTGATCATCCGCCATGCGGAAAAGCCGACTGAAGGATCGGTGCTCAATGTCCGGGGCGAAGAGCGAGCTCGCGCCTATGCCGACTACTTCAATCCATTGAAGCTCGATGGCCAGACACTGACTCCGGAACGGCTGATTGCCGCCGGCGACAGTCCCGAGAGCTCCCGCTCACGTTTGACCCTGACGCCGCTGGCCGAGCGTCTGAACCTGTCTATCGAGCAGCCTTACATCAACGGCGACGTGCATGAACTGGTCAAGCTGTTGCGCAAGAGCAATCAGGCGCCGGTCATCCTGATCGCCTGGCATCACGGGCGCATCAACAAGCTGATTAGCGCGTTCGGTGGCGACAGCACGGCCCTGATGGGCCAGAAAAAATGGCCGGACGAGGTGTACGACTGGATGCTCGTGCTGCGCTTCGATGACAAGGGCCGGATCATCAAGGCTGATAGCCGGAAGGTTCTGGAGCACCTGTTGCCGGGTGATGCTGAGGACGGCAACCAGGGAAACTAATCTGTCAGAAAAATTACCTATGGACGTTCGCGCGGCGTTTTCGCCCGGTTTCCCCTCACCTTTTAGGCAATGTCCTGCATTCAACGCAGAAGCTGCGCCATTCAATTGAAAATCATCACTCCGTAACCTTTGTGATGTTGCCGAATAGGGTGAATCACAAGTAAGGGGGCGGGACCATGCGGTGGTTTTTTGCTTGGCTGTTTATGGTGGTCGGAGGTTCTGCGCTGGCCTCCGAGAAGTTTTTGATCCCGGAAAACAATCCCAAACCGGTCTATCCTCGAATGCTGCAACGGGCGGGCATCACGGGGGAGGTGAAGGTCAGTTTTATCGTCAGGGCGGATGGCTCGGTCGGCGACATCACGATTCGGGAAAGCACTCACCCTGACCTGGCCGAAGCGGTTCGAGTCGCGATAATGCAGTGGCGGTTCAAACCCTGGGTGGTTGAAGGTGAGAAACCTGAGGAGCAGGAAATCGTCGCACCAATGATTTTTCACCTCGATGAACAGCCACTTCATATCAACCAATGGCTGAAAGCAGTTAAATGCCGGGCCGTGACCGATAGCCTTGGAAATATGAGTGAGTTCGATTGGGTAGATTCGGAAATTTTTGTGTATACGCGGGCTTATCTTTCAAATTCAATCAACAGGCGTCAATTGTCGGATGAGGAACGTTTGGCGATGATTGCGAAGATGAACAAGCGAGTTCCGATGATCGTAAGAAGTTGTCGAGAGAACCCGGCACAAGAGTTTATGAGTCTGCTGCCTGTGGAGATTCGAGAGTTACTTTGATTTGTAGCTAGACAGCGCCACAGTGTGTGGCGCTATTTTTTATTACTCTGGTTTAAAGCCAGGTTTGCCGTTTGCCAGGCGCCACTCCTTGATTTCTTCAAGCGCTCCCTCTGGGCTATCTTCGCGCCCTATTGGGCGAGTTAAAACCAGCCGTTTCCTTGGGTGTTCTGTTACTTTTTCAAAATGTCGCATCCGCTTAGAGGAGTACTCACTGTAGGCATCACCCGAAAGTCCACTGTCGTTCTCGAAAAAACCTCTTAAAAAAATTAAGAATTCTGCCTCAGTGTAATCCTCTAACTTATCTTTGAAATTCATTGTGGAGTACCTTCTTTATGCAGTTCTATGTGCGCTTTTGGAGTTAGGATCCTCAGGTTTTCCAGACCGTATACTTCTCCGCCATCAGCGATTCGGTGCTTGTGGTGAATTTCAATTTTTTCTCTGCTGCCGACGGTGTCCCAAGGTTCCGCATAAGGAGCTGCGCCATTGGCCATTTGCTCCAAATCGACTTTACCGAACTGCCGCCGTAGCAATTCATCCGCCGCAACCGCTTTCCAGAAGCTTTCCCTGAATCTATCAAAACTCCTGAACTCCTGGCCACGCAACTGATCGGCGATCTGGGCAGGAACCGGCGAGCCACCTGGTTGTGTCGCGTTACCCAACCAGTTTTCTCCAACCACCTGTCCTTCGCCTGTCGCCGTACCTGGTTCATAATGCGGGCCGCCGCGAGTGGCCATTATGTAGATGGGTTCGATCCCCGACTCTATCGGAAACTCCAGGATGTAATCATCAGGATCGTCAAAGTCGCAGGAGGGGTGTTCGTCTACTCGCCCCTCGATTTGTGTGACTCTCGCTCCGGGATAAATTCGGATACCGGAGTCGGTAGCCGGCAGATCGGTGCTGTTCAATAACTCATCACCTGGCGGTGAATCAGGCGTCCAGCTCAGCGTAATCGGGATCAAGCCCTCGGTAGTAAACGTGTAACGTTTTGTTTGGGGGTCAAAACTGGCTTGCCTGACCCGCACTCCAAAGCGGCTTTTGGGCGACTCAAGATAGAGTCGTGTGTGTTCTCCTCGGGCGGATGCCACTACGCGGTGCCGCAGCCAGTAGAGGAGAGCAGGTGTTCCAGATGGGGAGTATTCACGCTCGGGATAAAACTGAGACAGCGGTATGGTGACTACCAAGGGATTGCGCTGTAGCTCGCCGTTACCAAGTGTCGGAGTGTAGAAAATTGAAGCCAGAAAGACGCCGATTGGCCCGCTGGTGAGGGTCGTGCGTAGGTCATTCAGGGAACCGAGTGCTTCAGCGAGTGAGAAAGGTGAGCCTTCATACCCGGAAATCAGGCCGTCTGCGGTGATGACAAGTGGTCGAACGGCAGCACTCGTGCCGTCAATCAAGGGTATTTGTACTTTATCGATTTTGTGTTTCTGGCGAGTTAACGCCTTGATTTCTTCTTTAGCGTTATTCAATGCGCTCCAACGTTTTTCGCTTCCCGGGGTCTTGTAGTAGCCACCGACCTCTCTTTCCGCTTTGGACACTGTGAGGTATGCGGCATGGAGCGCTTGATAACGGTCTTTTGTCCAACGCAGTTTCTCATCGATGCCTTCTGGTCGGTTTTGAGAGAGTTGACGCAGCTTCGAATCAAACTCAGCTGCAACGATCGAAGCTTCGACCTGTTTTCTTCTCCGATCGGCTTGCTGTGCTGCTTTACGTTGCCTGGCTTCCTTTTTTCTCGCTTCCTGCAGTGCGTCTTCTCTGGCTTCTAGTTCAGCTTGCGCGATCTGGGCTGCGATCTTGGCCGCGTGCTCAGCCTCGGCTTGTGCTTTCTCTCGTTTGATTATTGCTGTTTCTTGTGCTGCCTGAGCTTGCGCGGCGCGTTGTTCCGCAGCGGCTCTGGCCGCGATCTCTGCTTGTCGGGCTGCAGCCTGCTGAGATTCCAACACTGCAATTGTGGTGGAGAGTTGGTTGGACTTCTCAGTTAACAATCGAATGGATTCAGATAAAACCAATGCCGAGTAAGCGGCCGCGTAGGAAGTGCTCCAAGCCTGAAAAACATGGGAAGGTCGTTGCTTGGGGACTCGTTCGATCGATGCGAGCAAGTCATGCATGGATCTGGCTAATGGGTCGCTACCGTAAAATGCATTAGCTTGATTGATAACGCTTTTGCGTTCGGCATCTTTTCCAAGTGTCAGTAAATCTACAATGTATTTCTCATGTTTCTTCGACTCTATGGAGTGAGGTGAACTGGCTGTATGGTGGTTTTTTGTTATGTTGGATACTTCGTGATCCAATGCCCGGGGGAGCGACTGAATGGTGACTCTGTATTCCTCTTCTATTATGGGTTTTAGCTTTTCGGCTGTGGTAACCAGATCTAGTTTAAGTACCGCATTAAAATATTTGGCGCTGTCATATCGCTGCGCTAAATAAGGCTGGCGAACTATGCTCAGTGCCCTGTCGTGTGGACTTAAGGAATAATCCTGTGGTGGTCGTTTGATATGTACTGCGTCTATCGGCTTTGGTTGGTCGCCAATATAAATCGGGCCGATGTCATGCGGAGGTGGTCTTTGCATAAATAACTCTCCATGTTTTGTTTTGGCACAATAAATGGGAGAGCATCCAGCAAGTGCGGTACATATATGTTTCGTTTTTTGTGGGCGGTAATTGACTGTTGAATGCAGGTAGTGAGTGAGGGCGCTTTCCAGGCGCCCTTCGGGTTGTCTCAGCGCACCTGCACCACAACCTTGCCCACAGCCTTGCGCTGTCCAAGATCATTGATCGCCTGTGCCGCCTCACTCAGCGGATAGACCTGCGACACCAGCGGCTTCAGCTTGCCCTCGGCGAACCAGCCAAACAGTTGCTGGAAGTTCGCCGCGTTGTCCTGTGGCTGACGCTGCGCGAAGGAGCCCCAGAACACGCCGAGCACGGCCGCGCCCTTGAGCAGGGCGAGGTTGACCGGCAGTTCGGGGATGCGTCCGCTGGCGAAGCCGACCACCAGCAGGCGGCCGTTCCAGGCGATGGCGCGGATGGCCTGGTCGAACAGGTCGCCGCCGACCGGATCGTAGATCACGTCGGCGCCCTGGCCGTCGGTCAGGCGCTTGATTTCGTCCTTGAGGCTGGTTTCGCTGTAGTTGATCAGCTCGTCGGCGCCAGCGGCCTTGGCCACGGCGAGTTTTTCGGCGCTGCTGGCGGCGGCGATGACCCGGGCGCCCATGGCTTTGCCGATCTCCACGGCGGCCAGGCCGACACCTCCGGAGGCACCGAGTACCAGCAGGGTTTCCCCCGGTTGCAGGTTGCCGCGCTGCTTGAGCGCGTGCATCGAGGTGCCATAGGTCATGCTGAACGCGGCGGCGGTGTTGAAATCCATCGACGGTGGAATCGGCAGCACGTTATAGCCCGGCACGGCGACCTGCTCGGCAAAGCTGCCCCAGCCGGTCAGGGCCATGACCCGGTCACCAATCTTGAGGTGACTGATCTTTTCACCGACTTCGCGGACCACGCCAGCCGCTTCGCCACCCGGGGAAAACGGGAAGGGCGGCTTGAACTGGTACTTGCCCTCGATGATCAGCGTGTCCGGGAAGTTGACCCCGGCGGCGTGCACGTCCAGCAGGATTTCGTTCTTCTTCGCGACAGGACTGGCGACGTCTTCCAGCACCAGCGATTCGGCAGGGCCGAAGGCTTTGCACAGCACGGCTTTCATCAGGGCTATTCCTTTGGGAGTGATGGCCGATAAGTGTAGGTGTGGCAGTCAACGGGTCAACGAGCATGCCCGGCCCTGATAGTCCGCCATAAGCTTGTGCTTGCGCGGCGGGTCGTTATGCTAGGCCGCAAACCGGATAAGGAGCGAATTGTGAAAGCGTGGATCATGTTGTTGCTGGCCCTGTCTCTGCCTGTGGCAGCGCTGGCCGAAGAAGCCAAAGAAGGCGAGGCGCCGAAGGTCAACTACATCACCCTGAGCCCGCCGTTCGTGGGCAACTACGGGCTGGACGGCACGCCGAAGCTCAAGGTCTACAAGGCCGACGTGGCGTTGCGGGTGACCGGCGACGAGGCGACCAAACTGGTCAAGGCCAACGAGCCGCTGATCCGCAATCAACTGGTGGCGCTGTTCACTCAGCAGACCACCGACGCGATGGGCAGCATCGAAGGCAAGGAAAAGCTGCGTCAGGAAGCCTTGAAGCAGACCCAGCAAGTGATGAATGACGAGACCGGCAAGCCGGTGGTTGAAGATCTGCTGTTCAACAACCTGATCATTCAGTAAGGCTGGACCCGCAGGAGTCGGCTTCCGGCTCCTGCGAAGAAGCGATCAACGCAACGCGATCACCGCCGCCCACTGCTCGGCCGTCACCGGCATCACCGACAGCCGCGAGCCCTTCTGCACCAGTGGCATCTCGGCCAGCGCGGTCTGCTGCTTCAGATAATCGAGCTTCAACACCCGGGCAAACGTCTCGGCATGGGCGACATCGATCGCGCTCCAGGCGTTTTTCTCCGGCGTGGCTTTGGGGTCGAAGTAATGGCTCTCCGGTTCCAGTGCGGTGGGATCCGGGTACGCGGCTTCGATGATCCTGCCGATTCCGGCAATGCCCGGCTCAGGGCAGCTGGAGTGATAGAAAAAGAACTCGTCCCCCACCGCCATGGCCCGCAGGAAATTGCGCGCCTGATAGTTGCGCACCCCGTCCCAGCGCGCCTTGCCGAGTTTTTCCAGACCCTTGATCGAGAGTTCGTCGGGCTCGGATTTCATCAGCCAGTAGGCCATGGTGGTTGCTCCTGAAACGGTCATTGGGCAGGTTGTCGGGCAATTTTATGACAAACCGACAGTCGGTTGACGCCAGCATTTGCGCAGAGGTTCACGTTGTCGCAAAATGCCGGCCTTTAAAGCTTGACGCTGCTGCACGGCCTACGAATGGAAACCGCTGCTGTCATCGTGATGATGTGCCTTGAGGGGGGCAATCGATGAAACGCAAACCGGATTTGCTGTGGACTTTGGTGATTTTGTTCGGCCTTGGCGTCGTGACCACCGGTTATGCGCAAAGTCTGTGGGCCAACAAGGCCGATGCTCCGATTGAAGTGGCGCAACAAGTACAGCAGTCGACAGCGTTCAAACGCTGATCCCGTCTTCCCGACGCCGCTGATTCCCTCGCGGCGTCTATCCTGCGAAATACCACGCCTTGTCGGTCACCGTTCCCTGCAACGGTACATCCCAGCTGGCCTGCGCCAGTCGTTCGACTTTCTGACATTCATGGGCCAGCCCCAGCAGCGTCGGCTTGCGCCAGTTCTGGCGGCGAGCCAGGTACGCGAGGCTGCGGTCGTAGAATCCGCCGCCCATCCCCAGTCGCCCGCCGACATCGTCAAACCCTACCAATGGCAACAACACCAGATCCAGTGCCCAGATCTTGCGCTGACGGGCGACATTGACCCGAGGTTCGAGAATACGAAAACGGTTGGGCCGCAGCTTTTCGCCGGGGCGGATCTGCTGAAAGACCATTTTGGTCCGCGGCCAGGCACTCAACACCGGCAGGTAGGTTTTCTTGCCGCGACGCTGGGCGGCGCGCAGCAACAGGCGCGGGTCGATCTCGCCGTCGGTGGGCAGGTACAGGGAAATGTGTTTCGCCCGGCGAAAGTGCGGGTCCTGCGCGAGTTGTTTGTACAGACCTTCGGCGGCCGCGCGTTGCTGACTTGGTGTCAGGGAGCGGCGGGCCTTGCGCAGCAGGCGGCGCAGTTGGGGACGGGGCAGCAGCGCGGGTTCGGTCATGGTCGGCTTCGGCAGGGTGGGGACGAAAACGTACGCATAAAAAATCCGATGCCGGCATGCACCGGCATCGGATTCGAATCAGGCTCCCCGGATGAGCCGCTGTCGACTTAGCCCTTGAACCCGAGAGTTCAAGGTGGAGGATGCAGTAGGCTTTAAGGCTTTCCGTCTGGCGGACATGCACACCAGCCCAACGTGCAACCCCCAGGGTAGTGCAAATCGGCTCAGGGACATCGTCAACTGGCAAGCACCCCAGGGAGTGCGGCGAGTATACCTCAAGCGGCCTGGCGAATCAGCCCTTGCTGATGTCCGGATCGTCGGCCAGCACCAGATCGACACGATCGAGCAAGTCACGCACCTGTTCACGGGTCGAGCCGCTGGCCTGGATGTCCGGGCGCTCTTCTTTGTGCAAGAGATCGTGGGTGATGTTCAACGCGGCCATCACGGCGATGCGGTCGGCGCCGATGACTTTGCCGCTGCTGCGGATCTCGCGCATCTTGCCGTCCAGGTAACGCGCGGCACTGACCAGATTGCTGCGTTCTTCCTGGGGACAGATGATCGAATATTCTTTGTCGAGGATCTGCACGGTAACGCTATTGCTTGAACTCATGAGTCTTGCTCCAGGGCCTTGAGGCGCGAAATCATCGACTCGACCTTACGCCGGGCGATTTCGTTTTTTTCAATGAGGTGCGCGCGTTCCTCGCGCCAGGTCTTTTCCTGAGCTAGTAAGAGTGCGTTTTGACTCTTTAGTTGCTCGACCCGAGTAATCAGCAGTTCGAGTCTGGCCATCAGCGCTTGCAGGTCGGTGTCTTCCATTGTGTCCACTGATTCGGTCTGATGGGTTTGGCTGGGGGACAGCCTTTAATGGTCTTGGCGAGTCTGTCGATGTAGGATACAAGGCCTTCATTCTAGACATAGCGCCGTCTGGCGCCTAGCTGCCCATGCCCATTCAGAATTCCCCGTACCAAGCCTTCGCCACCCTGCTGACTGCCAGCGGTCACAACGTCTCGCCTGCCGAACTGCATGGCCTGCTGCTCGGCCGCAGCTGCGCCGGTGCCGGCTTCAATGCCGAAGAATGGCTGATCGACGCCGCCGAGCTGCTCGAAAGCGAGCCGCAGGACAACGTTCGCAACGCGCTCATCGGCCTGCAGGAAATGGTCAAGGGCGAGCTCACCGGCGACGACGTGACCGTCGTGCTGCTGTTGCCGACCGACGATGTGCCGCTGGCCGATCGTGCCGCCGCACTGGGCGAATGGTGCCAGGGTTTCCTCACCGGTTTCGGCCTGAACTGCCGCGACAGCAGCATGCTGAGCACCGAGGCCACCGAGGTGTTGCAGGATCTGGCAGCGATCTCCCAGGTGCAAGATGCCCTGGAAGAATCCGAAGACGGCGAAAGCGACTACATGGAAGTCATGGAGTACCTGCGTGTAGCGCCGCTGCTGCTGTTCTCCGAAACCAAGAAAGCCGACGTGCCGCCAGCCGCCAAGCCGTCGCTGCACTGATCGCGTGCCAGGGAAAGCCATCTGCCCATGATCCATATCCCGAAAGCGGAATACGCCCGTCGCCGCAAGGCACTCATGGCGCAGATGGAACCCAACAGCATCGCCATCCTGCCCGCCGCCGCGGTTGCCATTCGCAACCGTGACGTCGAGCACGTCTACCGCCAGGACAGCGACTTCCAGTACCTGAGCGGTTTCCCCGAGCCGCAGGCAGTCATCGTCCTGATGCCCGGTCGCGAGCACGGCGAATACGTACTGTTCTGCCGTGAGCGCAATGCCGAACGCGAACTCTGGGACGGCCTGCGCGCCGGCCAGGAAGGCGCAATTGGCGACTTTGGCGCCGACGACGCGTTCCCCATCACTGATATCGACGACATCCTGCCGGGCCTGATCGAAGGTCGCGACCGGGTGTATTCGGCCATGGGCAGCAACCCGGAATTCGACCGTCACCTGATGGACTGGATCAACGTGATCCGCTCCAAGGCGCACCTCGGTGCCCAGCCGCCGAACGAATTCGTTGCCCTGGATCACCTGCTGCACGACATGCGCCTGTATAAATCGGCGGCAGAAGTGAAGGTGATGCGCGAAGCGGCGCGGATTTCCGCTCAGGCCCACATTCGGGCAATGCAGGCCAGCCGTGCCGGCCTCTACGAATACAGCCTCGAAGCCGAGCTGGATTACGAGTTCCGCAAGGGCGGGGCGAAGATGCCGGCTTATGGCTCGATCGTCGCTGCCGGGCGCAACAGCTGCATCCTGCATTACCAGCAGAATGACGCGCTGCTCAAGGATGGTGACCTGGTGCTGATCGACGCCGGTTGCGAAATCGACTGCTACGCCAGCGACATTACGCGGACGTGGCCGGTCAACGGCAAGTTTTCCGCCGAGCAGAAAGCGATCTACGAATTGGTGTTGGCCTCCCAGGAAGCCGCGTTCGCCGAAATCGCCCCGAACAAGCACTGGAACCAGGCGCACGAAGCGACTGTTCGGGTCATCACCACCGGGCTGGTGCAGCTGGGGTTGTTGCAGGGCGAGGTGGACGAGTTGATCGCCTCCGAGGCCTACAAGGTGTTTTACATGCACCGCGCCGGCCACTGGCTGGGCATGGATGTGCATGACGTCGGCGAGTACAGGGTCGGCGGCGAATGGCGGGTGCTGGAAGTCGGCATGGCGCTGACCGTGGAGCCGGGCATCTACATCGCCCCGGACAATCAGAACGTAGCGAAGAAATGGCGCGGCATTGGCGTGCGCATCGAGGACGACGTGGTAGTGACCAAGAGCGGTTGTGAAATCCTGACCGGCGGTGTGCCGAAAACCGTCGCCGAGATCGAAGCCCTGATGGCGCAAGCACGGACACACGCGGCATGAGTCGGGTCAATCTGGCAATCATCGGTGGCGGTCTGGTCGGTGCCAGTCTGGCGTTGGCCTTGCAGGCCGGGGCCAAGGCCCGGGGCTGGAAGATCGTGCTGATCGAACCGTTCGCCCCCGGCGACAGCTGGCAGCCGAGCTACGACGCACGTTCGTCGGCGCTGTCCTTCGGCTCGCGGCAGATCTATCAGCGGCTGGGCGTGTGGCAGGAAATCTCCCGCCGCGCCGAGCCGATCAAGCAGATTCATGTGTCCGACCGTGGACGTTTTTCCACCGCCCGACTGTCGGCGATGGAAGAGGGCGTCCCGGCGCTCGGCTATGTCGTGGAAAACGCCTGGCTCGGCCACAGCCTGTGGCAACACCTCGACAAAGACGTGATCAGTTGGCGCTGCCCGGCGGAAGTCATCCGTATGGAGCCGCTGCCGGACGGCTATCGCCTGACCCTCAACGATGAGACCACGGTCGAATGCGATCTGGCGGTGCTCGCCGATGGCGGCCGTTCCGGCCTTCGCGAACAACTTGGCATCAACGTGCGCAAGCGCCCGTACAACCAGAGCGCGCTGATCGCCAACATCACCCCGAGTGAAGCGCACAACGGCATGGCCTTCGAGCGCTTCACCGACGAAGGCCCGATGGCGCTGCTGCCGCTGCCGGAAAACCGCTGCGCGCTGGTCTGGACCCGTCTGGGCATGGACGCGCAACGTCTGGCAGACCTGAGTGATCGTGATTTCCTCAGCGAGCTGCAAGGCGTGTTTGGTTACCGTCTCGGCACTTTGAAGCAGGTCGGCGCGCGGCATCTGTACCCGCTGTCGCTGGTGGAAGCCGAAGAGCAGGTGCGTTCGCACCTCGCCGTACTCGGCAACGCCGCCCACAGCCTGCATCCGATTGCCGGTCAGGGTTTCAACCTGTCCCTGCGCGATGCCGATGCGTTGGCTGCCGCGCTGCTGGCCAGCGACAAACCGCTGGGAGATTTCGCCACGCTGCAGGCCTATCGCGAGCGCCAGCGCCTCGATCAGGACCTCACCGTAGGTTTCTCCGATCAGGTGACGCGCCTGTTCGGCAGCACTCAGCCGCTGGTGTCGCTGGGGCGCAACATCGGCCTGCTCGGCCTCGATCTGCTGCCGCCGGCCAAACGCTGGTTCGCCCGTCAGGCCATGGGGCTGGGGACGCGGCCGGATGCGTGAGTGGCTGATCAGACAGTTTGGCAAGGCGCGGCTGATGCGCTGGATCATGACGTTCTACCCGCCGTACTTCGGCGCCGGGGTCCGGGTGAAGCACATCAGCGATGACTTTCGTGACATCCAGGTCTCGATGGGCCTGGGTTGGTACAACCGCAATTACGTCGGCACCCAGTTCGGCGGCAGTCTGTATTCGATGGTCGATCCGTTCTTCATGTTGATGCTCATGGAGAACCTCGGGTCGAAGTACATCGTCTGGGACAAGGCAGCGGACATTGACTTCATTGCGCCGGGCAAAGGCCCGGTGTTCGCCCGGTTCAACATCGACGACACCCTGCTCGACGAGATCCGTCGGCAGACCGCCAGTGGCGAGAAATACCTGCCGCAGTTGCAGGTCGACATTCATGACGGCGCCGGCAACCTGGTGGCGCGGGTCGGTAAAACCCTTTACGTGCGGCTCAAGCCGCAAGCGAGACAGGCTTAAAGCATGGAAATGCGCGCAGATGTGCTGATTGTCGGAGCCGGAATGGTCGGCAGCGCCCTGGCGCTGGCGTTGCAGGGCAGCGGGCTGGAAGTGCTGCTGCTCGACGGCAGCCCGCTGAGCGTCAAACCCTTCGATGACGATGCGCCGTTCGAGCCGCGAGTCAGTGCGCTGTCGGCGGCCAGTCAGCGGATCCTCGATCGCCTCGGCGTATGGGACGGCATCGTCAACCGTCGCAGCAGTCCTTACACCGACATGCACGTCTGGGACGGCAGCGGCACCGGGCAGATCCACTTTTCGGCCAGCAGCGTGCACGCCGAGGTGCTCGGCCACATTGTCGAAAACCGCGTGGTACAGGATGCCTTGCTCGACCGTCTGCACGATTGCGATCTGGGCCTGCTGGCCAATGCGCGGCTGGAGCAGATGCGCCGCTCCGGTGACGACTGGCTGCTGACCCTGGCCGACGGTCGAACCCTGCGCGCGCCGCTGGTGATCGCGGCAGATGGCGCCAATTCTGCCGTGCGCCGTCTGACTGGCGTCGCCACTCGCGAGTGGGATTACCTGCACCACGCCATCGTCACCAGCGTGCGCAGCAGCAAACCACACCGCATGACCGCATGGCAGCGTTTCACCGATCACGGACCATTGGCGTTTCTGCCGCTGGAGCGTGACGGTCAGCAGGACTGGTGCTCGATCGTCTGGTCGACCACGCCGAGCGAAGCCGAGCGACTGATGGTGCTGGATGAAGCGGATTTCTGCCGTGAACTGGAGCGTGCCTTCGAAGGTTGCCTCGGCGACGTCATCAGCGCCGACCCGCGGCTGTGCGTGCCGCTGCGTCAACGTCACGCCAAGCGTTACGTGGCCGAAGGCCTGGCGCTGATCGGCGATGCGGCGCACACCATTCACCCGCTGGCGGGGCAGGGCGTGAACCTTGGCTTCCTCGATGCCGCTGTATTGGCCGAAGTGCTGCTGCAAGCCAACGAACGTGGTGAACGCCTGGCGGATGTGAAAGTGCTGAGCCGCTACGAGCGTCGGCGCATGCCGCACAACCTGGCGCTGATGGCGGCGATGGAAGGCTTCGAGCGGTTGTTCCAGGCCGATCCGCTGCCGCTGCGCTGGTTGCGCAACACCGGGCTGAAAATCGTCGAGCAGATGCCCGAGGCCAAAGCGCTGTTTGTGCGTGAAGCGTTGGGGCTGACCGGGGACTTGCCGGCGCTTGCCAAGGTCTGACGAATATCGTGCAACATCTGGTAACTCCTTGGGAAAGTGATCGATTGAGCTGGTAAATGTGAGTCCTTATCATTTGGACCACTTTTCCCCGACCGAGAGATCACTCCCATGTTGGCATCCAAGCGTGTTCTGACCGCACTGGCCCTGACCCTGATTGGCAGCACCGCTGCCCAGGCCGCCGAAGAGGTGGTGGTCTACTCGTCGCGCATCGATGAGCTGATCAAACCGGTGTTCGATGCCTACACCGCCAAGACCGGGGTGAAGATCAAGTTCATCACCGACAAGGAAGCGCCGCTGATGCAGCGGATCAAGGCCGAAGGCGAGAACGCCACCGCCGACCTGCTGCTGACCGTCGATGCCGGCAACCTCTGGCAGGCCGAACAGATGGGCATTCTCCAGCCGTTCACCTCGAAAACCATCGACGCCAACATTCCCCTGCAATATCGCTCGTCCAGCCACGCCTGGACCGGTCTGAGCCTGCGCGCACGGACCATCGCCTATTCCACTGAGCGTGTGAAACCGGGCGAACTGACCACCTACGAAGCGCTGGCCGACAAGAACTGGGAAGGCCGCCTGTGCCTGCGCACGGCGAAGAAGGTCTACAACCAGTCGCTGACCGCCACCATGATCGAAGTCCACGGTGCCGAGAAGACCGAGAAAATCCTCAAGGGATGGGTCAACAACCTGTCCACCGATGTGTTCTCCGACGACGTCGCGGTACTGGAAGCGATCAACGCCGGCCAGTGCGACGTCGGCATCGTCAACACCTACTACTACGGTCGCCTGCACAAGCAGAAGCCGGATCTGCCGGTGAAACTGTTCTGGCCGAACCAGGCGGATCGCGGTGTGCACGTCAACCTGTCGGGCATCGGCCTGACTAAACATGCACCGCACCCTGAAGCAGCCAAGGCGCTGGTGGAGTGGATGACCACGCCTGAGGCGCAGAAGATCTTCGCTGACGTGAACCAGGAATTCCCGGCGAATCCGGCGGTAAAGCCTTCGGAAGAAGTGGCGGCGTGGGGACAGTTTGTGGCTGATACGCTGCCGGTTGAAGTGGCGGGCAAGCGACAGGCTGAAGCGATCCGGATGATGGATCGGGCGGGTTGGAACTGAGTTCTCGGGAAGTTCATCGACTACTTCAAGATCCAGCCCCTCACCCCAGCCCTCTCCCAGGGGGAGAGGGAGCCGATTTGGGTTGTTTTCGAAACTTGAGTTTGGCTCGATTTATCAGGTCGGCGTAACTCGAAAGATCACCACGGTCAGTCCCCTCTCCCCCTGGGAGAGGGTTAGGGTGAGGGCGACAATCCTGACCTGAAACAAAAAAACCAAGAACACCTACATCCCTCCAGAGTTCTAAAAGTGGCCCACCCCGCCCAGCGCCGCTGGTACCCCATCGTCTTCGCCATCGCCGCGTTGGTGCTGCTCCCTCTCAGCGTCCTCCTGCTGTCATGGCAGACCATCGACCAGCAGATCTGGTCGCACCTGTGGGAAACCCAGATGCCACGCCTGCTGGGCAACACCCTGACGCTGATCCTCGGCGTTGGCATCGGCGTGACCCTGTTGGGTGTCAGCCTCGCCTGGCTCACCAGCCTCTGCGAATTCCCCGGCCGGCGCTGGCTCGACTGGGCGCTGATGCTGCCGTTCGCGATCCCGGCGTACGTGCTGGCGTTCGTGTTCGTCGGCCTGCTGGACTTCGCCGGTCCCGTGCAAAGCCTGCTGCGAGAATGGTTTGGCACCGGTCTGCGTCTGCCACGGGTGCGCTCCACCGGTGGAGTGATTCTGGTGCTGGTGCTGGTGTTCTACCCCTACGTTTACCTGCTGGCCCGCACTGCGTTTCTTGCTCAAGGCAAAGGCCTGATGGAAGCGGCGCGGGTGCTCGGCCAGTCGCCGTGGCAGGCGTTCTGGCGGGTGGCATTGCCGATGGCGCGGCCGGCCATCGGTGCCGGTGTGGCGCTGGCGTTGATGGAAACCCTGGCAGATTTCGGCGCGGTCTCGGTGTTCAACTTCGACACCTTCACCACCGCGATCTACAAGACCTGGTATGGCTTCTTCAGTCTGTCGAGCGCCGCGCAACTGGCCAGCCTGTTGCTGCTGGTGGTGATGCTGGTGCTGTACGGCGAACGTCGCGCCCGGGGCGCCAATCGGGCGAGCAACGAGCGGCCGCGGGTGAAGGCGCTGTATCACCTGCGCGGGCCCAAGGCCTGGGCGGCAACCGGCTGGTGCGGTCTGGTGTTCGCCTGTGCGTTTGTCATCCCGGTGCTGCAACTGGTGGTGTGGTTCTGGCAGCGCGGGCGTTTCGATCTGGATGAGCGCTACGCCGGGCTGATTCTGCACACCCTGTATCTGGGCGGCATGGCGGCGTTGATCACGGTCAGTGTGGCGATGTTGCTGGCATTCGCCCGGCGACTGGCACCGACTCCGGCAATCCGTTCCGGCGTCAGTCTGGCCAACCTCGGCTACGCGTTGCCGGGCTCGGTGCTGGCGGTGTCGATCATGCTGGCGTTCAGTTATCTGGATCGCGAACTGGTGATTCCACTGTCCGGCTGGCTCGGCGGTGCGGGCAAGCCGTTGCTGCTGGGCAGTCTGGCGGCGTTGCTGATGGCTTATCTGGTGCGCTTCGTGGCGGTGGCCTACGGGCCACTGGAAAGCGGTCTGGCGCGTATACGGCCTTCTTTGCCTGAAGCGGCACGTAGCCTGGGTGTCAGTGGGCCGCGACTGTTTTTCAAAGTGTATCTGCCGTTGCTGCTGCCCGGCACCCTCAGCGCCGCGTTGCTGGTGTTCGTCGACGTGCTCAAGGAAATGCCCGCCACCCTGCTGATGCGCCCGTTCGGCTGGGACACGCTGGCCGTGCGCATCTTCGAGATGACCAGCGAAGGCGAATGGGCGAGGGCGTCGTTGCCGGCGCTGACCCTGGTGCTGGTCGGCTTGTTGCCGGTCATCGGACTTATCCGCCGCTCGGCGCACAGAAACACTTAGTCGTCAGTCCTGAATCATGCGGCTACAATGCGCGGCATTCGGTGCGGTCCGTCTGACAGACCCTGTCGCTGAAATCGGCTGAAAGCCTTCTCTTTCGGGGCTTTCAAACCGTGCAGCAGCGCTCCGCACCTTCGCCACGCCCGGAAGGAGAAACCCATGGGACAGCGTACGCCTCTGTATGACCTGCACCTCGCCCTCGGCGCGAAGATGGTCGATTTTGGCGGTTGGGACATGCCACTGCATTACGGCTCGCAGGTCGAGGAGCACCACGAGGTGCGCCGCGATTGCGGGGTGTTCGATGTATCCCACATGACCGTGATCGATGTCGCCGGTAACCAGGCCAAGGCCTGGCTCCAGCATTTGCTGGCCAATGACGTCGAACGCCTGCACAGCCCCGGCCGTGCGTTGTACAGCACCATGCTCAACGAGCGCGGGGGCATCGTCGACGACATGATCGTCTATCGCCTCGAGGACGGTTACCGACTGGTGGTCAACGCCTCGACACGCGATCAGGATCTGGCGTGGATGCAGGCTCATCTCACCGGCTTCGACGTGCAACTGCGCGAGCGCACGGATCTGGCGATGCTTGCCATTCAAGGCCCCCATGCCCGACACAAGATTGCCGAGCTGGTAACCCAGTCCCGCGCCAATCTGATCCAGATGCTCAAGCCGTTCGAAGGTCAGGTCGATGGCGACTGGTTCATTGCACGCACCGGTTACACCGGCGAGGACGGTCTGGAAATTGCCCTGCCGGCCGATCAGGCCCCCGGATTCTTCAACGATCTGGTGGGCGCCGGCATTTCTCCCATTGGCCTCGGCGCTCGCGATACCTTGCGGGTGGAAGCGGGGATGAACCTCTACGGTCAGGACATCCATCAGGACGTTTCGCCGCTGGCCTCGAACATGGCCTGGAGTATCGCCTGGGAACCGGCCACGCGCCGGTTCATCGGTCGCAATGCGCTGGAAGCGGAAAAAACCGCCGGCGTGCAGCACAAACTGGTGGGTCTGGTGCTCGAGGAACGCGGGGTTTTGCGTGCGCATCAGGTGGTTCGTATCGCTGATGTTGGCGAAGGGGAGATCACCAGTGGTAGTTTCTCTCCTACGCTTAGCAAGTCGATTGCCCTGGCGCGTGTACCGATGGCGACTGCCGACCGCGCCGAAGTGGAAATCCGTGGCAAGTGGTATCCGGTGCGAGTGGTCAAACCGACCTTCGTCCGTCACGGCAAAACCTTGATCTAACCTTTTCCGGCGGGCACGACCGCTGACAATTTCTTGAGGACACCGAGCATGAGCAATATCCCCGCCGACCTGCGTTTTGCCGAAAGTCATGAATGGGCGCGCCTGGAAGCCGACGGCACCGTCACCGTGGGCATCAGTGATCACGCACAGCAAGCGCTGGGCGACGTGGTGTTTGTCGAGCTGACTGAAGTCGGCAAGGTGTTTGCTGCCGGTGATGCGGCGGGTGTTGTCGAGTCGGTGAAGGCCGCTTCCGACATCTACTCCCCGGTCGGCGGTGAAGTGATTGCGGTCAACGAAGAGCTGGCCGATTCGCCGGAGCTGCTGAACGAAGAACCGTACAGCTCGTGGATCTTCAAGCTCAAGCCAAGCGACAAGTCCGAGCTGGACAAGCTGCTCGACGCCGCTGCCTACAAGCAGTCCATCGGCGAGTAAGCTTCAAGCAATACCGCAAAGCCCCGATCCGTCGGGGCTTTTTTGTGGGTGCAGCTTTTAGGGGGATGACTCAGGCGTTGCCCAACACCGCTTTGACCGCCGCCACCGAGCGCTCGACATCGGCTTTGGTCATGGTCGTGAACATCGGCAACGACACGATCAACCGGCCCACGCGCTCGGCCACCGGCAACATGCCTTCCTTGAAACCGCGCTCACGGTACAGGCTCAGCAGGTGGATCGGCGGATAGTGATAACCGATGCCGATGCCCAGCGCCTGAATCTGCTCCATGAACGTGGCCCGCGCCGGCAAGCCGTCCTTGCGCTCCGGCAATACCAGCTGGAACAGGTGCCAGTTGCTGTTGGTGAAATCGGCCGGCGGCAGTTGCGCGCCGTACGTGGCTTCGAAGTCGTCGCCAAAGCATTCGAAGTAGTGGCGAGCCAGTTCCTGACGATGGGCGGTCAGGGTTTCGATGTGGGCGAACTGGCCGAGGCCGATGGTCGCTGCGATGTCAGTCATGTTGAACTTGCCGCCGAGCACATCGACATCCAGGCCGTCGAAGCCGGTGCGGGTGACGCCCTGCAGGCGATATTTCTCCGCCAGACGCGCTTCCTCGGGTGTGCTCAGCACCAGGCAGCCACCTTCGGAGCAGGTCACGTTCTTGTTGGCCTGGAAGCTGAATGACACGAAGTCGCCGGTGGCGCCGATGCGCTGGCCGTTCCAGCTCGAACCCAGGGCCTGGGCGGCGTCTTCGATGATGCGCAGATTGTGCTTTTTGGCGATGGCGTACAGGCGCTCCATGTCCACCGGCAGCCCGGCGAGGTAGACCGGAATGACGGCTTTGGTGCGCGGGGTGATGGCCGCTTCCAGTTTATCCAGGTCGATGTTGCGGGTGACCGGGTCGATGTCGGCGAACACCGGGGTGGCGCCCACTTCAAGAATCACGTTGGCCGTGGCCACCCAGGAGATCGGCGTGGTGATCACTTCGTCACCCGGTCCGATGCCGGCGATGCGCAGGGCAATCTCCATGGTGCAGGTGCCGGAGTTGAAGGTACGTACCGGACGCCCGCCGAAATACTCCGACAGTTGCGCTTCGAAGGCCTGGACCTTCGGCCCGCTGGTGATCCAGCCGGAACGCAGGACATCGCCGACGGCGGCGATGGTGGCTTCGTCGATGACAGGTTTGGAAAACGGCAAAAACGGCAGTTGGCTCATGAGGATTCGATCATCCAGGGGTTGGGCGCGTGTTGCAGGTGCCACAGCATGCCCCGTTCGACCACCCGCCGCCAAGCCGTCCGCGACGGTATCGACTGCTATGCTGGTTTGACCGTGTTGCATTGACGCCGAGCGCCAGCCAAGAGAGAGCCCGTCATGTCCCAGTTGCCGTCCTTGAGCCAGTTACGCGACCCCCATGCCTTCCTGCGCCGCCACCTCGGCCCCGATGCCGCCGAGCAGCAGGCCATGCTCGACAGCCTGGGCCTGGGCAGCCGGATCGAACTGATCGAGCAGACCGTCCCGCCCGCCATCCGCCTCAACCGTGAACTGGACCTGCCACCCGCGCTGGACGAGCAGGCCGCGCTGGCGAAACTGCGCGGGTACGCCGAACAGAATCAGGTCTGGACCAGCCTCATCGGCATGGGTTACCACGGCACCCTCACGCCGACGGTCATTCTGCGTAACGTGCTGGAAAATCCCGGCTGGTACACCGCGTATACGCCGTATCAACCGGAAATCGCCCAGGGCCGGCTCGAAGCGTTGCTCAATTTTCAGCAACTGACCATCGACCTCACCGGTCTGGAATTGGCCAACGCTTCGCTGCTCGATGAGGCCACTGCGGCCGCCGAGGCCATGGCGCTGGCCAAACGCGTGGCGAAGTCGAAGAGCAATCTGTTTTTCGTCGATGAAAACTGTCATCCGCAAACCATTTCCGTGGTGCAGACCCGCGCCGAAGGCTTCGGTTTCGAGCTGATCGTCGACACTGTGGATAACTTGAAACAGCACCAGGTATTCGGCGCTCTGCTGCAATATCCCGACACCCACGGCGAGGTCCGCGACCTGCGTCCGTTGATCGATCACCTGCATGCGCAACAGGCGTTGGCCTGTGTGGCGGCCGACTTGCTGAGTCTGTTGCTGCTGACGCCCCCGGGGGAACTGGGCGCTGATGTGGTGTTCGGCTCGTCCCAGCGCTTTGGCGTGCCGATGGGGTACGGCGGGCCGCATGCGGCGTTTTTCGCCAGTCGCGAGGAGTACAAGCGGGCGATTCCCGGGCGCATCATCGGTGTCTCGAAAGACGCGCGGGGCAACGTTGCGCTGCGCATGGCCCTGCAGACCCGAGAGCAGCATATTCGCCGGGAGAAGGCCAATTCGAACATCTGCACCGCTCAAGTGCTACTGGCCAACATCGCCAGTTTCTATGCCGTGTACCACGGGCCGGAAGGCCTCAAACGTATTGCCCAGCGAGTCCATCGGCTGACCTGCATCCTCGCTGCCGGCCTCGAACGGCATGGTATCAAACGCGTCAACGAGCATTTTTTCGACACGTTGACCCTGGACGTCGGCGGCGCGCAGACCGCGATCATCGAAAGCGCTCAGGCTGCGCAGATCAATCTGCGGATTCTCGGTCGCGGCCACTTGGGCCTGAGCCTCGATGAAACCTGTGACGAGAGCACCGTCGGCAAACTGTTCGATGTGCTGTTGGGGGTCGATCATGGGCTGAACGTCGAAGAACTCGATGCCGAAGCGTTGGTGTCCGGGATTCCTGACCACCTGCAACGCAGCTCGCCGTACCTGCGCCACCCGGTGTTCAACGCCCATCACAGCGAAACCGAGATGCTGCGCTACCTCAAGCAACTGGAAAACAAGGATCTGGCGCTCAACCAGTCGATGATCCCGCTCGGCTCCTGCACCATGAAACTCAACGCCACCAGCGAGATGATCCCGATCACCTGGCCGCAGTTCGCCAACCTGCACCCGTTCGTGCCCCGGGAGCAGGCCGTCGGTTACACGCTGATGATCGAAGAGCTGGAACGCTGGTTGTGCGCGATCACCGGGTTCGATGCCATCTGCATGCAGCCCAACTCCGGGGCCCAGGGCGAATACGCCGGGTTGCTGGCGATCCGCAAATACCACGAAAGCCGCCACCAGGGCGGGCGCGACATCTGCCTGATTCCGTCATCGGCCCACGGCACCAATCCTGCCTCGGCACAGATGGCCGGGATGCGCGTGGTGATCGTCGAGTGCGACGAAGCTGGCAACGTCGATCTGGAGGACTTGAAGACCAAGGCTGCCGAGGCCGGGGACAAGCTGTCATGCCTGATGGCGACCTACCCGTCGACCCACGGCGTGTACGAGGAGGGCATCAGCGAAATCTGCGAAGTTATCCACAAGCACGGTGGCCAGGTGTACATGGACGGCGCCAACCTCAATGCCCAGGTCGGACTGGCGCGGCCGGCGGATATCGGCGCCGACGTCTCGCACATGAACCTGCACAAGACCTTCTGCATTCCCCACGGCGGAGGCGGGCCGGGCATGGGACCGATCGGCATTCGCGCGCATCTGGCACCGTTCGTCGCCAATCACCCGGTGGTGCCGATCGACGGGCCGCAGCCGCAGAACGGCGCGGTGAGCGCGGCACCCTGGGGCAGTGCGAGCATTTTGCCGATCAGCTGGATGTACATCGCGATGATGGGGCCGCAACTGGCGGACGCCAGCGAAGTGGCGATCCTCGCGGCGAATTACCTGGCACAGCATCTGTCCGGCGCCTTTCCGGTGCTCTACACCGGGCGTAATGATCGGGTGGCCCATGAATGCATTCTGGATCTGCGGCCGCTGAAAGCGCAGACCGGCATCAGTGAGGAAGACATCGCCAAGCGCCTGATGGATTACGGCTTCCATGCACCGACCATGTCGTTTCCGGTGCCGGGCACCTTGATGGTCGAGCCGACCGAGAGTGAATCCAAGGCTGAACTTGACCGGTTCATCGGCGCCATGTTGAGCATTCGTGCGGAAATCACCGAAGTGCAGAACGGCAACTGGCCGGCCGAGGACAATCCGCTCAAGCGGGCGCCGCATACGCTGGCCGATGTCACCGGCGTCTGGGAGCGGCCTTACAGTATCGAGCAGGGCATCACCCCGGATGCGCATACCAAGGCGCACAAATACTGGCCGGCGGTGAACCGGGTGGACAACGTCTATGGCGATCGCAACCTGTTCTGCGCCTGCGTGCCGGTAGACGATTACCGCTGAATGGCGGGCAAAAAAATGCCGCTCAAATGAGCGGCATTTTTGTGGGCGACAGATTTATTCCGAAGCCACGGCGTTCTTCGCCAGGATCGCGTTCGCCAGTTCCATGTCCGTCGCCTGCAGGCCCGGGTTGTCGGCGCGGACTTTCTGCATGGCGGCCTCCAGGTACGGGCCACGGATGCCGCCATCGCTGGCGACGAAGCTGCCGGCGTCATCCTGGGCGGCGACGATCAGCTTGTGATCCTTGAAGGTCAGGTACGTCGAGCCGGTGGTGGCGCCGGACGAAATGACGTTACGCCAAAAGCTGTCAGCCATTGCCGAACCGACGGGCAGAGACAGCAGGGCAAGGGTGGCGACAGCAAGTTTGAGACGCATGAGGGATGACTCCACTGATGTTGAATAACGGCTTGGATCGTCATTTCGACGATCCGGTTCCGTGAGGGGCTATTTCTGCTCGCTCTGCGGTGTTACCCGCAGCACCTCCTCGATGGTCGTCAGGCCCGCCGCGACTTTCTGCGCGCCGGACAGCCGCAGACTGCGCATGCCTTCCTTGAAGGCCTGGCGGCGGAGCGCCGTCAGATCGGTATCGGGGCTGATCAGCCCCTTGAGGCTGTCGGTCAGTTGCATGATTTCGTAGACCCCGGCGCGGCCGTGATAGCCGGTGTCGCGGCATTCGAGGCAGCCGATGGCCCGTTGCGCGTTGCCCGGCAGCGGCGCCTGCCACGGCCGGGTCAGGGTTTGCCAGTCCTCTTCGGCGACAGGCAACGGCGCCTTGCAGTGCGGGCACAGTGTGCGCACCAGTCGCTGGGCCATGACCCCGAGCACCGTGGCCTTGATCAGGTAATGCGGCACGCCGAGTTCCAGCAGACGGCTGATGGCGCTGGGTGCGTCGTTGGTGTGCAGGGTCGAGAGCACCAGGTGTCCGGTCAATGCGGCCTGGATCGCCATTTCGGCGGTCTCCAGGTCGCGGATCTCGCCGATCATGATGATGTCCGGGTCCTGCCGCATCAGCGCTCGCACCCCGGCGGCGAAGGTCAGGTCGATGTTGTGCTGCACCTGCATCTGGTTGAAGGCCGGCTCGACCATCTCGATCGGGTCCTCGATGGTGCAGAGGTTGACCTCCGGGGTCGCCAGTTTTTTCAGGGTGGTGTAGAGCGTGGTGGTCTTGCCCGAACCGGTCGGGCCGGTCACCAGAATGATGCCGTTGGGCTGGCGGGTCATGTCCTGCCAGCGCCGCAGGTCGTCGGCGGAAAACCCGAGCTGGTCGAAATCCTTGAGCAGCACTTCCGGGTCGAAGATCCGCATCACCATCTTTTCGCCGAACGCCGTGGGCAGGGTCGACAGGCGCAGCTCGACCTCGCCGCCGTCCGGGGTCTTGGTCTTGACCCGACCGTCCTGGGGTTTGCGCTTCTCGGCGACGTTCATCCGGCCGAGGCTTTTCAGACGGCTGACGATGGCCATCGTCACCTGTGGCGGAAATTGATAGACGTTGTGCAGCACGCCGTCGATGCGAAACCGCACCGTGCCTTGCTCGCGCCGGGGTTCGATATGGATATCGCTGGCCCGCTGCTGGAAGGCGTACTGGAACAGCCAGTCGACGATGTTGACGATGTGCGCGTCGTTGGCGTCCGGCTCCTGATCGCTGGCACCGAGATTTAGCAGTTGTTCGAAGTTGCCGAGGTTGCTGCCCGGCTGGTCGGAGTTGCTGGCGCCGCTGACCGATTTGGCAAGGCGAAAGAACTCGACGCTGAAGCGCTGGATGTCCGCCGGGTTGGCCACCACCCGTCTGACCGGCAGTTTCAGCACGTGGGTCAGATCGGCTTCCCAGCCCCTGACGTAAGGCTGGGCGCTGGCCACGGTCACCGCATCGCGGTCGACCGACACCGCAAGGATCTTGTGGCGCTGGGCGAAGGCGTAGGACATCAGCGGCGTCACGGCGGCGACGTTGATCTTCAGCGGATCGATCCGCAGGTACGGCTGGCCGGCCTGCTGCGCCAGCCACAGGGTCAGGCTTTCCAGGTCCAGGTGTTTGCCCGGACGGCTGAGGTCGTCCAGTTGCTGGCCGGCGATGAATTCCAGCGGATGCATCTGACCGTGGGTCGCCTGGCGACGGCGGGCATTCAGCGCGTGTTCGGCCGAGTCCTGGCTGATGAAGCCCTGGGCGACCAGTTCACGCAATACATCATTGAGATCCAGCCAGCGGTCCTGAGTGGCGAGTTGAACGGACATGCGGGCTCCTTTTGAACGACAGTCCGCAAAGGATAGTCGTGGCCCCGCCGACCGTTGGGCCACTACCCGACAAAGGCGTTTCCGCTTTTGTCAGCCAGCCGCCTGAGCTGGCGCATCCCACGCCACATCGGGGTTCTGCAGATTCACCGAGCAGACGCTGATCAGGTTACGAAGTTTTTCCGCGATCACCTGGGCGCGATGCCAGCTCAGGCCACCCATGACGATGTCGATGGACAGCAGGTCGTCCAGCCGCTGGACATTGACCTGTTCCGGGGTGAGGAACTGCAGGGCGAACAGGTTCAGCACCCGCACCAGCAGATCCGGCTCGGCCTCGGCCAGAATCTGGTACTGCGCAAGGCAATGGGCGTTGCTGACGTTCCACACATCGGCACGGGGCGCTGGGGTGTTGACGGCTTCGAGGTGCGGCATGGCAGGTCTCCGGAATCAGTGGAGAAATTTTTACATTCGATGCCGGGCATTTCTTGTCTAAGATGAGCTGATCAGGCGATTGATAAGGCAGATCGATTCGCTGTTGGCTGATTTTGAGGATTATTTATGCACAGCGAACTGGACAGCTACGACCGGCGCATTCTCGCCCTGCTGCAAGAGGACGCTTCCCTGTCCAGCGCACAGATCGCCGAACAGGTGGGCCTGTCGCAGTCGCCGTGCTGGCGGCGGATTCAGCGGATGAAGGAGGAGGGGATCATTCGCGGTCAGGTGACCTTGCTCGATCGCAAGAAAATCGGCCTGAACACGCAGATCTTCGCCGAGATCAAACTCAACGCCCACGGCCGTTCGAACTTCACTGAGTTCACCGAGGCGATTCGCGGCTTTCCGGAAGTGCTGGAGTGCTACGTGTTGATGGGGGCGGTGGATTTCCTGCTGCGGATCGTCGCGGCGGACATCGAGGCGTATGAGCGGTTCTTCTTCGAGAAGCTGTCGCTGGTGCCGGGGATTCAGGAAGTGAACTCGATCGTGGCGCTGTCGGAGATCAAGTCGACGACGAGCCTGCCGGTACTGCGCTGATGATCGTTCCCTTGAGCGGGAACGATCATCATCCGGGGATTACATGCGCAGCAGCATTTTCCAGGCGCGATTCTGGTAAACCGCAATCGCCTGATGCTTGCGTGCATCGAGCAGTTCATCGGTGATGGTCGGCTCGTTGGCCAGTTGCGCCAGTTTGTTCAGCTCGCCGTACAGACGATCCATTTCCGGGATCTCCAGCACGTTGCGCGCGTGGTGCAGCCAGACCTGGATGCGTTCGATGCGCGGCAGTTGCTCGGCCAGATCTTCCGGCTGCTGCTGATAACGCTGCAATTGCAGCGAAGTGGCTTCTTCACCCAGCAGACGCGGCAACCAGCTTTGCAATTGCGCGGCACCCTGGCGATTGCCACGGGTGTTGCGGTCGGCAGCCCAGGTGCGGGCCAGCAACCAGCGCGAGGTGTTCAGCGAGAACAGGCCCCAGCGCGGGTCTTCCAGTTCTTCGAGGAACTGCTCCGGCGCGGCTTTGCGCACGTCTTCGTCTTCAAGGCCGACTTGTACCAGCGGACGCCAGTCTTCCAGCAAGGCGTCCAGTGCCACACGCAGATCGTGGGTCGACTGACGCGGTGCGGCCTGGCCGAGGCTGCTGAGCAGGGCGCGCATTTCCGCGAGGTTCTCGACCCAGTCCTGCAGCAGGCGCCAGTGACCGTTGAAACGGTACTGTTCGGCCAGGCGCTGGCTGCTGCCGAGCAGGTGCCAGCCAAGGGCGGCGAAGGCGTCGTCCAGCGGGGTTTCAGCAGTGATGGCCGGCGCCGGCAGGCTCAGCGAGTAGCTGTTGGCGTCGTACAGGCGATAGCCGCGCTCGGCCTTGCTGATGTCACACGGCATCAGGGCCAGGGTTTCGGCCAGTTCGGCGGCCAGTTCCAGCAGCGCGGCAGGCTCGCCTTCGCGCAGTTCCAGTTCCAGCTCGCAGATTTCTTCTTTCTGTTTGCCGACCACCACATGGCCCAGGTCCAGCGCGGCTTCGATGACCACTTTGGTCTTGCCACGGCCCCAGGCGATTTCGGCGCGTTCGCGGACGAAATCGGTGGTGAAGATCGGTTTCAGGGTTTTCTTGTCCAGCTCGGCGAGGGACTCGGGCCAGCATTCGCCGTCGAGTTTCTTCACGTCCAGCTTGGCTTTGGGCAGGTGCCAGTCGTATTCGTTACGCTCGGACAGACCGGCGACGCTCTGGCCACGGGTCTTGAGGGTCTGAATCACTTCTTCGCCGTCCTTGCGCAGGCGCAGGGCAACCTTGGCCCGAGCCAGGTCACGCTCGGGCGTGTCGAAGTACTGATTCATCAACTCACGGCGTTCCCAGCCACTTTTGTTGCGTTTTTTCAGGAGAGGGTGCTCGCGCAGGGCGGCGAGGGTTTCGCGGCTGACGCGGAGTTTGATTTCGGTTTCTTTCTGCATGGCCGGAAAATCCAGGATCGGGAGCGCAGCCGGGGGAATGTGTGGCTGCCAAGGTCGTGCAGTGTACAGGACTGAACCTTCCTACGCTTTGCGGCGGTTTATTCTCGGCGCCGGATGGTTCTATGATGGACTTCAATCCGGGAGTTGGAGTCAGCGATGCCTTTGCCATCCATGCAAGACCAGTTCGCTGCACTGATCGCCGTGCCGTCGGTCAGCTGCACCCAACCGAACCTGGATCAATCCAACCGAGCGGTGATCGATCTGCTCGCCGGATGGCTGGGTGATCTGGGCTTCAGTTGCGAAATCCAGCAGGTCAGCCCCGGCAAGTTCAACCTGCTCGCCAGTTTCGGCAGCGGCCCCGGCGGGCTGGTGCTGGCCGGGCACAGCGACACGGTGCCCTACGACGATGCATTGTGGAAAACCGACCCGCTGAAACTCACCGAAATCGACGGCCGCTGGGTCGGCCTCGGCAGTTGCGACATGAAGGGCTTTTTCGCCCTGATCATCGAAGCCGTGCAACCGCTGCTCGACCAGCCGTTCAAGCAACCGCTGCTGATCCTCGCTACCTGTGATGAAGAAAGCTCGATGTCCGGTGCCCGGGCGCTGGCCGAAGCGGGGCGGCCGCTGGGCCGTGCGGCAGTGATCGGCGAGCCGACCGGGCTCAAGCCGATCCGCATGCACAAGGGCATCATGATGGAGCGCATCGATATCCTCGGGCAGAGCGGCCATTCGTCGGATCCGCGCCTGGGGCACAGCGCCCTGGAAGCCATGCACGACGCCATCGGCGAGCTGCGTGGCCTGCGGCTGCTGTGGCAGCGCGAATTCAACAACCCGCAGTTCAGTGTGCCGCAGCCGACCATGAATTTCGGCTGCATCCATGGAGGCGACAACCCCAATCGCATCTGTGGCCAGTGTTCGCTTGAGTTCGATCTGCGGCCGTTGCCGGGGATGGACCCGAAGGTGCTGCGGGCCGAGATCCTGCGCAAGCTCAACCCGGTTGCCGAGCGGCATCAGGTGAAGATCGATTACGCGCCGCTGTTTCCCGAGGTACCGCCGTTCGAGCAGTCCGAGGACGCCGAGCTGGTGCGAATCGCCGAAAAACTCACCGGCCATGCGGCCGAAGCGGTAGCGTTCGGCACCGAAGCGCCTTATCTTCAGCGCCTTGGCTGCGAAACCATCGTGCTCGGTCCCGGCGACATCGCCTGCGCCCACCAGCCGGACGAGTACCTTGAAATGTCACGTTTGCAGCCTACCGTGCATCTATTGCGGCAGTTGATCGAACATTACTGTCTCAAAGCTGTATAAATTGCCGTCCTGCCAACCCGTATTCATGAGGAGAGCGCGCGTGTCGCCAAGCCTGTTCCGACGATAACCATCAGCCCGCTGTGCGTTTTCCGTTTCGCCCTTTTTCCGGCTGCTATTTATTACAGGCCCAGGTTCATGCCCGAATACGTCAATTGGCTTCGCCACGCGTCTCCTTATATCAATGCCCACCGCGACTGCACCTTCGTCGTCATGCTGCCCGGCGACGGGGTGGAGCATCCGAATTTCGGCAACATCGTCCATGACATCGTGCTGCTGCACAGTCTCGGCGTGCGACTGGTGCTGGTGCACGGTTCCCGCCCGCAGATCGAAACCCGCCTCGCGGCTCGTGGCCTGACCCCGCATTACCACCACGGCATGCGCATCACCGATGCCGCGACGCTTGAGTGCGTGATCGATGCGGTCGGTCAACTGCGCATCGCCATCGAAGCGCGGCTGTCGATGGACATGGCCTCGTCGCCGATGCAGGGCTCGCGCCTGCGGGTGGCCAGCGGCAACCTCGTGACCGCGCGGCCGATCGGCGTGCTGGAAGGTGTCGACTATCACCACACCGGTGAAGTGCGCCGGGTCGACCGCAAGGGTATCAACCGCCTGCTCGACGAGCGCTCCATCGTGCTGCTGTCGCCGCTGGGTTACTCGCCGACCGGTGAAATCTTCAACCTGGCCTGCGAAGACGTCGCCACCCGCGCCGCCATCGATCTGGGTGCCGACAAGCTGCTGCTGTTCGGTGCTGACCTCGGCCTGATCGACGAAAACGGCAAACTGGTGCGCGAACTGCGCCCGCAACAGGTGCCGGCGCATTTGCAGCGCCTGGGCAGCAACTATCAGGCGGAACTGCTGGATGCCGCCGCCGAAGCCTGCCGTGGCGGCGTTGCGCGTAGTCATATCGTCAGCTATGCCGAGGACGGCGCGCTGCTGACCGAACTGTTCACCCGCGACGGTGGCGGTACGCTGGTGGCCCAGGAGCAATTCGAGCTGGTGCGCGAGGCGGCGATTGAAGACGTCGGTGGTCTGCTCGACCTGATCAGCCCGCTGGAAGAGCAGGGGATTCTGGTGCGTCGCTCCCGTGAAGTGCTGGAGCGCGAGATCGAGCAGTTCAGCGTGGTCGAGCGTGAAGGGATGATCATCGCCTGTGCGGCGCTGTATCAGATTGCCGATTCGGATGCCGGTGAACTGGCGTGTCTGGCGGTGAATCCGGAGTACCGCCATGGCGGTCGCGGTGATGAACTGCTCGAGCGCATCGAGACCCGTGCCCGGGCGCAGGGCCTGAAGACGCTGTTCGTCCTCACCACCCGCACCGCCCACTGGTTCCGCGAGCGCGGGTTCGAACCGAGCAGCGTCGAGCGTCTGCCGGCGGCCCGGGCTTCTCTCTATAACTATCAGCGCAATTCGAAGATCTTCGAAAAGTCCCTGTGATGTGCGATTGCCCCCACGGGATGCGTGGGGGCAATTTGTTTACTCCGCTACAAACTTCGCACTGACATAAGGCGAGTAATCGGGCAGTACGCTTTCGACCTTGCCTTGTTCCTTCAAAAACTTCGCCGTCTCACCAATCGCCTTCGCCGTGCCGCCGTCCAGCAGCGCCGTGGTCTGTTGCGCCTTGGCGTCCGGGAAGGCCGAACCCGCGAGCAATTCCGGGACATCGGTGGCGTTGGCACCGGTCAGTTTGGCGATTTTCTGCACCGGCACCGAGTCGGCGGTCCAGCTGTCTTTATGGGCGGCGTAGTCGGCGAAGGAGTCCAGGGTCACCTTGGCGAACTTGGCCACGACCTCCGGATGCTTCTCGGCAAAGTCCTTGCGTGCAACCCAGACTTCAAAGGTTGGCGCGCCCCACTGGCCGACCTGTGCGGCGTCGGTCAGGGTCTTGCCGGTCTTGCGGATTTCACCCAGTGCCGGCGACCAGACAAAGGCACCGTCAATGTCGCCGCGTTTCCAGGCGGCCGCGATTTCTGCGGGTTGCAGGTTCACCACTTTGACTTTCGAGGTGTCCAGGCCCCAGTGCTTGAGTGCACCGAGCAGGCTGTAGTGGGAGGTGGACACGAACGGTGTGGCGATGGTCTTGCCCACCAGATCTTCGGGTTTGTCGATACCGCTGCCGTTGCGCACCACCAGAGCTTCGGCGGCATTGATCTGTGCCGAAACGATGAAGGCAACAATCGGCAGATTACGCGAAGCGGCGGCCGCCAGCGGGCTGGAGCCGAGGTTGCCGATCTGTACGTCACCGGAGGCGATGGCTGTCACTACTTCCGGGCCGCTGTTGAAACGGCGCCAATCGATTTTTTCGCCTATGGTCTTCTCGTAAATGCCGTCGGCCTGGGGGACTTTGCTTGGATCGATGCCGGTCTGGTAGCCGACAGTGAGGCTGGAAGCATGGACAGAAAAAGAAATCAGCGCTGACACACAAACTGTAACAAATTGACTAGATAGTGCGCGTTTGGCCATGATGGCGTCGCCTTTTCGATAGGGTTTGACGAATCGGGGTTTCGCCAAAGCTAAACGATCTAAAAAAAGGCTAACAAATACCATTTAGGAATGAGCTTAGGCGCCGATACGCTGTATCCCGGTACAGATGGCCACTGTTCGGCCATATTCCTGAATGGTATGAAAAAGAATGAATAAATTCTTTTTGGGTTTATCAGGAAGTCTTTACCCTGCAAGGACCAAATAACTGCGATTAGACCTTGGTCGTAGACGCACAAGGTTACGATTGACTTGTCAGTCACGGTCTGGCGCTAATCGCGCATCTTAGGATCCAGGGGCATCAGACTCCGGACCAGGAACACAAGAATTAGAAACGAGAGGAGCGATACATGAACAAGTCCACCTTGGCCCTGGCCGTGGCCGTAGGGGTTATTGCGCAGCAGGCAGGCGCAGCCGGTTTCATCGAAGACAGCAAGGCCACACTGGGGCTGCGTAACTTCTACATCAACACTGACAACCGTGACAGCGCTGCCAGAACTGCTTCCGGCGTGCAGAGCAAGAACGAAGAATGGGGCCAAGGCTTCGACCTGCGCTTCATCTCCGGTTACACCCAGGGCACCGTGGGCTTCGGTCTGGATGCCATTGGCCTGCTGGGCGTTCGCCTGGACTCGGGTGGCGGCACCAACGGTGCAACCTCGACTTCCTACGGCGGCACTGTTTTCCCGAGCAAGTCCAACGGCGAAGCGGTTGATAACTTCTCGAGTCTGGGCCTGACCGCCAAGGCCAAGATTTCCCAGACCGAACTGAAATTGGGCACCCTGCAGCCAAAACTGCCAGTCATCGTGACCAACGACGGTCGTCTGCTGCCACAAACCTGGCAGGGTGGTCAGATCTCCTCCAGCGACATCAAGGACCTGACCCTGATCGGCGGTCAGATCGAAGCGGTCAAAGGTCGTAACTCCAGCAACAACGAGAACCTGTCCATTGGCGGTGCCAACGCGCGCGTGGCCAACAGCAACAAGTTCTACTACGCCGGTGGTGACTACAAGATCACCAAAGACCTGACAGCCCAGTACTACTACGGCAACCTGGAAGACTTCTACAAGCAACACTTCCTGGGTCTGGTTCACAACTGGGCAATCGGCCCGGGCGTGCTGAAGTCTGACTTCCGCTATTTCCACAGCACCGATGACGGCGCCAACGGCAATACCTCAGCTTACTTCAGCAACGGTAACTACGTCGGCAACGCCAGCGGCAAAGGCCCGGTTGACAACAACCTGTATAGCGGCCTGTTCCTGTACACCGTTGAAGGTCACACCTTCGGTGGCGGCTATCAGGTTTCCAACGGCAGCTCTGACTTCCCATGGCTGAACCAGGGCGACGGTTCGTCGAACTACACCATCACTGACATGCAGATCCAGAAGTTCGGTCGTGCCGGTGAGAAAACCTGGCAAGCTCGCTACTCCTATGACTTCGCCAAAGTCGGCCTGCCAGGCCTGACTGCCGGTCTGGTCTACCTGCGCGGTAGCGATATCGACACCGTCGGTTCCAACGGCCGCGAAAACGGCAATGGCGCAACCGAGTGGGAACGCGACCTGACCATTGGTTACGTGATTCCAGAAGGTCCGGCCAAGAACCTGGGCTTCATGTGGAAAAACGCTACCTGGCGCAACGATATCCCGGGTCAGCGCGACCAGGACGAAAACCGCCTGATCGTCAGCTACTCGATCCCGCTGCTGTAATAGCGCTCGAGCCACCGACGTAAAAAAGCCCCGTCCGGCATCACGCCGGACGGGGCTTTTGTGTTTTCGGGTCAGGCCCACCCCCGTAGACCTTTCCCGACATTTCCCTCTTTACAGCAACTCAAGGCCTTCTCGAACCTTGGGGCCGATGTTCGGCGCGTTGCCGGCGAGCGTCCAGTGAACAGAAGTTTAATATTCGTAAATGATCTAGATGTCTAGTTATTTATTCTTTTTATGAATGCCAAATCCCGAGCTACAGTTGAGGTCTCCAACAACTCATCAGGAGCAGCACCATGAGCCTCAGACTCGGCGATATCGCCCCCGATTTCGAACAGGACTCCAGCGCCGGCAAGATTCGTTTCCACGAATGGCTGGGCAATAGCTGGGGCGTGCTGTTTTCCCATCCGGCGGACTTCACCCCGGTGTGCACCACCGAGCTGGGCTTCACCGCCAAGCTCAAGGATGAGTTCACTAAACGTGGCGTGAAAGCCATCGCGCTGTCGGTCGATCCGGTGGATTCGCACCACAAGTGGATCGAAGACATCAACGAAACCCAGAACACTATCGTCAACTTCCCGATCCTGGCCGATGCCGATCGCAAGGTGTCCGATCTTTACGACCTGATCCACCCGAACGCCAGCGATACCCTGACCGTGCGCTCGCTGTTCGTGATTGATCCGAACAAGAAGATCCGCCTGACCATTACCTACCCGGCGAGCACCGGGCGCAACTTCCACGAAATCCTGCGGGTGATCGACTCGCTGCAACTCACCGACAACTACAAGGTGGCCACCCCGGCCAACTGGCAGGACGGTGAGGAGGTGGTGATCGTGCCGTCGCTCAAGGACGAAGACGAAATCAAGCAACGCTTTCCGAAGGGCTACCGCGCGGTGAAGCCGTACCTGCGCCTGACGCCACAGCCGAACAAATAACCTTCCTCGGATCGTTCCCGGGTTCTGCGTGGGGGCGATCAGCAAAAACCACGATGCAGGGTTTCAGGCCGTTTTCACGGCCTGTTTTTTTGCCCGGAGAAAAGTGAAACGTATATCTCCATAAAGAATAACCAAATGAATAAATATGATTTATGGATATATGAATCAGCTGATAAGGTCACTCTCATTGAAGCGAGATCGCAACCCGCGAATCGCCGGTAATGCTCAAGGAATCGTCTGAATGCTGGTCGTCTCACTCGGTGGCAGTCCCAGTCAACGCTCCCGTTCCGGGGTGTTGCTGGAGCGCTCGCAACGCTGGTTGCAGCAGCAAGGGGTGGAAGTGGTGAGTTATCAGGTGCGGGACTTCCCGGCCGAAGACTTGCTCCACGCCCGCTTCGACAGTCCGAAGGTGCTCGACCTGCTGCAACAGATTGAAAACGCCGATGGCCTGCTGATCGCCACCCCGGTCTACAAGGCGTCGTTCTCCGGCGCACTGAAGACCGTGCTGGATCTGCTGCCGGAACGCGCCCTGAACCACAAGATTGTCCTGCCGATGGCAACGGGCGGCAGCATCGCCCACATGCTGGTGGTCGATTACGCCCTCAAGCCTGTGCTGTCGGCCTTGAAGGCCCAGGAAATGCTGCAAGGGATTTTTGCCGAGGACAGCCAGATCGCCTACGGCGAAGGCAGTGCAGCGGCGCAGTTGGCGCCGGCCCTGGAACAGCGGCTGCATGAAGCGCTGGACCAGTTTGTCAGCGCCATGGCCCGCCGGCCGAAACCGCTGGAACCTGGATTGTTGAATGAACGTTTGTTGAGTGCTCGCTGGAGCATTTGAGCCACATCGAAACTTGAAGTACTGGCCTTACTCGCCCGCCAACGGGCAAGCAGGTGCAGCCAAAACCCAACAGCAAAAAGGAGAGCGCTATGCGCACTGTATTTTTGCGTCGTGGTCTGGTCGCTCTGTTTGCTGCGGCTGTCACCTTCGGCGCCATCACTCAAGCCCAGGCCGAGACGCTTCGGATCGGTTATCAAAAGTACGGCACGCTGGTGCTGCTCAAAGCCAAGGGAACCCTGGAAAAACGCCTCGCCGCCCAAGGCGTCGACGTGCAATGGACTGAATTCCCCGGCGGCCCGCAACTGCTGGAAGGCCTGAACGTCGGCTCGATCGACTTCGGCGTCACCGGCGAAACCCCGCCGGTCTTCGCCCAGGCGGCCGGTGCCGATCTGCTCTATGTCGCTTACGAGCCACCCGCGCCGAACAGCGAAGCGATCCTCGTGCCGAAAGACTCGCCGATCAAATCGGTGGCGGATCTCAAGGGCAAGAAAGTCGCCCTGAACAAAGGCTCCAACGTCCACTACCAGCTGGTGCGTGCGCTCGAAGACGCCGGCCTCAAGTACACCGACATTCAAACCGTATTCCTGCCACCGGCCGATGCCCGCGCCGCGTTCGAGCGTGGCAGCGTCGACGCCTGGGTCATCTGGGACCCGTACCAGGCCGCCGCCGAGCAACAACTGCAAGCGCACACCCTGCGTGACGGCAAAGGCATTGTCGACAACCACCAGTTCTACCTGGCGACCAAACCCTACGCACAGAAAAATCCCGAGGTGATCAAGACCCTCGTGGAAGAAGTGCGCGCCGTCGGTGAGTGGTCCAAGGCCAATCCGCAAGACGTGACCCAGCAGGTCGCGCCGCTGCTCGGCCTGCCGGCAGACATCACCCTGACCTCGGTGAAACGCCAGGGCTACGGCGCGTTGTTCCTGACCCCGGAAGTGGTCGCCGCGCAACAGAAAATCGCCGACACCTTCTACCAGCTCAAGCTGATTCCCAAGCCGTTGAGCATCAAGGACGTGATCTGGACCCCACCGGCCGCTGTGGCCCAAAGCTCGGTTACCCAAGCCCAGTAAATCGAATCCCCAAGGAGACCACTCCATGAGCCTCAACATCTTCTGGTTCCTGCCTACCCACGGCGACGGCCATTACCTTGGCACCGCCGAAGGCGCCCGCGCCGTCGACCACGGCTATCTGCAACAGGTCGCGCAAGCGGCGGATCGACTGGGCTTCGGCGGCGTGCTGATTCCCACCGGCCGCTCCTGCGAGGATTCGTGGCTGGTGGCGGCATCGCTGATTCCGGTGACCCAGCGCCTGAAGTTTCTGGTCGCCCTGCGCCCCGGGATCATTTCCCCGACGGTGGCAGCGCGCCAGGCCGCGACCCTGGATCGTCTGTCCGGCGGTCGTGCGCTGTTCAACCTGGTGACCGGTGGCGATCCGGAGGAGTTGGCCGGCGATGGGCTGTTCCTTGATCACGAAGCACGTTATCAGGCCTCGGTGGAATTCACCCGGATCTGGCGTCGGGTGCTGGAAGGCGAAACCGTGGATTACGACGGCGAGCACATCAGCGTGAAGGGCGCCAAATTGCTCTATCCGCCGATCCAGCAACCGCGTCCGCCGTTGTATTTCGGTGGCTCGTCGGAAGCGGCGCAGGATCTCGCCGCCGAACAAGTGGAAATGGTCCTGACCTGGGGCGAGCCGCCAGCAGCGGTGGCCGAGAAGATTGAACAGGTTCGCGCCAAAGCGGCCAGGCTCGGCCGCACCGTACGCTTCGGTATTCGCCTGCATGTAATCGTGCGGGAAACCAACGCCGAAGCCTGGCAGGCGGCGGATCGCCTGATCTCGCATCTGGACGACGACACCATCAAACGCGCCCAGGCTTCGCTGGCGCGGTTCGATTCGGTCGGCCAACGGCGCATGGCCGCGCTGCACGGTGGCAGCCGTGACAACCTCGAAGTCAGCCCTAACCTGTGGGCCGGCGTCGGTCTGGTGCGCGGCGGTGCCGGGACGGCGCTGGTGGGCGACGGCCCGACCGTGGCCGCACGGGTGAAGGAATACGCGGCACTGGGTATCGATACCTTCATCTTCTCCGGTTATCCACACCTCGAAGAGTCGTATCGGGTTGCTGAACTGCTGTTCCCGCACCTCGATGTCGAACGTCCGGAGCTGCCGAAGAGCGCCGGTTACGTCAGCCCGTTCGGCGAGATGGTGGCCAACGACATTCTTCCCAAAGCCGCGTCCCAGAGCTGAGGCGCTGCCATGAAGAAATTTATCCACAGCCTCGCGCCCTGGGCGTTGCCGGTGTTGTTGCTGGCGGTGTGGCAGTTGTCGGTGTCGGCCGGTTGGCTGTCGACGCGGATTCTGCCCGCACCGGTGGCGGTGATCGAAGCCGGCGTGAGCCTGGTGCGCAGCGGCGAAATCTGGACGCACCTGGCAATCAGCGGCTGGCGCGCCGCGCTGGGCTTCACCATCGGCGGCAGCATCGGCCTGGCGCTGGGCTTCATCACCGGCCTGTCGAAGTGGGGCGAGCGCCTGCTCGACAGCTCGGTGCAGATGATCCGCAACGTGCCGCACCTGGCGCTGATTCCGCTGGTGATCCTGTGGTTCGGCATCGACGAGTCGGCGAAGATTTTTCTGGTGGCGTTGGGCACTTTGTTCCCGATCTATCTCAACACTTATCACGGCATCCGCAATGTCGATCCGGCGCTGGTGGAGATGGCGCGCAGTTATGGCCTGTCCGGTTTCAGCCTGTTCTGGCAGGTGATTCTGCCGGGTGCGCTGCCTTCGATTCTGGTCGGCGTGCGCTTCGCCCTGGGCTTCATGTGGCTGACGCTGATCGTGGCGGAAACCATCTCCGCCAGCTCCGGTATCGGTTACCTGGCGATGAATGCCCGGGAGTTCCTGCAGACCGACGTGGTGGTGCTGGCGATTCTGCTCTACGCGGTGCTCGGCAAACTGGCCGACCTCGCTGCCCGTGGACTTGAACGTGTGTGGTTGCGCTGGCATCCGGCGTATCAGGTTGCGAAAGGAGGTGCGGCATGACGGCTCAACAACCTCCACGTCTGCTGCGCGGGATTCCGCTGGTGGTGCGCAACCTGCAGAAGACCTTCGGCGCGCGGCAGGTGTTGCGTGACATCGACCTGCACATTCCGGCGGGGCAGTTCGTCGCTGTGGTCGGGCGCAGCGGATGCGGCAAGAGCACGTTGCTGCGCCTGCTCGCCGGCCTTGATCAACCCACCGGCGGCGATTTGCTCGCAGGTGCCGCACCGCTCAGCGATGCCCGGGAAGACACCCGGCTGATGTTCCAGGAAGCACGGCTGCTGCCGTGGAAAAAGATCATCGACAACGTCGGTCTTGGCCTCAAGGGCAACTGGCGTCCGCAAGCTCTGGAAGCGCTGGATGCGGTCGGTCTGGCGGATCGCGCCAATGAATGGCCGGCGGCGCTGTCCGGCGGGCAGAAGCAGCGTGTGGCTCTGGCCCGGGCGTTGATCCATCAACCGCGTCTGCTGTTGCTCGACGAGCCGCTGGGCGCACTGGACGCGCTGACCCGGATCGAGATGCAGCAACTGATCGAACGTCTCTGGCAACAGCATGGTTTCACCGTGTTGCTGGTGACCCACGATGTCAGCGAAGCGGTGGCGATTGCCGACCGGGTGATTCTGATCGAGGACGGCGAAGTCGGTCTCGACCTGCAAGTGGAGCTGCCGCGCCCTCGGGTCCGTGGCTCCCATCGACTGGCCGCGCTGGAAACCGAAGTGCTCAACCGAGTGTTGTCCCTGCCCGGCGAGCCGCCGGCGCCGGAACCCGTTTCACCCTTGCCTACGCAATTGCGTTGGGCTCAATAACTCAAGCAAACGACAGGAATCAATGCCATGACTATCAAAGCCATCAACGTACGCAACCAGTTCAAAGGCGCAATCAAGGAGATCGTTCTCGGCGACGTGCTGTCGGAAATCGACGTGCAGACCGCTTCCGGTATCGTCACTTCGGTGATCACCACCCGTTCGGTCAAGGAGCTGGAACTGGAGGTCGGCAGCGAAGTGATCGCCTTCGTGAAATCCACCGAGGTGTCCATCGCCAAGTTGTAAGCCTGTGAGTAAAAAACAACCCCGGAGGGTGTGAGCCCTTCGGGGTTTTTTGTGACTATCGTGCGGTGCTAAAGAGCCCGCTTGGGCAGATAGGGCGGCAGATACAACCCGATGTAGGCATCGAACACGCGCATCCCTTCCTCGGCCATGCGCGGGGTGATCTGCCCGTGCTGCTGCACCGAGCGGGCGTAGACGCGGTCGCCCAGTTCCATGGCCAGCGCGAACACGTCCACGTCATCCGGTAGCTTGGGCAGTTCGAAGTGATGGTCGAACAGCTTGTGCATCAGGTCGCCCAGTTCGAGGTCGTGCTGGCGGTCGGCCTGGGTGACTTCGGTCAGGCCGTGCTGCGCGAGGATCAGTTGGCGGGCGGCGGCGTCTTCGTCGTAGATCTCCAGCATCCGTTGCTCGACCAGCCGGGACAGGTCACGCCAGTCGCGCAGGGCGTCGTGATCGATCGGTGCTTGCAGGCAGGCACGGAAGGCGGCGTGGACATCTGCCGTCAGACCTTCGAGCAACGCCGGGACGCTGGCGAAGAAATGGTAGACCGAGGAGGGCGGGATCTGCGCCCGTTCGGCGACGCTGTAGACCGACAGGCTCGCCACGCCCTCGGCGGCCAGCAGCGTACGCGCGGCGTCGAGTATCGAATCGATCCGCGCCTGACTGCGGGCACGGGGTTTGCGGACGGGGGCGGGACGCGTCATGAAAGTCTCCTGCGGGGCAGCGGGCATTGTACGCAGAGCTTGAATCTCTGCCACAGAGGCCAATAAAAAAACGCCGCAGGCTGGGAAGCCAACGGCGTTTTCATGTGCTGCAGTCCGCTTAAACGGTGTGCAGATACCAGTTGTACTCAAGGTCGGAGATGGAGTGTTCGAACTCCTCCAGCTCGCTTTCCTTACAGGCGACGAAGATATCGATGTACTTCGGATCGATGTACTTGGCCATCACCTCGCTGTCGTCCAGCTCGCGCAGGGCATCGCGCAAGTTGTTCGGCAGGCTCTGCTCGTTCTGCTCGTAGCTGTTGCCTTCGGTCGGGGCCGGTGGCTCGATCTTGTTGGTCAGGCCGTGATGCACGCCCGCCAGTACCGAAGCCATCAGCAGGTACGGGTTGGCGTCGGCGCCGGCAACGCGATGTTCCAGGCGGACCGCATCGGCGGAGCCGGTCGGTACGCGCAGGGCCACGGTGCGGTTGTCCAGGCCCCAGCTCGGCGAGTTCGGCACATAGAACTGTGCGCCGAAACGACGGTAGGAGTTGACGTTGGGGCAGAGGAAAGCCATCTGCGCGGGCAGGGTCTCGAGCACACCGCCGATCGCGTGACGCAGCGCGGCGTTCTGCTCGGGATCCTCGCTGGCAAAAATGTTTTTGCCATCTTTGTCGAGAACCGAAATGTGCACATGCAGACCGTTGCCTGCCTGGCCAGGGTAAGGCTTGGCCATGAAAGTGGTGTCCATTTCATGGTCGTAGGCGATGTTCTTGATCAGACGCTTGAGCAGGACCGCGTAGTCGCAGGCCTTGATCGGGTCGGCGACGTGGTGCAGGTTCACTTCGAACTGCGCCGGGGCACTTTCCTTGACGATGGCGTCGGCCGGGATGCCTTGCTCTTTCGCACCTTCCAGAATGTCCTGGAGGCAGTCGACGTATTCGTCGAGGTCGTCGATCAGGTAAACCTGGGTCGAATGCGGGCGTTTGCCGGAGATCGGCGAGCGTGGCGGCTGAGGGCGGCCGTTCACGTTTTCCTGGTCGATCAGGTAGAACTCGAGTTCGAATGCGGCGCAGATGGTCAAGCCCAGCTCGTCAAACTTTGCAACAACTTGACGGAGCACTTCGCGCGGGTCAGCGAAGAAAGGGTCACCTTCGAGTTCGTGCATGGTCATCAGCAGCTGCGCGGTAGGACGCTTTTGCCATGGCTCGTTGCACAGGGTATCGGGGATTGGATAGCAGATCCGGTCGGCGTCGCCGATGTCCAGGCCCAGGCCGGTGCTTTCCACCGTCGAACCATTGATATCCAGAGCAAATAGAGAGGCCGGCAGGTTGATGCCTTTCTCGTAAACCTTGTGGAGGCTGGTGCGTTCGATGCGCTTGCCGCGCACCACACCATTCATATCCGCAATCAGAAGGTCAACGTACAGAACCTCAGGATGTTCCTTAAGGAACGCGTTCGCTTCGTTAAGCTGAACGGCACGCGGGGGTACCGACATGATGCAACACCTTTGTTGTTAAAAATATCAATCATTGATCTTTTCTGGTTTCAGTCAACCCGAACGGCATGCCGAAGTCAAGCGAGGCCTTTTTTGCCCCGAAAAAGCGCCGCGAGGGCATTTATGGGGCACTTTGGGGCATTTTTTTATCCGTGAAAGACGCGCCACCCGCAGGCTTGAGCAGGCCGTGTTGTATTTTTTACGGGGGTGTTGTGTAAAAAAATGAACAAGGCTAAGCTCGGGTCAAACCCATAACAGCAATAATACCGGGGTGCTTCATGTCTCGCCTGCCGTTAATCGGCGTCACCGACTGCTCCGTGCAGTGCGGTCTGCATGCTTATCACATCAGTGGCGACACGTCCGTCCGCAGCGCAGCCGAAAGCCAGGCTCGCATTCTGCCAGCGATCTCTTTGTCCATGGCGGATCAGGCGCCGGCGTCCGATATTCTGGACGCGGGGAAGGGCATCCTCTTCAGCGGTTCTCCTTTCAATATAGATCTCTTTCCTGCTCCCGGCCTGCACCGCGCCCGTCGCCGTGCCCGTGATTCTGCACACCCTGTATGTGCACAGGAAATGCAACGCCAGCGTAAAGGGCAGGTAAGCTCCTCCTTCATTGTCGATGCGCGGTGCCAGGCGTAAGCCGGTACTGCGCGCAAACAAGCCCCCTTTAACGCGACGCCCCGTGCGTCAAACCTGCCTGACACGTGTCAGGAGACTCAGCCCAGAGGCATTTATGAGCAACAACCTCGACCAGCTCACCGATTGGTTGAAAGACCACAAGATCACAGAAGTCGAATGCATGATCGGCGACTTGACCGGCATCACCCGGGGCAAGATCTCGCCGACCAACAAGTTCATCGCCGAAAAAGGCATGCGCCTGCCGGAAAGCGTTCTGTTGCAGACCGTGACCGGCGACTACGTCGAAGACGACATCTATTACGAACTGCTCGACCCGGCCGACATCGACATGATCTGCCGCCCCGACCAGAACGCCGTGTACCTGGTGCCATGGGCCATCGAGCCGACCGCCCAGGTGATCCACGACACCTACGACAAGCAAGGCAACCCGATCGAGCTGTCGCCGCGCAACGTCCTCAAGAAAGTCCTGAAACTCTATGCCGACAAGGGCTGGCAGCCGATCGTGGCGCCGGAAATGGAGTTCTACCTGACCAAGCGCAGCGACGACCCCGACTATCCGTTGCAGCCGCCGGTCGGCCGTTCCGGGCGTCCGGAAATCGGTCGCCAGTCGTTCTCCATCGAAGCGGCGAACGAATTCGATCCGCTGTTCGAAGACGTCTACGACTGGTGCGAACTGCAGGAGCTGGACCTCGACACGCTGATCCACGAGGACGGCACAGCGCAGATGGAAATCAACTTCCGTCACGGCGATGCCCTGTCCCTGGCCGACCAGATTCTGGTGTTCAAACGCACCATGCGTGAGGCCGCCCTCAAGCACAACGTGGCCGCGACCTTCATGGCCAAGCCGATGACCGGCGAGCCCGGCAGCGCGATGCACCTGCACCAGAGCATCATCGACATCGAAACCGGCAAGAACGTGTTCTCCAATGACGACGGCACCATGAGCCAGCTGTTCCTGCACCACATCGGTGGCCTGCAGAAGCTGATCCCGGAGCTGCTGCCGCTGTTCGCACCGAACGTCAACTCGTTCCGCCGCTTCCTGCCGGACACCTCCGCGCCAGTAAACGTGGAGTGGGGTGAAGAAAACCGCACCGTGGGCCTGCGCGTCCCGGATGCCGGCCCGCAGAACCGCCGGGTGGAAAACCGCCTGCCGGGCGCCGACGCCAACCCGTACCTGGCAATCGCCGCGAGCCTGCTCTGCGGCTACATCGGCATGGTCGAAGGCATCAATCCGAGCGCGCCGGTGGTGGGCCGTGGTTACGAGCGCCGCAACCTGCGTCTGCCACTGACCATCGAAGATGCGCTGGAGCGTATGGAAAACAGCGCAACCATCGAGAAATACCTGGGCAAGACCTTCATCACCGGCTACGTCGCGGTCAAGCGGGCCGAGCATGAAAACTTCAAGCGCGTGATCAGTTCCTGGGAGCGTGAGTACCTGCTCTTCGCCGTCTGATACGCCGGGCGCGGTGGCCAGCCGCCGCGCCTTCACCGATAACAAGGAGAATTGGCATGACCAGCAACAACCCGCAAACCCGTGAGTGGCAAGCCCTCAGCAGCGAGCACCACCTGGCCCCGTTCAGCGACTTCAAACAGCTGAAAGAAAAGGGTCCGCGGATCATCACCAACGCCAAGGGCGTGTACCTGTGGGACAGCGAGGGCAACAAGATCCTCGATGGCATGGCGGGTCTGTGGTGTGTGGCGATCGGTTATGGCCGCGATGAGCTGGCGGATGCTGCCGCGAAGCAGATGCGCGAACTGCCTTACTACAACCTGTTCTTCCAGACCGCGCACCCGCCGGCACTGGAACTGGCCAAGGCCATCGCCGACGTGGCGCCGGAAGGCATGAACCACGTGTTCTTCACCGGTTCCGGCTCCGAAGGCAACGACACCATGCTGCGCATGGTTCGTCACTATTGGGCGATCAAGGGCCAGCCGAACAAGAAAGTCATCATCAGCCGCAAGAACGGTTATCACGGCTCCACTGTGGCCGGCGCGAGCCTGGGCGGCATGACCTACATGCACGAGCAGGGCGACCTGCCGATTCCGGGCATCGTCCACATCGCCCAGCCGTACTGGTTCGCCGAAGGCGGCGACATGACCCCGGAAGAGTTCGGGATCTGGGCGGCCAATCAGCTGGAAGAAAAGATTCTCGAAGTCGGCGTCGACAACGTCGGTGCCTTCATTGCCGAGCCGATCCAGGGCGCCGGCGGCGTGATCATTCCGCCAGACACCTACTGGCCGCGCATCAAGGAAATCCTCGCCAAGTACGACATCCTGTTTGTGGCGGACGAAGTGATCTGCGGTTTCGGCCGTACCGGCGAATGGTTCGGCAGCGATTTCTACGATCTCAAGCCGCACATGATGACCATCGCCAAAGGCCTGACGTCCGGCTACATCCCGATGGGTGGCCTGATCGTGCGCGACGAAGTGGTGGCGGTGCTCAACGAGGGCGGCGATTTCAACCACGGCTTCACCTACTCCGGTCACCCGGTGGCGGCGGCGGTGGGTCTGGAAAACATCCGGATCCTGCGCGACGAAAAAATTATCGGAAACGCGCACAACGAAACGGCACCGTATTTGCAGAAACGTCTGCGCGAACTGAACGATCACCCGTTGGTGGGGGAAGTACGCGGAGTCGGTCTGCTGGGGGCCATCGAGCTGGTGCAGGACAAGGCCACTCGCAAGCGCTACGAAGGCAAGGGTGTGGGCATGATCTGCCGCCAGTTCTGCTTCGACAACGGACTGATCATGCGCGCCGTGGGCGACACCATGATCATTGCGCCGCCGCTGGTGATCAGCAAGGCGGAGATCGATGAACTGGTGACCAAGGCCCGCAAGTGCCTGGACCTGACCCTCAGTGCATTGCAGGGCTAAGTGCTAGGCTCTGAGCGATGGAGCTGTTGCGCTGTCGCTCGGAGCAGTTGGAAAGGCTGGTCTTTTCTTGAAAGACCGCCTCGTATCTTGCCAGACTAGCCGCGGTTCCAGTTGTCCGGGTTCGGCCGCTGAACAAAGTGGTTCAAAAAAGAAAAATTTGGAGCATGACGCATGAAGGCATTAGGTAAAAAGCTTGCTGGCAAGACTCTTCTGGCCCTGTCCGTCGCGGGCATGATGGCGGGCGCGGTTCACGCGGACGACAAAGTGCTGCACGTCTACAACTGGTCCGACTACATCGCTCCGGACACCATCGCGAACTTCGAGAAAGAGTCGGGGATCAAGGTCGTCTACGACGTATTCGATTCCAACGAAACCCTGGAAGCCAAGCTGCTGGCGGGCAAGTCCGGCTACGACGTGGTCGTGCCGTCCAACAACTTCCTGGCCAAGCAGATCAAGGCCGGTGTGTACCAGGAACTGGATCGCTCCAAGCTGCCTAACTGGAAGAACCTGAACCAGGACCTGCTCAAGGCCGTGTCGGTCAGCGACCCGGACAACAAGCACGCCTTCCCGTACATGTGGGGTTCAATCGGCATCGGCTACAACCCGGAGAAGGTCAAGGCTGCGCTGGGCGTCGACAAGATCGATTCCTGGGACGTGCTGCTGAAGCCGGAAAACATCGCCAAGCTCAAGGGCTGCGGCGTGAGCTTCCTCGATTCGCCAACCGAAATGCTGCCGGTCGCGCTGCACTACCTGGGCCTGCCAACCGACTCCCAAAAGAAAGAAGACATCAAGAAAGCCGAGGACCTGTTCCTCAAGATTCGTCCTTCGATCACCTACTTCCACTCCTCCAAGTACATCTCGGACCTGGCCAACGGCAACATCTGCGTAGCGGTCGGCTACTCGGGTGACGTGCAGCAGGCCAAGTCCCGTGCCGCCGAGGCCGGTGACAAGGTGAAAGTCAGCTACGCCATTCCGAAGGAAGGCGCTGGCAGCTTCTTCGACATGGTCGCCATTCCGAAGGATGCCGAAAACGTTGAAGGCGCCTACAAGTTCATGACCTTTCTGCAGAAGCCTGAAGTCATGGCCGGCATCACCAACGCCGTACGTTTCCCGAACGGTAACGCTGCTGCAACACCACTGGTAGAGAAAGACATCACCAGCGATCCAGGCATCTACCCGCCAGCCGACGTGCAGGCCAAGCTGTATGCCATCGCCGATCTGCCGGCGGCAACCCAGCGTGAAATGACGCGCAGCTGGACCAAGATCAAATCCGGCAAATAAGCCGGTTTGAAGCCGCAACCGCTGGCCGTCGCCTTCATCCGGGCGGCCAGCGGTGCAATTAAATGACAGAAAGTTTTGCTGGAACGGTTTTTCGAGGGTAAGTTGCGCGCCGGTTTTGTTGCCGGGCAACCGTGACTGTCATGCAGCGCGGGGCAACTTGGGCCCAACTAAATTAGAGGACCTCCACTTGCCTATTTTTTCTTCTTTGCGCAATGCCCTGCTGGCCGCTGCCGGCCTGACGTTCGCTGTCGGTGCCCAAGCCGCCGGTACTGTGCATATTTATAACTGGTCGGATTACATCGGCGAGACCACCCTGGCCGATTTCCAGAAAGAAACCGGGATCAAACCGGTCTACGACGTGTTCGATTCCAACGAGACCCTGGAAGGCAAACTGCTCGCCGGGCGTACCGGTTACGACGTGGTCGTGCCGTCGAACCACTTCCTCGGCAAGCAGATCAAGGCGGGCGCGTTCCAGAAGCTCGACAAGGCGCAACTGACGAACTACGCCAATCTCGACCCGGTGCTGCTCAAGCGCCTGGAACAGAACGACCCGGGCAACCAGTACGCCGTGCCGTACCTGTGGGGCACCAACGGCATCGGCTACAACGTCGACAAAGTGAAGGCCGTGCTCGGCGTCGACAAGATCGATTCCTGGAGCGTGCTGTTCGAACCCGAGAACATCAAGAAACTGCACAGCTGCGGCGTGGCGTTCCTCGATTCGGCCGATGAAATGATGCCGACCGTGCTCAACTACATGGGCCTGAACGCCAACAGCACCGATCCCAAGGATTACGAGAAGGCCACGGCCAAGTTGCTGGCGGTGCGTCCTTACGTGACCTACTTCCACTCCTCGAAATACATCGGCGACCTGGCCAACGGCGACATCTGCGTGGCCATCGGTTTCTCCGGCGACATCTTCCAGGCCAAGCACCGTGCCGAAGAAGCCAAGAAGGGCGTCAACATCGCCTACGCCATTCCGAAAGAGGGCGGCGCGCTCTGGTTCGACATGCTGGCGATTCCGAAGGATTCGGCCAACGTCAAAGAGGCCCACGCCTTCATCAACTATTTGCTGAAACCTGAGGTGATCGCCCAGGTCAGTGATTACGTCGGTTACGCCAACCCCAACCCGGGTTCGGACAAGCTGATGGAGCAGTCCATCCGCACCGACGAAGCGGTTTATCCACCGCAGGCCGTCCTCGACAAGACCTATGTGTCGATCGAGTTGCCACCGAATATTCAGCGTTTGATGACCCGCAGCTGGACCAAGGTCAAGTCGGGTAAATAACGCGCAAACCATCCTGGGTTCGTCTTGCGTGGGCGAACTGCACTCTTTTTTTTCTGGGAGTTTCGTAAATGGCAGTTGCCTCCGGCGCCTATAAGAAAGCCCTCGAGGGCGACCAGACACCGAAACAGGTGCTGGTTAAAATCGACCGGGTCACGAAGAAGTTCGACGAGACGGTTGCCGTGGACGATGTGTCCCTGGAAATCAAGAAGGGCGAGATCTTCGCCCTGCTCGGCGGTTCGGGATCGGGCAAATCCACTCTGCTGCGGATGCTGGCAGGGTTCGAACGGCCCACGGAGGGGCGCATTTTCCTCGACGGCGTCGACATCACCGACATGCCGCCGTACGAGCGACCGATCAACATGATGTTCCAGTCGTACGCCCTGTTCCCGCACATGACCGTGGCGCAGAACATCGCCTTCGGCCTCAAGCAGGACAAGATCCCGGCAGCCGAGATCGACGCCCGCGTGGCCGAGATGCTCAAGCTGGTGCAGATGAGCCAGTACGCCAAGCGCAAGCCGCACCAGTTGTCCGGCGGCCAGCGTCAGCGTGTGGCGCTGGCGCGTTCGCTGGCCAAGCGGCCGAAGCTGTTGCTGCTCGACGAGCCGATGGGCGCACTGGACAAGAAACTGCGTTCGCAGATGCAGCTGGAACTGGTGGAAATCATCGAGCGCGTGGGTGTGACCTGCGTGATGGTGACCCACGACCAGGAAGAGGCCATGACCATGGCCGAACGCATCGCGATCATGCACCTGGGCTGGATCGCCCAGATCGGCAGCCCGATCGACATCTACGAAACCCCGACCAGCCGTCTGGTCTGCGAATTCATCGGTAACGTGAACATCTTCGAAGGCGAAGTGATCGACGACGCCGAAGGCCACGCGACCATCACCTGCAAGGACCTCGACCGGCAGATTTACGTCGGCCACGGCATCAGCACCTCGGTGCAGGACAAGTCCGTGACCTACGCGATCCGTCCGGAGAAACTGCTGGTCACCGCCGAAATGCCGACCTGCGAGTACAACTGGTCCAGCGGCAAGGTGCACGACATCGCCTACCTCGGCGGGCACTCGGTGTTCTACGTCGAACTGCCGAGCGGCAAGCTGGTGCAGTCGTTCGTGGCCAACGCCGAACGCCGTGGCGCACGTCCGACCTGGGGCGATCAGGTCTACGTGTACTGGGAAGATGACAGCGGCGTGGTACTTCGCTCATGAACATGCGCAAATTCAAACGCCGGCTCAATCGAATAATTCCCGGTGGCCGCCAGCTGGTCATCGGGGTGCCGTTCATCTGGCTGTTCCTGTTCTTCATGCTGCCGTTCTTCATCGTTCTGAAGATCAGCTTTGCTGAAGCAGACGTGGCCATCCCGCCGTACACCGAGATCTACACCTACGCCGAGCAGAAGCTGCAGTTGCTGCTGAATCTGGGCAACTACGCGATGCTCGGCGACGACGAACTGTACATTTCGGCCTACCTCGGTTCGCTGAAGATGGCGTTCTTCAGCACGCTGCTGTGCCTGCTGATCGGCTACCCGATGGCCTATGCCATCGCCAGTGCCCGCAAGGAAGTGCAGACGGTGCTGGTGCTGCTGATCATGATGCCGACCTGGACCGCGATCCTGATCCGCGTCTATGCGTGGATGGGCATCCTCAGCAACAACGGCCTGCTCAACGGTTTCCTGATGAGCATGGGCTTGATCGACGAGCCGCTGCAGATCCTCAACACCAACCTCGCGGTGTACATCGGCGTCGTCTATTCGTACCTGCCGTTCATGATCCTGCCGCTCTACGCCAACCTGGTGAAACACGACACCAGCCTGCTGGAAGCCGCGTCCGACCTGGGTTCGAGCACCTTCAACAGCTTCTGGAAAATCACTGTTCCGCTGTCCAAGAACGGCATCATCGCCGGCTGCATGCTGGTGTTCATCCCGGTGGTGGGCGAGTTCGTGATTCCGGAACTGCTCGGCGGTCCGGAAACCCTGATGATCGGTAAAGTGCTCTGGCAAGAGTTCTTCAACAACCGTGACTGGCCGGTGGCGTCCGCTCTGGCGGTGGTGATGCTGGCGATCCTTATCGTGCCGATCATCCTGTTCAACCGCAGTCAGGCCAAGGAAATGGAGGGTAAAGAATGAAGCGCTTCCGTTTCTCCAGCCTGATGCTGGTGCTCGGCCTGTTGTTCATCTACCTGCCGATGCTGATCCTGGTGATCTACTCGTTCAACGCCTCGAAACTGGTGACGGTGTGGGGCGGCTGGTCGATCAAGTGGTACGTCGGCCTGCTCGACAACACCCAGTTGATGGGCTCGGTGGTGCGCTCGCTGGAAATCGCCTGCTACACCGCCGTCGCGGCGGTGGCGCTGGGTACGCTGGCGGCGTTCGTGCTGACCCGCATCACCCGTTTCAAGGGCCGCACGCTGTTCGGTGGCCTGGTCACTGCGCCGCTGGTGATGCCTGAGGTGATTACCGGTCTGTCGCTGTTGCTGCTCTTCGTGGCCATGGCACAGATGATCGGCTGGCCCCAGGAGCGTGGCATCGTCACCATCTGGATCGCCCACACGACGTTCTGTGCGGCGTATGTGGCGGTGGTGGTGTCGGCGCGTCTGCGTGAGCTGGACCTGTCCATCGAAGAAGCAGCGATGGACTTGGGTGCGCGGCCATGGAAGGTGTTCTTCCTGATCACCATCCCGATGATCGCGCCGTCGCTGGCGGCGGGCGGCATGATGTCGTTCGCCCTGTCGCTGGACGACCTGGTGCTGGCGAGCTTCGTGTCCGGTCCGGGCTCGACGACCCTGCCGATGGAAGTGTTCTCGGCGGTGCGTCTGGGCGTGAAGCCCGAGATCAACGCCGTGGCCAGCCTGATTCTGCTGGCGGTGTCGCTGGTGACCTTCATGGTCTGGTTCTTCAGCCGCCGTGCCGAAGAGGCGCGCCGCAAGGCGATCCAGCAAGCCATCGAAGAAAGCGCTGCCGATTCGTGGAAACAACCGGACGTGCGCCGGGCGCAGACGCCGGAAGCGGCTTAAGTCTGCAAACACAAAAAACCTCGCGACCGGTAACGGCCGCGAGGTTTTTTTATGTCGGTCAGGAAATCCACGGAGACTGGCGAATGACCTCGACGAAATTCATCGGCTTGAACCCCGGCATCTGATCTTTCAGCACATCGGTCTTCACATTGCCGAACGTGGTCTGCGGGCGATGACGCAAGCCGTCGGCAAACGCGCAGATGATGCACTCCTTGAAGCCTTCGCCCCGTGGGTGCGCATGCACCACTGCCTCGCGCTGCACCGTGGTGAACGCCGCGTAGTCCATGCCCAGCACATCCATCTCGACACCCGCCGTCACTAGCGCCACGGTCGGACGCAGATGCTTCGGCACGCCCGGCGTGGTGTGCAGGGCAATCGACAGCCAGACCTGTTCGATGTCGTCGTCGCTCAACCCGTAAGGCTTGAGAAACGCCGCCGCCGCGTTGGCGCCATCGACTTCGAAACGTTCGTTATCGCTGCGGTGCCCTTCGACCAGACCCAGGTCGTGAAACATCGCGCCGACGTACAACAGCTCCGGATCGTAGGCCAGTTGTTTGCGCTCACCGCTCAAGGCACCGAACAGAAACACTCGGCGCGAGTGGTGGTAAAGCAGGTCGGATTCGATGTCGCGGATGTACTCGGTGGTGGCCCGGGCGAGGGCGCTGTCGGGGATCTTGATACCGGCGATGGTCGTGGTCATGTTGAGCTTCCTCGTCGAAAACGCCGTCACGGCGCTGATGGAGAAAGTCTGTTCCCGGGGGAAAAACCGGACAATCGATCCATGGCTGCGATCCTTGCCATTCCACCTGCAAATCGTGCCAGCTCGCTTCTGCGGCGCGGATTGGCTAGGGTTGGCACTGATTCGCCATTCCCAGGGAGCCGACATCGCCATGAACAGAACCGTCGCCATCGTGGTGTTCCCCGGCGTGCAGGCGCTGGACGTCAGCGGGCCCATGGATGTGTTCGCCGAGGCCAATCGCTTTCTGGCGGCGCAGGATCATTACCGGCTCGAGGTGATCGGCGTCGAGTGCGGGCCGATGGCGTGTTCCAACGGGCTGACCCTGAGTGCGCATCGGCACTTCAGCGACGTGCGGGAAGCTTATGACTTGCTGCTGGTGGCCGGCGGACCGCAGTTGCCGTTCCTGGATTTCGGTGAGGCGTTCGATGCGTGGTTGCGCGAGGCCTGCGGGCGGGCGCGGCGGTTCGGTTCGATCTGCAACGGTGCGTTCATGCTCGCCCGTGCCGGGCTGCTGGACGGGCGCACGGTCACCACTCACTGGAACGACGCCGACGCATTGGCGCAGCTGTGCCCGTCGAGCCGGGTCGAGGCCGACCGGTTGTACGTCGAGGATGGTCAGCTCTACACCTCGGCGGGGGTGACGGCGGGGATCGATCTGTCGCTTTACCTGCTGGCACGTGATTACGGTGCCGAAGTGGCGCTGAGCGTGGCCAAGCGGCTGGTAGTGTTTACCCAGCGCTCGGGCGGGCAGTCGCAGTTCAGCCCGTTCCTCACGCCGCATGCCGAACCGACGTCGGCGGTGGCGATGGTGCAGCTGTATGTGCTGGCCAATCTCACCGGCGACCTGACCATCGCCGACCTGGCGAATGCCGCCAACATGAGTGCGAGGAATTTCTCCCGGGTGTTTACCCGGGAAGCGAAAGTCACTCCGGCGGAGTTCGTCGAGCGGGCGCGGGTGGATGCGGCGCGGGTGATGCTCGAAAGCACTACGGCGCCGCTGAAGACGGTGGCGTATCAGTGCGGGTTTCGCGATGCGCAACACATGCGCAGTGTCTTCAACCGGCGGCTGGGGGTGACGCCGCATCAGTTTCGGCTGAATTTTGCGGCGATGGTTTGAGCGACGCTTATTGCGCCGCTCGCGCCGGCAACAGCTTCAAGGTACTGCGCGTATTCGCCGTCACCTCTTCATCACTGAAATGCGCTTGCACATACAGCCCGTCCACATACGCCTCCGCCTGATCGTCATAGTGGCTGTCGAACGGCACGCCGCTCTGGCCGACCGGGTTGATGGTCAGGCTGTGGGCCGGATCGGCGAAGTCCACCAGTCGCCGGGTCGACGGCCCATAGGTCACCGGCCACGGCGCCGGGCCGATCTTCGCCGAGAGGTTGTTCGGTACTTCGTGGGAGCCGGGTGCGGCGAACGGGCCGACGTTGAAGATGCGGTCCAGCGGCTTCTGCTGCCCCAGCGGATGACCATGGGTCAGCGTGTGTGCCTTGCCCCATAGCCAGCCGGAGGCATCGTCGCCGAGGGTCTGCTTCAGATGCGTGATGCTGGCCTGCCACGCGGTGCGCACGGTGTCGGCGCGGGTTTCCTTGCCCGGGGTGTTGCGATTGTCCCACCACGGTGAATCGGCGTTCGCCGCCAGGCGTGGCAGCGCTGCATCGAGCACGCGGGTCGACAGCAGTGTCTCGAACATGTCGTTGCCCAGTTCATCGCGCATCGCCGCGTCGGCCAGGTCGTAGAGGAACTGGTTGAACACCGTGGCGCTGACCGAATCCAGCGGGTAGTCGCCTTGCCAGCGCGCCAGTTGCTCGACCAGTTTCAGCTGCGCCGGGTCGGTCACCACTTCACGCAGTACCGGCAACAACGGCGCCAGTACGCGCGGGCCATAACCGGTGGTAGTGCCCAGTTGCAGCTTCTGGTTGGCTTCGTTGTCCCACTTCACGTTCTTGTCGGCGAGCTGGCGGTTGAGCTGCTGGCCGCGGTCGGCGAGGTTGTAGTAACCGGGAATCTCCATGCCGGTCGGCGACACGGGCTGGAAGTTGGCCGAGACGATATAGCCCCGCGCCGGGTTCTCTTCCTGCGGGTTGGCGCTGAACGGGAAGTAGCCGTCCTTGTCCGCCTGATTGCTGCTGCCATCGAGGATGAATTCGGGTTTGACCCCGGCCGGCCGCTTGGGCAGCAGCGCCGAGGCCCACCAGGCGATATCGCCCTTGGCGTTGGCGTAGACGATGTTCAGCCCCGGTGCCTGCACTTTGGCTGCTGCGGCACGGGCCTTGGCCAGGGTGTCGGCGCGGTTGAGCTGGTAGAAACCTTCGAGGATCGGGTTTGGCGTTTCGAGGAATGCCCACCACATCGCAATCGGGGTTTTTCCGGCCGCAGTGCCGAGGGCGTCGTTGACGATCGGCCCGTGGGGCGACTGGCGCAGGGTGATGGTCACCGGCGCCTGGCCTTTCACCGCAATCTGCTGCTCGGTGCTGACCATGTCGGTCCACTGGCCGTGGTACCAGACCTGATTCGGGTTGTCCGGATTGACCTTCTCGGCGATCAGGTCCAGGTCATCGTTCTGGAACATGGTCAGGCTCCAGCCGAAATCCAGGTTATGCCCCAGAAACGCAAACGGCACCAGCGCCTGATGATGGCCGTAGAGTTCAAAACCCGGTGCCGACAGCTGCGCTTCGTACCACACCGACGGCACCGAGAAACGGATGTGCGGATCGCCGGCCAGCAACGCCTTGCCGCCCTTGCTGCGACTGCCGGCAATCACCCAGGCGTTACTGCCTTCGAACTGCGGCAGGCCGTTGTCGATCAGTGCCTGTTCGCTGAGGCGGGCGAGGGCGTTCAGGTCTTTCCAGTCATCGGCAGCGAGGGCCGGTGCAGTGCCGGCGCGGCCCTTGGCGAGCACGCCCTTGGGCTGCCAGTCGAGGTCAAAGACGTTGAGGTAATCGGCGCCGAGCTGATCGCGCACGTAGGTCAGCAACGGTTCGGTGCGAAACGCAGCGGCGAAGCTGTAGGCCATGTAGCCGGCGACGCTGATGGTGTCTTCGGCGGTGAACGGCCGCTTGGGGATGCCCAGCACGTCGAACTCGACCGGGGCGGCGTGCGAGTCCTGATACTGGTTGATGCCGTCCAGATAGGCTTGCAGGGCCTTCCACGCCGGTGACTGCTTGTCGAGACCGGCCACGTAACTGGCGGCGCGCTCGCGGATGCGCAGGCTGCGGAACAGCTTGTCGGTGTCGAGCAGTTTCGGCCCCAGCACTTCGGCCAGTTCACCCCGGGCCAGGCGGCGCATGGCTTCCATCTGGAACAGCCGGTCCTGGGCGTGCACATAACCGAGGGCACGATAGAGGTCGGTTTCGTTTTCGGCACGGATGTGCGGCACGCCGCGCTCGTCGTAACGCACGGTCACCGAGCCTTGCAGGTTGCGCAGTTCCACCTGGCCCTGACGCGTCGGTTGCTTGCTGTACACGTACCAGCCGCCGGCGGCGAGCAGGACAACGATGAGCAAGGCAAGAACGGTGAAGACGCGTTTCATGGTGACTCCTTGTGCATTCGGGATTGCCGCCCGTCGGGCTGCAAACAATTAGCACACGCCTCGTGTGCCGTGCATCGCTGTCCTTGAAATGTCCGGAATGCCTTACTTCGTCTCCACCGGCCACGGGCAGTAGCAACCGACCGCCAGCGTGTGGGTGGCATTCACCGGACGATCGTCACTCAACGCCTGCAGGATCGGTTCGATAAAACTGTTGCTGGAATTACAGGTCAGGCCTTCGCTGTAGGGGCCGAAGTACGCCAGTTTGCCGCTGCGGTCCCAGATCGCCACGGCCGGGCTGGCGGGAATCTGTTCGGAGCCGGGCAGCACCGCGATGGTCTTCAGGTTGCTGAGGGTGGCCGGTAACTGGCCGTGGCTGCCGGCCTTCTGCACGGCGAAGAATTCAACGCCCTTGGGGCCGAACTGTTCGACCATCTCGGTCAGGTGCTGTTGATTGCCGACGTTGCACGGGCAGGCCGGGTCCCAGAAGTGCACCAGGCGGATATTGCCGGGGCCGGCGAGGTCGTCGGGCAGGCGCAGCGGGTCGCCGGAAAACACCGCGGTATGTTCGCTGAACGCCCGCAGATAGCGGCCCTGAAACCAGTCGTACGCAGCCCACAGCACGCCGGCACACACGATGGCGAGCAGGCTGGCAAACAGTGCGGTGCGGTAGGGCGGGCGCATGGTTTTCGATCCTCAGAGGCGCGCTAGCTTGCCATGCTTGCTTCTACAGATGAATATCGCAGGCCGATAAAGTCCGTTTACCGTTCTGGAATTGCCCATGTCTGTTGCTTTCGATCCCGATCATCTGCGTGCGAGCCTCAAGCCGTTGGCCGAGTGGCAGCCGTTGTCCGAGGAGGCGAAGGCGTATCAGCGGTTCTACCAGACCGACTTCCCGGAGCGCGATGTCTGGCGTGGCATGGGCCGCTTCGACGTCGATGGTTATGAACTCGTCAGCCATTGCTGGTGGCCGGCGGAAACGGCCAAGGCCACGCTGTTTCTGGTGCACGGTTTTTATGACCACACCGGTCTTTACCGGCATGTGATCGAGTGGGCGCTGGATCAGGGGTTTGCGGTGATTGCCTGTGACTTGCCCGGGCATGGTCTGTCGAGCGGGCCACGGGCGAGCATCCGCGATTTCTCCGAGTATCAGGATGCGCTGCAGGGTTTGTTCGCCGAGGCGCGCTCGATTGCGTTGCCGCAGCCGTGGCACCTGTGCGGGCAAAGCACCGGCGGGGCGATCATTGTCGATCACGTGCTCAATCACGGTGAGAACAGCCCGGCCCAGGGCCAGTTGATTTTGCTGGCGCCGCTGGTGCGTCCACGGGCCTGGGGTTGGTCGCAGTTCAGTTATTACCTGTTGCGGCCCTTCGTCCGGGGCATCGCCCGGCGTTTCAGCGAGAACTCCAACGACCCGGATTTCCTGCCGTTCCTGCAGGCCGATCCGTTGCAGCCCAAACGCCTGCCGACGGCGTGGGTCGGGGCGTTGTCACGCTGGATCAAACGGGTGGAATACGCGAAGAAGAGTACGCGTCGGCCGCTGATCGTCCAGGGGCAGGCAGACATGACCGTGGACTGGCAGCACAACCTGCAAGTGATGAAGTGGAAATTCGACCGGCCGCAGATTCTGCTGCTGGCCGAGGCGCGGCATCACCTGGCCAATGAAACGGCGCCGATGCGCGAGGAGTATTTCGAGTTTCTGAACAAGCGGATCAAGGGCCGCAATCCCTAGATCACTGGTTGAGGTTCGAGGTGCTCTGGCCGACGGCCAACCCGGCGCGAATCGCTGCCAGCGCGGCCTGATAGTAGGCCTTGCCTTCGGTGGATTCGGCGAAGGTCGCGAACTCCTCCAGTTCTTCATCCGACAGATCGCGATAAACGTACAGCAGCGTGTTGTTCAGGTCGGCGCCGATCTGATCCATCAGGCGCTGACGTTGACCGTTCAACATGCCTTGGGCCTGGCCACCGCCGAGCAGGCCGGGGATCATCGAACTTAGGCTGTCCGCCGCCACGCCGGCAATCGCCAGGCTGACTTCGGCGCCGGCTTCGCGGGCGGGCAGGGCTTGGGCGAGGTGGCCGATGATCAGCAAACGACTGTCACTGGCCGGCATCTTTGGCAGGCCCTTGGCGTTTTTCGCCAATTGATCGCGACGGGTCGCCAGCAGTTCGGCGGCGACAATCTTCTTGCCCAGCGGTGACTGAAAGAACGACAGGGCCGGTTTCGGATCGGCGAGGTTCTTGCGCAGTTGCGCTTCGGCGCGTTGATCCACGGCCTGCGGAGCAAAGCGCTGATTGCTGTTGTTCACCAGCGCCTGAAACACCGCCGGCGGCAGGCTGCTCTGGTAGCGCTGTTGCGCGGCACTCAGGGCGTCATTGAAATGCGCACGTTGGTCCGGCCAGCCGGCGACCTTGTACAACTGGTCGTGGCCGTCTGCCCAGGCGGGCAAAACGCAGAACATCAACAGTGAAAAAAGCAAACGGCGCATAGGGACTCCTGTCGGCAGCGGACTATTCTCCGTGCGGTGCCAGTACTTGTCGAGAATTCGTATCAAGCCGCCGCGTGGCTCTGTCGGAATTCTTGCCGCAGGCATACTATGCGCGCCATGCAAATATCCTCTGAACACCCGCTGCTGTTACGTATCGTCGACGACCTGGCCGAGCGTGGCTGGTCGCAGCAGAACATATTCCTGCCTGCGGATCTGACCCGCGCGCTGGCCGCCGAGTGCCGTAAACGTGAGGCCGAAGGTGAACTGGCACCGGCGGGCGTCGGACGCGGGCCGTTTTCGGAGGTCCGCGAGGGCATTCGCGGCGACCATATCCAATGGATCGATCCCGGTCAGGCGGAGGCCAGCGACCGTTATCTGAACCTGATGGACAGCCTGCGCGAGGCCCTCAATCGCGGACTGTTCCTCGGTCTGGAAGATTTCGAATGCCATTTCGCCCTGTACCCGCCGGGCGCGTTCTACCGCAAGCATGTCGACCGCTTTCGCGACGATGACCGGCGCATGGTTTCGGCGGTGATCTACCTCAACGACGGCTGGCTGCCGGAGGATGGCGGGCAGTTGCGCATGTATCTGGAAGGTGATCGGGTCCATGACGTGCAACCTACCGGCGGTTGTCTGGTGGTGTTCCTCTCCGGTGAAGTGCCCCACGAAGTGTTGCCGGCGCAGCGTGAACGCTTGTCGCTGACCGGCTGGTTCCGCCGCCGTGGCAACGAGCCGTTCTGAGATGCAGAAGATCCTCGTCAGTCGCTGCCTGCTCGGCCACCGCGTGCGTTACGACGGTGGGGCCAGCGGGCCGTTCGATCTGCTGGAACGGTGGATTGCCGAGGGACGCGTCGTACCGTTGTGCCCGGAAGTGGCCGGCGGCTTGCCGACGCCTCGGGCGGCGGCGGAGATTCCGGGCGGGCAGGGCAGTGAAGTGCTCGATGGCCTTGCGGCGGTGATCACCACTGAAGGCGAGGACGTCAGTGCGCAGTTTCTCGATGGCGCCCGCCAGGCGCTGGCGCTGGTGCAGAAACACGGGATCCGAGTGGCGGTGCTCAAGGCCAACAGCCCTTCGTGCGGGAATCTGCTGACCTATGACGGGACGTTCAGTGGGGTGAAAGTGAGTGGCGAGGGGGTTACTGCTGCGTTGCTGAAGCGCCATGGGGTGCAGGTCTTCAGCGAACTCGAACTGCCGCAGGCTGCACAAGTGCTCAAGGCACTCGACTAGACACAGTCACTTCAGGTCTTCAGAGGCCTGCACGCTCAACCACTTCTTCGACAACGCCTCCAGCCGCCCGTCCGCCCTGATCCGCTGCAACGCATTCTCCAGACTCGCCTGAAACGCCGGGTTGCCCTTCTGAAACGGAATCGCCAGATCCACCGGCGGCCCGACCTTCGTTTTCTCTTCCGTCAGCGCCTGGACCAGCACCAGCGGGCGGGGCTGTTCATCCTTTTTCGCCAGCAGCTGCGCATTGACCTGCGTGTAAGGTTGGCTCACGTCGAAACGATCCTTGAGTTCCGGGGTCAGTGCTATGTGGTTGAGCGCGACGTCGTACTTGCCGCTTTCGACGCCCTGGAGCAGATCGGCTTCGTCGGTGACGATGAAGTCGGCGCGTACATCCAGTTCGTTGGCCAGCTGTTGCCCAAGCTCGACCTCGAACCCCGTGAGTGTGTCGCCGTCCTTGAAATTGAAGGGCGGTGTATTAGCCTCTAGGGCTATGCGCAGCTCGCCACGGTCGTTGACGTCATCAATCAGTTCGGCGTGAGCCAGCGGGCTCAGAAGGGGTAGCAGGCAGATCAGGCCAGGCAGAAAACGCATGGTCACTCCTTTGAAATCATTGTCGCGGCCTGTTGGTCAGGCTCGCTTTGCTATGGTTGTCGAGTGCCTTCGACAACGAATGGTCATGAAGTTGTCATGACCGCGCGGATTTTACGGAAAAACTGGAGAAGAGAATGAAAACATTCATGTCACGTGCTGCTTTGGCTGGTTTACTGATGGGCGTTTCGGTGCTGGCCAGTGCGGCCACGCCTGCCCCGAAGGGGGCCGAAGTGTTCATCGTTTCTCCCGAAGACGGAGCAAAGGTTTCGCAGACCTTCACCGTCAAGTTCGGCACCAAGGATGTCGCGCTGGCACCGGCCGGTGATGCCACGCCGAATACCGGTCACCACCATCTGCTGATCGACGCCAAGGAGATTGTTCCGGCCGGCGCAGTGGTACCGACCGACGCCAACCACATGCATTTCGGCAAGGCCCAGACCTTCGCCGAGATCAAACTGGCGCCAGGCAAGCACACCTTGCAGCTGGAGCTGGGCGACAAGAACCACATGGCTTTCGATCCGCCCGTGGTCTCGAAGAAAATCACCATCACCGTGGAATGATTTTTCCACCGGCATGAAAAAGGGAGCCCCGAGGGGCTCCCTTTTTTGTGGCTCAGCGCCGGATCAGAACAACACGCGGCTACGGATGGTGCCGTTGACGTGTTGCAGCTTCTCTTGCGCCAGCTCCGAGTACTCGGCGTCGACGTCGATGACCACGTAGCCGACCTTCTCGTTGGTCTGCAGGAACTGACCGGAAATGTTGATGCCGTTTTCGGCGAAGACCTTGTTGATCTCGCTCATCACACCCGGGATGTTCTCGTGGATGTGCAGCAGACGGTGCTTGCCAGGGTGAGCCGGCAGGGCCACTTCCGGGAAGTTCACGGACGATACCGAGGTACCGTTGTCGCTGTACTTGACCAGTTTTTCTGCCACTTCCAGACCGATGTTGGCCTGCGCTTCAGCGGTGGAGCCGCCGATGTGCGGGGTCAGGATCACGTTGTCCAGGCCACGCAGCGGGCTTTCGAACTCTTCGTCGTTGGAGCGCGGCTCGACCGGGAACACGTCGATGGCGGCGCCGATCAGGTGTTTGTCCTTGATCGCAGCGGCCAGGTGGTCCAGCTCGACCACGGTGCCGCGTGCAGCGTTGATCAGGATACCGCCCTTCTTGATGGCGCGGATTTCCTTCTCGCCGATCATCCACTGGGTCGCAGCGGTTTCCGGAACGTGCAGGGTGACGATGTCGGACATGCCCAGCAACTCGTGCAGGTTGCCGACCTGGGTCGCGTTGCCCAGCGGCAGCTTGGTCACGGTGTCGTAGAAGAACACCTGCATGCCCAGGCCTTCAGCCAGGACCGACAGCTGAGTACCGATCGAGCCGTAGCCGACGATGCCCAGTTTCTTGCCACGGATCTCGAAGGAGTTGGCTGCGGACTTGATCCAGCCGCCACGGTGGCAGGAAGCGTTTTTCTCTGGGATGCCGCGCAGCAGCAGGATCGCTTCGGCCAGCACCAGCTCGGCCACGGAGCGGGTATTGGAGTACGGTGCGTTGAACACGGCGATGCCGCGCTCGCGGGCCGCTTCCAGGTCGACCTGGTTGGTGCCGATGCAGAAACAGCCGACTGCCACCAGCTTCTTCGCGTGATCGAAGATCTCTTCGGTCAGTTGGGTGCGCGAACGAATGCCGATGAAGTGAGCGTCAGCGATCTTTTCCTTGAGCTGGTCTTCCGGCAGGGAGCCAGTCAGGTATTCAATGCTGGTGTAGCCCGCCGCCTTGAGGACGTCGACAGCCGATTGGTGGACGCCTTCGAGAAGAAGGAACTTGATCTTGCTCTTATCGAGAGAAGTCTTGCTCATCTGCGTAAACCTGTATCCCGGAGAAAAATGGCAGGAAATGGTCAACAGACATTGACCTTGACGACAAGAAAGCCGTCACCGCAGAACCGCCGTTGGGCACTGGCCTGCGGGGTCGGTATGCTAGCATAGCCGCCCCGCTAATCACTCATTCCTGCGACGTGAAGCGTTCTCAGGATGACCATGAATTGTTCGAGAGTTCTGTCGATGACCAATCCTGCCCTGATTGATGAACTGAAGACCCTGGTCGAGCCTGGCAAGGTCCTGACCGATGCCGACTCCCTGAACGCGTACGGCAAGGATTGGACCAAGCACTTCGCCCCGGCGCCGAGCGCCATCGTGTTTCCCAAGACCATCGAGCAGGTGCAGGCCATCGTCCGCTGGGCCAACAAACATAAAGTGGCGCTGGTGCCATCGGGCGGACGCACCGGTCTTTCCGCCGCTGCCGTGGCCGCCAATGGTGAAGTGGTTGTCTCGTTCGACTACATGAACCAGATTCTCGACATCAACCTCACCGACCGCACCGCCGTGTGCCAGCCGGGCGTGGTCACCGAGCAACTGCAGAACGCGGCCGAAGAACATCATTTGTACTACCCGGTGGACTTCGCTTCCGCCGGTTCCAGCCAGATTGGCGGCAACATCGGCACCAATGCCGGCGGGATCAAGGTCATTCGCTACGGCATGACCCGCAACTGGGTGGCGGGCATGAAAGTCGTCACCGGCAAGGGCGATGTGCTGGAACTGAACAAGGACCTGATCAAGAACGCCACCGGTTATGACCTGCGCCAGCTGTTCATCGGCGCCGAAGGCACCCTCGGTTTCGTGGTCGAAGCCACCATGCGTCTGGATCGCGCGCCGAAAAACCTGACCGCGATGGTCCTCGGCACCGCCGATTTCGACTCGATCATGCCGGTGCTCCACGCCTTCCAGGGCAAACTCGACCTGACCGCATTCGAATTCTTCTCCGACAAGGCCCTGGCCAAGGTCATGGGCCGTGGCGATGTCCCTGCACCGTTCGAGACCGATTGCCCTTTCTATGCCTTGCTGGAATTCGAAGCGACCACTGAAGAAGTGGCCAACAGCGCCCTGGAAACCTTCGAACATTGCGTGGAGCAGGGCTGGGTACTGGACGGCGTGATGAGCCAGAGCGAAACCCAGTTGCAGAACCTGTGGAAGTTGCGCGAGTACATCTCCGAAACCATCTCCCACTGGACGCCGTACAAGAACGACATCTCGGTCACCGTGTCGAAAGTCCCGGCGTTCCTGCGGGAAATCGACGCGATTGTCGGCAAACACTACCCGGATTTCGAAATCGTCTGGTTCGGCCACATAGGCGACGGCAACCTGCACCTGAACATCCTCAAGCCCGACAACCTGAGCAAGGACGAGTTTTTCGCCAAGTGCGCCACCGTCAACAAGTGGGTGTTCGAAACCGTCGAGAAGTACAACGGTTCGATCTCCGCCGAACACGGTGTGGGCATGACCAAGCGCGACTACTTGACCTACAGCCGCTCGCCGGTGGAAATCGAATACATGAAAGCGGTCAAGGCGGTGTTCGACCCGAACGGCATCATGAACCCGGGCAAGATCTTCGCGGTTTGATTGGCAATCCCTGATGAATCAATGAAGGCAGGAGTCGGTAATGAGCTATCAGCACCAGTATGTCGACGGTACGCGGATTCATTTTCCGCTGGGGAAAGTGGTGTGCATCGGCCGTAACTACGCCGAACACGCCAAGGAACTGGACAACCCGGTCCCTACCGAGCCGCTGCTGTTCATCAAGCCGGGCAGTTGCGTGGTACCGCTGGAAGGCGGTTTCAGCATTCCGACCGAGCGCGGCTCCGTGCATTACGAAGCGGAAATCGCCGTATTGATCGGCAAACCGCTGTCGACCAAACCGAGTCGTGAAGAAGTGCTGGACGCAATCTCCGGTTTTGCTCCGGCACTGGACCTGACCCTGCGCGACAAGCAGGCCGAACTCAAGTCCAAGGGCCTGCCGTGGGAAATCGCCAAGTCGTTCGACGGCGCGGCGGTGATCGCACCGTTCGTGGCTGGCAGCACTTTTGCCGATCTGACCGACATCGGCATCCGCCTGACCATCAATGGCGAAGTGCGCCAGGACGGCAACAGCAGCGCGATGCTCAACCCGATCGTGCCGATGATCCAGCACATGGCCGGCTGCTTCTCGCTGCAGGCCGGTGACGTGATCCTCACCGGCACGCCGGTGGGCGTGGGACCGCTGAACGTTGGCGATGACATCGTGCTGGAACTGCCGGGCGCCAGTCGCTTCACCAGCAGCGTGCGCTGATCCGGGTATCGCGTTCCCGAGCGGGAGGTTGCCGGTTTGAGTTGAATGCTCAAGCCGGCAACCTCCCGTTTTTGTTTTGTGATCGAGCCTGCAAAGACGCAGGGCAATCCCGCCATTTGCCGTTTTTTTCACATCTTGTCCGGATAATTCCGGTCATCCTGGCGTCTGAGCCGGCCTCTTTGTGCTATTACCCATAGCCTGAATTTTCGGAACGCGTCCTCTGATGTCATCTCAAACTCAGCTCAACCCTGCCCGTCGCTCACGTTTCGCCCTGCGCTGGTATTACTGGCTGTTGCTGGTAATTGCTGCCGCGTACGGTCTGGCGCATGCCATGCATTGGGATGACCGCGGCCTGCTTTGGGTGCGCGAGCGCTTCGAAAGCCCGACCGAGCGCAAGGACAGTGTCTGGCTGCCGGACTATCGGGTGGTGATCGATGGCAAATTGCTGCCGGGCATGGAAAAGGACGAGGCCTCGGACCTGTCCTACGACCCGCAGACCAAGACCCTGTTTTCGGTGATGGGCAAGAACCCGTTCCTGGTCGAGCTGACCTTGCAGGGCGACGTGCTGCGCAAGATGCCGCTGGTGGGCTGGATCAACCCGGAAGGCGTGACGGTCATGGGCAACGGCTTGCTGGCCATCGTCGACGAGCGTGAGCACATGCTGTCGATCGTCAAGGTCGATGCCAATACCCGCGAGCTGAAGCGCGACGATTTCCCGAAATACGACCTCGGTCCGTCGAAAAACCAGAACAAGGCCTTCGAAGCCATCACCTGGGACGCCCGCAATCAACGACTGTTGCTGGGCGAAGAGCGGCCACCGGCGCTGTTCACCTGGAAAAGCGACGGCAGCCAGACCCTCACCGGCGACAAGCAGAAGCTGCCGAACGACGATCTGGACATCCGCAACCTCTCGGCGCTGGCAATTGACCCGCGTACCGGCCATACCCTGGTGCTGTCCGCCGATTCGCATCTGCTGCTTGAGCTGGACGAGAAGGGCGAGCAAGTCAGCTTCATGACCCTGCTCGGCGGTTTCAACGGCCTGAAGAACACCATTCCCCGCGCCGAAGGCGTGACCATGGACGAGCAGGGCACGCTGTACATGGTCAGCGAGCCGAACCTGTTCTACCGCTTCGAAAAGCAGAAATAACCTGCCCGCCGCCGCAAGGCTGTCGTTTCGAGCAAGTGGCCTTTAAGCTTCGATTCAGACAGGCGTGATATTTCATCCGCCTGTTTTGATCCCGAGCCCAGCCCGCATGCGTCGATTTGTCCGTCCCAAGCCACTTCTGATCATCCTTTCGGTGATTGCCCTGATCGCATTGATTGCGATCGGCCAATACCTGCGTCTGTTCGAGCGCGCCTGGTTCAACCTGCAAAGCCACTGGCAGCCCCACAGCATCGAAGCGATCAATCTGGATCAGTACCGCGTGGACATCGAGGCCCGGGTCATCGAAGGGCTTAACGATGACGTCTCGGCGCTGACCTACGATCCGGTGCGCAAGAGCCTGTTCACCGTCACCAACAAGAATGCCGAGCTGATCGAGCTATCGCTGGAGGGCCGGATCCTGCGCCGTGTCGCACTGATCGGCTTCGGCGATGCGGAGGCGGTGGAGTTCATCAGCGCCGATACCTACGTCATCAGCGATGAGCGTCAGCAGCGGTTGATCAAAATTCATCTGGAGCACGACACCGCGTTCCTCGATGCGGCGGACGCCGAGCAGATGACACTCGGCGTACACATGAGCGGCAACAAGGGTTTCGAAGGTCTGGCCTACGACTCGGTGGGCAAGCGTTTGTTCGTGGCCAAGGAGCGCGACCCGATGCTGATCTATGAAGTGCACGGCTTTCCGCACTTCAACCCGGAAAAGTCCTACGCAGTGCATGTGATCAACAACCCCAAGCGCGACGCCGGGATGTTCGTGCGTGACCTGTCGAGCCTGCAATACGACGAACGCAGCGGCCATCTGCTGGCGCTGTCGGACGAGTCGCGGTTGATTCTGGAGCTGGATGTGGACGGACGCCCGTTGAGCACGATGTCGTTGAGCGGTGGTCGGCAGGGACTGAAAAAAACCGTGCCGCAGGCGGAAGGCATCGCGATGGATGACGACGGGACGTTGTATCTGGTGAGCGAGCCGAATCTGTTTTACGTCTTCAAGAAGCCTGCGCAGAATTAACCAACACCACAAAACACTGTGGGAGCGAGCAAGCTAGCTCCCACAGGTTTTTCATCTGCCCACAAATATGTGTGCAGCCTGGTTTATTCAGCTTTGAGGGTCTTCACGCCTTCACTCGTACCCAGCAACAGCAGATCCGCCGGACGCGCCGCGAACAGGCCGTTGGTGACCACGCCGACGATTGCATTGATCTGCGCTTCCAGCTCCACCGGGTTGGTGATCTGCAGGTTGTGCACGTCGAGGATGATGTTGCCGTTGTCGGTCAGCACGCCTTCACGGTAGACCGGGTCGCCGCCCAGCTTCACCAGTTGGCGGGCGACGTGGCTGCGAGCCATCGGAATCACTTCCACCGGCAGCGGGAACGCGCCGAGCACCGGCACCAGTTTGCTGCCGTCGGCGATGCAGATGAAGGTCTTGGCCACGGCCGCGACGATCTTCTCGCGGGTCAGGGCTGCGCCGCCGCCCTTGATCAGGTTCAGGTGCTCGTCGCTTTCGTCGGCGCCGTCGATGTAGAACTCCAGGTCGCTGACCGTGTTCAGTTCGTACACCGGAATGCCGTGGCCCTTGAGGCGCGCAGCGGTGGCTTCGGAGCTGGCGACCGCGCCATCGAATGCACCCTTGTGCTGGGCCAGGGCGTCGATGAAGCAGTTGGCGGTGGAGCCGGTGCCGACGCCGATGATGCTCTTGTCGTCGAGTTTCGGAAGGATGAAGTCGACGGCGGCCTGGGCCACGGTCTGTTTGAGTTGATCCTGGGTCATGCGGGCTCCGGAAGCGGGCAAGGTAAGAACGGAAAGGCCGGCATTATAGCCGCAAGCCGGGCTAAAACCTCTGCAATCGTGTGGTCGTCCGGCCGAAAGCCGGGTTAGACTCGTTGGTCCCGCCCAATCGCCAGTGATGCTTTCCGATGCTCGAACAGTACGTCAAGAAGATCCTCACCTCGCGCGTTTATGACGTTGCCGTAGAAACCCCGCTGCAGAACGCTCGCCAGCTCTCCGAGCGGCTGGGCAACGACATCTGGCTCAAGCGCGAAGACTTGCAGCCGGTGTTCTCGTTCAAGATTCGCGGCGCCTACAACAAGCTGACCCAGTTGAGCGATGAAGAACGCGCTCGTGGCGTGGTCACCGCGTCGGCGGGCAACCATGCCCAGGGCCTGGCCCTGGCGGCGAAAGTGCTGGGCGTGAAAGCGACCATCGTGATGCCCAAGACCACCCCGGAGATCAAGGTCGAAGGCGTGCGTTCCCGTGGCGGCAAAGTGGTGCTGCACGGCGATTCGTTCCCGGAAGCCCTGGCCTACTCGCTGAAACTGGTCGATGAAAAAGGCTACGTCTACATCCACCCGTACGACGATCCGCACACCATTGCCGGGCAGGGCACCGTGGCGATGGAAATCCTGCGCCAGCACCCGCAGCCACTGGACGCGATCTTCGTGCCGGTGGGCGGTGGCGGCCTGATCGCCGGCATCGCGGCCTACGTGAAGTACCTGCGGCCGGACATCAAGGTCATCGGCGTCGAGCCCGACGACTCCAACTGCCTGCAGGCTGCGATGGCGGCGGGCGAACGCGTGGTGCTGCCGACCGTGGGCATCTTCGCCGACGGTGTGGCAGTGGCGCAGATCGGCCAGCACACGTTCGATATCTGCAAGGATTACGTCGATGAGGTGATCACCGTCAGCACCGACGAGATCTGTGCGGCGATCAAGGACATCTACGACGACACCCGTTCGATCACCGAACCGGCCGGCGCTCTGGGCGTGGCCGGGATCAAGAAGTACGTCGAACAGCGCGGCGTCAGCGGCAAGACTTTCGTCGCCATCGATTCCGGGGCCAACGTCAACTTCGACCGCTTGCGCCATGTCGCCGAGCGCGCCGAGCTGGGCGAGGGCCGCGAAGCGATCATCGCCGTGACCATCCCGGAGCAGGCCGGCAGCTTCAAGGCGTTCTGCGAAGCCATCGGCAAGCGCCAGATCACTGAATTCAACTACCGCTACAACACCGGCAGCGAAGCGCACATCTTCGTCGGCGTGCAGACTCACCCGGAAAACGACCCGCGCAGCGCGCTGCTGGCGAGCCTGACCGAACAGGGTTTCCCGGTACTGGACCTGACCGACAACGAACTGGCCAAGCTGCATATCCGCCACATGGTCGGCGGGCGCGCGGCGCAGGTGGTCGATGAAGTGGTGCTGCGCTTCGAGTTCCCGGAGCGTCCGGGCGCGCTGTTTAACTTCCTCAACAAGCTCGGCGGGCGCTGGAACATCTCGATGTTCCACTACCGCAACCACGGCGCGGCGGACGGTCGTGTGGTCGCCGGCCTGCAAGTGCCTCACGACGAGCGACATCTGGTTCCCGCAGCACTGGCGGAAATCGGCTACCCGTACTGGGATGAAAGCGACAACCCGGCCTATCAGCTGTTTCTTGGCTGAGCGGCTACGCTGATGGGCAGGCCATAAGGAAATTCGACAATGGAAACGTTAACTGCCCTGAAAACGGCGCACATGGTCGCCACCGTGGTTCTGCTGGCGAGTGCGCTGGGGCTGGGCGTCTGGGTTTTACTGGCCCGGCGCAAGGGTGATGCGACGGCGGGCAGCCGCACCTTGCAGCGGCCACGGGTGTTTGTCTGGCTGCTGATGGGCCTGGCGCTGCTGAGCATGCCTTTCACCGGCTGGTGGATGGTGCATCTGGTGGGCTGGCCGCTGGGGCAGACGTGGATTCTGGCCTCCAGCGTGCTGTACACCGTGGCGGCGCTGGCGTGGTTCTGGCTGCTGGTGCGCTTGAACCGCTTGCGCAAGACGCCGGGCGGTGTGGGCAGGTTCAGCTTTGCCCTGGCGCTGTTCAGTTTTGTCTGCTTTGTCGCGATTGCCGGGTTGATGGGCGCCAAGCCGGTTTAAAGCCCGGCGCCCGATCTCGAGATCAATCGCGCAGCGAAATGACCGACCAGCCACGCTTCTCGGCTTCGGCCCGCAGATTCGGGTCCGGATCGACGGCGACCGGATTCACCACCTGCTCCAGCAGCGGCAAGTCATTCATCGAGTCGCTGTAGAAGTAGCTGTCTTCCAGCGAATGCCCGGTTTCTTCCAGCCAACGGTTCAGGCGCGTCACCTTGCCTTCGCGGAAGCACGGCACGTCGGTGCTGCGCCCGGTGTAGCGGCCGTCCTGCATCTCGCACTCGGTGGCAATCAGGGTTTCAACGCCCAGGCGTACGGCAATCGGTGCAGTGACGAAGCGGTTGGTGGCGGTGATGATCACCAGTTTGTCGCCGGCGTCGCGGTGCTTTTTCAGCAACTCGACGGCTTTTGGCAACATCAGCGGCTCAATGCAGTCGCGCATGAAATCGCTGTGCCATTGCTCGAGCACGGCCATGTCGGTGCGGCCGAGGATTTCCAGGCAGAAGTTCAGGTACGCGGCGTTATCCAGTTTGCCCGCCAGATAATCCTGGTAGAACTCGTCGTTGCGCGCCTTGTAGGCGATCGGGTCGAGGAAGCCGCGTTCACACAGATAGTCGCCCCAGGCGTGATCGCTGTCGCCGCCCAGAAGGGTGTTGTCCAAATCGAATAAAGCCAGGCGCATTGCAGTTACCCGCTGAAAAGTCAGTAAAAAGGCCACAAGAATACGGTCTTTTCACAAGAGTGCACATAAGCTCGGAACCTTCGTTGCCGCCTTCACAAGCTTTGTGGAACAATGCGGCGACATGCGTTTGCGAGGTTGTTGCCGTGATCGACCCCGATGGTTTCCGTCCTAATGTCGGGATCATTCTGACGAATGACGCCGGACAGGTGCTATGGGCTCGCCGTATCAATCAAGATGCCTGGCAGTTTCCACAGGGAGGAATCAATCCCGAGGAGACGCCGGAAGACGCCTTGTACCGCGAGTTGAACGAAGAAGTGGGCCTGGAACGCGAAGATGTTGAAATTCTCGCCTGTACCCGGGGCTGGTTGCGCTATCGTTTGCCGCAACGTCTGGTGCGAACCCACAGCCAACCGCTGTGCATCGGCCAGAAACAGAAGTGGTTTCTCCTGCGCCTGATCTCCAACGAGCAGCGGGTGCGGATGGATTTGACCGGTAAACCGGAGTTCGATGGCTGGCGCTGGGTCAGCTATTGGTATCCGCTGGGCCAGGTGGTGACATTCAAGCGCGAGGTGTATCGCCGCGCTCTCAAAGAGCTTGCCCCGCGCCTTTTAGCGCGCGACTGACGACGGAGTTCGACCCCGAGCCATGCTCAATACGCTGCGCAAGATCGTCCAGGAAGTTAACTCCGCCAAGGATCTCAAGGCGGCGTTGGGGATTATTGTGTTGCGCGTCAAAGAGGCCATGGGCAGCCAGGTCTGCTCGGTCTATCTGCTTGATCCCGAGACCAACCGCTTCGTCCTGATGGCCACCGAGGGCTTGAACAAGCGCTCGATCGGCAAGGTCAGCATGGCACCCAACGAAGGTCTGGTCGGCCTGGTCGGCACGCGTGAAGAACCCCTGAACCTCGAAAATGCCGCGGATCACCCGCGCTACCGCTACTTCGCCGAAACGGGCGAGGAGCGCTACGCCTCGTTCCTCGGGGCGCCGATCATTCACCACCGCCGCGTCGTCGGCGTGTTGGTCATCCAGCAGAAAGAACGCCGCCAGTTCGATGAAGGTGAAGAAGCCTTCCTCGTGACCATGAGCGCGCAGCTCGCCGGCGTAATCGCCCACGCCGAGGCCACCGGGTCGATCCGTGGCCTGGGCCGTCAGGGCAAGGGCATCCAGGAAGCCAAGTTCGTCGGTGTACCGGGTTCGCCGGGCGCGGCGGTCGGTACGGCGGTGGTCATGTTGCCGCCAGCCGACCTCGATGTCGTGCCGGACAAGTCTGTCGACGACATCGATGCCGAAATAAAACTGTTCAAGAAGGCGCTTGAAGGCGTGCGCGCCGACATGCGCAACCTGTCGACCAAACTGGCCACCCAGTTGCGTCCCGAAGAACGCGCGTTGTTCGACGTGTATCAGATGATGCTCGATGACGCGTCCCTCGGTAACGAAGTCAAAACCGTGATCAAGACGGGTCAGTGGGCCCAGGGTGCGCTGCGTCAGGTGGTGACCGACCACGTCAACCGTTTCGAATTGATGGACGATGAATACCTGCGTGAGCGGGCGTCGGATGTGCGTGACCTCGGTCGCCGTCTGCTGGCCTACCTGCAGGAAGACCGCACGACCAACATGGTTTTCCCCGACAACACCATCCTGGTCAGTGAAGAGCTGACCGCCACCCAGCTCGGTGAAGTGCCGGAAGGCAAGCTGGTGGGGCTGGTCTCGGTACTGGGTTCGGGTAACTCCCACGTCGCGATTCTGGCCCGGGCCATGGGTATCCCGACGGTGATGGGTGTCGTCGACTTGCCGTACGCCAAGGTCGATGGCATCCCGATGATCGTCGACGGGATCAAGGGCGAAATCTACACCAACCCGAGCGAAGTGCTGATCAAGCAATTCGCCGACGTGGTGGAAGAAGAGAAACAACTGGCGCTGGGCCTCGATACCCTGCGCGACTTGCCGTGCGTGACCCTCGACGGTCACCGCATGCCGCTGTGGGTCAACACCGGCCTGCTGGCGGACGTGGCGCGGGCGCAGAAGCGTGGGGCCGAAGGTGTCGGTCTGTACCGCACCGAAGTGCCCTTCATGATCAACCAGCGCTTCCCGAGCGAGAAGGAACAACTGGCGATCTACCGCGAGCAGCTCGCCGCGTTCCACCCGCAACCGGTGACCATGCGTACGCTGGACATCGGCGGTGACAAGGCGCTGTCGTACTTCCCGATCAAGGAAGACAACCCGTTCCTTGGCTGGCGCGGGATCCGCGTCACCCTCGACCACCCGGAAATCTTCCTGGTGCAGACCCGTGCGATGCTCAAGGCCAGCGAAGGCCTGAACAACCTGCGGATCCTGCTGCCGATGATCTCCGGCATCCATGAGCTCGAAGAAGCGTTGCACCTGATCCACCGGGCCTGGGGCGAAGTGCGCGACGAAGGCACCGATGTGCCTATGCCGCCGGTGGGCGTGATGATCGAGATTCCGGCGGCGGTCTACCAGACCAGAGAACTGGCGCGGATGGTGGACTTCCTGTCGGTGGGTTCCAACGACCTCACCCAGTATCTGCTGGCCGTGGACCGCAACAACCCGCGCGTGGCCGACCTCTATGACTACTTGCACCCGGCGGTGCTGCAAGCCTTGCAGATCGTCGTGCGTGACGCCCATGCCGAAGGCAAGCCGGTGAGCATCTGCGGCGAGATGGCCGGTGACCCGGCGGCAGCGGTGCTGTTGATGGCGATGGGCTTCGACAGCCTGTCGATGAACGCCACCAACTTGCCGAAGGTGAAGTGGATGCTGCGTCAGATCAACCTGAGCAAGGCGAAGGATCTGCTGGCGGAACTGATGACCATCGACAACCCGCAAGTTATCCACAGCTCGCTGCAACTCGCGCTGAAGAGTCTCGGGTTGTCGCGGATGGTCAAACCGCTCTGAACAGAAGATCGCAGCCTTCGGGCTGCGATTTTCAGAGATTGATCTCCACTTCCCCCAGATGCCCGCCATACGGCCCGAAACTGCGCTCCACCATCCGCCGCGTCCCGTCCGCCTGCACGATCAACGCCGTACTCGCCCGCGTCCCGTAACTCTGGCTGGCAATAAACACACTCGACAGCAGCGACTCGGTCGCCAGCCCCACACCGGTGTCCGGCAGTTCGGCAAACGGTGCCGTCTGCGCATCCCCCAACAGCGCGAGCAATTGCTCGGGTTGCGGATCATCCAGCACCGCACTCAATGCCGCCTTGGCCTTGAGCAGTTTCGGCCACGGTGTATCCAGCCCCGCGTTTGAAAGTCCATAAATGCCCGGCTGCAACATCACCGGTTCCGAAGACCGCACGTTGAAATGCCACATCTCGTTGGCATTGCCCAGCAGCAGATTGAACCCGGCATATTCCGGCGAGCGGGCGACAACGTCGGACAAATAGTCATCGATCGACAGGTTCCCGGTGAGAAATCCCGCCACCAGTTCACCCCGGGAGCGCCGGGCCGGAGGCTGATGCGGATCGCGGATGTTGGTCAGCGCGGCAAAGCGGCCGTTGGCGCCGAGGCCGAGCCAGGTGCCGCCGGCCTCCAGATCCCGTCCGGCATGAACCTGTGGCGACTCGGGCCACTGGGCCAGCGGCAGGCTGGGCCGGGCGTAGAATTCGTCACGGTTGGCCGCGACGATCAGCGGCTGGGCATGCCCCGGCCGCCAGGCGAAAACGATCAGGCACATAAGGTGGTCCTTGTGTGTTTTTTGCCCACTCTACGCAGACATCGTCCGTGCATCCATCGCCAGTGGAGCCGAAGGGTATCCATCCGTTACCATGCCGCTCCGGTTTTGGGATGCGCCTCTGGAGGCAGTCATGGAATTTCTGCTCTATCTGGCGCTGGGTGCCTGTGCAGGCGTACTGGCGGGGCTGTTCGGGGTTGGCGGCGGGATCATCATCGTCCCGGTGCTGGTGTTCAGTTTCACCTTGCAGGGTTTCGATCCGTCGATCCTGACCCACCTGGCCGTCGGCACGTCGCTGGCGACGATCATCTTCACCTCGGTCAACGCCGTGCGTGAACATCATCGACGCGGTGCGGTGCGCTGGCCGATTTTCGCCTGGATGACCGTCGGGATCCTGCTCGGGGCCGGTTTCGGCGCACTGACCGCTGAAGCGATCTCCGGGCCCAACCTGCAGAAGATCATCGGTGTGTTCGCCCTGGTGATCGCGGCGCAGCTGGCGCTGGACGTCAAACCCAAGGCCAGCCGAACGGTGCCCGGCAAACTCGGTCTGACCGTGGCCGGCAGTGTGATCGGCTGGGCGTCAGCGATTTTCGGCATTGGCGGCGGCTCGCTGACCGTGCCGTTCCTGACCTGGCGCAGCGTGCCGATGCAGCAGGCCGTGGCGACCTCGTCGGCCTGTGGCCTGCCGATCGCTTTGGCAAGTGCAATAAGTTTCATGATTCTGGGCTGGCATGATCCGTTGCTGCCGGCCCATAGTCTCGGGTTTGTGTATCTGCCGGCGCTGCTGGGCATTGCGCTGACCAGCATGGTGTTCGCCCGGATCGGTGCGCGGCTGGCGCACAAGTTGTCGCCGAAGTTGCTGAAACGGCTGTTCGCCGCTTTGCTGTTCTGCGTGGGGCTGAGCTTTTTGTTCTGAGGCGTTTGTTCCGAGCAGGCCACAATCCTGGCTTAATCCTGAGGTGGCAGCGTCGCCCGGGAATTTTGAAGATTTGAACTCTAACGAGGAGTCGCAATGCTGCCTTACCCGCAGATCGACCCGGTGGCCCTGGCCATCGGTCCGCTGAAAATCCATTGGTACGGCCTGATGTATCTGGTCGGCATCGGCGGTGCGTGGCTGCTGGCGTCGCGCCGGCTCAACCGTTTCGACCCGACATGGACCAAGGAGAAACTCTCCGACCTGGTGTTCTGGCTGTCGATGGGGGTGATTGTCGGCGGGCGACTGGGCTATGTGCTGTTCTACGATCTGAGCGCCTACATCGCCAACCCGACACTGATTTTCGAAGTGTGGAAGGGCGGCATGTCGTTCCACGGCGGCTTCATCGGCGTAATGCTGGCGGCCTTGTGGTTCGGCAAGCGTAACGGCAAGTCGTTCTTCCAGCTGATGGACTTCGTGGCGCCGATGGTGCCGATCGGGCTGGGTGCCGGGCGTATCGGCAACTTTATCAACGCCGAGCTGTGGGGCAAGGCCACCGACGTGCCGTGGGCCATGGTGTTCCCGCCGTTCAGCGACCCGGCGCAACTGCCGCGTCACCCGTCGCAGCTGTATCAGTTCGCGCTCGAAGGCGTCGCGCTGTTCCTGATCCTCTGGCTGTTCTCGCGCAAGCCGCGACCAACCATGGCGGTCTCGGGCATGTTCGCGTTGTTCTATGGCATCTTCCGTTTCATCGTCGAATTCGTCCGCGTGCCGGATGCGCAGCTGGGCTACCTGGCCTGGAACTGGCTGACCATGGGTCAGATCCTCTGCGTACCGATGATCATCGGCGGGCTGTTCCTGATCTGGCTGGCCTACCGCCGTGCGCCGTCGGCGCCGGTTGCACCGACAGCTTAAATATTCGAACCCCGGCGCAGTTGGCCGGGGTTCAAGGACACAGGTAACTCATGAAGCAATATCTCGATCTGGTGTCGCACGTTATCAACAACGGCACCAAACAGGCCAACCGTACCGGCGTGAACACCATCAGCTTTCCGGGCGCCATGCTGCGCTTCGATCTGCAGGAAGGTTTCCCGGCGATCACCACCCGCAAGATGGCCTTCAAATCGGCCATCGGCGAGATGTGCGGCTTTCTGCGTGGCGTGAACAACGCCGCCGAATTCCGTGCGCTGGGCTGCAAGGTCTGGGATCAGAACGCCAACGAAAACGCCCAGTGGCTGGCCAACCCGTTCCGCCAGGGCGAAGACGACCTCGGCGAAATCTACGGCGTGCAATGGCGCAAATGGCCGGCGTACAAGCAGATCCCGCTGAGCAACACCGCCGCCATCGAACAAACCTTGAGCAACGGCTACAAGCAGATTGCCCAGGGCGAAGAAGACGGCCAGGCCTACGTGGTCTTGTACAAAGCCATCGATCAGGTGCGCCAGTGCGTCGACACGATCATCAAGGACCCGGGCAGCCGCCGCATCCTGTTCCACGGCTGGAACTGCGCCCAGCTCGATGAAATGGCCCTGCCGCCGTGCCATCTGCTGTACCAGTTCCACCCGAATGTCGAGACCAAAGAGATTTCTCTGACCCTCTATATCCGCTCCAACGATCTGGGCCTGGGCACGCCGTTCAACCTCACCGAAGGCGCCGCGCTGCTGAGCCTGATCGGTCGCCTGACCGGCTACACGCCGCGCTGGTTCACCTATTTCATCGGTGATGCCCACGTCTACGAAAACCACCTCGACATGCTCAACAAACAGCTCAAGCGCGAGCCGTTCGCCATGCCGAAGCTGAAGATTTCGGATCGTGTGCCGGAGTTCGCCAAGACCGGTGTTTACCAGCCGGAATGGCTGGAGCTGGTGGAGCCGAGCGACTTCTCGCTGGAAGGCTACGAGCACCATGCACCGATGACCGCGCCGATGGCGGTCTGAAGCACGAGTGACAAAACACTGAGGGAGCCAGATGGCTCCCTCAGTCGTTTCTGGCGTTCTTAATGGCCGTGGCTGCGGCCCACATGCGAATGCTCGACCTCCGTCGCCACAACCCCGCCACTCACCTCCAGCCGCTGCAGGATCCCGCACTGATCCGCCTCCGGCCCTTCGCCACAACGCTGGCGCAGGTCGAGCAGTTGCGTCTGCAAGGCCAGTAACCCGTCGATCCGCGCCTTGACGTGCTGGATGTGCTCGTCGATCAGCGCATTCACGCTCTCGCACTGATCCTGCGGGCTGTCGCGCAAGGCGAGCAGGCTGCGGATTTCTTCGAGGGTCATGTCGAGGGTGCGGCAGTTGCGGATGAAGGTCAGGCGCTCGGCGTGGGCCTGGGTGTAGACGCGGTAGTTGCCGTCGCTGCGGGCCGGTTCCGGCAGCAGGTTTTCGCGCTCGTAGTAGCGGATGGTTTCCACGGCGCAATCGGTCTGTTTCGCCAGTTCTCCGATCTTCATGACGGCAATCTCCAAAAGGGTGCTTGACCCTATAGTGGCTACAGGGTCTTTACTTGGCAACAGGCACCTTCATGGACGCGACCAATGAGCGATTCCCAGCACACCCACAAATCCCACGCGGGACACGACCACAGCCACAAATTGCAGCCTGTGCATAATCATGACCACGGCGCTGATGCCTGCTGTGCATCAAAAGCCGCGGCGCCGTCGCTGATTCAACTGAGCGAGGCGAAGAGCGCCGACGCCCGGTTGAGCAGTTTCCGCATCGAAGCGATGGACTGCCCGACCGAACAGACGCTGATCCAGAACAAGCTCGGCAAACTGGCCGGGATCCAGCAGCTGGAGTTCAACCTGATCAATCGCGTGCTCGGCGTGACCCACAACCTGCCGGACACCGCGCCGATCATCGACGCAATCAAATCCCTCGGCATGCAGGCCGAGCCGCTGGAAGCGGGCGTTGATGCCCCGGCCGCCGCGCCGGTGAAAAAACACTGGTGGCCACTGGCGCTGTCCGGCGTCGGTGCGCTCGCTGCCGAAGTGATCCACTTCACCAGCGCCGCGCCGACCTGGGTGGTGGCGATCATCGCGCTGATCTCGATCCTCAGCGGCGGCCTCACCACTTACAAGAAGGGCTGGATCGCCCTGAAGAACCGCAACCTCAACATCAACGCCCTGATGAGTATCGCCGTGACCGGTGCGGTGTTGATCGGCCAGTGGCCGGAAGCGGCGATGGTGATGTTCCTGTTCACTGTGGCCGAGCTGATCGAAGCGCGCTCGCTGGACCGCGCACGCAACGCCATCAGCGGTTTGATGCAGATGACGCCAGAGCAGGCGACGGTGTTGCAGGCGGACGGCAACTGGGTCGAGCTGGATGTGAAAAGCATCGATCTCGGCGCCCGGGTGCGGGTGAAACCCGGCGAGCGCATTGCGCTGGACGGTGAAGTTGTCAGCGGCAGTTCGACTATCGATCAGGCGCCGATTACCGGCGAGAGCCTGCCGGTGGAAAAAACCGTTGGCGACAAAGTCTTCGCCGGCACCATCAACCAGGCCGGTTCGCTGGAATACACAGTGACCGCAGCGGCGAACAATTCCACCCTGGCGCGGATCATCCACGCCGTGGAACAGGCGCAAGGCGCGCGGGCGCCGACCCAGCGCTTCGTCGATCAGTTCTCGAAGATCTACACCCCGGTGGTCTTCGTTCTGGCCCTGGCCGTGGCGATCATCCCGCCGCTGTTCATGGGCGCCGTATGGTTCGACTGGATCTACCGCGCTCTGGTGCTGCTGGTGGTCGCGTGCCCGTGTGCGCTGGTGATTTCCACTCCGGTGACCATCGTCAGCGGCCTCGCGGCGGCGGCGCGCAAAGGCATTCTGGTCAAGGGCGGCGTGTACCTGGAGGGCGGTTTCAAGCTCGACTATCTGGCCCTCGACAAGACCGGCACCATCACCCACGGCAAACCGGTGCAGACCGATTACCTGTCCCTCGACCCGACCGCCGACGCCACGGCTCCGGCCATTGCCGCGGCGCTGGCCGGGCGCTCCGATCACCCGGTGTCGCTGGCCATCGCCAATGCGGCTGTGGATAAAGGTTTCGCGCCGCTGGTTGTGGATAACTTCGAAGCGCTGGCCGGGCGTGGTGTGAAAGGTGAGGTCAACGGTCAGGCCTATCACCTGGGCAACCACCGACTGGTGGAAGAACTGGGCCTGTGCTCGCCGCAACTGGAAGAAAAGCTGTTTGCGCTGGAGAAACAGGGCAAGTCCGTGGTGTTACTGCTCGACAGCTCCGGCCCGCTGGCGCTGTTCGCCGTGGCCGACACGGTTAAGGAAACCAGCCGCGAGGCGATCCGCCAGTTGCACGATCTGGGCGTGAAAACCCTGATGCTGACCGGCGACAACGTCCACACCGCGCAGGCGATTGCGGCGCAGGTCGGGATCGATCAGGCCAAGGGCGACTTGTTGCCGACCGACAAACTGCAGGCCATCGAAGACCTGTATGCGCAGGGCCGTCGGGTCGGCATGGTCGGCGACGGTATCAACGATGCGCCGGCACTGGCGCGGGCCGAGATCGGTTTTGCGATGGCAGCTGCCGGCACCGATACGGCGATTGAAACTGCCGATGTCGCCCTGATGGACGACGATCTGCGCAAGATTCCCGCGTTCATCAGCCTGTCCCGCAACACAGCCAGCATCCTGAAACAGAACATTGCGTTGGCATTGGTGATCAAGGCTATCTTTCTTGGGGTAACCTTCGCCGGGCTCGCCACCATGTGGATGGCGGTGTTTGCCGACATGGGCGTGAGCCTGCTGGTGGTGTTCAACGGTTTGCGCCTGTTGCGCAAATAGAGGAAGAGGGACGGTTGTGCTGAGTGCCGAGCTGAAAGCGTTTTACATGGTGGCCCGCCTGGGCAGCATCACGCTGGCGGCGAAAAAGCTCGGCCTCAGCCAACCGACCGTGACCACCCAGATCCGCAATCTGGAAAGCCAGTATTCGGTGGAGCTGTTCTACCGTGGCGGCCGGCGCCTGAGTGTCAGCGACGAAGGCGCGCGGCTGTTGCCGATGGTCAAGGCGCTGTTGCAGCAGGAAGCCGATATCGAGTTCTTCCTGCGCAACAGCGGCCAGGTGCAGGGCACGCTGCGCATTGCTGCCACCGCTCCGTATTACATCCTCGATCTGGTGAAGACCTTCCGCGAGCGCCTGCCGCAGGTGGAAGTCTCGGTGGAAATCGGCAATTCACAGCAAGTGCTGGAAGCGCTGGAGGATTACCGGGTGGATGTCGCGGCGTCGTCGCAGTTGCTCGACGATGCGCGGCTGATCCGCCGGGTGCTCGGCAGCGATCCGCTGGTGCTGGCGGTGCATCGCAATCATCCGCTGGCGGCGCACGACCATGTGACGCTGAACGCGCTGGCCGGGCATACCTTGTTGATGCGTGAACCGGGCTCGACCACCCGTCGCCTGACCGAAGAATTGCTGGCCGGTGCAGGCGTCAGTTTCGGCCCGTTGCTGGAAATCGGCAGCCGCGAGTCGATCCGCGAAGCGGTGCTGCGCAACATCGGCATCAGCATCATTGCCCGCCAGGAAGTACCGCACGATCCGCAGTTGCGGGTGCTGACCCTCGAAAATGCGCCGCAGATCCCCGAATACCTCTACTGCCTCAAGGAACGCAAGAACGCCCGGTTGCCGGCGGCGTTTCTCGGGCTGGCGCAGGAAATGTCTCCGGCCTGACCAACCCAAATCCCTGAATACCACTATCGGTCGTTTTTGCCTTGTTGCCATATGACCGACGCATTACAACTCTAGGATTCGTCTCATCTGCTTGATGAGGCCTGTCCATGAACCCTGCAATCGCAACTGCCCTGACCAACCCCGGCGCTCCGATGAAAGTGCGCGGCGTGCAGAAGCGCTTCGGCGCCTTCACGGCGCTGGATAACGTCTCCCTCGATGTCGCGGCCGGTGAGCTGGTGTGCCTGCTCGGCCCGTCGGGCTGCGGCAAGACCACGCTGCTGCGCTGCATCGCCGGTCTGGAGAAGCAGGACAGCGGCGAGTTGTACCTCGGCGATCGCGATGTTTCCCACCTCGCGCCCCAGGCCCGGGACTACGGCATCCTGTTCCAGTCTTACGCGCTGTTCCCCAATCTGACCGTCGAAGCGAACATTGCCTACGGCCTCGCCGGCGGTGGTCGCGATGAAGTGCGCCGTCGTGTCGGTCAGATGCTGGAACTGGTCGGCCTCAGCGGCAGTGAGAAAAAGTACCCGGGCCAGTTGTCCGGCGGCCAGCAACAACGGGTGGCCCTGGCCCGTGCCTTGGCGCCGGCGCCGTCGCTGCTGTTGCTCGACGAACCGATGTCGGCGCTTGATGCCAGGGTCCGTGAGCATCTGTGCACCGAGCTGCGCCAATTGCAGCGCAACCTCGGCATCACCACCCTGATGGTCACCCACAATCAGGACGAAGCCATGCTGATGGCCGACCGCATCGCCGTGATGAACAACGGCAAGGTCGAGCAATACGCCACCCCGCAGGAAATCTACAACCGCCCGGCCACGCCGTTCGTGGCCGAGTTCGTCGGCCAGGGCAACTGGCTGCCGTTCCAGCGCAGCAGCGACAGCCACGCCAAGGTCGGCGGGATGAACCTGCGTCTGGCCGACGGCAGCGTCCACAGCCCGTCGGGCCGACTGTTCTGCCGCCCGGAAGCGATCAACGTCAATCCGTTGGTGCATGAGGAAAACCTGTTCCCGGCCAAGGTCCGCGAGATCACCTTCCTCGGTAACCGCTGCCGCATGAGCTTCGAACTCGACCAATTGCCAGGCCATGCCTTGCTCGCCGAACTGGCACCGGAAGCCATGCCGCGCCTCGGCGCCCAGCAGATCATGGTCGCCTTGCCGCCCCGCAGCCTGCAGGTGTTTGCCTGATGAACAGCAACCTCGCACTGCCGCTACCGCAAAAGCAGGCGCGGCAGGTGTCCGGGGCCGAGGTCGGCGACCGGATCTTCGTCCTCGGCGGCAAACTCCTGCTGCTGGTGCTGCTCGGTGTGGCGGTGCTGTTGCCCTTGCTGGCGATCTTCTGGCGCGGCTTCAGCAGCGAAGCCGGGCAGGGCGGTGGCTGGCTCGCCGCGAAAGAACTGGTGACCAGCGACAACTTCCACTGGTTGCTCGGCAACAGCCTGAAAGTTTCCCTCAGCGTGGCGGCGATCGTCGTACCGCTGGCCTACCTGTTTGCCTACGCCTTGCAGCGCACGTTGATTCCGGCAAAAGGCATCTGGCGCGGGATTTCCCTGCTGCCGCTGATGGCGCCGTCGATGCTGCCGGGGATTGCGCTGGTCTATCTGTTCGGCAATCAGGGCATGTTGCGCGGGCTGCTGTCGGACAACATCTACGGCTTCTGGGGGATTGTTCTGGGTGAGGTGATCTACACCTTCCCACACGCCTTGATGATTTTGCTGTCAGCCCTGTCGCTGGCGGATGCGCGACTGTTCGACGCCGCGTCGAGCATGGGCGCCAGTCCGGCGAAAGCCTTCCGCAGCATCACCTGGCCTGCGACGCGTCAGGCTGTGTTCGCCGCGTTCTGCCTCGTCTTCACCCTGACCATCACCGATTTCGGTGTGCCGGTGGTGGTCGGTGGCGACTATCAAGTGCTGGCGCTGGAAGCCTACAAAGCGGTGGTCGGCCAACAGCAGTTCGGTCGCGGTGCGTTGATCGGTATGGTTCTGTTGCTGCCGGCACTGTTCAGCTTCGGTGTCGATGCCTGGCTGCGTCGTCGTCACGGCGACTCCATGAGCGGCCGTGCCCAGGTGTTCAAACCGGCGCCGTCGAAGAAGCGCGACGCCTGTTATCTGGCCATCGTTCTGCTGATCAGCGCGGCGTTGCTGCTGGTGTTCGGCATGGCGGTGTTCTCGTCGCTGGTGAAGTTCTGGCCGTACAACCTGTCGCTGTCGCTCAATCACTACCAGTTCAACGAGACCGCTGGCGGTGGCTGGCTGGCCTACGGCAACAGTCTGAAAATGGCGCTGGGCACGGCGTTGATCGGCAGCGTGCTGATCTTCACCGGCGCCTACCTGATGGAAAAGACCCGCAGCCAGCGCGGCCTCAATCTGACATTGCGCATGCTCAGTTTCGTACCGATGGCGGTGCCGGGGCTGGTGCTGGGTCTGGGTTATGTCTTCTTCTTCAACCTCACCGGCAACCCGCTGCATGTGCTGTACGGGACCATGACCCTGCTGATCGTCTGCACCATTGCTCACTATCTGACCACTGCGCAGATGACCGCCACCACCGCGTTGCGCCAGCTCGACGCCGAATTCGAAGCCGCTGCGCTGTCGCTCAAGGCGCCGCTGTACCGGCATTACCTGCGAGTCACCGTGCCGATCTGCCTGCCGGCGCTGCTGGACATCGTGCGCTACCTGTTCGTCTCGGCCATGACCACCGTTTCCGCCGCGATCTTCCTCTACAGCCCCGACACCATCCTCGCGGCGGTGGCGGTGCTGAACATGGATGACGCCGGCAACGTCGGCGGCGCGGCAGCGATGTCGACCCTGATTCTGTTCACCTCGGCGGGCGTGTCCTTGCTGCTGGCGTGGGCTTCGCGCGGCTTGCTGCGCCGTTCCCAGGCCTGGCGGCAAACGGCGCCCGGCCACTGATCCACGACTTGTCCCTTTAGCCTCAACTCACCTACAGGAAAACGATCATGTTCAAGCCTATGGCCCTGGCCGCTGCTGTGCTCGCTACTTTCAGCCTGAATGCCTTCGCGGCAAAAACCGAGTTGACGGTGTACACCGCCCTCGAAGCCGAACAGCTGACCGCCTACAAGGCGGCGTTCGAAAAGGCCAACCCGGACGTCGAAATCAAGTGGGTGCGTGATTCCACCGGGATCATCACCGCCAAACTGCTGGCCGAAAAGGACCGCCCGCAGGCTGACGCGGTGTGGGGCCTGGCCGCTTCGAGCCTGGCGATCCTCGATCAGCAAGGCATGCTGCAAAGCTATGCGCCGAAGGATCTGGGCAAGATCGGCGCGAACTATCGCGACGCCGCCAACCCGCCAGCCTGGGTCGGCATGGACGTCTGGGCCGCGACCATCTGCTTCAACACTGTCGAGGCCGAGAAGCAGGGCCTGACCAAACCGGTGAGCTGGCAGGACCTGACCAAGCCTGAGTACAAAGGCAAGATCGTGATGCCGAACCCGGCCTCGTCCGGCACCGGTTTCCTCGACGTCAGCGCCTGGCTGCAAACCTTCGGCGAGAAGCAGGGCTGGGCCTACATGGACGGTCTGCACCAGAACATCGGCCAGTACGTTCACTCCGGTTCCAAACCTTGCAAACTGGCGGCCGCTGGCGAATTCCCGATCGGGATTTCCTTCGAGTACCCGGCCGTTCAGCTGAAGCGTCAGGGCGCGCCGCTGGACATCATCCTGCCGAAGGAAGGCCTTGGCTGGGAGATCGAAGCGACTGCCGTGATCAAAGGCACGCCGCATGAAGAGGCCGCGAAGAAACTGGCCGACTTCTCCGCCAGCGCCCCGGCGATGGATCTGTACAAGGAAAACTTTGCCGTCCTCGCTCAGCCGGGCATCGCCAAGCCGCAGACCGAACTGCCGGCCGACTACGAACAGCGCCTGATCAAGAACGACTTTGCCTGGGCTTCGAAGAACCGTGACGAGATCCTGACCGAATGGCGCAAGCGCTATGACGGCAAGTCCGAGAAAGTCGCTGCCAAGTAAGATCTTCATCGACTGACAGGGCCCCATCGCTGGCTTGCCAGCGATGGCGGTCTCTTTTTCAGAGCACCTCTAGATGACACAACACAAAGACTTGCTGATCGTCGGCGCCGGCATTCTGGGCCTGTCCCACGCTTATGCCGCCGCCAGGCGCGGTCTCAAGGTCGTGGTTTTCGAGCGCACCGCCACGCCAATCGGCGCGTCGGTACGCAACTTCGGCCAGGCACTGGTCACCGGCCAGCCACCGGGCCCGATGCTCGAACTGGCCAAGGCCAGCCGCGAAATCTGGGGCCAGTGGGCGCAGCTCGCCGGCCTGCAACTCAAGCGCAACGGCTCGTATTTGTTTGCTCGCACCGAGGCGGAAGAGCACCTGTTCGAAGCCTTCTGCGCCGGGCGCGCCGTTGAGCACGATTACCGCGTCGAGCTGCTGCGCGGCGCTGCATTGCGTGATCTGTATGGCGGCCAGTTCAGCCATCACCGCGCCGCGCTGCACGGCATGGACGATCAACAGCTGTATTCCCGGGAAGCGATTCCGGCTCTGATCGATTACCTGCGCCGCGAACTCGGCGTCGAGTTTAACTTCTCGACGCTGGTGCGTGACGTCGAACCGGGGCGCCTGCACAGCACCGCCGGGATCTTCACCGCCGAGCAGATCATCGTCTGCTCCGGCCACGATTATCAGACTTTGCTGGCCGAGCCGATTGCCGCCCTCGACCCGCAAATCTGTCGCCTGCAAATGCTCCGCGCCCGGCCGCAGATTGACCTGAACCTGCAACACGCCTTGCTCACCGGTCTCAGCTGCGTGCATTACGGTGCCTTCGCCGACTTGCCGGAAGCGGCGGCGGTGCAGGCGCAGATCCTGCGTGAGCAACCGCACTTGCAGGAAAACGGCATTCACCTGCTGATCAGCCCGACACCTTATGGCGAACTGATCATCGGCGACTCGCACCATTACGGCAGCGATCCGTCACCGTTCAACGCCGAGCAGGTCGACAACTGGATGCTCGAACTGGCCGAACAGACCCTCGGCTGCAAGGTGCAGGTGGTCGAGCGCTGGCAGGGTGTCTATGGTTCCCGGGGACCGGGGCCATTTTCGTTCCTGCGTCCGGCGCCGGGGCTGAGCGTGGCGCTGATGCACAGCGGCGTCGGCATGAGCGTCGGCCCGGCCATGGCCGAGCGCAATGTTGCACAGCTTTTTGGAGGGAACTGATGTTGAGTCATGAGCAAGTCATCAAGCGGGTGTTCGGCCTCTATGAGCGTTTCGGCGCCAGCGACTACATCGGCGAACCGGTGTCGCAGATCGAGCACATGTCCCAGGCCGCGCAACTGGCCATTGCCGAAGGCTTTGACGATGAAGTGGTACTCGCCGCGTTCTTCCACGACATCGGCCACTTGTGTGCCGAAGGCGCGGAGAACATGGGCGGTTACGGCGTGGTCAGCCACGAACGCCTCGGTGCCGATTATTTGCGAGAAGCCGGATTCAGCGAGCGCCTGGCGCGGCTGGTGGAATATCACGTCCAGGCCAAGCGCTATCTGACGCTCAGGGAGCCGGATTATTACGAGCGCTTGAGCGAAGCCAGCCGCCGCACCCTGGAGTATCAGGGCGGGGTGATGACCGAGGCTGAAGCCGATGCGTTCGAGCGGGATCCGCTGTGTGCCGTCAGTCTGAGGATGCGCCAGTGGGATGAACTGGCGAAGGAGATGGCGGTGCCGGTGATGGATTTGTCTGTTCTCAAGCGCAAGGCTGAAGTTCTGTTGTCGACCGGGTGAGGGTCTGGGGTTTAAAGCTCAAGCACCTTCTCCACCAACAACTCAATCTGCTCCTGCCGTTCCGCCTGATTCAGTTTCGGATGCAGATTCAGCGAAGACCACTGCGGATGCGCCCGGGCCTTGCTCAACGCTTCGGGCAACTTTCCTTCGCGCCAGGTCTTGTCCTGCGGCGTCGCCACCTGAACGGCATCCATCGCCGCATGACCCCGGGCATTCAGCGCTTGCAGCAGTTGCCGCTGGCGCAGGGCCAACAGGCGCAACACGTTGTCGTCGACCGTCAGTTCCCGCTGCCCTTTGATCTTGCCCAGCAGACGATTGCCATAACTGCGGGCGGTTTGCAGGGCGCCGCCGGCAATCGCGCCGGCCAGTGCGGCGGCACCAAGGGTGATGCCGCCCACCAGCAAGTCCACCCCCGCACCGGCGGCTGCACCGGCCGCAATCCCGCCGCCGACCCGCACGCCCAGTTGCTTGAGGGTTTCCGGGTTGAACAGGTCATCGCCCCAACGCCCATCGAGCAGCGGCAGATCGCTGGCGGCGGCGTCCTGCGGGCGGAAGGCGTAGAGCTTGAGCAGCGCTTCGACGCATTTTTGTTCGCGCTGGCGCACGGCCTTGCGCAGTTCACTGATGGCCTGTTGTTCCTGTTCGGCGATGCTCGCCACACTGCGTCGGCAGGCGGCGCAGTCGATCAACAGTTCGGCGATCAGGCGCGCGGCGCTTTGCTCGCGGGCGAGGCGCTGGGCCTGTTGATCGGCGATCAGTCGCTCAAGCTGCGGGCGGGCATTTTCCAGCAGCAACGCGAGGCTTTCGTACAGCCGCCGCTCGCCATCCTCCGGCGGGGCGACGCTGTCGAAGCGCACCAGCGCATGCAGGCCGAGACGCGCCAGCGCTTCACGCCAGTCCGGCTCGCGATGGTTGGCGCTGCTGACGAAATTCAACACCGGCAGCAACGGCTTGCCGCAACTGGCCAGCACTTCCAGCTCATCGCGGTACTTGGCCAGCACCGGTTCACGGGCGTCGATCACGTACAGGCCGGCATCGGACTCAAGCAGTTGTCGCAGTACCTTGGCTTCCTGTTCAAAACGCTGGCGTGCTTCGCTGCCGTCGAGAAACCGCGCCAATCGAGCCGGGCCGTCGAGGCGTTCGCCGGGTCGTTCCAGACGCTCGAGAAAATCCAGCAGGGCGATGGCGTCTTCCAGGCCGGGCGTGTCGTAGAGGTCGAGCAACGGCTCGCCATCCACCGATAACCGCGCGCCTTCGACATGCCGGGTGGTGCTCGGGCGATGGGAGACTTCGCCGAAGCCTACGTCGCGGGTCAGGGTGCGCAACAGCGACGTCTTGCCGACGTTGGTGTGGCCGACCACCGCCAGTTTCAGCGGCGCTTTCCAGGCATCAGTCATGTCCGTGCTCCAGCCAGTTCAACGGGGCGCAATCGGCAAACGGCAGCTCCAGTTGTTGCAGCGCCACGTGCCAGTCGCCGAGGCGCTCGGCGTCCAATGCCTGTCCTTGCGGCGCCTGCAACAGCCAGACCCGGGTCGCGGCGGCATTGCGCGCCAGCTCGGCGATCAGCGCCAGGCTGCCTCGATCCGGGGAGCGCCGTGGGTCGCAGGCAATCGCGAGGCGCGCCGGCGGAAAACGGCTGAGCTGTTCGAGCAGTTTGTTGCGCGATTCACGGCTGTCGAGGATGCCGGCGTTGCTGACGTTTTTCGGCAGCGTCGGTGGCCACGGGTGTTGATTGTCCAGTTCGATTGCTACGAGTAATGCGCCGTCACTGGCGTGTTCGCCGACGGCACTTTCGACGCGGTGCAGTTGCGCAGGCTCAGGGTCGGTGATGCCAAGGCGTTCGCTGGTCGGCATCAGGCGTTCGCGCAGTTGGGCGTAACCGGGCAGGTTCAGGTCCAGACGCAACGCCGCTTTGCCACTGTTCCAGCGCCAGAAGCAGAACAGCGCCAGCAGCAGACGCGGCAGCACGCCGTACACCACCAGCACGCCGACCAGCCAGGTCGCCCAGGCCTGACGGGCGCTTTCGATGTTCAGCGCGGTGTCGCCGCTGGCGCGGATCATTTCGACGGTTGGCACGTTGAAACCCAGCAGCGCCGGCAATGTGCCGAGGGCCTGGGTCATGTTGATGAAGGTGTCGGCGCTGAGAATCGTGGTTTCCCAGACGAAGCCGTAGCGCCGGGTCGCCATCAGCGTCAGCAGCAAAACCAGCGCGCTGACCATCGCCAGCAACCACAGGCCATTGACCAGCGTGCCGAGCGCCCAGCGATTGAGTTTCTGGCGTTGCAGTATCAACAGCAGGGCCGGCGCCAGTTGCGCCGCCTTGGCATCGCGGGCGAGTTTTTCACTGAGCCACAGCCACAAGCGGCCAAGAGTAGCGCCGTGTTCGCCGGCAAAGACCAGCCCCAGCACCCAGCTCAACAGCAAAATCAGATTCAGCCCAAGCAGACTGCCCAGCGCCCAGAACACATTGACCGGCGTCTGGCCCAAAGCGGCGAAGGCCAGGCCGGCGCCGCTCAATACCGCGAAGATCGCCAGCAACACCAGCGCCAGGCGCGCGCCTTGCAGCCAGTGTTTGAGCGCCGAGGTCAGACCATCGCGCTCGGCCAGCCACAGGGCGCGGCGTTGAATGCGTCCCGGCAGGTCGCCGCCGGCCGCGCGGGCCAGGCGATTGGCTTCCTGATCGTCCAGCGGGCCTGCGTGTTCTTCGCGCAGGCGCACGGTTTCGGTGAGCCAGAGGTTTTGCAGTGGAGTCAGTTCAGTCACGCGGCATCCCGATGCTTGATTGAGCCGTGAGCATAACCGCTGTGGCGCTTATCGGGGTAAGCGCGGCTCTGGTATCCTCGCCGGCATGACTAAATCACTCCCCCTCAGCCTGATCGCAGCCCTCGGTGAAAACCGCGTGATCGGCGTCGACAACAGCATGCCCTGGCACTTGCCGGGGGACTTCAAATACTTCAAGGCGACGACGCTCGGCAAGCCGATCATCATGGGTCGCAAGACCTGGGATTCGCTGGGTCGTCCATTGCCGGGCCGTTTAAACATCGTAGTCAGCCGTCAGGCCGATCTGGTGCTGGAAGGTGCGGAAGTCTATCCGTCGCTGGAAGCCGCCGTGGTGCGCGCCGAAGAATGGGCGAAAGAGCAGGGCGTCGACGAGTTGATGCTGATTGGCGGGGCGCAACTGTATGCGCAGGGGCTGGCGCAGGCGGATCGTCTGTATCTGACCCGTGTGGCACTGAGCCCGGAAGGCGATGCGTGGTTTCCGGAGTTCGATCTGAACCAGTGGAAACTGGTGTCGAACGTGCCGAATCCGGCTGAAGGCGACAAGCCGGCTTACCACTTCGAAGTCTGGGAAAAAGCCTGAATCCGTGGCGAGGGAGCACGCTCCCTCGCCACAGCGTCAATCAAGCCTGAGCAAGCTCCGCATGCTCATCGGCATCCAGCAGGGCCTTGTCGGTCTGCTGCATCACCTGGCTGGTAATCGCACCAGCGGTGATCGAACCGCTCACGTTCAGCGCCGTACGACCCATGTCGATCAGCGGCTCGACCGAAATCAGCAACGCCACCAGCGAAACCGGCAAGCCCATGGCCGGCAGCACGATCAGCGCGGCGAAGGTCGCACCGCCACCCACGCCCGCCACACCGGCCGAACTCAGGGTCACGATTGCCACCAGCGTCGCGATCCACAGCGGATCCAGCGGGTTGATGCCCACGGTTGGCGCAACCATCACTGCCAACATCGCCGGGTACAGGCCGGCGCAGCCGTTCTGGCCGATGGTCGCGCCGAACGAGGCGGCGAAGCTTGCCACCGATTGCGGAATGCCCAGACGACGGGTCTGCGCTTCGATGCTCAGCGGAATGCTTGCGGCGCTGGAGCGGCTGGTGAATGCGAAGGTCAGTACCGGCCAGATCTTGCGGAAGAAACGCAGCGGGTTGATCCCGGCGGCCGACACCAGCAGGCCGTGCACGACGAACATCAGGCCCAGACCGAGGTACGACACCACCACGAAACTGCCGAGCTTGATGATGTCCTGCAGGTTGGAACCGGCCACCACTTTGGTCATCAGCGCCAATACACCGTACGGGGTCAGCTTCATCACCAGGCGCACCAGACGCATCACCCAGGCTTGCAGGGTGTCGATGGCGTTGATCACTTTCTGACCTTTCTCGGCGTCATCCTTGAGCAGTTGCAGCGCGGCAACCCCCATGAACGCGGCGAAGATCACCACGCTGATGATCGAGGTCGGCTTGGCCCGGGCCAGGTCGGCGAACGGGTTCTGCGGGATGAACGACAGCAGCAGTTGCGGCACATTCAGGTCGGCAACCTTGCCGGCGTAGTCGGTCTGGATGGTTTGCAGACGGGCCATTTCCTGCGTGCCGGCGACCAGACCTTCGGCGGTCAGGCCGAACAGGTTGGTCAGGCCGATGCCGATCAGCGCCGCAATCGCCGTGGTGAACAGCAGCGTGCCGATGGTCAGGAAGCTGATCTTGCCCAGCGACGACGCGTTGTGCAGACGGGCCACGGCGCTGAGGATCGAGGCGAACACCAGCGGGATCACGATCATCTGCAGCAGCTGCACGTAACCGTTGCCCACCAGATCGAACCAGCCGATCGAGGCTTTCAGCACCGGGTTGCCGGCACCGTAGATCGTGTGCAGCGCGACGCCAAACGCCACGCCCAGCACCAGGGCGAGCAGGACTTTTTTCGCCAGGCTCCACGAGGTGTGACGGGTCTGTGCCAGACCGAAGAGCAGGGCGAGGAACACCAGCAAGTTGAGAATCAGAGGCAGATTCATGAGGACTCCAGAAAAGACTGTGCCAACAACCTTCCGGGGCTGTTGCGAACCGGCAAGCCTAACAGTTTGATTTCCAATGATTTAATACCGAAATCAAAGGTCGTCCGTCGTTTTTGGAATAAGCGGGTGTCGCTCTCGGGGATGCAGTTGGCGCAAAAGGGACGTGGACGGTCGCTGACAGACGGTAACTGTCACACTGATTTGTTAGCGTCGATCTCTTTCAATCGGGGAGAAACGCAGAATGAAGTTCGCACCTAAATTGCTGGCTGCCGCACTCTGCTTCGGCCTTGTTGGCCAAGCGTTCGCCACTGACCTCAAGCACTGGCCGGCGGACCAGGCCAAGGCACTGGACGCGATGATCGCGGCCAACGCCAACAAGGGTAACTACGCGGTGTTCGACATGGACAACACCAGTTACCGCTACGACCTCGAAGAGTCGCTGCTGCCGTTCATGGAAAACAAGGGCCTGATCACCCGTGACAAGCTCGACCCGTCGCTGAAACTGATCCCGTTCAAGGACACCGCCGACCACAAGGAAAGCCTGTTCAGCTACTACTACCGTCTCTGCGAAGTCGACGACATGGTCTGCTACCCATGGGTGGCGCAGGTATTCTCCGGCTTCACCCTCAAGGAACTCAAAGGCTACGTCGACGAACTGATGGCCTCGGGCAAACCGGTACCGGCGACCTATTACGAAGGCGATGTGGTGAAGAACATCGATGTGCAGCCGCCGAAAGTCTTCGCCGGTCAGGCCGAGCTGTACAACAAACTGATGGAGAACGGCATCGAGGTCTACGTGATGACCGCCGCCTCCGAAGAACTGGTGCGCATGGTCGCGGCCGATCCGAAGTACGGCTACAACGTCAAACCGCAGAACGTCATCGGTGTGACCACCTTGCTGAAGAACCGCGAGACCGGCGAGCTGACCACCGCACGCAAGCAGATCACCGCCGGCAAGTATGACGAGAAGGCCAACCTCGGCCTCGAACTGACCCCGTACCTGTGGACCCCGGCGACCTGGATGGCCGGCAAGCACGCGGCGATCCTGACCTACATCGACGAATGGAAAAAACCGGTGCTGGTGGGCGGCGACACCCCGAGCAGCGACGGCTACATGCTGTTCCACAGCGTCGACGTGGCCAAGGGCGGCATTCACCTGTGGGTCAACCGCAAGGACAAGTACATGACCCAGCTCAACGGCATGATGGCCAAGCACGCAGCGGCCCAGGCGAAAGAAGGTTTGCCGGTGACGGCGGACAAGAACTGGGTGATCGTGAAGCCGGAAGAGATCCAGTAATCCTCAAGGCAAAAAAATGCCCCGCACTTGGCGGGGCATTTTTGTTTCTGAGTTTTGACGCTTACAGGCCGTCGAGCATCGCCTTGTTACGCACCGCACCCTTGTCGGCGCTGGTCGCCAGCAGGGCGTAGGCCTTGAGTGCCGTAGTCACTTTACGTGGACGCTTCTCGACCGGTTTCCAGCCCTTCTTGTCCTGCTCGACCCGGCGTGCCGCCAGTTCTTCGTCGCTGATCAACAGGTTGATCGAGCGGTTCGGAATGTCGATCAGCACCTTGTCACCGTCCTGCACCAGACCGATCGCGCCGCCGGCTGCAGCCTCTGGCGAAGCGTGGCCGATGGACAGACCGGAAGTGCCGCCGGAGAAACGGCCGTCGGTCAGCAGCGCGCAGGCTTTGCCCAGGCCCTTGGACTTCAGGTACGACGTCGGGTAGAGCATTTCCTGCATGCCCGGGCCACCTTTCGGGCCTTCGTAGCGAATGATGACGATGTCGCCTTCCTTCACTTCGTCGGCGAGGATGCCGCGTACGGCGCTGTCCTGGCTTTCGAAGATCTTCGCGTTGCCTTCGAAGACGTGGATCGACTCGTCGACGCCGGCGGTTTTCACCACGCAGCCGTCCAGGGCGATGTTGCCGTACAGCACGGCCAGGCCGCCTTCTTTCGAATAGGCGTGTTCGAAGCTGCGGATGCAACCGTTTTCACGGTCGTCGTCCAGGGTTTCCCAGCGGGTTGACTGGCTGAACGCGGTTTGCGTCGGAATGCCGGCCGGGCCTGCCTTGAAGAAGTGGTGCACGGCTTCATCGTCGGTCTGGGTGATGTCCCACTTGGCGATGGCTTCTTCCATGCTGCGGCTGTGCACGGTCGGCAGGTCGGTGTGCAGCAGGCCGCCACGGGCCAGCGAACCGAGGATGCTGAAGATGCCGCCGGCGCGGTGCACGTCTTCCATGTGGTACTTCTGGATGTTCGGCGCGACCTTGCACAGTTGCGGCACCTTGCGCGACAGACGATCGATGTCGCGCAGGTCGAAGTCGATCTCGGCTTCCTGGGCGGCGGCCAGCAAATGCAGGATGGTGTTGGTCGAACCGCCCATGGCGATGTCGAGCATCATCGCGTTTTCGAACGCCTTGAAGTTGGCGATGTTGCGCGGCAGTACCGACTCGTCGTTCTCGCCGTAGTAGCGTTTGCACAGTTCGACGATGGTGCGGCCGGCCTGCAGGAACAGCTGTTCGCGGTCGCTGTGGGTGGCCAGGGTCGAACCGTTGCCCGGCAATGCGAGGCCCAGGGCTTCGGTCAGGCAGTTCATCGAGTTGGCGGTGAACATGCCGGAGCACGAACCGCAGGTCGGGCAGGCACTGCGCTCGTACTCGGCAACCTTCTCGTCAGAAGCGCTGGAGTCGGCGGCGATGACCATGGCGTCGACGAGGTCGAGACCGTGGCTGGCCAGTTTGGTCTTGCCGGCTTCCATCGGGCCGCCGGAAACGAAAATCACCGGGATGTTCAGGCGCAGGGCGGCCATCAGCATGCCGGGGGTGATCTTGTCGCAGTTGGAGATGCAGACGATGGCGTCGGCGCAGTGGGCGTTGACCATGTACTCGACGGAGTCGGCGATGATCTCGCGGCTCGGCAGCGAATACAGCATGCCGTCGTGGCCCATGGCGATGCCGTCGTCCACGGCAATGGTGTTGAATTCTTTCGCCACGCCACCGGCGCGTTCGATTTCACGGGCAACCAGCTGGCCCAGATCCTTCAGGTGTACGTGGCCCGGTACGAACTGGGTGAAGGAGTTGGCAATGGCGATGATCGGCTTCTTGAAGTCGTCATCCTTCATCCCGGTGGCGCGCCACAGTGCGCGGGCGCCGGCCATGTTGCGGCCGTGGGTGGATGTTTTCGAGCGGTAATCTGGCATGGAGCACTCCGGGCGGCTAATCAGGTATCAAAAGGGAGTGAGCTTCTATTGACGTCTGGAACACTCAGAAATGGCCGTGTGTCCTGAAGTTGCCGATGACGTTGCGGGATCGCCGCTGGTCTCAGCCTGAGCTCATAAACCCGCCGGGGATGAATGGCGATGAATCTCGCGATTCTACACCGCTGGCGTCAGGAGGGAATGGCGCAAAACGTTGTTCCAGTGCTGACGCGGCGTGCGGAATGACGACCGGCAGGTTTAATCGCCACCCGGCTGTGCGATGGCGTCGGCTTGCAGGACTTTGGCGCGACGGCTGATCCGGTTGTTCAAGGCGAGCGCCACACCACTGAGCAAGACAAAGGCGTAGCCCAGAGTGGATTGCAGATTGGTCGGGCTCAGGCTGATCAAGGCACTGATCAACCCGCCGCAGATGAAGATGATCGTGCTGCCGGCCGAAGCCGAGGTGCCGGCGTTGTCCGGAAACAGGCTCATGGCCCGGGAGGTGGCGGCCGGCCGGGCAATGGTGGTGCCGGCGGTGCAGATCAGCATCGGGATCAGCACGGTTGCCGGTGCCAGTGCAAAACTCGACGACAGGTACAACATGGTTATGCCGGCGAACAGGATCAGACTCAGGCCGACGACCATCTGCCGGCCGCTGCTGATGCGCCTGCTCAGCACGCTGGCGAGAATGCCTCCGGTGACGTAAGCCGCACCGTAGATCAGCAGGATCAAGGAGAACTCGTAGGCGGACAATTGCAGCCGGTCCATGAAGATCAGCGGCGATATCACGATGAATGAAAAGTGGCAGGCGAATGCGAATGCCGAAATCAGCCAGTAGCCGACGAAGTCGAAATCTCCCAGCACCCGTCGGTAAGCCGTGAGGAAGTTCGTGCGAGTGCCACGGGTGGTCGGTCGGCTGCTTTCCAGAAACAGCCAGGCCTTGAGCAGTACCACGGCCGATAATGCGATGAACACCCAGAAGCTGCCACGCCAGCCGAGGGTTGCCTGCAGGAAAGTACCGGCAAGAGGCGATACCGAGATGAAAATCCCGCCGGCGGTGACCATCAGGATTCGCAGGCGATCGCGTTCCTCGCCTTCGAACAGGTCCTGGACCAGCGCCTGGGACAGCACAAAGCAACCGCAGCCCAGCGCCTGCACGACCCGGAACATCAGGAACAGCGAATAGTCAGTGGTCATCACGCAGCCGAGGGCGCCGAGTATGGAAACGCTCATGCCGGCGAGCAGCAAACCCTTGCGCCCGATCACATCCGACAGCGGCCCGATCAGCAACTGGGCGAAGGCGATGCCGACGGCGAACAGGCTGATGGACAGCGCGATGTCCGCCGGGGTGCTGCGAAAGTGCTCAGCCAGCGCCGGAAACGAAGGCAGCACGACATCCAGCGGAAATACACCCAGCAACACCATCGCCAGCAACAGGCTGACGGCCCCGCGACGCTGTCGGGTCGTCACCCCGGATTTTCCTTTATCCATCGATCAATCCCGCCCTGGCGAAAAGTATCTGGTTGTAAGGTTCAGCGAAAAATCCGGCTTTCTTCAGTGCATTCAATGTGGCGATGCCGCCTGTGCGGGCGCGTCGTCGGGAGGCTTGCAGTGTTGTCAGGCTGTCGAGTATTTCCAGCACGGCACCGTCGGCAATTCCGGCATCGCACAGGCTTTGCCGCAGCCACTGTTCATCGGTTTCGAAGAAAATCCCGATGATCTCGAGCAGGGTGGTGGCGGCGAACGTTCGTTGCTGTTGTCCCAGATGCAGCCAGAGGTAATGGAACACTTCGGAGAAGTAGCGACTGTGTCGCGCCTCGTCGGTGAGGTGATCGCGCAGCATGTCGTTGACCCCGGACACCAGGCTGTCCCGGCAGACGTCGAGCAGTTCCCGGGCAATGATGGTTTCCGAGACGAAACCGAGCAGAAACCATGTCAGCGGTCGCTGCTGCGGTAAGGTTTCGTCGATCAGCCTGATCATGCGAGTGACCCGCCTGGGCATCACCGGGCGCCCGGTGATGCCGTAGAACCCGGCGATCTGTTCCGCGACCTGATTTGAGAACAGGGCGTGGTAGCCCTCATCGGTGTAGAGCTGCAGCGCGGCGGTTTTCATGGGGGGCGGAACATCGACCGGCAGTTCGCCGTGGACGATGACTTCCACGGCGCGATTGACGATGCGGTGTTCGAGCAGGGTGGTGTAATCGAGAAAGTGCACCAGATGATTGGCCGTGAGTCGATGCACGACCGACCGGCCCGCAGCTTCGATGGCCGGGTGGGCGAGGTAGGGCAGAAATGCCGGCGGGAACCAGTGACGGGTTTCCAGTTGTTGCGCTACGTCATCCGGCAAGCGGTAATCGTGGGCACTGGCACGCACGGATGCGCGAGTGTTCCAGTCACCCAGCGAAAACTCGAAGACCGGGGCCTGGGAGAGAAGGCTCATGCTTGCGTCTCACGCAGCAGATCGCGCATTTCCTGGCACATCGCCTGACCGTCGCTTTCCCCGCAACCGACGAAGAACAAAGGTTGTTCCGCACTGTTTTCGAGTTTCAGCAAGCTCTCGACCTGGTCGTCGGAAAACGCACCGGTCAGCCAGGTGTTCATGCCCAGGGCAGTGGCCACCAGTTGAAACGTCTGCGAGAGGTGCCCGGCTTCGACGAATGCCATTCGATAGGCGCGCGAGTGCGGGTATTTCCACCAGAGCCTGTCGAAGCGGGCGGTGATGAACAGGCCCAGTGGCAGGTTGTTGATGAAGTGCTGACCTCCCAGCAGATTGCCCAGAGCTGTGTCGGGCAAGGGGTTGACCAAGCTCAGGGCGTGTTCGGCCGGGTGGTAGGCGTATACGCCGTGTGGCAGTCCGTCGACGTTCTGCACCAGCACAAAACCGGCACAGGCATTGAGACCGCCCCCGGAAGGGCTGCTGCGCCGCGCGCCAAGCCCTTCGGCAATGCTGTCGTCGCGGTCGGCTTCGCGTTCTCGCAGGTAACCGAGGGACAGGTAAAGCAAGGTGCCGACATCGTCCAGCGACAGGGGGGCACCGGTGAAGGATCGGCAGGTCTTTCGCCGGGTCAGTGAGCCCGACAGGCTGTCGTCATTCAGTGTCAGTGTCAGTGGTGCGGGCAGGGCGATGAGTGCGTTCGGGGCGGTGTCCACAGGGGCGTCCGCCGGAGGCGACGTGGCAAGCACGGTGTTGCAGTGTTCGAGGTATTGCCTGGACCATTCCTGAATATTTCGGGGCGCGTGTTCGCAGGGAATATTCCGGGTACCGATATGGTAGATCCTGGACAGTTCATCCCAGCCCCAGACAGGCGCTTCGATTTTTGAAGAAGTCAGTATTCCGGCATTTAGAAGTTGCGTGTCTATTGTGTTGTTGCTGTCATATAAATTCGGGTCGTGGATAAGTTGTGCCAGTCGAGAAGAGTATTCTAGATCAAGTTCGTGCTGAGTATGGTTTTTGTAATTCCAGACTATCTGGCCGGGCGTTTGTGGCAGTATGAATAAATAAGGATTTATATGCATGTTGGGGCACGCTGCTCTGGATGGGTTTTTTGCCAGAGGCGCTGGGTAGCCGGCATACCCAGCGCCCGCCTTACTTAACGGCCTTTAGTTGCGACCAGAAAAGCCAGGTTTGCGAGGGCGCGGGATTCCAGAGTAATTGCTTTCATGATTGAACTCCTTGTTCATTATTGCTTCGTGGTTAGTTGGTGCCACCTTCGTGGTGACGACTTAATAATAGTTTGTAATGGATTAATCGCAAGCAAATATTAAGTAGGAATAATCCAGTAATTTTGTCGGAGTGATCTTTGGCTGAAGGTAAGTGTGTAAGTTAAATTCCATTAAATAAAGTAGTTAAGGAAATATCCTGCACGCCGGCAGGACGGTAAATGTAGGACAGCAAAGTGCAAGACAAAAAGAAGGGGAGCCCATGGGCTCCCCTTTCGATAGCGTCAGTGCCGTGCGTCTGTCAGCTGTTCGGCAGCAGACGGCAGGTAATGCTCTTGATGTAGCGGGTTTCCGCAATGGCCGGGTGCACCGGGTGATCCGGGCCCTGACCGCCGCGTTCCAGCAGCTGGATGTTGCGGTCCAGGTGGCGGGCGCTGGTCAGCAGGATGTTCTGCAGATCGTCTTCCGGCAGGTGCATCGAGCACGAAGCGCTGACCAGGATGCCGTCCTTGTTGAGCAGGCGCATGGCTTGCTCGTTCAGGCGGCGGTAGGCGCCTTCACCGTTTTTCATGTCCTTCTTGCGTTTGATGAACGCAGGCGGATCGGCCACGATCACGTCGAAGCGCTCTTCGCTGGCCTTGAGTTCCTTCAGGGCTTCGAAAACATCGCCTTCGATGCAGGTCATCTTGTCGGCGAAACCGTTCAGCGCGGCATTGCGCTCGACCCCGTCGAGGGCGAAGCCCGAGGCATCGACGCAGAACACTTCGCTGGCGCCGAATGCGGCAGCCTGCACACCCCAGCCACCGATGTAGCTGTAGAGGTCCAGCACGCGTTTGCCTTTGGCGTAAGGCGCCAGGCGAGCGCGGTTCATGCGGTGGTCGTAGAACCAGCCGGTCTTCTGGCCCTGGATCACCGGGGCTTCGAACTTCACGCCGTTCTCTTCCAGAGCAACCCACTCCGGCACCAGGCCGAACACGGTTTCGGTGTAGCGCTCCAGACCTTCGGCGTCACGGGCGGCGGAGTCGTTCTTGAACAGAATGCCGCTCGGTTTGAGCACCTGGGTCAGTGCCGCGATCACGTCATCTTTATGGGCTTCCATGGTGGCGGAAGCGATCTGCACCACAAGGATGTCGCCGAAACGGTCGACCACCAGACCCGGCAGCAGGTCGGAGTCGCCGTAGACCAGGCGATAGAACGGTTTGTCGAACAGGCGCTGACGCAGGGACAGCGCGACGTTCAGGCGGTGCACCAGCAGCGACTTGTCCAGCGGCAGCTTGATGTCGCGCGACAGCAGGCGAGCGCAGATCAGGTTGTTCGGGCTCATGGCCACGATGCCCAGCGGCTTGCCGCCGGCGGCTTCGAGGACGGCCTGGTCGCCGGCCTTGAAGCCGTGCAACGGGGTGGCGGCCACGTCGATTTCGTTGCTGTAGACCCACAGGTGGCCGGCGCGCAGGCGACGGTCGGCGTTGGCTTTGAGGCGCAAGCTAGGCAGGGACATGACGTCGCTCCGGAAAAAAGAGCGGGAGTATACCGTGTTGCGACGCAGGCGGGTTCGGTGCTGGACATGTGGCGCACAGGCGCGGCGCGCAAACGGACGAAGGCAGAATTCTGTCCATGGTCTTGAATGAAAGTTTCCGCCGATCTGCCCCCGATGTGTCGTTCGTCGGTTTTTAGGGGTTAGAATCGCCGCCTGTCCAAGAGTATGTACTTATGTCCCAAGAGCTGACCACCGAACAGATTCAACAATCCCTGCAAGGCATCAGCGTGCCGGCGCAACCGCAGATCATGGTGGATCTGCAAATGGAGCAGTACATGCCCGACCCGGACCTGGAGACGATCGCCAAGCTGATCTCCCAGGATCCCGGCCTGTCCGGCTCGTTGCTGAAAATCGTCAATTCGCCGTATTACGGCCTGAGCAACAAGATCACCTCGATCAAGCGCGCGGTAAACCTGCTGGGCAGCCGCTCGATCATCAACCTGATCAACGCGCAGTCGATCAAGGGCGAGATGAACGACGACACCATCGTCACGCTCAACCGTTTCTGGGACACCGCCCAGGACGTGGCCATGACCTGCCTGACCCTGGCCAAGCGCGTCGGTACCGAGGCGAGCGACGAGGCCTATGCGTTGGGCCTGTTCCATGACTGCGGCGTGCCGCTGATGCTTCAGCGTTTCCCGGATTACATGACGACGCTCGAAAAGGCCTACGCCAACGCAAGTGCCGAACGCCGGGTCGTGGACACCGAGAACGATGTCTACAACACCAACCACTCGGTGGTCGGTTACTACACCGCCAAGTCCTGGCGCCTGCCAGAGCATGTCAGTGCGGCCATCGCCAATCACCACAACGCCATGGCGATCTTCAGCGACGAGACTTCGCGTAACAGCCAGATGAAAAACCTGCTGGCGATCCTGAAAATGGCCGAGCACATCTGCGCGTCGTACCGGGTGCTGGGCAACCAGAGCGAGGATTTCGAGTGGCAGGCTGTCGGGCCGCTGGTGCTGGAGTACATCGGTCTTTCGGATTACGACTTCGAAACCCTGAAGCAGACGATCCGCGAACTCGGCGCACACTGATCAAGACACTCAAGATTCGAGACCCCCATGCCTGAATTGCCGGAAGTCGAAACCACCCGCCGCGGCATCGCCCCGCACCTGGAAGGCCAGCGCGTCAGCCGGGTGATCGTGCGCGACCGGCGGCTGCGCTGGCCGATTCCCGAAGACCTCGATGTGCGCCTGTCCGGGCAGCGCATCGTGCTGGTCGAGCGGCGCGCCAAGTACCTGCTGATCAATGCCGAAGTCGGCACGCTGATCAGCCATCTGGGCATGTCGGGCAATTTGCGGCTGGTCGAGGTCGGGATGCCGGCGGCCAAGCATGAGCATGTGGATATCGAACTGGAGTCGGGCCTGGCCCTGCGTTACACCGATCCGCGACGTTTCGGCGCGATGCTCTGGAGCAACGACCCGCTCAATCACGAATTGTTGATTCGCCTGGGGCCGGAACCGTTGACCGATCTGTTCGATGGCGAGCGGTTGTATCAGCTGTCACGCGGCCGGTCGATGGCGGTCAAGCCGTTCATCATGGACAACGCGGTGGTGGTAGGGGTCGGCAATATTTACGCGACGGAAGCGCTGTTCGCCGCCGGAATCGATCCGCGCCGCGAAGCCAAGGGTATTTCCCGGGCGCGTTATCTGAAGCTGGCGATCGAGATCAAACGAATCCTCGCCGCCGCCATCGAGCGCGGCGGCACCACGTTGCGCGATTTCATCGGCGGCGACGGGCAGCCGGGGTATTTCCAGCAGGAGCTGTTTGTCTACGGCCGCGGTGGCGAACACTGCAAGATCTGCGGCACGGGCCTGCGGGAAGTGAAGCTGGGGCAGCGGGCCAGCGTCTTCTGCCCGCGCTGCCAGACCTGACGAAAAGCTGAAAAAGTCCTACGGTCTATAGTGAGTTGTCTCACTGTTCAGCCCGAAGGATCGTGCCATGAAGTCCTCGCAAGCCCTGCTCCTCGCACTGCTGCTGTGTTCCAGCCTGACTGTTCAGGCCACGGAGGGCGGCAGCGGTGATCCGCGTTACGCCATCCAGAACCCACCGGCCTACGCCATGATCGGCGATCTGCTGATTGCCCGCCCCTTGCTGGTGGCGGCGACAGTGATCGGTGCAGGCGTGTTTGTGGTGTCGTTGCCGTTTACCGCGCTGGGTGGCGGTGTCGGCGATGCGGGGGAGGCGCTGGTGGTGGCGCCGGCGAAAGCGGCGTTCGTGCGTTGCCTGGGCTGTACCGGGGAAGGATTCGAGCAGCGTGAATGACGTGATCGCAGCCTGGCGCTGCGATCACGGTCAGCGACTCAAGCCTTGCCGGTAATCTTGCGGTACTTCTCCATCAACTGTTCTTCAGTCTCCGGATGGGCTTCGTCCAGTGGAATGCAATCCACCGGGCAGACCTGCTGGCACTGCGGTTCGTCGTAGTGGCCGACGCACTGGGTGCACAGGTTCGGGTCGATCACGTAGATCTCTTCGCCCTGGGAAATGGCGGCGTTCGGGCACTCAGGTTCGCAGACGTCGCAGTTGATGCAATCGTCGGTGATGATCAGGGACATGCTAACTCCAGCCGGGGCGGCGGGCCCGGGCGCAATAAATCAATGCGCGCAATTGTGCCGCATTGGCGCCCGCAGTGCACGCGGGCGCCGTTTGAACGGTCGTTACTTCTTGAAGCGCAGGGTCAGGGCGTCAGCCACTGCCGGGTGGACGAACTTGCTGATATCGCCGCCCAGGGCTGCAATTTCCCGCACCAGGGTCGAGGAAATGAACGAATAACGTTCGGACGGGGTGAGAAACAGGCTCTCCACATCCGGCGCCAGCTGGCGGTTCATGTTGGCCAGCTGGAATTCGTATTCGAAGTCCGACACCGCGCGCAAACCACGCAGGAACACATTGGCGTTCTGCTCCTTGGCGAAATGCGCCAGCAGCGTCGAGAAGCCGACCACTTCCACGTTCGGCAGGTGTTTGGTGACCTCGCGGGCCAGCTCGACCCGTTGTTCCAGCGGGAACAGCGGATTCTTCTTGGGGCTGGCGGCGACGGCGATGATCACATGGTCGAACAGGCGCGAGGCGCGTTCGACCAGATCGCCATGGCCCTTGGTAATAGGGTCGAAGGTACCTGGGTACAACACTCGGTTCATCGCGTCGTCCTGGCGGGAATCCGTTGGGGAGTCGGATGGTATCGCAGCCGTCCCGGTCGGCCAAGTCGCCTTTTGGGTAAGAAAGCACTAAGGACGGTACGAATCTTCGGCTTTTTCACGGGTTTTTCAGCCGTTCGCCGAGGGATGTCGCCAGTTGCGCCGTCAGACCATACACCGACAATTGCGGGTTGGCGCCGATGCTGGTGGGGAACAACGAGCCGTCGTGAATCGACAGATTGCGCAGCTGATGATGGCGCCCCAGGCTGTCGGTGACGGCGCTTTTCGGGTCTTCGCCCATCGCGCAACCGCCCATGACGTGGGCGCTGCCCAGGCGGGTGCGGTACAGCTCCAGGCTCAAACCGTCGATCATTTTGCGTGCCTCGGCCAGGCTGTTCACATAACGCGCATCGGCGTGCATCGGCATCACCGCTTTGGCGCCGCCGGCGAACTGGATCTCGGCCATGACGTGGAAGGCCCGGCGCAAACCGTCCCAGGCGTAGGACGACACCTGATAATCGAGCACCGGCGAACCATCCCCGCGCAATTCGACACTGCCACCCTGGCTGTCCTGGTGAAACCCGTCACGCAGCAACGCCAGCATGGCGTGAGTGTGGGGCAGGTCGGCCATGTGCTGCGCGTTTTCCTGGCCGAATCCGCCGAGCAGGGTGGCGGCCAGCGCCGGGTGCAGCGGCGGCACTTCGAGTTTGAAGGCCATCGGCCCGGTGGTGCCGTCCTTCCACTGGAAATGGTCGGAGTAGATCGACTGCGGCGCTCCGTAAAACGGGTTGATGACCTCGTCGAAGCGCCCGGCGGACATGTTCACCGGGTGCAGGAACGTGCGTTTGCCGAGGCGTTGATGCGGGTCCGGTGCGTCCGAGCGCAGCAGCAGGGCGGGGCTGTTGATGCCGCCGCCGGCCAGCACGTAATGGCGAGCCTTGACCGTGATCTTGCGCCCGGTCGGTTCGACGCAACGTTCGTCCATCGCCACACATTGCAGGCCGGTGACCTTGTCGCCGTTGATCAGCAGTTTTTCGGCGCGGGCCAGATAGAGCAGCTCGCCGCCCTTTTCCAGGGTCGCCGGAATGGTCGTAACCATCATCGACTGCTTGGCGTTGGTCGGGCAGCCCATGCCGCAGTAACCGAGGTTCCAGCAGCCGCGCACGTTGCGCGGGATCACGTGCCAGCTGTAGCCGAGTTGTTCGCAGCCTTTGCGGATTACGTCGTTGTTGGCGTTGGGCGGCACCATCCAGGGCGCGACGCCGAGGCGTTGCTCCATTTTTTCGAACCACGGCGCCATGTCGACGGGGCTGTGGCCTTTGACGTTGTGTTCCTTGGCCCAGTGTTCGAGGGTCGGCTCGGGGGTGCGAAAACTCGAGGTCCAGTTGATCAGGGTGGTGCCCCCGACCGCGCGGCCCTGAAGGATGGTGATCGCGCCGTCCTTGCTCATGCGGCCGATGCCTTCCTGATAGAGGCTGCTGTAGGCCTTGTCCTCCAGCATCTTGAAGTCGCTGCTGGTCTTGAGCGGGCCTTCTTCGATCAGCAACACTTTGTAGCCGGCGGCGCTGATTATTTCCGCCGTAGTGCCGCCGCCGGCACCGCTGCCGATGATTGCCACGTCGGTTTCCAGGGTCAGGTCATCGGTGAGTTGCGCGCCGTTGTAGGTTTTCCAGCCACGGGCAAGGCCTTCGCGAAACGGGTCGGGTACGGGCATCAATCAGGCTCTCTTATTATTGTTCGGGGAAGGCGCGAGTCTTAAACCGTGGGCGGGCCGGGGTAACCGCAATGGGCCCAGGATTCGGCGCGGGTGTACCAGGCCATCATCACCATTTGCAGCAGGGAGCTGTGACCCATGCGCAGCAGGCTCAACGAGCTGTTTTCCCAGCGCTCGAGAAAGTGCCGGATCGCCTCGGGGCTGGCGTTTTCCCAACTGCCCCAGATGCCGGTCAGCGGCCCACGGGTCACGGCCATGCCCAGCACATCGAACAGCTGTCGGGTGAGCTTGAGCATTTCCGGCGACAGGTGATCGAGGCTGTAATCCAGGGACTTCAGCGTTCCATCAACAGTGGCGGGCATCTTTTCCAACGCGACGGCGCCATCGAGCATTACCGGAATCAGTGCGCGCAGAAACAGCAGGTCACCGCTGCGCAACGCGGCGAATCCGTTGGCCGATACGCTCGATGAGCAACCGCTCAGACTGGCGCCAAGGCCGGCAGTGGCGAGGAAAGCCGTGGCGCCGAGGCTGAATTTCAGCAGGCCACGGCGCGAGAGGGCGGGTGTTTCGGTCAGGCTTGGGTGCATTGTTGTTATTACCCGGCGGTGACGTTAGCGAATGAACAGTTTCTGGATCAGTTTCTGAATGGATTTGCCGTACGGCGGGTAAATCAGCTTCGCCGCGTTGAAGCGCTGTTTAACCAGCACACCTTTGGCCTTGCTGAAGGTCAGAAAGCCTTCGTGTCCGTGGTAATGCCCCATCCCCGACGGCCCGATACCGCCGAACGGCATGTCGTCCTGGGCCACATGCAGCAGCGTGTCGTTGAGGCAGACTCCACCGGAATGGGTTTCGTGGAGCACGCGGTTCTGTTCGCGTTTGTCGTAGCCGAAGTAGTAAAGAGCCAGAGGACGTGGCCGCTGATTGATGTAAGCAAATGCCTGATCCAGATCCTGATACGGCACGATCGGCAGCAGCGGGCCGAAGATCTCGTCCTGCATCACCGTCATCTCGTCGCTGACATTCAGCAGCAGACTGTGTGGCATGCGTCGGCCCTGACTCTGCTCGAACAGCGGAATCAGCAGCGCGCCCTTGCTGGTGGCGTCGCTGAGGTAACTGTTGAGCCGTGCCAGTTGGCGTTCGTTGATGATCGCGGTGTAGTCCGGGTTGTCGGCGAGAGTCGGATAAAACCCGCGCACGGCCTGACGATAGGCTTCGACGAAACCGCCGACCCGTTCTTCCGGCACCAAGACGTAGTCCGGCGCCACGCAGGTCTGGCCGGCGTTGAGGGTCTTGCCGAAGGCGATGCGCTCGGCGGCGTCCTTGAGCGGCACGTCGTGGGAGACGATGGCCGGGGATTTGCCGCCCAGCTCCAGGGTCACCGGCGTGAGGTTTTCCGCCGCCGCGCGCATCACATGCTTGCCGATGCTGGTGGCACCGGTGAACAGCAGGTGATCGAAGCGCAGTTTCGAGAACGCCACACCGACATCGGCCTCGCCGAGCACCACGCACACCAGGTCTTCGGGGAAAATCCGCGCCAGCAATTCCTTGAGCAACAGGCCGGTGGCCGGGGTCGATTCGCTGAGCTTGAGCATCACCCGGTTGCCCGCCGCGAGGGCACCGGTCAACGGGCCCATGGCCAGAAACAACGGGTAGTTCCACGGCACGATGACGCCGACCACGCCCAGCGGCTGATACACGACTTTCGCCGATGCCGGCTGGAAGGCGACGCCGACCTTGCGCCGTGAAGGTTTCATCCACTGGCTGATATGCCGGTTGGCGTAATGAATGCCGTGCAGGCTCGGCATCAGCTCGGCGAGCAGGGTTTCGTCGGCACTGCGGTGGCTGAAATCCGAACTGATCGCCTCGACCAGCGCCTGCCGTTCGCTGTTCAGCAGATCGCGCAAGGCCTTGAGCCATTGCTGACGCTGGGCGGCAGGCGGCATCGGGTTGGCGGCATAGGCGGCGCGCTGCGCGTCGAACAACCGGTTGAGCTCTTCCAGCGGCTGTTGCAACGATTGCAGGTAGGCAATATCGGCGGTCATTGTCGGCTCCGGATTTGTTGTCGTGAGGAACTTTCTAGAGTCTATGCTCTAGAAAGTCAAATGACTTCCTCGGGCATCATGGTTTTATCCCATTCCGGTTAGGTCGTAAGATGCCCCCCAACGCACTCTGAATTAAAGCTCAAGCCATGGCCCCACGGATCAAAACCAGCGAGCGCATCGTGCAGAACAGCCTCGAGCTGTTCAATCAGCAGGGCGAGCGCAGCATCAGCACCAATCACATCGCTGCCCACATGGAGATTTCTCCGGGCAACCTGTACTACCACTTCCCCAACAAGCAGGCGATCATCGCCGTGTTGTTCAGTGAGTACGAAAGCCTTGTGGACAGCTTCCTGCGCCCGCCTCAGGGGCGTGCGGCGACGGTCGAAGACAAGCGCTTCTATCTCAAGGAACTGCTGTCGGCGATGTGGCGCTACCGCTTTCTGCACCGGGATCTCGAGCATCTGCTCGACAGCGATCCGGACCTGGCCGCACGTTACCGGCGCTTTTCCCAGCGCTGCGTGATTCAGGGCGCGGCAATCTATGAAGGCTTCGTCGCTGCCGGCATCCTGAAAATGGACCGGGTGCAGATCGAATCCCTGACCCTCAACGCGTGGATCATCCTCACCTCCTGGGTGCGCTTTCTGTGCACCACCCGGGAAAACTCCAATTACCTCAGCGAGCAGGCCATTAAACGTGGTGTGTATCAGGTGTTGGTGCTGGAGGCCGGGTTTGTCACCGAGCAGTCCCGCGATGAGGTCAATGCACTGTTCGAAGAGTTCTACGTACCGTTGGCCCAGGCCCTCGAAGAAAGGTCCTGACCCATCCGCTCACAGGAGTCGTTCGCTATGCCGATTGCGCAACTGATCAGCCCGACCACGCTGGATGCCCGCAAGGAGCAACCGGGGCTGGTGATTCTCGATTGCCGTTTTGCCCTTGAAGATCCGGATTACGGCCAGCGCAGCTATGCCGAAGGGCACATTGCCGGGGCGAGTTTCGCCGATCTTGAACGTGACCTGAGCGGGCCGGTGACCAAGGGTGTGACCGGGCGCCATCCGCTTCCGGAGCCGGCGGCGTTGATCGAGCGCCTGCAAGCGTTCGGCATCAACAACGACAGCGACGTGGTTCTGTATGACGACGGCCCCGGTGCCTACGCGGCGCGGGCCTGGTGGTTGCTGGCATGGCTGGGCAAGCGCGACGGCGTGTTCATTCTCGACGGCGGGCTCAAGGCCTGGCATGCGGCCGGCCTGCCGCTGAGCCTGGATGCGCCTTCGGTGGCGCGCGGGACGTTCAGCGGTCAGCCGGACAAACATCTGCTGCTCAGCGCCGAGCAATTGCAGCAGCGCCTCGGCCAGCCGGCCCTGACCCTGCTCGATGCCCGCGCCTTGCCACGCTTCAAGGGTGAAGTGGAGCCGATCGATCCGATCGCCGGGCACATTCCCGGCGCGCAATGCGCGGCGTTTACCGAGAATCTGGGCAGCGACGGACGTTTCCTGCCGGCCGATCAGCTCAAGCAGCGCTTTGCCGCGAAACTCGGTGAGCGTTCGCCGAGCGATCTGGTGGCGTATTGCGGTTCCGGGGTGACGGCGTGCCATAACCTGTTCGCCCTGTGCCTGGCGGGTTATCCGTTGGGTACGCTGTATGCCGGATCGTGGAGCGAGTGGATCAACGAGCCTTCGCGTGGTGTTGCCACGGGTGAGTAAGCGCGTTCAGCGGTCCAGTCGCGCACTGCGATAGGCCGCCGGTCCCACGCCATAAACCTGTTTGAACTGCCGGCTCAGATGGCTCTGGTCGGCAAAGCCCAGTTGCGTGGCAACTTCCACCGGCAGGCAGCCGCTCTGCAACAAACCCCGCGCGCAGGCGATCCGCTGTTGCATCAGCCAGGTGTGCGGCGGCATGCCGGTGGCGCGGCGGAATACCCGGGCGAAGTGGAAGGGCGACAGGTTCACCGCTGCCGCCAGTTCTTCCAGCGAGGGGGGCGCCGCCAGTTGTGCGTGGAGCAACTCCTTGGCCATTACTACTGCGCGGTGCTCTTTTCCGGGTTTGCCGTTGATCTGCACCGCCGCGTGGCGTTGCAACAGCAGCATCATCATTTCGCGCCACACCGTCTGCTGTTGCAGCGCGGTGGCGGGGCTTTCCAGCAAACGGTGCAACTGGCTGAAGCCGTTGACCAGATCCGGGTCGCGATACAGCGTCGCGCCAAAGGCCGGCATTGGCGCGGTTGGTAGTTCCAGTTCTTCAAGCAGCGAGACAATCTTGTCGGTGTCCGGGTAGAACGCCCGGTACAGCCAGCCGTCCTCGGTGCCTTTGTGGCCGGTGTGCAATTCATCCGGGTTGATCAGTACCAGCGTGCCGCTGCTGGCCAGGTGCTCGGCACCGCGATAACGATAGCGCTGGGCGCCGGCCATGATCATGCCGATCACGTAGCCGTCGTGGACGTGCGGGGCGAAGCGGTGCTCGATGTAACGCGCCGAGAGCAGCTCGACGCCGGCCAATGGCGCGGTTTGCCAGAAACGGATCGACTCGCCCTGTTCGCTCATGACCTCACCCGCGCCCCGTGTCGGCCAGCCATTGGGGAATGCGTCGTTCCAGGTAATAACCCGGTTGGCGGAACGAGCCATCGACGAAGCCGACATGTCCGCCCCGGGCCTGCAATTCAAACGCGGTCGAGCTCGACAGCTCACTGGCCTGCGGCAGGCTGTGGGGAAACACGAACGGATCGTCCGCCGCCTGAATGATCAGGGTTGGCGTGCGGATCTCGCCCAGAAAGTAGCGGCTCGATGCCCGGCGATAATAGTCCTCGGCATCGGCAAAACCGTGCAGCGGCGCGGTCACCCGGCCGTCGAAATCCCAGAAGGTGCGCATGTTTTCCAGCGAGCCGAGGGCGGCCAGTGCGGCAAGACCATCCTCGCGCCCGTCGTGCTGGAACTGGCGCTGCTTGTTCTTGATGTAGGCCACCATCTCGCGCATGAAGTGCGCCTGATAGACCTTCGAAAAACCCTGGCCGATACGGTCGGCGCATTGATCCAGTCGAAACGGCACCGACACCGCCACTGCGCCGAGCACGCCGCTGGCGCTGCCGGTTTCCCCCAGGTGCTTGAGCAACACGTTGCCGCCGAGGGAGTAACCGACTGCATACAGCGGCGCCAATGGCCGCTTGGCTTTGAGATGGCGGATGGCTTCGGCGAGATCTTCGCTGGCGCCGGAATGGTAGCTGCGCGGCAACAGATTGGGTTCGCCTGAGCAACCACGCCAGTTCAGCGCAACACTGGCCCAGCCTTGGGCGGCGAGCGCTGCCTGGATCCCGGCGACGTAGGGCGAATTGGAAGAACCGGTCAGACCATGCAGCACCAACACCAGAGGCGCTTCGGCGCTGTGCGGGCCGTGCCAGTCGAGGTCGAGAAAGTCACCGTCGTCCAGCCACAGCCGTTCGCGCTGGCGATCAAGGTGCACGGTTTTACGCCACAGCGGCCCCCACAAGGTCTGCAGGTGCGGATTGCCGAGGCCGAAGGCGGGGATGAACGGTTTTGACGAAGGGGACACGATTGCTCTCGATGCAGCGCAGCGAGCCTCGGCTGAGACTCGCCGCTTTTTCAGGCCGGTCGGTTAACCGGCGATCACTGCCATACGTTGCCACAACGCGTAGTACACCCGCCCGGATTTCTGCTCGCGGTGCAGGCGCCAGTTGCCCGGCAGGCCGAGGGTCGATGGCGCGGTTTCGCTTTCAGTGTAGATCCACGAATCGTCGGCCAGCCATTGGCGCTCTTCCAGCAATGTGCACACGGTGGGCAGCAGGTTCTGGTTGAACGGCGGATCGAGGAACACCAGGTCAAACGCGGTCGCGGTCTGGGTTTCCAGATAACGCAGGGCATCGGCGGTCTGTACGTGGCCGTTGGTGCAGCGCAGGGTGCCGAGGTGTTCTTTCAGGCTGGAGACCGCGACGTGGCTGGCATCCAGCGCCTGACCCATGGCCGCTCCACGGGACAGCGCTTCGAGAAACAACGCGCCGCTGCCGGCGAACGGATCGAGCACCTTGGCCCCGGCGACATAGGGCGCGAGCCAGTTGAACAGGGTTTCGCGCACCCGGTCCGGCGTCGGACGCAGGCCCGGCGCATCAGGGAAGCTCAGCTTTCGGCTGCGCCATTCGCCGCCGATGATGCGCAACTGGTTCACACCGTTGTGCAGTTTTTGTACAGGTTTCTTTGGACTGGCCATTAATGCTCCGGAACCCCGAGCGGCTGCTCGGCAGGTTTATCAGATGGGGCCGGTAACGGCTTTTGCGGCACGGTCGGGCCAGCGCTGACGATGACCAGTTTATCCGTGCTCAAGTGTTTGTTCAGGACGTCGCGAACCTGCTCGACCGTCAGGCTCTGGGACTGACGCATGAAGTCGTCCAGATAACTCAGCGGCAGGTTGTAAAAACCCATGGCACCCAGTTGACCGACAATATCGGCATTGCTCGCGGTGGACAGCGGGAAGCTGCCGGCCAGTTCGCGTTTGGCGTCGTCGAGTTCTTTCTGGGTCGGGCCGGTCTTGAGGTAGTCGGCGAGCACGTCCTGCACCAGTTTCAGGGTGCCTTCGCTCATTTCCGCGCGGGTCTGCAGATTGATCATGAACGGTCCACGAGCCTGCATCGGGCTGAAGGCCGAATAGACGCCGTAGGTCAGGCCGCGCTTCTCGCGCACTTCGCTCATCAGCCGGGTGCCGAAACCGCCACCGCCGAGGATCTGGTTGCCCATCGACAGGGCGGCGTAGTCCGGATCATCACGATCGATGCCCAGTTGCGCGATCATCAGGTTGGTCTGCTTCGACGGAAACTCGATGTGGCCGATGCCGGCTTTCGGCTCGGTCGGTTGCTCGACTTTCGCCAGTGCCGGGCCTTTTGGCAGCGCAGCGGAGACCTGATTGGCAATCGCCTCGGCTTCGCTGCGGGACAGATCGCCCACCAGCGCGATCACCACGTTGCCGGCGGCATAGGCCTTGGCATGGAACTCACGCAATTGCGCCAGCGTGATCTTCGGCACGCTTTGCGCGTTGCCATCGCTGGAATGGGCATACGGGTGATCGCCGTACAGACGCTTCATCAGCTCCAGGCTGGCGAGTTTGCCGGGGTTCTGTTTCTGGTACTCGAAACCGGCGAGCATCTGGTTCTTGATGCGCGCGAAGGAGTCGGCCGGGAAGGTCGGTTTGCCCACCACTTCCGAGAACAGTTTCAGCGCTGGCTCACGTTTGTCGGCAGCACTGAGGCTGCGCAGCGACGCGATGGCCATGTCTTTATAGGCGCCGTTGCCGAAATCCGCCCCCAGGCCTTCGAAACCTTGGGCGATGGCGCCGACATCCTTGCCCGCCACGCCTTCGTTGAGCATGGCGTTGGTCAGCAGGGCCAGGCCCGGCGCGTTGCCGTCCTGGCTGCTGCCGGCGGAGAAGATCAGGCGCATGTCGAACATCGGCAGTTCGCGGGCTTCGACAAACAGCACCTTGGCGCCTTCGGCGGTGTTCCAGGTCTGCACGTCGAGCTTGCGACTGGCCGGGGCCTTGCCGTCGAGTTCGGCCAGCGATTGCAGCTTCTGGCTGGACTTGGCGTTATCCAGTGCTTCGCTGGCCTTGGTGTTGTCGCTTGGTACCAGGTAGAACGCTGCGGAGCCGATGACGGCCACGGCGATCAGGCCGAGCAGCAGGCGTGGGGTTTTGCGCTCACTCATGAGTCGTCTCCAGTGGCAGGACGTGGGCGACGCTGAGACGTTCGCGGGTGAAATACAGCTTGGCGGCGTTCTGGATGTCTTGCGGGGTGACGCTTTCCAGATCGGCCAGTTCGGTGTCCATCAGCTTCCACGACAGACCGACGGTCTCCAGCTGGCCGATGGCGGTGGCCTGGCTGGTGATCGAGTCGCGCTCGAAAACCAGACCGGCGATGACCTGCGCACGCACGCGCTCCAGCTCTTCGGCGGACGGTGCGGTGGTTTTCAGTTGTTCCAGCAGTTTCCACAGACCGGCTTCAGCCTGGGCCATGGTCTTTTTCTTCTGGGTGTTCGGCGTGGCCGACAGGGTGAACAGGCTGTCGCCGCGGGTGTAGGCGTCGTAGCTCGACGAGCCGCCGGAGACCAGCTCTTCACCGCGCTCCAGTTGTGTCGGGATGCGACCGCTATAGCCGCCGTCCAGCAGGGCCGAAATCAGGCGCAAGGCGTTGACCGAACGTTTGTCTTCGGCGGTGGCGATGCTCGGAACGTTGAAACCAAGCATCAGGCTCGGCAGTTGGGTCTGCACGTGCAGGGTGATCTGGCGTTCGCCGGGCTCGGCCAGTTCCAGCGGCTTCTTCGCCGGCGGCACGTCGCGTTTCGCGATCGGCCCGAAATAGCGCTGGGCAAGGGTCTTCACCTCGTCCGGGGTCACGTCGCCGACCACCACCAGTGTGGCGTTGTTCGGCACGTACCAGGACTGGTACCAGTGACGCAGCTCTTCGACCTTCATCCGCTCAAGGTCGGCCATCCAGCCGATGGTAGGCGTGTGATAACCGCTGGCCGGGTAGGCCATGGCCTTGTAGCGCTCGTAGGCCTTGGACATCGGCTTGTCGTCGGTGCGCAGGCGGCGTTCTTCCTTGATGACTTCGATTTCCTTGGCGAACTCGTCGGCCGGCAGGCGCAGGTTGGCCATGCGGTCGGCTTCCAGTTCGAAGGCCACGCCCAGACGGTCGCGGGCCAGCACCTGGTAATAAGCGGTGAAGTCGTCGCTGGTGAACGCGTTCTCTTCGGCGCCGAGGTCGCGCAGGATCAGCGAGGCTTCGCCGGGGCCGACTTTCTCGCTGCCCTTGAACATCATGTGCTCGAGAGCATGGGACAGACCGGTCTGGCCCGGGGTTTCGTAGCTGGAACCAACCTTGTACCAGACCTGCGACACCACCACCGGCGCGCGATGGTCTTCGCGCACCACGACCTTCAGGCCGTTGTCGAGGGTGAATTCGTGGGTCGGTTGCGGGTCGGCCGCCAGGGCCGAAAGGGGCAGGCAGACTGTGCTGAGCAGCAGGCCTGCGGCGCGGCGGGCTAGAGCATTCATTCGTTTTTAAACCTGTTGGGCTGCCCGCTTGGTCTTAGCGTCGGCGGGCGAGAGGGTGCTAGGATACTGATCCGTTTTACTGGCGGCCACGCCTATCAGGCCACTGATCGGTCTATAGGTTGTACGGGTTACCGGCAGAAGCTTTGAGTTTCTCAGCTAAACTCTGCGTTTTCGCCGACGATGCCGTTCCAGTCCTTCGTATTTAATGACCTTTGAGGTGCTTTTGGCGCCTCGACAAAATGTTGCGCGTGAACAAGCTGGGTGAAACACAGTCTGTTCTGCATCGAATATTTATTTGCCGGGGCGCCCCTGTGGCGCGTCGCTACCGTGAGATAGCCGTCCTCCATGTTTGGTTCCAACGACGACAAGAAGACCCCAGCTGCGGCTGGCGAGAAGAAAAGCCTGTTCGGATGGCTGCGCAAGAAACCGCAGGAGCCCGTCGTCGAACAGCCGACCGCCATTCCTGAGCCGGCCCCTGCGCCCGCTCCCGTAATAGAAGAAGCGCCGGCACCGGTTGTGCTGCCGATCGCCGAGCCGGTGCTGCAACCGGTGGCCGAGGCCGAGCCTGAAGCGCCGGCTGCCGCCGAATTGCCGCTGACTCCGGCCAGTGAGCCGTGGTTGACCTTGCCAGTGGCGGAGGAGCCGGTGGCGCTGGTTGAAGAGGCTGCGCCGCACGTTACGCCGCCGATTCCTGCGCCGGTTGCGTTCGCCCCCGAGCCGGTTGTAGTTGCGGCTCCTGTGGCTGAACCTGAACCTCTGATCGAGGCCGCGCCAGTTCTTGCCGAGCCTATTTCGGTTGCTCCAGTTGCCCCGGTTATCGAAATCCCCGAGCCTGCACCTGCACCTGCACCTGCACCTGCACCTGCACCTGCACCTGCACCTGCACCTGCACCGGTCGCCGTAGCGCCAGTCGCTCCTGTGGAAATCCAGGTTGAAACTCCGGTCGAGGCCCCGCGCACCGAAGAAACCAAGGCCGGCTTCTTCGCCCGCCTCAAGCAGGGCCTGTCCAAGACCAGCGCCAGCATCGGTGAAGGCATGGCCAGCCTGTTCCTCGGCAAGAAAGCCATCGATGACGATCTGCTCGACGATCTCGAAACCCGCCTGCTGACCGCCGACGTTGGCGTCGAAGCGACTTCGGTGATTATCCAGCGCCTGACCCAGAAGGTCGCGCGTAAAGAGCTGGCCGATTCCGACGCCCTGTACAAATCCCTGCAGGCCGAGCTGGCTGCAATGCTCAAACCGGTCGAGCAGCCGCTGAAGATCGTTTCGCAGAACAAGCCGTTCGTGATTCTGGTGGTTGGCGTCAACGGCGCCGGCAAGACCACCACCATCGGCAAACTGGCGAAGAAACTGCAGCTCGAAGGCAAGAAAGTCATGCTGGCCGCCGGTGACACCTTCCGTGCTGCGGCTGTGGAGCAGTTGCAGGTCTGGGGCGAGCGCAACAAGATTCCGGTGATCGCCCAGCACACGGGCGCGGATTCGGCTTCGGTGATCTTCGACGCCGTGCAGGCCGCCAAGGCCCGTGGCATCGACGTGCTGATCGCCGACACCGCCGGTCGTCTGCACACCAAAGACAACCTGATGGAAGAACTGAAAAAGGTTCGCCGGGTGATCGGCAAGCTCGACGCCGATGCGCCGCACGAAGTGCTGCTGGTGCTCGATGCCGGCACCGGCCAGAACGCCATCAACCAGGCCAAGCAATTCAACCAGACCGTCGAACTGACCGGCCTGGCGCTGACCAAGCTCGACGGCACCGCCAAGGGCGGGGTGATTTTCGCCCTGGCCAAGCAATTCGGCCTGCCGATCCGCTACATCGGCGTCGGTGAAGGCATCGACGATCTGCGTACTTTTGAAGCCGAACCCTTTGTCCAGGCACTGTTTGCCGAGCGGGAGCGTTCATGATTCGTTTCGAACAGGTCGGTAAGCGCTACCCGAACGGTCACGTCGGCTTGCATGAGCTGAGCTTTCGAGTCCGTCGCGGCGAGTTCCTGTTTGTCACCGGCCACTCCGGTGCCGGTAAATCCACATTGTTGCGCCTGTTGCTGGCGATGGAACGTCCGACCAGCGGCAAGCTGCTGCTGGCCGGGCAGGACCTGAGCACCATCAGCAATGCGCAGATTCCGTTCCTGCGCCGGCAGATCGGCGTGGTGTTCCAGAACCATCAACTGTTGTTCGATCGCACGGTGTTCAACAACGTCGCGCTGCCGTTGCAGATTCTCGGGCTGTCCAAGGTCGAGATCGCCAAGCGCGTCGATTCGGCGCTGGAGCGCGTGGCGCTGTCGGACAAGGCCGAGCTGTATCCGGGCGACCTGTCCACCGGTCAGCAACAGCGCGTCGGCATTGCCCGCGCCATCGTTCACCGTCCGGCCCTGCTGCTGGCGGACGAACCGACCGGTAACCTCGACCCGCGTCTGGCGGCCGAGATCATGGGCGTGTTCGAAGACATCAACCGTCTGGGCACCAGCGTGCTGATCGCCAGTCACGACCTGGCGCTGATCGCGCGCATGCGCCATCGCATGCTGACCCTGCAACGCGGCCGATTGATCGGCGACGGGGAGACCGGCGTATGAGTGCGACACGCAGTCCGAAGGTTTCCGAGCGCGTGGCCCCGAAGGCCGCCGACCCGCAACCGCCAAAGAAGAAAAAGCACGACGATGACGACGGCCCGGACTTCGCCACGTTGTTCCGTGCCTGGATCGAAAGCCATCGCGCCAGCTGGATCGACAGCCTGCGCCGTCTCGGCAAGCAGCCGATCGGCAGCTTCTTCACCTGCATGGTGATGGCGGTTGCGCTGAGTCTGCCGATGGGCCTTTCGCTGTTGCTGAGCAACGTCGAGCGTCTGGGCGGCTCGTGGCAGCGCGCGGCGCAGATTTCGCTGTACCTGGAGCTGGAGGCGACTCCGGCTCAGGGTGAAGCGTTGCGTGAACAGATCAAAGGCATGCCGGGCGTAGCTGATGCTGAATATGTCGGCCGCGATCAGGCGCTGGAAGAGTTCCAGCAGCAGTCGGGACTGGGCGAAGCCCTGCGCGAACTGCCGGAGAACCCGCTGCCGGGCGTGGTGCTGGTGACGCCGAACGAGGTCGACAAGTCGACCCTGGAAGCATTAAGACAAAAACTTTCCGAGCTGCCCAAGGTACAACAGGCGCAACTTGATCTAGTCTGGGTCGAGCGTCTGGCCGCCATCCTCAAGCTCGGTGACCGTTTCGTGTTCGGTCTGACGGTGTTGCTGGTTTCTGCATTACTTTTGGTGATAGGCAATACCATTCGTCTTCATATTGAAAACCGCCGCACCGAGATAGAAGTGATTAAACTCGTCGGCGGCACCGACAGTTATGTGCGTCGTCCCTTCCTTTATATGGGCGCGCTGTATGGCTTCGGTGCGGGGCTGCTGTCCTGGGGTGTTTTGGCGTTCGGCCTGAACTGGCTGAACGATGCGGTGGTCGGGCTGGCCGGCTTGTACGGCAGCGATTTCGCACTGGCCGGCGTGCCAGTTGCCGACGGTCTGTCGCTCTTGCTTGGCGCGGTGCTGTTGGGTTATATCGGTGCATGGATTGCAGTCGCACGTCATCTCAGGGAGCTGGCGCCGAAGTAGAATCTTTTTTTGCGCGTGATTGACCTTTCAGTGGTTAAGGAAACTTTCATTTGAGTTTCCGGTCAATTTTTCGCAATGCTGAAAAGCATGAGTATGTAAGTCGGAGGTTTTTCCGTATGTCCAATTCTTTGCAACCTGCGTATGCATTGGTTCCAGGCGCAAACCTGGAAGCCTACGTGCACACCGTCAACAGCATTCCATTGCTGACGCCGGAGCAGGAGCGTGAACTGGCCGAGAGTCTCTACTATGAGCAGGATCTGGGGGCGGCTCGGCAGATGGTGCTCGCCCACCTGCGGTTTGTCGTACACATCGCCCGTAGCTATTCCGGCTACGGTCTGGCTCAGGCTGACCTGATCCAGGAAGGTAACGTCGGCCTGATGAAGGCCGTGAAGCGTTTCAACCCGGAAATGGGCGTGCGTCTGGTGTCCTTCGCGGTGCACTGGATCAAGGCCGAGATTCACGAGTTCATCCTGCGCAACTGGCGGATCGTGAAAGTCGCGACCACCAAGGCCCAGCGCAAGCTGTTCTTCAACCTGCGCAGCCAGAAGAAACGTCTGGCCTGGCTGAACAACGAGGAAGTCCACCGTGTGGCGGAAAGCCTCGGCGTCGAGCCGCGTGAAGTGCGTGAGATGGAAAGTCGCCTGACCGGGCATGATATGGCCTTCGACCCGGCTGCCGAAGCCGACGATGACAGTGCTTTCCAGTCGCCGGCCAACTACCTGGAAGACCACCGGTACGACCCGGCGCGTCAGCTGGAAGATGCCGACTGGAGCGACAACTCCAATCACAACCTGCACGAAGCGCTGGAAGTGCTGGACGAACGCAGCCGCGACATCCTCTACCAGCGCTGGCTGGCAGAAGAGAAAGCCACGCTGCACGACCTGGCGCAGAAGTACAACGTGTCGGCCGAGCGGATCCGTCAGCTCGAGAAGAGCGCGATGAACAAGCTCAAGTTGTCGATTGCCGCGTAACCGGTGAACCGGCAATAAAAAACGCCCCGATCAGTGATGATCGGGGCGTTTTTGTATGCGCTTCAGAAACTCATTGGGCCCAGGGCGCGCGGCGTGAATCATCGAGTGTCAGCAAATAGCTGTCGCCACCCAACTGGCTCATCTGTTGGCGAATCCAGCCGGCCCGGCGCGAAACATAGGAAGTCGGGTGACTGGCGCTCCAGACCCGGGGATTGGGCAGCACGGCCGCCAGATAACTCGCCTGCTGGCGGGACAAAGACTTGGCGCTTACGCCAAAGTGATGCCGTGCCGCTGCTTCAGCGCCAAATACGCCGTCATCCCACTCGACGCTGTTCAGATATACCTCAAGAATCCGCTGCTTGGGCCAGAACACTTCGATCAGCGCAGTAAACCACGCCTCAAGACCTTTACGCAGATAGCTGCGGCCGGACCACAAAAACAGGTTTTTCGACACTTGCTGGCTCAGGGTGCTGGCGCCGCGAATCGAACCGCCGAGTTCGTTGTGGGCCAGTGCGGCCTTGATCGCACTCAGGTCAAAACCCCAATGTTCGGGGAATTTCTGGTCTTCGCCGGCAATCACCGCGACCTTCAGGTCATCGGAGATCTCGTCCCACGGCTTCCAGGTGCGTTGCATATCGATCGGCTCGCCGTCGACCCAGGATTCGATCTTGCGCTCGACCATCAGCGCCGTGCCCGGCGGCGGCACAAAGCGAAACACCAACACCAGCAATACGCTGCCGCCCGCGAACCAGAGCAGGGCCTTCGTGAAACGACGGAGAAATAAACGCAGCATAGAGATGGCTTGGCCGAACCGGTTGAGCGGGCCATTATACAGACCCTGCCGATCGAGTCTGAGTGGAGTTCTACATGCTGCGTAGCTTTCTGATGCTGGCTGCCTTCTTTGGTTTCACCGGTGTCGGCCTTGGCGCATTCGCCGCCCATGGCCTGAAAAACCGCCTGACCCCCGAGTACCTCGCGATCTTCCACACCGGCGTCACCTATCAACTGGTGCACGCGCTGGCGCTGTTCGGCGTGGCACTGCTGGCCACGCAGCTTCAGGGGCGTCTGGTCGCCTGGGCCGGCATCTCGTTCACCGTCGGTATCCTGCTGTTCTCCGGCAGTCTGTACCTGCTGACCACCATCGGCATCGGCAAGCTCGGCATCATCACCCCGTTCGGCGGCCTGGCGTTCCTGATCGGTTGGCTGTGCCTCGGACTCGCCGCCTGGCGCCTGCAGCCAACCGCTTGACGCTTGGTGCTGACCTTTAGGTCATGATCGGGCTAGAATGCCACCCCCTAAAAAGTGATGGCGGCGTTGCGCATGCGCATTCAGTTGAACGGTGAATCCTTTGAACTGCCCGACGGTGAAACCGTTGCGGCCCTGCTGACCCGTCTGGACCTGACCGGACGCCGCGTCGCGGTCGAACTCAATCTGGATATCGTCCCGCGCAGCCAGCACGCCGACACCACTTTGAATGACGGCGACAACGTCGAAGTGGTGCACGCCATCGGCGGCGGCTAGCCCCAAACACTGTGAAAACTGCTGCGCTCGGAAATACTGCGTTAAAAACAGGCTCGGAATGCTCATTTACAACCCGTAAACTCCGCTTCCTCGCCTGTTTTTGCCTTGTCTTTCCTTCGCTCGCGACGTTTTCACAGCGTTTGGCTATTAAGGAATTCTGCAAGACCCTCACCCCAACAGAGGACTTCCCATGAGCATCGTTCGTAGCGACAAGCCTTTCGTTCTGGCCGGTCGTACTTACCAGTCGCGTTTGCTGGTCGGTACCGGCAAGTACCGTGACATGGAAGAAACCCGCCTGGCCATCGAAGCCTCGGGTGCCGAGATCGTCACCTTCGCGGTGCGCCGCACCAACCTGGGCCAGATCGAAGGCGAGCCGAACCTGCTCGAAGTGCTGTCGCCGGATCGCTACACCTTCCTGCCGAACACCGCTGGCTGCTACGACGCGGTCGAAGCCGTGCGCACCTGCCGCCTGGCCCGTGAGCTGCTCGATGGCCACAACCTGGTGAAGCTGGAAGTGCTGGCCGACCAGAAAACCCTGTTCCCCAACGTGATCGAAACCCTCAAGGCCGCCGAAGTGCTGGTCAAGGAAGGCTTCGATGTGATGGTTTACACCAGTGATGACCCGATCATCGCCCGGCAGCTTGCGGAAATCGGCTGCATCGCGGTAATGCCGCTGGCCGGTCTGATCGGTTCGGGCCTGGGGATCTGCAACCCGTACAACCTGCAGATCATCCTCGAAGAAGCCAAGATCCCGGTGCTGGTGGATGCCGGTGTCGGTACCGCTTCCGACGCCACCATCTCCATGGAGCTGGGCTGTGACGCCGTGCTGATGAACTCGGCCATCGCCCACGCCCAGCAGCCGATCATGATGGCCGAAGCCATGAAACACGCGATCGTCGCGGGCCGCCTGGCCTACCTCGCCGGCCGCATGCCGAAAAAACTCTATGCCAGCGCCTCTTCGCCGCTGGATGGTCTGATCAAGTAAGAGCTATTGATGACTGAATCGAACGACACGCCAATCCAGACGGAAGAAGGCGACGAGCGCCAACACCGCCGCATCAAGAGTTTCGTGATGCGCGCCGGGCGCATGACCGAAGGCCAGCAGCGCGGCCTGGATCAGGGCGCGCCGAAGTTCGTCCTGCCGCTGGCCGATGCGCCGGTGGATTACGATCAGGTGTTCGGCCGTTCCGCGCCGCGTTCGCTGGAGATCGGTTTCGGCATGGGCCACTCGCTGCTGGAAATGGCAGCCGCTGCGCCGGAACAGGATTTCATCGGTGTCGAGGTTCACCGTCCGGGTGTCGGCGCGCTGCTCAACGGCGTACTGACTCAGGGCCTGACCAACCTGCGGGTCTACGATTGCGACGCGATTGAAGTGCTCAACCGCTGCATCGCCGACAACAGCCTCGATCGCCTGATGCTGTTCTTCCCGGATCCGTGGCACAAGAGCCGTCACCACAAGCGCCGCATCGTCCAGGCGTCCTTCGCTGAACTGGTGCGCAGCAAGCTGAAGGTTGGCGGCATTCTGCACATGGCCACCGACTGGGAACCGTATGCCGAATACATGCTGGAAGTGATGAACGTCGCGCCGGGCTATCGCAACCTCGCCGAAGACGGCAAGTGCGTGCCACGCCCGGCCGAACGCCCGATCACCAAGTTCGAACGCCGCGGCGAACGTCTTGGGCATGGCGTGTGGGATCTGAAGTTCGAGAAACTCGCTTAAGCCTTATGCAATAAAACTGTGGGAGCCAATGGCTCCCACAGTTGTTTTAGCAGTACTCGGTCATTACATCGTAGAAAGGAATTCCGCCGGTACCCGCTCTGTCAGCCAGACACCATTCTCGGCCTGATAGAACTTGAACCCCTGTTCCTGCATCCGCCACGCGGCGACCTGCAGAATCACGACCGTTCCGTAACGTTGCCCGACCGCCGAAGCCGTGGCGGTTTCCTGGGAAAGATGCACGTGATGACGTGATCCCGGGATCAATCCCTGTTCGTTGATCGAGTCCATGAAGCGCGTCGCGGTGCCGTGATAGAGCGTTTCCGGAGGCTGCTTTTCTTCGAACTGCAGCTCCACGCTTTTCGTCGAGTGGCCCTGTACGGCGCGAATCGACTGACCGTCTGGAGAGATCGAAAAGCGTTTCTTGTCACTGCTGGCCACGACGTTTTCGATCAGCGTGCGATCCAGCGTTCTGCCGTCCCGTGCCGCGCCATCGATCAAGGCGTCGATGTTCGCCCAGCCTTCAGAGTCCAGCGTCAGGCCAATCGCCTGTGGCTCATGACGCAGCACGAAGCTGAGAAATTTGCTTGTTTCGTCCAGCAGTTTCTTGCTCATGAACTTCCCTGTCTGTATTCAGCGTCGGTCGGCGACTACGCCGATCAAAACCAGCACCACCAACAACACCGGCGCCAGGCTGTAGTTGTTGAACTGGCTCAGCCCCTTCACCACCCACGGTGTGGCGTAGATCAGCGCCGCGCCGCTGCCGACCATGCACAACAGGGCCATCAGCGGGACGCGCAGGGCGCCGGCGATGCTGCCCAGGCGTTGCTCGACCCAGCCTTTGAAGTCGGCGCCGAACAGCACGAGCAGGCAGCCCACCAGGGCCAGCGCGATTTCCGAGAGGTTGCTGCGGCTCCAGCGGGAGACAGTGGCGAGCAGGTCGAGTATCAAATCCATGCGGTTTCCCCGGGAGCCATTCAGCTCAGAAATTTCTGCAGCAAATCGTTGAGAAAAAGTTGTCCGCGCTCGGTGGCCGCCAGACGTGACGGTTCGACCTGCAACAGACCGCTTTGTTCGGCCTCGCGCCGGTGTTCATCGAGGCTTTCCAGCGGCAGGCCGGTGCGCTCGGGATACAGGTGTGATTCGACACCGGCAGTCAGGCGCAGGGCGTTCATCAGGAACTCGAAGGGCATCTCGTCGTTGGTCAGGGCTTTCTCGCCGGCCTGGAAGCTTTTGGCCGGGTTGAGGTAGTCCTTCGGCAAGCGCGTCTTCCAGGTGCGTACGATGCGCCCGTCCGGATGGCTGAGCTTGCCGTGGGCGCCCGCGCCGATGCCGATGAAGTCGCCGAAACTCCAGTAGTTGAGGTTATGTCGCGCCGGGCGACCGGGTTGCGCATAGGCCGAAACCTCGTACTGCGCGTAACCGTGCTCGGCCAGTAGCGCTTGCCCGGCTTCCTGAATGTCCCACAACGTGTCGTCTTCCGGCAGCACTGGCGGCTGGTTCCAGAACACGGTGTTCGGCTCCAGTGTCAGCTGATACCAGGAAATGTGCGTCGGCTTCAGTTCGATGGCCTGGCGCAGATCGCTCAGGGCATCGTCCAGCGACTGGTCCGGCAAGCCGTGCATCAGGTCGAGGTTGAAGTTATCGAACCCGGCCTGGCGCGCCATGCCGGCGGCACGCACCGCTTCGTCGCCGTTATGGATGCGGCCGAGGGCCTTGAGCTTTTCCTGCTGGAAGCTCTGGATACCGATCGACAGGCGATTGATGCCCAGTTTGCGGTAGGCGACGAACTTCTCTTGCTCGAAGGTCCCGGGGTTGGCTTCCAGGGTGATTTCGATGTCCTCGGCAAACGGGATGCGTTGTTTGACGCCTTCCAGCAAGCGACCAAGGGCTTCGGCACTGAACAGGCTCGGCGTGCCGCCGCCAAAGAAGATCGAACTCAACTCACGGCCGTACACCGCGTGCAGATCCTGATCCAGGTCGGCGAGCAGCGCGTCGACATATTCCTGCTCCGGCAGCACCGGGCTGGCGGTGTGGGAGTTGAAGTCGCAATAAGGGCATTTGCGCACACACCACGGGATGTGGATGTACAGCGCCAGGGGCGGCAGCGTCGGCAACGGCGCCCGAGGCGAAGAGGCGGCGCCGCCGATGATCAGTGGCGACGCGGAGGAGCTATCGGTCATTTCAAGCCCAGACGCTGGCGCAGCAGATCCATTGCACGGGCGCGGTGACTGATCTGGTTCTTGTCGCTCGGGCTCAGTTCGGCGCTGGACACGTTACGCTCCGGCACCCAGAACAGCGGGTCGTAGCCGAAACCGTGCTCACCGCTGGCGGCGGTCAGGATGCGCCCGTGCCACAGACCTTCGCAAAGAATCGGCAGCGGATCGTCAGCGTGACGCACCAAGGCCAGCACGCAGACGAACTGCGCGCCGCGCTCGGCTTCAGGCACATCCTTCAGGGCGTCGAGCAGTTTGGCGTTGTTCGCCGCGTCGCCCTTGCCATCGGCATAGCGCGCCGAGTAGATGCCCGGCGCACCGCCGAGGAAGTCCACCGCCAGACCCGAATCGTCGGCCAGCGCCGGCAGCCCGGAAATGCGCGCGGCGTTGCGGGCCTTGAGGATCGCGTTCTCGACGAACGACAGACCGGTTTCTTCCGGCTCCACGCTGCTGAACTCGCCGATCGAGCGCAATTGCACCGATTCGCCGAGCATGGCCTGGAGTTCCTTGAGTTTGCCGGCGTTATGGCTGGCCAGTACGAGTTGCTTGAGGTTCATCATTCGCCGGGGAAAAGCTCTTGGTTGAAATTGATGGTGTTGATCTTGTCACCGTTCTGCACCTTGATTTCAAAGGTGCGGGTTTCCTGCTGTTCCACCGGGTACTGGGCGATGTAATAGATCGCGCCCTGTTCGGTAACCTGGCGGAAATTCAGGGTCACGGTCTGGCTGGTCAGATCTTTCACCGTGCCGGTGACATTAGCGATCAATGGCTTGCCGTCCTTGATCACCGAGACATTGATCACGCCCTGATTCTTGCTGCGGATCAGTTCGGCAGCCTTGGCGATGTCCGGTTGCAGGTAGGTCGAGTTGAAAGTGTTGTAGTGCACCGTCACGTCGCCGAAGGTTTCCTGGCGCTCGCTCTTGATGGCATCGGCTGCCACGGCCGACAGGCTCAGGCAGGCGGCCAGCAGCGTGGTAATCAGGCGTCCCATGTTCGTTCTCCTCGCAATGTCGTGGTTCAGACCGCGATTTTGTGATCCTGCAGCCCCGGGCTGCTGACGCGGTAGATACCGATCTCACCTAACAGATTAGGCCATAGCTTACTGGCCCACCCGTGGCGGTGCTGTTGATCCACGGCAAGCCGATCAATGACCTTCGCCTCACGTTCGCGACAAAGTTCTTCAAAGTCTTCGAAGGTGCAGAAGTGAATGTTCGGCGTGTTGTACCAGGTGTACGGCAGGAACTCGGACACCGGCATCCGGCCCTTGCTCGCCAGATACCAGCGGCAGCGCCAGTGGCCGAAGTTGGGGAAGGTGATGATGCACTGGCGACCGACCCGCAGCATTTCGTCGAGGATCTTGTCCGGGTAGTGCACGGCCTGCAGGGCCTGGGTCATCACGACCACGTCGAAGCTGTTGCTGGCGAAGTTGCCCAGGCCCTTGTCCAGGTCCTGTTCGATGACGTTGATGCCCTTGGCCACGCACTCGGCGATGTTGTCCGGGTCGTTTTCCAGGCCATAACCGGTGACCTGCTTGTGGTCGCGCAGCCAGGTCAGCAACTCGCCGTCACCGCAACCGAGGTCGAGCACGCGGCTGCCGGCGGGGATCCATTCCTGGATGATTTCCAGATCAGCTCTCATGGCTTGTTCACACCGTAATTCGGTTCATGTAATTGCCGAACGCCTGCAAATAACGCGGGATCGGAATCAGGAAGGCGTCGTGGCCCTGGGGCGCGTCGATTTCCAGGTAGCTGACGTCCTTGCGTGCAGCCATCAGCGCGTCCACCAGTTCCCGAGAGCGGGCCGGGGAGAAGCGCCAGTCGGTGGTGAACGACATCACACAGAACTTGGCTTTGGCACCTTCGAAGGTTTTCGCCAGGTTATCGTCGAAGTTCGCCGCCGGATCGAAGTAGTCCAGCGCCTTGGTCATCAACAGATAGGTGTTGGCATCGAAGCGCCCGGAGAACTCTTCACCCTGATAGCGCAGGTAGCTTTCGACCTGGAACTCGACGCTATGGAAGTCGTAGTTGAGCTTTTCGCTCTTCAGGCCACGACCGAATTTCTCGCCCATGGAGTCGTCGGACAGGTAGGTGATGTGCCCGACCATCCGCGCCAGCATCAGACCGCGCTTGGGAATCACGCCTTGTTCCTGGAACGAGCCGCCGTGGAATTCCGGATCGGTGAGAATCGCCTGACGCGCCACTTCGTTGAAGGCAATGTTCTGCGCCGACAGCTTGGGGGCCGAGGCGATGGCCAGGCAGTGGCGCACGCGATCCGGATAGGTGATGGTCCATTGCAGCGCCTGCATGCCGCCGAGGCTGCCGCCGATTACCGCCGCCCACTGGCCGATGCCGAGCAGGTCGGCCAGGCGTGCCTGGCTGTGCACCCAGTCTTCCACGGTCAGCACCGGGAAATCGGCGCCGAACGGCTTGCCGGTGTCCGGGTTGAGGCTGCTCGGGCCGGTGGAGCCGTTACAGCCGCCGAGGTTGTTCAGGCTGACCACGAAGAACTTGTTGGTGTCGATCGGTTTGCCGGGGCCGATGCAGCTGTCCCACCAACCGGGCTTGCGGTCGTCGACGCTGTGATAACCGGCGGCATGGTGGTGGCCGGACAAGGCGTGGCAGATCAACACGGCGTTGCTCGCTTGTGCGTTCAGCGTGCCGTAGGTTTCGTAGATCAGGTCATAAGCGGCCAGCGACCGGCCGCAGGCCAGGGCCAGCGGTTCGCTGAAGTGCGCCGTTTGCGGCGTCACCAGACCAACAGAATCGGGGGGAAAGGCAGCTGGCATCGACCCTGCTCTCGTTGAAATGAGGCGTAAGTCTAAAGACCGCTGCCCCCAGCGGCAAGCAACGATCAGGCCTGATTTGTGCTCGTTCCCACGCGGAGCGTGGGAACGATCAAGGAAGAGCTAAACCGGGCAAATCCGGCAACTTCTTCGGTGAGCAAATCTTCACCCGCTTCTGCCGGTTCAACTCACCACTGAGCAAACTGACCTGACTCTTGGAAACCCCAAAAGCCTTGGCCAGAAACCCCATCAGATAGGCATTGGCCTTGCCTTCGACCGGCGGCGCGGTCAGGCGGATCTTCAGGCGGTCGCCATGCAGCCCGGCGAAGTCATCGCTGCGGGCTGCCGGTTGCAGGTGACACTCGAGGATCAAGTCGTCACCGTCCCAACGGAACCAGCTCACATCAACAGGCGCAGGATTTCCGGCATCATCGTCATCGCCGCGAGGTTGTTGATCACCAGCATGTCGATCAGCTTCAGCGCGAGGAAGGCGAAGATCGGCGACAGGTCGAGACCGCCCATGCTCGGCAGGAAGCGGCGGAACGGTGCCAGGGCCGGTTCGCAGATCTGGTTCACCAGTTCGGCGCCCGGGTTATGGCTGCCCGGGGCGACCCACGACAGGATGACGCTGATGATCAGGGCGAAGAAGAAAATCTTCAGGAACAGCGCGGTCACGCCAATGATCGACCAGATGAACAGTTGCAGCGGGTTGCCGGTGGTGCCGTAGGTCAGCAGCAGGGTCAGTGCCATCAGTGCCAGTTGCACGAGGATTGCCAGTACCAGCGACGACATGTCGAGGCCGAACAGGCTCGGGATGATCCGGCGCAGTGGCTTGAGCAGCGGCTGAGTGGCCTTGACCACGAATTGGCACAGCGGGTTGTAGAAGTTCGCCCGTACCAGTTGCAGGACGAAGCGCAGCAGCACGATCAGCAGGTACAGGCTGCCGAGGGTTTGCAGCACGTAGACCGCTGCGGTGTTCAATCCAATCATGTAAGGCTCCTTATTTGCCCAGTTGTTCGGCCATCTCGGCCGAGCGGTGCGCGGCGGCGCCGAGTGCTTTTTCCACCAGGGCTTCGAAGCCGCCGGACTGGAACGATTTGATCGCAGCTTCAGTGGTGCCCGCTGGTGAGGTCACGCGGCGGCGCAGTTCGGCGGCGTCGACGTCGCTGGAAACCGCCATGTGCGCGGCGCCCAGCGCGGTTTGCAGGGTCAGTTGCTCGGCGGTTTCCTTCGGCAGGCCGAGTTTGACGCCGGCGGCGGTCATGGCTTCGATCAGCAGGAAGAAGTAGGCCGGGCCGGAACCGGAGACGGCAGTGACTGCGTCCAGTTGCTGCTCTTCGTTCAGCCACAGGGCGATGCCCACGGCGGACAGCAGCTCTTCAGCCTGCTGGCGCTGTTCGGCGCTGACGTCGCCGATGGCATACAGACCGCTCACGCCCTGACGCAGCAGCGCCGGGGTGTTGGGCATGCAGCGTACGATCGGCTGCTCGCCAAGCCATGCAGTCATGCTGGCGCAGGTGATGCCGGCGGCAATGGACACCACCAGTTGATTCGGTTTCAGGCTTGGGCGGATGGCTTCGCACACGGCCTTCATGGCCTGCGGCTTGACCGCCAGTACCACTACGTCCGCGCCGTCGATGGCCTGGGCGTTGTCGGCGAAGGTTTCGATACCGTGCTCGGCGCTGACCCGGTTGCGGGTCTCTTCGCCCGGATCACTGGCGCGGATGTGTGCGGCTTCCAGACCCTTGGCCCGCAGGCCGCCGATCAGGCTGGCGGCCATGTTGCCGGCACCGATAAAGGCAATACGCGTGTTGCTCATGTCAGGTCCTTATCTGGAAATCATCAAGATTGGGAGTAGTCGCGAGCGCCAAACAGGGCCGTACCGATACGGACCCAGGTGGCGCCCTGGGCAATGGCCGACTCGAGGTCGTGGCTCATGCCCATGGAAAGTGTGTCGAGCGGCAGATCGAGGCCGGCCTGCAATGTCTGGACGGCGGCGAATGCGGCATCCTGCTCGGCGCGATCTTCGGTCGGCTCGGGAATCGCCATCAGCCCGCGCAACTTCAAGCGCGGCAGGGCGCTGATCGCCTGGGCCAGGGCCGGCAGGTCGGCCGGGGTGCAGCCGGATTTGCTGGCCTCACCGCTGACATTGACCTGAATGCAGATATTCAGTGGCGGCAGATCCGCCGGGCGTTGTTCGGACAGACGTTGGGCGATTTTCAGGCGATCCACGGAGTGCACCCAGGCGAAGTGCTCGGCAATCGAGCGGGTCTTGTTCGACTGAATGGGGCCGATGAAGTGCCAGATCAAGGGCAGGTCGGCCAGTTCGAGCTGTTTGCCCAAGGCTTCCTGCAGATAGTTCTCGCCAAAGTCGCGCAGGCCGGCGGCGTACGCTTCGCGCAGGGCTTCGGCGGGTTTGGTCTTGCTCACGGCCAGCAGCTGGACGCTGTTTTCGTCGCGGCCAGCGGCTTTGACGGCTGCCTTAATGCGCGAACTAACCTGGAGAATGTTGTCTGCTATCGTGGACATCAAGAGGCGCCAGCGGTCTGAAGGTTCGCGGCATTCTACTGGAATTGAGGGACGCTATGGATATCACTGAACTGCTGGCCTTCAGCGCCAAACAGGGCGCTTCCGACCTGCACCTGTCGGCCGGACTGCCGCCGATGATCCGCGTGGATGGCGATGTGCGGCGGATCAATCTGCCGGCGCTGGATCACAAACAGGTGCACGAGTTGATCTACGACATCATGAACGACACCCAGCGGGTGGAGTTCGAGAAACATCTGGAAACCGACTTTTCCTTCGAAGTGCCGGGCGTGGCGCGGTTTCGGGTCAATGCCTTCAACCAGAACCGTGGCGCCGGCGCCGTGTTCCGCACCATCCCGTCGAAAGTGCTGAGCATGGAAGACCTCGCCATGGGTGACGTCTTTCGCAAGATCACCGACGCCCCGCGCGGGCTGGTGCTGGTGACCGGGCCGACCGGCTCCGGCAAGTCCACCACCCTGGCGGCGATGATCGATTACCTCAACACCCACCGTCATCACCACATCCTGACCATCGAAGACCCCATCGAATTCGTCCACGAATCGCGCAAATGCCTGATCAATCAGCGTGAAGTCCACCGCGATACCCGCAGTTTCGCCACGGCATTGCGCTCGGCGCTGCGGGAAGACCCGGACGTGATCCTGGTGGGCGAGATGCGCGACCTGGAAACCATCCGCCTGGCGCTGACCGCTGCGGAAACCGGGCATCTGGTGTTCGGCACGCTGCACACCACGTCGGCGGCCAAAACCATCGACCGGGTGGTGGACGTGTTTCCGGGGGACGAGAAGTCCATGGTGCGCTCGATGTTGTCCGAGTCGTTGCTGGCCGTAGTCTCGCAGACGCTGATCAAGAAGATCGGCGGCGGCCGGGTGGCGGCCCACGAGATCATGCTGGGCACGTCGGCGATCCGGAACCTGATCCGCGAGGACAAGGTGGCGCAGATGTATTCGGCGATTCAGACCGGCGGGTCGCTGGGGATGCAGACACTCGACATGTGCCTGAAGGATCTGGTGACCAAGGGCCTGATCAGTCGCGAACACGCGCGGGAGAAGGCGCGGACGCCGGATAATTTCTAGTGGTGAAAAAAAACGCAGCCCGAGGGCTGCGTTTTTTGTGATCTGCAAGGATCAGCGCTGTACGACGCGCATCTGCTTGCCGCCCGGTTCTTTCGGCAGCACGCGCTTGGCAACCACGTAATGCTGTTCCCAATACGGCTTGTTCAGCGTATCGATGCTCACTGCTTTGCCACGGCGCGGTGCGTGGATGAAGCGGTCGTTGCCCAGGTAGATGGCAACGTGATTGACCCGACGGCTCTTGATGTTGAAGAAAATCAGGTCGCCAGGCTTGAGATCCTTGCGCTCGACTTTCTCGCCATGACCGCTGGCCATGGCATTCGAGGTGCGCGGCAGGTCGAAAGTCGCGTCGTTGAACGCGTATTTCACCAGGCCGCTGCAGTCGAAGCCTTTACTCGGGCTGCTGCCGCCCCAACGGTAAGGTGTACCGAGGACGTTCACCGCGCGACTGAGGACGTTGCTGCTTTCCTTGGTTGCCATCGGTGGAACCAGCTTGCCGTGACTCTTGCTGGCGAGCGTGGTGTGTTTCGTTTGCTTGCCTTTGTTCGAGGGAGCAGAGGCATGGGATTTGGGAGTGAAGCCGTTGACGTTGGGAAGACGTTGCTCACGATTGGTGGCGTGGGCGGCCAGTGGCATTAATAGGCAAATAGTTAGCCATGTCTTGAAAAATGGACGCATTAGGCAGGGCTCTTATGTGTTAGCGCGCAACTTTATAACAGCTTTTTTGTCCCTTCCGAGGCCGTTGGTCGATTCAAAAGGCGGGCAACGGAACCAAACAAGCGGCAAATAGACGCAATTGTCGGACAGAAGTCAGGTGCTATAAGGCTTTGACGGACCACAAGGTAGCATTTGCCGTACGTCGGGTACCTGTAAAAAAGTCACAAAGAATTAAAGAAAATTTATCTATCGCGTGAATCGAGGTCTTCATGAACCGCTATCAACTGCCACAAGTGAAGGAAAAGGACACCCATAGCAAGGTGATCGGTTACCTGTTGTGGATCTTCGGTTTTACCGGGTCGCACCGTTTCTATTACGGCAAGCCGGTGACCGGCACGATCTGGTTTTTCACCTTCGGCCTGCTGGGAATTGGCTGGCTGATCGACGTGTTCCTGATCCCGGCGATGGACCGGGAAGCGGACCTGCGCTTTGCGGCGGGGCCGATCGAATACAACGTGGCGTGGATTCTGCTGACATTTCTCGGCGCGTTCGGCGTGCACCGGATGTATCAGGGCAAGTGGATCACAGGTTTGCTGTACCTGCTGACCGGCGGGTTGTTCTTTCTGGGGGTGCTGTATGACTTCTGGACGCTGAACGATCAGGTGTCGGTGCGTAATGCCGAAGGGCGGGGCGCCTTCCAATAAAGCTTCGCGAGCAAGCTCGCTCCCACAGGGTCAGTGGTGACCTTGTGGGAGCGAGCTTGCTCGCGATTGGGGGCAACTCGGTATCAAGCCTGGTGGCTGATCCGGCCATCCACCAGGGTGTAACGCACCACACCCGGCAGGCTGTGGCCGAGGAACGGGCAGTTCTCGCCTTTCGACAGCCAGCTCTCGCCGGCCACGGTCGAAGCCTTCGGATCGAACAGCACGATATCCGCCGCGCCGCCCACTGCCAGCTTGCCTGCCGGCAGGCGCAGGGCCTCGGCCGGGCCGGCGCTCAGGCGGGCCAGCAGGGTCGACAGATCCAGCAGACCATCCTCGACCAGCGTCATCGCCAGCGGCAGCAGCAGTTCGACGCTGCTGATGCCCGGCTCGGTCGCGCCGAACGGTGCCAGTTTGGCATCGCGCTCATGGGGCTGGTGATGGCTGGAAATCGCCGAAACCACCCCGGACTTCACCGCTTCACGCAGACCGTCGCGATCGGCGCGGGTGCGCAGCGGCGGTTGCACGTGATACAGGCTGCTGAAGTCGATCAGCGCTTCATCCGTCAGGATCAGCTGATACAGGGCGACATCCGCCGTGACTTTCAGGCCACGGGCCTGGGCTTGGGCAATCAGCGCAACGCCACGAGCGCTGGTCAGTTGACTGAAGTGCGCGCGTACGCCGGTCTGCTCGACCAGCAGCAGGTCCCGGGCCAGGGCCACTGTTTCAGCGGTTTCCGGGATACCCGGCAGGCCGAGGAAACTGGCGGTGGCGCCTTCGTGGGCCAGGCCGCCGTCGGCGAGGTCGTGATCCTGCGAGTTGAAAATCACCGTCAGGTCGAACGTTGCCGCGTAGTCCAGCGCCCGGCACAGGGTGCGGGTGTTGCGGAAGCTCTCCAGACCGTTGCCGAACGCCACGCAACCGGCGTCGCGCAGGGCAACGAGCTCGGCCAGTTGCTCGCCGTCCAGGCCTTTGCTCAGGGCGCCGATCGGGAACACCTTGGTGTTGCCGGCCTCGCGGGCGCGGTCGAGGATCAGCTCGGCCACGGCGGAGGTGTCGAGTACCGGTTTGGTCTTCGGCGGGCAGCACAGGCTGGTCACGCCGCCGGCCGCCGCAGCGCGGGTTTCGCTGGCGATGGTGCCTTTGCGGCTGTAGCCCGGCTCGCGCAGGGCAACGTTCAGGTCGACGAGGCCCGGAGCGGCGACAAGGCCTTGGGCGTCGATGGTTTCCACAGCGGTGAAGCCGGCCGGTGCCGCGCCGAGGGCTACGATCTTGCAGGCTTCAACGTGAATATCGGTGATTTGATCCAGGCCGCTGTTTGGATCGATGACGCGGGCGCCGAGAATGCTGAGCTTCACTGGGCGTTCTCCTGCTCGAATTGACGCTGCGCGGTTTGTCCGCTCATGGCCATGGACAGCACGGCCATACGGATCGCGATGCCGTAGGTGACTTGATTGAGGATCACCGAGTGCGGGCCGTCGGCCACTGCCGATTCGATCTCCACGCCGCGGTTGATCGGCCCCGGGTGCATGACGATGCAATCGGGCTTGGCGCCGGCCAGGCGCGCGGTGGTCAGGCCGAACAGGCGGTAGAACTCGCCCTCGCTCGGCAGCAGGCCGCCGGTCATGCGCTCACGCTGCAGGCGCAGCATGATCACCACGTCGACGTCTTTCAGGCCTTCGGTCATGTCGGTGTAGACCTTCACGCCGTATTGCTCGATGCCGATCGGCAGCAGGGTTTTCGGCGCGATCACGCGGATGTCCTGGCAACCGAGGGTTTTCAGGGCGAGCATGTTCGAGCGCGCCACCCGCGAGTGCAGGATGTCGCCGACGATGGCCACCGAAAGGTTTTCGAAGCTGCCCTTGTGCCGACGAATGGTCAGCATGTCGAGCATGCCCTGGGTCGGGTGGGCATGACGGCCGTCGCCGCCGTTGATGATCGCCACCTGCGGGCAGACATGCTCGGCGATGAAGTGCGCGGCGCCCGAATCACCGTGGCGCACGACGAACATGTCAGCGGCCATGGCTTCGAGGTTGCGCAGGGTGTCGAGCAGGGTTTCGCCCTTGCTGGCCGACGAGGTCGATACGTTCAGGGTGATCACGTCCGCCGACAGCCGCTGGGCCGCCAGTTCGAAGGTGGTGCGGGTACGGGTGGAGTTTTCGAAGAACACGTTGCACACGGTTTTGCCGCGCAGCAACGGGACCTTCTTCACGGCCCGGGCACCGACTTCGAGGAACGAGTCGGCGGTGTCGAGGATTTCCGTCAGCAACTCGCGGCGCAGGCCGTCGAGCGAGAGGAAGTGGCGCAGCTGGCCCTGATCATTGAGCTGCAGCGGGCGCTTGGTATCTAGAGGCGTCATCGCGAAGGGGACTCTCAATAGGGCGGATTAAAGGGCAAGGTCTTGCAGTTCGAGGGCCAGCTCCGGGCCGGACAGCTTGACCCGTTCGTGGGCGGCCAGCGACAGGGTCGCGCCGACCACGTTCGGGCGGATCGGCAGTTCGCCGGCGTCCAGGTCCAGCAGGCAGACCAGCGTCACGCTGGCCGGGCGGCCGTAGTCGAACAGTTCGTTCATGGCGGCGCGGATGGTCCGGCCGCTCATCAGTACGTCATCGATCAGCACCAGATGCTGGCCTTCGATCTCGAAGGGCAGGGCGGACGGGCGCACTTGCGGGTGCAGGCCGTTCTGGCTGAAGTCGTCGCGGTAGAAGGAAACGTCCAGCGTGCCCAAGGGCGCGTCGCTGCCCAGCTCTGCGAGCAGGGCCTGGGCGACCCAGACACCGCCGGTGCGGATGCCGATGTAACGCGGTTCGCTGATACCACGCTGGGCAAGGTGCGCCTTGAGGCGTGTCGCCATCTGGCTGATCAGATCGGCGGGATTGGGCAGGCTCATGGTTGCTCCTTCTCGGGGTCGAGCCGGTTCTCGCGAACCGGGGCTCGGGTTGTAGCCAAAAGAAAAGCGCCGTAGCGCTTGTCAGGATTCAAACAGTGCGGTGTTTTCATCGAGCCAGCCCTGCAGCAGCAGGGCAGCGGCGATGGCATCCACCGGGTTGTCGCGGTAACTGCCCTTCTGTCCGCCGCGCACCAGTCGCTCGCCCTTGGCTTCGAAGGTCGTCAGGCGCTCGTCGTGGGTATAGAAGGGCAGGTTGTAGCGGCCGTTGAGGCGGCGGGCGAATTTCTCGGCGCGGGCACACATCTCGCTGGGCGTACCGTCCATGTTCAGCGGCAGGCCGACCACCACGGCGTCGGGTTTCCATTCCTTTATCAGGGCTTCGACCTGATTCCAGTCCGGCACGCCGTTCTGTGCCTTCAAAGTGCACAGTTCGCGGGCCTGGCCGGTAATCACCTGGCCGACCGCCACGCCGATCTGTTTGGTGCCGTAGTCGAAGCCGAGGATCAGGCGCAGGGCCATCAGGCGTGCCCTGCCTGGCTGGTCAGCAGATTGAGGTTGATCCCCAAGTGTTTGGCCGCCGCTTCCAGGCGCAGTTCGCTGCTGGTGTTGAACAGGATGTCGGCGTCGTACGGGCAGGTCAGCCAGGCGTTGTCGGCCATTTCAGCCTCCAGTTGCCCGGCTTCCCAACCGGCGTAACCGAGGGTGATCAGGCTTTTTGCCGGGCCGACGCCGTCAGCGATGGCGAACAGCACGTCTTGCGAGGTGGACAGTGCGAGGTCGCCGTCCAGCTCGACGGTGGCCTGGAACGTCTTGCCCGCTGGATGCAGGACAAAACCGCGATCGGTCTGCACCGGGCCGCCGATGAAGATCGGCACATGCTGGCACAGCGCTGGCGGATCGATGTCCGGGCGCAGTTGCTCGAGGATGTCGGCCAGATTCAGCTCTTGCGGTCGGTTGACCACCAGCCCCATGGCCCCATTGGCCGTGTGCTCGACGATGTAGGTCAAGGTGTGGGCAAAGTTCGGGTCGGCCATGTGTGGCATGGCGATCAGGAAGTGATGCTTGAGGTAGCTGGGGCTGACGTTTTTCATGTGCGGTAGTGTGGCGTTCAGGGGGCGAACTGACAAGCTGGAGCGGTCAAAAGATCGGCTCAGTTGCTGGACAACCGGTCGCCCCGGGCGAATTTCCAGGTGCGGATGATTTCCAGTCGGTCGATGTCCGACAGGTCGCCGGTAAACGGTGCGAAAGGCGCGGCCAGCCGCACGATGCGCTGCGCCGCCTGATCCAGCAGTGGCTGGCCGGAAGATTCCAGCACCAGCACTTCATACAGCGAGCCGTCGCGGTTGATCGACACCATCAGACGCAAATTGCCGTAAATCTGCTGGCGCCGGGCTTCTTCGGGGTAATTGAGGTTGCCGATGCGCTCGACCTTCTTGCGCCATTCGTCCTTGTACCAGGCGCCCTTGTCGCGCATGGTCGAGGCCGCGCTCAGGCGGTGGATGCGCGGGCGCTTGGCGTACAGCTGTTGTTCGTTGGCCAGTTCGGCTTCCAGGCTGGCGATGTCGCTGGAGAGCTGCGAGCTGTCGAAAGTCGGGGCGTCGACCGTCGGTTTGGTCTCGGTCCTGGCTTCTTCTTTTTTGGTCGGCGCCTTTTTCGGCTTCGGCGCGACGGTGGTCACCGCAGCCTTGGGCGCGGCTTCCTGCACTTCCGGCTTGGCGGCCGGTGGCGGGGTGACTTTCTTGACCTGATTGTCCTGGAACGGCGCGACCTCGGTGGTCTTGGGGATCGCCTTCTTGTCGAGGGTGCCGCTGCCTTCCTGGTTTTCCTGGGCGAGGAAATCGGCCTTCTTGGGCTTGGTCTCGCTCTTGAAGGTAGCGAGGGTGATTTCCAGGGTTTTGCTGATTTGCTTGGGCTCGACCATGGTGAATCCCACGCCGAGCAGCAGCGCCAAATGGATCAGCGCCGCGAGAAACAGGGTAAATCCGAGGCGATCGACCGGGCGCACGCCGCGGTGGGCGAGTTCAGCAGGCAGATCGGACGGAAGTGTCATGACAGAAAAACCAACATCGCGTTTTTAAAGGCACGGCATGATAACGCAATGTTGGTTTTTAGCTGCAAGCGGCTAGCTTCAAGCGACAAGCTGCACACCACAGGCTTCAAGCTTGCGGCTTGCGGCTCGTAGCTTGCAGCTTGCTTTCAATGGCATCCATCAGCATCCCGCCGATGTCGGTGCCGAAGGCATTGTCGATCTCGCGGATGCAGGTCGGGCTGGTGACGTTGATTTCGGTCAGGTGCTCGCCGATCACGTCGAGGCCGACGAACAGCAGGCCCTTCGCGCGCAAGGTCGGGCCGACCTGAGCGGCGATCCAGCGATCCTTGTCGGTCAACGGACGGGCTTCGCCTCGACCGCCGGCGGCGAGGTTGCCACGGGTTTCGCCCTGGGCCGGAATCCGCGCCAGGCAGTAATCCACCGGCTCGCCATCGATCATCAGGATGCGCTTGTCGCCGTCCTTGATTGCCGGCAGATAGGCCTGGCCCATGATCTGCTGGGTGCCGAGGGCGGTCAGGGTTTCCAGAATCACCGACAGGTTCGGATCGCCGACGCGGTGACGGAAGATCGAAGTACCGCCCATGCCGTCCAGCGGCTTGAGGATCACGTCGCCATGCTTGGCGGCGAACTCACGCAGCACGTCGGCGCGGCGGCTGACCACGGTTGGCGGCGTGCACTGCGGGAACAGCGTAGCGAACAGTTTCTCGTTGCAGTCGCGCAGGCTCTGCGGTTTGTTGACCACCAGTACGCCGGCGGTTTCGGCCTGTTCGAGCAGGTAGGTGGAGTAGACGAATTCCATGTCGAACGGCGGATCCTTGCGCATCAGGATCACGTTCAGGTCGCTGAGCAGTGAATCCTGTTCGGCGCCCAGTTCGAACCATTTTTCCGGGTTGGCGAAGACTTTCAGCGGCTTCATCCGCGCCCGGGCCTGACCTTCGCCCTGATAAAGGTCCTTCTGTTCCATGTAGAACAGTTCCCAGCCGCGCTTCTGCGCCGCCAGCAGCATGGCCAGCGAGCTATCCTTTTTATAGGAAATGCTGGCGATTGGGTCCATGACTATCCCGACGCGAACGCTCATTGGGTTTTCCTCGAAAATTGGCTACCGGATCGGTATGAAAAAAGTGCCGCCAGAGTGGCTCCGGGCGGGTTTTCGGTCAAGGAAAAACCCGTCGATAGATTGCGTCAGGAGACTGTGCTAAAAAGGCTCCCAGCCGTGTTGGCCCTTGAACATCAAGGGTTTCCAGCCATCAGTCATCGCAAAACGGACAAATTGATTCGCAAAGGCGACGGTAGAGCCCCCTTATGGAACAGCAGTCCAGCGCCTTGAAGGTCATGGTGATCGACGACTCGAAAACGATTCGTCGCACCGCCGAGACCCTGTTGAAAAATGCAGGGTGCGAAGTCATCACGGCGATCGACGGTTTCGACGCCCTGGCGAAGATCGCCGACAACCACCCCGGGATCATTTTTGTCGACATCATGATGCCGCGTCTGGATGGTTATCAGACCTGCGCTTTAATCAAGAACAACAGTGCCTTCAAGGCAACACCGGTGATCATGCTGTCGTCCCGCGACGGGCTGTTCGACAAGGCCAAGGGGCGGATTGTCGGTTCCGATCAATTTTTGACCAAGCCTTTCAGCAAGGAAGAACTGCTCGACGCGATTGCGGCCCATGTTCCGGGCTTTGCCGCTGATTTGCCGCAGTAAGACACGCACAGTGACGCTCGGCCAGCGGGCCCGGTGTCGACAAGAAAAAATGGGGAAGACCATGGCACGTATTCTGATCGTCGATGACTCGCCGACCGAAATGTACAAACTGACCGGGATGCTGGAAAAGCACGGCCACGAAGTGTTGAAAGCCGAAAACGGCGCCGACGGCGTGGCCCTGGCCCGTCAGGAAAAACCCGACGCGGTGCTGATGGACATCGTCATGCCCGGACTCAACGGTTTCCAGGCGACCCGCCAACTGACCAAGGACGCTGAAACCAGCCACATTCCGGTCATCATCATCACCACCAAGGATCAGGAAACCGACAAGGTCTGGGGCACTCGCCAGGGCGCCAGGGATTACCTGACCAAACCGGTCGACGAAGACACGCTGATCAAGACCCTGAACAACGTGCTGGCCGGTTGATCGCGCCGCCATGAGCGAGTCGCTGACCGCGTTCGAACTGCTGTGGCAGATCGACCAGCGCTGTCGCCTGCTGGCGGCGGACCTGCCGTCGCAACCGGCGCGCCAGGATCGCTGGAGCGGCATCGGCTTTCGCCTCGGCGAGCACTGGTATGTCGCGCCGATGGGCGAAGTCAGCGAAGTGCTGCCCGAACCGCGCTTCACCCAGATGCCGGGGGTGAAGCCCTGGGTCAAGGGCGTCGCCAATCTGCGCGGGCGGTTGCTGCCGATCATGGACCTGTGCGGATTCTTCGGCCATGAGCTGTCACCGATGCGCAAGCAGCGGCGGGTCTTGGTCGTGGAGCATCAGGACGTGTTTGCCGGGGTGCTGGTCGATGAGGTTTTCGGCTTGCAGCACTTCGAGCAGGACAGCTTCGAACCCGTCTCGATCCGCAAGCGGCAAGGCTCCAAGGGCGAGTTCGTCAAAGGCTATTTCCGGCGCGAGCAGAACTGGCGGGTTTTCAGCCTGTTTGCGCTGGCGCAGTCACCGAGTTTCATGCACGTCGCGGTTTAACAGGCGAGGACCGATGATCAAAGCAAAAACCAGCAAGCCCGCAGAAGGCTCGCGCAGCCGCTCGCAGATCATCGTGCTGTTCATCGCGCTGATCGTGTTCATCATGCTGCTGTTCGCCAATTTCGCTTACCTCAACACCCAGGCCAACTACGACAAACAGTACATCGGTCACGCCGGCGAGCTACGGGTGCTGTCCCAGCGGATCGCCAAGAACGCCACCGAAGCCGCCGCCGGCAAGGCCGCCGCGTTCAAGTTGCTTAGCGACGCGCGCAACGATTTCGCCCAGCGCTGGGGTTATCTGAAGAAGGGCGACCCGGCCACCGGCCTGCCGCCGGCACCGTCCACCGTGCGCCCGGAAATGCGCGCCGTGCAGCTGGACTGGGAACGCCTGCTGAAAAACACCGACGCCATCCTGTCCAGCGAACAGACTGTGCTGTCGCTGCATCAGGTCGCCGCGACCCTCGCCGAAACCGTGCCGCAGTTGCAGATCGAATACGAAAAAGTCGTCGAAATCCTCCTGCAACGCGGCGCCCCGGCGGCGCAGGTGGCGATGGCCCAGCGGCAATCGCTGCTGGCTGAAAGGATTCTCGGCGCGGTCAACACCGTGCTCTCCGGCGATGAAAACTCGCAACAGGCCGCCGATGCCTTCGGCCGTGACGCCACACGTTTTGGTCAGGTGCTCAACGGCATGTTGCAAGGCAACCCGACGCTGAAGATCAGCCAGGTCGAGGACCGTGATGCCCGTGCGCGTCTGAGCGAAATCGCCGAGCTGTTCCAGTTCGTCTCCGGTTCGGTGGATGAAATCCTCGAAACCTCGCCGGAGCTGTTCAAGGTCCGCGAGTCCGCCACCAACATCTTCAGCCTGTCGCAGACCCTGCTCGACGAAGCTTCGCACCTGGCCACAGGTTTCGAAAACCTCGCCGGCGGGCGCAGCACCGACACCATCGGCGGCTACGTGCTGGGCCTGCTGGCACTGGCGTCGATCATCCTGATCGGCATGGTCATGGTCCGGGAAACCAATCGTCAGCTGCGCGAGACCGCCGAGAAGAACGAGCGCAACCAGAACGCGATCATGCGCCTGCTGGACGAAATCGAAGACCTCGCCGACGGCGACCTGACGGTGACCGCCTCGGTGACCGAAGACTTCACCGGAACCATCGCCGACTCGATCAACTATTCCGTCGACCAGTTGCGTGACCTGGTGGCGACCATCAACCTCACCGCCGGCCAGGTTGCCGCCGCGGTGCAGGAAACCCAGGCCACCGCCATGCACCTGGCCCAGGCCTCGGAGCATCAGGCCCAGCAGATTTCCGAAGCCTCGACCGCGATCAACGACATGGCCCAGTCCATCGACCAGGTGTCGGCCAACGCTGCCGAATCCTCGGCGGTGGCCGAGCGTTCGGTGGAAATCGCCAACAAGGGCAACGAGGTGGTGCACAACACCATCCACGGCATGGACAACATTCGCGAACAGATCCAGGACACCGCCAAACGCATCAAGCGCCTGGGCGAGTCGTCCCAGGAAATCGGCGACATCGTCAGCCTGATCGACGACATTGCCGACCAGACCAACATCCTTGCCCTCAACGCGGCCATTCAGGCGTCGATGGCCGGTGACGCCGGGCGCGGTTTCGCCGTGGTTGCCGACGAAGTGCAGCGACTGGCGGAACGCTCGTCCGCCGCCACCCGGCAGATCGAGACGCTGGTGCGGGCGATCCAGACCGACACCAACGAAGCCGTGATTTCCATGGAACAGACCACCACCGAAGTGGTGCGCGGCGCGCGGCTGGCGCAGGATGCCGGTGTGGCCCTGGAAGAAATCGAAGGCGTGTCCAAGACCCTCGCGGCGCTGATCCAGAGCATTTCCAACGCGGCGCAGCAGCAGACGTCTTCCGCCGGGCAGATTTCCCTGACGATGAACGTGATCCAGCAGATCACCTCGCAGACTTCGTCCGGCTCCACGGCCACCGCCGAAAGCATCGGCAACCTGACGAAAATGGCCAGCCAATTGCGGCGTTCGGTGTCCGGGTTCACCTTGCCGGCGGCGGCAACGCCCGCCACGGGCAAGGCGTGAGGCCTGCGGGCGAGATCATGTCGAGCGGAGTGGTTATGGGCGACCGGCACGACTACGTGGCCCTTGAATGGGTCAAGGGCGAAATTGCCGAAACGCTGAGGCAGGCGCATCAGGCCATCGAAGCCGTGCTCGACGATCCGCAGTCGGTGCCCGGGCTGGACGAGTGCCTGGCATGCATCCATCAGGTCCACGGCAGTCTGCAGATGGTCGAGTTCTACGGCGCGGCCTTGCTCGCCGAAGAGATGGAGCATCTGGTCGAAGCCCTGCAGAACGACCGCGTCAGCCACCGCGACGAAGCCTTGCACCTGCTGTTGCAGGCCTTCGGCCAACTGCCGACCTACCTCGACCGCGTGCAAAGTGCTCGCCGTGACTTGCCGCTGGTGGTGCTGCCGTTGATCAATGATCTGCGCAGCGCCCGGGGCGAAAGCCTGTTGTCCGAGACCAGCCTGTTCAGCCCGCAATTGCCGGAGTTGCCGCCGCTGAGCCCTGAAGCACTGGCCCTGCTGGAACCGGCGGAACTGCCCAATGTGCTGCGCAAGTTGCGGCAGATGTTGCAGATGGCGTTGGTAGGCCTGCTCCGCGAACAGGACGACCAGACGCACCTCGGTTACCTGAGCAAGGTCTTCACTCGCCTCGAAGCCTTGAGCGGCGAGGCCCCGTTGAGTCCGTTGTGGCAAGTCGCCTCGGCACTGGTAGAAGGCATGCGCGAAGGGCGGATTGCCAACAGCCCGGCCCTGCGCAGCCTGTTCAAGGACGCCGATAAGGAACTCAAGCGCCTGCTCGAACAAGGCATGGCCGGCCTCAACCAACCACCGCCGCCCGAGCTGTTCAAAAGCCTGCTGTTCTACATTGCCAAAGCCGAACATCCCACCGGGCAGATGCTGACCATGAAAGATCGCTACTCTCTGGACGACGCGTTGCCCGACAGCGCGATGGTCGACGAAGAACGCGCACGCCTGGCCGGCCCCGACCGCGATGCCATGCGCTCGGTGCTCGCGGCGTTGTGCGAAGAGCTGGTGCGGGTCAAGGAGCGCCTCGACCTGTTCGTGCGCAGCGACCGCCAGCACACCTCGGATCTGGACAGCCTGCTGGCGCCGCTGCGTCAGATCGCCGACACCCTCGCGGTGCTCGGTTTCGGCCAGCCGCGCAAGGTCATCATCGATCAGCTGGCGGTGGTGCTCAGCCTCGCTCAGGGCCAGCGCGAACCGAACGACGCCACGCTGATGGATGTCGCCGGCGCCTTGCTCTACGTCGAAGCGACGCTGGCCGGGATGGTCGGCACGGTGGAACCGGAGAGCCCGGAAGACTCGCGCCTGCCCACCACCGACCTGACGCAGATCCACCAGATCGTGATCAAGGAAGCACGCATCTGCCTGCAACAGGCCAAGGACATGATCGTCGACTACATCGACGCCGACTGGGATCGCCAGCAACTGCAACCGTTGCCGGCGCTGCTGACCCAGGTGCGTGGCGCGCTGGCGATGATTCCGTTGACCCGTGCGGCGAGCCTGCTGGAAGCCTGCAACGGTTTCATCCGCGAGCACCTGCTGCTCGATCCCCACGAGCCGGGCTGGCAGCAACTGGACAACCTCGCCGATGTCATCACCAGTCTCGAGTATTACCTCGAACGCCTGACCGATGACCCACAGGCACCGGGCGAGCAATTGCTGGATGTCGCGCAGAAAAGTCTGGCCCGTCTCGGCTACTTTCCTGACGAGCCGCCCAGCGAGCAGCATGTACCCGTGCTCGAGGATGTGCTCAGTCCCAGCGAAGCGCTGGTGATGCAGGACCTGCAGGAACTCGATGACCCGCAAATCGCCCAGTCGCTGGCCGATGTGCTGGCCAGCCCGGTGTCGGCAGTCAACCCGCCCGCGTTGACCACGCCCGGCAGCCTGCTGCCGCCGCCCGCCGATGAAGAACCGGTGGACGACGAGTTGCGTGAAGTGTTCCTCGAAGAGACCGAGGAGGTACTCGATGTGCTGCGTGACTACCTGCCGCGCTGGACCGCCGATCCGCAGGACCGCGCAGCCCTGAGCGAACTGCGCCGGGCCTTTCACACCCTGAAAGGCAGCGGACGCATGGTGCGGGCGCTGGTGCTCGGCGAACTGGCCTGGGCGGTGGAAAACCTGCTCAACCGTGTGCTGGAGCACAGCGTTGAACCGGCGCCGGCGGTGCAGCAATTGCTGGCCGATACGCTGCTGTTGCTGCCGGACCTGATCGCCGAATTCGCCATCAATGGTCAGCGTCAGCGTCAGGATGTCGATCACCTCGCGGCCCGGGCCCACACCCTGGCCAAGGGCGACACGCCGCTGCCGGCCGAAGACGTGGAAGACGTCGCGGCGCTCGATCCGCTGCTGCTGGAGATTTTCCGCAACGAAGCCGAAACCCACCTCGCCAGCCTCAACCGCTTCCTCGATCAGGCCGCCGAACACGTGCCGTTGCAGGCCAGCGATGAATTGCAACGTGCGCTGCACACCCTCAAGGGCAGTGCGTCGATGGCCGGCGTATTGCCGATCGCCGAACTGGCGGCGCCGCTGGACAAACTGGCCCGGGAGTTCAAGGCCCACCAACTGGCGCTGGACCTGGACGAAGTTGAATTGCTGCTGGAAGCCGAGGGCCTGTTCCGCGTCGGCCTGCGCCAGCTCAAGCACGACCCGCTGGCACCGATTGTCGGTGCGCAGTCGCTGATCAAACGTACTGAAACCCTGCTGAGCGAACGCCTCGAATCCATCCTCAATGCACCGAGCAGCGCCCTGCGGGTCAAGCGTGATCCGCAACTGATCAACAACTTCCTCGCCCAGGGCATGGACATCCTGCTCGACGCCGAAAACCTCTTGCAGCGCTGGCAGCAGCATCCCGGCGAGCGCCAGGAGCTCAGTGCGCTGCTGGATGAACTGACGACCCTTGGCGAGGCCGCGCACTTGGCGGATCTGCTGCCGGTGGACGTGTTGTGCGAAGCCTTGCTGGATTTGTATGGCGCGGTGGAAGAAAGCAGCCTGGCGGTCAGCGAGCGGTTTTTCCATGAGGCGCAGCAGGCCCACGAAGCGCTGATCAACATGCTCGACGAACTGGCCGCCGGCCAGGAAATTACCCCGCAACCCCAGCGCATCCGTGCGCTGCACGAACTGCTCGACGACGGTCTCGACCCGTCGGCCATGGGCCTGATCCGCAGCGACGGCAGTCGAACCCTGAGCATTTCCGAGCTAGGCAGCGCCACTGCCGAACTGCAAAAAAGCACCAACGCAATCGGCGCGGATGACGAGATCGTCGAGATCTTCCTCGAAGAGGCGGTGGACATCCTCGACAGCGCCGGGCAAGCCTTGCAGCGCTGGTTGAACGACCCGGAAAACGGCGCGCCGCTGTCGTCGCTGCAACGGGATCTGCACACCCTCAAGGGCGGTGCGCGGATGGCCGAGGTCGAGGCGGTCGGCGACCTGGCCCAGGAGCTGGAAAACCTTTACGAAGGACTGGTGGATCGCCGCTATAACCACAGTGACTCACTGGGCCGACTGTTGCTGCAAAGCCATGAGCGCCTGGCGTTGTTCCTCGATCAACTGCATGACCATCAGCCGCTGAAACCGGCGCCGGACCTGATCGACGCGATCCGCCAGTTCCGTCAGGGCCAGGCCGGCAGTCCCGAGACGCCGCCGGAGGCCGCCAGCCATGAAGGCGCAGGGCACGACCCGGAGCTGCTGGAAATCTTCCTCGAAGAAGGTTTCGACATCATCGAAAACTCCGGCGCCGCGCTGCTGCGCTGGCAGGCCGAACCCGGCAACCGCCAGGAAGTGGAAACCCTGCTGCGCGATCTTCACACCCTCAAGGGCGGCGCGCGGATGGTGGAAATCGGCCCGATCGGCGACCTCGCCCATGAGCTCGAATACCTTTACGAAAGCCTGTCCTCCGGCACCCTGCAAAGCAGCGTCGAACTGTTTGCCCTGTTGCAGCGCGGCCATGACCGGTTGGCGCAGATGCTCGATGCGGTGCGCGCCGGCCAGCCATGCCCGCCGGCGGATCGACTGATCAGCGCGATCCAGAATTTCAGCCACCCGGTGGCGGTGGAAACGCCCGCGCCGATATTGCCGGTGCCCTTGAAGACCGAACCCGCCGCGCCCGCTGCGGAGGCCGGCGCGGACATGGTCAAGGTCTCCGCCGAACTGCTGGATGAACTGGTCAACCTTGCCGGCGAAACCTCGATTTTCCGTGGGCGTATCGAGCAGCAAGTCAGCGATGCGCAGACCGCCCTGAACGAAATGGAAACCACCATCGAGCGCATGCGCGACCAGTTGCGCCGGCTCGACACCGAAACCCAGGGGCGGATCCTCAGCCGTCAGCAAGTGGACGCCGAACGCCTGGGCTACGAAGAATTCGATCCGCTGGAAATGGATCGCCATTCGCAGTTGCAGCAGCTGTCACGGGCGCTGTTCGAATCCGCCTCCGACCTGCTCGACCTCAAGGAAACCCTCGACCGGCGCACCCACGACGCCGAGAACCTGTTGCAGCAACAGGGCCGGATCAACACCGAATTGCAGGAAGGCCTGATGCGCACGCGCATGGTGCCGTTCGAGCGCATGCTGCCGCGACTCAAGCGCATCGTCCGTCAGGTGGCCGAAGAGCTGAACAAGGACGTGGCGTTCACCGTCGGCAACGCCGAAGGCGAGATGGATCGCAACGTGCTCGAACGCATGGCGGCGCCGCTGGAACACATGCTGCGCAACGCCGTTGACCATGGTCTGGAACCGGCCGACGTACGATTGGCGGCGGGCAAACCAGCTCAAGGTCAGATATCCCTCGACCTGTCCCGTGAGGGCAGCGACATAGTTTTCGACATCCGCGACGACGGCGCCGGTGTGCCGCTGGACGCGGTGCGGCGCAAGGCGATCAAGCGCGGCCTGCTGGCGCCGAACGCGGAAATCAGCGACCGCGAAGTGTTGCAGTTCATCCTCCAGCCGGGCTTCTCCACCGCCGAGAAAATCACCCAGATTTCCGGGCGCGGCGTGGGCATGGACGTGGTCCACGAAGAAGTCCGGCAACTGGGCGGCACCATGAGCATCGACTCGGTGCCGGGGCAGGGCGTGCATTTCCGCATTCGCCTGCCGTTCACCGTGTCGGTCAACCGTGCGCTGATGGTGCAGTGCGGCGAGGATCAATACGCGATTCCGCTGAACACCATCGACGGCATCGTCCGCGTCCTGCCGAATGAACTCGACGGGCATTTCCGTCACGATCCGCCGCGTTACGAGTACGGCGGCCAGCGTTATGAACTGTGTTATCTGGGCGAGCTGCTGAAAACCGCGCCACGGCCGAAACTGCTCGGCCAGAGCCTGCCGCTGCCGGTGCTGCTGGTGCAGTGCAACGACCGGCACATCGCGGTGCAGGTCGACGCCATGGCCGGCACCCGGGAGATCGTGGTCAAGAGCCTCGGCCCGCAGTTCGCGGCGGTGCAGGGCGTGTCCGGGGCAACGATTCTCGGCGATGGCCGGGTGGTGCTGATCCTCGATCTGCTGGCGCCGATCCGTGCGATGCAGGCGCGGTTGCCGCAGCGTCCGGCCGGTCACGAAATCGAGAGCGAACCGCAGAAGCCGTTGCTGGTGCTGGTGGTCGACGACTCGGTCACCGTGCGCAAGGTCACCAGCCGCCTGCTCGAACGCCACGGCATGAACGTACTGACCGCCAAGGACGGGGTCGACGCCATGCTGCTGCTCGAAGAACACATGCCCGACCTGATGCTGCTCGACATCGAAATGCCGCGCATGGATGGCTTCGAAGTGGCGACCCAGGTGCGCCACGATGAACGCCTGCAACACCTGCCGATCATCATGATCACCTCGCGCACCGGGCAGAAACACCGCGACCGCGCCATGGCCATCGGCGTCAACGACTACCTCGGCAAGCCGTACCAGGAATCGGTGCTGCTCGAAAGCATTGCCCTGTGGAGCAAAAAACATGCATGAGCGGCGTCATAACCAACGCAGCAGCCAACTCACCGGGCTGTTGCTGCCGCTGGCTGATCGAAACCTGATCCTGCCCAACGTCGCCGTCGCCGAACTGATCGACTATCAGTCCAGCGCCTTCGATCTCGATACACCGCCGTGGTATCTGGGCCGGGTGACCTGGCGCGAGCGGCAGATTCCGCTGCTGAGTTTCGAGTCGGCGTGCGGCAACAAGATCGTCATCGGCGAACGGGCACGGATCGTCATCCTCAACGCCCTCGGCGGATTGCCGACGCTGCGCTTCATTGCCTTGCTGGTGCAGGGGATTCCACGCTCGTACAAGCTCGACAGCCAGTTGAGTTATGTCGACGTGCCGCTGTGTGCGCTGGAGCAGGCGGCGGTGCAGGTGGGGGAACAGGTGGCGAAGGTGCCGGATCTGTTGGCGCTGGAGACGTTGTTGGTGGATGCGGGGCTGGTTTAGACGCTTAGCCCTCACCCCAGCCCTCTCCCGGAGGGAGAGGGGGCCGACCGAGGTGTCTGGCGCTATCCATCGACCTGAAAAAAACAGTCGATTATGGATTCGGTAAAGCAAGATCAGGTCGGCGAAACTCTCCAATATTCCCCAATCGGTCCCCTCTCCCTCCGGGAGAGGGCTAGGGTGAGGGGGGCTCTTGATCGTTACTCCAGGCGTAACGATCACACGCCGCGCTTGATTGATGCCCCCACCCGACACTCCTAAGGTAGCTCCACGACAGCGAACCCCGTGGAGTGAGCATGACAACAACAATTTCCCCCGACTCGCGCTGGACGCGGCGGCGCGACGAGAAGCAGCGGCGCCTCGACAAGGTGCGCGGGCTGGCCGACGGTGCGGTGTTGCCCACCGACAGGATCGTCGCGGCGCTTGAGGCGCTGATCCTGCCCGGCGACCGTGTGGTGCTGGAGGGCAACAACCAGAAGCAGGCGGATTTCCTTTCCCGTGCTTTGGCCAAGGCCGACCCTGAAAAGCTCCACGACCTGCACATGATCATGCCCAGTGTCGGTCGCTCCGAACATCTGGACCTGTTCGAACGCGGCATCGCCCGCAAGCTCGATTTCTCCTTTGCCGGCACCCAGAGCCTGCGCATCAGCCAGTTGCTCGAAGACGGGCTGCTGGAAGTGGGCGCGATCCACACCTACATCGAACTCTACGCCCGGCTGGTGGTGGACCTGATCCCCAACGTCGTGCTTTCGGCCGGGTTCATGGCCGACCGTGCCGGCAACATCTACACCGGCCCGAGCACCGAAGACACCCCGGCGCTGATCGAACCGGCGGCGTTCAGCGACGGCATCGTCATTGTCCAGGTCAATCAACTGGTGGACGACGTCAGCGAACTGCCCCGCGTGGACATTCCCGCGTCGTGGGTCGATTTCGTGGTGGTGGCGGACAAGCCGTTCTACATCGAACCGCTGTTCACCCGCGACCCCCGGCACATCAAGCCTGTGCACGTGTTGATGGCGATGATGGCGATTCGCGGGATCTACGAAAAACACAACGTGCAGTCGCTGAACCATGGCATCGGTTTCAACACCGCCGCCATCGAACTGATCCTGCCGACCTACGGCGAATCCCTCGGCCTCAAGGGCAAGATCTGCCGCAACTGGACCCTCAACCCGCACCCGACTTTGATCCCGGCGATTGAAAGCGGCTGGGTCGAAAGCGTGCACTGCTTCGGCACCGAACTGGGCATGGAAAACTACATCGCCGCCCGTCCCGACGTGTTCTTCACCGGCCGTGACGGCTCGCTGCGTTCCAACCGGATGTTCTGCCAACTGGCCGGGCAATACGCGGTGGATCTGTTCATCGGAGCGACCCTGCAAGTCGATGGCGATGGCCATTCTTCAACCGTTACCCGAGGCCGCCTCGCCGGTTTCGGCGGCGCACCGAACATGGGCCACGACCCGCGCGGCCGGCGTCACGGCACCCCGGCGTGGCTCGACATGCGCCATGACGATTCGCAGCAACCGATGCTCGAGCGCGGCAAGAAACTCGTGGTGCAAATGGTCGAGACCTTCCAGGAGGGCGGCAAACCGACCTTCGTCGAAACCCTCGACGCGGTGGAAGTAGCGAAGAAAAGCGGCATGCCGCTGGCACCGATCATGATCTACGGCGACGACGTCACCCACCTGCTGACCGAAGAAGGTATCGCCTACCTGTACAAGGCGCGTTCGCTGGAAGAGCGTCAGGCGATGATCGCCGCCGTTGCGGGTGTCACTGCCATCGGCCTGCGCCACAACCCGAAAGACACCGAACGCATGCGCCGCGAAGGGCTGATCGCCTTGCCCGAAGACCTCGGCATCCGCCGTACCGACGCCACTCGCGAATTGCTCGCGGCGAAGAGCGTGGCCGATCTGGTCGAGTGGTCCGGCGGCCTCTACAACCCGCCCGCCAAGTTCAGGAGCTGGTAATGCACGCACTCAACCTGAAAGCGAAACCTGTTTCCTTGGCTGACCGGTTAGCGGACCTGGCCGTGGATGCGCTGATCGACGAGGCCGACCTGTCGCCGAAACCGGCGCTGGTCGACCGTCGCGGCAACGGTGCGCACACCGACCTCCACCTGGGATTGATGCACGCCTCGGCGCTGGCGTTGTGGCCGGCGTTCAAGGAAATGGCCGAGGCCGCGCTGGAGTTTGGCGAGGTCGGCTTGCCGCTGCGCGAAGCCATTGGCCGCATCGGCCGGGAAGGCGAACAAGCGATGCTCGCCACCACCCACGGCGTGAACACCCATCGCGGGGCGATCTGGGCCTTGGGCCTGCTGGTCACGGCCGCTGCGCTGGACACGAAATCCACCAGCGCTGGCGCCGTTGCTCTGCGCGCCGCACGTCTGGCGTTGCTCGATGACCGTGATGCACCGCGTCCACTGAGCCATGGCGCGCAAGTCGCCCAACGCTACGGCGCTCGCGGTGCCCGGGAAGAAGCGCAACTCGGCTTCCCGTCCGTGGTGCAACGTGGCCTGCCACAGCTCAAACGTAGCCGCGCCGCCGGCCATGGCGAACAGAACGCCCGGCTCGATGCCTTGCTGGCGATCATGACCGACCTCGCCGACACCTGCGTGCTGTACCGCGCCGGCGAACCGGGTCTGCACGCCATGCAGCACGGCGCCCGAGCGGTGCTCGACTCCGGGGGCAGTGCCAGCCTTACCGGTCGCCGCCGCCTGCACGAACTGGATCAACAACTCATCGCATTGAATGCCTCGCCCGGTGGCGCCGCCGACTTGCTCGCCGCCACGCTGCTGCTCGACCGTATCGAGCGCGACGGCATCCTTCAGGGAGCGTTTTGATGGAAACCTTATCCTTTGAATTCCCCGCCGGGCAGCCGCCACGCGGTCGGGCGCTGGTCGGTTGTGTCGGCTCGGGCGATCTGGAAGTGCTGATCGAACCGGGCCTGGCCGGCAAGCTGACCATCAATGTGCAGACCTCGGTCAACGGCGCGCAGCAGCGCTGGCAGCATCTGTTTGCGCGGATGTTCGACGGCACCACGCCACCGGCGATGGCCATCGATATTCATGATTTCGGCGCGACCCCCGGTGTGGTTCGTCTGCGTCTGGAACAAGGTTTCGAGGAGATCGGCCATGACTGACACCTCGGCACTTTTGCACAAACACAGCTTCGTCGAACTCGGCGCACGGCAGCGGGCGAAAGCCTTGCTCGACGCCGGCACCTTTCGCGAACTGCTCGACCCGTTCCAACGCGTCATGTCGCCATGGCTGGAACGCCAAGGCGTGGTGCCGCAGGCCGATGACGGTGTGGTGATCGCCAAAGGCAGCCTCGACGGTTTGCCGGTGGTGATCGCCGCGATTGAAGGCGCGTTTCAGGGTGGCAGCCTCGGTGAAGTCGGCGGCGCCAAAATCGCCGGCGCGCTGGAACTGGCCGCTGAAGACAACCGCAAAGGCATCCCGACCCGCGCCATCCTGCTGCTGGAAACCGGCGGCGTGCGCTTGCAGGAAGCCAACCTCGGGCTGGCGGCGATTGCCGACATCCACGCAGCGATTGTCGATCTGCAGCAGTACCAACCGGTGGTCGGCGTGGTCGCCGGCAGCGTCGGTTGCTTTGGCGGCATGTCGATTGCCGCCGCCCTGTGCAGCTACTTGCTGGTGACCCAGGAAGCACGCCTCGGCCTGAACGGCCCGCAGGTGATCGAGCAGGAAGCCGGGATCGAGGAATACGACTCCCGCGACCGGCCGTTCATCTGGAGCCTGACCGGCGGCGAGCAACGTTTCGCCAGCGGTCTGGTGGACCGTTATGTCGCCGATGACGTGGCGCAGATTCGCCAGCAGGTCGGCGAGTTGTTGCAACAAGGCCTACCGGCGCAACCGCGCAGTCAGCGGGCCGAGTGGTTTCTGCAACGCCTGACGAGCCTGGACACTGACAAGCAAATCGAGCCTTCGGTGGTTCGCGATCTGTATCAAGGAGAGCGCTCATGAGCGGTTATTCCATGCGCGGTTTGAACTGGTTCAACGCCTTGAGTGCCGGGGCGAATGCCGTTGAGGGTTTGCCGCCATCGCTGAAGGTCGCTGACGGGGCACTCGGGCGTTTTATCGCCGTGGTCGCCGATCCGCAAAACCGTTTCCCTCGCGCTCGCAACGGCGAAGTCGGTTTGCTCGAAGGCTGGGGCCTGGCCAAGGCTGTGGATGATGCGATCACCGCCGACCAGGACAAAACGCAAAAGCGCCCACTGATCGCCATCGTCGATGTGCCGAGCCAGGCCTATGGCCGCCGCGAAGAAGCCCTCGGCATTCATCAGGCTCTGGCTGGTTCGGCGGACGCTTATGCCCGCGCTCGCCTGGCCGGGCATCCGGTGATTGCACTGCTGGTGGGCAAGGCCATGTCGGGGGCGTTTCTGGCTCATGGTTATCAGGCCAACCGCTTGATCGCCCTGCGTGATCCGGGGGTGATGGTGCATGCGATGGGCAAGGCGTCGGCGGCGCGGGTGACCTTGCGCAGCGTCGAAGAGCTGGAAGCCCTGGCCTCCAGCGTGCCGCCGATGGCCTATGACATCGACAGTTATGCCAGCCTCGGATTGCTCTGGGAAACCCTGTCGGTGCAGCAGATCGAACAGCCGACAGCGGAGGATCTGGCGCGAGTCGGCGAATGCCTGAAGCAGGCCATCGGCGATATTGGCGCGACGGATTTGAGCAACCGTCTCGGCGCTAAAAATCGCGAAGCCTCAAGCCGCGTGCGTGAACTGCTGAGGGCGCAGTGGTGAACAGCGTTCTCGCCCACGATTTGCTGTGGGGCATGACGCCAGCGCAGTTGCCGGCGGATGCGCCGCAGTGGGCAATTGATTCGCTGGCGGCCGGGCAACCGGTGGTGGTGCGGCGGGCGGTGAGTGAAGACGGTTTCGTGGCGATGGGCGTGCGCGGTCGGTTGCGCGAGCAGCGGCTGGCGGCGTTCATGTCTGCCGATTCGATTACTTGTCGGGTCAGTCCCGAAGCGCTTTGTCATGTTGACAGCGAGCGTGATCTGCCAGTCATGCAGGCGCTCCGACAACTGCGGCCGGTGCTCGATGATTGTGGTTGGATCTGGGGCGTCAGTGGCAGTGTCGGGTTTGAATTGGCCAGCGGTTTTAAAGCGATGCACGAGACCAGCGATCTCGATCTGATCCTGCGTACACCGCAACTCATCACCCGTAATCAGGCACGCAAACTGGTCGCGGTTTTCGATCAGGCGATCTGCCGGGTCGACCTGCAATTGCAGACGCCGTTGGGTGCCGTCGCCCTGCGCGAATGGGCCGGGAACGCTTCGCGGGTGCTGCTGAAAAACGCCCATGAAGCCTGTCTGGTCAGCGATCCGTGGAATCCGCAGGAGCAGGCAGCGTGAGCAGCCTGCTGGTGTTTCCCGGCCAGGGCGCGCAGCAGCCCGGCATGCTCCAGCGTTTGCCTCGGGAAACGTTGATCGAGGCCTGCGATAGCCTCGGTGAGGATGTCTTGCGCCTGGATTCCAGCGAAGCCTTGCGCAGCACCCGGGCGGTTCAGCTTTGCTTGCTGATCGCCGGCGTCGCGGCCTCGCGGCAGTTGCTGAGGGACGGACTCACCGCCGATTACGTCGCCGGCCTGTCCATCGGTGCCTACCCGGCAGCGGTGGTCGCCGGCGCGTTGAGTTTCAGCGATGCGTTGCATCTGGTCAGCCTGCGCGGCGAGTTGATGCAGCAGGCTTATCCACAGGGCTTCGGCATGACCGCGATCATCGGTCTGCAATTATCCACAGTCGAAACGCTGCTGGCGCAGGTGCACGGCGCAGAAACACCGGTGTACCTGGCCAATATCAACGCCGATAACCAGGTGGTGATTGCCGGTAGCGACAAGGCGATGCAAGCGGTCGCCGAGCTGGCCCGCAGTCGTGGCGCCGGGCTGGCAAAACGTCTGGCGGTCAGCGTGCCGTCGCACTGCCCGTTGCTGGATGAACCTGCGCAAACACTCGTCGAAGCCTTCGCCAAGGTAGAACTGAAATCACCAAAAATCGCTTACCTGAGCGGCAGTCGCGCGAGGCCTGTGACCAAGGTAGAAGCGCTGCGCGACGACCTCGCCTTCAATATGTGCCGCGTGGTGGACTGGCGCGGCACCGTGCAAAGCGCCTACGAGCGCGGCGTGCGACTACAGATCGAACTGCCGCCCGGTGCGGTGCTGACCGGGCTGGCGCGCCGGGTGTTCGAGCAGGGGACTGTCACTGCCTTCGACAGTGCCCGGCTCGACACCTTGCAGGCGCTGTTGCGTGAAGAGGAGGGCCGCCGACTCTAGACCGCCGCGACTCAGGCTTCGAACAACAAAAACAACATTCGACGATGCACTTTGAGGACTACAACAATGATTATTTACGGTGTGGCGCTGCTGGCGATCTGTACGCTGGCAGGGGTGATCATGGGTGACCTGCTCGGCGTGTTGCTGGGGGTCAAATCCAACGTCGGCGGGGTCGGCATCGCCATGATCCTGTTGATCTGCGCGCGGCTGTGGATGCAAAAACGCGGCGGCATGACCAAGGATTGCGAGATGGGCGTCGGCTTCTGGGGCGCCATGTACATTCCGGTGGTGGTGGCGATGGCCGCGCAACAGAACGTCGTCACCGCCCTGCACGGCGGCCCGGTGGCGGTGCTGGCGGCAATCGGTTCGGTGGTGGTCTGTGGCTGCACCATTGCCCTGATCAGCCGCACCCACAAGGGCGAGCCGTTGCCCGATGAACCGGCGGAAATCTCCCCGGTCGGCACACCCGTAGGAGGTCGCTGACATGTGGGATCTCATTGAAAAGGGTCTGGAACACAACGGTCTTATCACCGCATTCGCCTTCGTCGGCGTGATCATGTGGGTCTCGGTGATTCTCTCGAAACGCCTGACGTTCGGGCGCATTCACGGCTCGGCGATTGCCATCGTCATTGGCCTGGTGCTGGCGTGGGTCGGCGGGACCATGACCGGTGGCCAGAAAGGCCTGGCGGATCTGTCGCTGTTCTCCGGCATCGGTTTGATGGGTGGCGCGATGCTGCGGGATTTCGCCATTGTTGCTACCGCGTTTGAAGTGCAGGCGACCGAGGCGAAGAAGGCCGGGTTGATTGGCGTGATTGCGCTGCTGCTGGGCACGATCCTGCCGTTCATTGTTGGCGCGTGCATGGCTTACGCGTTCGGTTATCGCGATGCCGTGAGCATGACCACCATCGGCGCGGGCGCGGTGACGTACATCGTCGGGCCGGTGACTGGGGCGGCGATTGGCGCGACGTCGGATGTGATGGCGCTGTCGATTGCCACCGGGTTGATCAAGGCGATTCTGGTGATGGTCGGCACCCCGGTGGCGGCGCGCTGGATGGGCCTGGATAACCCGCGCTCGGCGATGGTGTTTGGCGGGTTGGCCGGGACCGTGAGTGGCGTGACGGCGGGGCTGGCGGCCACGGATCGGCGGCTGGTGCCTTATGGGGCGTTGACCGCTACTTTCCACACCGGGCTTGGGTGCTTGTTGGGGCCTTCGCTGCTGTTCTTCATTGTTCGCGGGATTGTGGGTTAAAGATCAAAAGCCCCTCACCCTAGCCCTCTCCCGGAGGGAGAGGGAACTGACCGAGTTGGATGTTGGAGGTACGCCGACCTGATAGTTCCGAGTCGAACTCAGGTCTTGAAAAGCCCCCGATCTGCTCCCTTTCCCCCTCGCCCCCTTGGGGGAGAGGGCTGGGCGGGCGGCGTTCCGATGAGGGGGTAGGCTTTTGATTTGCTGTTGATCTGCTTTTAATCACACCGCCAACTGGCGATTCGCATACATCCGACACTCCGCCAACAACGCCAGCAAATTCGGATCCCGCTCCTTGGCCTTCAAAAACACCACGCCAATGTGTTGTTGCAACCGGTACTTTTCCTGCAACGGAATCAGCTTCACCCGGTTCTCGTACACCGCTGCAATCCTCCCCGGCAGCAACGCATAACCGACCCCGGAGCTGACCATGCTCAACAGGGTGAAGATGTCGTTGACCTGCATCGCCACCTTCGGCTCGAACCCCGCCTGCCTGAACACCCGGATGCCATCCTGATGGGTGGCGAAGCCTTGGGTGAGGGTGATGAAGGTCTCATCGCGCACCTCCGCCAGATCCACTTCGCTGCGTTGGGCGAAGCGGGAATCGGCCGGGGTGGCGAGGAAGATGTCGTCGGAAAACAGTGGAATCTGCTCGCAGTCCGGGTCGTTGACGCTGTCGTCCAGCGACACCAGGATCGCGTCGACTTCCATGTTTTTCAGCTTGTAGAGCAGGTCGATGTTCGAGCCGAGGATCAGGTCGATGTTGAGTTCGCTGCGGCGGATCTTCAAACCCATGATCAGCTGCGGCACGGTCTTCACCGTCAGCGAATACAGCGAGCCGAGCTTGAAGCGCTCGGCCGAGAACCCGGCGGCTTCGCGGGTCAGGCGTACGCTTTCGACCACATCCTGAATCAGCTTCTGTGCGCGTTCTTCGAGTACGTAGGCGCTCTCCAGCGGCGTCAGGTTGCGGCCTTCGTGCTTGAACAGCGGGCAGCGCAGGGCGCTTTCCAGCGAATGGATCGCGCGGTGCACGCTGACGTTGCTGGTCTGCAATTCGGCGGCGGCGCGGGCAAGGTTGCCGGTGCGCATGAAGGCGAGGAACACCTCGAGTTTCTTCAGGGTCAATTCTTCGTCGATCAGCATGGCGCGGACTCTTCTTGGTATCGCTCGATTGTGCCCAAATATCAGGACAGGTGCAGGCCCGCGTTGAACGGAAACATTGCGCTTTTACGCTCAAGGCCCGAGCCTTGCGCGCTGCGGTAATGAAATCGAGGTGTGCGACACATGTATCACGGAGAAAAACTGAACGCCTGGACGCATCTGGTCGGGGCGGTAGCGGCGTTTGTCGGGGGCGTCTGGATGCTGGTGATCGCCAGTCTCGACGGCAGCCCTTGGAAGATCGTCAGCGTGGCGATTTACGCCTTTACGTTGCTGGTGCTTTACAGCGCATCGACCGTGTACCACAGCGTGCGCGGGCGCAAGAAAGCGATCATGAAGAAGGTCGATCACTTTTCGATCTACCTGCTGATCGCCGGCAGTTACACGCCATTTTGTCTGGTGACCCTGCGCGGGCCGTGGGGCTGGACGCTGTTCGGGATTGTCTGGGGCCTGGCGCTGATCGGCATCCTGCAAGAGATCAAGCCGCGCTCCGAGGCGCGGATCCTGTCGATCGTGATCTACGCGGTGATGGGCTGGATCGTGCTGGTGGCGGTCAAGCCGCTGATCGACGCGCTGGGGACGGCGGGGTTTGCCTGGCTGGCGTCGGGCGGCGTGCTGTACACCGTGGGGATCATCTTTTTTGCCCTCGACCATCGGTTGCGACATGCCCACGGGATCTGGCATCTGTTCGTGATTGCCGGGAGCCTGCTGCATTTTGTGGCAATTCTGTTTTACGTCCTTTAAGGGCGCATCAATCGTTCGAGTTGTTCCCGGGCGCGCTGACTGAAGATCTGCAGCAAATCATTCAGGGTGTGGGGCGGTGGCTCGGTGGCGCGGGTCACGGCGTACAGAGTGATCGGCAGCGGCGGGGCGAGCGGGCGGATAGTGGTGGTGGTCGATGAGGCACCGAGCGCAGTGAACGGATCAATCACCGCCACCCCAGCTCCGGATTCAACCATCGCCCGCGCCAGCGAATACGTCTGCACGGCGATCCGCACGCGAGGTGGCGGCTCGACCGCTTCCAAATAACTGTCGAGGCGGGCGGCCAGCGGATCGGCGCTGGACAGCCCGATCAGCGGCGCTCCGGCCAACGCCATCAACGACAACGGCTGACCGGCGTCTTCCTCGGGCCAGTAATCTTTCGGCGCCAGCGCCACCAGAACCCCCGAAGCCAATGCCTGCGCCTTCAGCCCCGGATGATCCGGCAGCTGCAACGTCAGGGCCACGTCCACTTCGCGCATCAGCAGGTTCTGCATCAGCTCGCGGCTGTGGGCGCTCGACAGTTCGCAGGCGATGTCCGGGAACTGCGCCGTCCATTGCCGGATCGCCGGCGGCAGCAACGACAGCGCCAGCGCAGGGGTCGCACCGACACGCAGACTGTGGCCGGGCTCGCGACGCAGGCTCTGGGCCAGGCGTCGCACGCCTTGCAGGCTTTCGGTGACCTTGTCGACTTCGCGTTCCAGCTCCAGCGCTTCCGGGGTCGCCTGCAATTTGCCGCGCACCCGCAGAAACAACGGAAAGCCCAACTGCTGCTCGGCGTGCTGCAGCACTTTGGTCACCGCCGGTTGCGAGACGTGCAGCAATTGCGCAGCGGCGCTGACCGAGCCGGTCTGGCGAATGGCCTGGAAAATCTCGATATGACGAAGGCGCATGACGATCCCATAACCTTTGTTTATAGGTTTGGCATCTTTATTCATTGTTCGGCGCCTGTCACCTCACCCTAACCTCGGCCTCGTCTTCAAGAACGGTTAAGGACGGACATGGCTCAGCGTGTGTGCATCATCGGCGGCGGCGTGATCGGGTTGGCAACGGCCTGGGCGCTGGTGCGCGACGGCTTCGAGGTGACGGTGGTCGAGGCGCGGCAGTCGCTGGGCAGCGAAACCAGTTTCGCCAACGGCGGCCAGTTGTCCTACCGCTATGTGGCGCCGCTGGCCGATGCCGGCGTGCCGTTGCAGGCAATCGGCTGGATGTTGCGCGGCGATTCACCGCTGAAGCTGCGCCCGCGTCTGGACCCGGCGCAGTGGCGCTGGATGGCGTCGTTTCTTGCTGCGTGCCGCACCTCGGTCAACCGGGAAAACGCGGCGCATCTGTTGCGTCTGGCGCTGTTCAGCCAGAGCACGCTGAAACGCTGGCGCGAGGACGACGGGCTCGTCGGTTTCAACTGGCGGCGTAACGGCAAACTGGTGACCTTCCGTAACGCCGCCAGCTTCGATCATGCGCGCAAGGGCCTGGCCGATCCGCAGCAACAGCAGGTGTTGTCCGCCACCGAATGTGCGCAACTGGAGCCGGCACTGGCCGATGCGCCGTTTGTGGGCGCGATCTACACGCCGGATGAAGAAGTCGGCGACTGCCACGGTTTTTGCCAACAGTTGGCGGCGCGATTGAAGGCTTCGGGCCGCTGCGCGTTTCGCCTCGGTCAGGCAGTCACCGGCATTCGCCACAACGTCGGCACCGTCACAGCGATTGAGCTTGGCGACGAAACTCTGCCGGTCGAGCAACTGGTGATCGCCGCCGGCCATCGCAGCCCGTCGCTGGCGCTGCCCGGCCTGCGCCTGCCGCTGTATCCGCTGAAGGGCTACAGCCTGACCGTGCCGATCGGCAGCGAGCATCGGGCGCCGGACGTGAGCATCACCGACTACGACCGCAAGATCGTCTACGCCCGCATCGGCGAACAATTACGCGTGGCGGCAATGGTCGACATCGTCGGTTTCGACCCGGCGGTGGACCCCGAGCGACTGGCGCTGATCAAACGTCAGGCCCGCGACACCTTTCCCGACGCTGGCAACTACGACGAGGCCGTGGAGTGGGCCGGCATGCGCCCGGCCACCCCCACCGGCGTACCACTGCTGGGCGCCACGGCCTACCGCAATCTGTGGCTCAACCTCGGCCACGGCGCGCTCGGTTTCACCCTGGCCTGCGGCAGCGGGCAGTTGCTCAGCGAGCTGATCGGCCAGCAGCGCACATCCATTGATCTACACGGGTTCAATCCCCGTGCGGCGTGACGGTTTCTGCTAAAACACCCCACCCACAACGGAGAATAACAATGCAAAAAATCACGTTGCTCGGCTGCACACTGGCGCTGGTTTTCGGTGCTCAGGCTCAGGCCAATGAAGTGCCGCTGACCGGCGCGCTTGGCAAGATCGCCAGCGCCAACAGCATCACCCTGGGTTATCGCGATGCGTCGGTGCCGTTCTCGTATGTCGGTGATCACACCGGGCAGCCGATGGGGTATTCGGTGGAGCTGGCGGGCAAGATTGTCGAGCGCATCAAGCAGCAACTGGCGTTGCCGGATCTGAAGGTGAAGTACAACCTGGTGACGTCGCAGACTCGGATTCCGCTGGTGCAGAACGGCACGGTTGATCTTGAGTGTGGCTCCACCGGGGTGACGGCCGAGCGGCAGAAACAGGTCGCGTTCTCCTACGGTTTCATCTACGTCAAAGGGCAGTTGCTGACCGCCAAGGACAGCGGCATCCACAGCTTCGACGATCTGCGCGGCAAGAACGTGGTGACCACCGCCGGCACTACCAACGAGCGCTATCTGAAGAGCTACAACCTCGACCACAAATTGAACATGTTCGTGATCAGCGCCAAGGATCACGGCGAGGCGTTCCAGATGCTGCAATCGGGGCGCGCGGCAGCGTTCTACATGGACGACGCATTGCTCTACGGCGAGCGGGCCAAGGCGCGCGACCCGCACAACTGGGTCGTGGTGGGGGAGGAGCAATCGCGGGAAATCTACAGCTGCATGGTGCGCAAGGATGATCCGCAATTCCTCGCGCTGGTGAACGGCGCGCTGGCCGATCTGTACAGCTCGGGGGAGATCAACGGGATCTACCGCAAGTGGTTCGAACAACCGATCCCGCCGAAGGGCTTGAACCTTGAGTTCCCGATGACCAGCGAACTCAAGGCAATCATTGCCAGACCGATCAGTGATCCGGTGCAGTGACGGCTTAGAAATCACCCCACAGTTGCTGCGCCACTGCCAGCGCCACAACCGGCGCGGTCTCGGTACGCAGCACGCGCGGGCCGAGGCGGGCGGCGTGGAAGCCGTTGCCCTTGGCCTGCTCGACTTCGGCGTCGGACAAACCGCCTTCAGGGCCGATCAGGAACGCCAGGGTCGATGGCTTGGCATGGCTGACCAAAGGCTCAGCCACTGGGTGCAGGACCAGTTTCAGTTCGGCTTCGGTCTGTTTCAGCCAGTCGGCCAGCAGCACCGGTGGATGAATCACCGGTACGCGCGAGCGACCGCATTGCTCGCAGGCGCTGATCGCTACCTGACGCCAATGCAGCAGGCGTTTGTCGGCGCGTTCGTCCTTGAGGCGGACTTCGCAGCGTTCGCTGAAGATCGGGGTGATTTCATTCACGCCCAGTTCGGTGGCTTTCTGGATCGCCCAGTCCATCCGCTCGCCCCGGGACAGACCCTGGCCGAGATGGATGTGCAACGGCGATTCAACCTGACCGGCGAACTGCTCGTCGATCTGCACCACGACACGCTTCTTGCCGACTTCCACCAGCGATCCGCGAAACTCGTGGCCGGAACCGTCGAACAACTGCACCGCATCGCCCTCGGCCATGCGCAGCACGCGGCTGATGTAATGCGCCTGGGCTTCCGGCAGTTCGTGTTCGCCGGTGCTGAGCGGGGCGTCGATAAAGAAGCGGGACAGTCTCATGGTGGTTCTCTAGAAAATTGAATCAGGATCGCTGTTGCGGCGAGTGACGCTTAGCCCGGATCACGGAACCCGGGATGGAAATCCTTCGGCACCGTCACGCTGACGCTGTCACGAGTGGCGATGTCGATGCCTTCGCTGGCGACTTCGGCGAGGAAGTCGATCTGCTCCGGGGTGATCACGTACGGCGGCAGGAAATACACCACGCTGCCCAGCGGACGCAGCAGCGCGCCACGCTCCAGAGCATGCTGGAACACTTTCAGGCCGCGACGTTCTTGCCACGGGTAGGCCTCTTTCGTGGCCTTGTCCTTGACCATCTCGATGGCCAGCACCATGCCGGTCTGACGGACTTCGGAGACGTTCGGATGATCCACCAAATGCGCAGTCGCAGACGCCATGCGTTGCGCCAGCGCCCGGTTGTTCTCGATCACGTTGTCTTGCTCGAAAATATCCAGGGTCGCCAATGCCGCCGCGCAGGCCAGCGGGTTGCCGGTGTAGCTGTGCGAGTGGAGGAAGGCGCGCAGGGTCGGGTAATCGTCGTAGAACGCGCTGTACACCTCGTCGGTGGTCAGGCACGCCGCCAGCGGCAGATAACCGCCGGTCAGGGCTTTCGACAGGCACAGGAAGTCCGGGCGGATGCCGGCCTGTTCGCAGGCAAACATCGTCCCGGTACGGCCGAAGCCGACGGCGATTTCGTCGTGGATCAGATGCACGCCGTAGCGGTCGCAGGCTTCGCGCAACAGTTTGAGGTACACCGGGTGATACATGCGCATGCCGCCGGCGCCCTGGATCAGCGGTTCGACGATCACGGCCGCGACGCTGTCATGATTTTCCGCCAGTGTCTGTTCCATGGCGGCGAACATGTTGCGCGAATGCTCTTCCCAGCTCATGCCTTGCGGGCGCAGGTAGCAATCCGGGCTCGGCACTTTGATGGTGTCCATCAGCAGGGCTTTGTAGGTTTCGGTGAACAGCGGCACGTCGCCTACCGCCATCGCCGCCATGGTCTCGCCGTGGTAGCTGTTGGTCAGGGTGACGAAGCGTTTCTTGTTCGGCTGGCCGCGGTTGAGCCAGTAGTGAAAGCTCATTTTCAGCGCGACTTCGATGCAGGATGAACCGTTATCGGCGTAGAACACCCGGTTCAGGCCTTCCGGCGTCATCTTCACCAGACGCTCGGACAGCTCGATCACCGGCTGATGGCTGAAACCGGCCAGAATCACGTGTTCCAGCTGATCGACCTGATCCTTGATGCGCTGGTTGATGCGCGGGTTGGCGTGGCCGAATACGTTGACCCACCAGGAACTGACGGCATCCAGGTAGCGCTTGCCTTCGAAGTCTTCCAGCCAGATGCCTTCACCGCGCTTGATCGGGATCAGCGGCAGCTGTTCGTGGTCTTTCATCTGGGTGCAGGGATGCCACAGCACCGCGAGATCGCGTTGCATCCACTGGTTGTTCAGGCCCATGTTCAGTCTCCTCGAGGCGGCTCGCGTCAGGCGCGGGCAAACAATCGCGCAAGCCTATGCAATGCGTCGCGCCGGGACAACCCATTGCGTCGATTGAGCTACTTTGTATGGGCCGATAGACGTCGCTGGCGGCGTTTTGATGGCTGACGTATTCTTCGCGGTTCTTTGGGTCGTCTGACCCGCAAAACTGCTTTTTCCTACGTGTTTTTCCGGAGTTCGCTGAATGTCTGTCGGTTGGCTGCGCGCCTGTGCGCTTGTGGTGTTGGGGCTTTTCAGCGTTACGGCGCTGGCCAAGGAAAAAACCGCGATCGTGATCGGCGGCGGCCTGTCAGGCCTGACCGCGGCTTACGAACTGCAGAACAAGGGCTGGCAGGTCACGCTGCTGGAAGCCAAGCCGAGCCTGGGCGGCCGCTCGGGCATGGCCACCAGCGAGTGGATCGGCAACGACAAGTCGCAGCCGGTGCTGAACAAGTACGTCTCGACTTTCAAGCTGAGCACCACGCCGGCCCCTGAATTCGTGCGTACCCCTGGTTATCTGATCGATGGCGAGTATTTCTCCGCCGCCGACCTGGCCACCAAGCAACCGGCCACCGCCCAGGCGTTGAAAACCTTCGAGAAAACCCGTGACGATCTGGCGCGTTCGATCGACGATCCGCAAAACCCGGCGGCGACCAACACCCTGCACGCGCTGGACCAGATCAACGTGTCGAGCTGGCTCGACAAGCAGAACCTGCCTGCCACCGCGCGTCAGCTGATCAACCAGGATATCCGCACCCATTACGACGAACCGTCGCGTCTGTCGCTGCTGTACTACGCACAGCAGAGCCGCGTTTATCGCGGTGTGTCCGACCGTGACATGCGCGCTTCGCGTCTGGTCGGTGGCAGCCCGGTGCTGGCTCAGGCCTTCGTCAAACAGCTGAAAACCATCAAGACCAGCTCGCCGGTTTCCGCGATCGTTCAGGACAAGGACGGTGTGACCGTCAAGGTCGGCAGCGTGGGCTACCAGGCAGACTACGTCGTGCTGGCGGTGCCATTGCGCGCCCTCGACAAGATCCAGCTGACCCCGGCCCTGGATGCCCAGCACCTGGCCGCGATCAAGGGCACCAACTACGGCTGGCGCGACCAGATCATGCTGAAGTTCAAGACGCCGGTCTGGGAAAGCAAGGCGCGGATGTCCGGTGAGATCTACAGCAACACCGGCCTGGGCATGTTGTGGATCGAGCCGGCCCTGAAGGGCGGCGCCAACGTGGTGATCAACCTGTCCGGCGACAACGCCCGCGTCATGCAGGCCTTCGGCGACAAGCAGATGGTCGATCAGGTGCTGATCCGTCTGCACGCGTTTTATCCACAGGCCCGTGGCGCGTTCACCGGTTATGAAATCCGTCGCTACAGCACCGACCCGTCGACCGGTGGTTCGTACCTGGCCTTCGGCCCGGGCCAGATCAGCAAATACTGGCGCCTGTGGGAGCGTCCGCTGCAGCGCGTAGCGTTTGCCGGCGAGCACACCGACACCCTTTATCCGGGAACCCTGGAAGGCGCGCTGCGCACCGGTCAGCGTGCAGCCAGTCAGGTTGAAGACCTGGCGGCAGGCAAATCCTTCGAACCGATCAAGGTCGGCCCGGCGGCGGCCACCGCAGCAGCGGCAGCGGGTGCAGCGGGTGCGGCAACGGCGGCGAAGAAAGGCAATTTCTTCACCAATCTGTTCGGTGGTTCGGATGACGAGAAGAAACCGGAGCCAGTAAAAGCCCCAGAGCCGGCACCAGCTCCAGCCGCTCCGGCGCCTGCACCGACTCCGGCACCTGCGCCAGCCCCGGTGGAAGCGCCGAAGCCAGCGACTCCGGTGAAAGCCGAGCCAGCCAAGAAAGCGCCGGCCAAGCCAGCAGCGAAGAAACCTGCAGCCAAAACCGAGGCGAAAAAAGCCCCGGCCAAACCGGCAGCGAAAAAGGCTGAACCGGCGAAGAAGCCAGCCGCAAAACCGGCTGCGGCCCCGGCAGCAGCGACCGATACCAAAGCGCAGTAAGGCTTTGCGGTGAATGAAAAAGCGCGGCTTTCAGGCCGCGCTTTTTTATTGCCTGTGGAACAGCGAGCATCCTGTGTTTGCTCGTTCGCCAGCTAATCTCCCGTCACACTTTTCCCTTTAATCTTTCCTTAACTCCCTTGTTCAAGACTCTTGATCGTATTTCTCGATATTTCAAAGCGAAATTTTCCGCTTTAATTCGATAGATAACTCGCTAGTCTTGGTTCGCAGTTCTCACAGGATTTGGGCAATGCAGCTACGTAATTCTTCTTCGCGCTACGGTTGGGTCAGCATCTTCATGCACTGGGGTGTGGCGCTGGCGGTCTTCGGGCTGTTCGCGCTCGGTCTGTGGATGGTGGGGCTGGATTACTACAGCACCTGGCGCAAAGACGCGCCGGATCTGCACAAGAGCATCGGTCTGGTGCTGCTGGCTGTGATGGTGTTGCGGGTGCTGTGGCGCTTTGTCAGCCCACCGCCGCCAACGCTGCAGAGCTACAGCCGCATGACCCGCATCGGCGCCAGGTTCGGCCACGGGTTTCTGTACCTCGCGCTGTTCGCCGTGATGATTGCCGGTTACCTGATTTCCACCGCAGACGGTGTCGGGATTCCGGTGTTTGGCCTGTTTGAAGTTCCTGCACTGGTTTCCGGACTACCGGATCAGGCAGATACCGCCGGGGTGATTCATTTGTACCTGGCGTGGGCGCTGGTAATTTTTTCCGGCCTCCATGCGTTGGCAGCATTGAAGCACCACTTTATCGATCGTGATGCGACCCTCACTCGAATGCTCGGTCGCAAAGCCTGAAGCTCAACCTCGACTCAAAGGAAAAGAAAGCATGTTGAAAAAGACTCTGGCCGCTCTGGCAATCGGTTCTGCCGTGCTGTCCGCCAACGTAATGGCTGCTGACTACACCGTCGACAAGGAAGGTCAGCACGCCTTCGTCGACTTCAAGATCAGCCACCTGGGCTACAGCTACATCACCGGTACCTTCAAGGACATCAGCGGCAAGTTCAGCTTCGATGCTGCCAAGCCTGAAGACAGCAAGATCGAGTTCGACGTGAAGACCGCCAGCGTGTTCACCAACCACGCCGAGCGTGACAAGCACATCGCCAGCAAAGACTTCCTGGACGTGGGCAAATTCGCTGACGCCAAGTTCGTCTCCACCAGCGTCAAATCCACCGGCAAGAACGCCGATGGCAAAGACACTGCCGACGTGACCGGCGACCTGACTCTGCACGGCGTGACCAAGCCGATCGTGGTCAAGGCCACTTTCCTGGGTGAAGGCAAGGATCCATGGGGCGGCTACCGTGCCGGCTTCGAAGGCACCACCAGCATCAAGCGTTCTGATTTCGGCAAGATGATGGACCTGGGTCCACAGTCCGACAAAGTCGACCTGTACATCTCGTTCGAAGGTGTCAAAGCGAAGTAATTTTCGCCAGACATACAAAAACGCCCCCGGTCTTGCGACCGGGGGCGTTTTTTATTGCCTTGTCGAAACTCAGCGATTGCGGGTCAGCAAGGCCGGTTTCTCACCGCGTGGGCGGCTTGGCAGTTGATCGAGCTGCTCAGGCGTCGGGAAGCGGTCGGCTTTCGATTCCTTGTGCATGATCTTCGGGCCGCTGCTGCGCGGATTCTGCACGGCCGGTTCGGCACGTTGCTGATCGTCACGGGCCGGACGGCGGTTGCGCGAGTTTTCGTCGCGACGACCCTGACCGTCACGCGGGGCACCGTTGCGCGGGCCGTTGCGTTTGCCCGGCGGGGTGCCGGTGCTCGAACCGTTGCTGTTGCGCGGGCCGTTCTGACGACCTTGCGACTGACCGCCGCGTGGAGCGCCCGAACCTGCGCCTTGCGCCGGAGCGCCCGGGCGACGGTTGCGACCACCTGCAGGTGCCTGCTTCGGCACGTAGTCAACGCGGTTACCGAAGTTATCGATATCGTCGTCGAGGAACTCGTCCGGTGCACGATCAGCCGCAGCACGTGGCGGCTGGCTTGGCTGGCGCTGTTCGCGGGCCGGGGTGCCTTCGCGCGGCTTCTGTTGACGAGCTGGACGCTCGCCACGCTCACCGCGTTCGCCGGCAGGTTTTTCTTTGCCTTTGTCTTTGCCTTTGTCTTTACGTCCGCCGCCACCGCCGCCGCCATTCGGGCCGTCGCCGCGTGGGCCACGGGAATTGCGCGGGTTGCGCATGTCCGGACGCTCGCGCACTTCAGGCTTTTCGGCCTCGATGGTGCTGGCGTCGAAGCCCATCAGGTCGCCGTCGGCGATTTTCTGCTTGGTCATGCGTTCGATGCTTTTCAGCAGTTTCTCTTCGTCCGGCGCGACCAGCGAGATCGCCTCGCCCGAACGACCGGCGCGGCCGGTACGGCCGATGCGGTGCACGTAGTCTTCATCGACGTTCGGCAGTTCGAAGTTGACCACGTGTGGCAACTGGTCGATGTCCAGGCCGCGCGCCGCGATGTCGGTGGCAACCAGGATGCGTACCTGGTTGGCCTTGAAGTCGGCCAGGGCTTTGGTCCGGGCGTTCTGGCTCTTGTTGCCGTGGATCGCCACAGCCGGCAGGCCGTGTTTGTCCAGGTACTCGGCCAGACGGTTGGCGCCGTGCTTGGTACGGGTGAACACCAGCACCTGTTCCCACGCGCCGGCGGTGATCAGGTGGGCCAGCAGCGCACGCTTGTGGCTGGCCGGCAGACGGAAGACGCGTTGTTCGATGCGCTCGACCGTGGTGTTCGGCGGCGTCACTTCGATGCGTTCCGGGTTGTGCAGCAGCTTGCCGGCGAGGTCGGTGATGTCTTTGGAGAAGGTCGCCGAGAACAGCAGGTTCTGGCGTTTGGCCGGCAGGCGCGCGAGGACTTTCTTCACGTCATGGACGAAGCCCATGTCGAGCATGCGGTCGGCTTCGTCCAGCACGAGGATTTCAACGTGGGACAGATCGATGCTGCCCTGGCCGCACAGGTCGAGCAGACGACCCGGGCAGGCAACCAGTACGTCCACACCACGGGACATGGCCTGAACCTGCGGGTTCATGCCGACGCCGCCGAAGATGCAGGCGCTGACGAATTTCAGGTCACGGGCGTAGATCTTGAAGCTGTCGTGTACCTGGGCCGCGAGTTCGCGGGTCGGGGTCAGGACCAGGACGCGCGGCTGGCGCGGGCCGTGGCGCTGGGATTTGTCCGGGTGACCGTTGGGGAACAGCCGCTCCAGGATCGGAAGGGCGAAACCGCCGGTTTTACCGGTACCTGTCTGTGCCGCAACCATCAGGTCGCGACCTTGCAACACGGCGGGAATGGCCCGCTGTTGCACCGGAGTAGGCTCGGTATAGCCCGCGTCTTCGATAGCGCGGACCAAAGCCTCGGAGAGACCGAGGGAAGCAAAGGACATGAGTAATCCTGTTTTAGTTAGGGCTTGGCCCAATGGGAGTCTTGCCTGGCGCGAATGGCGTTTAAGAGGACGCAATCCCGTCCGGTCCTGCTGCGGTTCCGAAGGCACGTCCGGAGCGCTCGCGCGGGCTGAAAAGCTGCGCTGTAGCGGGTCGGGAGGCCTGTAACGGTTCCGGGCGTCCGGGCGTGAGCCTGGCGGGAACGCCGGAGTATAACAGAGCAATCACCGCGCGCCGCTTTCCTGCTGCTCAACGGTTTTGCCGCTGGCGGTGGCGCTGCTCAAGGGTTTTTCCGAAACCGGGGCCGCACCATAGCGCGCGCTCAACTCGGCATAGGCCGGCTCACGCTTGAAACGCTTGAGCTCGGCGCCGAAGCGTTGCACCAGCAAATCCATCCCCGCATTGCGCCGCACGGCCAGAAACTGGCTCTGGCGGCTAATGACCGTGGGGTTCTCGGTGATCTGATCGCGGATATTCAGTTCATCGAGCAAATGCTGACCCACGCGGCGATCGGTGATCAGCAGGTCGATGCGCCCGCGCACCAGTTTGCCGAAGTTGGCTTCATGGGTCGGGGCCGGTTCCCGGTTGAACAGGGTCGATTCACTGAAATCCGGGCTGTACAGATAACCCGGCGAGGTACCGATGGTCAGGCCTTTGAGGTCTTCAAGGCTGCGAAAAGGGTGCGGTCGGTCGTTGGCGTAGAACATCACGAACTCGACGTCCGACAGCGGTTCGCTCGGGTAGAGCAGGGTGGCGTCGCGTTCATCGCTGTGAAAAATGTCCAGCGCGCCGTCGGCCTGGCCGGTTTCGAGCATCGACAGACAACGCTTCCACGGCAGGAACTGCCACTCGACATCGATGCCCAGACGTTTGAACACAATGGCAGTGGTTTCGTAGTCCAGCCCGAGGTTCTTTCCGTTCTCTTCGTAAACGTACGGCGCCCACGGTTCGGTGACGATACGCAGCTTCTCGCCTCGAGCCGCAAAGCTCAGGCAAGCAAAAACCAGCACGGCGAATAACTGCGTGATCAAAGGCATGACTTGAGATTACGACGAGAAACGCCAAAGAGCCAGAAACTGGCTGCAGAAGCTCTGTATCGGGCCTTAAAAGCAAAAGATCGCAGTTGCGACACCCCCGCGGGAGCTGTCGAAACTTGCGATCTTCTGTTGTTGCATGAAGCCTTCAGCTTGAAGCGTACAGCGGTCTCAGCGTGGCAACTTCAGGTTGTTCCAGATTGCCAGGCTAGGTTCGGCCTGGTTCATGGAATAGAAGTGCAGGCCAGGCGCGCCGCCTTGCAGCAGGCGTTCGCACATTTCGGTGACGACTTGTTCGCCGAAGCGCTGAATGCTCTGGCTGTCATCGCCGTAGGCTTCCAGTTGCTTGCGGATCCAGCGCGGGATTTCCGCACCGCAGGCATCGGAGAAGCGCGCGAGTTTGCTGTAGTTGGTGATCGGCATGATCCCCGGCACCACCGGAATGTCCACGCCCAGCGCCTGCAAACGGTCGACGAAGTAGAAGTAGCTGTCGGCGTTGAAGAAGTACTGGGTGATCGCGCTGTCGGCGCCGGCACGGGCCTTGCGCACGAAGTTGGCGAGATCGTCTTCGTAGTTGCGCGCTTGCGGATGCATCTCCGGGTAAGCGGCGACTTCGATGTGGAAATGATTGCCGGTTTCTTCACGAATGAACTCAACCAGCTCATTGGCGTGACGCAGCTCGCCGCTGGTCATGCCCATGCCGGACGGCAGGTCGCCACGCAAAGCGACGATGCGCTTGATGCCGGCAGCCTTGTACTCGTTCAGCAGGCCGCGCAGGTCGTCCTTGCTGTCGCCGACGCACGACAGGTGCGGGGCGGCGGGTACTTTGACTTCGCTTTCCAGCTGCAACACTGTGTTCAGCGTGCGGTCACGGGTCGAGCCGCCCGCGCCGTAGGTGCAGGAAAAGAAGTCAGGGTTGTAGGTGGCCAACTGACGGGCAGTGGCGAGCAGTTTTTCATGCCCAGCATCGGTCTTGGTCGGGAAGAACTCGAAGCTGTAGCGACGGTCTTGGGACATCGGGGGACCTCCAGTCACGAGCGGCAAGCTACAAGCTTCGAGAGAAGCGGAGGTGCGCTGATCTCTCGTGCGTGATTCCTGCTGCCTGAAACTGTTTTGAAATAGGGGCAGAGCTCTCAAGCTTCGCGCGGCAAGCCCGGCTTGTGGCCTTGCTTGCCGCTTGAAGCTTGAAGCTCGCAGCTGCTCTTAGTAGCGGTAAGCGTGCGGCTTGAACGGGCCTTCGACGGTCACGCCGATGTAGTCAGCCTGTTGCTTGGTCAGTTGAGTGACCACGCCACCGAAGCCGCGAACCATTTCCAGGGCCACTTCTTCGTCGAGTTTCTTCGGCAGTACTTCAACGGTCAGGCGCTCGGCTTTCTGGGCTGGCGACAGGTCGGCGTACTTCTGGCCGAACAGGAAGATCTGCGCCAGAACCTGGTTGGCGAACGAACCGTCCATGATGCGGCTCGGGTGACCAGTGGCGTTGCCCAGGTTCACCAGACGGCCTTCGGCCAGCAGGATCAGGTAGTCGTCGTTCTGAGCGTCGAAAGCGCCCGGGCCGGTACGGTGGATCTTGTGTACCTGTGGCTTCACTTCTTCCCATGCCCAGTTCTTGCGCATGAAAGCGGTGTCGATTTCGTTGTCGAAGTGACCGATGTTGCAGACAACGGCGCGCTTCTTCAGGGCTTTGAGCATGTTTGCGTCGCAAACGTTGACGTTACCGGTGGTGGTCACGATCAGGTCGATCTTGCCCAGCAGCGCTTTGTCGATGCTCGCTTCGGTGCCGTCGTTGATACCTTCGATGAACGGCGAAACCAGTTCGAAACCGTCCATGCAGGCCTGCATGGCGCAGATCGGGTCGACTTCGGACACTTTAACGATCATGCCTTCCTGACGCAGGGACTGAGCCGAGCCCTTGCCCACGTCACCGTAGCCGATGACCAGCGCTTGCTTGCCGGACAGCAGGTGGTCGGTACCACGCTTGATGGCGTCGTTCAGGCTGTGACGGCAGCCGTACTTGTTGTCGTTCTTGGACTTGGTCACCGAGTCGTTGACGTTGATGGCCGGGATGCGCAGTTCGCCCTTGGCCAGCATGTCCAGCAGACGGTGTACGCCGGTGGTGGTTTCTTCGGTCACGCCGTGAACGCGGTCCAGAACCTGTGGGTATTTCTTGTGCAGCAGCTCGGTCAGGTCGCCGCCGTCGTCGAGGATCATGTTGGCGTCCCATGGCTGGCCATCCTTCAGGATGGTCTGCTCCAGGCACCACTCGTACTCTTCTTCAGTCTCGCCTTTCCAGGCGAAAACCGGGATGCCGGCAGCGGCGATGGAAGCGGCGGCCTGATCCTGAGTCGAGAAGATGTTGCAGGACGACCAGCGAACTTCGGCACCCAGGGCAACCAGGGTTTCGATCAGCACGGCGGTCTGAATGGTCATGTGGATGCAGCCGAGGATTTTTGCGCCTTTCAGCGGCTGCTCGGAAGCGTACTTGCGGCGCAGACCCATCAGGGCCGGCATTTCCGACTCGGCGATGATGGTTTCGCGACGGCCCCAGGCAGCCAGGGACATGTCGGCAACTTTGTAATCGTTAAAATCTGCAGGCGTGATAACAGCGCTCATGAGAGCCTCCATTCGTAATGTATGCGAATGGGCGCCGTTGTGCGTTTAGTGTCCGGCCTGAGCCAGTCAACGCCCCATCCGAGCCTGACAGGTTGAACCTGCTGCAGCGCCCCTCGGACAGGTGGCGGGAAAACGGTATCAAGTGAACGTTACCGTTTTGAAACGGGGGCGATTATAGCCGTCTAGACTGATCTTCCAAAGGGTTTCTGTCGGCCAAATGAAGATCGCCAATCGCGACCATAGTAGAAGCCTCATGGAGCATGACCGCTCAGTCTGCCAAGATGGCGCCATCATTCGGCAAGACGCTCAGGAGTGAAGATGAATTTCCACACCCGCAAGTGGGTAAAACCTGAAGACCTCAACCCCAACGGCACCCTGTTCGGCGGCAGCCTGCTGCGCTGGATCGACGAAGAAGCGGCGATCTACGCCATCGTTCAACTGGGCAACCAGCGCGTGGTGACCAAGTACATTTCCGAGATCAACTTCGTCAGCGCCTCGCGTCAGGGCGACATCATCGAACTGGGCATCACCGCCACCGAGTTCGGCCGCACCTCGATCACCCTGACCTGTGAGGTGCGCAACAAGATCACCCGCAAGAGCATCCTGACCGTCGAGAAGATGGTCTTCGTCAACCTCGGCGAAGACGGCCTGCCGGCACCGCACGGGCGGACCGAGATCAAATACGTCAAAGACCAGTTCAAGGATGACGTGCCCGTTACCGAGTAATCGGCGCACCCCACAGAACGGAAGCCGAGCGGCGCGTGTCGTAGCTTTATGACCCCGCCACCGGTTTCCCGCCATGACCACGCCAACAGACGGCAAGACCCCCGACCTCTCGGCCAAGGAACAACACGAAGTCGAAAAAAACCAGCCGCCCCGGGCGGCGGTCCTGCATGAAATCATCCGCAAACAGGGTGATCAGGAACTGGAGCGCAGCATCGCCGCGCTGTGGTGGTCGGCGCTGGCAGCCGGGCTGACCATGGGCTTGTCACTGATGGGCATGGGCCTGCTCAATTCCCGTCTGCCCGAGGGCGACGAATTCAAGGTGATTGCCAGTTTTGGCTACTGCGCAGGTTTCCTCGCGGTGATTCTGGCTCGCCAGCAACTGTTCACCGAAAACACCCTGACCGCCGTGCTGCCGGTCATGACCAAACCGACGCTCGGCAATTTCGGCCGCTTGATCCGACTCTGGACGGTGGTGCTGTTCGGCAATCTGTGCGGGACGATTCTGGTGGCCTACGTGATGCTCGAACTGCCGATTTTCGACAGCAAGACCGACGCCGCCTTCCTCGAAATCGGCCGCAAGGTCATGGAAAACCACGCCAGCCAGATGTTCGCCAAGGGCATCGTTTCAGGCTGGATGATCGCCACCATGGTCTGGATGATCCCGTCCATGGAGAGCGCGAAGATGTGGATCATCATCCTCATCACCTACCTCATGGCGCTGGGTGACTTCACCCACATCGTGGTGGGTTCGGCGGAGGTGTCGTATCTGGTGTTTGCCGGCGAGTTGCCGTGGAGTGATTTCTGGGCGGTGTTTGCCGGGCCGACTCTGGCGGGGAACATCATCGGAGGCAGTTTCATCTTCGCCCTGATCAGCCATGCGCAGATCCGCAGCGAAAGTGGCAAACCGAAAGAGTCTGCGGATCAGGCGGAAAAGCCCGACCCGCAGCGGATCAGGAAATGATCAGTGGTGCGCGGGCTCGGCCACGTTGGCCGGCTCGTTGCGAGTCGCATGCTTGACCAGTTTGCCGATGGTCAGCCCCTGCAGCAGGATCGACGACAGCACCACGATGTAGGTGATGCTCAGCAGCAGATCGCGCTCCGGGCCCAGCGGCAGGGCCAGCGCCAACGCCACCGAAACCCCGCCACGCAAGCCACCCCAGGTCAGGATGCGGATGGTGCCGCGCGGCACCGTTCGCCAGCGCCGCAGCAGGACAATGGCCGGGGCCACGGTGAGCAGGCGCGACAGCAGAATCGCCAGCGCCAGCAGGCTTGCCGCCGCCACGTGCAGCCAGTTGAACGGCAGCAGCAACAGCTCCATGCCGATCAGCGCGAACAGCAGGGCGTTGAGCATGTCGTCGAGCAACTCCCAGAAACCGTCCAGGTATTTGCGCGTCATGTCGTTCATCGCCAGGTTGCGACCGAGGTTACCGATGATCAGACCGGCGACCACCATCGCAATCGGCGCCGAGACGTGCAGTTCGGTGGCCATCGCCGAGCCGCCGATGACCAGCGCCAGGGTAAGCATGACTTCGATCTGGTGTTGCTCGATGCTCTTGATCATCAGGTACACCAGATAACCGATCAGCCCGCCGAACAGCACGCCGCCGATGGCTTCATGGGCAAACAGCATGGCGGTGGCGCCGACGGTCGGGGTCTCACCCAGTTGCGCGATGCCCAGCAACACGGTGAACACCACCACGGCGGTGCCGTCGTTGAACAGCGACTCGCCGACGATGGTGGTCTTCAACGGCTTCGAGGCGTTGGCCGTCCGCAACACGCCGAGCACCGCGATCGGGTCGGTCGGGGAAATCAGTGCGCCGAACAACAGGCAGTACAGGAAGCTCACGTGCCAGCCGAACAGGGCGAAGATGTAGTAGGCGAGGCTGCCGATCACGGCGGTGGCGATCAGTACGCCGAAGGTCGCCAGCAGGCCGATGGGCCAGCGATAGCTGCGCAGGTCATTCAGGTTGACGTGCAAGGCGCCGGCGAACAGCAGGAACGACAGCATCCAGTTCATCAGCAGATCACCGAAGTCGATCTGGCCGATCAGTTGCTGCACGCGCTCTTCGAGGCCGGGATAACCCAGCAGGCTCAGGCCTTGCAGCAACAGGGAAAACATCAGTGCGGTAACCATCACGCCGATGGTCGGAGGCAAACCGATGAAGCGGAAATTCACGAAAGTGAGGAGGGTGGTGAGGCAGATGAAAGCGGCGACAAGTTCAAGCATCCGGGGTCCTTTGGATGGGGGTGAAAAGACAGCGCGCCTGTTCATGGGCGCAAGGGTTGGATGGGTAGACACCGGGTGGGGGCACAATTGTGTGGCCCGGGCAGGATTTTTTTGGCATTTGTCTGTGCGCAACCGGGTGCGGTGAGGTCGCTTGACGTATAAACAGCGCCTGACACATCGCGAATCAAAGACCTGATCAAATGGCTCGGGTTCAAAAACAAGAATGAAGGAGTGACACGTGCTGGCGACAGCTCTGGTGTTGGTGGCGGCGCTGTTGCACGCCGCGTGGAATACCCTGATCAAATTCAGCGCCGAGCGGTTGCTGGTGGTGGCCTGCATGGACACCGTGGCGCTGTTGTTCGTCGCGCTGGCGTTTCCTTTCATCAGCCTGCCGCCGCAGGAAATCTGGCCGTGGATTCTGGCGTCGGCGGCGTTCGAGTTGCTCTATCGCTACCTGTTGATCCAGGCCTATCGGGTCGGCGACCTGGGGCTGGTCTATCCGTTGATGCGCGGCTTGTCGCCACTGGTGGTACTGGCGCTGACCCTGATCTTCGCCGGCGAAGTGCTGACCACCCAGCAGATCTTCGGGATCATGCTGATTCCGCTGGGCATGGCCTGTCTGCTCTGGCAGGGCGGCGGCGGAAAACACCTGCCGTGGTCGATGTTGCCGGTGGTGGCGCTGATCGGGCTGTGCATCGGCTGCTACACCTACATCGATGGCCAGGCGTTGCGGCGCTGGTCGCATCCGCTGGATTACCTGGTCTGGGTCACGCTGCTCAGCGCCTGGCCGTTCCCGCTGCTGGCGTGGGTGGCCAAACGGCCGGCGTTCCTGCAGTTCTGGCGCGAACAATGGAAGCTGGGGCTGGCGGTCGGGTTCTGCGTGTTGTTCAGCTACGCTCTGGTGCTGTGGGCGATGCAGTTGGGCTCGATTGCCGAGGCTGCGGCGTTGCGCGAGATCAGCGTGATTCTGGTGGTGCTGTTCGGCATGCGCTACCTGAAAGAACCTTTCGGCCGGCCACGGCTCTTAGCCTGTGGGCTGGTGCTGATCGGCATGCTGGTGATGAAGTTCTGACCCGCCAACTCTAAAAACTGAAAAAGGACGGCGTTATGACGGTGGCTCTGTGGTGCGTTTTCATTGCGATCTTTCTGCCCTATGTGTGCACGGGCGTGGCCAAGGCTGTCGGTGGTTACCGGCTCAGCGACAATCACGATCCCCGGGATTTTCTTGAAAGCCTGAACGGTGTGGCCCGGCGGGCTCATGCGGCGCAACTGAACAGTTTTGAAGTGACGCCGGCCTTTGCGGCGGCGGTGATCGTCGCGCACCTGGTGGGCACGGCGCAGCTGGTGACGGTCAATGTGCTGGCAGTGCTGTTTATCACCAGTCGCCTGCTGTACATCATCTGCTATCTGGCGGACTGGGCGATTCTGCGGTCGCTGGTGTGGTTTGTCGGGATGGGGCTGATTGCCAGTTTCTTCTTCGTTTCAATCTGACGCTGAAAGGATCGCAGGCTGACGAGGCCTGCGATCCTTTGCGTTTCGCTTACTGCTTGTCGGCCACCTGCGGTACTTGCGGCAATGCTGCGCCTTTTGGCCAGAGCATCCAGATCTGCCCTTGCTGCTTCATGTCGCCGGCCAATTGCCCGGCGGCATCGCCGGTGCCCCAGAACAGATCCGCACGAACTTCGCCGGCAATCGCGCCGCCGGTGTCCTGCGCAGCCACCGGGCGTACCAGTGCCGTACCGTCAGGGCGAGTGGTCGACAGCCACAACAGGCTGCCCAACGGAATCACCTTGCGATCCACCGCCGCGCTGTAACCGGCGGTCAGCGGCACATTCAACGAGCCGCGCGGGCCTTCGTTGCTGTCCGGGTTGCGGGTGAAGAACACATAGCTCGGGTTGCTGCCGAGCAATTCCGGAATGCGCGACGGGTTGGCCTTGGCCCAGTTGCTGATCGCGCCCATGGTCACGTCTTCTTTCTTCAGCTCGCCCTGTTCTACCAGCCAGCGGCCGATCGGCCGGTACGGGTGGCCGTTCTGGTCGGCGTAGGCGATGCGCAGTTGCCGGCCGTCATCGGTCTGAATCCGCCCTGAACCCTGGATTTGCAGGAATTGCAGGTTCATCGGGTCGGTCAGCCACGCCACCACGGGTGCCTTGACGCCTTTGCTCTCGATGGTCGCGGCGTCGTCGTAAGGTTTCAGTACGCGACCCTCAAGGCGTCCGCGCAGGCGCTTGCCTTTCAGCTCCGGGTAAATGCTGTCCAGGGAGACGATGATCATGTCTTCAGGCACGCCGTACACCGGCACGTTGGCGGTCGCGGTTTGCGTCAGGCTGCCGGGGTAGACCGGTTCGTAGTAACCGGTGATCAGACCGTTGGGATTGTCGTGCTCGGCGCGCAGACCGAAGACGTCGAGGTGCTGCTTGAGGAAGCTGCGGATGTCGCCGGCGCTTTGCGGCACATTGGCCGCCGCCGCACAGGTGGCGCCCCAGACCGGGTCAGCCTTGAGCCGGGTGCAGGCGCTGCGCCATGAACCGAATCCGGCCACCAGATCGTTGTCGGAAACCGCAGGCAGGGCTTCCCAGGTGGCGCTGGAGTAAGTGGCCAGGGCGTGGGTTTTCGGCTTGGCACTGTCGCCCCCGGTGCAGCCGGCAAGGATCGCCAGCAGCGGCAGGGTTGCGATGAGTGGGTGACGCCAGGCCTTGAAACGGCTGTTCATGGAGAATTTCCTGTGTCGGTTGCAGGCGTGCTCCATGCGCGCCAGCAACCCATATTATTAATAGGGCTATTGGTGTTTGGCGGTGACGCGAGGATACTGGCCGCCGAATTCCGTGACCTGAAGCCACCATGACTCTTAAAAGACTTTCTGTTGTATTGCTGGCCTGTCTGACCTTGTCCGCCTGCGGCGGTGTCGACCCGAATTCCCCACTGGGTCAGCGCAAGGCGATCTTCAAACAGATGCTCAAGACCGGCGAAGACCTGGGCGGCATGCTGCGCGGGCGCATCCCCTTCGACGGGCCGAAATTCACGGAAGGCGCGGTCAAGCTCGATGCGCTGTCCCATGAGCCGTGGAAGCATTTCCCGTCGGTGCGCGAAGAAGATCACACCAGCGCCAAGGACGATGTCTGGCAGCGACAGGCACGTTTCCAGGAAATGGCCCGTACCCTCGAGGCGGCCACCGGTGAACTGGTAGTCGCCAGCAAGGTTCAACCGTACAAGGCCAGCAACCTGGGGCCGGCGGTGCAGAAGGTCGAAGATGCCTGCAGTGCCTGTCATAAAGAGTTTCGGGATCATTGATCCTCAGGTGCGGTGACGGAGAGGACTCTTTCACCGCACATTGCCTGCCGGATTACTTGTCCAGTTCGTCCAGCGCGTCCTGCAATTCCTTGCGCGACTCGGCGAGCTTGTTCTTGCGCTTGTCGATCTTCTCCGGGTCGCCTTTCTTCATGGCCTTGTCGAGATCGGCCTGGCGCTTGCTCACTTCGTGCTTGGCGTCGAGCACCTTGTTTTCACGTTCCTTCTTCAGGCCGGCGTCGGTGCAGTGTTCGGTGACTTCGCGCAGGGCCGTTTCGAGGCCGGCCTGCTGGTCGGCGTTGCCACGGGATTTGGCCTGTTCGATCTGATTGATGATGCCTTGCTTCTTGGCGGCACAGCCGGTCAGGCCCGGGGCGTCTTCGCCAGCCATTGCGGGGGTGGCCATTACGGCGCAAAGAGTCAGCATGGCGAGCGGTGCGAGAAATTTCATAAAAGCTCCATGTGCAAAGGCAATCGGGTCGGGAAAGCACTGCGCTGTTGGAGCGCTTCGGCGACCGTTGGGTTCCCGGCTTGCCGGGATGCATGTTCAGAAACCGTCGATTCCGGCGGCGCGTAAGGTTTCACTCAGGGCCAGCACCTGCGGGTCGCGGAAAAAAGCGCTCAATTGCGCCGCGCGACCGGGGCCGATTCCGGGTTCTGCCTGCCATTGTTCGGTATTTCGTTGTGCCAGCGCTTGCCATGAATCAGCCAAAGAGGCCTGACCGGTCGGCGGCAGCCCGAGGGCCTTGAGCCACTGGGTGAACGGCCGCTGGCGAGCGCTGTGAAAACTGTGGAGCAGGCGGGCGCTGCTGCGCTCGCCGAGGCCGGCAATCTTAGCAAGCTCTGGCTCGTCGAGGGCCAACCAATCCAGCAGGTTGTTCAGGCGGCCTGTATCCAGAAGTTTCTCCCACGTACCGCGACCGACATGGGGCAGTGCCAGCCCTTGCTTGCCGCCAAGCCAGGTCAGGCGCGCGAGGAACTGACTTTCGCACCCGGGCGTCGGTTGCCAGCAGCTTAGCGGGTGAAAGTCGCTGGCGAGAGGAACGTTCAATTCGACGCGTTCCGTGCTGCGCAGCACGACGCTGTCGAGTCGCGGAATCGTCAGACCGGCCAGGCTGATCGCCACTTGATCGCCGGGACGAATGTCCAGTTCCTGCCAGCGTTTGAGCGAGCTGACGCTGACCCGTCTGATCTGGCGGTCATCGAGCATGACCGGCGCCAGTTCCAGTACGGGGGTGATACGTCCGGTGCGGCCGACCTTGAAATCGACCTTCCGCACATCGGCAAGCGCCTGGGCGAACGGATACTTCCAGGCCACGGCCCAGTAAGGCGAGCGCGCCTGCCAGCGTTCGGCAGCAGGACGCTGGCTCTGACGCAATACGACACCGTCACTGGCGAAAGGCAGTGGCGAGCGATACCAGTGGTCGCGCCACTGCTGCGCATCGGCAAGGCCACTGACGGGTTGGCTGTAAGGTTCTGTCGTGGTGAAGCCCAGTGTTGCCAGCCCCGTGATTCGCTCTGTCAGGCTGTTCGGCCCCAGCGGCCAGTCCCAGACAAACAGCCCGATGCCCGCTGCCTGTTCGATACTGAGATCCTTGCGCCCCATCAGGCCTGCAATTGTTGCGCGGGCGTTGGCGCTGCCTGCTCGGGCCTGGATATGGTCGTTCAGTCGCCAATAGAGTTCGCCCTGCACCGACAGATCCAGCGGTTGGGACAGTTGCCGGGGAATGGCGTTGATCTTCTGTGCCGATGCGGTCCAGTCCTGCCCGCGAATGCCGTCGCCGCGACTGATCGCCTGCTGCAACCGCCCGGCGCGATAGATCAGCGTGACGGCCACGCCATCGACCTTGGGTTGTGCCCAGACGTCCTTGCGGTCGCGCAGCCAGGCTTCGATGTCTGTAGCCTCGTGAAGTTTGTCGAGGCCGGTGTGGACGATCGGGTGCGCGACCGGGCCTGATGCGGTGCGTAACGGCTTGGCCGGTGATGGAAGTTTGAAGCACTGGCGCCATTCGCCGAGCCGGGTGCGGGACTGATCGTAGAGTTCATCAGCGATCAGTGACCGGCCTTCGCGGTGATAGGCGTCGTCCCATTGATCGATCTGCTGTTGCAGGGCAGTGATTTCGCTTTGGGCCCGGTCGGCTGGCCAAGTGGGGCAATCGCCAGCGAAGGCGCTGAGGTGGGCGCAGAGCAGCAGGAAAATGCAAAACAGGCGCAGTGTGGCAAGCATCGTGAGCGTCCTTGCTCAGGGAGATACCTGAAGGCTAGCCGGGATTTTCCGGCGGGCCGGTCGGCTGTTTTGCCGGGTGTTTCGCGGCCATGAAAAAGCCCCGCACGGCGAACCGTGCGGGGCTTTTTGTACCGACAGGAAAATTACAGGCCGGCAGCGGAACGCAGAGCGTCGGCGCGGTCGGTTTTTTCCCAGGTGAAAGTGGAGAAGGTGTCTTCGCCAACAGTCTTGGTCTGCGGAGCACGGCCGAAGTGGCCGTAGGCTGCGGTTTCCTGGTACATCGGGTGCAGCAGGTCGAGCATGGTAGTGATTGCGTATGGACGCAGGTCGAACACTTCGCGGACCAGCTTGATGATCTTGTCATCGCTGATCTTGCCGGTGCCGAAGGTGTTCAGCGAGATCGAAGTAGGCTGAGCCACACCGATCGCGTAGGAAACCTGGATCTCGCAACGCTCGGCCAGGCCGGCAGCCACGATGTTCTTGGCAACGTAACGGCCAGCGTAGGCAGCCGAACGGTCAACCTTCGATGGATCCTTGCCGGAGAACGCGCCACCGCCGTGACGGGCCATGCCGCCGTAGCTGTCGACGATGATCTTGCGACCGGTCAGACCGCAGTCACCCACCGGGCCGCCGATGATGAACTGGCCGGTCGGGTTGATGTGGAACTGGGTGTCCTTGCTCAGCAGTTCGGCAGGCAGTACGTGCTTGACGATCAGCTCCATCACGCCTTCGCGCAGGTCGTTGTACGACACTTCAGGGTTGTGCTGGGTCGACAGAACAACAGCGTCGATACCCACAACCTTGCCGCCTTCGTAACGGCAGGTCACTTGCGACTTGGCGTCCGGACGCAGCCAAGGCAGCAGACCCGATTTACGGGCTTCGGCCTGACGCTGCACCAGCTGGTGCGAGAAGGTGATCGGTGCTGGCATCAGCACGTCGGTTTCGTTGCTGGCGTAGCCGAACATCAGGCCCTGGTCGCCGGCGCCCTGATCTTCAGGCTTGGCACGGTCAACGCCCTGGTTGATGTCAGGGGACTGCTTGCCGATGATGTTCATCACGCCGCAGGTAGCGCCGTCGAAGCCGACGTCGGAGCTGGTGTAGCCGATGTCGCAGATCACGTCACGAACGATCTGCTCCAGGTCGACCCAGGCGCTGGTGGTCACTTCACCGGCAACGATGGCCACGCCGGTCTTGACCAGGGTTTCCACCGCAACGCGTGCGTGTTTGTCCTGGGCGATGATGGCGTCCAGCACTGCATCGGAAATCTGGTCGGCGATTTTGTCCGGGTGTCCTTCAGACACGGACTCGGAGGTGAAGAGGGAGTATTCGCTCATCTCGATGTTTTCCTGAATTTACCGATGGTGAGTGTCGCCAGCCGGCCGCTGAAAGTGGCGGACCTGGATCTGGAAACCATTACGTAAGCCTACATAGAGGCTTTCCCCGGGAACGAGTCCCGCAGCGGTGGCCCAACGGGCCAGATCGTCCTGTTCAAACCCCAACCACAGATCACCGCAGGCCTCCCTGGCCCAACTCTGGTTGTGGCTACATAACTCTGTCACGAGCAGGCTACCGCCCGGTTGCAGCAGGCTGGCCATGTGCTTGAGCGCTTCGGCCGGCGCGGCGAAATGGTGCAACACCATGTTCAACACCACGCAATCGGCCTGAAGGCTCACGCCATTCAATGCATCGGCCAATTGCAGGCTGACGTTAGTCAGCGTTTCACGTTCACATACCTGGCGGGCCAGTTCGAGCATCGCCGCGCTGTTGTCCAGTGCGGTTACGGTGCCGAAGCGACGCGCCAGTTCCGGCAGGAATGCACCATCGCCGGGGCCGACTTCAATGGCCGTGGCAGCGCCATTGAAGTTCAGTTTGTCGAGCAGGGCCAGCACGCTTTCACGGTACTGCGGCAGGCCGGCAATCAAATCCTGCTGGGCGCGGAATTTCTCCGCGACCCGAGCGAAAAAGTCCTGGCTGTTGGCAGCACGCTGCCCATGGACCTGTGCGATTCGTGTTTCCACGTCGGCCGGCAGCGCCAGATTGTCGACTTCTTCTAACAACGCCGCGTGCAACTTGCCGCCCAGCAACTCGGTGTGGGGCAGGGCGCGGCGATAGAAAACCGCATTGCCTTCGCGGCGAGTCGCCACCAGATCCGCCTGTGCCAACACCTTGAGGTGATGGCTCATGCCGGACTGGCCGATATCGAAAATCTGCGCCAGTTCCAGAACGCCGAACGAATCGTTGGCCAGGGCGCGCAATACATTCAGCCGCAGCGGATCACCGCCGGCCTTGCACAGGGCCGCCAGCTCGTCGCAATCGTCATGGCGAATGGAAGGCACGCGTAAGTTCATAGGGCCAGCAGTCTAGAGACGGCCGGAAAACACCGCAAGGCCAATATCAAAAAGTTTTGATATTGCTCGATGGGTGGCACTTTTTATTGCACTTCTCACTGACCGGTTAACTCTACAGACGAACAGCGGAAAGGTTTCACCAGCCGAAACCGATGTTATCCATTGGAAAAACGCCTCCGGATGACTATCTGTCATTGCCCCGAGGCGCTCGGGTGAGGGAAAATGCCCTCCTTTTTTCCGTTTCAATCTATTCACACCCAGGAGATCAGCGATGCCTAGCCGTCGTGAGCGTGCCAACGCCATTCGTGCCCTCAGCATGGATGCCGTGCAAAAAGCCAACAGCGGCCATCCCGGTGCCCCTATGGGTATGGCAGATATTGCCGAAGTGCTTTGGCGCGACTACCTCAAGCACAACCCGAGCAATCCATCCTTCGCCGACCGTGACCGCTTCGTGCTGTCCAACGGCCACGGCTCGATGTTGATCTACTCGCTGCTGCACCTGACCGGCTACGACCTGTCGATCGACGACCTGAAACAGTTCCGTCAACTGCACAGCCGCACCCCGGGCCACCCGGAATTCGGTTACACCCCGGGCGTTGAAACCACTACCGGCCCGCTGGGTCAGGGTCTGGCCAACGCCGTGGGCTTCGCCCTGGCTGAAAAGGTACTGGGCGCGCAGTTCAACCGTCCTGGCCACAACATCGTCGACCACCACACCTACGTGTTCCTGGGTGATGGCTGCATGATGGAAGGCATTTCCCACGAAGTCGCTTCCCTGGCCGGTACCCTGGGCCTGGGCAAGCTGATCGCCTTCTACGATGACAACGGCATCTCCATCGACGGCGAAGTCGAAGGCTGGTTCACCGATGACACGCCGAAGCGTTTCGAAGCCTACAACTGGCAGGTGATCCGCAACGTCGACGGTCACGACCCGGAAGAGATCAAGACCGCCATCGAGACCGCTCGCAAGAGCCCGCTGCCGACCCTGATCTGCTGCAAGACCACCATCGGTTTCGGTTCGCCGAACAAGCAGGGCAAGGAAGATTGCCACGGCGCCCCGCTGGGTGACGCGGAAATCGCCCTGACCCGTCAGGCGCTGAACTGGAACCACGGTCCGTTCGAAATCCCGGCCGACATCTATGCCGAGTGGGATGCCAAGGAAAAGGGCCGCGCCGTCGAGTCCGAGTGGGACCAGCGTTTTGCTGCCTACTCCGCCGCATTCCCGACCGAAGCCAACGAACTGATCCGTCGCCTGAGCGGCGAACTGCCGGCTGACTTCTCCGAGAAGGCCGATGCCTACATCGCCGAAGTCGCGGCCAAGGGCGAAACAATCGCCAGCCGTAAAGCCAGCCAGAACGCCCTGAACGCGTTCGGCCCGCTGCTGCCGGAAGTGCTGGGCGGTTCGGCTGACCTGGCCGGTTCCAACCTGACTCTGTGGAAAGGCTGCAAAGGCGTCAGCGCCGAAGACGCCAGCGGCAACTACATGTACTACGGCGTGCGCGAATTCGGCATGACCGCGATCATGAACGGCGTTGCCCTGCACGGCGGTCTGGTGCCTTACGGCGCGACCTTCCTGATGTTCATGGAATACGCCCGCAACGCGGTGCGCATGTCCGCTCTGATGAAGCAGCGTGTGATCCACGTCTACACCCACGACTCCATCGGTCTGGGCGAAGACGGCCCGACGCACCAGCCGATCGAGCAACTGACCAGCCTGCGCAGCACGCCGAACCTCGACACCTGGCGTCCAGCCGATGCCGTTGAATCGGCCGTGGCCTGGAAAAACGCTCTGGAGCGCAAGGACGGCCCGTCGGCGCTGATCTTCTCCCGTCAGAACCTGCAGCATCAAACCCGTGATGCCGGCCAGATCGCCGACATCCGCCGTGGTGGTTACGTGCTGAAGGACTGCGCAGGCGAGCCTGAGCTGATCCTGATCGCCACCGGTTCGGAAGTCGGTCTGGCCGTTCAGGCCTACGACAAACTGACCGAGCAGGGCCGCAAGGTGCGCGTGGTTTCCATGCCGTGCACCAGCGCGTTCGACGCTCAGGACGCCAGCTACAAGCAATCGGTCCTGCCGTTGCAGGTTGGCGCACGTATCGCGATCGAAGCGGCCCACGCCGACTTCTGGTTCAAGTACGTGGGTCTGGAAGGTCGCGTGATCGGCATGACCACCTACGGCGAATCGGCTCCGGCTTCGGCACTGTTCGAAGAGTTCGGCTTCACCCTGGAAAACATCCTGGGTCAGGCTGAAGAGCTGCTGGAAGACTGAGACTGATCCAGAAAGGATGTCGTCTGAACTGACGTCTTCGCGGGCAAGCCCGCTCCCACATTGGAATGCATTCCCCTGTGGGAGCGGGCTTGCTCGCGAAAGCGGAGGTTCAGGCAATGCTGTAACTGAATCTGCACGGTAATCGAGAACCCCATGCCTCAACCGCGTCCCTACAAAGTTGCACTCAACGGCTACGGCCGGATTGGTCGTTGCGTCTTGCGTGCGTTGTTCGAGCGAGGCGATAAGGCCGGGTTTGAAATTGTCGCGATCAACGATCTGGCCGACATGGCCAGCATCGAATACCTGACACGCTTCGACTCCACCCACGGCCGGTTCCCGGGCGAGGTGAAGGTCGACGGCGATTGTCTGCATATCAATGGCAACTGCGTGAAAGTCCTGCGCAGTTCCACCCCCGAAGGCATCGATTGGGCGTCCCTTGGCGTCGATCTGGTGCTCGAATGCTCCGGCGCCTACCACACGCGTGAAGACGGCCAGCGTTTCCTCGACGCCGGCGCGCCGCGGGTGCTGTTTTCGCAGCCGATGGCCAGCGAGGCGGATGTCGACGCCACCATCGTCTACGGCGTCAATCAGGATTGCCTGACCGGCGACGAACTGCTGGTGTCCAACGCCTCCTGCACCACCAACTGCGGCGTGCCGCTGTTGCGTCTGCTGGACAAGGCGATCGGCCTGGAATTTGTGTCGATCACCACGATTCACTCGGCGATGAACGATCAGCCGGTGATCGACGCCTATCACCACGAAGACCTGCGCCGCACCCGTTCGGCGTTCCAGTCGGTGATCCCGGTGTCCACCGGTCTGGCTCGTGGTATCGAGCGCCTGCTGCCGGAACTTGCCGGGCGAATCCAAGCCAAAGCCGTACGCGTGCCGACGGTCAACGTGTCCTGCCTCGACATCACGATGCAGACCGCGAGCGACACCGACGCCGGCGAGGTCAACCGGATCCTGCGCGAGGCTGCCACCAGCGGCCCGCTCAAAGGTCTGCTGGCCTACACCGAGCTGCCCCACGCAAGTTGTGATTTCAACCATGACCCACATTCGGCCATCGTCGATGCCAGTCAGACCCGCGTTTCCGGCCCTCGGCTGGTGAACATCCTGGCCTGGTTCGACAACGAATGGGGTTTTGCCAACCGAATGCTGGATGTTGCAGAACACTATCTGCAGACAGCGACTTCAAAAAAACCGTAGGAAGTGCGACCCATGACCGTGTTGAAGATGTCCGACCTCGATCTGCAAGGTAAGCGCGTATTGATCCGCGAAGACCTCAACGTCCCAGTCAAGGACGGTGTTGTCACCAGCGATGCGCGTATCCTGGCTTCGCTGCCGACCATCAAGCTGGCCCTGGAAAAAGGCGCGGCCGTGATGGTCTGCTCGCACCTGGGTCGTCCGACCGAAGGCGAATTCTCCGCCGAGAACAGCCTCAAGCCTGTCGCCGACTACCTGAGCAAGGCCCTGGGCCGCGAAGTGCCGCTGGTGGCCGATTACCTGGGCGGCGTTGACGTCAAGGCCGGCGACATCGTGCTGTTCGAAAACGTGCGCTTCAACAAGGGCGAGAAAAAGAACGCCGACGAACTGGCCCAGCAATACGCTGCCCTGTGCGACGTGTTCGTGATGGACGCTTTCGGTACTGCTCACCGCGCCGAAGGTTCGACCCACGGCGTAGCGAAGTTCGCCAAGGTCGCCGCTGCCGGCCCGCTGCTGGCCGCTGAACTCGACGCACTGGGCAAGGCTCTGGGCGCACCGGCCAAGCCGATGGCGGCCATCGTTGCCGGTTCCAAGGTCTCGACCAAACTCGACGTGCTGAACAGCCTGAGCCAGATCTGCGATCAACTGATCGTCGGCGGCGGCATCGCCAACACCTTCCTGGCCGCTGCCGGTCACCCGGTCGGCAAGTCACTGTACGAGCCAGACCTGCTGGACACCGCGCGCGCCATTGCCGCCAAGGTCAGCGTGCCGTTGCCGGTGGACGTGGTGGTTGCCAAGGAATTCGCTGAAAGCGCTGAAGCGACCGTGAAGCTGATCGCTGATGTGGCTGCTGACGACATGATCCTCGACATCGGCCCGCAAACCGCCGCCAACTTCGCCGAACTGCTGAAGTCCTCGAAAACCATTCTGTGGAACGGCCCGGTCGGGGTGTTCGAATTCGACCAGTTCGGCAACGGCACCAAAGTGCTGGCCCAGGCCATCGCTGATAGCGCGGCGTTCTCGATTGCCGGCGGTGGCGACACCCTGGCGGCCATCGATAAATATGGCGTGGCGGAAAAGATCTCCTACATTTCCACCGGCGGTGGCGCGTTCCTCGAATTCGTCGAAGGCAAGGTGCTGCCGGCCGTTGAAGTCCTGGAAAGCCGGGCCAAGGCCTGAGGCCGCCCGATTGGCCAGGCAAAGGAGTGTTCAGATGGTCAAGTCGTTAGCGCTGTTGTTGCTGACCGGTACATTGGCAGCCTGCGGGAGTAACCCGAAGGCTGCGCCGGAGCCGGCCCCCGGCGAGGCACAGAAAGGCTGCTACCAGGCCGACTGGCAGGCCGAAACCAACCCGGTGCTGAACAAGCGCTCGGGGCCGGAAGGCCTGGACAAATACGAGACGCAAACCCCGGCCAAGGAACATGGTTGCCCTTGACCGGTCTGACTCTTTAACTCAGGGCCGGCGGCGTGCGCTGCCGGTCGAGGAACACGGATGAAAGGCTTGATCGCCGTTGCGGCACTGGGATTGTTGGGTGGTTGCGCGCAGTGGAACCCGTTCCAGTCGTCCGCCCCTGTGGATAACTGGACCACCTGGACCTGCGACAGTCAGGCCAAGGTGCTGTGGCGCTACACCGACGCCGGCCAGAAGGCAGTCGATGTGCGACTGGGCGGTGGCGATCAGGTCTATCGCCTGAAAGAAGAGCCGGGCGCCTCGGGCACGTTGTACAGCGACGACATGCTGGCGTTTCACATCAAAGGTAATGAAGGACTGGTTTACTGGGTCGCAACCAATGATCTGATCGGCCGGGGCTGCAAAGCCGAATAAAACAGAATTTGCTTTATCGAATCACCAGGCCGGGCCTCAACCCCCGATCTGCAATCACTTGAATAGCCGCCGCCGCTCCGGCAGGCTGGCACGATTAACGACCCAAACCGGGAGAGACACACACAATGGCACTTATCAGCATGCGCCAGATGCTGGACCACGCAGCCGAGTTCGGCTACGGCGTTCCAGCCTTCAACGTCAACAACCTTGAGCAGATGCGCGCCATCATGGAAGCCGCTGACAAGACTGACTCCCCGGTGATCGTTCAGGCTTCGGCCGGCGCCCGCAAATACGCCGGCGCGCCGTTCCTGCGTCACCTGATCCTGGCCGCGATCGAAGAATTCCCGCACATCCCGGTGTGCATGCACCAGGACCACGGCACCAGCCCTGACGTCTGCCAGCGCTCCATTCAACTGGGCTTCAGCTCGGTGATGATGGACGGCTCCCTCGGCGAAGACGGCAAGACCCCGACCGACTACGAATACAACGTCCGCGTAACCCAACAAACCGTCGCCATGGCTCACGCCTGCGGCGTTTCGGTTGAAGGCGAGCTGGGTTGCCTGGGTTCGCTGGAAACCGGCATGGCCGGTGAAGAAGACGGCATCGGTGCCGAAGGCGTTCTGGACCATAGCCAGATGCTGACCGACCCGGAAGAAGCCGCTGACTTCGTCAAGAAGACTCAGGTCGACGCCCTGGCCATCGCCATCGGCACCAGCCACGGTGCCTACAAGTTCACCAAGCCACCTACCGGTGACGTGCTGGCCATCGACCGCATCAAGGAAATCCACAAACGCATCCCGAACACCCACCTGGTGATGCACGGTTCCTCGTCGGTTCCACAAGAGTGGCTGGCGATCATCAACCAGTACGGCGGCGACATCAAAGAAACCTACGGCGTACCGGTTGAAGAAATCGTCGAAGGCATCAAGCACGGCGTGCGCAAGGTCAACATCGACACCGACCTGCGTCTGGCTTCCACCGGCGCCATGCGTCGCCTGATGGCCACCAACCCGAGCGAATTCGACCCGCGTAAATTCTTCGGCGAAACCGTCAAGGCGATGCGCGATGTATGTATCGCTCGTTACGAAGCTTTCGGCACTGCCGGCAACGCTTCGAAGATCAAGCCGATCTCGCTGGAAAGCATGTATCAGCGTTATCTGAAGGGTGAGTTGAACGCCAAGGTCAATTGAGACTGGGTGTTGAGCTGATTGAATAAAAAATCCGCCGAGAGGCGGATTTTTTATGAGTGACGATATCTTCGAGGTTATTCAAAAATCAGAGCAAACGGCGCTGCTGCCTGCTCAATGGCACTGACCACATGAGGCGCCTGTTCCCGATACTGGGGATAGCGCGCAAGCACGGCTTCAACCGAGGCAAGCAATCGCTGAATTCGCTCCCGAGGCCGCTCGATCTCACAAGTGTGGGCAAACTCCAGCAAACCCTGTCGCGAGGCAAACATCGATTTGTTGCCCGCCAGATCCAGAGCCAATACATCCTCCGGAATATAAGCCGTGGTGTTGACGATGTCGTAAGCCGGCGCCAGGCGCGCGTCGCGCTGAGTCGGTTCGGAGTAAAGCAATCCAAAGTTTTTCAAATGAGCGTCGCCATTCCCGACAATGCAGCTCAGGGCAACGCTATCGAAAAGTTGATCGAGTGATGCGCGTACATGCTCGGCCGGGCAGTACACGCGGATGGCCTTGGCAATGGCCGCATAGCTTTTGCTGTACTTCTGGCTGGCCGACAACCCCATCAACACCGCCATGTCTTCAAACCCGATCGGGTTGAGCTGATCGTCGCGGTCGAAGCGGCGCATGACAAACAGCTTGGCATTGTCGGAAAGGTAAAACGGCGGAACAGGAATACCCGCCTCCTTTGCCATGGACATGCAAAGGAATTCGTTGACCGCCAGACCCGGAAACTCGTCTCGGCCACTTTTGATAATCAAGTCCGAAGTTTTCGAGGTCACGCGGGGTAACGCGGTTTCTTGTTGTTCCGGAACCAGTAATTTTGGCTGAACACCTGAGATACCCGCCCGCAGGATGTAGCGATCCATAAGGCCGGCGAAGATATCCTCCGTGCCGTCCCACGTCAGAATCTCCTCAAGTTTCTCTCCTGGAAATTGTTGCTCTTCCAGCAAGGCATCAACCGTTTCAGAGCGCACTTGAACCCTGCCGATGGGCGAAGTGCTGCCGGAAAGCGCCAATAACAGCATCGGGTCGACATTCACAGTCTTGGCCAAGCGATTGCGCAACTGCTCCAGCACGTAGCCTTCCGGCAGGTTCATCTGAAAAACAGGATGGAGCTCGCGCCGGCGAAACTCGTCATGACGTACCGGCATCGACAGGCTGATCGCCATTTCTGGCGATGCGTCTTCGTGATAACGGAACGTGAAGTCCTCTTTGTCGCTGAAAAGCCTGCCGCTATGCCCCTCAGGTGTGCTGACTTTGAGAGAGGTCATTTTCATTCGAATAAGTCCCCAAGTTCTTCAAGGGTCGGCATGGCGGCAGGAACGACAGCGAGTTCGCAATCCAGAGCACCCAGGACGCGCGCATAGGCGATCATGCCGACAGAAAGGGTGCCTTTTTCTACGGCGATGACCTTGTAACGTGTCAGCCCGGCGAGGTCGGCAAGCTGAGCTTGGGTCAGGCCTCGGCCGATGCGTTTTTCGCGCAACTGGCTGCCAAGGCGAGCGATCAGCAGAAAATAATCCATGTGCTTTTACCGGAACATAAATAGATAGATGTTACGTTAGCACAACATTCTAGTGATCGTGTTGTTTCGTGGGCCTAACGTAGACGTGTGGCAACGACTGCATCAATGAAATCCACAAACGCATCCCGAACACCCACCTGGTGATGCACGGTTTCTCGTCGGCTCCACAAGAGTGGCTGGCGATCATCAACCAGTACGGCGGTGACATCAAAGAAACCTAACGAAGCTTTTGGTACTGCCGGCAACGCTTCGAAGATCAAGCCGATCTCGCTGGAAAGTATGTATCAGCGTTATTTGAAGGGGGAGTTGAACGCCAAGGTCAATTGAGACTGGGTATTGAGATGATTTAAAAGAAGCCCGCCGAGAGGCGGGTTTCTTTTTGCCTGAGTTTTCATGGCGAGCTCATATTTCTGCTGCATGAAATGTCACCTATAACGGACAAAATCCGGATTGGCTTGGCCGAAGTCCGATATGGGTGACATTTCCATGAACTGCGCAGCTTGTAGCAGTTTCGGAGTGAGGTGGCGGTTAAATAAAATCTGTCCCCTTTGATTATAAATAAATCTGTCCCGTTTTTATTGTCCCGTTTTTATTTAGTGGAAAAGCCATCCTTGATTATCGAGCGTATTGCCGAGGCGATGACTCAAGCGTTGGCGAATCATCAGGCGCGAGTGAACGGTGAGTTGTTTACTGATATGAAGCGGGAATGGGATGCGGGTCGGGTAGTGGCGCTGAATGACTCCGTTGGCACAGGAATGAAGCGAAAGCCAATCGGCACGACCCTTATTTGATAGCTGTCGGCTGAGTTGAAACTAAAGTAAAGCGGGGGGCAGGTTAATTTAATCGATCAGCAGATAAATAAATCTGTCCCCTTAAGTTGTCCCCTTAAGTTTCCAGGATTTGTCCCGTTTTTTTGCAGTTCCCAATTGATTCAATTAATTCACAACTCCTTCCCTTTAAGGTTTTTTAGAATTATTTTTGTAGAGAGTCTGCTGATGAACTAAGACCTCCTCCGCATCCGCATGGGCATTTGCCTCCGGATGAGTGGAACCATAATTTAATATTATCATTCCATGTCGGTGGGATGGAGTCGGGGTACCCAGGTTTTTTCGTTAGTAAGTGTCCGATGGGAATGGCTTTATTAGTATCGCTAGAAAAAAATCCATCTATATCGATAAATTCTTCGTAGGGATATTTGGTTATGATTTCGAAAGGTTCTTTGTGTATTGAATGCATGCGGATTATGGTGTCTGAAGAAACTGCCTCAGTCTCATCAGAGGCGGTTTGTATAATTATGCCTTCATTGGATATTTTTTTTACTGTTCCGGAAATAATATACTGGTCTAGCTCAATCCATGCTAAGTCGTTCTCTTCGATAAAAGATTTCATTTCGTAATTCCTTTCGCTGGTGTAGTTATTTATTGAGTTAAGTGGAAGTTTTATTTGGTTTGCTCGTGATTATGCTGGGTTGTCAGGTGTTTTTGCTCCCAGAGCTGGATGCATTGACAAGACGTGGTCGTAGATTTCCCAGGTTTTTGATTTTTAAGTTATACAGTGATCGAATAGCTATTGGCTAAGGATGAAACTACCGTGGTTCCGGTAGAGTTTTTTTGTGTGAAAGTTAGTCTATAAGTTCCGTTTGTGACGCCCATGTTTTTCATGTTGTCTATGGAGTAGGATGAAATGCACAGGCCTTTGTTGTTAATGATTTCCCTGGTCTCGAAGTAGCCGTCGACTAATCCGCCTCCAAAGTTAAAATTTTTTGTGGGCTGGGTGTTACTCTTCAATGAAAAGCAAATAGTGTCGAGTGGTCTTGTGTTTTTTGGCAATACTGCTATGGCTCTGAAGCATTCCTGGCCGTTTTCTATATAAGCTTCAAGATGAGGGGCGGGCGCGACTGCTGCGCTACTAACGATGGAGGTCGGTAAAGGTAAGCTGTTGACTGGGCCGTTTGTAGGTATAGGGCTTTGGGATCCCACGGGTGTGATAGTAGTTGGCATTTCAAGACTCTCCATCTGGATATGAGTCTATGGTTTGTTTTTTTTTAGATTGGTGGCAACTGTCAAAGTTGACAGTTTTTTATGGTTTGTAGCTTTAGGTTTTATTTCGATGGGCTCTTAAAAGATCAGTTTTTTAGTTGCTAGGAGGCTATGTCAGTTTATTGCGCTTCGTGAAGGCATATTCTAACCCTTTGCGGATATTGCCAAAGAACCCGCCTTTGGCGGGTTCCTCTTTCTTAAGGTTGCGCGTCCCAGCCGTCGATTAGTTTTTCGGCTCGACATTATCCAGCGCCTGATTCACCGCCAATTCACCAAGCATCACCACTTGTGCAATACCCAGCGCGGTTTTGCGGTGGGATGTCGGGAGTATCGCGGCGAAGTTGTTGAGCATTTCGCTGGCGGAGCTGAGGGTTTCGCTGGCGTTGGCCAGCAGGGACTCGGTGTTGCAGGCGGGGTTGGCGAAGTACATGGGGTCGGGTTCGTTGACCGTGGCCATGATGCGGGCGCCGGGGCAGAGGTAGTGGTCGAGGGCGCGTTCGGCGGCTTCGTTGAGTTTTTTGGGGTCGAGGGAATCGTAGGGGGAGGCCAGATCTGTTTCTGGCGAGTTAGGCGTAGGTTTGAACATATGCTGAAAACTCCTGTAAGGAGCTGCCGGTCCTTCCCTACTAAAAGAAGGGTGGCAGCTGTGCGCAGGTTAGTAGACCGGGGAGTATTCAGCATTGACCGGCGCGCCGAAGCGCCCTGCGCACAGCCACCATCGCAGTCAGACTGGAATGTCTGATGGACAGCGCGTTGCACCTAGCTGAAAACACCACAGGCTACTAAACCCGATCACTGCGAATCAGTGACCCGAATCAAGTTACCGATGGCCCTCCAGGCGCACAAGCCGGCGGATTCTGGCGTAGTGGTAGGCAGCGACGCAAGCCGTTGTAGGCTTCGGGACGTTACGCGCACTGCCTTTAAACAGCAGCCTTAAACGTGCGCGTCACCGTTATTTATCGTGATCAATATCCAGCTTGCTGAACGTCACCTGCCCACCCTCGCTGGTGTATCCGGTGTTGTCCTGCACATACACGCCGGCCTTGAAATACAGCGGCTTGTTGCGCCAGGTCGCGCTGATCTGCGAGTCCCACTGATACCCGGCCGCACTAACACCCAGCGCACCGCCGGGGCTCAGGTGAATGAGGTAATTGAATTCGCTATTCAGTTTGATTCCGGTGGCGAGGGTGATGACGCGGCTTTCGTCCTGATCCGGATGGGTGCGCAGTTTGATTACCAGGTTGCCGGTCTCGGTTTTTTCTTTGTATTGGTACTCAAGCTTGAGCATCGGCTTCTGGCTTTCATAGGCATGAATCTGCCCGATAACGATCTTCCCGGAGCTGGGCACCTTGTTGACCGAAAGAGTCGCGCGCAGCAGGTTGTCGGCGTCGGGGTAGTACCAGTTGCGCAGGGTGCCGTTGCTGTAGGTTTCGCGCAGTTCAGTGCGCGGGTAGATCGCGTTTTCGGTTTTCGAACCGGTCACCGGGGACCAGAAGAACAGGGTGCCGGTGTCGGAATGGAAGTACTGATCCTTGAAGCCGTTCACCAGTCTGGAGGTTTCGACGGTGTGTGGCGGGCTGCCAACGGGAACGCTGAGGTTCCAGGTTGCGAGGTCGATCATGTCGGTTCTTCCACTCTGTTTCTGCTGCACGCGCGTGCCAGAAGCTCTAGCCCGCGCCTCTTGGGGGCGGCCTTTATAAGCGTAGAGGGATTTTTTGTTAACGGCCGTCTGGCGGATGATTGGCGCCAACATCCTGTCGAAATGCCATGTTTCCCGGTTTTCGGGGGCTGCAGCGATGACCGTTAGTCGGCTACTTACCGGTTTGGTTAAATGATGGCCTGATGACAGCTACTGCTTTTTCGGATCCAGGACTAGAGTGAAGGCTCAGAAACAGTACGGTTTTCACGAGAAACCGGCCGCGTCCCGATTGGATGTCCCGACAAGAGAAGCAGCATGGAATGCGCGCAAACCCAGCCAGGTGAAGGCAGCTCCGTCCTTTTGATCGTTGATGATTACCCTGAAAATCTGATCAGCATGCGCGCGTTGCTGCAGCGCCAGGACTGGCAGGTCATGACCGCGGCTTCCGGTTTCGAAGCCCTCAGCCTGTTGCTTGAACACGACATCGATCTGGTGCTGCTGGATGTGCAGATGCCGGGCATGGACGGTTTCGAAGTCGCACGCCTGATGCGCGGCAGCCAGCGAACGCGGCTGACCCCCATCATTTTCCTCACCGCCAACGAACAGTCCCAGGACGCCGTGATCAAGGGCTATGCCAGTGGTGCGGTGGATTACCTGTTCAAACCGTTCGACCCGCAGATTCTCAAGCCCAAGGTCCAGGCGTTGCTGGAACACCAGCGCAATCGTCGGGCCTTGCAGCGCTTGAGTCAGGATCTGGAATCGGCGCGGGCCTTCAATGCATCGGTGCTGGATAACGCCGCCGAAGGGATTCTGGTATTGGCCGAGGATGGCTTGATCCGCTTCGCCAACCCGGCGATTTCCCGATTGCTCAACGCGCCGGTGAAGGAACTGGAAGGGCAGGAGTTTCTCGATTTCCTGCAGAAACCGCACATTCCGCTGTGGGCCGATTCCGAGTTTTATGCCAGTTACAAACGCGGCGAGACGCTGCGCTTACACGATGCGTTGCTGCGTACCGCGCCGGGCCAGCAAGTGCCGGTGGCCTTGTCCTGCGCGCCGCTGCCGAGCGAACAGCACGCGATGGTGGTGACGGTGCTGGACATGTCGGTGGTTCGGCATCTGCATCAGCAGCTGGAATTTCAGGCTGTCACCGATCCGTTGACCGGGCTGCTCAATCGTCGTGGCTTTTACCAGACTGTGGAAAACTTGCTGTTGCGCGGTGAACGCAGTGACAGCAGTTGGGTGTTGATGTACCTCGATCTCGACGGCTTCAAACGGGTCAACGACTCCCTCGGGCATGATGCCGGCGACCGGGTGTTGCGCTGGGTCTCCGAACAACTGAAAGCCTGCCTGCGGCCGTTCGACATTCTGGCGCGGATGGGCGGTGACGAGTTCACCGCGTTGCTGGATCTGGAATTCCCCGAACAAGCGGCGAAGATCGCCGAGAAGCTCATCGAGCGCGTGTCGATCTGTCAGCAGATCGAAGGCATGGACATCGCCCTTGGCGCCAGTATCGGCATCGCCACGTACCCGGATTGCGGCAACAACCTCGACGGTTTGATGCGTGCTTCGGACATCGCCATGTACGAAGCCAAGCGCGCCGGGCGTCAGCAATATCGCTTCTACGATCATGAAATGAATGGCCGCGCACGCTCGCGACTGATGCTGGAAGAGAGCGTGCGCAACGCCATCGAGAATCGCGATTTCAATCTGGTGTATCAGCCGCAAGTGGCAATTGGTGACGGCCGGATTCGTGGTTTCGAGGCGTTGCTGCGCTGGCAGCATCCGAGTGTCGGTGATGTACCGCCGGGGCTGTTCCTGCCGTTGCTGGAGGAGGCGACGCTGATCAGTCGGCTCGGCAGCTGGATCTATCACCGCAGCGCCGGGCAGCGTAAGGCCTGGGAGTCCGAGTTTTCCAGGGATCTGGTGCTTGGGGTGAGCCTGAGCAACACCCAGTTCGGCCTGCCAAATCTGGTCACCGAGTTGCGCCAGGTGCTGGAGCGCCATGGCTTGCAACCGCATCAGATGGAAGTGGAAGTGACCGAAGAGGCGCTGACGATCAACCCGGACGAAACCCGCAAACAACTGAAGCTGCTGCGCAATCTCGGGGTGCGGGTAGCGTTGGACGATTTTGGCTCCGGGTCCTGCTCGCTGTCGCATCTGCGGGATCTGGAGCTGGATACGCTCAAACTCGATCGCCACCTGATCGCCCGATTGCCGGACTCGTCGCGTGATGCTTCGCTGGTGCGCACGGTCATCGAGCTGTGCAAGGAATACGGCTTGCTGGTGATTGCCGAAGGCGTGGAAACCGTCGAGCAATATCAATGGCTGCAAGCCCATGGCTGTGAGTATGTGCAAGGCTTCCTGGTGGCGCGGCCGTTGGTCGCCGAGGACGCGACGCGCTTTGCCGAGCCGTTCGACTGGAGCGCGTTGGCCGGTTGAATTCGCTACACTGGCGGCCTTTTCATGACCCGTGCCGCCCATGACCGCGTTGAAATACCTCCAGGCCTATCCCGCGCAATTGCAGGATCAGGTGCGCCAATTGATTGCCGACGATCGCCTCGGTGATTACCTGAGCCAACGTTATCCGGGCCGCCACGATGTGCAGAGCGACAAGGCGTTGTACGGCTACGCGCTGGACCTGAAACAGGAATACCTGCGCAACGCCCCGGCCATCGACAAGGTCTTGTTCGACAACCGCCTCGACCTGACCCACCGCGCCCTCGGCCTGCACACCACGGTGTCGCGAGTGCAGGGCGGCAAGCTCAAGGCCAAGAAAGAGATTCGCATCGCCTCGCTGTTCAAGGAGGCCGCGCCCGAGTTCTTGAAGATGATCGTCGTGCATGAACTGGCGCACTTCAAGGAGTCGGATCACAACAAGGCGTTCTATAAATTATGTGAGCACATGCTGCCGGGCTATCACCAGATCGAGTTCGATCTGCGGGTGTACCTGACGTGGCGGGACATGCAATAAGACATCAAACAACGGAGCGCATGCATGGACGTGAGCAAGACCAAGAGCAGTTTCTACCGGCGCTTGTACGTGGCGTATCTGATCGACAGCGGCCTGGCCAGCAGCGTACCGGCGCTGACCGACGTCACCGGCATGCCCCGGCGCACGGCGCAGGACACCATTGCGGCGTTGGCGGATCTGGATATCGTCTGCGAGTTCGAACAGGAAGAGGGCGCGCGCAACCATGCGGGGCGCTATCGGATTCGCGAGTGGGGGGCGATTGATCGGGGTTGGATCGAGCGCAATTTGCGGCAGATCAAGGCTGTGCTTGAGTATCCCTGACCGATGTAGTCCCTTCGCGGGCACGCCCGCGAAGGGGAAGTCTCAAGACCGACGCATCCCGATATGCGGAATGTCATCCTCCAGATATTCCTCACCCGCCACCACAAACCCGTACCGCCCGTAATACCCCTGCAAATGCGCCTGGGCCGACAGATAGATCGGCACTTCTGGCCAACGCTTCCCGGCCTGTTTCAGCGCCTGCTCCATCATTTCATGCCCCAGCCCTTTGCCACGCCCGGCCGGCGCCGTCAGTACACGGCCGATCACCACGTCGCCGCCCTGGGATTCCGGGTCCAGCAGACGCAGGTAAGCCACCAGTTGATCACCGTCCCAGCCCATCAAATGGCAGGTGTCCCCGTCCAGATCCTGCCCGTCCGGGTCCAGGTACGCGCAGCGCTGTTCAACCACGAACACTTCCGAGCGCAATTTCAAAATGGCGTACAGCTGCTCCAGTCCCAGATCGCTGTGATGTTTGCAGACCCACTCGATTGTCATCTTCCGATTCCTTGAACTACGTCGCCCGATACTAAGCGCCACGTCGAAATATGTCTGTATGGCTGAGAAATCTGTGACAAAGGCCAAAATGCCATCATTCCCTTCTGGCGGCGCCGACATCTTTGTGTAATCTGCTGAGAAGCGCTGTGCAACGGCTTCAATGAGCTAATGTTAGGGCCTGGGATTCGCCGGTACGGGGCCTTGGGGTTTTGACTGAAAACACGCCGGGCGGCCCGCCCGCTAAGGATTTTCAAGCATGCCGCGATTGCATCGAGCGTTGGCTTTGATCGGATTGCTGTTGCTGGGTCAAAGCGCTGCAGCGGAGAAACTGCGTCTGGTCTTCGATGTCTGGCCACCCTTTACCGATGACACACTGGTCAACGGCGGGTTGGCCACGGACATCGTCAGCACGGCCCTGGCCCGGGCCGGTTATGCCAGCGATTACGAACAGGTACCGTGGGCGCGGGCGTTGCTCGGGGTTGGCGAGGGGCGTTACGACGTGCTGGTCAACGCCTGGTACAACGACGAGCGTACGAAGCTGGGGCAGTTTTCCGACGAGTACCTGCTCAACCGCGTGCGTTTTCTCAAGCGCAAAGACACGCCCATCGAATACAACAACCTGCAGGAACTGCACACCTATCCGATTGCAGTGGTGCGCGGCTACGCCTATTCGGCGCCGTTCGATGCTGACACCGCGCTGCAGAAAGTCCCTGTGCATAACTTCGCCATGGCCGTGCGCATGCTGGCGGCGGACCGGGTCAAGCTGACCCTGGAAGACGAGTTTGTCGCCCGCTATTACCTGGCCCGTGAATCACCGAAAGTGCGCAACGCCGTGGAGTTCCTGCCCAAGCCCCTGAGCGAAAACAGCCTGCATATTCTGGTCAGCCTGAAGAACCCGGAGCACGAACAGATCGTGGCCGGGTTCGACAAGGCGATTGCGGCGATGAAGGCCGATGGCAGCTATGACAAGTTGCTCAGGCAGCATGGCATGTGAAGCGGCTCAATCCTCGGCGGTGTCCTTGATCAAGTGCGCCGCCAGCGTCCGCAACGGGCCTAGCTGACGGCAGATCAGCGCCAGTTGTGTCTGCACCAGCCGCTGGCCTTCATCGATCTCGTCCGCCATTTGCTCAAGTTCATTGGCCAGCGCCTCTTCCTCATCGCTCTGGATCGCAATCGGCTGTTTGCTCGCCAGGCCCTGGGCGATCTCGTCGATGCTGCTGGCCAGTTTCACCCCGGCACCATCGATCAGATGTTCACGCACTTCGGCCGGCAGCTGGGTTTCCCGGTGTGCGCCAAGGCCCGACAGATAACTGAGCAAGGTGTGCGACAGCACCAGGAAGCGGAAACCGACATCGGCCTCTTTGCGGAAATGCCCCGGCTCCATCAGCATGTTCGCCAGCGTGGTCGACAGCGCCGCGTCGGCGTTGTGCGCGTTGCGCCGGGCGAGGCGATAGGCGAGGTCGTCGCTCTTGCCGGCAGCGTATTGCTGCATGATCTGGCGCAGGTAGATGCTGTTGCAGGTCAGGGTGTTGGCCAGCACTTTGTTCAGGCGCCGACCCTGCCAGTCCGGCAGGAACAGGATCACCGTCAGGCCTGCGATCAGGCTGCCGAGCAGGGTATCGAACAGGCGCGGCACGAACAGCCCGTAGCCGTCGCCGACCTGGTTGAAGCAGAACAGCACCATGATCGTGATCGCGGCGGTCGCCACGGTGTAGCGGGTGGTGCGGTTGGTAAAGAACACCACGCCGGCGGCGATGGCGAAGCACGACTGCACCAGCGGGCTCGGGAACAGATCGAACAGCGCCCAGGCGATGGTCAGGCCGATGGCGGTGCCGAGAATCCGCTGGCCGAGTTTGCGCCGTGTGGCGCCGTAGTTCGGCTGACAGACGAACAGCGTGGTGAGGATGATCCAGTAACCCTGCGACGGGTGAATCAGATGCACCATGCCGTAACCGATACTCAGCGCCAGCGGCAGGCGCAGGGCATGGCGGAACAGCAATGAGGTTGGCGTCAGCTGCGTGCGCAGACGGGTCAAGACATCCTTGAAGTTGCGCGGCGAACGGTCGAGCAGGCTGCTGTCGGTGGCATCGGCCAGCGCGTCGGGGTTACTGGCGTCGCTGAGCAAGCGGTCAAGAGTGCCGAGGTTGGCCGCCAGTGCCCGCAGCGAACGCAGCAGCCCGCGCCAGGCCGGGTTGCTCTGGATGCGCAGGTGTTCGAGGGAGGCGTGCAGATCGCTCAGGGCTTCGGCGAATGTCGCGTCGTAGATGAACGGCTGGCGCATCTGGATCGATTCGGCCAGCGCCCGGCAGGCCTTGCCTTGCTGGCGCAGCAGGCGCTGACAGCGGAACAGCACGTCGCTATGGAAAAACGCCTCGGCCAGCGCGTTGTAGGGGTAGTGCGAAGAACTGGCGCGTTCGTGAATGTCCTGGGCGAGGAAGTAAAGCTTCAGGTAGCGGCTGACTTTCGAGCCGGGGCGCCCGTTGCCGACGCGGTGCAGGATGATTTCCTTGGCGCTGTTCAGGGCTGCGACGACCCGGCCGTTTTGTTGGGCCAGTTCCAGGCGCCGCGCTTCGACGTCCAGCTGACGGATCGGCTCGAACAGCGAGGCTTTCAGCTTCAGGTAATAACCCAGTTCTCGGAACAGCCGCGCCAGACTCTGCTGCACCGGCTGGTTGGAAAACATCGCCTGCCACAGCACCGACAGCAAGCCGTACCACGCGGCACCGGCCACCAGCAGCATCGGTTCGTGCCAGAAATCCGTGACCGCGCCACCGCGCTGGTCCACGCCGATCATGGTGTAGACGGAAAGAATCAGCGTCGCCGAAGCAATCGCCCCGTAACGCTCGCCGAGCGCACCGAGCATGGTCAGGCCGAAACTGGCCAGCGCCAGAGCGATGACGAACACGATGGGGTAGGGGAACAGCAATTCCACCGACAGCGCCGCAACGCTGAAACACACCAGCGTCACCGCCAGCGCGTTGAGACGGCCCTGCCAACTGTCGTCGGTCTCGGCCAGGGCGCTGGCGATGATCCCGAGGAACAGCGGGATCAGCAGCCCCATTTCATCCTGATACCAGCACAGCGCCATGCTGCCGGTCAGGGCGATGAACACCCGCACGCTGTAGCTGAATTTATCCAGCGCCCACAGGCGCCGCAAAGACTGACGAAACGAGGTCGAGGACATGAAGTGCGAAGGCCTTCCGAGGCGATGCCGCTAAATTGAGCCAGTAATGACGCCGACGCAATGGCGCCGATCACATCTGACAGCAAAAAGTGTTCCGCACGGCCTTCAGGTCAGACGTATTGCGCCGCCGCGTAACCCGATGCCCAGGCCCACTGAAAGTTGAAGCCGCCCAGATGCCCGGTGACATCCAGCACTTCGCCGACGAAGTAGAGGCCCGGGCTTTTCAGCGATTCCATGGTCTTGGACGACACTTCGCGGGTGTCGACGCCACCGAGCGTTACCTCGGCAGTGCGGTAGCCTTCGGTGCCGGCCGGGACGACTTTCCAGCTGCCGAGCTTTTCGGCGATGTCCGCCAGTTCGGCGTGGGTGTACTGCTTCATCGGTTTGGAGACGAACCAGTTGTCCGCCAGCAGGTTGGCCATCTTCTTGGTGAAAATTTCCCCGAGCAGGGTTTTCAGTTCGCTGTTCGGGCGCTCGGCGGTCTGCTGTTGCAGCCAGCTTGCGGCATCGTGATCGGGCAGCAGGTTAATCTCGACGGTATCGCCCGGCTCCCAGAACGAGGAAATCTGCAGGATCGCCGGGCCGCTGAGGCCGCGGTGAGTGAACAGGATGTTCTCGCGAAAGCTCTGGTCGTTGCAGCTGACCAGGCAATCCACCGAGGTGCCGGACAGTTCGGTGCACAAATCCTTGAGCTGATCGGTGATGGTGAACGGCACCAGACCGGCGCGGGTCGGCAGCAGGTCGTGGCCGAATTGCTTGGCGACCTGATAACCGAAACCGGTGGCGCCCAGCGTCGGGATCGACAGGCCACCGGTGGCGATCACCAGCGACTGGCACTGGATCTGGCCAAGGGTGGTGTCGAGCAGGTAACCGCCCTCGACTTTCTCGATGGTCTGGATCGAGGTGTCCAGATGCAGGTTGACGCCGGCCTGATCGCACTCGTCCAGCAGCATACCGAGGATGTCGCTGGATTTGTTATCGCAGAACAACTGGCCGAGTTTCTTCTCGTGATACGGCACGCCATGCTTGGCGACCATGCCGATGAAATCCCACTGGGTGTAGCGGGCCAGCGCGGATTTGCAGAAGTGCGGATTCTGCGAGAGGAAATTGCTCGGTTCGGTGTACATGTTGGTGAAGTTGCAGCGCCCACCGCCGGACATCAGGATTTTCTTGCCGGCCTTGTTCGCGTGGTCGAGCAGCAACACCTGGCGCCCGCGCCCGGCGGCGGTCAGTGCACACATCAACCCTGCGGCGCCAGCGCCAATGATCACGACTTCGGTAGAGCGCAAAACGGTGTCCTCACACAACGATCAGTATCGGTTTCGGTAACGCTCAGGTCAGAGGACGCGAACGCGCAGCGAACGACCCTTGATCTTGCCGTTGTTCAAGCGCTGCAGCGCCTGCATGACCACGGTGCGCTCGACGGCCACGTAGGACTGAAAGTCGAAGATCGCGATCTTGCCGACCTGGGTGCCCGGAATCCCGGCTTCACCGGTCAGTGCACCGAGAATGTCACCCGGACGCACCTTGTCCTTGCGCCCGCCGGCGATGCACAGCGTGCTCATCGGCGGTTGCAGCGGAGCACCGCCCTGGGATTTCAGGTTGTCCACCTGATCCCAGTTCAGCGGGGTTTTCTGCAGTTGTTCGATGGCTTGGGCGCGATGCGCTTCCGACGGCGCCACCAGGCTGACCGCGATGCCTTTCTCGCCGGCACGACCGGTACGGCCGACGCGGTGAATGTGGATTTCCGAATCCCGGGCCAGCTCGACGTTGATCACCATGTCCAGCGAGTCGATGTCCAGGCCACGGGCCGCGACGTCAGTGGCCACCAGCACCGAAGTGCTGCGGTTGGCGAACATCGCCAGTACCTGGTCGCGGTCACGCTGTTCCAGATCGCCGTGCAGGCCGACGGCGGAAATGCCTTTGGAGGTCAGGTGATCGACGGTTTCCTGCACTTGCTGCTTGGTGAAGCAGAACGCCACGGTGGAGGCCGGACGGAAGTGGTGCAGGACCTTGGTCACCGCGCTCATGCGCTCTTCCGGGGAGATCTCGTAGAAGCGTTGTTCGATCTGGGTGTCGTCGTGGAATGCTTCGGCTTTGACCGTCTGCGGATCGCGCATGAACTTCGAAGCGAGTTGCTTGATGCCCACCGGGTAGGTGGCCGAGAACAGCAGGGTCTGACGGCGGGTCGGGGTCTGCTCGATGATGTCTTCGATGGCGTCGTAGAAACCCATGTCGAGCATGCGGTCGGCTTCGTCGAGGATCAGCGTGTTCAGGCCGTCGAGCACCAGCGAACCCTTGCGCAGGTGCTGCTGGATGCGCCCCGGGGTGCCGACGATGATGTGCGCGCCGTGCTCCAGCGAGGCGATCTGCGGGCCGAACGACACGCCGCCGCACAGGGTCAGGACCTTGATGTTGTCTTCGGCGCGGGCCAGACGACGGATTTCCTTGGCGACCTGGTCGGCCAGCTCGCGGGTCGGGCAGATGACCAGTGCCTGGCAACCGAAGTAGCGCGGATTGATCGGGTTCAGCAGGCCGATGCCGAACGCGGCGGTCTTGCCGCTGCCGGTCTTGGCCTGGGCGATCAGGTCCATCCCCTTGAGGATCACCGGCAAGCTCTGCGCCTGGATCGGCGTCATCTGGGCATAACCGAGAGATTCGAGGTTAGCCAGCATGGCGGCGGACAGCGGCAAAGTATTAAAAGCGGTGGCGATGGTGGTCACGGGACTGGCCTGCAAAACAAAATGTCGCGCAGTGTAGCAGCCCCGTGCCACTTTCCTCGAAAGTTCTGGACGAACAGTGGTTAATGTTCGATGTGTTCGTCCGGATGTTCATCGGGACGTTTGACGCGTCGCCCGTCTTCTTTCGAGAGTTGCGAGAAGATGGTCGCCGCCAGCATCGCCATGACACCCACGGTCACGAACGTCAGCTGGAACGCGCCCAGCACGGTTTCAACGCCATCATTGCCGATTTCCGCCGTGAAACCACCGAGCAAGGCACCGGCGCAGGCTACCCCGAGACTCAGCGACAACTGTGCGACTACCGACAGGAGACTGTTGCCGCTGCTGGCGCTGGCGTCGTCGAGGTCGATCAGGGTCACGGTGTTCATCGCGGTGAATTGCAGCGAGTTGATCGCGCCGAGAATCGCCAGCAGGCACAACAGCAGCCAATACGGCGTCTGCTCGCTGACCAGGCCCATGCTCGCCAGCATGATCCCCAACGCCAGCGTGTTGCCGGTGAGCACGATGCGATAACCGAGACGTTCGATCAGCGGCCGCGCCATCCACTTGGCAAACATCGCTGCAGCAGCGAGCGGCAGCATGCTCATCCCGGCCTGCGACGGTGAATAACCCAGCGCCACTTGCAGCAGCAACGGCACCAGAAACGGCAACGCGCCGCTGCCCAGACGGGCGAACAGGTTACCGATGATCCCCACCGCAAACGTCCGGGTCTTGAACAGCGAAGGCGCGAACAGCGGATTCTCGACCCGCCCGGCGCGTAACCAGTACGCGGCCAGACAGGCCATGCCGCCGAACAGCAGCAACATCACCCGCAAGTGCGGCAGATGCAATTCGCCAAGGCCTTCCATGGCAATGGTGATCAGAATCATCGCCGCGCCGAACAGCAGAAAACCCAGGCTATCGAAACGCGTGCGCTCGGTGCCGCGCAGGTCGGGAATGAACTTCCACACCGCGTAGCAGCCGATGACGCCGACCGGCAGGTTGATCAGAAAGATCCAGTGCCACGTCAGGTACTGCACCATCCAGCCGCCCATGGTCGGGCCGATCAGCGGGCCGAGCAGGCCGGGAATGGTGATGAAACCCATGATCCGCACCAGCTCCGAACGCGGGTAGGCGCGCAGTACCACCAATCGCCCGACCGGCAGCATCAGTGCACCGCCGAGGCCTTGAATCACCCGGGCTCCGACCAGCATGGTCAGGCTGCTGGACAGGGCGCAGAGCAGCGAACCGATGCTGAACAGCAGGATCGCGCCGAAGAAGATCTTCTTGGTGCCGAAGCGGTCGGCGATCCAGCCCGAGGCCGGAATCAGCAACGCCACGGTGAGCATGTAGGCGATGACTACACCCTGCATGCGCAACGGGTCTTCGGCCAGATCCCGGGCCATGGCCGGCAGGGCGGTGTTGAGGATGGTCCCGTCGAGGGACTGCATGAAGAAAGCGATGGCGACGACCCACGGCAACCAGCGGGCGGTGATGGCGTCGAGAGGCGGGCGGTTGGGCATGGAACCTCTTGTGGTGTGGGGCTTTGAATAATCGTTCCCGCGCCAGGCGCGGGAACGATTTGTATCAGAGGGTCAGGGTCAGACGGCTCACTAACGCTCCCGGCAACAGCGCCGACGAGGTATTGCGCTGGCTGTAGGTGCTTGCCGACAGCAGCAACTCACGCTCGGCAGTCAACGCTTCCAGCTGCGAACCCAGCAGGCTGTAGGCACTGTCGTCGAAACGCATGGTGCTGACCGGCGCCTGGATCTCGCCGTTCTCGACCCAGAACGTGGCAAACCGGGTCATGCCGGTCAGGCGCGCCGCCGGTTGATCGGAGAAGTTCAGGTACCACAGGTTGCTGATGTACAGGCCGGTGCCCAGTTGCTTGAGAATCTCCGCTTGTGGAAGATCACCGGCGCCCATGTTCAGCGCGCTCGGCGATTCGCCACCGCCGGCACCGTTGGCCGTCAGGCCGTATTCGGCAGCACTGCGCGAACCTACCAACTGGTCACCCGCTTTGCCTTCGATGATCAACCGCAAATCGCTGCGCGGATAACCTTCACCGGAAAACGCCGGGCTCAGCGAACCGCTGACTTTCTCGTCGAGGGACACCAGCGGGCTGAACGTCTGATCGCCGGCATACAGTTTCTGCAACGGGCTGCTCTTGCTGGCAATCGACTGCGCCGAGAAACCGCCCCAGCACAGCATGCCCATGATTTCTTCCAGGGCTGCCGGTGCCAGATAGGCGCGGTATTGTCCCGGTGGCAGGGTGCGCAACGGTCGACCGAGAAACTCGAGTTGCTCGCGAGCCTGCTGGAAACGCTTGGCGAAACCTTCGCTGCTCCACTCGTGTCCGGCATAGCTGGCTTTCACCGCTTCGCCGTTCGCGTGGAACAGGCTGAAGTCGAAGTTGAAACTGTTGGCCTGATGCCAGCCGAACGCGCCGGAAGAACTGGCGAAACCACGGCTGATCGGGCCGGCGGCATAGAAACCGACCAGATCCAGACCTTCGGCCGCCTCGGCGATTTCAGCCACCACCTGCTCGGTGTCCGGCAGCGGATGTTCCTGCACATTCTGGCTCTGCCAGCCGTTGTGGTTGAGAAGCAGGTACGGATCCTGCGGCAGCAGCGGCAGGGTTTCGCGCAGTTGTTGCAGGCCTTCGGCGAGGCGTTGCAGGTCGGTAGCCTGTTCGCCGGAAAGGGTGATGTGCAGGTCGGCATGGCGCCCGTCGTCGATCAGTTTCAGACCGATACCGGCTTGTTGCACTTGCCCGGCCTGACGCACCTTGGCGTGGTTGAAGCGCACGAAGGCCGACGATTCGGCGTCGTAACTCAGCGTGAACTGTTCCGGCTCGCGCACGGCATCGCGCAGCCAGTTGACCAGCACCTTGAAGGCCTCGACCTGGCTCTTGGAAATACTCATCAGGCGTCTCCCCCAAACACATCAACATTGCTGAACACGCAGGCCGGTGAAGCGTGGCCGACGCGGATCACCTGGTTCGGTTCGCCCTTGCCGCAGTTCGGCGTGCCCAGCACCCGGGTGGTGCCGGCGTTGCCGACCGCGCGCAGGCTCTTCCAGAAGTGCGCGGAAATGCCCCGGTAGTTGGGGTTTTTCACCACACCTTTGAGTTCGCCGTTTTCAATCAACTGGCCCCACTCACAGCCGAACTGGAATTTGTTCCGCGCGTCGTCGATCGACCACGAACGGTTGGTGCTCATCAGGATGCCGTTTTCGATGCCGCCGATCAGTTGCTCCAGCGACTGGTCGCCCGGCTCGATGTTGAGGTTGGCCATACGGTCGATCGGTGGTCGGTTCCAGCCGCAGGCACGGCTGTTGGCGACGCCGTCGAGCCCCGCGCGGAACTGCGACAACGCACCGCCCAACGGCCGCACCAGCAGACCTTCGCGAATCAGGAATTGTTTGCTGGCCATGGAGCCGTCGTCATCGTGGCCGTAACTCGCCAGCTCTTCGGGAATGTCCGGATCGAAGGTCACGTTGAGCAGTTTCGAGCCGTATTGCAGGCTGCCGAAATCCGAGGCTTTGACGAAACTGGTGCCAGCGTAATTGCGCTCGTCGCCGAGAATCCGGTCCAGTTCCAGCGGGTGGCCGATGGATTCGTGGATCTGCAGCATCATCTGGTCGGGCATCAGCAGCAGGTCTCGCGGGCCTTGCGGGGTGTTCGGCGCGAGCAGCAGTTGCAGCGCATGATCGGCGACTTGCGGGCCAGCGCCGATCAGGCCGCAACGGCTGATCACGTCGGCGCCGCCCTGCTGGCCGAAGTTCTCGCGGCCGAGACTGCGGGTCTGGCTGTCGTTGCCGTCGTAGGCGGTGACGTCCAGGCCCGGATAGACGAAGCGCTGGACCTGGCGCAATTCGGCCCCGGCGCTGCTCAGGTAGATCTGTTCGACGTGGGTGATGCCGATGCTCACTTCCCAATTCACCAGGCGCTCATCCTTTGGCACCGAGGCGGATTCCGCGCCGAGCAGCTCGAAGCATTCGCTCAGGGACGGGAAGGGTTGTTCGAGATTGGGTGAAAAGTAGTCGGCGCGGTCGCTGGACACCGGCTGCTGGCTCAGGTCGAGCAGGGCGTGGGGCTTGATCCGCCGGGCTTGCTGTTCGGCGCGCTCGAGGGCGGCTTGCAGGCCTTGTTGCGACAGGTCATTGGTCGCGGCGTAGGCTTCGACGCCGTTGACGCGAACGGTGAGCATCGCGCCTTCGTCGCGGCTCAGACTCGGCGGCTCGGCGACGTTTTTGCGCACCGACAGGTACTGGCCGGATTCGCGTACATACCGCAGGGAAAAAAACTCGGCGCCCGTGCGCAAGGCAGCGAAGCGCTGCTTGAGCTGGGGGTGGAAATCGAACATCAGGAAACCTCCTTGTTATGGGAGTAGCGGCGAAGCGGATTCGGCGGGGAGGGGTGAAACGATTGCGCGAGGACTAGAGTAGGCCTGCGTGGGGGTAGGATCAAGTGAAGAGGGGGTGTAGGAGGATTTACTGCTTTGAGTCGGCTGATCGTTCCCACATTGCGTGGGAACGATCACCGCCCGGTATTACGACTTACTGAGCAACCGCACTCACATCACGCAGTGCCTTGCCTTTCACCGGCGCATCGCCGGCGACGTAGTACGGCGCCTTGCTGCGTGGCAGTGGCTGACGACCACGGATCTTGTCGGCGATTTTCTCGGCCATCATGATCGTCGGCGCGTTCAGGTTGCCGGTGGTGATGATCGGCATGATCGAGGCATCGACCACGCGCAGACCCTGCATGCCATGCACGCGGCCCTGACCGTCCACGACCGCCATCTCGTCGGTGCCCATCTTGCACGAGCAGGACGGGTGGAACGCGGTTTCGGCGTGCTCGCGGATGAACTTGTCCAGTTGCTCATCGGTTTGCACTTCGATGCCCGGGCTGATTTCGCGGCCACGGAAGGCGTCCAGTGCAGGCTGTTGCATGATTTCACGGGTCAGGCGGATGCCGTCGCGGAATTCCTGCCAGTCCTGCTCGGTGGCCATGTAGTTGAACAGGATGCTCGGGTGCTGGCGCGGGTCTTTCGACTTGACCTGGATGCGACCACGGCTCGGCGAACGCATGGAACCCATGTGCGCCTGGAAACCGTGCTCTTTCACACCGTTGCTGCCGTTGTAGTTAATCGCTACCGGCAGGAAGTGGTACTGGATGTTCGGCCATTCGAATTCCGGACGGGTGCGGATGAAACCGCCGGCTTCGAACTGGTTGCTGGCGCCGATGCCGGTGCCGTTGAACAGCCACTCGGCACCGATGGCCGGCTGGTTGTACCAGAGCAGCGACGGGTACAGCGAGACCGGTTGGGTGCAGGCGAATTGCAGGTACAGCTCAAGGTGATCCTGCAGGTTTTCGCCGACGCCCGGCAGATCGTGAACGACCGGGATGTCGAGGCTTTCCAGCAGTTTCGCCGGGCCGACGCCGGAGCGTTGCAGCAGTTGCGGCGAGGCGATTGCGCCGGAGCAGACGATGACTTCTTTGCGGGCGCGGGCTTCAACGCGCTCTTCGGCCGCGCCGACCAGGTAACGCACGCCGATGGCGCGCTTGCCTTCGAACAGAACCTTGTCAGTCAGGGCGTGTGTGACGATGGTCAGGGTCGAACGCTTCTTGGCCACGTCCAGGTAACCACGGGCGGTGGAAGCACGACGGCCTTTCGGCGTCACGGTGCGGTCCATCGGGCCAAAGCCTTCCTGCTGGTAGCCGTTCAAGTCTTCGGTGCGCGGGTAACCGGCCTGCACGCCGGCTTCAACCATGGCGTGGAACAGCGGGTTGTTGCCTGCCTTCGGCGTGGTCACGCTGACCGGGCCTTCGCCACCGTGGTAGTCGTTCGGACCGATGTCGCGGGTTTCCGCTTTACGGAAGTACGGCAGGCAGTCGAGGTAGGTCCAGTCTTCCAGGCCTGGCAGTTTTGCCCAGCCGTCGTAGTCCATTGCGTTGCCGCGGATGTAGCACATGCCGTTGATCAGCGAGGAACCGCCGAGGCCCTTGCCGCGACCGCATTCCATGCGACGACCGTCCATGTACGGTTCCGGATCGGTTTCGTACGCCCAGTTGTAGCGACGACCCTGCAGCGGGAAGGCCAGCGCGGCCGGCATCTGCGTGCGGAAGTCCATGCGGTAGTCCGGGCCGCCCGCTTCGAGCAGCAGGACGGTGACGCCTTCGTCTTCAGTCAGACGGGTCGCCAGGGTGTTACCGGCAGAACCGGCACCCACAATGATGTAATCGAATTCCTGGGACATTGAATGCACCCTCTTTGAAAGTTGGTCAGGTCAGACAGCCGGCGCTTCCCTTGCGGGAGCGGCGATCAGACATGCCCGCGAAGGCGGCTTCGCGGGCAGCGCACGATGGCGGGCCTTAGAACACCGAGACGTAATCGCCCAGCTCGACCTGTACCGATTTGATGCGAGTGAAGTTGTTCAGCGAGCTGATGCCGTTCTCACGGCCAACGCCCGACTGCTTGTAACCGCCAACCGGCATTTTCGCGTCGGACTCGCCCCAGGCGTTGATCCAGCAGATACCGGCTTCCAGTTGATGAATCACGCGGTGGGCGCGGTTCAGGTCGCGGGTGACGATACCGGCGGCCAGGCCGAAGTCGGTGTCGTTGGCGCGGCGGATCACTTCTTCTTCGGTTTCGTAGGTCAGGATCGCCATGACCGGGCCGAAGATTTCTTCACGAACGATGGTCATGTCGTCGGTGCAGTCGGTGAACACGGTCGGAGCCACGAACGCGCCCTTGGCGAATTCGCCGTCGGTCATGCGCTCGCCGCCGCACAGAACGCGGGCGCCTTCTTCTTTACCCTTGGCGATGTAGCCCAGCACGTTTTCCATGTGCGCGAAGCTGACCAGCGGGCCGAAGTTGGTGTTTTCGTCTTCCGGGTTGCCAACGCGGATGCGGGCAACGCGCTCGACGATCTTGGCTTCGAAAGCGGCTTTCAGGTGGCTCGGCACGAATACGCGAGTGCCGTTGGTGCAGACCTGACCGGAGCTGTAGAAGTTGGCCATCATGGCGGTGTCGGCGGCGCGATCCAGGTCGGCGTCGTCGCAGATGATCAGCGGGGATTTGCCGCCCAGTTCCATGGTCACGTCTTTGAGCGACGAAGCCGAAGCGCTGGCCATTACCTTCTTACCGGTGTCGGTGCCGCCGGTGAAGGAGATTTTTTCGATGCGCGGGTGCTCGGTCAGCCAGGTGCCGACTTCACGGCCGCTGCCGGTCAGTACGTTGAACACGCCGTTTGGAACGCCGGCTTCGGTGTAGATCTCGGCCAGTTTCAGGGTGGTCAGCGAGGTGACTTCGCTTGGCTTGAAGATCATCGCGTTACCGGCCGCCAGGGCTGGAGCGGATTTCCACAACGCGATCTGGATCGGGTAGTTCCACGCGCCGATACCAGCGACAACGCCCAGCGGCTCGCGACGGGTGTAGACGAATGCAGTGTCACGCAGCGGGATCTGCTCGCCTTCGATGGCGGGTACCAGGCCTGCGTAGTATTCCAGCACGTCGGCGCCGGTGACGATGTCGACGTATTTGGTTTCGGAGAAGGCTTTACCGGTGTCCAGGGTTTCCAGGGCAGCCAGTTCATCGTTGCGCTCGCGCAGGATGTCGACGGCGCGACGCAGGATGCGCGAACGCTCCATGGCGGTCATCGCAGCCCAGATTTTCTGGCCTTTTTCGGCGCTGACTACTGCGCGCTCGACGTCTTCCTTGGTCGCACGTTGCACTTGTGCGAGGACTTCACCGTTAGCCGGGTTGATGGCTTCGAAGGTGGCATCGCTGCCGGCGTCGGAGTACGCGCCATCGATGTAGAGTTTTTGCAGTTCGAAACGGGCCATAGTGTCCTCGCAAGTGCATAAGTGGTTGGCGTTGACCACCGCGATCAGGCTGCGGTGGCGTTCAGGGGCCGAGCGTTTTCTGTGTGCTCTAGCTCACCTTCTTGGCCAATTGGAAATCCATGTATTCGTAAGCGATCTGTTGCGCCTGCGCAGTGTCGAAAGCGTCTCCCGACAGTGCGCCGCGCAACCACAAGCCGTCGATGAGAGCTGCCAGTCCACGGGCGGCGGTGCGCGCATCTTCGAGCGGCAACACACGGCGGAACTCGCAGCACAGGTTGGAATACAGACGGTGATCGTTGATCCGCTGCAACCTGTGCAAAGACGGCTGGTGCATGCTGGTGGCCCAGAAGGCCAGCCAGGTTTTCATTGCCGGGCCATTGACCTGGCTGGCGTCGAAGTTGCCTTCGATGATCACCTGCAGATGCGCCCGGGGGCTGCTGTCTGCCAGCGCCTGACGGCGCGCGGTGACGTTCTCGCTGAGGACGCTCATCAGATACCGCATCGTGGCGGCAATCAGGCCGTTCTTGTCCTGAAAATAGTGACTGATGATGCCATTCGAGACACCGGCCAGACGGGCGATCAGCGCAATGCTGGCGTCCCCCATTCCGACCTGATCGACGGCCTGCAAAGTGGCTTCGATCAGTTGTTGGCGGCGGATGGGTTGCATACCGACCTTGGGCATCTTGCACATCTCCTTAGGCCTTCCGACGGGCGATGAACGCCGATCGGATTGAGGGCCAGTCTATTTTGTTTTGATTGAACGTTCAATCAACAAAGAATAAGATCTGCGACAAATCGTCGCTGCCTACAGATTTTTCCTACGAGTAAGTGGCGATAAACCGACATCCGAAAATGCTCGAAACCTGCGCGGGGCAAGGCGCGGTTCGACGTTCGATGGACGTGTTGAATGGGCAAGACGCTCGAGGCCAGGTTTCGGATGAACGTCCGGACCTCGGCCACGACGGCGATTCGCGGTGCCATCTCTGCAGGTTCGGGCTTTTTTCGGGGTGTCTTTATATCACCCGCCGGTCGGCTGCCAACTAACCGATTGGTCGGGTTCCGTGTTGCCTTGTGTTCTTCTCTCGCACTGCCTGGAGCATTTGTGCCATGAGTTCTGCCTCGCTTATAAAGACCCCGCCCGAGAAGGTGACGGTCAACGGTTGGGTGTTCTACACCTCTACCGTGCTGATTCTGTTGTTGACCGCCATTCTGATCATCGCCCCGCAAGAGGCCGGCAGAATGTTGGGAGTGGCTCAGGCCTGGTTGTCCCGCAGCTTCGGCTGGTACTACATGGTGGTGATCGCCGCTTACCTGGTTTTCGTGGTGGGCCTGGCGTTTTCCTCCTACGGCAAACTCAAACTGGGTAGCAAGGACGACACCCCTGATTTCAGCTATGGCGCCTGGGCGGGGATGCTGTTCTCGTCGGGTATCGGTATTTCGCTGCTGTACTTCGGCGCGTCCGAGCCGCTGGATCACTACTTCAATCCGCCGGAAGGCGCATCGGCCACCAACCTGGCGGCGCGTCAGGCTGTTCAACTGACCTTCCTGCACTGGGGCCTGCACGGCTGGGCGATCTACGCACTGGTCGGTCTGGCCGTGGCTTATTTCGCTTACCGTCACAACCAGCCGCTGGCACTGCGTTCGGCGCTGTACCCGCTGGTGGGCGAGCGTTGGGTCAAGGGCGCTGCCGGTCATGCGGTAGACGGCTTCGGCATGTTCGTGACCCTGCTGGGTCTGGTGACCAACCTGGGGATCGGCTCGCTGCAAGTGTCCTCGGGCCTGGAAAACCTGTTCGGCATGGAACACAGCAACACCAACCTGCTGATCGTGATCATCGTGATGAGCACCGTGGCGACCATCGCTGCCGTGTCCGGTGTGGAAAACGGCATCCGTCGTCTGTCCAACCTCAACATCATCCTGTTCAGCGGCCTGCTGATTTTCGTGCTGCTGTTCGGCCCGACCCTGCACCTGCTCAACGGCTTCGTGCAGAACATCGGCGACTATCTCAACGGTGTGGTCATGAAGACCTTCGACCTGTACGTCTATGAAGGCGACAGTGCCAAGTCCGACCGCTGGCTGGGCCTGTGGACTCTGTTCTACTGGGCCTGGTGGATTTCCTGGGCGCCATTCGTAGGCATGTTCATCGCGCGTATTTCCCGTGGCCGTACCGTGCGTGAACTGGTTGCCGGCGTGCTGCTGATTCCGCTGGGCTTCACCCTGGCGTGGCTGTCGATCTTCGGTAACTCGGCACTGGACCTGGTGATGAACCACGGTGCGGTGGAACTCGGCAAGACGGCGCTGGAACAGCCGTCGATGGCGATCTATCAGTTGCTGGAACACTACCCGGCGTCGAAAGTCGTCATCGGTGTGTCGATCTTTGTTGGTTTCGTGCTGTTCCTGACTCCGGCCGACTCTGGCGCGGTGATGATGGCCAACCTTTCCTGCAAGGGCGGCACCGTCGACGAAGACGCGCCGCACTGGCTGCGAATCTTCTGGTCGGTCGTGATCACCCTGGTGACCATCGGCCTGCTGTTCGCCGGCAACTTCGAAGCCATGCAGACCATGGTGGTGCTGGCCGGTCTGCCGTTCTCGGTGGTGCTGGTGTGCTTCATGTTCGGCCTGCACAAGGCGATGCGTCAGGACATGCAGATCGAACAGGAGCAAGCGCAACTGGCTGAGCGCGGTCGTCGTGGTTTCAGCGAGCGCCTGACTCAACTGGATCTGCAACCGAGCCAGTCGGTGGTGCAGCGCTTCATGGACAAACACGTCACGCCGGCGCTGGACGATGCGGCTGCCCAGTTGCGTGCCCAGGGCCTGGAAGTGCAGACGCTGCTGGGTAAATCCAAGCGTTGCATGGGCGTGCGCGTCGAGATGGAAGAGGGCAACCCTTTTGTCTACGAAGTGAGCCTCGACGGCTATCTGGCGACCCCGACCGAATCGGCCCAGTCCGATGAAGCGCGCCAGCGTTACTACCGCGCCGAGGTGTACCTGCACAACGGCAGCCAGGATTACGACCTGATGGGCTTCACGCAGGATCAGATCACACGCGATGTGCTCGATCAGTTTGAAAGCCATCGGCAGCTCCTTGGCCGGGTGTACAGCTAAAAGCGATTGTTCATTCCCACGCTCTGCGTGGGAATGATGAAAACAAAAACGCCGCGATCCTCTCGCGGCGTTTTTGTGTCTGCTCTCTTTACCCCAGGTTCTTCCCGAGCAGCGCGTGATACAGCTCGCTGTCCCCGAGAATCCCCACCACATGGTTGTTGTCGTGCAGCACCAGTTTGTTGCCGGTCTGGTAACGGATCTGCAGCGCGTCACGCATGCCGATGTTCGAGTCCACCAGCGTCGGACGGCGATCCAGACCTTCCACCGCTTGCCCCGGTACCCAGTTCTGCAAGTCGAGTACCGAGCCGTTCTTGCGTGCACCCTTGATGGTGTTGCCTTCGGCCAGGTCCAGCCATGAGTCGCCGCCCGGATCGAGGCATACCGAGCCGTTGATGCGTTTGCAGTTGTCCAGGGTGCGCATCAGGCTGCGACCGCAGAGCACGTTGAGCGGATTGGTGTGGGCGACGAAGGTGCGCACGTAGTCGTCCGCAGGGTTGAGCACGATCTCTTCCGGCACGCTGTACTGGATGATCCGGCCATCTTTCATGATCGCGATGCGGCTACCCAGTTTCAGCGCCTCGTCGAGGTCGTGGCTCACGAACACAATGGTCTTGCTCAGCTTGCGTTGCAGTTCCAGCAGTTCATCCTGCAGGCCCTGACGGATCAGCGGGTCGAGGGCCGAGAACGGTTCGTCCATCAGCAGAATGTCGGCGTCCATCGCCAGGGCGCGGGCCAGGCCCACACGCTGCTGCATGCCGCCGGACAGTTCGTTGGGTTTCTTGTTGCGCCACTGGGTCAGACCCACCAGCTCAAGTTTGTCATCCACCAGTTTGCGCCGTTCTTTCTCGGGACGGCCCTGCATTTCCAGACCGAAGCTGATGTTCTCGCGCACGGTCAGCCAGGGCATCAGGGCGAACTTCTGGAACACCATCGCAATGCGCTTGGTGCGCATCATTTTCAGTTCGGCCGGGCTGCAGGAGGCGATGTCGATCTGCTTGCCTTCGTGCTCGACGAACAGCTTGCCACGGCTCACGGTGTTGAGGCCGTTGATGCAGCGCAACAGGCTGGACTTGCCGGAGCCGGACAGGCCCATCAGTACACAGATTTCGCCTTTCTCGATGTCCAGGCTGGCTTTTTCAACGCCGACAATCTGCCCGGTCTTTTTCAGGATCTCGTTACGGGTCATGCCCTGATCCAGCAGCTTGAGTGCCTCGCGCGGATCCTTGGCGAAGATAACGTCTACGTTGTCGAAGCGGATTATGCTCATGCGTCACCCCCTACTTTGGCGTCGGGTTGTTTGCAGATACGGTCGAGCATGATCGCCAGCAGTACGATCGCCAGGCCCGCTTCGAAGCCCAGGGCGATATCAGCAGTGTTCAGTGCGTTGACCACCGGTTTGCCGAGTCCGTCGGCGCCCACCAGTGCCGCGATCACCACCATCGACAGCGACAGCATGATGCACTGGGTGATGCCGGCTGCGATGCTCGGCATGGCGTGGGGCAGTTCGATCCGTGAAAGCAGTTGGCGACGCGAGCAGCCGAAGGCCTTGCCGGCGTCCATCAGTTCTTCCGGGACATCGCGGATGCCCAGGTAGGTCAGGCGGATCGGCGCAGCGATGGCGAACACCACCGTGGAGATCAGGCCCGGGACCACGCCCAGCCCGAAGAGGGTCAGGGTAGGAATGAGGTAAACGAAGGTCGGTACGGTCTGCATCAGATCGAGCACCGGCCTCATCAAAGTGTAGAACATCGGTTTGTGCGCGGCGACGATGCCCAGCGGCACGCCGATGACCACGCAGACCAGGGTCGCGAACATGACCTGGGCGAGGGTTTCCATGGTTTCCTGCCAGTACCCCAGGTTGAGGATCAGCAGAAAGGAGGCGATCACGAAGGCGGTGAGGCCCCATTTGCGTTGAATGAAGTGCGCGAGCAGAGCGATGAGGCCGATCAACACCAGCGGGTTGAACCAGGTCAGCGCAAACGTCACGCCGTGGATCATCGTTTCCAGGGTCACGGCGATTGCGTCGAAGGTGCTGGCGCCGTGTTGCGTCAACCATTCAACGAAGCCCGCGATGTACTGGCCTAAAGGGATTTTCTGATCAATCAGCATGGTAGTGAACGTCCGCATGCAAGGAAATAACAGCCCGGGCGGGACTGGCCCGCCCGGCATAAGCGATTACTGAGCAAGTTTGGCTTTCACGGCCTCCAGGCCAGGTTTACCGTCAATGGTGGTCACGCCAGCGAGCCAGGTATCGAGCACCTGTGGATTCTTTTTCAGCCAGGCCTTGGCGGCCGCTTCAGGCTTCATCTTGTCGTCGAGGATGTTGCCCATCAGGGTGCTTTCCATGTCGACGGTGAACTCCAGATTTTTCAGCAACTGACCGACGTTGCTGCATTCCTCGACGTAGCCCTTGCGAGTGTTGGTCGCGACGGTGGCGGCGCCGAAATCCGGGCCGAAGAAGTCGTCGCCGCCGGTCAGGTATTGAATCTTGAAGCGCTTGTTCATCGGGTGCGGCGCCCAGCCGAGGAAGACCACGGCGGTGTCGCGTTTCTGCGCGCGGTCGACCTGCGAGAGCATGCCCGCCTCGGACGATTCGACGACCTTGAAACCGGCGTCTTTCAGGCCGAAGGCGTTCTTGTCGATCATGCTCTGGATCAGGCGGTTACCGTCGTTGCCAGGCTCGATGCCGTAGATCTTGCCGTCGAGCTCTTTCTTGAATTTGGCGATGTCGGCGAAGTCATGCAGGCCCTTGTCGTACAGCGCCTGCGGTACGGCGAGGGTGTATTTGGCGCCCTTGAGGTTGGTGCGCACCACTTCCACGGTGCCGGCATCACGGTAGGCCTTGATGTCGTTTTCCATGGTCGGCATCCAGTTGCCGAGGAACACGTCCATGTTCTTGCCGTCGGCCAGCGACTTGTAGGTCACGGGCACGGAGATCATGGTGGTCTTGGTCTTGTAGCCGAGGGCGTCGAGCACCACGCTGGTGGTCGCGGTTGTTGCGGTGATGTCGGTCCAGCCGACATCGGAGAAGTTAACGGTACTGCACTGCGCCGGTTCTGCGGCTTGAGCCAGTAACGGCAGACTCAGCATGGCGGCCAACAACAACGACGGGGAACCTTTCATGGATGGACTCCTTGGTGTTTTTTTTGGCAGTGTTCCGACTGGACCACCGCACTTATAGGTTGCGGTTGGATGGCGTTCTGGAGACAGCTCTGTCACGGCGCCTTGCAATCGAGTCGATACGATCATGTACCAGTGAAAATCTGACGCCTACAGGGTGCGTCGTATCCAGTACAGGGATGGTCGCATCCAGTGTCAGTGACGTCGTTTACAGCTTTTTTCAGCCCTGTTTGGCCATCTGAACCGCATAAAAACGGCGAAAACACGGGCGAAAACCGGCACGGCGTTCGTGGGCATGAGTGCGTCGGTGTCAGACGCCGTGCGACCCGGGAAAAGCCTGATGATGCGGGCATTCCGGCGGATCGCAGCTTGAGCGTAGCAGCTCCGCCAGCGGGCGCTTCACGCCCCGGACCGGCACTCTCAGGAGCTCTGCATCAATGGCTATCAGCGTTTTCGACCTGTTCAAAATCGGCATTGGTCCCTCCAGTTCTCACACCGTCGGGCCGATGCGCGCCGCGGCGCTGTTCGTCGAGTCGCTGCGCGACAGATTCCTGCTGGAGCAGGTTCGGCGGATCGAAGTGCAGCTGTTCGGTTCGTTGTCGGCCACCGGTGTCGGTCACGGCAGCGACAACGCGGTAATCATGGGCCTGATGGGCGAGTGGCCGGACGCAATCGACCCGTCGCAGATCGGCCCGCGGATCCAGGCCCTGCGCGAAACCCACACCCTTTTACTGGATGGTCGTTTGTCGGTGCCTTTTATATGGGCCCGCGACATGCGCCTGATCGACGAGAACCTGCCGTTCCACCCCAACGCCATGACCCTGGTTGCCGAAGGCGATCACGGCGAGATTCATCGCGATACCTACTATTCGGTTGGCGGCGGTTTTGTCGTCGATGAGGCGCAGGCGTCCAGCGGTGTGGTGGATCTGGATCGCACCGAATTGCCCTATGACTTCTCCAGCGCCGTCGAACTGCTGGAGCTATGCAAGCAGAACAACCTGCGCGTGGCCGAACTGATGATGGCCAACGAGAAAGTCTGGCGCAGCGAAGAGGAAATCCGCGCCGGGCTGATGAAGCTCTGGCGGGCGATGCAGGATTGTGTCGAGCAGGGCCTCAAGCACGAAGGCATCCTGCCCGGCGGCCTCAATGTGCGTCGGCGTGCGGCCAAGTTGCACCGCAGTCTTCAGGAATTGAACAAGCCCAACGTGATCGGCTCGACCCTCAGCGCCATGGAGTGGGTCAACCTGTTCGCCCTGGCGGTGAACGAAGAGAACGCGGCCGGCGGGCGCATGGTCACGGCGCCGACCAACGGCGCGGCCGGGATCATTCCGGCGGTGCTGCACTACTTCATGAAGTTCAGCGAAGCGGTGACCGACGCCAACGTGGTCGACTATTTCCTCGGCGCGGCGGCGGTGGGGATTCTGTGCAAGAAGAACGCTTCGATCTCCGGCGCCGAAGTCGGTTGTCAGGGTGAGGTCGGTTCGGCCTGTGCAATGGCGGCGGCGGGGTTGGCGGAAATCCTCGGCGCGAGCCCGGAGCAATTGTGCAACGCGGCGGAAATCGGCCTGGAGCACAACCTCGGCCTGACCTGCGATCCGGTGGGCGGTCTGGTCCAGGTGCCGTGCATCGAGCGCAATGCGATTGCGGCGGTGAAAGCGATCAACGCCGCGCAGATGGCCTTGCGCGGCGATGGTCAGCATTTCATTTCGCTGGACCGGGTGATCCGCACCATGCGGGATACCGGCGCCGACATGCATGACAAATATAAAGAGACATCGCGCGGTGGATTGGCGGTCAGTGCGGTCGAGTGCTGATACGCCGACAGCGCCAGACCAGTCAAAACTGCGCACCAAGTGAGCATCGACAATAAAACGCGCCACCTTTTGGCGCGTCGCAATCAGATAAGAGTGTTTCCCACCCGCATGGCCGGATTCGCGCCGGCTACCGTCCGTCATCCGTGCCAGCGGTGACACTATAGGACAATCCCCCGCAGCCCTGTTCCCACAAGTGCTACCGATCTGCTCACGCACGCCGGGGCAGGGCTTTCACCGCCGTTGATGGCACTTCGAACAACCTTTCGTCGGACGGCTTGTATAGACGCGTCGCGACGTCGTTTTCAGGAGTTATTGAACAGCCATTCAATTTTAGGCATGGCAATTGCTCTGTCATAACAAAGCCCCGTCTCACGCAAGAGAACGATGGCAATAACAAGAGCCTCCGCCTGAGGCCATCACCTGCTTTGTGTGAGGAGATACCGCGATGACGTCGTTCAACTCCGGGGCTCAACCCCAGAACCGTGCGCCTCAATCCATCGGCTTTCTGCTGCTGGACAATTTCACGCTGATTTCCCTGGCTTCCGCAGTCGAACCGCTGCGTATGGCCAACCAGTTGTCCGGTCGCGAGCTGTATCGCTGGACCACCCTCACCGTCGACGGTGGCCAGGTCTGGGCCAGTGACGGTCTGCAGATCACCCCCGACGCCTCCATGCACAAAGCCCCGGCCCTCGACACGATCATCGTGTGCGGCGGGATCGGCATTCAACGCACCGTTACCCGTGAACACGTCTCGTGGCTGCAAAGCCAGGCACGCCAGTCCCGTCGCCTCGGCGCCGTGTGCACCGGCAGTTGGGCCCTGGCCTGCGCCGGCCTGCTCGACGGCTTCGATTGCAGCGTGCACTGGGAATGTCTGGCGGCGATGCAGGAAGCTTTCCCGCGCGTGGCGATGAGCACCCGCCTGTTCACCCTCGACCGCAACCGTTTCACCAGCTCCGGCGGCACCGCGCCATTGGACATGATGCTGCACCTGATCAGCCGCGATCACGGCCGTGAACTGTCCGCCGCGATCTCGGAAATGTTCGTCTACGAGCGCATCCGCAACGAGCAGGATCACCAGCGCGTGCCACTCAAGCACATGCTCGGCACCAACCAGCCGAAACTGCAGGAAATCGTCGCGCTGATGGAAGCCAACCTGGAAGAGCCGATCGACCTCGACGAACTGGCGGTGTACGTCGCCGTGTCCCGTCGCCAGCTCGAGCGCCTGTTCCAGAAATACCTGCACTGCTCGCCGTCGCGCTACTACCTCAAGCTGCGTTTGATCCGCGCCCGGCAACTGCTCAAGCAGACGCCGATGTCGATCATCGAAGTGGCGTCGGTCTGCGGCTTCGTGTCAACGCCGCACTTCTCCAAGTGCTACCGCGAATACTTCGGCATTCCGCCGCGTGACGAGCGCGTCGGCTCCAACACCACCCAGCAGGTGGCGATGCTGCCGCTGCCGCAGGCCATCGTGATGTCGCCGCTGTCCGGGCCGATGTCGGCGCTGAGCCAGGCGCGCAACGAGTCGACCTTCGCCAGCGTGCGTCTCTAAAACGAAAGATCGCAGCCTGCGACAGCGCCTTCAGAAAAGGCACTGTCGCAGGCTGCGATCTTTTTCTTCGGTCAGATATCAGACGCGGGTCTGCTGGTACTGCGCCAGGGCCGGCAGCAACTGCTTGTCGATGGCTTCACGCACGATCGGCTGGATGCTCGCGCTGCTGGTGTACATCTGCTTGACCATGGTGCGCAGCGTGTTGGCCCGCACATCGTCCAGACCGCGCACGGCGCACTCGCAGGCCTGCTGGGCCGTGGAGCCCGACGGTACTTCGAATCCCAACGACTTGAGTTGGCCCAACAGGTCTTCCTGATCGATCAAATCGGCATACATCATGACGCGAATCCTTCTTTGGCAACGGAGGTCGTGACTCGATTCTGGTAGGCCCGTACAGGCACGGCAAGGGCGATTTGTCGCAGTGGCCGCGACGACTATGAACAGGTCGTTTTCGGCTAACTCGCCGGCCAGGGGAGTGGGCACACTGGCCTCAGCTCGCTTCACGAAGGTTTGGTCACCCTCGGCATGGCAGCTCCTCAACAGTACCCTCGCCCCGATCCTGTCACGGCTTGCATCGGGGCTTTTTTTGCCTGCAATAACGCTGGCGCGGTCTAGCGCTGCAACACCAGAATCCGTGACAGCAATTCATCCCGGTCGATGTAGCAGCCCTGGAAATGCCGGGCCCCGGTGGTCGGGTCGAAGGCATTGCGGGCATGCAGGGTGCGGCGGTTGTCGAAGCACCACAGCTCGCCCGGATTGAGCCGCTGCAACACCCGGAATCGCGGCTCGCGGGTCATGGCGATGAAGCGCCGATACGCGCGATACAGCACTGGCATTTGCTCCACGGACGTGTCGAATGCGCCGCGCAGAAAGTTGGCCATGCGGATTTCCGCAACCCGGCCCAATGCATCCAGGGCGATGATCGGCGCGAGGCAGCGATAGTCGCTGTGGCGGTCCTTGTTGCGAAACTCTACCGGGATCTCGCACAGCGCCTTGAACGACGCGGGATCTTCCAGGCGCAACGCTTCGGCAATCGCAAAACCGTCGACGAAAATGCTCTCGCCGCCCTCGGCATCGTTCACCAGGCAATGCAGAAATTGCAGCCCCGGTTGCAGCTCGCGGGTCGGCAGGTCGGTGTGCAACGGCAGGTTGAATGCGGTGTAGGCATTGCTGTCGGCGTCGGCCTTGGATTGCACGTTGAACAGTACGCCGAAATTGCTCTCGCGGATGAACGAAATGCGTTGGGCGATCAGCTTCAGCGAGCCGGGTTCGGTGGGCACGCCGCAGACCTGAGTCAGGCCGATGTCGCGTACCGCCAGCAGCCATTGCAGCAGTGCCGCGTTGTCGTTCATCAGCGCCGCGTAGTCGAAAACCGGCAGTTGCAGATCGCTGCGCCACAGAAACGGTTTTGGCTTGGTGGCGAGGCGCTCGGCGCGGGATTCATCGTCATAGGCGTGGGCCCGCAGCCATCCGGCATCGAAGCGGCTGAGGTGACCGTCCTGCCAGTCGATGCGCAGGCAGCCATCGGTGTCGATATGCGCGGCGGAGGGCGACAGGTCCGGCGCCGCATCGACGATCTCGAACACTTGCTCGCGGGTAACGTTGTAGACGCACTGCGGACACGGGCAGTTGTCCCGCAACCACACGTGGTGGAACGGGCTGACGCGCCCGTCGGCCCATTCGATCAGGACGCGATCCGCCAGGCTCTGCACGCCGTTCAGCGCGCTGATCAACGGATAAGTACGGAAATCGGCAACTGCGGCGGCGGTTTGCATGGCGGCTCCTTGCGATGGATGGATTTACCGGGCTGGGGGCAGGGCGATGACCCGGCCGATGTAAGCCGGGGCGGGCAGGTCGGCCTGCTCGGCGACGATGGCTTGCAGGCGGCTCAGAGTGTCCGAGGTGAACGGTGCGGAACGCGGCCCGGCGAGTTCGACGTGCAGCAGCATCTGTTCGTTGCCGGCCAGTTCCTTGTCACCACCGGCCAGGTGCAGGCTGTGATAGAGGTGCAGGCGTTTCTGGTCGTGGCCGATGATCTGCGTGCGCACTTCCACTTCGGCATCGAGCTTCACTTCGTGCAGGTAGTTGAGGTGCAGTTCGAGGGTGAACAGCGAGTTTCCGCTGGCTTCGCGGTTGTTGCTGTCCATGCCGAGGCGATCCATCAGGGCGTCGGTGGCGTAGCTGAAAATCAGCAGGTAGAAGGCGTCGCGCAGGTGGCCGTTGTAGTCGACCCAGTCGGGGATGATGCGGGTCTGGTAGGTGGTGAGGGTGGGCATGATGTTGGTTCCGGCAGTTGAATGGTCATCAAGATCAAAAGCCACCCCTCACCCCAGCCCTCTCCCCAAGGGGGAGAGGGGAAAGGGAGCAGATCGGGGGCTTTTCAAAGCTTGTGTTCGGCTCGGTCGTTCAGGTCGGTGTAGCTCGTACATTCACCTCGGTCAGTCCCCTCTCCCACTGGGAGAGGGCTAGGGTGAGGGCAGCGGTCTCAAGCCAGACACATCACTCGCTGAAACTCATTCCATGCTTCTCTTTGGTGGTCTTCACCGCCTCAAGCACCGCCAGCAAGCAATCATCACGATAGCGCTCCAGCGCCGAAATACTGTGGCGGCCCAGCTGATCGCTGGTGCCATCCACCACATCGTCGATCAGCTTGTCCGTCAGTTCCGGTGCCGGCAGATACGTCCACGGCAACTGCAACGCCGGGCCGAACTGCGACATGAAGTGGCGCATGCCGGCATCGCCACCGGCCAGGGTGTAGGTCAAAAACGTACCCATGAAGGACCAGCGCAGGCCCGCGCCAAAGCGGATCGCGTCGTCGATTTCCCCGGTGGTCGCCACACCGTCGTTGACCAGATGCAGCGCCTCGCGCCACAGCGCTTCGAGCAGGCGGTCGGCGATGAAGCCCGGCACTTCCTTGCGCACATGCAGCGGGCGCATGCCGAGGGATTCGTAGACTTTCATTGCCGCTTGAACCGCTTCCGGCGCGGTGTTCTTGCCGCCGACCACTTCCACCAGCGGCAGCAGGTAAACCGGGTTGAACGGGTGACCGACCACGCAACGTTCCGGGTGGGTCGAGCTCTCGTAGAACTCGCTCGGCAACAGGCCCGAGGTACTGGAGCCGATCAGGGCATTGGGCTTGGCCGCCGCGCTGATCTTGCTGTGCAGCTCGAGTTTCAGTTCGAGGCGTTCCGGGGCGCTTTCCTGGATGAAATCCGCATCGCGCACGCATTCTTCAATGGTCGCGACAAAGCGCAGGCGATCCTGCGAAGCACCCGGCGCCAGACCGTTTTTCTCCAGTGCGCCCCAGGCGTTGGCCACGCGTTTGCGCAAGGCCGCTTCGGCACCTGGCGCCGGGTCCCAGGCCACCACGTCGAGGCCATGGGCAAGGGCGCGGGCGACCCAGCCGCTGCCGATGACGCCGCTGCCCAGTGCTGCGAAGGTTTTGATTTCGGTGATAAAGCTCATGGTCACTTCCTGGAATGAGGCAAAAAAACGGTGGGCGCCAATGGCCCGCCTACCGGGGGAAAGGGTGATTTCAGCCGCGCTGGGTCAGGCCCATTTTCTTGCGACCTTCCGCCGGGGTCAGCACCCGGGCGCCGAGGCGGCTGAGGATTTCGGTGGCGCGTTCGACCAGTTGGCCATTGGTCGCCAGTACGCCTTTGTCCAGCCACAGGTTGTCTTCCAGACCGACCCGCACGTTGCCGCCAAGCAGCACCGCTTGTGCGGCCATCGGCATCTGCATCCGGCCGATGCCGAAGCCTGCCCACACGGCGTCGGCGGGGAGGTTGTCGACCATGGCTTTCATGGTGGTGGTGTCGGCCGGCGCGCCCCAAGGGATGCCCAGGCACAGCTGGAACAGCGGGTTGTCGAGCAGGCCTTCCTTGATCATCTGTTTGGCGAACCACAGGTGACCGGTGTCGAAAATCTCCAGCTCCGCCTTCACGCCCAGCTCGGTAATGCGTTTGGCGCCGGCGCGCAATTGCGCAGGAGTCGAGACATAAATGGTGTCGCCGTCGCCGAAGTTCAGGGTGCCGCAATCCAGCGTGCAGATTTCCGGCAACAGTTCTTCGACGTGAGCCAGACGGGTCAGCGGGCCGACCAGATCGGTGTTCGGGCCGAACTCCATCGGGCTCTCGCCCGGGCCGATTTCCAGGTCGCCGCCCATGCCGGCGGTGAGGTTGACGATGATGTCGACGTCGGCTTCACGGATGCGCTCCATGACTTCGCGGTACAGCGCCACGTCACGGCTGAACTTGCCGGTCTGCGGGTCGCGAACATGGCAGTGCACGACCGTGGCGCCGGCCTTGGCCGCTTCCACCGCGGCGGCGGCGATCTGTTTCGGGGTGACCGGCACGTGAGGGCTCTTGGCGGTCGTGTCGCCAGCACCGGTGAGTGCGCAGGTGATGATGACGTCGTGGTTCATGGTGCGTTTTCCTTCAGGCGTGATGGGTCTGTTCGCAGCCCGGGGCGGGCTGCGAAGTGGTTCGTTCGTTGCGGTTTATTTGCTGGTGAGCTGGAGGTTTTCAGCCGCCGGTTTGCCATCGAAAGTGGTGACACCTTCGAGCCAGCGCTGTTTGTCCTGCGGGTGATCCTTGAGCCATTGCTTGGCCGATTCGAAAGCGTCCTTGTGATCGAGCAGCGGCTGCATCATCCGGCTCTCGTCTTCGGCGGTGAACGTCAGGTTGCTCAGCAGGCGGCCGACGTTCGGGCATTGCTCGGCGTATTTCGGCGCGGTGACGGTCCACACGGTGGCCATGCCTTCGTTCGGGCCGAGGGCATCGTCGCTACCGGTCAGATAAGTCATCTGCACGTTGACGTTCATCGGGTGCGGCGCCCAGCCGAAGAACACCACGGCTTCCTTGCGGCGCACGGCGCGATCGACGGCGGCGAGCATGCCGGCCTCGCTGGATTCCACGAGCTGGAACTTGCCGAGGCCAAATTGATTCTTGGCAATCATCGCCTTGATCTGGGTGTTGGCGCCGGAGCCTGGCTCGATGCCGTAGATCTTGCCGCCCAGTTCTTTCTCGAACTTGGCGATGTCGGCGAAGGTTTTCAGGCCCTTGTTCGCCAGATACGTCGGTACGGCGAGGGTGGCGCGGGCGTCCTTGAGGCTCGGGGCCTGAAGGACTTTGACCTGATTGGCGTCGACGAACGGGGTGATGGTCTGGGTCATCAACGGGTTCCAGTAGCCGAGGAACAGGTCCAGACGCTGGTCGCGGATCCCGGCGAAGATGATTTGCTGGGACGCGCTGGTCTGTTTGGTGCTGTAGCCGAGGCCGTCGAGCAGAACCTGGGTCATGGCGCTGGTGGCGATCACGTCGGTCCAGTTCACCACGCCCATGCGCACGTTCTGGCACGACGCAGGTTCGGCCGCCATGACACTGGCGCTTAAAAACGCGGTACCGCTGAGTGCGAGAACACAGCTGCTGATCAGTCGTTTCATGTCGGGTTCCTCGGCAGGTCGTTATTGTGGGTCCCGGCGTCTGTCGCGCCGGTGATGCCAAGTTACGCAGCAATGCCCCTGTGAAAACGCACTGCGGCGACTGGCTCTTGCACTGTAGCGACCTGTGCTCTTGAACGCCGACGGCAAACGGCGTATCAACGTTGCACGCTACCCGCTGACCGAGTGCGCACCATGTCCCAGGATTTCTACTTTCTGTTGATGCCGGGTTTTTCCGCCATCGGTTTCATCTCCGCGATCGAACCGCTGCGGGTGGCCAACCGCTTTCGCGGCGAGCTGTACCGCTGGCACGTGTTGAGCGCCGACGGCGGGGCGGTGCTGGCGAGCAACGGGATGTCGGTCAACGCCGATGCGGCGCTGGAACCGCTGAAGAAAGGGGCGACGCTGCTGGTGGTCGCCGGGTTCGAGCCACTGAAATTCGCCACCCCGGCGCTGGAGCATTGGCTGCGACGCCTGGACAACGAAGGCGTGACCCTCGGCGCCATCGACACCGGCAGCTTCGTCCTCGGCGAGGCCGGTCTGCTCGATGGTCATCGCCTGACCCTGCACTGGGAAGCCATCGACGCTTTCAAGGAATCCTATCCACAGCTCAGCGTCACCCAGGAACTGTTCGAGATCGACCGCCGGCGCATCACCTCCGCTGGCGGCACCGCCTCCATCGACCTGATGCTCGACCTGATCGCCCAGGCCCACGGCCCGCAACTGGCGATCCAGGTCAGCGAGCAGTTTGTATTGGGCAGGATTCGTCCGCGCAAAGACCACCAGCGCATGGAAGTCGCCACGCGCTATGGCATCAGCAACAAGAAACTGGTGCATGTGATCGGCGAGATGGAGCAGCACAGCGAACCGCCGCTGACCACGCTGGAGCTGGCGGAATCGATCAAGGTGACGCGCCGGCAACTGGAGCGGTTGTTCCGCCTGCACCTGAACGACACGCCGAGCAACTTCTATCTGCGCTTAAGACTGGAAAAGGCCCGGCAACTGTTGCGCCAGACCGACATGAGCGTGCTGGAAGTCAGCATCGCCTGCGGGTTTGAATCACCGTCGTATTTCACCCGCAGCTACCGGGCGAAGTTTGCCCGGTGTCCACGAGAGGACCGACGACGGGAGGCTGTTTGACGAGCGATTATAGTTAATTATACTTTCAGGTATAAATTACAGTCGTTTGAATAATTGAGTGTAAAACCATGTCCAGAAACAACGGCTTCGTCTTCCGCCGCCCCGCTCTGGCACGCAGCGTTGCCGATGGTCTGGTGGGTGCAGGTCTGCAGGATTTCACCTCCGGCCTTTTTCTGGCAGCGCCGCGTCGCACAGGCAAAAGTACCTTTCTGCGCGAGGACCTGATCCCGGAATGCCAGGCCCGAGGCTGGCTGACGGTTTACGTCGACCTGTGGGCCGACAAGGAAAAAGACCCCGCTGACTTGATCGCCAGTGCCATTGCAGGCGCGTTGGTCCCCTTCGAAAAGGGCATCCGCAAACTGGCGAAGAACATCGGCATCGAAAAACTCAGCTTTCTGCGCACCTTGTCCTGGGATTTCACCAAGCCGCAACTGCCGGCGGGCGCTACCCTGACTCAAGCACTGGAACTGCTCCACAGCGCCGCCGAGAAACCCGTGGTGCTGGTGATCGACGAGGCCCAGCATGCCCTCACCACTGCAGCGGGCATCAACGCGATGTTTGCCCTGAAAGCTGCGCGTGATCAGCTCAATCAGGGGCGCGAAGGCGAGGGCAGCGGTTTGCATCTGGTGTTCACCGGTTCCAATCGCGACAAACTCGCCCACCTGGTGCTGGGCAAGAGCCAACCGTTCTTCGGTTCGAGCATCACACCCTTTCCGTTGTTGGGAAAAGAGTTCACCCAGGCGTACACCTTGCACCTCAACGCCCATCTGGCCGAGACCAACCAGTTCAGTGCGGCTGATATTGACGATGCCTTTGAGTTGGTGGGGCGGCGCCCGGAAATGTTGCGCACCATCATTGGCGAAGTCGCGCTGGAGCTGGGCGAGGCCAGCAATCTGGGGCAGTTGCTGCAGAGCCGCGCCGAATTGTTGCGCGCAGGTGTGTGGAGCGAGTTCGAGAGCGCCTGGAACGCACTGACCATCCCTCAGCGCGCCGTGCTGGAAGTGATGGTGGCGCGCTCACAGAACAACGAGCCTTTTGCGCCGTTCACCGACAGCACGCTTATGGCCGTCAGCAAGGCACTGGAAAATCTGGGCAGCGACGTGGTGCCGGGCACCCAGACCATTCAGGCCTGCATCGATGCCCTGCGGGACAAGGAGCTGGTGTGGAAGTCGAGCCGTGGTGGCTATGCGCTGGAAGACAAGTCCTTCGGCGACTGGCTGAGCGCGCGCAAAGCGGGCTAGTTACTTCTTAACCAATGCCGAGCACGCTGCCTTGTAGGCTTCATGCTGATACTTGTTCAGCGTGCCCGGCAGCTCGAAATTGTGCTTCTTGGTCTGGGCATTGATCGTCTGCGGCGACAGCAGCGTTACCTCGCAACCGTCCAGCAACTGAAACACGCCCTCGATCTTGAACGTGGTCGGCCCACCGGCAAATTCGCCCTTCTTGCTGCGCTTCTTGATCGCGATGCGATCGATAGAGTTCTCGCGCACGAACGACGCCACCTGAGCCGCGAACAGTTTGACGTTGGCCGCCTCGTCGTCATCGTCCAGCGCGATTTTCTTGGTGCTCAGAGCGACATGGCCCAGCGCCGAACCGTCGAGGTACGCCACGGCGATGATCGCTTCACTGCCTTTGATTTCGATACCGCAGATGTTCATGTGAATCCCTTGATTGGTTGGAGAGGTGCAGCTTACAGCCCAAGCTGGTTGGCGGTGATGCCAAATGCCGCTGCAATCTTCTCGCGAGTGGCCTTGCGCGGCTTTGCAACCGTTTCCTGCTGGGCGAAGGCTGGCTGCGAAATGCCCATGCGTTTCGCCACTTCTTCGTGGGTCAGGTTGAGATGTTCGCGCCAGGCCCTGATCGGAGTTGCCCCGTCGACAATGCGACTGACCACCTCATGGGGAATCAGGTCAGGCGCCATTTTCTGCGCGACATACTGTGCGTAGGGAATGACCACGAAAGCGGGCTTGCCCTCGGAATGATTGATGATTTGGATGTCAGTAAGTGCGTTCATCGCGTTTTTACCTCTTGAATACTGACCACTTTGATCGCGCCATCCCAGTCGAACATGACTCGGTAATTACCGACACGCAGTCGATATACCGTTCATCCGAAACCGCAGGCAACCTGTTATTTCTGACAGTAGACCCTTATCGACATTGCCTCGAAGATTGATGCGAGGGCCATCACCGGCTCTGAACCCAAGAACGACTGTTCCGGCAAAGGAGTCGCACAATGATCGTCAGGAAAAACATTCGCTCGCATACGGCTGTCGAGCGGGCAGCGTTCATCAACTGTCTGCTTGCTCTCAAGCGTAAGGGGGGGTACGACAAATATGTGCACTGGCATCACCAAGTGATGGTGCCCACTACGCATCCCTGGGAGCCGCAAGATCCTGAGTATCGAAACGGGGCCCACCTTGGTCCGGCATTTCTGCCATGGCACCGAGAAATGCTGATGCAGTTCGAAACGGATTTGCGCACGATTGATCCACAAGTAACTCTGCCATATTGGGACTGGACTGAAGATGCGTCGGATCCGACAAGCTCACCCGTCTGGACGGATCAATGGATGGGCGGCAATGGCAGTCAAGGTGATCATGACCGAGTACAGACCGGACCTTTTGCTCACCAGTACGGAAACTGGCCGGTTCCGGCCTACCCGGAAAACGGTGAGACGGAACCCGGTCTCAAGCGTCAGTTCGGCGTTCTTGTGACCTCGCTTCCGACGTCGGCAGATGTAGGCATGGCGATGCGAGAGTGGTTGTACGACACGCCGCCTTACGATTCCGGTCCATACACCAGGGGATTTCGCAATCGACTGGAGGGTTGGATCACACAACGAGGTGATCCTCAAGTCACCACCCCGGGTTCGCAGCTACACAACCGCGTCCATCTGTGGATAGGGGGCAACATGCTGGCAATGACCTCCCCCGAAGACCCGGTGTTCTTCCTGCACCACTGCAATATCGACAGGATCTGGGCGCAGTGGCAGGCACAAATGGCTCTGGACAATCCGCAATGGGCTCCGCATTACACGCCGATCCGTGGCGGGCCGCCCGGTCATAACTTTGATGATGCGCTAGCGCCGTGGACGAGAACCATCAGAGATGTCATGGATATCCGTGCATTGGGCTATGAATACGCACCCATCCAGCCGTTGCAGAAGAGTCCATTCAAGTCGCCCTTCACGGCGTCATGACGCGTCAACGTTCCTGCACGACTCGTGCAGGAACACTCCTCACTCCTGTCCGATCGACTCCAAAAACTCCGACCGCTCATCGCTCATCCGCGCCACGCAATCGTTCTGCGCAATCTTGAACGCCTTGCTGCCATCCGTCGCCGGGAAGGCTTCGACGGCGCAGTCGGCGTCGCGGGTTTTCAGCCATTGTTGCTGGGCGGTCTTGAGTTTGGCGGTGATGTCGGCCAGTTGCGCAGGGTTCTTGCCGTAGGTCGCCTGCATGCGCTCGTTCAGGCTTTTGTAGTTGTCCTTGAGCAGGTCTTCGGCGGTGGTGCGGCTGTAGGTCGAGCATTCCAGGGTCTGGACGTCGTTTTCCACCGCGTCGCACGGGTTGTTGTCGGACTCTTCGGCGGCGTGTACGCCGGTCGCAATCAGTGCCAAAGCCAGGAAGATCGATTTCATTGATGTCGCCGCTCTAATCCAGTGGTGTTTCCGAGATGCGCCAGATTCTGGCTCAAGCTCGCGGGCTTGAACAGGTGGCTGGTCGGACCGGTTGGCGACGCTTTGTCGCGGATTGACGCTTTCGGCAATTCCCCTGTCGTTTTTGCACCCGGCTGGTCGCGCACCGAGGCATATGCTGGCCCCAAAGCGCCGGCAGACGATTCGGCGCATGAATCGCCAATAAGGGGACGCCTGATGAGCCCAGCCGAATTACACGCCGACAGCATCGTTATCGACGGTCTGATCATTGCCAAATGGAACCGCGAGCTGTTCGAAGACATGCGCAAGGGCGGTCTGACGGCGGCCAACTGCACCGTGTCGGTGTGGGAGGGCTTTCAGGCCACGGTCAACAACATCGCCGCCAGCCAGAAACTGATCCGCGAAAACAGCGATCTGGTGATCCCCGTCCGCACCACCGCCGACATCCGCAAGGCCAAGGAGCAGGGCAAGACCGGCATCCTCTTCGGCTTCCAGAACGCCCATGCGTTCGAAGACCAGATCGGCTATGTCGAGGTGTTCAAGCAGCTCGGCGTCGGCATCGTGCAGATGTGCTACAACACCCAGAACCTGGTGGGCACCGGTTGCTACGAACGTGACGGCGGCCTGTCGGGCTTCGGTCGCGAAATCGTCGCCGAGATGAACCGCGTCGGCGTCATGTGCGACCTGTCCCACGTCGGCTCCAAGACTTCCGAGGAAGTCATCCTCGAATCGAAAAAACCGGTCTGCTATTCCCACTGCCTGCCGTCGGGGCTCAAGGAGCACCCGCGCAACAAGTCCGATGAAGAGCTTAAGTTCATTGCCGACCACGGCGGTTTCGTCGGCGTGACCATGTTCGCGCCGTTCCTCGCCAAGGGCATCTATTCGACCATCGACGATTACGCCGAAGCCATCGAATACACCATGAACATCGTCGGCGAAGACGCCATCGGCATCGGCACCGACTTCACCCAGGGTCACGGTCAGGACTTTTTCGAATACCTGACCCACGACAAGGGCTACGCCCGCCGTCTGACCAACTTCGGCAAGATCATCAACCCGCTGGGCATCCGCACCGTCGGCGAGTTCCCGAACCTGACCGAAACCCTGCTCAAGCGCGGCCACTCCGAGCGAGTCGTGCGCAAGATCATGGGCGAAAACTGGGTCAACGTCCTCAAGGACGTCTGGGGCGAATAAGCCGCCGCTTCCCGAATACTTTCCCCCGGCCGTCCGCGCCGGGGGCAACACCCAAATTTTTCTGGAGTTAAGTTTCCATGGCCAAGATCGCCCCGCAATTGCCAATCGAAGTCGACAGCGAGACCGGTGTCTGGACCTCCGACGCCCTGCCGATGCTGTACGTGCCGCGGCATTTCTTCGTCAACAACCACATGGGCATCGAGGAAGTGCTGGGCGCCGACGCCTATGCCGAAATCCTCTACAAGGCCGGCTACAAGTCCGCCTGGCACTGGTGTGAAAAAGAAGCCGAGTGCCACGGCCTGGAAGGCGTCGCGGTGTTCGAGCACTACATGAAGCGCCTGTCGCAGCGCGGCTGGGGCCTGTTCAAGATCCAGGACATCGACCTCGACAAAGGCACCGCCAGCGTCAAGCTCGAACACTCGGCGTTCGTCTACGTCTACGGCAAGGTCGGACGCAAGGTCGACTACATGTTCACCGGCTGGTTCGCCGGTGCCATGGACCAGATCCTCGCCGCTCGCGGCAGCAAGATCCGCACCGTGGCCGAGCAGGTCTACGGTGGCTCCGAAGAAGGCCACGACGACGGCCTGTTCACCGTCAAGCCGTTGTAAGTCGAGGAACCCGCCATGGCTTTCGAAGCAATGTTTCAGCCAATTCAAATTGGCAAACTGACCATCCGCAACCGCGTGCTCAGCACCGCGCACGCCGAGGTCTACGCGACCGACGGCGGCATGACCACCGAACGGTACGTCAAATACTACGAAGAGAAAGCCAAGGGCGGCATCGGCCTGGCGATCTGTGGCGGTTCGTCCGTGGTGGCGATCGACAGCCCGCAGCAGTGGTGGAGTTCGGTGAACCTGTCCACCGACCGGATCATCCCGCACTTCCAGAATCTCGCCGACGCCATGCACAAGCACGGCGCCAAGATCATGATCCAGATTACCCACATGGGCCGTCGCTCCCGTTGGGACGGTTTCCACTGGCCGACCCTGATGTCGCCGTCGGGCATCCGCGAACCGGTGCACCGCGCCACCTGCAAGACCATCGAGCCGGAAGAAATCTGGCGGGTGATCGGCAACTACGCGCAAGCGGCGCGCCGCGCCAAGGCCGGTGGTCTGGACGGCGTCGAACTGTCAGCCGTGCACCAGCACATGATCGACCAGTTCTGGAGCCCTCGCGTCAACAAGCGTACCGACGAATGGGGTGGCACTTTCGAGGGCCGGATGAAGTTCGGTCTGGAAGTCCTGAAAGCCGTACGTGCCGAGGTCGGTGACGACTTCTGCGTCGGCATGCGCATCTGCGGTGACGAGTTCCACCCGGACGGTCTGTCTCACGAAGACATGAAGCAGATCGCCAAGTATTACGACGACACCGGCATGCTCGATTTCATCGGCGTCGTCGGCTCGGGTTGCGACACCCACAACACCCTGGCCAACGTGATTCCGAACATGAGTTACCCGCCGGAGCCGTTCCTGCACCTGGCGGCCGGGATCAAGGAAGTGGTCAAGGTTCCGGTGCTGCACGCGCAGAACATCAAGGACCCGAACCAGGCCACGCGGATTCTGGAGGGCGGTTACGTCGACATGGTCGGTATGACACGCGCCCACATCGCCGACCCGCACCTGATCGCCAAGATCAAGATGGGCCAGATTGACCAGATCAAGCAGTGTGTCGGCGCCAACTATTGCATCGACCGCCAATATCAGGGGCTGGATGTGCTGTGCATCCAGAACGCCGCGACTTCCCGTGAGTACATGGGCGTGCCGCACATCATCGAGAAATCCACCGGGCCGAAACGCAAGGTGGTGATCGTTGGTGCCGGCCCGGCGGGGATGGAAGCTGCGCGCGTGGCAGCCGAACGTGGCCACGACGTGACCCTGTTCGAGAAGAAGGAATTCATCGGCGGGCAGATCACCACGGCTTCGAAAGCGCCGCAGCGTGACCAGATCGCCGGCATCACCCGCTGGTTCCAGCTGGAACTGGCGCGGCTGAAAGTCGACCTGCGTCTGGGCACTGCCGCATATGCCGACACCATCATGGACCTGCGTCCGGACATCGTGGTGCTGGCGGTTGGCGGGCATCCGTACCTGGAACAGAACGAACACTGGGGCGCCGCCGAAGGGCTGGTGGTCAGCAGTTGGGACGTGCTCGACGGCAAAGTGGCGCCGGGCAAGAACGTGCTGGTCTACGACACCATTTGCGAGTTCACCGGGATGTCGGTGGCCGACTTCCTTGCCGACAAGGGCAGCCAGGTCGAGATCGTCACCGACGACATCAAGCCGGGCGTGGCCATCGGCGGTACGTCGTTCCCGACTTACTACCGCAGCATGTACCCGAAAGAAGTGATCATGACCGGCGACATGATGCTGGAGAAGGTCTACCGCGAAGGCGACAAACTCGTCGCCGTGCTGGAGAACGAATACACCGGCGCCAAAGAGGAGCGGGTGGTGGATCAGGTGGTCGTCGAGAACGGCGTGCGCCCGGACGAAGAAATCTACTACGCGCTCAAGGACGGCTCGCGCAACAAGGGCCAGATCGATGTCGAGGCGCTGTTCGCGATCCAGCCGCAACCTTCGTTGAGCAGCAACGGCGACGGTTACCTGCTGTTCCGCATCGGTGACTGCGTGGCGCAGCGTAATACCCATGCTGCGATCTATGACGCCCTGCGGTTGTGCAAAGACTTCTAAAGGTTTGCACATGACCCTGTGGGAGCGGGCTTGCCCGCGAATGCATTCTGTCGGTCACTGCTGCATCGACTGACCCGGCGCTTTCGCGAGCAAGCTCGCTCCCACAGGAACACGCCGAACGTGTTTCTCCAGGCTGTACTGGTGGGAGCTTCACCATGTTGAACACCCTTCTTCCAATCCTGTTGTTCGCAGCCCTGGCCCTCGCGGTGCTGGGGGCGTTGCGGCGGGTGGCCATGTGGCGTCGGGGCCGGGCCTCGAAGGTCGATCTGATCGGCGGCCTGTTCGCCATGCCCAAGCGTTACATGGTCGATCTGCACCATGTGGTGGCGCGGGACAAATACATCGCCAACACCCACGTCGCCACGGCGGGCGGGGCGGTGGCGTCTATCGTGCTGGCGATTCTGGTCCACGGTTTCGGCCTGCATAACCGCATCCTCGGCTACGCGTTGCTGCTGATGACGGCGGTGATGTTCGTCGGGGCGATCTTCGTTTATCGGCGTCGGCTCAACCCGCCGTCGCGGCTGTCGAAAGGCCCGTGGATGCGCCTGCCGAAAAGCCTGCTGGCATTCTCGGCGTCGTTCTTTCTGGTGACCTTGCCGGTGGCGGGGATCCTGCCGGAGAACTTCGGCGGCTGGGTGCTGGCGGCGATTCTCGGGGTCGGTGTGTTGTGGGGCGTGTCGGAACTGTTCTTCGGCATGACCTGGGGCGGCCCGATGAAGCACGCCTTCGCCGGTGCCCTGCACCTGGCTTGGCACCGTCGCGCGGAACGTTTTGGTGGCGGTCGTTCCACCGGTTTGAAACCGCTGGATCTGAATGATCCGACCGCGCCGCTGGGTGTGGAAAAACCCAAGGATTTCACCTGGAACCAATTGCTCGGTTTTGACGCCTGCGTGCAGTGCGGCAAGTGCGAAGCGGCATGCCCGGCGTTCGCCGCCGGCCAGCCGCTGAACCCGAAAAAACTGATTCAGGACATGGTCGTCGGCCTTGCCGGCGGCACCGATGCCCAGTTCGCCGGCAGCCCTTATCCGGGCAAAGCGGTGGGCGAACACTCAGGCAATCCGCATCAACCGATCGTCAACGGTCTGGTGGATGCCGAAACCCTGTGGTCGTGCACCACCTGCCGTGCCTGCGTCGAGGAATGCCCGATGATGATCGAGCACGTCGATGCCATCGTCGACATGCGTCGTCACCTGACCCTGGAAAAAGGCGCGACCCCGAACAAGGGCGCCGAAGTCCTGGAAAACCTGATCGCCACCGACAACCCGGGCGGTTTTGCCCCGGGCGGGCGGATGAACTGGGCGGCGGACCTGAACCTCAATCTGCTCAGCGAGAAGAAATCCACCGACGTGCTGTTCTGGGTTGGCGATGGTGCTTTCGACATGCGCAACCAGCGCACCCTGCGTGCCTTCGTCAAAGTGCTGAAAGCGGCCAAGGTCGACTTCGCGGTGCTGGGGCTGGAAGAGCGCGACAGCGGCGACGTAGCCCGACGTTTGGGTGACGAAGCGACATTCCAGTTGCTCGCCAAGCGCAACATCCAGACCCTGGCCAAATACAGCTTCAACCGCATCGTCACCTGCGATCCGCACAGCTTCCATGTGCTGAAAAACGAGTACGGCGCGTTCGACGGCAACTACCTCGTGCAGCACCACAGCACTTATCTGGCGGAAATCATCCAGGCTGGCGCGCTGAATCTCGGTCAGCACAAGGGCAACCGCGTGACCTATCACGATCCGTGCTACCTCGGCCGTTACAACGGCGAGTACGAGGCGCCGCGCGAAGTGCTGCGAGCCCTCGGCATTGAGGTGAAAGAGATGCAACGTTCCGGCTTCCGTTCGCGCTGCTGCGGCGGTGGTGGCGGGGCGCCGATCACCGACATTCCGGGCAAGCAGCGGATCCCCGACATGCGCATGGAAGACATTCGCGAGACCGGCGCCGAACTGGTGGCGGTGGGTTGTCCACAGTGCACGGCGATGCTCGAAGGTGTGGTCGAACCGCGTCCATTGATCAAGGACATCGCCGAACTGGTGGCCGACGCGCTGCTCGAAGACGCCGCGCCGAACAAGCCTGCCACCCCGGCCAAACGTGAACCTGCGGAGGCCCACTGATGAGCGACATTATCCGCCGCGACCCCCGCGCCGAATGGATCGCACGCAACCGCCTGCACCCGCTGCACGCGGCCATGCAACCGGCGCAACACAGCTGGATGGGCCCCAACGGGATCGTCCGCAAGAACCTGCACGGCATCGGCTTCATCGGGCCGAACGGCATCAAGCGCATCGACCGCAGCGGTGCCCAGCAGGGTGGGGCGGTCAAGCGTTCGGCCGCGGTCGAAGTGCAATTGCCGCTGCATCAGGTGCCGGCCCCGGCGTTCTACATCAGCGTGGTGCCCGACATGGTCGGCGGCCGCTTGAGCAGCCACGACCGCGACCTGCTCGGACTGGCTCATCAACTGGCCGGCAGCGACGGCGCGGTGCTGGCGGTGGTGTTCGGCGAGCACAAGGAAAACGCTTTCGCCACGGCGGGCGTTGACCGCTTGCTGGTGCTCGAAGGTGAAGAATTCAGCGGTTATGCACCGGAGCAACGCATCCAGGGCCTGCGGGCTGTGGATAACCAGTTCAACCCGCGTCACTGGTTGTTGCCGGACAGCCGCAGCGGTGGCGGCGAACTCGGTCGGCGTTTTGCTGCTGCACTGGGCGAACGCCCGGCCACACGGGTGTGGCAGGTCAAGGATCAGGAGTGCATCGGCCGCGCCGGTGCCGGGTTGCAGGATCTTGCCCGTCCGGTCGCACGGCTGATTCTGGCCTCGGCCGAATGCGCCGAACCGGTCAGCGAAACCCGTCACGAAGCGCTGCCGGTGGAGTTATCCACACCCGTGGCGCGCAGCCTGTCGCGGATCGAGGATCTGGGCGCGGTGGCAGTGGACCCGGCAGCGATTCCGATGGCCGAAGCCGAGTTCATCTTCTCCGGCGGCAACGGCGTCAAGGACTGGGAGCTTTTCCACAGGACCGCCGCCGCTCTCGGCGCCACCGAAGGCGCCTCGCGGGTGGCCGTGGACGACGGCTTCATGACCCGCGACCGCCAGGTCGGCGCATCCGGCACCTGGGTCACCGCGCGGGTATACGTGGCCGTGGGGATTTCCGGGGCGATCCAGCATCTGCAGGGCATCGGCGCCTGCGACAAGGTGGTGGCGATCAACCTCGATCCGGGCTGTGACATGATCAAGCGTGCCGACCTGTCGGTGATCGGCGAAAGCGCGGAAATTCTTCAGGCCTTGATCGCGGCGGTAGAGGCCTACCGCAACGAAGCCAAGCGCGATGCGGCTTAAGGAACGGTTATGAGCACAAAGATCATCAGTCTGGTTTCAATCGGCGCCCACCCGACCTCGGGCCGCCCGCGTCGTGCCGAACAGGATGCACGCGCGGTGGAACTCGGCTTGCAACTGGCTGGGGATAACCTGCAAGTGCTGCACGCCGGCGACATTGCAGAACCTGCGTTGCGCGCCTATCTGGGTATGGGCCTGGAACAGATGCATGTGCTGGAACAACCGGCCGGTGCGGATGCGTTGCCGGCGTTGACCGACTATTTGCGGGATGCCGGGGCTCAGGTGGTGTTGACCGGCAGTCAGGCGGAAACCGGTGAGGGTTCGGGGATGCTGCCGTTCCTGCTGGCCGAAGGGCTGGGCTGGCCGCTGGTGGTGGGGCTGGCGCAGGTCGAATCGATCAACGATGGCTCGGCGCTGGTGCTGCAAGCGTTGCCCCGTGGCCAGCGGCGCCGGCTGAAGGTGCGCCTGCCGTTTCTCGCGACTGTGGATAACGCCGCGCCCAAGCCTCGGCAAAGTGCTTACGGCCCGGCGCGGCGTGGCGTTCTTCAGGCAAAAGATGTGGAAGTGGTGGATGACGAATTGCTTGCGGTAGCGACCCTGCAACCGGCCAAGCCCCGGCCGAAACGCTTGAAGGTGATCAAGGCCAAGAGCGGGGCGGACCGGATGAAGGCGGCGACGGCCAAGGCCAGTGGGGGTGGGGGGCAGGTGCTTAAAGGTGTGACGGCGCAGGCTGGTGCTGAAGCCATTCTCAAGCTGCTGATCGAAGAAGGTGTTGTCCGCTAGAAGCCCCTCACCCTAGCCCTCTCCCGGAGGGAGAGGGGACTGACCGAGTTGAACTGGCTATTTACATCGACCTGCGACTTCAGCGGTGGCCTTGGTTCGCCAAGCATTAAATAGTATCTCGCCTTGGTTTTATCGAACCTGAGGTTGCGATGATCGTTCAGGTCGAAGTAGTTCAGGAGGGCAACTCGGTCGGCTCCCTCTCCCCCCGGGAGAGGGCTGGGGTGAGGGTAGCGATCGTTGGCCATTCCCAATTTGTTAATTACCCACAATCCCTGTTGGCTGATCTGTGGATAACGTGTTCGCCCCTCTCTGAAGCCCACGCAAATCAAGCCCTCCAGCCCTCAGGTCAAAAAACGATCAGCCTAACTCGCGGTTTTTTCGGGCTTTTTCCCAAGGATAACTCCTCAAGTTGCCCCCAATCTCTGTTGGCCCTTCTGTGGATAAGATGTTTGCTATCCGCTGAGAGCCATATAAAACGTGGCTCGCGCAGGATTGGTCAAAAAACGATCAGTTCAGCGTTTTAACCCACCAGACCCCACGCAAACCGCGATTTATCAAGCCCTCCAGCGCTTTTCCACAGCACCCGCCAAGTTACCCCCGAACTCTGTTGGCGCTTCTGTGGATAAGGTGTTCGCCATCCTCTGCAGGTCATGTATTCCGTGCTCTTCAAGGCTTTGATCAAAAAACAGACAATCATCAGCGAAAACCGTGCTTCTGGATAAGTCACGGTTTTTCTTCACAAAAGCCCGTTTATTTTTCCGCGTCATCCACAGTTGTCCCCATTTGCTGTGGGTGGCTGTGTGGATAACTTGTTCGCCAAACCCTGCAAGGCCCGCCGGCTATAGTCCAAATGGCAATTGATCAGATTTCATACAGTTCTAAGAGCGTGCCTTGACTTCAAACCGGCCGCTGTCTTCACTCCAATGGCACAAGGACCGCCGTCACTTATCCACATCTGGTTCAGGGAGAACGCGTGATGGATACCCAGCCACATCGCTCACCCCTCAATCCCCGCTTGCTGTCAGCCCCGAAGCCGCGCACGCGCACCTTGCGCCGTGCCGCCAATCAGCATGCCCGTCTGTAGCGCCTGAATCCTGCCACGCCGTTGTACTGCCGCCGGGCCTGCCCGGGGGCCAGGTGCCCGTTCGCCCATTGATTGCAGGCAACCGCAGAGTTGCCCCATCTGCCTGAGAGAGGAACCACCTCATGACACGGATCGCAACGCCCATCAGCGACATCAAGGAACACTACGACGTGATCGTCATCGGCTCCGGGTACGGCGGCGGCATTGCCGCTTCGCGCCTGTCCCGGGCCGGTAAAAAGGTGTGCCTGCTGGAGCGCGGTCGGGAAATCCAGCCCGGCGAATACCCCAACACCATGATCGCCGCGACCGAAGAGTTGCAGGTGCACGACCCGGACGGCCACATCGGCTCGCGCACCGGGTTGTTCGATCTGCACGTCAACGCGCAGCAGAACGTGGTGGTCGGCTGTGGCCTCGGTGGCACGTCGTTGATCAATGCCAACGTTTCGCTGGAACCGACAGCCGATGTGTTCAAGGATCCACGCTGGCCGTTGGCGGTGCGTGAGGACCAGGATGGCTTGCTCAAGGAGGGCTACAGAAAGACCCGGGAGATGCTCAAACCCAACGCTTATCCGGACAACGCACCGAACCTGCCCAAGCTCGATGCCAACAAAAAGTCCGCGGACTTCCTCAAGCAAGGCGTGAACTTCTACAAGCCGCCGATCAACGTGACCTTCGACAAACTGCCCAACAACCTCAACCACGTCGGCGTCGAGCAACTGCCGTGCAACCACTGCGGCGACTGCGTGTCGGGCTGTAACAACAAGGCCAAGAACACCACGCTGATGAACTATCTGCCGGACGCCACCAATCACGGCGCGGAGATTTTCTGCCAGGCCCAGGTGCGACATCTGGAGCGCGATGGCAATGGCTGGATCGTGCACTTTCAGTACCTGGACAGCGGCCGCGAGAAGTTCGACGCGCCGACGCTGTTCGTGAAAGCCGACATCGTCGTGGTGTCTGCCGGCACCCTCGGCTCCACAGAGATTCTGCTGCGCTCGCGGGACAAGGGCCTGGCGATGTCCGGCCAGCTCGGCGAGAACATGAGCGGCAACGGCGACATCCTCGGCTTTGGCCACAACTGCGAGCAGACCATCAACGGCATCGGTTTCGGCACGCACTCGGCCAAGGAGATGAAACCGGTCGGCCCGTGCATCACGTCGATCATCGACATGCGCAACGAGGGTGATCGCAGCAGTCGCATGGTCATCGAGGAGGGCTCGATTCCCGGCGCCCTCGGGCGGCCGATGGTGCCGGCGATGGCCGGGTTCGCCGAGATGATCGGGGTGCCCACCGATGACAGCTTCAGCGGCAAGGTGAAGTCCAAGGAGCGCGAAGCCGAAAGCTTCCTGCGCGGCCCTTACTACGGCGCCCTGCACAATATGCAGACCTACCTGATCATGAGCCACGACAGCGGCCAGGGACGCATGGTCCTCGACAGCAAGGATCAACTGCGCATCGACTGGCCGGGCGTCGGCGAGCAGGAAAACTTCAAGATCGGTAACGAACGCCTGCACCAGAGCACCAAGGCATTGGGCGGGATCTGGGTCGAGAACCCGATCTGGACCAAATTGCTCAGGCACAGCATCGTCTCGGTGCATCCGCTGGGCGGTTGCGTGATGGGTGAAGACGCCGCGCAAGGCGTGGTCAACCACAAGGGCCAGGTGTTCAGCGGCGCGAGCGGCAGCGATGTCTACGCCAACCTTTACGTGACCGACGGCGCGGTGATTCCGACCTCACTGGCGGTCAACCCGCTGCTGACCATCTCCGCCGTCAGCGAGCGCAACATGGGCCTGCTGGCCGCCGACCGGGGCTGGAAAATCGATTACACGTTGCCCTCGGCACCGCGCAAACAACCGGTGCCACCGACCCTCGGCGTGCAATTCACCGAGACCATGAAGGGCTACTTCTCCCGGGCCTTTACCGCTGCGCAGAGTACGGATCTGAAGGTTTACGAAGCGGCGGCCAAACGCGGCGAAGCGGACAACTCGCCGATCGACTTCACCCTGACCATCACCGCCAACGACCTCAACCGGATGATCAAGGAGCCGGAGCACGCCGCGACCATCGTCGGCACGGTGATCGCCCCGGCGCTGTCGCCGCAGCCGCTGACTGCCAGCAATGGTGTGTTCAACCTGTTCGAGCAATTCGAGCAGCAGGTCGACACACGCCACATGAAATACGACATGAAACTGACCGCCGAGGACGGCAACGACTATTTCTTCAGCGCCTTCAAAACCGTGCCGGAAGACAACGGCGTGCTGAACATCTGGCATGACACCAGCACCCTCTACGTCACGCTGTATCGCGGCCCGGACAAATCCGGCGAGGTGATCGGCTCGGGTGTGATGCACATCAAACCGGCGGATTTCGCCAAGCAGATGACCACCATGAAAGTCCTCAATGCGCGCAACGAGCGTGAGCGCATCGAAGGGCTGGCGCGGTTCGGCAAGTTCTTCGCCGGGATTCTCTGGGAGAGTTACGGCGGGGTGTTTGCCGGTGACAAATACTTCAACCCCGACGCACCGCCACGCTTGAAACGGCCGCTGGATGCGCCGACGCCGGAGGTGCATTTCTTCCCCACCGAGGATGGCGTGGAATTGCGCCTGAGCCGCTATCAGGCCGGCAGCAAAGGCCCGGTGATGCTGGTGCACGGGTTGGGTGTGGGCTCGAATATTTTCTCCACCGACACCATCCAGACCAACCTGCTCGAATTTTTGTGCAAGCACGACTACGACGTGTGGCTGCTGGATTTCCGCGTGAGCATCCTGCTGCCGGCGAGCAAGAAGGAATGGAATGGCGACCAGATCGCCCAGTACGACTTCAAGGCTGCCATCGGGCAGATCCAGCAAAACACCGGCGCGAAGGACGTGCAGTGCGTGGTGCATTGCTACGGCGCGACCACGTTCTTCATGTCGTTGCTCGCCGGTTTGCAGGGCGTGCGTTCGGTGGTCTGCTCGCAGATTGCCGCGGACACGGTGGTTGCGACGGCGACGGGGCTGAAGGCTGGTCTGCACTTGCCGGGGATGCTCGACGCCATCGGCATCAAATCCATGACCGCCTACGCCGACAGCAAGGAGAACTGGTTCAACCGCCTCTACGACAAAGCCCTCAACGGCTACGCGCGGATCGAAGCCCAGGGCTATTGCACCAACCCGGTGTGCCACCGCATCACCTTCATGTACGCCTCGCTGTACCGCCACGACACCCTCAACGAGACGCTGCACGACAACCTGCACGAACTGTTCGGCGAGTCGAACATCGAGACCTTCGAACACCTCGCGCTGATCGTACGCAAAGGGCACTTGGTGGACTTCAAGGGCAACGATGTCTACATGCCGCACTTCGACCGGCTGACCATGCCGATCTGTTTCATCAGCGGCGCGGAAAACCAGTGCTACCTGCCGGAGAGCACACTCAAGACCTACCAGCGGGTCTGCGATAAACACGGGCCGGAGCGCTACAGCCGGCATGTGGTGCCGGGCTATGGCCACATCGATTGCATGTTCGGCAAAAACGCGGTGGTCGATGTGTATCCGATCATCCTTGAACATCTGGAGAAAACGGCCCTCGGTTGATTTCGGACCGAGTCGACTGCCATCGCGAGCAAGCTCGCTCCCACAGGGGACTGTGTCGAGCACAAATTCTGAGCATGGCTGCGCTCTCTGTGGGAGCGAGCTTGCTCGCGATGGCGACAGGTCAGGCAATACATCTCTCGGGTTGCACAAGGAAATGGATGACATGGACAGCTACATCCGCTGGTTTCAACGCTTCATCTGGCTCGGCATTGCGATGAACATGGTGTTCGCGATCCCGGCGCTGTTCGCGCCGGGGTTGCTGACATCGGTGGTCGGCCTGCCGCCGCAACTCTCCGACCCGTGGCTGGAAAACGCCGGGATGCTGCTGGTGGGCATCAGCGTGTTCTACATGCCGTCGGGCTTCAACGCGCCGCGCTACGTGGTGCATTCCTGGCTGTGCGTGCTGACGCGGCTGATCGCCGTGGCGTTCTGGATCTACCTGATCAACACCAGCAGCCAGGGCTCGGTGTTCGTGCCGATGCTGATGGGCGACCTGAGCTTTTTCCTGATCCTCGGCATCCTGCTGTACCTCGGCACCACCCCGGAAAACCGTCCGCTGGCGCTCCTCTGTGACGGCTGGCGCGAATGGCGGGCGGCGTGGGCGCGGCATTGGCAGGGTCACGGGTTCAAGGTCGGTACGCTGGTGGTGGTCGCGCTGCTGGCGTTCATCGGCTACCAGACCTGGTATCAGATGCTGCGTGTGGTACCGGAGCAGGAATATGCCTCCGACGAAGATCACTACAAATACGCCGCCATTGGCCTCGGCATCGAAGCGCGGATCCCGTATTACCTGTTCTCCGTGCTGCCGCAGATATGCCCCGAGAAGATGCCGAAGCCCGGCGGCTGGGAGGTTTTCGGATTCCTGTTCGAGAACGGCAAGGATCTGCCCATCGGCATGGCCAAGCGGCAGATCGGTTACCCGACTGTCGAGCCGAACTGCGCTTTGTGTCACACCGGTTCCTACCGGGCGAATGCCAGCGACGTTGCGGTCAATGTGCCGAGCGCACCGGCCAACACCCTGCAACTGCAAGCCTTCCAGTGGTTCGCCTACGATTGCGCCAGCGACCCGAAATTCACCACCGACGCGGTGATGGCGGCGATCAACAGCAAGTTCCAGCTCGGCTTCTTCGAGCGGCTCTACAACCGTTACCTGATCATCCCGATGGCCAAGACCGCGCTGCTCAAACAGAAGCAGGCCTACGCCTGGCAAAAGCTGCGTCCGCCGCAGGGGCCGGGGCGTACCGACACCTTCAACCCGACGAAAATGGTGGTGTTCGGCTTCCCGGATGACTCGACCATCGGCACCGTCGACCTGCCGCAAGTGTGGAACCAGAAACCCCGGGAATCGATGTACCTGCACTGGGACGGCAATAACAACAAGATCCACGAGCGCAATTACGCCGCCGCGATGGCCGTGGGTGCAACGCCGGAATCGGTGCTGCCGCCGAGTTTCAACCGCGTGACCAACTGGCTGCTCGGGCACAAGGCACCCGCGTGGCCTTGGGCGCTGGATCAGGCCAAAGTCGCCCAGGGCAAACCTATCTGGGAAGCCAATTGCGCCGGTTGCCACGACTTCGGGCGCGCCGACACCGGGCAGGTCACCACCAACATCGACCAGCTCGGCACCGATCCGCATCGCCTCGACTCGTTCACCACCGGGCTGGTGGCGGCGTTCCACACCTTCAAGAAACCGCCGTTCGATTTCGGCGCCTACCGCAAGACCCAGAGCTACAGCAACACGCCCACCGACGGCATCTGGCTGCGGGCCCCGTATCTGCACAACGGCTCGGTGCCGACCCTGTGGGACTTGCTGCAACCACCGGAAAAACGTCCGCAGGTGTTCATCACCGGCTCCGATGTGTACGACCCGGTCAACGTCGGCTTCGTGACCAGCGGCGCGCAGGCGAAAGCCTCGGCGGACTTCAAGTACGACACGCGCCTGGAGGGCAATCACAACACCGGCCACCTGTACGGCACGACGCTGTCGGACGACGACAAACGCGCGCTGATCGAATTCATGAAAACCCTGTGAACCCTTACGGATAGAGGATTACGCCATGTCAGCGGTCGGTAACCTGAAGCACGAATACGACAAGGTCAAAGTGCGTCTGCACGGTCTGGTCACGCGGGTGGAAATGGCCTGGATGAAGCTCATCAGCGAACTGGAACCCGAAGAGTTCCAGGCCATCATCAAGCTGCTCCAGCGTGGTCACGATCAGGCGCAGTACGTGCTGAAAAACGGCGAGTTGCCGGATGATGAGCCGGCCGTGCCCTGGGAGTTGTCCCACGGGTTGTCGATCCTGCGCATCGGCAATGCAACGCCGTTGCCGCAGTCCCCTGATCAACTGCAAACCAAAGTGCTCAAGGACGGCACGCTGCTCGGCTGCCGCAAGTGGGAACTGCTGGATCTGCTGTGGAGCGAGGCGCTGCTCAAGTGGATCGAAAACCTGCGCCATCACGCGACCTTCGGCACCGACCCGGCGCTGGTGACCATGGAGCGCGAAGTCACGCTGGCGATTGCCGGCGACTGGGGCACCGGACCGTTCAACAGCCATGCGCCGGCAGTGTCGGTGGCCAACCAGATGCAACTGGCCAATGCCGACTTCACCATTCACCTGGGGGATGTCTATTACGCGGGCACTCACTCCCAGGAAGACACCGACATGTCCGGCTGGCCGATGGGCACCCACGGTTCGTTTACCCTCAATTCCAACCACGAGATGTACAGCGGCGCCCACGGCTATTTCAAGGAACTGGCCGCGCGTTTTCCGGGGCAGCAGGGCACCAGCTACTTTGCCTTGATCAACGACGACTGGCTGATTGTCGGGCTGGATACGGCCTATGCCTCGGACGTGTTGAACCTGTACATGGACGGCACGCTGAACGAGCCGCAGATCGCCTGGATGAAGGCGCTGCCCAAACGCAAGAAGCTCATGGTGCTCAGTCACCATCAGGGTTTCGATATCACCGGGCACAACAAGACCGCGCTGTATCAACCGGTGTGCGATGCACTGGGGCGGGAGCCGGATTACTGGTATTGGGGGCATCTGCACAACGGCATCGTCTACGCCACCCAGGGCGGACTGCATGCGCGCTGCGCCGGGCACGGGGCGATTCCCTATGGCACCACCAGCGAGCTGAACGGGCATTCGCGGATACTGTTTTCCGAGACCCAGGATGCGAAGGATCCGGACTATCCGCTGCGGGTGTTGAATGGCTACGCGAAGATCAGGTTGGTGGGGGAGGAGATTTTCGAGGAGTTTATTGGTGAGGATGGCAGTGTGAGGTGGTCATCGAAGTGATCCGTTTGATCGTTCCCGCTCAGGACGCGGGAACGATCAATGACGCGAATCAGCCCTGAACCGGAACACCCTTGAGGTACGGCGCAGGCTCGGCCCCCAGGTTGCTCAGCATCCGCTCGCTGTACCAGTCGACGAAGTTGACCACGCCGAACTCATAAGTCTTGGAGTACGGCCCCGGCTGGTACGCGGTGGAGTTGATCCCGCGCTGGTTCTCTTCGGCCAGGCGGCGGTCCTGGTCGTTGGTCGCGTCCCACACTTTGCGCATGCGCTCGACGTCGTAATCCACGCCTTCCACGGCATCCTTGTGCACGATCCATTTGGTGGTGACCATGGTTTCCTGGGCGCTGATCGGCCACACGGTGAACACGATGATGTGATCGCCCATGCAGTGGTTCCACGAGTGGGGCAGGTGCAGGATGCGCATCGAGCCCAGGTCCGGGTTCTTGATCCGGCCCATCAGTTTGGCGCAGCCCTGTTTGCCGTCCATGGTCATCGACACGGTGCCCTTGAGCAGCGGCATGCGCACGATGCGGTTGCGCAGGCCGAAACTGGCGTGGGCGTAAGGGATCTTTTCGGCTTCCCACGCGGCAGCAGAGGCGGCGACATGATCCTTGAACGCCTGGTCGGCGCGCGGGTCGGTGACGTCGTCCCACTCCAGCAGGGTTTTCAGCAACTCGGGGTGCGAACCGTTGCAGTGGTAGCACTCGCGGTTGTTTTCCAGCACCAGTTTCCAGTTGGCCTTTTCCATCAAGGTGGTGGTGATCGCCACCTTGGTGTTCTCCATGTCGTAGGGTTCCATGTAGTGGTTCAGGGTCGACAGGAAGTCATCGATGGCCGGCGGGTTCTCCGCCAGGCTGATGAAGATATAGCCGCCGGCGGTCTTCACGTTCACCGGTTTGAGGCCGTACTGCTTCATGTCGAAATCAGCGCCCATTTCAGTGCCGGCGAACAGCAGGCGACCGTCCAGTTCGTACGTCCACTGGTGGTAGTGGCAGACCAGTTTGGCGACCTTGCCCTTGTCGCTGGTGCACAGGCGCGAGCCACGGTGGCGGCAGACGTTGTGGAACGCATGCACCACGCCTTCGGCGCCACGAATGACGATGATCGGGTTCTTGCCGATCTGCAGAGTGATGTAGTTGCCCTTGGCCGGGATCTCGCAGGTCATGCCGGCGATCAACCACTCTTTCTGGAAGATCTCCTGCATGTCGATATCGAACAGGCGCTCGTCACTGTAGAACGGTTGCGGCAGCGAATAGGTGCGCTCGCGTTCCTGCAGCATTTGTGCGGTGGCCTTGCGTGCGGGTTCCAGCGTGTCGCCCAGGCTGAGTTTTGCGGTGTCCATCGATGAATTCCTCAAGGCCATCTGCGTGGCCGCGAAAGTGGCTGATCAGGGTTGCAGCGCAAGGTGTAAAGAATCTGTTTGTGTTGGGGGCGAGTGTGGGGCCGGCGCTGCCCGGAACCTTATCCATGGGCGACATGGTGCAATCTGTTCCCGACGCGCAACCCCCGGTGGTTGGGGGCTGGTCGCGATAAGTATGTGAATGTCGCGGATAGGTAAACGGGCCGATCGCGCTATACGCAGAATCGCCACATGAAGGCCGACAGTCGGCCGTGGAGAACAGCATGTCGAACAGCTTCCTGAATCCGGTCACCACCCAGACCTGGGCCAATGGCCGACACATCGTCCGTTGCGTCAAAGTCATCCAGGAAACCTGGGACGTGCGCACCTTCTGTTTCATGGCCGACCAGCCGATCCTGTTCTTCTTCAAGCCCGGGCAGTTCGTGACCCTGGAGCTGGAGATCGAAGGCCAGCCGATCATGCGTTCGTACACCATCTCCAGCTCGCCGTCGGTGCCGTACAGCTTTTCGGTGACCATCAAACGCGTGCCGGGGGGCAAGGTGTCCAACTGGCTGCACGACACGCTGCACGAAGGCCAGGAGCTGGCGGTGCACGGCCCGGTCGGGCTGTTCAACGCCATCGACTTTCCGAGCCCGAAAGTGCTGTACCTCAGCGGCGGCGTCGGCATTACGCCATGCATGTCCATGGCGCGCTGGTTCTACGACACCAACGGCAACGTCGACATGACGTTCATCCACAGCGCCCGCTCGCCGAAAGACATCATTTACCACCGCGAGCTGGAACACATGGCGTCGCGGATCGACAACTTCAGCCTGCACCTGATCTGCGAGAAACACGGGCTGGGCGAGCCGTGGGCCGGCTATCGCGGTTACCTCAACCACAAAATGCTGGAGCTGATGGTACCGGACTTCCTCGAGCGCGAAGTCTTCTGCTGCGGCCCGACGCCGTACATGACGGCGGTCAAGCGCCTGCTGGAAAACGCCGGCTACGACATGAAGCGCTACCACGAGGAATCCTTCGGCGCCACGCCACCGGAAGCCCGCGCCGACGCAGTGGAACAGGCTGAACAAGCCGCCGAAGCACCGGAAATCCCGGCGGCGGATCTGCATCTGGTGGAATTCACCTCATCGGACAAGAGCATCCGCGTGGCCCCGGGCGAGACCGTGCATGCGGCGGCTGCGAAAGTCGGCCTGATGATTCCGAAAGCCTGCGGGATGGGGATCTGCGGGACGTGCAAGGTGCTCAAGCTCGGTGGCGAAGTGGAGATGGATCACAACGGCGGGATTACCGAGGACGACGAGGCGGAGGGGTACATTCTTTCTTGCTGCAGTGTGCCGAAGGGGGATGTTCGTATCGAATATTGAATTCAGTTTGCAGGCTTGGGGGCGATCTCTCGTAGGGGAGATCGTATGAAGTCATTAGTTGCTGTTTTTAAATAACTTCCAATGCGGCGAGAAGTCCAAAGAACAAAAAAGTCAAGCCGGTAATTCTCTGGTATTTATATAGTGTAAGTAGCGTGCGCTTGAAGTCTGGCGGAAAATTTTTAATATCTTTTGCGCTCAGTTTTCCTTGATAAAGGTAGATTTCTGGACGTTTCAGGAAGCTAAAGATTTCCCCCATCATGTAGATCCGCCCCCGCACGCCTCCGTGCCATAGCATCATAAGGCCTCCGGCGATCAAGCTGTTTTTAAGGCTGTTCATTATTAGTTCTATTTTTGTTTTTGCGATATATAAAACGATGCAGTTGATAATTATGAGTGCGGCGAAGTTTATGATGTTTAGAATGATAAAAGCATCTCTTGCAGTTTCATAACTCATCGGGTTTTCTCGTAAATCAATTCACCGGCGATTTCGCCGCCTTTTTCGCCCATATAGCCGACCGCAAAGGATCCGGCTCCCGCAACCACGATCCCGCACAGTGCCCCACCGATTCCTGCACTGGTTACCCCGAGTGCTACGCAAATGGTGGAGGCCGTGCTTGCACCTACAGCAGAACCGACAGCTCCACCCAGAAAACTTCCGGTTTCGGTGAATTTAATCTTTTCGCACGCCTCGGCGTTCTCGTTCGTACAGACATCCTGAACCTTCATTACCGAGGCTCCGCCGCCCACGGCCGTACCAATCCATCCGCCATATTTTACGTATTGCGAGGCTTTCACCACGCCTTGAATGTGAGTGGCGTATCCGGGTGCCTGGCCGATGCCGCCAGCCTTCCTCCAGCGGTGCACCAGGTGCGGATGCTCGATCCCTAGAGCGATCTTGAGGTTTGGGTGATCAGGGAGGCCAATGACTTTCTTCGTCAGTCCGGTGAGTTGTCCGTCCAGCCGTTGAAGTAATTCGGCGCGCCGCTTTTTGAATGCCTTTGAGTTCAGGCTGCCATTGGTCTCGATAGTGCTGATATGTAATGCCTCAATGTCTTTCAAAGCGGCTTTTATGCCATCCAGATGATTAGCCGCCATGGCAGTCCCAACCCCAATAACTTTCGAGCCATCTGAAAGCGTCCTTCTGATGACCTCATAGTGCTGCGCAAAAAAGTCCGCCTCTTCCAGCGTCAACGGCGCCAGCGCCATGCTGACGATGTGCGCGGTTTCCATCAGCAGTGATTCTTCATAGGTGCATTGCTGATTGTCCGGGTCGCTCAGGACAATCAGCGTTCCGGCTTTCACCACGTCTTCCAGCGGATTGAGGCTTTTGAATTTGGCGATGACATTCGCGTTGGGCGACGGAAACAGTTGCGCCTGCAGTTTCTCGGCGGACAGACTTTTCGGCACGATGTAGAACCCTGGCTCCTCCGGTGCCGGCAATTCCTGGGGCCAGTGTTCGCGGGGGAAAAATCGCAAGTCGTTGACCGGATGCGCAGAAGAGAGCGGGGCTGAGTTCAGGCGTGTCACTCTCAGATTCTGCTGGCGAACGGCCCGCAGTAAACGTTGCGGATCGGGGTTCGCTGCGGCCTGTGGAAGCATCGACAGGCGTGGTGTCCTGGCCGCGCCGGTGAGCGTGCCGTGTCTGTTTTGCTGCAGGGCCCGGGACTGGTTCAACAAGTTTCGTTGTTCCTGCGCAAGCGCATTGATCCCTTGCTGCGGCGTCAGGCGTCCGTCCGCTACCTCCTCGGTAATTCGCTTGGCGAAGTGCGCGACTTGTTGATGGAATTGCACACGTGCAATGCCATATGCCAGATGACGGTTTCCGATGGTCAGTGCCTGTCCAAGCAGATTGCCGGCGGCGTCCTGCACATCGCACAGATCATGCTGCCGTGAACTCAACCCGCTTCGCCCCACGAGGTATAGCCAGTGGTGCCTGCAATGTGGTGTACCCAACCGATGCCGCGGTAACGAATGGCCAGTTGTTCTTGAGGCTGGGCATCGTTTTGCAGGATCACGTGGGGCACATCCTGCGACAGTTCAGCGAGAACCGCCCCGTCGAGGGTGATCGAATAGAATTTTTCCTGCTGCCCCTGGGGCGAAGTGCGGTAGAGGCTGATCGTACAGTCCAGTTCTTCACTGTTCGAATGCGCCTGAGCCAGCAATGGGGAAGATTTGTCGACCGCTTTGGTGATGATGACCGGCTGGTGGACGGGTTTGCCGAGGTTGGCGTCGCGGCGCATTTCATGGCTCAGGGCGAACACCATGATTTCATCGGTATGGGCCGTCTGGTATTTGTTGCCGACCGATTCTGGCGTCGAACATCCGGCTGAAATAAGGCCCTGGATCTTGCCGGTGATGGTCATGTAGGCAGGGTTCGCCATAGTCTGCGCTCCTCGAAAATGGAGTCGGCAGTCTATGGCGAGGTTTGTTTGAGTTATGTAGGACCTGGCGTAGGTCGTTTCTGAAAATGCTCAGTCGATAAACAGGTCTGTCATCAACTTTGCATCACTCCCCGGCTCAAAACGGTAATGATCAAACCCGGTCACGCCGCTCTCCCGCAAGATCTCCTCATCAATCAACAACCGCCCGGTAATCCGCCGTCCGCTGCTGCTCAGGATCACATGCGCCGCATCCGCCATGATCGCCGGCGTCCTCGCATGTTTGAACGACTCCCGGTTGCCCAGCTGAAACTCGATGGCGGCGGTGGCGATCATGGTTTGCGGCCACAGCGAATTCACACTGATCCCGTAGTTGGCGAATTCCTCGCTCATCCCGACGGTCAGCATGCTCATGCCGTATTTGGTCACGGTGTAGGGGCTGTACTGGGCGAACCATTTACTGGCCATGTTCAGCGGCGGTGACAGGTTGAGAATGTGCCCGCCTGACTTTTTCAGATAGGGCAGGGCTGCCTGGCTGCACAGCAACACCGCGCGGGTGTTGATCTGGTGCATCAGGTCGAAGCGCTTGAGCTCGATGTGTTGCACACCGGTCAACTTGATCGCCCCGGCGTTGTTCACCAGCGCATCGATCCCGCCGAAGTGTTCGTTGGCCTGGGCCAGTGCCTGACGCACTGCGTCCTCATCACGCACATCCAGTTGCAGCGCCAAAGACTTGCCGCCAGCGGCTTCGACTTCCGCCGCGACGCTGTGGATGGTGCCGGGCAACTTGGCGTGGGGTTCGGCGCTCTTGGCGGCGATCACGATGTTGGCCCCGTCCCGCGCAGCCCGCAGCGCAATCTCGCGCCCGATGCCACGGCTGGCGCCGGTGATGAACAAGGTTTTGCCTTTTAGCGACATGCGCAAGCTCCTGCTTATTGTTATGTGAGCGATGGCTCGACAGACAATGTAGACGATGGAGCTGATACGGGAGGGGACGAGCTGTGGCGGGGAGCAGGCTCCCGCGCCACGGGGAGGCGATCAGGCCGACATGACTTCGCGGATGTCGCGGGCCAGTTCACGCACGCGTTCTTCTTCTGTGTCCCACGAGCACATGAAGCGCGCGCCGCCCTTGCCGATGAAAGTGTAGAAGCGCCAGCCGCGAGCGGTCAGGGCGGCGATGGCCGGTTCCGAGAGTTGCAGGAACACGCCGTTGGCCTGGACCGGGAACATCAGTTCCACGCCCGGGATGTCGCTGACCAGTTCGGCCAGCAATTGCGCGCAGTGGTTGGCGTGGCGGGCGTATTTGAGCCAGGCGTCGTTTTCCAGGATGCCGACCCACGGCGCCGACAGGAAGCGCATCTTCGAGGCCAGTTGCCCGGCCTGTTTGCAGCGGTAGTCGAAGTCTTCGGCCAGTTTGTGGTTGAAGAACAGGATCGCTTCACCCACCGCCATGCCGTTTTTCGTGCCGCCGAAGCACAGCACGTCGACGCCGGCCTTCCAGGTCAGGTCCGCCGGCGAGCAGCCGAGAAATGCACAGGCGTTGGAGAAACGCGCGCCGTCCATGTGCAGGTTCAGGCCCAGTTCCTTGCAGGTGTCGCTGATGGCGCGGACTTCTTCCGGGGTGTAGACGCTGCCGACTTCGGTGGCCTGGGTCAGAGTCACGACGCGCGGTTTCGGGTAGTGGATGTCCTGGCGCTTGAGGGCGACTTCGCGGATCGAGGCCGGGGTAATCTTGCCGTTTTCGGTGCCGGCGATCAGCAGTTTCGAGCCGTTGGAGAAGAACTCCGGTGCGCCGCATTCGTCGGTTTCGACGTGGGCGGTTTCCGAGCAGATCACGCTGTGGTAACTCTGGCACAGCGACGACAGGGCGAGGGAGTTGGCGGCGGTGCCGTTGAAAGCGAAGAACACTTCGCAGTCGGTTTCGAACAGCTTGCGGAAATAATCCGAGGCGCGTGCTGTCCACTCATCGTCGCCATAGGCGCGCTGGTGGCCGTGGTTGGCCTGTTCCATGGCAGCCCAGGCTTCAGGGCAGATACCGGAGTAGTTGTCGCTGGCGAATTGTTGGCTCTTGTCGGTCATGGCCGGCTTCCGTGATCGAGGCGCTTGTGGCGCTTCGTGGGGTCAATGATGGTGCGCACTGTACCGAAGATCATCCGGGGAGCACACGGGATGTCGCTGTCAGAACTTTACAAGGATGCGAGCCGATTATGCACCTGAGCCGGCGCGACGGCGCACTCGATCTGCTCAAGTGGCTGGCGCTGCTGAGCATGCTGCTCGATCACCTGCGATATGTCGGGATCAGCGCCGATTGGCTGTATGTACCGGGGCGGCTGGCGTTCCCGTGGTTCTGTCTGGCGATGGCGGCGAACCTGACGCGGGACGGTGCGCGCAAGACCGAATGGCGTTATCTGGGCTGGTTGCTGCTGTTCAGTCTGTTCAGCGAGATTCCCTACCGTTTGTACATCCCCGATCCCGACACCCTGAACGTGATGCCCACGCTGGCGCTGGGCTTGCTGGTGGCGCGGGGCTGGCAGGATCGAACAGCGATTTCGCGACTGCTGGGCATAGTTGCCTTGCTGGTGGCCGCGCTGTTCCCGGAGCGACTGATGTTCGGTGTGTTCGGCGTCCTGCTGCCGCTGGCGACGTTGCTGGTGTTTCGCAAACCCTGGTATTTCAGCCTGCTGCCGGGGCTGGTGTGTCTGGCGGCGAATCAGTGGCAGGTGCTCTTCGAATCCGCGCAGTTCGGCAACCGCGTGGCGGTCCTCGGCATTGCGACCTGCCTGATCGCGCCAGTGGCCGGAATGTTCCTGTTGCGACATGCCACTTACCTCCATGCGCCACCCCTGCGGCGCTGGGCGTATGCGCTCTATCCCGCGCATTTCCTCGTTCTTCTGGCCTTGCGCCAGCTGCTTGTTTGAGTCCGTCGCTGTCGCCATGTCGTAAACGCACCTTTGCGTGGCGTCCGTAGGCATTTGACCTCCCTGCGCCGGCCATACCATCGGCATCAAAGGGCACTGCCATCATTGCCAGTGCCTTACCGAGACGAATGGCGCACAGATGCCGCTGGGAGAGACGCGATGTTCAGCAAGCAAGACCGGATCCAGGGTTACGACGATGCACTGCTGGCGGCGATGAATGCCGAGGAGCAACGTCAGGAAGATCACATCGAGCTGATCGCGTCGGAGAACTACACCAGCAAACGCGTCATGGAAGCGCAAGGCAGCGGCCTGACCAACAAGTACGCCGAAGGTTATACAGGCAAGCGCTACTACGGTGGCTGCGAGCACGTCGACAAGGTTGAAGCGCTGGCCATCGAACGCGCCAAGCAACTGTTCGGCGCCGATTACGCCAACGTCCAGCCGCACTCCGGATCTTCGGCCAACAGCGCGGTTTATCTGGCACTGATCCAGGCTGGCGACACCATTCTCGGCATGAGCCTGGCCCACGGCGGTCACCTGACCCACGGCGCCAAGGTCTCGTCTTCGGGCAAGCTGTACAACGCCGTGCAGTACGGCATCGACACCAACACCGGTCTGATCGATTACGACGAAGTCGAGCGCCTGGCCGTCGAGCACAAACCGAAAATGATCGTCGCCGGTTTCTCGGCCTACTCGAAAACCCTCGACTTCCCGCGCTTCCGTCAGATCGCCGACAAGGTCGGTGCGCTGCTGTTCGTCGACATGGCCCACGTCGCCGGTCTGGTGGCTGCCGGCCTGTACCCGAACCCGCTGCCGTACGCCGACGTGGTCACCACCACCACCCACAAGACCCTGCGCGGTCCCCGTGGCGGGCTGATCCTGGCCAAGGCCAACGAAGAGATCGAGAAGAAGCTCAACGCGGCGGTATTCCCCGGCGCCCAGGGCGGCCCGCTGATGCACGTCATCGCCGGCAAGGCCGTGTGCTTCAAGGAAGCGCTGGAGCCTGGCTTCAAGGCTTATCAGCAACAGGTAATCGACAACGCCCAGGCGATGGCGAGCGTCTTTATCAAACGTGGCTACGATGTAGTGTCCGGCGGCACCGACAACCATCTGTTCCTGGTCAGCCTGATCCGTCAGGGCCTCACCGGTAAAGACGCGGACGCCGCCCTCGGTCGCGCCCACATCACCGTCAACAAGAACGCCGTACCGAACGACCCGCAGTCGCCGTTCGTCACCTCCGGCCTGCGCATCGGCACCCCGGCGGTGACCACCCGCGGCTTCAAGGTGGCGCAGTGCGTGACGCTGGCCGGCTGGATCTGCGACATCCTCGACAACCTCGGCGATGCCGATGTCGAGGCCAACGTCGCCCAGCAGGTTGCGGCCCTGTGCGCAGACTTCCCGGTTTATCGCTGAGCGTTCTGGAGTAAATGACTATGCAACGCTATTCGGGCTTCGGCCTCTTCAAGCACTCCCTCAGCCACCACGAAAACTGGCAGCGCATGTGGCGCACGCCGACCCCGAAAAAGGTCTACGACGTGGTCATCGTCGGCGGTGGCGGGCACGGTCTGGCGACTGCCTACTATCTGGCGAAAGAGCACGGCATCACCAACGTGGCTGTGGTCGAGAAGGGCTGGCTGGGCGGCGGTAACACCGCGCGCAACACCACCATCGTTCGCTCCAACTACCTGTGGGACGAGTCGGCGCACCTGTACGAACACGCGATGAAACTGTGGGAAGGCCTTTCGCAAGACCTGAACTACAACGTCATGTTCTCCCAGCGCGGCGTCTACAACCTGTGCCACACCCTGCAGGACATTCGTGATTCCGAGCGTCGGGTCAGCGCCAACCGCCTCAACGGCGTCGACGGCGAACTGCTCAACGCCAAGCAAGTCGCGGACGAAATTCCGTACCTCGACTGCTCGAAAAACACCCGCTACCCGGTGATGGGCGCAACCGTTCAGCGTCGCGGCGGCGTGGCCCGTCACGATGCCGTGGCCTGGGGCTTTGCACGTGCCGCCGACGCACTCGGCGTGGACTTGATCCAGCAGACCGAAGTGATCGGTTTCCGCAAGGAAAACGGCGTGTGCATCGGCGTCGAAACCAACAAGGGCTTCATCGGCGCCAAGCGCGTCGGTGTGGTCACCGCCGGTAACTCCGGGCACATGGCCAAGCTTGCCGGTTTCCGTCTGCCGATCGAATCCCATCCGCTGCAGGCGCTGGTATCCGAGCCGATCAAGCCGATCATCGACAGCGTGATCATGTCCAACGCCGTGCACGGTTACATCAGCCAGTCCGACAAGGGCGACCTGGTGATCGGCGCCGGTATCGACGGCTACAACGGCTACGGCCAGCGCGGTTCGTACCCGGTGATCGAGCACACCATCCAGGCCATCGTCGAGATGTTCCCGGTGCTGTCGCGGGTACGCATGAACCGTCAGTGGGGCGGCATCGTCGACACCACGCCGGACGCCTGCCCGATCATCTCGAAAACCCCGGTGCCGAACATGTTCTTCAACTGCGGTTGGGGCACCGGCGGCTTCAAGGCCACGCCGGGCTCGGGCAACGTGTTTGCCGCGAGCCTGGCCAAGGGTGAAATGCACCCGCTGGCCGCACCTTTCTCCATCGACCGTTTCCACAACGGTGCGTTGATCGACGAACACGGCGCTGCGGCTGTCGCCCACTAACAGGAGAAATTCCATGTTGCATATCTTCTGTCCTCACTGCGGCGAACTGCGCTCCGAAGAGGAATTCCACGCATCCGGCCAGGCGCACATCCCGCGTCCGCTGGATCCGAACAGCTGCACCGACGAGGAGTGGGGCGACTACATGTTCTTCCGCGACAACCCTCGCGGCCTGCACCACGAGTTGTGGGATCACGTCGCCGGTTGCCGCCAGTACTTCAACGTCACTCGCGACACCGTGACCTACGAGATTCTCGAAACCTACAAGATCGGCACCAAGCCGCAATTCACCGACAAGGCTGACCCTGCGAAAACAGCCACGCCGGCGCTGGGAGAGAAGGTATGAGCCAGACCAATCGCCTGTCCAACGGTGGACGGATCGACCGCAACAAAGTGCTGAGCTTCACCTTCAACGGTCAGAGCTACAAAGGCTTCGAGGGCGATTCGCTGGCCTCGGCGCTGATCGCCAACGGCGTCGACATCATCGGCCGCAGCTTCAAGTATTCGCGCCCTCGCGGCATCTTCGCCGCCGGTGCCGAAGAGCCGAACGCGGTGCTGCAGATCGGTGCCACCGAAGCCACCCAGATTCCTAACGTGCGGGCCACGCAACAGGCGCTGTATCAGGGCCTGGTCGCCACCAGCACCAACGGCTGGCCGAGCGTCAACAACGACATGATGGGGATTCTCGGCAAGGTCGGCGGCAAGCTGATGCCGCCGGGTTTCTACTACAAAACCTTCATGTACCCGCAATCGTTCTGGATGACCTACGAGAAGTACATTCGCAAGGCCGCAGGTCTTGGCCGTTCGCCGACCGAAGTCGATCCGGACACCTACGACTACATGAACCAGCACTGCGACGTACTGATCGTCGGCGCCGGCCCGGCCGGTCTGGCTGCAGCCCTTGCCGCTGCGCGCAGCGGTGCCCGGGTGATCATCGCTGATGAACAGGAAGAGTTCGGCGGCAGCCTGCTCGACTCCCGCGAAAGCCTCGACGGCAAGCCTGCCGTGGAGTGGGTCGCCAGTGTGGTTGCCGAATTGAAGAACACCCCGGACGTGCTGCTGTTGCCGCGCGCCACGGTCAACGGTTACCACGACCACAACTTCCTGACCATTCACGAGCGTCTCACCGATCACCTCGGCGACCGCGCGCCGATCGGCCAGGTGCGTCAGCGCATCCACCGCGTCCGCGCCAAGCGTGTGGTGCTGGCCACCGGCGCTCACGAGCGTCCGCTGGTCTACGGCAACAACGACGTGCCGGGCAACATGCTGGCCGGTGCGGTTTCGACCTACGTGCGCCGTTACGGCGTGGCGCCGGGCAAGAAACTGGTGCTGACCACCAACAACGATCACGCCTATCGCGTGGCGCTGGACTGGCTCGACGCCAGCCTGCAAGTGGTGGCCATCGCTGATGCCCGCAGCAATCCGCGTGGCGCATTGGTTGAAGAAGCCCGCGCCAAAGGCATTCGTATCCTCACCGGCAGCGCCGTGATCGAGGCCCGTGGCAGCAAGCGTGTGACCGCTGCCCGTGTGGCCGCCATCGATGTGAAAGGCCATGCCGTGACCAGTCCCGGCGAATGGCTGGACTGCGACGTGATTGCCAGCTCCGGCGGCTACAGCCCGGTGGTGCACCTGGCTTCGCACCTGGGCGGCAAGCCGATCTGGCGTGAAGACATCCTCGGTTTCGTACCGGGCGAAGCACCGCAGAAACGCGTGTGCGTCGGCGGCATCAACGGCGTCTACGGTCTCGGCGATTCCCTGGCCGACGGTTTTGAAGGTGGCGTGCGCGCCGCAGCTGAAGCTGGTTTCCAGACCGTCGAAGGTGTATTGCCGAAGGCTCTGAGCCGCCACGAAGAACCAACGCTGGCGCTGTTCCAGGTGCCGCACGAGAAGGGCACTTCCCGGGCGCCGAAGCAATTCGTCGACCTGCAGAACGACGTCACCGCCGCCGCCATCGAACTGGCGACCCGCGAAGGTTTCGAGTCGGTCGAGCACGTCAAACGCTACACCGCACTGGGCTTCGGCACCGATCAGGGCAAGCTCGGCAACGTCAACGGTCTGGCCATCGCCGCCCGTTCGCTGAACGTGACCATCCCGCAGATGGGCACCACGATGTTCCGTCCGAACTACACGCCGGTGACATTCGGCGCGGTCGCCGGCCGTCACTGCGGGCACATCTTCGAACCTGTGCGTTACACCGCACTGCATCAATGGCACCTGAAAAACGGCGCCGAGTTCGAAGACGTCGGGCAGTGGAAACGTCCGTGGTACTTCCCGAAAAACGGCGAAGACATGCATGCCGCGGTCAAACGCGAGTGCAAGGCTGTGCGCGACAGCGTCGGTCTGCTGGACGCTTCGACCCTGGGCAAGATCGACATCCAGGGCCCGGACGCCCGTGAATTCCTCAACCGCGTGTACACCAACGCCTGGACCAAGCTCGACGTGGGCAAGGCCCGCTACGGCCTGATGTGCAAGGAAGACGGCATGGTCTTCGACGACGGTGTGACGGCGTGTCTGGCCGACAACCATTTCGTCATGACCACCACCACCGGCGGCGCGGCTCGCGTACTGCAGTGGCTGGAGCTGTACCACCAGACCGAATGGCCGGAAATGAAGGTGTACTTCACCTCCGTCACCGACCACTGGGCGACCATGACCCTGTCCGGCCCGAACAGCCGCAAGCTGCTCAGCGCCGTGACCGACATTGATCTGGCCAACGAAGCCTTCCCGTTCATGACCTGGAAAGAAGGTCTGGTCGGCGGTGTGCCGGCGCGGGTGTTCCGCATCTCGTTCACCGGTGAACTGTCGTACGAAGTCAACGTCCAGGCCGACTATGCGATGGGTGTGCTGGAAAAAATCGTCGAGGCCGGCAAGCAGTACAACCTGACTCCGTACGGCACCGAAACCATGCACGTCCTGCGGGCCGAGAAGGGTTTCATCATCGTCGGTCAGGACACCGACGGCTCGATGACGCCGGACGACCTGAACATGGGCTGGTGTGTCGGTCGCACCAAACCGTTCTCGTGGATCGGCCAGCGCGGCATGAACCGTGAAGACTGCGTGCGTGACCAGCGTAAACAGCTGGTGGGCCTGAAGCCGATCGATCCGAACGTCTGGCTGCCGGAAGGCGCGCAGCTGGTGTTCAACACCAAGCAGACGATCCCGATGACCATGGTCGGCCACGTGACCTCCAGCTACGCGCACAACTCCCTCGGCTATTCGTTTGCCATGGGCGTGGTGAAGGGCGGTCTGAAGCGTCTGGGCGAGCGGGTGTTCGCACCGCTGGCGGACGGCAGCGTGATCGAGGCGGAAATCGTTTCTTCGGTGTTCTTCGATCCGAAAGGCGATCGCCAGAACATCTAATTGATCGCTCCCGTGCCTGGCGCGGGAGCGACACCGAATTCAGGAAGGGTGCTTTATGACCGCAGCCAATGTTTACCAACAACGCCCGACCACCGGGGCCAAGGCCGAGTCGTCGCTGCATCACGCCGACCTCGCCAGCCTGGTCGGCAAGGGCCGCAAAAGCGCCGGCGTGATCGTGCGTGAAAAGAAACTCCTCGGCCATCTGACCATTCGTGGTGACGGCCACGATGCCGCGTTCGCCGCCGGGGTGCACAAGGCCCTGGGCATCGAGTTGCCGGGTGCCCTGAGCGTGATCGTCAAAGGCGAAACCAGCTTGCAGTGGATGGGCCCGGACGAGTGGCTGCTGATCGTGCCGAGCGGCGAAGAGTTCGCCGCCGAGCAGAAACTGCGCGAAGCGCTGGGCGATCTGCACATCGCAGTCGTCAACGTCAGCGGCGGCCAGCAGGTGCTCGAACTGAGCGGCCCGAACGTACGTCAGGTGCTGATGAAGTCCACCAGCTACGACGTGCACCCGAACAACTTCCCGGTCGGCAAGGCCGTGGGCACGGTGTTCGCCAAGTCGCAGCTGATGATTCGCCATACCGCCGAAGACACCTGGGAACTGCTGATTCGTCGCAGCTTCTCGGATTACTGGTGGTTGTGGTTGCAGGATGCGTCCGCCGAATACGGCCTTAGCGTTCAGGCGTAATGATCGTTCCCACGCTGTGCGTGGGGACGAGTAGAGGAGAAAAACAACAATGAGCCGCGCCCCGGATACATGGATTCTGACCGCCGACTGCCCCAGCGTTCTCGGCACGGTGGACGCGGTGACGCGTTTTCTGTTCGAGCAGGGCTGTTACGTCACCGAACACCACTCGTTCGACGACCGACTCTCGGGCCGTTTTTTCATTCGTGTGGAATTCCGTCAGCCCGACGGATTTGACGAGCAATCCTTCCGCGCCGGCCTCGCCGAACGCGGTCAGGCGTTCGGCATGATCTTCGAGCTGACCGCGCCGAACTACCGGCCGAAAGTGGTGATCATGGTCTCCAAGGCCGATCACTGCCTCAACGACTTGCTCTACCGCCAGCGCATCGGCCAGTTGTCGATGGACGTGGCGGCGGTGGTATCGAACCACCCGGACCTCAAGCCGCTGGCCGACTGGCACCAGATTCCCTACTACCATTTCCCCCTCGACCCCAACGACAAACCGGCCCAGGAGCGGCAGGTGTGGCAGGTGATCGAGGAAGCAGGCGCCGAACTGGTGATCCTCGCCCGCTATATGCAGGTGCTGTCGCCGGAGCTGTGCCGCAAGCTCGATGGCAAGGCGATCAACATTCATCACTCGCTGCTGCCGGGCTTCAAGGGCGCCAAGCCATATCACCAGGCCTACAACAAGGGCGTAAAACTGGTGGGCGCGACCGCGCACTACATCAACAACGACCTCGACGAGGGGCCGATCATTGCCCAGGGCGTCGAGGCGGTGGATCACAGTCATTACCCCGAAGACCTGATTGCCAAGGGCCGCGACATCGAAGGCCTGACCCTGGCTCGGGCCGTTGGGTATCACATTGAGCGGAGGGTGTTCCTGAACGCCAACCGCACCGTCGTTCTTTGATTCACAAGCAACGCAAAACCAACAAGCAATAACCCGAGCACTTAACGCGCTGCCTGCCTGGGCGGCGCGGTTCCATAAAAACAACAGCGAGGTGAAAGCATGTCTGGCAATCGTGGTGTGGTGTATCTCGGCGCTGGCAAGGTCGAAGTACAGAAAATCGACTATCCGAAAATGCAGGATCCGCGCGGCAGGAAGATCGAGCACGGTGTCATCCTGCGTGTGGTTTCAACCAACATTTGCGGCTCCGACCAGCACATGGTGCGCGGCCGTACCACCGCCCAGGTCGGTCTGGTGCTGGGTCACGAGATCACCGGTGAAGTGATCGAGAAGGGTAGCGACGTCGAAAGCCTGAAAATCGGCGACCTGGTGTCCGTTCCGTTCAACGTGGCTTGCGGGCGCTGCCGTTCCTGCAAGGAGCAACACACCGGCGTCTGCCTGACCGTCAACCCGGCCCGCGCCGGCGGTGCCTACGGTTACGTAGACATGGGTGACTGGACCGGCGGCCAGGCCGAATACGTGCTGGTGCCGTATGCCGACTTCAACCTGCTGAAACTGCCGGACCGCGACAAGGCCATGGAGAAAATCCGTGACCTGACCTGCCTCTCCGACATTCTGCCGACCGGTTACCACGGCGCCGTCACTGCTGGCGTTGGCCCGGGCAGCACCGTTTACATCGCGGGCGCAGGTCCTGTCGGTCTGGCGGCTGCAGCATCCGCCCGTCTGCTCGGCGCGGCGGTGGTGATCGTTGGTGACGTCAACACCATCCGCCTGGCCCACGCCAAGGCTCAGGGGTTTGAAATCGTCGACCTGTCGAAAGACACCCCGCTGCACGAACAGATCGCCGCGCTGCTGGGCGAGCCTGAAGTGGATTGTGCGGTGGACTGCGTGGGCTTCGAAGCTCGCGGCCATGGTCACGACGGCGTCAAATCCGAAGCCCCGGCCACCGTGCTCAACTCGCTGATGGGCGTGGTGCGCGTCGCCGGCAAGATCGGTATCCCGGGCCTGTACGTGACCGAGGACCCGGGTGCCGTGGACGCAGCCGCAAAAATGGGCAGCCTGAGCATTCGCTTCGGTCTAGGCTGGGCGAAATCCCACAGCTTCCACACAGGGCAAACCCCGGTGATGAAGTACAACCGCCAGCTGATGCAGGCGATCATGTGGGACCGCATCAACATCGCCGAAGTGGTGGGTGTGCAGGTCATCAGCCTCGACCAGGCACCGGAAGGCTACGGCGAGTTCGATGCGGGCGTGCCGAAGAAGTTTGTGATTGATCCGCATAAGTTGTTTAGTGCGGCGTAAGCGCTCGCAAGTAAAAAAAACGGCGCTTTCGAGCGCCGTTTTTTATCGGTTTTAATCAGGGACGTCAGTCGGGGTAACAGCTACTCAACACGAACTTGCGCTGCCTGCATTCCCTTTTGTCCTTTTTCTGCTACGAAACTAACAGTCTGTCCTTCTTTTAAATTTTTGTATCCATCCGACTCAATGGCTTTGTAATGAACAAAAAGGTCTTCACCTCCACCTTCTGGAGTAATGAACCCAAAGCCTTTTTCTTCGTTAAACCATTTGACTGTGCCCATTTGACGATTCGACATGTTCGTACTTCCTGCTTCGATTAATTGATTGGTTAACGCTTCATTGAGTCAGTGTATTGGGAAGTTCGGCCAGACCCTCGTCTTGAGCCAGCCTGATATTGATTGCATATAGCTGACCTTTATCACTACGCACAAGGTCATAAGTGACCTTCCGCCCCGCTTTGATATTTTTGAAGTCCGGATGGCCCCGGTCGATGCAGAAGATGATCGGCGAGACTTTTGAGTCTGGTATTTCATTGCGCTGAACGCATTGCTTTTCCATCACCGTATCTCCCATTGAAATGGCCGGCGTTTGCACCTCGCTGTTTCCGAATCGTTGACGCAACACCACCGTATTCCACATGGAGTTTTCGGGTAACTGTCAGATCTGACAGTTTTTTGGATTTGTTTGAATTAACGGGTGGGATGTTTATAAAGTCTGGGAATAAGCAACGTTTTTCAAGCGGGGCAGTGTTCATAACTCCGCCAAAGCCCCTTGATACGCCGGTTTCCCGTTCGGCGCCCCACTCTCCGGGTCAAGACTCACTGCCAGTGCAATCGGCTTTCGATTCACTTGACTTGACCTTGTGGATAACAAAATCCTGGCGACTTACTCAACATCGCCGACGTGGTGGGCGTGCAGGTCATTAGCCTCGACCAGGCGCCGGAAGGTTATGCCGAGTTCGATGCGGGTGTGCCGAAGAAGTTTGTGACTGATTCGCCTGAGTTGTGTAGTGCGGCGTAAATTCCACAATGAAAAAGGGCAACTCGTCGGGTTGCCCTATTTCATTGAACTTGTATTTGTACTCAAAGCATTCAGAAATGATTAATTGAACGGGCATTTGGAAGGGTCATTGCCTACACAATCATCGCCCTTCCAGTTATTGCCTGCACCTTGAACGGGTTTTCCTGTCGGCCAGCCCAATGACCCGCCTGCAGTAGAGTTTTCATAGCGGCAGATGACCTTGGCATTACTGGAGTCTTTGTCTTGAAGTCGTGCAGACGTGAACTGGAGGCTTTTAAGCGTGGCATCGTCGACATCGGGATCGACATTAACTTTTAAATTCGCACCTGTCGGGCCGGATACGATGTAATCGCCGTCCCCAAGTTTATGAAATGAAGAAGCGGAAGGGCATGTTTCTGCATAAGCAGTGCTTACAAGAATCATGGTGGTTAGAACTCCAAAGGCAGCTTTTTTCAGCATTTTGCATACTCCCTGACTTGAATGGAGCATCAATGTTCATTCCATTGGCTGTTTTGCACCACTGTCATATCTGACAGTTTTTTAAATCAATTTGGAATAGACGGGCGGTTGCTTATCGATTTCTGAGTCAGGTGATTCAGGCAAACTACAACTTCGCCAACGCCCCTTGATAAAGAACCGGCCCCGTCGGCTGCCCGGTCGGCGACCCACCCCTTGGCTCAAGACTCACCGCCAGCGCAATCGGCTTGCCGATCAGCGCCTTCTGCGCCTCACTCAATTCAACCTTGCCTTTGCCGCCCGCCGGGATCACACCTAGCGAGACCGGTTTGCCATCGACCGGAATCGCCCACAGTTCCAGACTGCGCTGAGGATCGACCGCCGCCAGTGTCAGTGGCTCGACTTGCAGGTAATCGTCATGGGCCTCGACCTTCAGCGCCGGTTGCGCATCGGCGCTCAGCAGGGTGGCGCGGTGGCGGGCGTCGTCGTGGGTGTACAGCGAGCCGAGGAAGACCAGCACCACGATGGAGGCCAGTGCTGCTGTCACCCGCAGCCAGTTCCAGAACGGACGTTTCTCCGGCACATGCAGTTCTTGCGGTTCGATCCGCGCGGTAACGCCATGCCACACGCGCTCCGGCACCGGAACCTCCGGCAGTGTTCCGGTGAGGCTGGCGAGGCTTTCCTGCCAGTGCGCCAGTTCGGCACGCAGAGCGGCGTCTTCCAGCAGCAATTGCTCGAAACGCCGACGGGCCGGCGCAGCCATCAAGCCGATGGCGTAATCGGCGGCGAGGGCGCGGCGCAGGGCGGGGGTCTGGTAGTTCATGATTCAAGGCACCGGCGCAGGCGTTCCATTCCACGGCGAATCCACGACTTGACCGAGCCCAGCGGCGCCGCCAGATGTTCGGCCAGTTCAGAGCAGGACAAACCCTGAAAGTAGGCCACGGTGATCGACTGGCGCTGCATGCCTTCGAGGGTTTCCAGGCAGCGGTTCAGGGCTGTGGCTTCGCGGGCGCTGTTCAACAGGTCATGGGCCGAAGGATTTTCATCCACCAGGGCTTCCTGCTCGAAATCAGTCAAAGGCCGGTCGCGATGCTTGCGAAGTTGATCGATGGCCTGATTGCGGGTGATGTTGATCATCCAGGTCATCGGTGCCGACAGGTGCGATTCGTAGCGCGAGGCGTTGTTCCAGATCCGCACGAAGCTCTCCTGCAACACTTCTTCGGCCAGATCCGGGCGGCCCATGAACCGCAGGGCCACGCCATGCAGGCGCGGGCCCACGCTGCGGTACAGCGTTTCGAAGGCACGGCGGTCGCCCAGTGAACACTGGGCCAGCAATTGCCGGAGCTGATCGGTGTCGGCGAGGGTGATGGCAAGTCTCCAGACAGGACGGGCGCTGGTTTCGGGTAGTTCACAGGCTAGTTCAGCGACAGCGCTCGTGCCATTCATGGTTCGATTTCCGGGGTTTCACATTTCCTATACGCGAGCCGGCTCAAGATGGATGCACTACGCTCGGAACAGGCTGGCGAATTGCCGGTCAAACCGACAGTTTTGCCACCCGTGACGGGCGGTTTTCATGACGAAAGAGGATGTCTGGATGAAGATTTCACGCGGTTTCGCACTGGCTTCGCTGATGACGGTTGTGGCGAGCCCGGTTTTCGCAGGTTTCAGCCTGGATGACGTGACCAAGGCAGCCTCAAGCATGCAGGGCGGCAACGCCGCCACCGCCGCGGCGCCGACCTCGGAAACGGCCGGTCTGCTGCAAGCGGTCACCGGTCTTGGGGTTACACCACAACAAGCCGTCGGTGGCACCAGTGCAATGTTCGGCCTGGCGAAGAACAAGCTCAGCGGCAGCGACTATTCGGAACTGGCCAAGAGCGTGCCGGGTCTCGACAAGCTGTCGGGCGGTGCCGGTCAGTTGGGCGCGCTGAGCAGCGTGCTCGGTTCTTCCGGCAAGTCGGCGGGACTGGATAACGCACTGGGCAATGTGAAGAGCACCAGTGACCTGAACAGTGCGTTCGGTGCGCTGGGGATGAATGACAGCATGGTCGGCCAGTTCGCCCCGGTCATTCTTAAATACCTCGGTGACCAGGGCGTCGGCGGTTCGCTGCTGAAAACCCTCGGCGGTGTCTGGGGCGTCGGCGGTTGACCGACCCCCGTTGATCAGCCGCGCTCGCCGCGCAGTTCGGCGATGCGCTGGTCTTTCTCGGTCCAGAGCTGGTTGACCCAGCTCTGGACCTTCTCGCGAAATACCGGATCGTTTTCGTAGTCGCCCTGCCACAGTGCCGGGTCCAGTTCACGAGTACGGATATCGATGATCACCCGCGGCACGTTGCCGCTGATCAGGTCCCAGAACCCCGGAATCTTCGGCTGTGGATAAACCACGGTCACATCGAGAATCGCGTCCAGCTGTTCACCCATCGCCGCCAGTACAAACGCCACGCCGCCGGCCTTGGGCTTGAGCAGATGGCTGAACGGTGACTGTTGCTGCTTGCTTTTGGCCGTGGTGTAGCGGGTGCCTTCCAGATAATTCACCACCGTCACCGGCTGACGCTTGAACAGCTCGCACGCGGCTTTGGTGATTTCCAGATCCTTGCCCGCCAGTTCCGGGTGCTTCGCCAGGAACGCCTTGGTGTAGCGTTTCATGAACGGGTAATCCAGCGCCCACCAGGCCAGGCCGAGGAACGGTACCCAGATCAGTTCCTTCTTGAGGAAGAACTTGAAGAACGGCGTACGCCGGTTGAGGGTCTGGATCAGCGCCGGGATGTCGACCCAGGACTGATGGTTGCTGATCACCAGATACGACGTGTCGCCACGCAGATCATCGCCGCCCCGGATGTCCCATTGCGTCGGGATGCACAGGCGGAAGATCAGTTTGTCGATCTCCGCCCAGGTCTCGGCGATCCACATCACCGCCCACGAGGCGTAATCGCGAAAGCGTCCCGGCAGGATCAGCTTGAGCAGGGCGAACACCATCAGCGGGCCGAACAGCATCAGGGTGTTGAGCAACAGCAGCAGGGTGACGAGACAGCCGGTGAGCAGGCGGCGCATAAGCAACTCTTGAAAGCGGATGGGCGCGCCATGATAAGTGGCTTCGGGCGACAGGCCAAATCATGGGTTACGAATGTTTCACCTTTGGCGCGTTAGCCTTGCGGGAACGATCAAGCGAACAGCGGTCTAAAATCTCGCGTCAGACGCCCCCATTTCCCAAGGAAGCCCATTACGTGAAATCCCTCCTTGCATTGCTTTCCCTCGTTGCCCTGCCGGTGCTGGCCGCCGAGCCGACCCTGTACGGGCGCTACGAATACATCGCGCTGCCGGAAATCGGCGGGCAAGTGCTCAAGGCGAAAATGGACACCGGTGCGCTGACCGCCTCGCTGTCGGCCAAGGACATCGAGACCTTCACCCGCGACGGTGAAGACTGGGTGCGTTTCCGCCTCGCCACCAAGGACGCCAGCAACAAGGTGTTCGAACACAAGATTGCGCGAATCAGCAAGATCAAGAGCCGCTCCGACGAGGACGACGAGGATCGCGACACCACGGAAGTTGCCAAGCGTCCGGTGGTCGATCTGGAGCTGTGCCTGGGCAACGTCAAGCGTACCGTCGAGGTCAACCTGACCGACCGCAGCCATTTCAACTACCCGCTGCTGATCGGTGCCAAGGCCTTGCGTGAGTTCGGCGCAGCGGTAAACCCGGCGCGTCGCTTTACTGCGGATAAACCGGACTGCTGATCGAGCGTCGCGTCTCGCAAATGCTGTTCCTTTTTGACGGTGCCTGTTGCCGTCATGCTGCGTTGCCGCTCCTCCCCATAGCCAGCTATGGCTCGTCGCGGCGCCTTGCCTGACGACAACAGTCACTCGTCAAAAAAGGAACGCATTTGTGAGACGCGACGCTGGTGGTCTCATTGACGTAACGTCAGGCTTGGGGCACCGTTCGCGCACTTAATCCACAGGCTCGGACGCCATGCCTCATATCCTGATTGTCGAAGACGAAGCGGCGATTGCCGACACGCTGATTTTTGCCTTGCAGGGCGAGGGCTTCACCACGACCTGGCTGAGCCTCGGCGCGCAAGCGCTGGAGCATCAGCGCCAGACACCGGCCGACCTGATCATCCTCGACATCGGCCTGCCGGACATCAGCGGCTTTGAAACCTGCAAGCAACTGCGCCGGTTCAGCGAAGTGCCGGTGCTGTTCCTCAGCGCCCGGGATGCGGAGATCGACCGGGTGGTGGGCCTGGAAATCGGCGCCGACGATTACGTGGTCAAACCGTTCAGCCCACGGGAAGTGGCTGCACGGGTCCGGGCGATTCTCAAGCGCATGGCCCCGCGCCCACCGGCCGAAGCCTGGTCGGGGGTGTTTCGCATCGACCCCGAACGCGTGCAGATCAGCTATCGCGGCCAGGCCTTGAGCCTGACCCGTCACGAATTCCGTTTGCTGCAATGCCTGCTCGAACAACCCGAGCGGGTGTTCAGTCGCGAGCAACTGCTCGATGCGCTGGGTGTGGCAGCCGACGCCGGCTACGAGCGCAGCATCGACAGCCACATCAAGAGTGTGCGCGCCAAGTTGCGCCTGATTCGCGCCGAGGCCGAGCCGATCCAGACCCATCGCGGCCTCGGCTACAGCTACAGTCCGGGGCACAGCTGATGTCACTGGGGCTACGAATTTTCCTGGTGTACGTGCTGTTTATCGGCCTCACCGGTTATTTCGTGCTCAACACCGTGATGGAGGAAATCCGCCCCGGTGTGCGCCAGTCCACCGAGGAGACCCTGGTCGATACCGCCAACCTGATGGCGGAAATCCTCAAAGATGATTTCAAGGCCGGCACCCTCAGCCAGAATCGCTGGCCGGAACTGCTCCGCGCCTATGGCGAGCGCCAGCCGAAAGCGACGATCTGGGGCCTGCCGAAAAACCAGGTCAACCACCGCATCTACGTCACCGATGCCAAGGGCATCGTGGTGCTTGATTCCAGTGGCCTCGCGGTTGGTCAGGACTACTCGCGCTGGAACGACGTCTACCTGACCCTGCGCGGCGAATACGGCGCGCGCTCCAGCCGCAGCGATCCGAATGATCCGAACTCTTCGGTCATGCACGTCGGTGCGCCGATCCGCGACGATGGCCAGATCATCGGCGTGGTCACCGTGGCCAAACCCAACAGCTCGCTGCAACCCTATGTCGACCGTACCGAGCGCCGCTTGCTGGGGTATGGCGCCGGACTGATCATTCTGGGTTTGCTGTTCGGTGCGCTGTTGTCATGGTGGCTGAGCCGGGCACTGCACCGTTTGACCCGCTATGCCGAGGCCGTGAGCGAAGGGCGCCGGGTGGAAGTGCCGCATTATCGCGGTGGCGAGCTGGAACAACTGGCGAGCGCCGTGGAACAGATGCGTACCCAGCTTGAAGGCAAGGCCTACGTCGAACGCTACGTCCACACCTTGACCCATGAATTGAAAAGCCCGCTGGCGGCGATTCGCGGTGCCGCCGAGCTGTTGCAGAGCGAAATGCCATTGGCGCAACGCCAGCGTTTCGTCGGCAACATCGACAGCGAAAGTGCGCGCATGCAGCAGTTGATCGAACGACTGCTCGATCTGGCCCAGGTGGAGCAGCGTCAGGCGCTTGAGGAACGCGTCGCCGTGCCGCTTGCGGCGCTGGTCGAGGAAGTGTTGCAGGCACAGGCCGCACGCACTGAAGGTAAACAGCTGCGGATCGAGTGCACCATCGCGGCCGACCTGTCGTTGATCGGCGAGCCGTTCCTGCTGCGTCAGGCCTTGGGCAATCTGCTGGAGAACGCCCTGGATTTCACGCCGCAACGGGGAGTGTTGCGATTTGACGCCGAGCGGGTTGGCGAACAGATCGAGTTTCGGCTGTTCAACGAAGCGGCGCCGATTCCCGATTACGCGCTGGCGCGTCTGACCGAGCGTTTTTACTCATTGCCGCGCCCGGACAGTGGTCGCAAAAGCACCGGGCTTGGGCTTAATTTCGTCGAAGAAGTAGTCAAGTTGCACGGTGGTTCTCTGCGCATCGACAACCTTGAAGGTGGCGTACAGGTGCAATTGCACCTGCCATGAACACACGAGCGAGCCGCCTCCTGCTCAGGACGGCGTCGTCACCTGGTTGATTCTGGCCTTGCTGCGACGGTGCACCCACTGCAGCGCTGGCCGTTCAATCCAGATCCAGGAGGCAGCGGCCAGCACGATCACTATCAGCGCCGACACGATCATGGACGGCACGAATGCCAGCGACGTTTTGTTGATCACCAATTGCTGTACGGGAAACGCATACAGGTAGATCCCGTATGACAGATCGAACCGGCCCCGGATGGTGTGATCGACATACAGCAGGCCCAGGCTCAGCGTCGCCAGGCAGATGCACAGCGTGATGATGACGCCGGCCACTGGTGTTCCCGTTGCAAACGGAATCAGGCCGAGGCAGGCCACCAGCGTCATTGCCAATCGATGTCTGGCGCCCAGGTATTGCTTGTAGAAAGCCAGGAGCGATCCGGCAAAAAAGGCGATACCGGCACCGCCGTAAACGGCCAGCTTCTGCGTCAGCGCCGTGGCGGGAGCGTTGCCCAGCACGAAGGTCGCAATGCAGAACGCGACAAGCATTGCAACGGCTGTCGCAGCATGGCGGTACAGAGTCAGTGCGGCCGCCACCAGCAGATAAAAGGCGAATTCGATCTTCAGCGTCCACAGGCTGCCATTGAACGACTCGCTGAAGATAAAGCCATTGGTGATTTCATCGATTTCCGCGCGGCCGAACAAGGATATGCGCAGGAAGTCGAACAGCGCCGAAGGGCTTGTGATGTAACCCTGCGCGAATATCCCCCCCGCCACAAACGTCATGATGAAGGCGCAGGCGATCAGTGCCGGGAAAATTCGCGCGACACGTTTGGCCAGATAGTCGGGGAGGCTGTTGGCATTGAGGAAACTGTGGGTGATCAGCAGGCCGGAGATCGAGAAGAAGGCGATGACGGCGATGCCCCCCAATGAGTTGTAGCCGGCGATGCCTGGCTCTTCCTGGCCCGAAAGTACGAAGTGGTGACTGATCAGCACCATCAGCGCGGCAAAATGCCTGATCAAGTCGAATGAGTTGTTTCTCAACGGAGTAATCCTTGTTCAAATCCGGCCCGTACGGCTCGGAATGTTCCTGTACTCGATGACGGGAAAAGCGTTTTACAGGTATTTCCACACAAAGCCCACAAAACCTCCATCACAAACCCACACAGCGTTCGCAGACTTGCTCCATTCCAAAAAGGGAGCGTTCCGATGAACCGTAATCTGACATTCAAGCTCGGGGCGATTGCCCTGTTGATCCTGTTACTGCTGGTGCCGCTGTTGATGATCGACGGCATCATCGACGATCGCCAGCAGCGGCGCGACGGCGTACTTGAAGATATTGCCCGCAGCTCCAGCTACAGCCAGCAGATCAGCGGGCCGGTGATGGTGGTGCCGTACCGCAAAGTGGTACGCACCTGGAAGACCAAAGAGAAGAGTGACGAGCGTTATCAGGAAGTCAGCGAAGAACGTGGCCGCCTGTACTTCCTGCCGGAGCGCTTCGAACTCGACGGCCAGGTGCAGACCGAGCTGCGCTCCCGGGGCATCTACGAGGCGCGGCTGTTCCATGCAGAAAACCGCATCAGCGGGCATTTCTCGCTGCCGGCGCAGTTGGGCATCACCGAAGACTTCACCGATTACCACTTCGATGCACCGTTTCTGGCGATCGGTATCAGCGACATTCGCGGGATCGAAAATGCCCTGAAACTGGAACTCGGTTCGCAACGCCTGGACTTCGTGCCCGGCACGCAAGTGGGCTGGCTCGGCGAAGGCGTGCGAGCAACGCTGCCGGCACTCGATACCCATCAGCCCACGGAACTGGCCTTCGGTTTCGACCTGCGCTTGCAGGGCACCGGCTCGTTACAGGTGCTGCCGGTGGGCAAGACCAGTCGCGTGAACCTGGCTGCCAACTGGCCGCACCCGAGCTTCATCGGCAACTTCCTGCCGGCCAAGCGTGAAGTCACCGATCAGGGTTTCACCGCGGATTGGCAGACCTCGTTTTTCTCCACCAACCTGCAAGAGGCCATGAACCGCTGCGCTTCGGGTAACGATTGCGAGGCGTTCAACGGGCGTAGTTTCGGGGTGAGTTTCATCGATCCGGTGGATCAGTACCTGAAAAGTGACAGAGCGATCAAATATGCGCTGCTGTTCATCGTCCTGACGTTTGCCGGTTTCTTCCTGTTCGAAGTGCTGAAAAGCCTGGCGGTGCACCCGGTGCAATACGCGCTGGTGGGTGTGGCGCTGGCGTTTTTCTACCTGTTGTTGCTGTCGCTGTCGGAACACATCGGGTTTGCCCTGGCGTATCTGCTGTCGGCCAGTGGTTGTGTGTTGCTGATTGGTTTTTATGTCTGCCATGTGTTGCGCAGTGTGCGTCACGGCTTGAGTTTTTCCGCGGGGCTGGCGGCGTTGTATGGCCTGCTCTTCGGCTTGCTGAGCGCCGAAGATTACGCGCTGCTGATGGGCTCGCTGCTGCTGTTCGGTCTGCTGGGTGTGTTCATGGTGCTGACCCGTAATCTGGACTGGTATGGCGTCGGGCAGAAACCGGCCAAGCCCCTGGAGTTTGATCTCGGAGCAGTGCAATGAGCCGGTTCGTGGGGTTGCGTGAGGAGCAGCGGGAGGCCGAGGTGTTGATGACGCTGATCTTTGCGTCGTTGCCTCCCGCCCCGAGCGTCAAACCTTCGGCATCGTCGCAATCATCGACGGGCGCTGGCTCACTTCAAAGAACCAGTTGGCCAGTTGCGGGTTGGCTTCGCGCCAGCCCAGATCCGGGAAGCGCAGATCCAGATAACCCAGGGCGCAGGCCACGCTGATCGCGGCGACGTCGAAATGGCTGGTCAGTTCGGCGATGGCGTCGTGTTCCAGCAGCGCGAGGGTGCGGCGGATCTTGTCGCGCTGGGCCTCGAGCCACTCGTCCCAGTGCTTCTCCGGGGCGCGCAGCACTTGCTCGTAACGCACCATCACCGAGGCGTCCATGATCCCGTCGGCCATCGAGGCCAGGGTCAGGCGCCGCCAGCGGGCCGAGCCGTCGCGAGGGATCAGCGGGTTGCCGACATGCTGGTGGTCGAGATAGTCGAGGATCACCCGGCTGTCATGGATGACGTTGCCGTCGGCCAGGCGCAGGGCCGGGATCTTGCCCAGCGGGTTGTCTTCGTTCAGCGCGGCGTTGGGACTGACCGGTGTCAGGACGCAGTCCTGCAGGGCGACGCGATCCTGCTGGCCGGTCTCGTGCAGCAGCACCATGACTTTGCGCACGAACGGGGACAGGGTGTTGTGGAACAGGGTCATGCTGGGAGCGGACATCGGCAGGGTCTCGGTCAAGGGCAATGAACGGGCAGCATAGCGCGTTGCCCGTCAGGCTCAAGCCAATCAGCGCCGTTGCAACAGACCGCGCAAGGCGAGGGCGGCCGGCACACCCAGACCGATCCAGCTCAACCCGTCCCAGATCCCGTCGCCCAGCAGCGCGGCGAACAGCCCCGCCGCACTGAGCAACGCGATCACCAGCGGCGTGCTGAAGACTTTCCAGAAGTTCGACTGACGCGGTTTCATGCCGAAGCCTCCGCCGTTTCCAGCACCGGTTTCGCGGCCTTGCGCCGCACCACCCACAAGTACACGCCGCTGCCGAGGACAATGATGGTCAGTACATCGAGAGTGGCCCAGAGGATTTTCATCGGCATGCCGCCGTAGTCGCCAAAGTGCAGCGGCTGCGACATGCCCATGGCGTCCATGTACCACGGCCGTTCAGCGACCGCCGTAACCTGCAGGGTGCTGGCGTCTATCAGCACCGGCGTCAGCAGGTGCGAAGTCAGATGGGTGCCGCCCTTCATGAATACCGAATAATGGTGCTCGCTGGAAAACCGGGTGCCGGGGAAGGCGATGAAGTCCGGTTTCATTCCCGGCGCGACTTCGCCGGCGATATCCAGCAGGCGGGTGGCCGGGGCCAGGTGCGTCAGCGGTGGTGCATCGCGGTAGGGCGCGATCATGGCGTTGAGTGAATCGTTGCGCCAGGCTGCGATGATCAGATCGGCACAGGCGCTGATTACTCCGGTGACTCCCACCACCAGCGCCCAGGTCAGGGTCACCACGCCGATCAGGTTGTGCAGGTCGAGCCAGCGCAGGCGAGTGGATTTGTCCCGGCGCACGGTGCCGAAATCGAGACGGCGCATGAACGGCAGGTACAACACCGTCCCGGACACGATCGCCACCACGAACAGCACACCCATGAACGCCAGCAGCAACTTGCCCGGCAGACCGGCAAACATGTCGACGTGCAGGCGCAGGATGAACAGCATCAGGCCGCCATTGGCCGACGGTGTTTCCAGGGCTTCGCCGGTGCGCGCGTCGAGCATGAAGGTGTGCGATGAATTCGGCTCGGTGCCGGCGGTCTTCGCCATGATCGTCAGCACGGTGTTCGGCTCGTCGTCTTCGAAGCCGAAGTACTGCACGACTTCGCCGGGGCGATGGGCCTCGGCGGCTTGTACCAGTTGCGCCAGATTCAGGTGCGGCGTGTCGGCCGGCATCTCGCGCACCACCGGGGCGTCACCGAGCAGGTGCTCGATTTCGTGATGGAAAATCAGCGGCAGGCCGGTCAGGGCCAGCAGCAGCAAAAACACGGTGCAGATCAGGCTGGTCCAGGTGTGGATGAACGACCAGCGACGGATTGTTTTACTTTTCATTTCATGACCTTCAAAAACACCAAAGCCGTCCACGAGGGACGGCCTGGTTGCAGGGCCTGTTTCAGCTCAAGCAATTACCACTTGTAGGTGGCGCTGGCGACGACGCTGCGCTGGTCGCCGTAGTAGCAGTAGAAGCTGTCGCAGGTGGAAATGTAGTCCTTGTCGAACAGGTTGGTGGCGTTGACTGCCACCGATGCACCTTTGAGGCTGTTGTCCAGGCGACCGAGGTCGTAATGCACGCTGGCATCGAACACGGTGTAGGCGTCAGCCTTGCCCAGCCAGGTGTTGGCCTTGTCGCCGTAGGTGTTGCCGGTGTAGCGCACACCGCCACCGATACCGAAGCCGTCGAGCACGCCGCTGTGCCAGGTGTAATCGGTCCACAGCGAGGCTTGCTGGTTCGGCATCAGTTGCAGGCGGTTGCCCTTGTCGACGCCGTTCTGTACTTCGGACTTGGCCAGGGTGTAGGCGGCGATGACTTTCAGGTTTTCGGTGACATCGGAGGTGGCTTCCAGCTCCAGGCCTTTGACTTTCACTTCGCCGGTCTGGCTGGTGATCGATACGCCGTTGACGAAAGAGCTTACCGAAACGTTTTTCTGGGTCAGGTCATACACGGCGGCGGACAGCAGGGTCTTGCTGCCGGGCGGCTGGTACTTGATGCCCAGCTCCCACTGCTTGCCTTCGGTCGGCTTGAGCGATTCCGTGGAGGAGGCGTCGGCGCCACTGGTGGGCTGGAAGGATTCGGCGTAGGAAATGTACGGCACGAAACCCGAGTCGAACACGTAGCTCAGTGCCGCGTTGCCGCTGAAGGCCTTGTCGCGGTCGGTGTTGGTCGCGTCGGCCTTGTTGATGAACTTCGTACCGGTGTGCACCCAGTCTTCACGGCCACCGAGGGTCAGGCGCCATTGGTCGAGGGCCATCTGGTCCTGCACGTACAGGCCGGTCTGGTTGGTCTTCTGCTCATAGTCGTAGAAGGCGGTGGAGCGCGCCGGACGCACGATCGGCTGACCGTAGATCGGGTTGAGCACGTTGGTGGTCAGGCCGTCACCGAAGATCGAGGTGTAGTTGTTGTTGCTGCGCTGGTGATCCAGACCCAGCAGCAGGGTGTGGCGGATGTCACCGGTGGCGAAGTCGGCCTGGAAGTTGTTGTCCACGGCGAACTGGCTGATGTCTTCATTGACACTGGTGCTGGTGCGGCCGACGTTACCGGCGTTGTCCACCTGGGTGTACGGGTACGAACCCGGGGTCAGGCTCTGGAACGACAGCTCCGACTTGGTGTAGCGCAGATTCTGCTTGAACTGCCACACATCGTTCAGGCGATGTTCGAAGGCGTAACCGAGCGCGTAGTAGGTGCGGTCGTAGTATTCCCAGTCCGGATCGCCGAGGTTCTTGTGATGGGAAACCTTGCCGAACGGCATGTCGATCTTGGTGCCCTGCACCGGCAGGAACTGGCTGGTGATGCCGGTATCGTCTCGGGTGAACTGGGTCAGCAGGGTGAATTTGGTGTCGTCATCGATGTTCCAGGTCAGGCTCGGCGCGATGTTGTAGCGCTTGTTGTCGACGTGATCGACCTGCGTGCCGCTGTCACGTACCACGCCGCTGAGGCCGTAGAGGAATTGCCCGGCGTCGTCGATCTTGCCGGTGCTGGCGAAGTTGATCTGACGGTGGTTGTCGCTGCCGTATTGCAGCTGGATTTCACTGCTCTGCACATCGCTCGGGCGACGGCTGACCATGTCCAGCAAGCCGCCCGGTGGGGTCTGGCCGTAAACCGACGAGGCCGGGCCGCGCAGCAGGGCGAGGCGGTCGAGGTTCCAGGTTTCCTGTTTCGGGTTGGCGTACACGCCTTTTGGCAGCGGCAGGCCGTCGAGGAACTGGGTCGGTTCGAAGCCACGAACGCGCAGCCAATCGGCGCGGGTATCGCTGCCATAGCTGCTGGCGGTGATGCCCGGCATATAGCGCACGGCGTCATCGAGACTGTGCACGCTGCGGTCGTCCATCTGCTGGCGGGTGGCGACGGAGATCGAGCGCGGCGCTTCGACCAGCGCGGTGTCGGTCTTGGTGCCGGCAGCGGTGCGGGTAGCGGTGTAGCCTTCGACCGGGCCCCAGGCACTTTCAGTGTTTTCCACACCGATCACCGAAGTTTCCGGCAACGCCACCACACCATCCGGCACGGCGACCAGGGTGTAAGTCCCGGTATCGCTCTGTTGCAGTTGCAGGCCGGTGCCATGCAGGGCTGCGCGCAGGGCTCCAGCGGCGTCATATTGGCCGTTGACCGGTGCCGAGGTCTTGCCGGCTGCCAGCGACGGGTTCAGCGACAGCGTGAGGCCGCCCTGGCTGGCGATCTGGTTCAGGGTGGTGGACAGCGGCGCGGCCGGCAGGTTGTAGGCGCGTACGCTCGACGCCTGTTCAGCGGCGATCAACTGGCTGCTGGCCAGCGGGGTGCAGAGGGCAATGGCGACCGCCAGCAAACTGGGGCGCAACAAGGTGTCTAGCGAACGGGACATACGGCGGCTCCTGAATGGAAATATTTCTCAATTGCCTGTGTGCCGGACGAGATTCGAAAAGTGATAGGGCTGGATGAAAATAATTTCGATTAACGGACGGCGTGGCGGCTGAAGTCAGCAGAAAGTCCGTTTTCATGGGGGGCGAGCAGGTAACGCGGTGTGTCAGGGCTTCGGATCAGCCTTGGCCACGGTGACCCACCACGGCGTGTGCTGCTCGATCTGCACCGGCAGGGTCGGGAGCAGGGCGCTCAGCGCTTTGTCGGTATCGTGCAGCGGGAAGCTGCCGGTGATGCGCAGGTCGGCGACTTCCGGCGCAATGCCCAGATGGCCGCGACGATAGCGGCCGAGCTCGTGCACCAGGTCTTCCAGACGGGCGTTGTCTACCACCAGCATGCCGCGGGTCCAGGCATCGGCGCCTGGGTTGAGCGCGACGACTGCGTCCAGGCCGTTATTGCGGATCAGTACCTGCTGGCCTTCACGCAGGATCTGTTCCTGCGGATCGGATTGCGGATGCGCCGCGACGGCAGACTGCAGCACACTCAGGCGCGTGCCCTGTTCTTCGCGTTTGACCAGAAACCGCGTGCCCAGCGCACGCATGCGGCCTTCGCGGGTTTCCACGATGAACGGTCGCGCATCGCCATGGCCGGTCTCGATGAGGATTTCGCCTTCCTGCAACACCACCAGCCGCTGCTTGTCATCGAACCGCACGTCCATGGCGCTGTGGGTGTTGAGATTGATCACGGTGCCGTCCGCCAGCCGCACGGTGCGTTGTTCGCCAGTGGCGGTGCGCTGGTCGGCGAGCCAGTAATCCAGCGGCAGATAGTGTTCTGCGGCAAACAGCGACAGGCCAATCACCGCGACAACACTGGCCAGACCACTGCCAAGCTTGCGTACACGCCGGCGAATGCCTTCGCGCGACTGCAGCAGCGCGGCGCGGGCCGGGCCGCTGGCCACGCTGAAACGCTGGTCGAGCATGCCCAACTGGCGCCAGGCCCGGGCATGTTCTTCGTTGGCCGCATGCCATTTGGCGAATTCTTCGCGCTCCAGTGGCGTGCTGGAATCGAGGGTCAATTGCCAGGCAATTGCCGCGTCCAGCACGTGGGCTGGCACCGGTCTGGAACTGGCCGGATTCATGTCGGCTCACCGTACAGGGCGATGTAGCACTGGCGGATGCCCTGGGCCAGATACTGGCGTACGCGCGGCACCGACACGCCGAGTTTGTCGGCGATCTCTGCGTGGGTCAGACCGTCGAGACGGTTATAGAGAAAAGCGGCGCGAGCCTTGGTCGATAACTGGCCGAGCATTCGGTCGATGGCCTTGAGGTCTTCGAGAATCAGTTGTTGCTCTTCGACCGACGGCTGCTCGCCTTCGGGGATCAGCATCAGTTCGGCGAGATAGGCCTGCTCCAGTGCGGCGCGACGGAAGTAGTCGAACAGCAGGCCTTTGGCGATGGCCACCAGAAAGGCCCGAGGCTCGCGGGGTGTCAACAGTTCCTCGCGACCGAGCAGGCGGACAAAGGTGTCCTGACTCAGGTCTTCGGCGCGTTGCGGACAAGCCACGTTGCGCCGCAGCCAGGCCAGCAGCCAGCGGCGATGGTCGCGATACAACGCACCGACGAGCTCACTGTGAGGGCTTTGGGCTGACGACACGAAGACACCGACTGGGAAATGTTAACCAACGAGAATTGTTCGCGATTGTGGCAGAGGTGGGAATGGTTAGCAATTGGCCACCGGTCGGGTTGTCGGGCGACAACCCGGGGCTCAGAACGAATGCGTCTGCTGGCGGCGCTTCCACTGGCTCAGGCGTTGCTGCAAATTCAGTGGGCTGTGAATCTGCTGCTGCCGTGCCCGGCTGAACAGAATCAACGCCAGTTCCGCCGTTGCCAGTGCGTCGGCGCTGGCGTGGTGACGCTCGAACACTTCGAGCTTGAACCAGTTGATCCACTCGTCCAGACCTGCTTCGCGAATGTGCGCCTGCGGGCAAACCAGCGGTGCAATGTCGGCGACATCGAGAAACACTTGCTGCAATTTGTGCCCCAGGTGTTCTTTCACCGCCCGGCCAAGCATGTGTTGATCGAATGGCGCGTGGAATGCCAGCACCGGACTGTCGCCAATGAACTCCAGCAGCTCGAGCAATGCCTCGGCCGGCTCGCTGCCGGCGGCAATCGCATTCGGCCCCAACCCATGGATCAACACGCTGGGGCCGAGTTTGAGTTCACGACATTGCAGCGTGCGCTCGAACTGCTGGCTGAAGTCGATGGCGCCGTCTTCGATCACCACCGCGCCAATCGACAGCACCCGGTCCTTGTTCAGGTTGAGCCCGGTGGTTTCCAGATCCAGCACCACCCAGCGCTGTTCCCGCAGGCTGCACTCGCTCAGTTCGCGGACCGCCGGCAGTTGCGCCAGGCGTTGTCGCAAATCGTCCGGCAGAACGGGGCTGGCCGGACGCAGCCACGAGAACAGGCTCATAGCTGATACCGCAGGGTCAGGCTGCTTTGCAGGCGTTGGGCCTGGCGCAGGGATTCACGCAGGATGCGCCGGTCCAGATGATTGAGGCTGTCCGGATCGACCCGGTTGGAGTACGGCAGGTTTTCCCGGGTCTGCAGTTGATGCTGCTGCATGCGCGTCTGCTGGATGAAGTGATAGGCCTCTTCGTACGCGGCGCCATCCAGCCGCTCGATGACTTCTTTATCGACCAACTGGCGGAAACGTTCGAGGGTGTTGTTCGCATCGATGCCGTTGGCCAGTGCCAACAGACGTGCGCCATCGACAAACGGCGTCAGGCCCTGGATCTTCAGGTCCAGCGAGGCTTTCTCGCCGTTCTTTTTCGTCAGTACGAATTCACGGAAACGCCCCACTGGCGGGCGGTTGCGCAGGGCGTTCTCGGCCATCATGCGCTGGAACAGTCGATTGTCGCCGACCTGATCGAGAATCCCCCGGCGCAATTGCTCGCAACCCTGTTCATCGCCCCAGACTACCCGCAGGTCGAAATAGATGCTTGAGCCCAGCAGGTTCTCCGGCGTTGCCTCGCGGATGAACGCGGCAAAGCGCCGGGCCCATTCTGCACGGGACAAACACAGCTGCGGATTGCCGGCCATGACGTTGCCCTTGCACAGGGTGAAGCCGCATAGCGCCAGGCTGTTATTGATCTGCTGGGCGATGGGCAGCAACTTGCCGCGAATCTCCGCCGCATGGGCCGCATCCCGGGCTTCGAACAGAATGCCGTTGTCCTGATCGGTGTGCAGGGTCTGCTCGCGCCGGCCTTCGCTGCCGAAGCACAGCCAACTGAACGGCACGCCGGGGTCGCCTTTCTCGGCGAGGGTCAGCTCGATCACCCGGCACACGGTGTGATCGTTGAGCAGGGTGATGATGTGGGTGATCTGGGTCGACGATGCACCGTGAGCGAGCATGCGCTCCACCAGTTGGCCGATCTCGCCGCGCAGGGTTACCAGTTGCTCCACCCGCTGGGCACTGCGGATGGTCCGCGCCAGGTGCACCAGATCGACCCGTTGCAGCGAAAACAGATCGCGTTCGGAAACCACGCCGCACAATCGCTGATCCTTGACCAGGCAGACGTGGGCGATGTGCCGCTCGGTCATGGCGATTGCCGCGTCGAAGGCGCTGTGATCCGGCGACAGATAAAACGGCGAGAGCGTCATGTGTCGTTCGATGGGTTCGTTGAAATCGCCGACACCTTCAGCCACCACATGACGCAGGTCGCGCAGGGTGAAAATCCCAAGCGGTGACTTGTGTTCATCCACAGCGACGATGCTGCCGACCTGTTGTTCGTGCATCAGCTTCACCGCTTCGCGCAACGGTGTGGTCGGGCTGCAGGTGACTGGATGGCGCATGGCCAATTCGCCGAGGCGGGCGTTCAGCGAATACTGAGTGCCGAGGGTTTCCACGGCTTTCTGCTGGACTTGCTGGTTGACCTGATCGAGCAGGCTGCTCACCCCGCGCAGGGCGAAGTCGCGGAAAGTGTTGGAGAGGGCGAACAGCTTGATGAACGCCAGTTTGTTCAGTTGCAGGCAGAAGGTGTCTTCGCCGGCCAGGTGTTCGGTGCGGGTCGCCCGTTCGCCAAGCAGCGCGGCGAGGGGGAAACACTCGCCGGTAGTGATTTCAAACGTGGTTTCGGTGCCGCCCTTGGCCGTGTGCGGACGCTCGCCGACCACCCGGCCCTGCTTGACGATGTAGAAGTGTTCAACCGGCCCGTCGGCGGGTTTGATGATGCTCTCGCCCTGACCGTAGAAACGCAGCTGGCATTGTTCCACCAGATAGGCGAGGTGGGCGTGTTCCATCTGATTGAAAGGGGGGAAGCGCTGGAGGAATTGCAATGTGCCCTGAATGTTCTGCAACACCGCGGTTTTCCCTGCCTGGGTGAAGGCGTCCGCTTTACTCATAACCATTACCGCAGTCTTTTTCGAATTGTTGTTATTGGATCGTTGCAGCCATGGTCGACCCCGGCGCGCAGGGTGCCCATTGGACGTAAGTCTAGGTTTGGCATGCCGTTGGGTAGTTTTCGGATATGCCCTACACAAACAGTCGGAAATTCTCGGATTCGCCCCTTGGAAAAAAATCCGACGAAGTGCACATTGAAGCTCTGCCCAGCGATGTCTGACCACTGTGCCAGGGGATCGATTTTGAAAACGTAGAGAATGCCATGTCCGACCACGATATTTTGAGCGACGCCGAGCGGGAAGCGCTCAGCGCCGTCATGCTGGAACCCGACCTGCCGCCGCAGCGGGTACTGATCGTTGATGACGACAAGGACGCCCGCGAGCTGCTGTCGGAGATCCTGGCCCTGGACGGCATTCGTTGCATGACCGCGGCCAGCGGCGAATCCGCGCTGAAGATGATCGAGGAAAAACCTTCAATCGGCCTGGTGATCACCGATCTGCGGATGGGCCATGTCGACGGGCTGGACCTGATTCGCCAGGTGCGAGAGTCGGCGCGGGCGGCGATGCCGATCATCATTGTGTCGGGCGATGCGGACGTGAAGGATGCGATTGCGGCGATGCATTTGAGCGTGGTGGATTTTCTGCTCAAGCCGATTGATACGGCGAAGTTGCTGGGGTTGGTCAAACATGAGCTCGGCATAGAGCCTTAGTTGTTCCGGTACAAACAAAAAAGCCCTGATCGAAAGATCAGGGCTTTTTCATGTCCGGCATCAACCGCAGGTTACAGGCCGTTGGCAGCCTTGAACTCGCGACGACGACGGTGCAGGACCGGCTCGGTGTAGCCGTTCGGCTGTTTGGTGCCTTCGATCACCAGCTCGACCGCCGCCTGGAAGGCGATGTTGCTGTCGAAGTTCGGCGCCAGCGGACGGTACAGCGGGTCGTTGGCGTTCTGACGGTCCACCACCGGCGCCATGCGCTTGAGGCTTTCCATCACTTGCGCTTCGGTCACGATGCCGTGGCGCAGCCAGTTGGCGATGTGCTGGCTGGAAATACGCAGCGTCGCACGGTCTTCCATCAGGCCGACGTCGTTGATGTCCGGCACTTTCGAACAGCCCACGCCCTGGTCGATCCAGCGCACCACGTAACCGAGAATGCCCTGGGCGTTGTTGTCCAGTTCGTTCTTGATCTGCTCAGGCGTCCAGTTCGGATTGACCGCCAGCGGGATGGTCAGGATGTCATCGACCGAAGCACGGGCACGCTTGGCCAGCTCGGCCTGACGGGCGAACACGTCGACCTTGTGGTAGTGCAGCGCGTGCAGCGCGGCAGCCGTCGGCGATGGAACCCAGGCAGTGTTGGCGCCGGCCAGCGGGTGAGCGATTTTCTGTTCGAGCATCGCTGCCATCAGGTCGGGCATCGCCCACATGCCTTTACCGATTTGCGCACGACCCTGCAGGCCGGTGCTCAGACCGATATCGACGTTCCAGTTCTCGTAGGCGCCGATCCACTTTTCAGCCTTCATGTCTGCCTTGCGTACCATCGGGCCGGCTTCCATGGAGGTGTGGATTTCGTCGCCGGTGCGGTCGAGGAAACCGGTGTTGATGAACACCACGCGCTCGCTGGCGGCCTGGATGCAGGCCTTGAGGTTGACCGTGGTGCGGCGCTCCTCGTCCATGATCCCGACTTTCAGGGTGTTGCGCTTGAGGCCCAGCACGTCTTCGATGCGACCGAACAGCTCGTTGGTGAACGCCGCTTCTTCCGGGCCGTGCATCTTCGGTTTAACGATGTAGACGGAACCGGTGCGGGTGTTCTTGCGCGAAGTGTTGCCGCTCAGGTTGTGCATCGCCGCCAGGCAAGTCACCAGACCGTCGAGGATGCCTTCCGGCACTTCGTTGCCGTGCTTGTCGAGGATCGCGTCGATGGTCATCAGGTGACCGACGTTACGCACGAACAGCAGCGAGCGGCCGTGCAGGGTCAGTTCGCTGCCGTCGACCTTGGTGTAGGTGCGATCCGGGTTCATGGTGCGGGTGAAGGTCTGGCCGCCCTTGGACACGGATTCCGCCAGGTCGCCTTTCATCAGGCCCAGCCAGTTGCGGTAGATCACCACCTTGTCGTCGGCATCGACGGCGGCCACGGAGTCTTCGCAGTCCATGATGGTGGTCAGTGCCGCTTCCATCAGGATGTCTTTGACGCCGGCGGCGTCGGTCTGGCCGACCGGGGTGCTGGCGTCGATCTGGATTTCGAAATGCAGACCGTTGTTCTTCAGCAGGATCGCGATCGGTGCCGACGCATCGCCCTGGAAGCCGATCAGTTGCGCATCATTGCGCAGACCGCTGTTGCTGCCGCCCTTGAGGGTGACGACCAGTTTGCCGTCAGCGATCTTGTAGCCGGTGGAGTCGACGTGGGAGCCGGCCGCCAGTGGCGCCGCTTCGTCGAGGAATGCACGAGCGAAGGCGATGACTTTGTCGCCGCGCACCTTGTTGTAGCCTTTGCCTTTTTCCGCGCCGCCGGCTTCGCTGATGGCGTCGGTGCCATACAGGGCGTCGTACAGCGAGCCCCAGCGGGCGTTCGAGGCGTTGAGGGCGAAGCGGGCGTTCATCACCGGAACCACGAGTTGCGGGCCAGCGGTACGGGCGATTTCGTCATCGACGTTTTGCGTCGTTGCCTGGAAATCAGCCGCTTCTGGCAGCAGATAACCGATCTCTTGCAGGAAGGCTTTATAGGCCACGGCGTCGTGCGGCTGACCGGCACGGGTCTGGTGCCAGCCATCGATACGGGCCTGGAAGTCATCGCGTTTGGCGAGTAGGGCTTTGTTCTTCGGCGCCAGGTCGTGAATGACCTTGTCGGCACCTTCCCAGAATTTGTCGGCGGTGAGGCCGGTACCGGGAATGGCTTCGTTGTTCACGAAGTCGAACAGGACTTTGGCGACCTGCAGGCCACCGACTTGAACGTGTTCAGTCATTGCTTGCCTCACTCTGCTCAGCTATTTCGCTTTTCAGCTCTTCAATTTAACAATGAAGCCTCTGGCCATTTAAACCACAAACCCCTCGACCAGTACATGCCATCGCTGGCGGCTGGGCTGGGACCAATCAACGGCTTGGGGGCCTTGCTGACGGGGCTTTCAGGGTTGCGAACGTGCCTTGGGCAGACATCGATCCAACGTTATGTAGTGCGCGCTGCGGCATACTACATGATGACTTGCGGTTGTGAAAATCAGACTAATTACGTCGTTCTGCGACCCCATGACGCATTGCGGTCACGGCGCGGAACGGGATGTTCTCAAAAAACCAATGGATTGTTCCAGCTAAATATCAAAAGTTGTACACATAAATACTATGCGTCTGCTATGGCACCTCGTTTGCCGTCATCACGGCAGTGCCGGCCGGCTTGCCTATACTTGCTTTTCTATAACAAAAGTCATGACAAGAGGGCTGCGCCATGGATCACCTCGTACTCACCGTCTTCGCGCCGGACAAGCCCGGGCAGGTCGAGCGCATCGCCCAATGCATCGCCGAGCACGGCGGCAACTGGCTGGAAAGCCGCATGTCGCGAATGGCCGGGCAGTTCGCCGGGATTCTGCGAGTCGGTGTGCCGGCGGAGGCTTACGACGAATTAGTCGATGCCTTACAAGCGCTGTCGGCGCAGGGCATTCGCGTGCTGGTGGCCGAAAGCGGCATCGAGCAGGCCTGCACCTGGAAGCCGATTGCCATGGAACTGGTAGGTAATGATCGTCCGGGCATCGTGCGTGATATCACCCGCTTATTGAGCGAGCAGGGCGTCAACCTCGAACGGCTGGTGACCGAAGTACGTCCGGCGCCGATGAGCAGCGAGCCGCTGTTTCATGCCGAGGCGATTCTGGCGGTGCCCCTGACTCTTTCACTGGATGTGCTGCAATCGCGCCTGGAAACCCTGGCCGATGACTTAATGGTGGAATTGGTGCTGCGCACCGACCTGTGAAGACGGATCGGGTTATCCAGTTTAAACGTGCACCTGCCTGTGGATAACCTGTAGAGACTGCCTTCCAGGCCACGTCCACCGTGGCTTGGCGATGATTGATCAAAAAACCGCCAGCATTCAGTGACTTGCGCACAAACGGCGGGGATCACGCTGTGGATAACCTTGGGAAGGAACGATGCAGGCCACGAGAATCGTGGCCTGTGGAGGTTTGTGCGTTTTTTGATCAGCTGCGCCGACGCAGACTTATCCACGCATCGACGCTGTAAACCGCCAGACCGGCCCAGATAAACATGAAGGCGATCAGCGTGCTGGACGACAAATGCTCGCCGAACAACAGCACGGCTTGCAGCAGCACCAGGGTCGGCGCCAGGTATTGCAGGAATCCGAGGGTGGTGTAAGGCAGATGCCGCGCGGCGGCGTTGAAGCACACCAGCGGCACCAGCGTCACCGGACCGGCCGCCACCAGCCACCAGGCTTCAGAGGTAGTCCAGAACGCGGCCTGTGCACTGGTGGCGGTCGGATTGAACAGCAGCCACGCGAGGGCGATCGGCACCAGCATCCAGGTTTCCACCACCAGCCCCGGCAGTGCCTTGACCGGCGCCTGCTTGCGGATCAGCCCGTAGAAGCCGAAGGTCAGTGCCAGCACCAGCGACACCCACGGCAGACTGCCCACCTGCCAGACCTGCTGCGCAACGCCGACCGCCGCCAGACCGACCGCCAGCCACTGCATGCGCCGCAGGCGTTCGCCGAGGATCAGCATGCCCAGCAGCACGTTCACCAGCGGGTTGATGTAGTAACCGAGGCTCGCTTCCAGCATCCGCCCGTTGTTCACCGACCAGACGTAAGTCAGCCAGTTGGCCGCGATCAAGGTGCCGCTCAGTGCCAGAATCGCCAGGCGTTTCGGGTTGTCGCGCAGCTCCTGCCACCAGCCCGGATGCTTCCAGACCAGCAACAACAGCCCGCCGAACAGTGCCGACCACAGCACCCGGTGGATGATGATTTCCACCGCCGGGACTTCGGCGATGGCTTTGAAGTAGAGCGGGAACAGTCCCCAGATGATGTAGGCACTCAGGCCCAGAATGTACCCGCGACGCGGGTTGGCGGCTTGCATGCAGAATCCTTGCTTAGGCAGCTAACAAAGCAGCGATTGTACGGGCAGTTGTATAGACGTGTCGTGTCAGAAAAGCTTCAACGGCTCTTCATTCAACGCCGACAGTTGCTCACGCAACGCCAGCACCTGATCGCCCCAATACCGTTCGCTGCCGAACCACGGAAAACTGCGAGGAAACGCCGGATCGTCCCAGCGTCGCGCCAGCCAGGCGCTGTAGTGCATCAGACGCAGGGCGCGCAGCGGTTCGATCAATGCCAGCTCCCGCGGGTCGAAATCGTGGAATTCGTTGTAGCCGTCCATCAATTCCGACAGCTGTCCGAGACAATCCTGACGGTCGCCGGCGAGCATCATCCAGATGTCCTGCACCGCCGGGCCCATGCGGCAGTCGTCGAGGTCGACGATGTGGAACATCTCGTCGCGGCACATCATGTTGCCGGGGTGGCAGTCGCCGTGCATGCGGATGTTTTGGTGCGGCGTGGCGGCGTAGACGTCTTCCACACGCTTGAGCAGGTCGCGGGCGACGGACTCGTAGGCCGGCAGCAAGCTTTTCGGAATGAAGTTGCCTTCCAGCAGTGTGGTCAGCGACGCGTGGCCGAAGTTCTGCACAGCCAATGCTTCGCGGTGTTCGAACGGTTTGGTTTCGCCGACCGCGTGCATGCGCCCGAGCAACTGGCCGAGGCGATACAACTGATCGAGATTGCCCGGCTCCGGCGCCCGGCCACCTCGACGGGGAAACAGGGTGAAACGGAAACCGGCGTGTTCGTGCAGGGTCTGGCCGTTGTGGACCAGTGGCGCCACCACCGGGATCTCGACGTCGGCCAGTTCGAAGGTGAACTGGTGTTCTTCGAGAATCGCTTCGTTGGTCCAGCGCTGCGGGCGATAGAACTTGGCGATCAGCGGCTCGGAGTCTTCGATGCCGACCTGATAGACGCGGTTTTCGTAACTGTTGAGCGCCAGGATGCGCGCGTCGCTCAGAAAGCCGATGCTTTCGACGGCATCGAGCACGAGGTCTGGGGTGAGGGTTTCAAACGGGTGGGCCATGCTGACTCCTGCGCGCGGCAGGCTGCCGCGTCCGGCCCAGCATGGTAGCGCAGACGGGCTGTCTTGAGGGGGATCGTTCCCGTGCAAGGCACGGGAACGATCAGCGCGTCGCCGAATCAGGCGCCTACGATCCCGCCATCCTCACGGGTAATCGCCATCACCGAAGAGCGCGGCTTGCCGTTCGGCAAATGCTCGGGGAAGGTCGAGCCGCCGTTCTCGCCCGGGTGCTGAATCCCGACAAACAGGGTTTTCTGGTCCGGCGAGAAGCTGATCCCGGTGACTTCGCAACCGATCGGCCCGACCATGAACCGGCGAATCTCGCCGGTCTTGGGGTCGGCGCAGAGCATCTGGTTGTTGCCCATCCCGGCAAAGTCTCCGGCGTTGCTCGAATCACCGTCGGTGAGAATCCACAGTCGGCCAGCCTTGTCGAAACCGAGGCCGTCCGGGCTGTTGAACATGTTCTGCGGGGTGATGTTGGACGAACCGCCCTTCGGCGTCCCGGCGTGCACGCTCGGGTTGCCGGCCACCACGAACAGATCCCAGCCGAAGGTCTTCGAACCGTGATCGTCGCGGTCGGTACGCCAGCGCAGAATCTGCCCGTAGACGTTCTTCTCGCGCGGGTTCGGGCCGCCCACCGGTTGACCGTCTTCGCCGCGCTTGGCGTTGTTGGTCAGGGTGCAATAAACCTGGCCGTCCTTCGGGCTGACCACGATCCATTCCGGGCGGTCCATGCGCGTGGCGCCGACCACACTGGCGGCGAGGCGCGCGTGAATCAGCACTTCGGCCTGATCGGCGAAACCACTGCTGGCGTCGATGCCGTTCTTGCCGTGGGTCAGTTCGATCCACTGGCCCTGGCCTTTCGGGTGATCGGGGTTGCCGTCGCCGGCGTCGAACTTCGCCACGTACAGGGTGCCGTGATCGAGGATGTCGCGGTTGGCCTTGGCGTTGCGGTGGTTGATGCGGTCGCGGCTGACGAACTTGTAGATGAACTCGCCACGTTCGTCGTCGCCCATGTACACCACGGCACGACCGTCGTCGGTCTCGGCCAGGGCAGCGTTTTCGTGCTTGAAGCGACCGAGGGCGGTACGTTTGACCGGCGTCGATTGCGGGTCGAACGGGTCGATTTCCACCACCCAGCCGTGACGGTTGAGTTCGTTCGGATTCTTCGCCATGTCGAAGCGCGGATCGAACGGATGCCAGTTGATCTCGCGGCTGGCGGCTGTCACGCCGTAGCGTTTCTGCGCCGGGTCGAATTGCTGTTGGGCGTTGCTGCTGCCGAAGCAGTCGGTGAAGTTCTCTTCGCAGGTCAGGTAAGTGCCCCACGGAGTCTTGCCGTTGGCGCAGTTCTGGAAGGTGCCGAGGACTTTCTTGCCGTGCTTGTCGGCGCTGGTTTTCATCAGCTCATGGCCGGCCGCCGGGCCGCTGATGCGCAGCGGCGAGTTGCCGTGGATGCGGCGGTTGTAGCGCGAGCCCTGGACGAACTGCCACTGGCCGTTCTTGCGTGCCACTTCGATCACCGACACACCCTCGCAGGCGAGCGCCTTGCGCACGTCTTCCGCCGACTGCGGCAGGCCGCCGTGGGGGTAGAGGTAGCGGTAGTTGGTGTATTCGTTGTTGATCGCCATCAGCGCGCGATTCTTGTCGTCCGGGAAGGCGAACAGGCTCATGCCGTCGTTGTTGTCGCCGAACTGCACTTCCTGTGCAGCCGCGGTGCCGTTGCCGCTCGGGTCGAAGGCCGGGCCGTTCTTGTGCAGGGGCTGGCCCCAGCTGATCAGCACCGACGACTTGTAGCCCTTGGGCAGGCTGATGACGTCGGTGGTGGCGGCCGGAATGCTGTCGAAGCCCAGCAGGCGGCTGTTGCCGGCGCTGATACCGGTGGCCAAGGCGCTGCGGCTCAACAGGCTGCCACCGAGGAACATCGCCGCGCCGCACAGTGCGCCGGCACCGATGAAACCACGACGGCTCATGCCGACCATTTTTTCCAGGTCAGTGGATTGGTTTTCTTCTAATAGGCTCACATCAGGCTCCCTGCTTGGTTTTGGCAGCCACCTTAATGAGAGGCGATGAAGCTTTTGTTGCAGGGAACCGGGCTAGAGCGGTGTGCCGATCAGCACATTGGACGGCGAGAACTGCACTTGTACCGGCTGGTCGACGGTCAGTTTGTGGGTGCGCAGGTGCAGCGGCTCAGCCAGGGCGCAGAGTGTCTGGCCATTGGGCAGGGCGATGCGTACTTCGCTGGGGCCGTCTTCGGCGTCGAGAATCGCCTCGAGTGTGCCTTCGAGAAGATTGTGACCAGATGTTGCGGCCTGTCCGTTGCCCAACAATTCAAGCCAGCCAGCCTTGATCAGTGCCACCACTTCGGTGCCCGGTTGCAGCTCCAGATGCACGGTGCTGTCGTGGGTGATCTGCGCGTCGATGCACAGGCCTTCGGCCAGTTCGAGGCGGATCAGGTCATTGCGGCCCTGATGCTCGATGCTGACGACCTTGCCGTGCAATTGGTTGCGGGCGCTGGTCCGGAGCATCAAGCGACCGAGCAGATCCAGATCGCTGGCGTCTTCGGCGGCTTCCAGCACCTGCGCCTGCAAGGCCTGCAGCTTCTGATAAAGACGCAGCACCCGTTCGCCTTCGCTGGACAGTTTTGCGCCACCGCCGCCCTTGCCGCCGACAGCCCGTTCGACCAAGGGTTTTTGCGCCAGATTGTTCAGCTCATCGATGGCATCCCACGCCGCTTTGTAACTCAGGCCCGCGCTTTTCGCGGCGCGGGTGATCGAGCCCTGTTCGGCGATGTGTTGCAGCAGGGCGATGCGCTGCGGGCGGCGGACGATGTGCTGGGACAACAGGGAAGGCAAGGACATGTCGGGTGCTTTGTGCTGGGTTGATGAAGGAGGAAGTTGGCCGCTTGGCGCGTGTGAGTCAAGCCGCGTCGCCAGGTTTCGGTGTTCGGGCCAGGCAGTAGACGTCGACCCGCGTGGCGCCCGCGTCCACCAGCAGCCGGGCCAACGCCTGGGCGGTGGCACCGGTGGTCAACACATCATCGACCAAGGCCAGATGCCGACCTTGTACATGAGCGTCTGGCAAAAGATCGAAGGCGTTGCACAGATTGCGTTTGCGCGCCTTGGCGTCGAGTGCCTGCTGGGCACTGGTGTCCTGGATACGACGCAGGGCATTTTCTTCACAGGGCAGATCCAGTTGTTTGCCGAGCCATTGCGCCAGCATGGCTGCCTGATTGAATCCGCGCTGCCGCAGACGCTTGTTCGCCAACGGCACCGGCAGCAGGGCGTCCGGGCGTGGCAGGCCCTCGTCGAAGCGATGTTGCAGGAATTGCCCGAGAACCTCGCCCAACAGGCGGCCAAACGGCCATTTTGCGTTGTGCTTGAACCGGGTGATCAGGCTGTCCACCGGGAAGCCGTAGGACCAGGGTGCTACCACCTGCTCGAAGGCGGGCGGATCTTTCAGGCAGCCACCGCATGTCAGGCCTGCTGCGGGCAGCGGCAATGCGCAAGTCATGCATTGATCGGCAAGCCAGGGCAGGTCGGTTTCGCAGGCTACGCAGAGCGGTGTTTCGGTTTCCCCCGGCTCATCGCAAATCAAACAGTGCTGGTTGTTATTTAACCAGATGTAAACCGGTCTATCTTGATGTGGTTGACAGTGCATGGCTCTTCCTTAAATATGCCGAACATCCGTGTCGTGCCTGTGGGTATTCCGTTTCCCCAGGCGCAAGCCAAGCATAACCAAGGAATCGCCCATGAGCGCCAGCACCACTGCCACCCTGCGTCACGACTGGACTTTGGCCGAAGTCAAAGCACTCTTCGTTCAGCCTTTCAACGACTTGCTGTTCCAGGCGCAGACGGTGCACCGCGCGCATTTCGACGCCAACCGCGTCCAGGTTTCCACCCTGCTGTCGATCAAGACCGGCGCCTGCCCGGAAGATTGCAAATATTGTCCGCAGTCCGGTCACTACAACACCGGCCTGGAAAAAGAAAAGCTGATGGAAGTGCAGAAAGTCCTCGAAGAGGCTGCACGCGCCAAGGCCATCGGCTCGACCCGTTTCTGCATGGGCGCGGCGTGGAAGCACCCGTCGGCCAAGGACATGCCCTACGTCTTGAAGATGGTCGAAGGTGTGAAAGCCATGGGCCTGGAAACCTGCATGACCCTCGGTCGTCTCGATCAGGACCAGACCGAAGCGCTGGCCAAGGCCGGCCTCGACTACTACAACCACAACCTCGATACATCGCCGGAGTTCTACGGCAGCATCATCACTACCCGCACTTACAGCGAGCGTCTGCAGACCCTGGCCTACGTACGTGATGCCGGTATGAAAATCTGCTCCGGCGGCATCCTCGGCATGGGCGAGTCCCTCGATGACCGCGCGAACCTGCTGATCCAGCTGGCCAACCTGCCGGAGCATCCGGAGTCGGTGCCGATCAACATGCTGGTGAAAGTGGCCGGCACGCCGCTGGAAAACGCTGACGACGTCGATCCGTTCGACTTCATCCGCATGCTCGCCGTGGCGCGGATCCTGATGCCGCAATCCCACGTGCGCCTGTCCGCCGGCCGCGAGGCGATGAACGAGCAGATGCAGGCCCTGGCGTTCTTCGCTGGCGCCAACTCGATCTTCTACGGCGACAAACTGCTGACCACCGCCAACCCGCAGGCCGACAAGGACATGCAACTGTTTGCACGTCTGGGCATTCAGCCGGAAGCCTGTGAAGAACATGCCGATGAAGTGCATCAGGCCGCCATCGAGCAGGCGCTGGTGGAGCAGAAGAGCAGCGAGCAGTTCTACAACGCGGCGGTCTGATCGCCCGTTCTTTCAGGCGCTGCCTCGGGTGGCGCCTGCTGATTCATTTGCTACCCGTGAGGCTTGCATGTCTTTCGATCTCGCCGCACGCCTTGCTGCCCGTCGTGCCGAAAATCTCTATCGCCAGCGACCGCTGCTCGAAAGCCCACAAGGGCCGGAAGTGGTGGTCGACGGTCAGCCGTTGCTGGCGTTCTGCAACAACGATTACCTGGGCCTGGCCAATCACCCGCAAGTGATCGAGGCCTGGCGCGCCGCTGCCTCCAAGTGGGGCGTTGGCGGCGGTGCTTCGCATCTGGTGATCGGCCACAGTGGCCCGCATCATGAGTTGGAGGAAGCCCTGGCCGACCTTACCGGACGGCCACGTGCGCTGTTGTTCACCACCGGCTACATGGCCAACCTCGGGGCGGTCACGGCGCTGGTCGGGCAGGGCGACACGGTGCTGGAAGACCGGCTCAATCATGCGTCGTTGCTGGATGCCGGATTGTTGTCCGGCGCGCGCTTCAATCGCTATCTGCACAACGACGCCGACAGCCTGGCCAAGCGTCTGGAGAAAGCTACCGGCAATACGCTGGTGGTCACCGACGGCGTGTTCAGCATGGACGGTGATCTTGCCGACCTGCCGGCGCTGGCCCGAGAGGCCAAGGCCAAAGGCGCTTGGTTGATGGTCGATGACGCCCACGGTTTCGGTCCGCTGGGAGCGAACGGTGGCGGGATCGTCGAGCATTTCGGTTTGAGCCAGGAGGACGTGCCGGTGCTGGTCGGCACGCTCGGCAAAGCATTCGGCACGGCTGGCGCGTTCGTGGCCGGCAGTGAAGAGTTGATCGAAAGCCTGATCCAGTTCGCCCGCCCGTACATCTACACCACCAGCCAGCCGCCGGCGCTGGCCTGCGCGACGCTGAAAAGTCTGGAGTTGCTGCGCAGCGAACACTGGCGCCGCGAGTATCTGCAGACGCTGATCCGCCAGTTCCGCCACGGTGCCAAACAGATCGGACTGGAACTGATGGACAGCTTCACACCGATCCAGCCGATCATGATTGGCGATGCCGGCCGTGCCGTGCGTTTGTCGCAGATGCTGCGCGAGCGGGGGCTGATGGTCACCGCGATCCGCCCGCCGACCGTGCCTGCCGGCAGTGCGCGGCTGCGGGTCACCTTGACCGCCGCCCACAGCGAGGCGCAGGTGCAACTATTGTTAGAAGGACTGGCCGATTGCTTTGCCCAACTCAAGTCGGAGCCAAGCCATGCGTGATCGACTGATTCTGCTCCCCGGCTGGGGCCTCGGAGTTTCTCCGCTGGAGCCGTTGGCCGCTGCGTTGCACGGACTCGACGAGCACCTGCAGGTCGACATCGAGCCGTTGCCGGAGCTGGACTCCAGCGATCTGAACGACTGGCTCGACGAACTCGATGAGCGCATCCCTGAAGATGCCTGGCTCGGCGGCTGGTCGTTGGGCGGGATGCTTGCTTCCGAGCTGGCGGCGCGGCGTGGCGAACATTGCTGCGGCTTGCTGACCCTGGCGAGCAATCCTTCGTTTGTCGCCCATGAACAGTGGCCGAGCGCGATGCCCGGCGAGACCTTCGATGCGTTTCTGGCCGGCTGCAGCGCCGACCCGCACACGACTCTCAAGCGATTCTCTCTGCTCTGTGCCCAAGGCGCGCAAGATGCGCGTGGCTTGTCGCGGCTGTTGCTCGGCGGCGCGCCGAATACCTCGCCGGCCGCGTTGATGGCCGGTCTGGAATTGTTGGCGCAGATCGATACGCGTGAAGCCTTGCAGGCGTTTCGTGGCCCGCAATTGCATCTGTTCGGCGGGCTGGACGGGTTGGTGCCGGCAGAGGCCGCGGGCGAATTGTTCGCGTTGCTGGCAGATGTCGAAGTGGGTCTGATCGAGCAGGCCAGCCATGCGTTTCTTCTGGAAGACCCCCACGGTGTAGCGGGTGCGATCCAAGCGTTTTTAAGTGAGTGCGGTGATGACTGATTCGTCTGTTGCGGCGTTGCCGGGCGGCTTGCCTGACAAGCGCCAGGTCGCGGCTTCTTTTTCTCGCGCAGCGGCCAGCTATGACAGCGTCGCCGAGTTGCAGCGCGATGTCGGTACGCAGTTGATGAATCGCTTGCCGGTGGATTTTCGGCCGGCACGCTGGCTGGATCTGGGCTGCGGCACCGGGTATTTCACACGGGCGCTGGCCGAGCGATTTGGTGAGGGGCTGGCGCTCGATATCGCGGAGGGCATGCTCAATCACGCGCGGCCGTTGGGCGGGGCCACACACTTCATTGCTGGCGACGCCGAACGTTTGCCGTTGCAGGATTCGACGTGTGATCTGATCTTCTCCAGCCTCGCCGTGCAGTGGTGTGCGGACTTCGAATCGGTGCTCGGCGAAGCGTTTCGGGTGCTGAAACCGGGGGGGATTTTCGCGTTTGCTAGTCTTTGTGTAGGGACGCTGTTCGAACTGCGCGACAGCTGGCGCCAGGTCGATGGCCTGGTGCACGTCAACCGCTTCCGCGAGTTCGCTCGCTACGAGCAATTGTGTGCGACCAGTGGCTTGCGCAGTGTTTGTCTGGAGAACCGGCCGCATGTGCTGCATTACCCGGATGTGCGCAGCCTGACCCATGAACTCAAGGCCTTGGGCGCGCATAACCTGAACCCTGGCCGACCGGGCGGATTGACCGGTCGGGCGCGGATTCTGGAGCTGGTCGAAGCCTACGAGCAGTTCCGTCAGCTTGCGGGATTGCCGGCGACTTATCAGGTGGTCTACGCCGTGTTGGAGAAACCCTTATGAGCGCAGCCTATTTCATCACCGGAACCGACACTGACGTTGGCAAGACCACCGTCGCCGCCGGGTTGCTGCACGCTGCGCGCTCGGCGGGGCTGAGTACGGCGGCGGGCAAACCGGTGGCGTCCGGTTGTGTGGTGACGCCCAGAGGTTTGCGCAATTCCGATGCGCTGGCGTTGCAGGCCGAATGCTCGTTGCCGCTGACGTATCAACAGGTCAACCCGGTGGCGTTCGAGCCAGCGATCGCGCCGCATCTGGCAGCGCGTGAGGCGGGTGTGGCGCTGACCGTGCAATCGTTGCTGGCACCGATGCGCGAGATTCTGGCCATGAACGCCGACTTCACGCTGATCGAAGGCGCGGGTGGCTGGCGGGTGCCGCTGGCGGATCAGGATAATCTGTCGGACCTGGCGATAGCGTTGCAGCTGCCGGTGATTCTGGTGGTGGGCGTGCGCCTTGGGTGTATCAGCCATGCTTTGCTGACGGCCGAGGCGATTGCCCGTGACGGGCTGCAACTGGCTGGGTGGGTGGCGAACATCATTGATCCGAAGACTTCGAGGCTTGAGGAAAACCTGGCGACGCTGGCCGAACGGATTCCGGCGCCGTGCCTGGGGCGAGTGCCGAAACTCAAGGCCGTCAGTGCCGAGGCGGTCGCCGAGCATTTGCAACTGGACCTGCTCGACTGATTTTGGCTATGACAAGGCACTGTGCCATTAGTGTTTTTGACGGGTGTTTTTCTGACGCCTCTGGTTCAATGGCACCCATTGATCCTTCCCAAGGATGAGAGCTCCCATGGAAATCTCCGGAAACACAGCTTTTTATGCAGGCCTGAGCACCATTCAGACCGGGCAGAACCGCGTCGATCAGGCCGCCAGCCAGATCGCCAACAACACCATTGAGCGTTCGGTCACCAGCCAGTCTTCCGAGGCCCAGATCGATCGCCTGCGCGGTATCGATCGCAGCCAGCAAATGGATCCGGGCAGCGCCATGGCCGAGATGGCCCAGGGCAAGTTTCAAGTGGAGCTGGGCACGAAAGTCGCCAAGGCTTCCGATGAAATGCTCGGTACGATCATCGACACGTTCGCCTGATTTTCTGATCTGCGCTTTGCCAGACGCCGCGACTGTTCGCGGCGTTTTTCGTTGTAAGTCCTTCTCCCTCAACTAATCTTTTTCCATTGCACATGGCTCGTCCGGGCGCATGTCGCGGTGCTGTATCCGGCATTCGGAAAATGTGATGACGAATGGCAAAAGAACGACGCTTGACAAGATTTCGGCGTAAACGTATGTTTCAAACAACTGTTTGACCGTCACAACAAATCAATGCGGTCGTTCATTCCCGGTTACATCAGCAGAGGTTTATCGCTATGCCTGACTACAAGGCCCCCTTGCGTGATATTCGCTTCGTTCGTGACGAACTGCTCGGCTACGAAGCGCACTATCAGAGCCTTCCAGCGTGCGCAGAGGCAACGCCGGACATGGTTGACGCCATTCTCGAAGAGGGCGCCAAGTTTTGTGAGCAGGTGCTGGCACCGCTGAACCGCGTGGGCGACATCGAAGGTTGCACCTGGAGCGAGTCCGGCGTGAAAACCCCGACTGGCTTCAAAGAGGCCTACAAGCAATTTGTGGAAGGTGGCTGGCCAAGCCTGGCTCATGACGTCGAGCACGGCGGTCAAGGCCTGCCTGAGTCGCTGGGCCTGGCTGTCAGCGAAATGGTCGGCGAAGCCAACTGGTCGTGGGGCATGTACCCGGGCCTGTCGCACGGCGCGATGAACACCATCTCCGAGCACGGCACCCCAGAGCAGCAAGAGGCCTATCTGACCAAGCTGGTCTCCGGTGAATGGACCGGCACCATGTGCCTGACCGAGCCGCACTGCGGCACCGACCTGGGCATGCTGCGTACCAAGGCCGAACCTCAGGCAGACGGTTCCTACAAAGTCTCCGGCACCAAGATCTTCATCTCGGCCGGTGAACACGACATGGCCGACAACATCGTTCACATCGTACTGGCCCGCCTGCCGGATGCACCGGCCGGCACCAAAGGCATTTCCCTGTTCATCGTTCCGAAGTTCCTGCCGAATGCTGACGGCACCGTTGGCGCTCGCAATGCTGTGAGCTGCGGTTCGCTGGAACACAAGATGGGCATCCACGGCAACGCCACTTGCGTGATGAACTTCGACGGTGCGACCGGTTTCCTGATCGGCCCGGCGAACAAAGGCCTGAACTGCATGTTCACCTTCATGAACACCGCACGTCTGGGTACCGCGCTGCAAGGTCTGGCCCACGCCGAAATCGGCTTCCAGGGCGGCCTGAAATACGCTCGCGATCGCCTGCAAATGCGCTCCCTGACTGGCCCAAAAGCGCCGGACAAAGCCGCTGACCCGATCATCGTGCACCCAGATGTCCGCCGCATGCTGTTGACCATGAAGGCATTCGCCGAAGGCAACCGTGCGATGGTGTACTTCACCGCCAAACAGGTCGACATCGTCAAATACGGCGTGGACGAAGAAGAGAAGAAGAAAGCCGACGCACTGCTGGCCTTCATGACTCCGATCGCCAAGGCGTTCATGACCGAAGTCGGTTTCGAATCCGCCAACCACGGCGTGCAGATCTACGGCGGCCACGGTTTCATCGCCGAGTGGGGCATGGAGCAGAACGTTCGCGACAGCCGCATTTCGATGCTGTACGAAGGCACCACCGGCATCCAGGCACTCGACCTGCTGGGCCGTAAAGTGCTGATGACTCAAGGCGAGGCTCTGAAAGGCTTCACCAAGATCGTCCACAAGTTCTGCCAGAACAACGAAGGCAACGAAGCCGTCAAGGAATTCGTCGCCCCGTTGGCTGCACTGAACAAAGAGTGGGGCGAGCTGACCATGAAGGTCGGTATGGCCGCCATGAAAGACCGCGAAGAAGTCGGCGCGGCCTCCGTGGACTACCTGATGTACTCCGGTTACGCCTGCCTGGCCTACTTCTGGGCCGACATGGCGCGTCTGGCTGCTGAAAAACTGGCTGCCGGCACCAGCGACGAGGCGTTCTACACCGCCAAGCTGCAAACCGCGCGCTTCTACTTCCAGCGCATCCTGCCGCGTACCCGTACGCACGTGGCAACCATGCTGTCGGGCGCCAACAACCTGATGGACATGAAGGAAGAGAACTTCTCGCTGGGCTACTAAGCCTTAACGCGGTCGTTCTGAAAACCGCTGCTCCTTCGGGGGCAGCGGTTTTTTTTGTGCCCGGATTTCCCCAATCCCGGGGCTGGTTCCCCAGCGCTGATGACGGCTTTGCTCAGCCGATCCCCCAGCCCTGATTGATTCAAGATGTTTCCCGAAGAGTGGCCAATTAATTGCACTGCCCGAATTACCGGTGCCGACCAGAACTGCCTGCTCAAAGAAGCATGACGCCCGGGACTTAACAACTACAGTCAGGGTGAAGCCTATGAACATCAGTCGACTCGCTCGTTTGACCTTCTGGTTACCCGTCGCGCTGTCAGTCCACAGCGCATGGGCCGCCGACCCCGCCGAAGTCGATCCTCCCGTGCCCGAGGTGCCGTCACTGCAATCGTTGCGCGGGATGGTTCCTCCCGATCCGTCCGGGACCGAAGGCGGGCGAAAGGTCGATCTGATGACCGACTACGTGCTCAACCGCTCTGCCGCCATCCTGTTGGGCAAGGCGTTGTTCTGGGACATGGAGATCGGCAGCGACGGCGCGACTGCATGCGCCTCCTGCCACTACCATGCCGGCGTCGATCACCGCATCACCAACCAGATCAACCCCGGCCAGGCCAACACCAACGCCAACGTCGCGTCGATTTTCAACAAGCCGTTTGTGGCCTCCGACATTCCCGGTGACGTGGCGACTTACTCAACCTTGTCCGGTGGCAAGGGCGGGCCGAACTACACGCTGAAGAAAACCGACTTTCCGACTCATGTGCTGAGCAATCCGCTGGAGCGCAACTCACCGATCGTTTTCTCGACTGACGATGTGGTCGGCTCGCAAGGCGTGTTCGATGCCAACTTCGTCAAACCCAACCAGCCGCGTTTCGACAAGTGCACCCAGCAGCCGGACGGCCTGTTTCAGGTCGGCGGCATCAACGTTCGACGCAGCACCGGGCGCAACGCACCGTCGGTAATCAACGCCGCGTTCAACGTGCGCAACTTCTGGGACGGCCGGGCCAACAACGTGTTCAACGGGTTTTCGCCGTTCGGCAATCGCGATCCGGATGCGGGGATCTACGTGACCAGCGAACGCAGCACGGTCGCCACTAAAGTCAGGCTGGCACTCAACGATGCATCTGCCGCCTCGCAAGCCGTCGGCCCGCCCGGAAGTCCGGTGGAAATGTCCTGTGGCGGCCGTACCTTTGCCGACATCGGTCGCCGGATGCTCGACACGCTGATGCTCAAGCAGCAACGGATTTCGTCCAGCGATTCGGTGCTGGGGCCGGTGTCCGGCGCACGGCGTCCGACCTATCGCGAACTGATCAAAAATGCCTTCCAGCCCCGGCTGTGGAACGCCACGCAAAGCGTGTTGGTGGGCGGCGCGCCGTACACCCAGATGGAAGCCAATTTCCCGCTGTTCTTCGGCCTGGCGATCCAGATGTACGAAGCGACGCTGATCTCCGATCAGGCACCGATCGATGCTTACCTGCAAGGCGATCACACCGCGATGAACGCGCAGCAGGTCGAGGGCATGAACCTGTTCCTCGGCAAGGGCAAATGCGTCAATTGCCACGGCGGAGCGGAACTGACCAATGCCGCCAGCCGTTTGCTGATGCACCCTCGCGAGCGCATCGAACGGATGGTGATGGCTGATAATCTGACCACGCTCTACGACAACGGCTTCTACAACACCGGTGTCCGCCCGACTTCGGAGGATCTCGCCCTCGGCGGTGCGGATGCCTGGGGTAATCCGTGGTCGTTTACCCGCCAGTACAACACGGTGTTGCAGGGTGGAAAATCCGTCGATCCGCTGGATGTCGACGTGTGCACCTTCGAGGCGCCGCTGAGTGCAGCGATTCCGTGCGATGCCACGCTCAAGCCGAATGTCGGGTTCCGCGATTCAGTCGACGGCGCATTCAAGACCCCGACCCTGCGTAACATTGCCTTGACCGGCCCGTACTTCCACAACGGCAGTCGCGCCACGCTCAAGCAGGTCATGGAGTTCTACAACCGTGGCGGCGACCGGCGTGGCGAGGATGCCAACAACACCAGCGGCTTCGAGCATCCGGCGGTGAATCAGCACAACACCTCCAACCTCGATCCGGACATGACGGCGCTGAACCTGACGCCTGACGAAATCGATGCGCTGGTGAAATTCATGGAGGTCGGCCTGACCGATCCGCGCGTCGCCTGGGAACGGGCGCCATTCGATCATCCGTCTCTGGTGATTCCGCAGGGCCACGTCGGTGATGAAAATGCCGTGACCCAGCGCCCGGCCAGTCCGAAAGTCACGACCCGCCAGGCAACGGATGCAGTGCTCAATCTCAAGCCTTATGGCGCTGAAGGCCGGCCGGCGGCGGAGGGACCATTGCAGCCGTTCTACAACGATCTTTGAGTAGAAATGATCGTCATGGCCATCAAACATGATGGCCATGACGGAAGTTTCATGTTTGTCAGGGAAAAAACCTTGATTGAAGGCTCAGAAACCAAGGGATTCGGCCGTTAAAGAGACAACCTGTGATCTGGATCACATTGTGTGTGCTTAACTGGCCACATTGCAGGCACAATGCCATCTCTTTGCCAAGACGGTCGGAGCTTTACCCTTGCCGCGTTCTTCCGCTGTACGTTTCAGTCATTTCATACCTTCACTGCTGTTGTTGCTTGCGGGGTTGGCGGCTGCGTACGTCAAAGACCTCAATGTGTTCTTCACCTCGCTGTTCAACGTGTTGCCAACCCTGGTGCTGTTGCTCGGCGGGTCGTATTGCGCGGTTTACCGACGCCAGCGCGAACTGTTTCTGATGGTCACGGTGTACATCGCCTACTTCCTGCTCGATACCCAGACCGACTATTACCGCGACAACGGCAAGGTGCGCGAAGACGCGGCCGTGGTGTTCCATCTGGTGTGTCTGCTGCTGCCCTTGTTGTTCGGTCTGTTTGCGGCGTGGCAGGAGCGCACGCACCTGTTTCAGGACATGGTGGCGCGCTTTGCCGTGCTGCTGGCGTTTGGCAGCGTGGCGCTGGGACTTGAGCAAAGTTACCCGCAGGCGTTGCTGATGTGGCTTTCGGAGATCCGCTGGCCGGCCCTGCACGGCGCTTGGATGAGCCTGATCCAGATGTCCTATCCGGTGTTCCTCTCGGCGTTCCTGTTGCTGGCCTGGCAGTACTGGCGCAACCCGCGTCCGCTGCACGCGGCGCAACTGGTGGGGTTGCTCGGGGTGTTCTGGATGCTGCCGAAAACCTTCATCCTGCCGTTCACCCTGAACATCATGTGCAGCCAGGTCATGCTGATGATTGCGGCGGCGGTGGCGCACGAGGCGTATCAAATGGCCTTCCGTGACGAGCTCACCGGTCTGCCGGGCCGTCGTGCGCTCAACGAGCGCATGCAGCGTCTGGGGCGCAACTATGTGCTGGCGATGAGCGACGTCGATCATTTCAAAAAATTCAACGACACCCACGGTCACGACGTGGGTGACCAGGTGTTGCGACTGGTCGCCAGCAAGCTGTCCAAAATCAGCGGTGGCGGTAGGGCGTATCGCTACGGTGGTGAGGAATTCGCCCTGGTGTTTGCGGGCAAGACCCTTGAAGAGTGCATGCCGCACCTGGAAGTCATCCGCGAGTCGATTGCGTCCTACAACATCCAGCTGCGCAATCAGGAAAACCGCCCGCAGGACGATCAGCAGGGGCGACAGCGACGAGGCGGCTCCGGTGCGTCCAGCGTATCGGTCACGGTCAGTATCGGTGTCGCCGAACGGGTCGAGCAGCGGACCCCGGAAGACGTGCTCAAATCCGCCGACCAGGCGCTCTACGCCGCCAAGGGCGCGGGCCGCAACTGCGTGATGGCGTTCGGTCAGAACCGCCGTGGCGCAGTGCGCATGGACAGCGCCGCAGGTTGAGTGATGACGGCGCATTCAGCGTCTGGACAGTGATTGTGGGGCAGGGTGGCCGGCAGTAGGTTGAAACGATCTGCTGACGGAGAAGCCACCATGCCCGAGTACAAAGCTCCCCTGCGCGACATGCGCTTTCTGATCGACCACGTCTTCGACTTCCACACCCGGTACGCGGCCCTCGGCGCTCACGACGCCAGCCCGGACATGGTCAACGCGATCCTCGAGGAGGGCGCGAAGTTCTGTGAGAACGTTCTGGCACCGCTCAATCGCAGCGGCGACGAAGAAGGCTGCCATTTCGACAACGGCGTGGTGACAACGCCTGCAGGCTTCAAGCAAGCCTTCGCACAATACGTGGAAGGTGGCTGGCACGGTCTGGCTGCGGATCCGGCTTACGGTGGCCAGGGCCTGCCGAGTTCGCTGGGGCTGGTGATCAGCGAAATGGTTGCCTCCAGCAACACCTCCTGGGGCATGTACCCGGGCCTGACCCACGGCGCGATGTCGGCGATCCACGCCCACGGCACCGACGAACAGAAAAACACCTATCTGCGCAAACTCACCGCCGGGCAGTGGACCGGCACCATGTGCCTGACCGAAGCCCATTGCGGCACCGACCTGGGCATCATCAAGACCCGCGCCGTGCCCCGGGCCGACGGCAGTTATGCGGTCACCGGCAGCAAGATTTTCATCTCCGCCGGCGAGCACGACATGAGCGACAACATCATTCATCTGGTGCTGGCCAAACTGCCGGACGCCCCGGCCGGGACCAAGGGGATATCGCTGTTCATCGTGCCGAAATTCCTCCCGGATGCAGCCGGCGAGGCGGGGGAACGCAACGGCGTTTCCTGCGGTTCGATCGAGCACAAGATGGGCATCAAGGCCTCGGCCACCTGCGTGCTGAACTTCGATGACGCCAAAGGCTTCCTGATCGGCGAGCCGAACAAAGGCCTGAATTGCATGTTCACCATGATGAACCACGCGCGGCTCGGCACCGGGATGCAGGGTTTGTGTCTGGGCGAGGCGAGTTTCCAGGGCGCAATCAAATACGCCAACGACCGCTTGCAGATGCGCGCCCTGACCGGCGCCAAAGCTCCGGACAAACCGGCGGATCCGATCATCGTCCATCCGGACGTGCGGCGCATGCTGCTGACCATGAAAGCCTTCAACGAAGGCAACCGCGCGCTGACCTATTTCACCGCGCAGATGCTCGATGTTGCGCACCTGAGTCCGGATGCCGAGGCGCGTCAGGAGGCCGAAGATCTGTTGGCGTTTCTAACGCCGATCTGCAAGGCGTTCATGACCGACACCGGCCTGGAGGTGACCAACCACGGCATGCAGGTGTTCGGTGGCCACGGTTTCATCCGTGAGTGGGGCATGGAGCAACTGGTTCGCGACTGCCGGATTGCACCGATCTACGAAGGCACCAACGGCATTCAGGCGCTGGATCTGCTGGGCCGCAAAGTCCTTGGCAGCCAGGGCAAGCTGCTGCGCAACTTCACCAAAATCGTCCACAAGTTCTGCGCCGCCAACGCGGGGCACGCGCAACTGGGCGGATTTGTGGCGCAGCTCGATGGCCTCAATCAACAGTGGGGCGAGCTGACCATGCAGGTCGGCATGGCCGCGATGAAGAATCCGGATGAGGTCGGCGCCGCGTCGGTGGATTACCTGATGTACAGCGGTTACATCGTTCTCGGCTACCTGTGGTTGCGCATGGCGCTGGTTGCTCAGGCGCAGCTGGAGTCGGGCGAGGGGGATGGTGATTTCTGCCAGGGCAAACTGGCGACGTGCGAGTTTTACTTCAAGCGTCTGTTGCCGCGTACCGCAGCACATCGCTCGGCGATCGAGGCGGGCAGTGATTGCCTGATGAAACTGCCGGCTCAGTTGTTCTCGCTGTAACACGCCCCTGTTAAACAAAAGAGCCCGCTGATTGCGGGCTTCTTTATGGCTGATTGCTGGTGACTAAAAATAACAAAACAGTCACCGCCTGACCCTATGTGTCGCAAAAGTTGTTGGGTTACACTCCAGCTCAACGAAAACACCCTTCCACGAATCACCTGTTTAGATCTTTGCGAGGTTTGCCATGGCTGACTACAAAGCGCCGCTGCGCGATATGCGCTTCGTCCTCAATGAAGTGTTCGAAGTCGCCAAACTCTGGGCCGAACTGCCGGCCCTGGCCGAGACCGTCGACGCGGAAACCGTTGAAGCCATTCTCGAAGAGGCCGGCAAGGTCACCAGCAAAAGCATCGCGCCCCTGAGCCGCGCGGCCGACGAAGAAGGCTGCCACTGGGCCGACGGTGCCGTCACCACCCCGGCCGGTTTCCCACAGGCCTATCAGACTTATGCCGAAGGCGGCTGGGTCGGTGTTGGCGGTGATCCGGAATACGGCGGCATGGGCATGCCCAAAGCCGTGTCGGCTCAGGTCGAAGAGATGGTCAACTCCGCCAGCCTGTCCTTCGGTCTGTACCCGATGCTGACGGCCGGCGCGTGCCTGTCGATCAACGCCCACGCCAGCGAAGAGCTGAAAGCCGCGTACCTGCCGAACATGTACGCCGGCGTCTGGGCAGGTTCCATGTGCCTGACCGAGCCGCACGCCGGTACCGACCTGGGCATTATCCGCACCAAGGCCGAGCCTCAGGCCGACGGTTCCTACAAGGTCAGTGGCACCAAGATCTTCATCACCGGCGGTGAGCACGACCTGACCGAAAACATCATCCACCTGGTGCTGGCCAAGCTGCCGGACGCGCCAGCGGGGCCGAAAGGCATTTCGTTGTTCCTGGTGCCGAAGTTCATGGTCAATGCCGATGGCAGCCTGGGTGCGCGTAACCCGGCGAACTGCGGTTCGATCGAACACAAGATGGGCATCCAGGCTTCGGCCACCTGTGTGATGAACTTCGACGAAGCCGTGGGTTACCTGGTCGGCGAGCCGAACAAGGGCCTGGCCGCGATGTTCACCATGATGAACTACGAGCGTCTGGGCGTCGGTATCCAGGGCCTGGCCACTGGCGAGCGTTCCTACCAGAACGCCCTCGAATACGCCCGTGATCGTCTGCAAAGCCGTTCGCCGACCGGCGCGCAGAACAAGGACAAGGTCGCCGATCCGATCATCGTCCACCCGGACGTGCGTCGCATGCTGCTGACCATGAAAGCCTCGAACGAAGGCGGCCGTGCGTTCTCCACCTACGTGGCGATGCAGCTCGATACCGCCAAGTTCAGCGAAGACGCAGCTACCCGCAAGCGTGCGGAAGATCTGGTTGCCTTGCTGACGCCGGTGGCCAAGGCATTCCTGACCGATCTGGGTCTGGAAACCACCGTCCACGGCCAGCAGATCTTCGGCGGCCACGGCTATATTCGTGAGTGGGGCCAGGAACAGCTGGTGCGTGATGTGCGCATCACCCAGATCTACGAAGGCACCAACGGCATTCAGGCGCTGGATCTGGTGGGTCGCAAGATCGTCGGTAGCGGCGGCGCGTTCTACAAACTGTTCGCCGACGAGATCCGCCATTTCACCGCGACTGCCAGTGCCGATCTGGGCGAGTTCACCAAGCCGCTGAATGACGCTGTCGACAATCTCGACGAACTGACCTCGTGGCTGTTGGACCGAGCGAAAACCAACCCGAACGAAATTGGTGCGGCGTCGGTCGAGTACCTGCAAGCCTTCGGCTACACCGCTTACGCCTACATGTGGGCTCTGATGGCCAAGGCATCGCTGGGCAAAGAAGCGCAGGACGATTTCTACGCGAGCAAACTCGGCACGGCGCGGTTCTACTTTGCCCGCCTGCTGCCGCGGATTCACTCGTTGAGCGCTTCAGTGAAGGCTGGCAGCGAGTCGCTGTTCCTGCTGGATGCTGCGCAGTTCTGAGGTTGTAACGTCATGTAAGCGATCTCTTACATGACGTGCTGCTGTTCTCCCATAGGCGCAGATTGGATCCAGAGCTAATCTAGTTTCCATGGACGTCGCGCAGGAAGCGCAAAGCAACAACACGGACACGTAAGGATTCTGCCAGGGTGGCGGAGTGAAATGGATGTCAGGGAAACAGTCTGCAAAGCCCCGCTTCGGCGGGGTTTTCTTATGCCCGCAGAAAAGTTTTCAGCTCAGCGATTCCAGGCCTGGCGCACCTTTGAGTGGTTTTTCCTCGCGCTGCATCACTTCCTCCAGCAACGTTCGCAGCAAGGCCAATGACGCCTGCTGACGCTGCACATCGCGACACACCAGGCCCACCTTCAGCGGTACCCGTGGTTCGCTGATCGGTTTCCACAGCAAGTCCTGATCGTCGTACTCCTTCTGTGAGCGCCCCGGCAACACCGTCGCCAGCCGTGTGTGCGGCAGGCTGTCGAGAATCCCCACCATATTGTTCAGTTCTGCCTGTACTTGCGGGCGTCGCCCGAGGCTGGCCAGTTGCGCCTGCCAGATCTGGCGGATCTGGAATTCCTCTCCCAGCAACAACATCGGCAATTCTGCGGCCTGACTCATCGAGACTTTCTTGAATTCGCGCAACGGATGATCCGCCGGAATGACCAGTGTCAGTTCATCTTCGTACAGCATCACGCCGTGCAGACCCGGCTGGCGGGGCGGCAGATAGCTGATGCCGATGTCCAGCGAACCATTGAGCAGGCGCCGCTCGATCTCCAGTCCCGTCAGTTCATAAATCTGTACTACCAGATGGGGCTGGGCTTTGCGCACCCGCTCAAGCATTTGCGGCACAAGGCTGGTGTGTACGGTTTGCAGCACACCGATCGCCAGCGTACGCAGCGCCTGGCCCTTGAAATTGCCCAGCGCTTCACGCGCCCGCTGCATGCCGTCGAGCAATGGCAGCGCGTGGTTGTACAGCGTGTGGGCGGCCAAGGTCGGCAGCAGGCGTTTGCTGCTGCGTTCGAACAGGGTGACGTCGAGGTTCTGTTCCAGATGGCGGATCTGCTGGGACAACGCGGGTTGAGAGATCGACAGGCGCTCGGCGGCACGCCCCACATGGCCTTCTTCGTAGACCGCGACGAAATAACGCAGTTGTTTGAAATCCATAAGTGATACTTATCGAAAATGCTGGGAAATCGAAATGGCTCGGCGCCTTGAAGACGCCTAGTCTAACCGCATTCACAAGGCTTACAGGGCCGGAAAGCGCAATGACCAGCGTTTGCTTCGAAAGTGTTTACATAGGCAGTTCAAAAAACCTCGATCGAGGTTTTTTTCAATGAATCTGTTCAGCTTGCGGCGCCAGGCGCCGAGCCTCGATGACCTGGCTTTTGAAACCCATGAATCGGATACCGCTGATGGCCTGAATGCCGAGCGCCTGATGCCCAGCGTCGAGCGCCCGCAGCAGGTTTTCGTTCGCGGCCAGGGCTCCTGGTTGTGGGACAGCAATGACCGCGCCTACCTGGACTTTTCCCAGGCCGGCGGCGCCAACAGCCTGGGCCACAGCCCTTCGGCGCTGGTCAAAGCCATCGCCAGCCAGGCACAGGCCTTGATCAATCCCGGATTCAATCTGCACAACCGCGGCATGCTCAGCCTCGCCGAGCGTTTGTGTGCCAGCACTTCCAGCGATCAGGCGTATCTGCTCAACAGTGGCAGCGAAGCCTGTGAAGCCGCGATCAAACTGGCGCGCAAATGGGGCCAGCTGCATCGCGGCGGCGCCTCGCGGATCATTGTCGCGAGACAAGGCTGTCACGGACGTAGTCTGGCGACGATTTCGGCGTCGGACAGTTGCAACCTGCACAATCGCTTCGCCCCGCTGCTGCCGGGGTTCGACCTGGTGCCGTTCAATGATCTGCCGGCGCTGCATGCCGCAGTCGATGCGCAGACCGTGGCGATCATGCTCGAACCGATCCAGAGCGATGCCGGTGTCATTCCGGCGACCGAGCATTACCTCAAGGGTGTCGAGCGCCTGTGTCGTGAACTGGGCATTCTGCTGATTCTCGACGAAGTGCAGACCGGCATCGGCCGCTGTGGCACCTTGCTCGCCGAACAATCCTACGGCGTGCGCGCCGATATCGTCGTACTCGGCAAGGGACTTGGCGGTGGCGTACCGCTGGCTGCGCTGTTGGCGCGAGGTAAGGCCTGCTGTTTCGACTTCGGCGAGCTGGGCGGTACGCATCACGGCAACGCCCTGATGACCGCCGCCGGCCTGGTAGTACTCGACAGCGTGCAGGACCGCGCCTTCCTCGAACAGATCCGGGAAAACGGCCAGCATCTGCGCGAAGGGCTCGCCCGTCTGGCCCATCGTTATGAACATGGCGAGTTGCGCGGGCAAGGGCTGTTCTGGGGGCTGACCCTGTCGGAAGACTCCGCCGAGGCCGTGGTCAAAGCCGCGCTCCATGAAGGCTTGCTGCTCAACGCCCCACAATCCAACTGCCTGCGCTTCACCCCGGCACTCACGGTCAGCAAGGCCAACATCGACGAAATGCTCCTGCGCCTGGCTCGCGCCTTCTCCCGGGTACGCACGGCGCAACTGCAATGCCGAAAAGGGATTGCCGTCTGAACTGAAGTTTCCCACCCGAATTCAAGAACCGTCTCGCGGTATAACGCACGCCCCACGCCTGATTCTTTTGGCGTGGGGCGTTTTTTTGTAGCCGGGTAATGGCATTCAAATGGCGAGATCGCGGGTTGCACTGAACCCTGACAAACGGCACAGGTCGATTAGCTTGTATGGCTCAGTCGAGCCAGCCCCCAATCAGGAGCTGCCCCATGGACTTCATCCGCATCATCATCGCCATTATCTTGCCGCCACTGGGTGTGTTTCTGCAGGTCGGGTTCGGCGGCGCGTTCTGGTTGAACATTCTGCTGACGCTGTGCGGTTACATCCCGGGGATCGTGCACGCGGTGTACATCATCGCCAAGCGCTGAGCTTCAGTCCGCCAGGCCCATCACTCGCCGATAGAAACGCCACTCCTGCTCCAGCGCATGGGCCTGATTGACGGCCCGGCGGAAGCCGTGGCGTTCGTCGGCGTAGTAATGCGCCTCGACCTCGATGCCGTTGTGCTCCAGGGCGGCGACCATGTCGCGGGTCTGTTGCGGCACGACCACGGCGTCCAGTTCACCCTGGAAGAAAATCACCGGCACGCGAATGTTGCCGGCGTGCAGCAACGGTGTGCGGGCCGCATAGCGTTCGGCGTCTTGCTCGGGATCGCCGATCAGCCAGTCCAGGTAATCGCCTTCGAACTTGTGGGTCGCGCGGCCAAGCGCTACCGGGTCACTGACGCCGTACAGGCTGGCGCCGGCGCGGAACACTTGATGGAATGCCAACGCGCACAGCGTCGTGTAACCACCGGCGCTGCCACCGCGGATAAACGCACGCTCGCCGTCGATCATGCCGCGATCATTTAGGTCAGCGACGACCGCACAGGCATCCTCGGCATCCACCGCGCCCCAACTCAGATGCAACGCCTGCCGATATTCCCGGCCGTAGCCGCTGCTGCCGCGGTAGTTGAGGTCGGCGACGGCGAAGCCGCGTTGCGTCCAGTACTGGATGCGCGGGTCGAGCATCGGGTAGCAGGCCGACGTCGGGCCTCCGTGGATGAACACCACCAGCGGCGGTTTCTCATCGCCACTCGTGGCCGGGTAAAAGAAGCCGTGCGCTTCACTTGAACCGCTGGGATAGCGCAGGGTTTGCGGACGGCTGATGCGCTCGGGGGGCAACGGTGCGACGCCGCCGGCCAGCACTTTCACTTCACGCGACTCCCGATCAATGGCGATCACGGCTGAAGGGCTGATCGGTGAAGCAGCGATGCTGTAAATGAATTGATCATCGACCGCCAGATGACGGAAGCGACTGTAGTCGCAGGTGAAGTCCTCGCCGTTGAGTGCCAGACGACCGAAACCGCCTTCGCTCCAACTTGCCAAATAGCCTTCGCCGATGGGCAGCCAGGTGCAGCCGCCGAGTTGCCATGGGGCTGGCGCGTGGTCGGCCTCGGCACAAGGTAACGGTTGCAGGCCGTCTGCAGACTCGATCCACGGCTGCCAATACCCGCCACGATCAGTCAGACAGCCCAATCGGCCACTGGCATCGAAGCGCGGTTGCTGGATCGACTCTTCAAGCGTGTCACCGGCCACGCAACGTGGGGCAGAAAATCCATTACCTGTGCGCTCGGCGATCATCAAACGGGTGGAGGTCCACGGCTGATGCGGGCGGCTCCACTCGATCCACGCCAGGCGCTGGCCGTCCGGGCTGATGATCGGCGACGCATAAAAGTCTGCGCCTTCAACCAGCTTATGACGGGTGCCAGTTGCCAGATCGATGGCCACCAGCCGATGGCAGTCACCATTCTCTTCAACGGCCAGCACCTGCCCGTTGGCAAAATGCAGATCGCCATACCGACACTCGCTCGACGTCAACGCCTCAGGCTCTCCATCCAGCGTCTGGCGATACAGCTGCTGATCCGCCTCGTTGACGAAAACCACGCCATCCGGCGTCAGACAAAACGCCCCACCGCCATATTCGTACACCCGGCTACGCACGCTGAAACCCGCAGGTGTCAGGCATTTCGCCACGCCATCGCGCCAGTGCCAGATCCGGCACGCGGCGTCTGCCGGCCGGTATTCATTCCAGAACAAACCCTGTGCGCCGAGCTGCAGTTCGGCGAAGTCCACGCCGGCGGCAACCGCGGCAGTGGCGCTGAAGGGCTCAGCCTTTGGCGATGAGGCGCGAGTTTCGTTCATTGCGAAAGGCCAGTTGTTCGATGGTCTGGGTGGCGTGCTCGGCTTCTTCGCGGGCCTTGAGGATCACGTCGTGATGTTCGGACTTGCTGCACACCGGGTCGGCATTGCTGGCATCGCCGGTGAGCATGAACGCCTGGCAACGACAGCCGCCGAAATCCTGTTCTTTCTCGTCGCAGGAGCGGCACGGCTCGGGCATCCAGTCATAGCCGCGAAAGCGGTTGAAGCCGAACGAATCGTACCAGATGTGCTGCATGCTGTGGTCGCGCACATTGGGAAATTGTACCGGCAGCTGTCGGGCACCATGGCAGGGCAGGGCGGTGCCGTCCGGCGTGACCGTCAGAAACAGGCTGCCCCAGCCATTCATGCAGGCTTTCGGGCGCTCTTCGTAGTAGTCCGGGGTGACGAAAATCAGTTTGCAAGGATGCCCTTCGGCTTCCAGTTTGGCGCGGTATTCGTTGGTGATGCGTTCGGCGCGGACCAGTTGCTCTTTGGTCGGCAACAGGCCGACACGATTGAGCTGCGCCCAGCCGTAGAACTGGCAGGTGGCGAGCTCGACGAAGTCCGCTTCGAGCGCGATGCACAGCTCGATGATGCGGTCGATCTTGTCGATGTTGTGCCGATGGGTGACGAAGTTCAGCACCATCGGATAGCCGTGGGCCTTCACGGCGCGGGCCATTTCCAGTTTCTGCGCAAAGGCCTTTTTTGAGCCGGCAAGCAGGTTGTTCACTTGCTCGTCGCTGGCCTGGAAACTGATCTGAATGTGATCGAGCCCGGCCTTCTTGAAGTCGCTGATCTTCTGCTCGGTCAGGCCGATGCCGGAAGTGATCAGGTTGGTGTAGAAACCCAACTGGCGCGCTTCACGGATCAGTTCGGCAAGGTCCTGGCGCACCAGCGGTTCGCCCCCGGAAAATCCCAGTTGCGCCGCACCCATCTCCCGCGCCTCGCGGAACACCTTGATCCACTGCTCGGTGCTCAGCTCCTTGCCCTGCTCGGCGAAATCCAGCGGATTGGAGCAGTACGGACATTGCAGCGGGCAACGATAAGTCAGCTCGGCGAGCAGCCACAGCGGCAGGCCGATTTCCGGTTTGGCCGGGACTTGCACCGATGACTCAGGCAAGTTCGATCCAGTGCTGCGCACGGGCAACCTCCATGAATTGCTCGATGTCGTCACCGAGTTCGGGTACGCCGGGGAACTGTCTGTCGAGTTCGGCGATGATCGCCGCGACATCCCGCTCACCGTCGATCAGGCCGCCGATCAGCGCGGCACTTTCGTTGAGCTTGATCATGCCTTCCGGGTACAGCAGCACATGGCCTTTCTGCGCCGGTTCGTACTGGAAGCGGTAGCCGGGACGCCAGGTCGGGGTCTTGCTGCGGTCGAAACTCATAAGGCGATTCCTTTATGCCAGACCCGTTGATCGGTGACGCTGTGATACGGCGGGCGGTTCAGTTCGTAGGCCATGCTCATGGCATCGAGCATGCTCCAAAGGATGTCCAGTTTGAACTGGAGAATTTCCAGCATGCGCTCCTGACCTTCGCGGGTCTTGTAGTGCTCGAGCGTAATCGCCAGACCATGCTCGACATCGCGCCGGGCCTGACCGAGACGGGTGCGGAAGTATTCGTAGCCGGCCGGGTCGATCCACGGGTAATGCTGCGGCCAGCTGTCGAGGCGCGACTGGTGGATCTGCGGCGCGAACAGCTCGGTCAGCGAGCTGCTGGCGGCTTCCTGCCAACTGGCGCGGCGGGCGAAGTTGACGTAGGCATCGACGGCGAAACGCACACCGGGCAATACCAGTTCCTGGGAACGCAATTGATCCGGATCGAGACCGACGGCCTGGCCGAGGCGCAGCCAGGCTTCGATGCCACCGTCTTCGCCGGGGGCGCCGTCGTGGTCGAGCAGACGCTGGATCCACTCGCGGCGGATCTCGCGATCCGGGCAATTGGCGAGGATCGCCGCGTCTTTCAGGGGGATGTTCACCTGATAGTAGAAGCGGTTGGCAACCCAGCCCTGGATCTGCTCGCGGGTAGCCCGGCCTTCATACATCGCCACGTGATACGGGTGATGGATGTGGTAGTAGGCGCCCTTGGCGCGCAGGGCCGCCTCGAATTCGGCGGGGGACAGCGGGGTGTCGGTCATTGCGGTTCTCCGGGCCATTCGTTACAGGACGATGCTCATGCCGTCATATGCCACTTCAACATTGCGCCGCACCAGTTCCGCGCGCTCCGGTGAGTCTTCGTCGAGAATCGGGTTGGTGTTGTTGATGTGGATAAGTACCTTGCGCTGCTCGGGAAGCTGTTCCAGCGCTTCGAGCATGCCGCCGGGGCCATTCTGGGCCAGGTGGCCCATTTCGCGACCGGTGCGGGTGCCGACGCCACGGCGTTGCATTTCATCGTCGTCCCACAGCGTTCCGTCCACCAGCACGCAGTCGCTGCCGGCCATGATTTCCAGCAATGGTGCATCGACTTTGCCCAGGCCTGGGGCGTAGAACAGTTTGCCGCCGGTGCTGAGGTCTTCGACGATCAGGCCGATGTTGTCGCCCGGATGCGGGTCGAAGCGGTGCGGCGAGTAGGGCGGTGCGGCGCTGCGCAATGGCAGCGGGGTGAAACGCAGGTTCGGGCAGGCAGCGACGGTGAAGCTCTGGTCGAGTTCGATGCGATTCCAGTCCAGCCCGCCGTTCCAGTGCTTGAGCATGGTGAACAGCGGGAAACCGGTGCTCAGGTCTTCGTGGACCATGTCCGTACACCAGACCTGATGCGGGCAGCCTTCGCGCAGGCTGAGCAGGCCGGTGGTGTGGTCGATCTGGCTGTCCATCAGGATGATCGCGCTGATGCCGGTGTCACGCAGGGCACGGCCCGGTTGCATCGGGGCGAAGCTCTGGAGCTGCGCGCGGATGTCCGGGGAGGCGTTGCACAGCACCCAGTTCACGCCGTCATCGGAGATCGCGATGGACGATTGGGTACGGGCCTTGGCATTCAGGCTGCCATCGCGAAAACCGGCGCAATTGACGCAGTTGCAGTTCCACTGCGGAAAACCGCCACCGGCGGCCGAACCCAGAATCTGGACGAACATGAACGCTCCATCATTTCAACGCTGAAAATAAAACGCCCCGGCGAGCCGAGGCGTTGCACTGCAATTCTGACTAGGCAGAACTCAGCGGCTGGCGAAGTACATGGTGACTTCGAAGCCGATACGCAGGTCGGTGTAAGCAGGTTTGGTCCAAGCCATCGGGTGACTCCTTCTTCAGGTGGGTGAGATAGCGCTATCCATAGGTATAGTCCACGGCAGCGCTGAGATGTTCCAAATAGTTAGGTGGCTATGTTACTCAAAATTTCAGAGGGTTTGCCCGTGAATCTTTGAGAAAGCTCCTTGCAGCCCCGGTAATGATCATTTTGCCGCTTGCCATGGTGCGCCTGGCGCAGGGGCGCTGGACAGACCGTGCCAGCCACCTTCGGCGCGAATCAGGCGTTGTGCGGCGGCCAGCAATGCCGGGCGATCCAGCTGAGCGATGGCGCTGCGCAGCTGGGCCAGATAATCCGACGAGTGGCCGGCGAGTCGGGCCTGCCACAGGAGCTCGGCCGCCTCTTTGCCGGTCAGGACGCTGTCATCGAACTGATCGGCAAGCGTCTGGCGTTGCTGGGTGAGGCTGGCGTCATCGAGTTTTTCGATAAGGGCTGGCAAGTCGTTGAGGAACTGCTGAATGTGCTCGAGCAATTGCACGGCGCTGGTCGTTGGCGATTGCGCGCCAAACAGTATTCCGCTTTGGCCATGGATCTGGCGCAACCCGCTGAACACCGCATAACCCAGTTGCAGTTCAACTCGCAGGCGTTGGTAGAACGGCGTCTGGCACAGGTGCGCGAGCAGACGCCACGCGGCTTCGCCAGCGATTTCCTGGCTGGCGGCAGGACAGAACAGTAGCAAAGCGTGTTCGCTGGAGTCGCATTCGATTTGCTGCCACGAGTATTGGGCGTGGGTTGCCGAGGGGGCGGGCAATTGATTGTCCGGCGCGCCGGGGATGCGACTCAGGGCCAGGCCCATGGCGGATTGGGTCTGTGGATTGAGGCCCAACGCCAGACCGTCCCAGCGGGAAGTTGTCCACAGGTGCACGGCGTCAGTGGATTCGCCTACCGCTGGCAGGCATTGTTCGGGCAATGCCTTGAGCAGTTGGCGGATCGGTATCAGTGCAGTTTGCGGCTCGCCTTTCGCGGAATCGACGCCCACTTGTGTCAGAGATTTCAGCGCGTGCTCCAGCACAGCAGGCAGCGTGTCCTGCAGGCCGGTCACTTTCAGCAACCACTGATTACCCATGGTGCTGAGCGACAACTCGACCCCGGCCTGGCGGGCATCGTCAGACACTTCCCGCAGACTGTGTTGCAGTTTCGCCTGCAGCTCGGCCGTGGCCGCTGCTTCCGTTTGCCAGCGCACATACACCGCGCCTACGTCGCTGTTATCCGGCAGTGCCTGACTGAATTGCATCGGCGAGCGTTCACGGCGGCTGCGCGAGCGATCCTGAGCAAACGTGCGCAGACCCCGGTGAGCGCTGGTCTGGCCACGGATCAGCCCGGCGTTGGCCAGCGGTTCGGCAGTGCGCAGGAACGGGTTGGCGCTCGGCAGATGCCAATGGGGGCTGAAGTTATCCACAGTGCCGATTTTGCCGAGAACCGTTTTGAGCGCCGTAACGGCCGATTCGGACAGGCCGCTTTCGAGTTGCTCGCTGTCGAGCCGCGCCAGTTGCAGCGCACTGCTTACTTGCTGCTGACGCTGAAGCAGTTCCGCGTATTCCGCACGCAATGCGGGCCAGTCCTGCTGCGCTGCGAAGAAGCTTAACCAGTCGAGAGATTGTGCGCGGATGGCGTCGAGTGATCCGGATGCCGCAGTGAATTGAAGGTGCAGCAAAGCCTGCCCGGCAAACTGATAGAGCAGACTCGCCTGCAACCCTTGCGCGAGACCCTGCTGCTGCAAATGCGCGAGCAAGCCACCAGGTTTGGCGCTGTTCAACCAATGACAGAGAAACGCCAACGCTTCGGCCGATGACTTCGGCAGGTCTTCCAGTGCAAACAGCAGATTGCCGTGCCGCTCGCCGACCTGTTGATAACTTGCCTGCGGGTTGTCCATCAAGCGAACGGGGGCCGCCTGCGCAGTTTTATCCCCAGCCATCTGTGCGGCGGCAAATTGTTCGGCCAACGCTCGGAGTTCTTCAACACTCTGCGGCCCGACCAGACTCAGGGTCATCTGCCCGGTGCGGTAAAACTGCTGATGGAAATCTTTCAACGCCTGCTGAAACTCCGCTTGTTCTATCGGCAGGCTATCGCGATTCCCGGCATGAAAGCCGCGCAGCGGATGTGCTGCTGACAACCGTTCGAACAGCGCCTCTTTCTGCTGAGCGGCGGTGTCCTGGGACCACGCGACAAACTCCGCCTGCAGCACTTCCCGTTCCCGCACCTGATCGTCCGGATTCATACGCGGCCGGGCGAGCATGTCTGACAGACGCTCAAGCCCGCCACTGAAGGACGCCGGCGGCAATTCAAAGAAGAAATCGGTGGTGCGCTCACGGGTACTGGCGTTCACCTGACCGCCGTGACCTTGTACGTAGGCCATCAACCCTTGCTGTGCAGGAAATCGCTCGGTGCCGAGGAACAGCAAATGCTCAAGAAAATGCGCCAGTCCCGGCCACGCCAACGGTACGTCATGACTGCCGGCAGCCACCCGCAACGCAGCGGCGCTGCGCTTCAGGCCGGGCACGTGACGCAGGGTCACACGCAAGCCGTTGGCCAGGGTTTCGGTAAGGGGGCGGGGGTGAGTCGGCGCAGGCATGGGCACTTCCAGAACGGTGAAGTGCCAATGCTAGCGGATTAGCGCTTGTTGAGCGCGTCGTAAAGTTCAGGGCGGCGGTCGTTGAAGTAGCGGTTGGCGCTGCGGGAGTCGACCATCAACTGGCGATCCAGCTCGCCGACGATCAGTGCTTCATCCAGCCCGGCCTGGGCTATGCGGCTGCCATCCGGCGCAGCAATGCTGCTTTGTCCGCAGTAATGGATGTCGCCTTCGTGGCCGCAGTAGTTGGCGTAAGCCACGTAGCATTGGTTTTCGAAGGCGCGGGAGCGCACGGAAACATCGGCAATGAAATCGAAAGGAATCATGTTCGCCGTCGGCACCAGAATCAGCTCGGCGCCTTCAAGGGCCAGGCGCCGCGCGTTTTCCGGGAACTCCAGGTCGTAGCAGATCAGAAACCCGAGCTTCCATCCGTTGAGTTCGACGATGGGAAATTCGCCATCGCCGGGGCTGAACATCGAACGATCCAGATCGCCGAACAGGTGCGTCTTGCGGTAATTGCACAGGCGCTCGCCGTTCGAGTCGATCAACTGTACGGCGTTGTAGATCTGCCCTTCGGCGGTACGCTCTGGGTAACCGTAGAGAATCGCCAGACCGGCAGCCTTGGCGATTCGTCCGACTTGCTGCGCCCATTCGCCGTTGTAGACCTCGGCCAATGTCGCGACCGCCTCCTTACCGATGTTGTAGCCGGTCAGGAACATCTCCGGTACCACCAGCAAATCGGCACCTTTGGCCTCCATCGCCAGTTGATGCAGGCGCTGGAGGTTGGCGGCCGGTTCCAGTGGCAGCGGTGGGCATTGGTAAAGGGCTACACGCATCGGGAATTCCTCTTACTCGGGCAGGGCGATCGGGCCGATGTCGTTGAACACATCACCCGGGCCGGGGTTCTCTTTATGTGTGGACCCGCCAAAGTGCTTCATGATTCCCCACACCGCGTTGAGCGACGTCTGCACCGCACCTTCGACCCAGGCCGGCGTCCACGAGACGTCGTCGCCGGCGATGAAAATCCCGCGCTGTTCCGCCGGCATGTCGTCCTGCATGAAGTGCGCGTACATCCGCTGGTTGTAGCGATAGTGGCCGGGCAGGGCGCCCTTGAACGCACCGAGGAAATGCGGATCGGCTTCCCAGGATACGGTGATCGGATCGCCGATGATCCGCGCGGCGATGTCGACTTTCGGGTAGATCTTCTTCAACGCATCCAGTGCCAGTTTCACGCGTTTTTCCACCGGATGCGGGAGCATTTTCAGCGCATCGCTCATCCACGAATACGACAGGCAGATGACGCCTGGCTTGTCGTCGCCGTTGTCGAACAGGTAGGTGCCACGGGTCAGGCGATCGGTGAGGGTCATGCTCATCAGGTCGCGGCCGGTTTCCGGGTCCTTGTCCTTCCAGAACGGGCGGTCGACCATCACGAACGTCTTGGACGATTGCATGTAGCGCGTACGGTCCAGCGCCATCCACATCTTTTGCGAGAACAGGGTTTCGTCGCATTCGATCTGGGTGGTCAGCAGCCAGCTCTGGCAGGTGGTCAGTACGGCGGCGTATTCGCGGGTGTCACCGTTGTTGTCCGTGACCGCGAAACGTCCGTCAGGCGCGTGGGCGATTTTCTTCACCCCGGAACGCGGCGCGCCGTGGTGCAACGATTTCAGGCTGGTGCCTTGGGGCCAGTGTACGCAGCGCTCCGGCACATGACGCCAGATGCCTTGTGGCACTTGTTCCACACCGCCGACCACCAGGTGCTGGTGATCGTCGCAGTTGGTCATCACCACGCGGAAGATTTCCAGCATCGAGTTGGGGAAGTCAGAGTCCCAGCCGCCGGTACCGAAACCGACCTGACCGAACACTTCGCGGTGATGGAACGACAACTTGGCGAAGGCTTTCGACGTGGCGACGAAGTCGTAGAAGGTGCGGTCGTCCCACAGCGGCACCAGGGTGTTCCACAGTTCCTTGAGACGTGGCACATCGCGGTCGCGGATGGCTTGCTGGATATCGGCGAACTGCGAGCCGGCCTCCAGGGCATCGGCCCAGGCGTCAGCCACTTCCTGGAACAACGCAGGAAGATCCTTCAGGCTCTGTGCGTAATGGGTTTTGCCTTCCAGGTCGATCACGGTGCTGCCGGAGGCCGGTGTCAGCGGGTTGGGGAAGGGCTTGGTCTCCAGACCGAGTTTGTCGACGTAGTGATAGAACGCGGTGGAGGACACCGGGAAACGCATGCCACCAAGCTCGGCGACGATGCCGTCAGTGCCATTGAACGCTTGTGAGCGCAGACGGCCGCCAAGCTTCGAGGCTTCGTACACCACGGGTTTCAGACCAAGCTTCATCAGCTCGTAAGCCGCCACCAGACCGGCAATACCGGCACCGACGATCGCCACTTCGGCGCCGTGATTGTGCTCGGGAATGCTGCCCAGACCGGCGGGGTGTTCGATCCAGTCGTCGAAGGCGAACGGAAAGTCCGGGCCGAAAATGGTGATCGGTTTCTTACCGTCTGCAGGATGGCGATTGTTCTTGTTCATGGCTGACCTTGCTGGCGACCCGACGCCGGATGCGCGTCTGAGTATAGGAAAAGATGCCAGCCATTCTAGGGAGCGTAGAACACGTTAATAAGACGCAAAGTGTCGTCGATTTGAGTGTCGGTGCTGCAATATGACGACAGTGTTGGTCAAACTGGATGCCCGCGATCGATTTTGCTGCTGAGGATGATCGAGGTCGTGGTCTTGTCCACGCCGTCTACGCTGCCGATCTGATCCAGCAATTGATCCAACTGTTCCGGCGAGTCGGTTCGCAGCCACGCCACGTAATCAAATTCGCCACTCACCGCGCACAATTGCTGCACCTGGGCCATCGCACTCAACCGCCGCAACACTTCTTTGCCGGAGCGCGGCTGCACCTTGATCCCGACGTACGCCTGCAACCCGCCATCCACCACGCGCTGACCCAGGCGCACGCCATAGCCGGTGATGACTTTGGCCTTTTCCAGCCGCGCCAGTCGCGAAGTCACGGTCGTGCGGGCGATCCCCAATTGCCTGGCCAGCATCGCCACGCTTTCGCGGGCATTGATTTGCAGGGCTGCGATCAGCTGGCGGTCGATTTCATCGAGCACGGGTGGACGGATGTCGGGCAAGGGACTTCTCCACGCAGGTACGAAAAAGCCGCACATAAGCGCGGCTTTTTCATGTTTGGTGGGCCCACACGGACTTGAACCGTGGACCAAAGGATTATGAGTCCTCTGCTCTAACCAACTGAGCTATAGGCCCTCAGTAGGCCGCGGATTATAGCGACGGTTTCTCGGCTGTGCTATCCGAAAAATCTGATACGGCTATGCGAAGAAACGTCGCGGCGAATTCCTCGGGTGGCAGCGGCAGGCTGACGATGTAGCCCTGGATCTGCTCGCAGCCTTCGGCGGCGAGGAATTGTTGTTGGGCCTGGGTTTCCACGCCTTCGGCGATCACGGTGAATTGCATGCTGCGGCCCAGGGCGATGATGGCGCGGACAATCGCCGCGTCGTGGGGGTCGTCGGGCAGACCACGGACGAAAGACTGGTCGATCTTGAGGATGTCCAGCGGCAGGCGTTTGAGGTAACTCAGCGAGGAGTAACCGGTGCCGAAGTCGTCGATGGCCAGTTGCACGCCGAGGTGTTTGAGCTGGTGCAACACGGCCAGCGCCTCTTCGGCCTGGCTCATGATGAAGTTTTCGGTAATTTCCAGTTGCAGTAAATCCGGTCTCAGGCGGTTGTCCTTGAGCAGTTGTTCGATGCGTCCCAGCAGGTTTGGCTGACGCAATTGTGCGCCGGCAAGGTTGACCGAGAGCGGGCCCAGGGATTCGTAGATCTGGCTCCACTCGAACATCTGCCGGCAGGCGGTTTCCAGCACCCAGTCGCCGATTTGCAGAATCATCCCGTTCTCTTCCGCCAGCGGTATGAAATGCTCCGGAGGCACCTCGCCGAAGGTCGGGTGGCGCCAGCGGATCAGGGCTTCAGCCCCGACCAGGCTGTGATCGTCGAGGCTGATTTTCGGCTGGTAGTAGAGGTACAGCTCTTCGCGCTCGATGGCCCGGCGCAGTTCATGTTCCAGCGCCACACGTTCGCTGGCCTGGGCGGTGAGGTCGCGGGTGTAGCTTTCGACGCGGTTGCGACCCTTGGCCTTGGAACGGTACATCGCCGCGTCGGCGTTCTTGATCAGAGTGGCGACGTCACAGCCGTCACGGGGATAGAGGCTGGTGCCGATGCTGGCACTGATGAAAAACTCGTGCTCGCCGGCCTGAAACGGTGCGCCGAAGCAATTCAGCAGTTTGGTGGCGATGTTGTCGGCATCACCGGCCTGTTGCAGCCCCGGCAGCAGGATGATGAATTCGTCGCCACCCAGTCGCGCCACGGTATCGATATCGCGTAACTGTTCCTTGAGGCGCACGGCGATGCCCTTGAGCAGCAGGTCGCCAACCGGGTGGCCGAGGCTGTCGTTGATGTGCTTGAAGCGGTCAAGGTCGAGGAACAGCACCGCGCCCAGACCGCCGTTCTCTTGCTGGCCGTTCAGTGCCGTCAGCAGGCGACTTTCGAACAGTGTGCGATTCGGCAGGCCGGTCAGTGGGTCATGGTGAGCCTGATAATCGAGTTTGGCCTGGGCGTGCTTGAGGCTGGAGATATCGGCAAACACCGCGACGAAGTGAGTGATGAACCGGTCGCGGTTGCGTACGGCACTGATGGTCAGCCAGCTCGGGTACAACTCACCATTCTTGCGCCGGTTGGAAATTTCGCCCTGCCAGTGGCCTTCGTCAGTCAATTGATGCCACATCGCTGCATAGAACGCGCTGTCGTGCAGGCCGGAAGCCAGCAGGCGCGGGGTATGGCCCAGCGCCTCGCTTTCGCTGTAACCGGTGATTTCGGTAAAGGCGCGGTTCACGGCACTGATGTGCTGTTGCGTATCGGTGATCAGTACGCCTTCGGCGGTGCTCTCGAACACCGTCGCGGCCTGTTGCAGTTTTTCCTGCATCAGGTGGCGTTCGGTGATGTCGCGAGCGATGGTCAACATGCAGTCGTCATCGCCGATCGGCAACGGACGGCTGGACACTTCGCACAGGCGAATTTGCCCGTCGCTGCGGCGGATGTGGCAGGTGAAGTCGCGAACGAAACCGTCACGGTGCAGCAGGTCGAGCATTTGTTTGCGTTCGTTGAGGTTGACCCAGATCCCCAGATCCAGTGCCGAACGGTCCACCGACATGGCGCTGTTGAAACCGGTGATGCGGCTGAAACCTTCGTTGACCTCCAGCAGCAGGCCATCGCTCTGGCGTGACAGCAACAGGCCGTCCGGCGAGGCGTGGAAGGCCTTGGCGAACTTTTCTTCGGAGGTTTGCAACTGCTGTTGGGTTTCCTTGAGCTGGGTAATATCGCGCACCACCACGACCAGCGCCGGTGTCGTGTCGAGCTCGAACGGTTCGGCGGAAATCAGCCCGGTGAACACCTGGCCGTTGCTACGACGAAAGGGCATCTCCAGGTTGCGAATGCTGCCGGCCTGCAAGCGTTGCAGCAGGCCGGGGCCAACGCCGGGAATGCCCCAGATGTTGAGCTCGGTGGCGGTCTGGCCGATGACATCTTCGGCTTTGAGCCCGATCTGTTCCTCAAAGGCTTCGTTGACCTCCAGCAGACAGCCGTCGGACAGACGCGCAATCACCAGGATGTCCGGGCATTGCTGGAACACTGAGGCGAACTTCTGCTCCGACAGGCGCAGGGCTTCCTCCGTACGCTTGGTTTCACTGATATCGATCATCAGGCCGCGCATCACCGGCTCGTGGCCGTGCTCGATCAGGCTGACGATGTCGCGCACCCACAGGCACCGGCCATCAGCGGTGATCACTCGATAGTCGAGGCTGTGATCGCGCCCGGCGAGGACTTCGTGATCGCAGAAACTCTGTGCGCGGGTCAGGTCGGCGGGGTGGATGATGTTGCGCCAGAAGCCCGGGATCAGCCAGTGCGACAGTGGATAACCCAGCAGGTCTTCGGCGTGGGGCGACACGTAGCTGTAGGTGAAGTCGCTGATTCGTGCTTCCCAGGCAATGGCCGACAGGCTCTCCACCAGTCCGCGATAGTGGTATTCGCTGCTGCGCAGTTCCTGTTCGAGGTCGATGCGCCGGGCGATTTCCGAGCTCAAGCGGCGGTTGATGCGGATCACCACTGCCAGGATGATCACCAGCAATAGCAGGCCGGGTAATCCGTAGACCAGCAGATCAGACCAGAATGTCCGATGATCGAGGACGTTGCCCACCCAGTGTTCCTGGATGCTGCTGATCTGCTCCGGGGACATGTCGGCCAGAACTTTGTCCAGAATGCCCACCAGCATTTTGCTGTCTCGGGGAACCCCCATTGCCAATTGATAGCGATAAGGGGTTTCGCCACTGACATACAACCCGTCGAGCTTGAGCTGGCGCAGGCTCCAGACACTGGAGGCGAGATCGCCGACCACCGCGTCCACCTCATCGGTCGCCAGGGCCTGCAACGCCGAACTGACATTGGGCATGGCCACCAGATTCAGATCGGGATGATGGGTGCGCAACAGCTCATGGGGAGCATAGTTTTCGACGACGGCGATCTTCAGCCCGTACAAATCCTCGATCTTGCGCGGTTGCGGGCCGCCGACGTGGGCGAGGATGACGATCGGAAAGTCCAGGTAGGGGCGGGTGAAGGCCAGGTAATTCTGGCGCTCAGGGGTGGACATGATGCCTGGCAGCAGATCGATCGTACCGTTTTTGGCCTGTTCGAGCACGGCTGTCCAGCTCGAGGGTTCGATGGGCGTAAGTTTGATGGCCAGGCGTTGGCGGATCACGTCGATATAGTCCGCGGCCAGGCCCTGATAGCGGTTCTGGTCATCGCGAAACTCGAAGGGCGGCCACGAAGCATCGACACCCAGGCGTAAATCCGGGTGAGCCGCCAGCCAGCTACGTTCTTCGTCGGTCAGAGTCAGCGCGTCAGCCGTTGCGGTCCAGATCATCAGTGACAGCAAAAAAAGCACGGACGCCAGTCTGGGCATAACGGTCTCGTTATGGCTCGGGGGAATGTTTCGAGTGTAGACGGGCTGTGCGCGGGAGAGGGCGGAGCTAGGTATTTAATCTGCCATATAAACAAAACCCCCGGCCTGGGCCGGGGGTTCTGGTATTACTCGTCGAGGAACGAACGCAGGTGTTCGCTTCGCGTCGGGTGGCGCAGCTTGCGCAGCGCCTTGGCTTCGATCTGACGGATCCGCTCACGGGTCACGTCAAACTGTTTGCCGACTTCTTCGAGCGTATGGTCGGTGTTCATGTCGATACCGAAACGCATGCGCAGTACCTTGGCTTCACGGGCAGTGAGGCCGGACAGCACTTCGCGGGTCGCTTCTTTCAGGCTCTCGACAGTGGCGACATCGATTGGCGACTGCATGGTCGAGTCTTCGATGAAGTCACCCAGATGAGAGTCTTCGTCATCACCGATCGGGGTCTCCATGGAGATCGGCTCTTTGGCGATCTTCAATACCTTGCGGATCTTGTCCTCAGGCATTTCCATGCGTTCACCCAGCTCTTCCGGGGTCGGTTCGCGACCCATTTCCTGCAGCATCTGCCGGGAAATACGGTTGAGCTTGTTGATCGTCTCGATCATGTGCACCGGAATACGGATGGTGCGAGCCTGGTCGGCGATCGAGCGAGTGATCGCCTGACGGATCCACCAGGTGGCATAGGTCGAGAACTTGTAACCACGACGGTATTCGAACTTGTCCACCGCTTTCATCAGACCGATGTTGCCTTCCTGGATCAGGTCGAGGAATTGCAGGCCACGGTTGGTGTACTTCTTGGCGATGGAGATCACCAGACGCAGGTTCGCTTCAACCATCTCTTTCTTCGCGCGGCGGGCTTTCGCCTCACCGATCGACATGCGACGGTTGATGTCCTTGATCTCGGCGATGGTCAGACCGGTCTCGGTTTCCAGTGCGGTCAGCTTCTGCTGGCAACGGATGATGTCCGGTTGCACGCGGCCGATGGCTTCGGCGTACTTGCTCTTGCCTTTGGCCAGAGCGTCGGACCAGCTTTCGTCGACTTCGTTGCCCGGGAACTGCCGCAGGAAATCGGCACGCGGCATACGTGCATCACGTACGCACAGCTGCATGATCGCGCGCTCTTGCTGACGCAGACGATCCAGGGCACTGCGAACGCGCTCGACCAGGGCTTCGAATTGCTTCGGCACCAGTTTGATCGGCATGAACAGATCGGCAAGGGCCAGCAACTCGGCAACCGCTGCCTTGTTGTGACGACCGTGCTTTTTCAGGGCCTTGCGGGTGATTTCCATCTGGTCGGCCACGGCGCCGAAACGCTGGGCAGCAATGACCGGATCCGGACCGCTTTCGGCTTCTTCTTCGTCATCGGAAGCTTCGCCGTCATCGTCCTCGGAATCGTCGTCCGCTTTCGCGGCTTTCGCGTCGATCGGCGGTGGCACTTCGGCAGCCGGCGGCGTAATGCCGTCGTCCGGGTCGATGTAACCGCTCAGGACGTCGGACAGGCGACCGCCTTCGGTGGTGACCCGAGTGTATTCGGAGAGAATATGGTCAACCGTGCCGGGGAAGTGCGCGATTGCGCTCATCACCTCACGGATGCCCTCTTCGATACGCTTGGCGATTTCGATTTCGCCTTCACGAGTCAGAAGCTCGACCGTACCCATTTCACGCATGTACATGCGCACTGGGTCAGTGGTGCGACCGATATCGGTCTCGACCGCTGCCAACGCGGCGGCTGCTTCTTCCGCAGCGGCCTCGTCGGTATCGGCGTCGGCCAACATAAGGGCGTCCGCATCCGGAGCACTCTCGTGTACGGGGATCCCCATGTCGTTAATCATGCGGATGATGTCTTCCACCTGCTCCGGATCTGAAATATCCTCGGGCAGGTGGTCGTTGACCTCGGCGTAAGTCAGATACTTCTGCTCACGACCCAGTTTGATCAACTCAATAATACGAGACTGCTGTTGCGCTTTTCCGGACATAACACCCTATCCACTGAAGGTCTTGGCGGGCAAAAAACAAGCCGAGGATTATACCTGAGCTATGACCTCACGCGCCAGTTGAGGTCGGGTTTGATGCAGGAACATCCCGTTTGAGCAATTCGAGCAGCAAAGATTTTTCTTCGGTGCTCAGATCGCTTTGACGTGATTTCCTGAGAAGTTGTTCCAGCTTTCGCTCGCGCTGGCGGGCTGACAAGCTAGTTATGGTGTCGAAAAACTGTTGTTCAAGGTTTTCTCCGTTGATCAACCACTCCTTTTCTGCCAGGCGGGTCAGCAATCGACCTTGTTCGGTGCCATGCCATCGCGAGATCAACTGAAAAGAGTTTAGCTGAGGATTCTTTTGCACGGCTTCCAGTGAGGCCACCAGCAGCTGAGTGTTGGTATTGTCTTCGTCCGCAAAATGGCTGGCCGTCTCGACCTTCAGCGCCAGTTGCGGGTGATGGATCACTGTTCGCAGGGCAGCCATGATCGGTGGCTCGACGGGAGCCGGCACTCTAGGGGCGCGCGGTTGATCGCGATCACCGCCACGCTTGCCGTTCTTGTCCCAGGGCTTTTTGTCCCATTTCTTGCCGCCGGCACCGGGTTTCTTCGGCGTCCATTCCTGCTGCGGCACATACATATCCTGTGCCTGCGGCTGATGGTAGTCGCTGAAGTCCGGCATCGCGTCGTAGTCGATGCCCGGATCGTAGGCGGGCGGCGCTTCCTGCGGTGCGCTCTGGGCCAGCTGACTGACGGTCTCGCTGCTCAGGCCGGTGATTTCGGTCAGGCGCTGACGCATCAGGATTCGCAGGTTTGCCCCTGGTACTTTATCGATCAACGGCGCGGCAAGCGTCGCCATGTGCGCCTTGCCTTCGAGCGAGCGAGGGTCGGCTTCTTCGGTCAGTTGCTGGAAGAAATAATCTGCCAGTGGCTGCGCGTGCTGATTGATCCGCGCGCGGAAGGCGTCGGTGCCTTCGGCGCGGATCAAGGTGTCCGGGTCCTCGCCCTCGGGGAGGAACAGGAAGCGTGCGCGGCGACCGTCCTGCAGGCTGCTCAGCGTGGCTTCCAGTGCGCGCCATGCGGCGTTGCGGCCGGCCTGGTCGCCGTCGAAGCAGAACAGCACGTTCGGCACGACGCGAAAAAGGCGCTTCAGGTGCTCTTCGCTGGTGGCCGTGCCCAGTGTTGCAACGGCATTGCGCAGCCCCTGCTGGGCCAGGGCGATAACGTCCATGTAGCCCTCGACGACGATGATTTCGTCGAGGTTGCGGTTGTTCTTGCGGGCTTCGTAGAGGCCGTAGAGTTCCTGGCCTTTATGGAATACCGGGGTTTCCGGTGAGTTCAGGTATTTCGGCTTGTCGTCGCCGAGGACCCGACCGCCGAAGGCGATAATGCGCCCCCGGGTGTCGCGGATCGGAAACATCACGCGATCGCGGAAGCGGTCATAGCGCTTGCCGGTTTCGGCGTTCTCGATCAGCAGGCCGGCGTCGATCATTGCTTTCTGCTGCAGGGTGTCGCTGCTCAGGTGCTTGAACAGATTGTCCCAGCCTGGCGGGGCGAAGCCGAGGCCGAAGTCCCGGGCAATTTCACCTGTCAGTCCGCGGCCCTTTAGGTAATCCACGGCAGCCTTGCGTGACGGGTGGCTCTTGAGCGCCTGGCGGTAAAAGTCCGCAGCGGCAGTCAGCAGTGGATAAAGCGGCGAATCGGTCGGCTGTCGCGGTTTGTGCGAGCGGCCACCTTCTTCGCGGGGCACTTCCATGCCGGCGGCTTTGGCCAGGTCCTCGACTGCCTGGGGAAAGTCCAGGTTGTCGTGATCCATGAGAAAACCGAGCGCGTTACCGCCGGCGCCGCAACCGAAGCAGTAATAGAACTGCTTGTCGGGGCTTACGCTGAACGACGGGGTTTTCTCTTTATGGAACGGGCAGCAGGCGGTGTAGTTCTTGCCGGCCTTCTTCAGTTGCACGCGCGAGCTGACCACGTCGACGATGTCGGTGCGGTTCAGCAGGTCGTCAATGAAGCTCTGGGGAATCAGCCCGGCCATGGCGTTCTCGTCGTCTGCGCTGTAATGAGTCCGATGCGATGGGCGGCCGGACGCGGGTCATGCTTGAAAGCGCACGAAGAGTGCGGCTCGACCGGTGTCGTCTGCGTAATCGCTGTCGGGAAGTGTATCTGCCGAAAATCCACTGACGTTAGTACCTATCAGTCTTCGACTTTATGAAAGTGTTGCGCTGAATCCGCTGACGGCCGGTTGAGGCCTCGGATAGCTCATGAAGCGGGCACGCAAGCAGGTGCCTTGGGCTGATCGTCGTAAGAGGAATCAGTGGGTGTGCTCGTCAGTAGCCTTGAAAGGCTCGTCAGAAAAGACGTGCACCGCTGGCAAAAGAGCCAGGCCTGACGCGGTGAAGCGGATTTGTCTCGGTCGCGTGTGCGGCTTCGACGGTGAAGCATCAAGCGTTTTACGCAAATGCCATTAGCCCGGCTGAGGGCCGGGCTTGGCAGAAGCTTGCTACGATCGTCTGTGTATTAGTACAGACGAACGGCGCGGCGCTGTTCGCGCTGAACTTTCTTGGCGTGACGCTTAACAGCGGCTGCTGCCTTGCGCTTACGCTCGGAAGTTGGCTTCTCGTAAAATTCGCGGCTACGAACTTCAGCCAGTACACCGGCTTTTTCGCAGGAGCGCTTGAAACGACGCAGAGCTACGTCGAAGGGTTCGTTCTCTTTAACTTTGACGGCTGGCATCCAGAGCTACCTTCATTCATTACCGGGGTCAACATCCTCGCGGCAAAAGAGCACTTGAAGACGTCGGTTTTTAAGGGTTGCGGATGTTAACCCCTCAACGCTCGGAATGCAAAGCCTCTGATCGAAAACCGCTGGTCGGGGCATCCAGTGGCGACTATTATGCGCGCCTTCGAATTCAGCCTAAACAAGGCGCAAACCCATGCTAGTACTGGGATTAGAAACTTCCTGCGACGAAACCGGCGTCGCTTTATACGACAGTGAGCGGGGCCTGCTGGCCGACGCACTGTTCAGCCAGATCGACCTGCACCGCGTCTACGGCGGTGTGGTGCCGGAGCTTGCCTCCCGCGATCACGTCAAGCGCATGCTGCCCTTGATCCGTCAGGTGCTGGCCGAGGCTGACTGCGTGCCGACCGAGATCGACGCCATCGCCTACACCGCAGGTCCTGGCCTGGTCGGCGCTTTGCTGGTGGGTGCTTCCTGCGCCCAGGCGCTGGCGTTTGCCTGGGGCATTCCGGCCCTCGGTGTGCACCACATGGAAGGCCACCTGCTGGCGCCGATGCTGGAGCCAAAACCGCCGGAGTTTCCGTTCGTCGCTTTGTTGGTCTCCGGTGGTCATACGCAGCTGGTTCAGGTCGATGGTATCGGCCAATACAGCCTGCTGGGCGAAACGCTCGATGACGCCGCAGGCGAAGCCTTCGACAAGACTGCGAAGATGATGGGCCTCAATTATCCGGGCGGACCGGAAATCGCCAAATTGGCGGAGAAGGGCGTTGCAGGACGTTTCACCTTTCCGCGTCCGATGTGCGATCGCCCGGGCCTGGATTTCAGCTTCAGCGGCTTGAAGACTTTTGCTCTCAACACCTGGCAGCAGTGCGTCAGCGCCGGGGACGACAGCGAGCAAGCCCGTTGCGACATCGCGCTGGCGTTCCAGCAGGCCGTGGTGGAGACTTTGACCATCAAGTGCAAGCGTGCGTTGAAGCAGGCCGGCATGAAGCGTCTGGTGATCGCCGGTGGCGTCAGCGCCAACAAGGCATTGCGGGTTTCTCTGGAGAAAATGCTCGGCGACATGAAGGGTGATGTGTTCTATGCCCGTCCCGAGTTCTGCACCGACAATGGCGCGATGATTGCGTTTGCCGGTTGCCAGCGTCTGCAGGCCGGTCAGCAGGAAAGCCTGGCGATCAGCGTGCAGGCGCGCTGGCCGATGGAGCAGTTGTCGGCGCTGTGATGAACGGTGCTCACGTACGGTATTTAAAAATGCCGTTCGCGCCCGGCAAACAGGTCGCGTAGATTGCCTCGGTGGCGCCATACGATCAGCAGAGTGAGCGTGCTCATCGGCAACAGCGCTTCCGGTTCCTGCCAGGCCAGCAATGGCAGGGTCAGGGGCGTGGCGATCAATGCTGCCAGCGAGCTGGTGCGGGTCAGGTAGAACGTCAGCAGCCAGGCGCACACCGCCAGCAGTGCGGCGGGCGGATACAGGCCCAGCAGCATGCCGGCCGCCGTGGCGACACCCTTGCCGCCGCGGAAGCGGAAGTACAGCGGGAACAGGTGACCGATCACGGCGCAGACGCCGATCCATGCCTGATCCTGCAGCGAAAGGCCTGCCGCCGAGGCGATCAGCACCGGCAGCAGGCCTTTGCACAGATCACCCAGCAGGGTCAGAATCGCGAGTTTGCGACCGGCCAGGCGCAGCATGTTGGTGGCACCGGCATTACCCGAGCCACTCATTCGCGGATCCGGATTTCCGGTCAGGCGGCTGAGCAAAATGGCGAAGGACAGCGAGCCGAGCAGGTAGGCGAGAATCGCCAGTAACCAAAACATGCTAACTATTCCGGGCGAGGACGCCCTGATTCTAACGGCGCATTGCGCCCTTGTCGTGCAGCGGAGAGAAGTGCTTGGACAGAGTGTTTATCGAGGGCCTGGAAGTCGACACCGTGATCGGTGCCTACGACTGGGAGCGCGGCATCCGACAGTGCTTGCGTCTTGATCTGAGCTTCGCCTGGGACAATCGCCCGGCCGCCGCCGGTGACGACCTGACCCTGGCACTCGATTACGCCAGTGTTTCCACGCGGATCCAGGCCTTTGCCGAGCAGGCACAGTTCCAGCTGGTCGAGACCTTTGCCGAGCGTCTGGTCGAAGTGCTGATGGCCGAATTCAAGATCACCTGGGTGCGCCTGAAGCTGACCAAGCCCGGCGCGGTTCCGGCCGCCAAGGGTGGCGTGGGTGTGGAGATCGAGCGCGGATGTCGCTGACTCAGGTCTACCTCGGGCTCGGTAGCAATATCGAGCGCGAAACTCATTTGCGAGCCGGTCTGGATGCCTTGGCCGGTTTTCTGGTGGATATCCGCTGTTCGGCGGTGTTCGAAAGCCAGCCGGTGGGGATCAAGAGCGGCCCGTTCTTCAATTTCGTGGTGTCGGCCTACACCGATCTGCCGCTGATGGAGCTGGATCGACGGCTGAAATTCATCGAGGCGGATAACGGCCGTTATGCCCCGGATCGCAAGGGATTGCCGCTGGACATCGACGTCCTGTTGTATGGCGAGCTGGCAGGCAATTTCGACGGGCTGATCCTGCCCCGGGCCGAGATTCTGAAAAATGCCTTCGTGTTGTGGCCGTTGTCGCTGATCGCGCCGGATCGGGTGCATCCAGGTGTGGGAAAAAGCTTTGCCACGCTGTGGTCCGAGACGCAGATCGATCAGGTGCTGGCACCGGTCGGGTTTGAATGGCGCGGTATTCAGCTCACGCCTCCAGATCTGTTGAACTGACTGACGCCATCGCGACCGGTTCGCGATGGCGTCAGGTGTTCTCAGGACGACGCTGATTCCTTGTAAGCCTTCAACGCCTTGAGCCGTTCGCGCTTGAGCGCTTCGCCCAGTTCCGGGCCCTTGAAACCTTTCTCCAGCAGCGGCTGTACCGCAACGCCCCGAGCAGCGCTGGCTGCACCGCGCAGGTAATCGGCCTGTGGATAACTGCGCTGCTCAAGTCCTTTGCGGCCTCGGGCATCCATCTCGCATGCGACGATAAATTCTTCGAAACGCTGTGGTCGGCGATAAACGTCAAAGCTCTGCAGCAATTCCAGCAAGGTAGAAGCCTTCAGTTCCAGGGCGCGATGGCCGTGGGTGTGGTACTGACCAACCAACAGGGCCAGTTCCTGGCAGTCCTTCGGTGCCTTGAAGCGTTCGTTGACTGCTTTGATCAGCTTCAGGCCCTTGTGCTCGTGGGCGATATGCCGCGGCCATTCCTCTTCCGGGGTCAGGCCCTTGCCGAGATCATGCAGCAGGCAGGCCCAGCGCACCGTCAATGGTTGCTGGTGCAGGGCGGCTTGCTCAAGCACGCTCAGTGTGTGAATGCCGCTGTCGATTTCCGGGTGATGAACTTCCGGTTGCGGTACGCCGAACAGGGCGTCGACCTCCGGCATCAGCACTTTCAGTGCGCCACAGTCACGCAGTACCTGAATGAACACCTGCGGCTGACTTTCCATCAGTGCGCGGGAAATCTCTTTCCAGCTGCGCTCGGCGGTCAGGGCCTCCAGTTCACCGGATTCGCTGAGCTGGCGCATCAACTCAAGGGTCTCGGGTGCAACCTTGAAACCGAGTTCTGCGTAACGAGCCGCGAAGCGGGCAACACGCAAGACTCGCAGGGGATCTTCGGCGAACGCGGGGGAAACGTGACGCAGGATCCGGTCTTCGAGATCGCGCTGGCCGTGATAGGGATCCGTCAGGTTTTGCTGATCGTCCTCGGCCATGGCGTTGATCGTGAGGTCGCGACGGATCAGATCTTCTTCAAGCGTGACCTCGGGGCTGGCGTGAAAGGTGAACCCGCCATAACCGCGACCGCTCTTGCGTTCGGTGCGGGCGAGGGCGTACTCCTCGCCGCTTTTCGGGTGAAGAAACACAGGGAAATCCGCACCGACCGGGCGAAACCCTTTGGCGAGCATTTCTTCTGCGGTGGCGCCGACCACCACCCAATCGATATCGGTGACCGGTTTGCCCAGCAGGCGATCACGTACCGCGCCGCCGACCTTGTAAATCTGCATAAAAAACCTCCGTTGGCCCGACAGGATAACCCTTGCGCCGGACTTTCGGAGGCCAGAACGGGATCAAAGATGAATGACGGCCAGATCGAGCCGACCGTAATCCCCCTCGCCGTGTTCGCTGCGGGGCGGTACATGATGGGTTTTCATGATCTGGTCGCCCTGCAGGGTTTCCAGATGAATGTCGAAACCCCACAAGCGGTGCAGATGCTTGAGTACCTCGTCGGTGGAGTCACCGAGCGGTTTGCGGTCGTGCTGCTGGTGACGCAGGGTCAGTGAGCGGTCGCCGCGCCGGTCGATGCTGTAGATCTGCACGTTCGGTTCACGGTTGCCGAGGTTGTACTGCGCGGCCAGGGTCTCGCGGATGATCCGGTAGCCGCCCTCGTCATGGATGGCGGGCACCAATAGATCATCTTTCTGGTCGTCATCGAGGATGCTGAACAGTTTCAGGTCGCGGATCACCTTCGGCGACAGGTACTGCAGGATGAAACTCTCATCCTTGAAGCTGCTCATGGCGAACTTGATGGTCGACAGCCAGTCGGTGCCGGCGATTTCCGGGAACCAGCGGCGGTCTTCTTCCGTCGGTTCCTCGCATATGCGCCGGATGTCGCGGTACATGGCAAAGCCCAGTGCGTAAGGGTTGATGCCATTGTAGTAGGGGCTGTCGAAACCCGGCTGGAACACCACGCTGGTGTGAGACGTCAGGAACTCCATCATGAAACCGTCGGTGACCAGACCCTCGTCGTAAAGGTCGTTCATCAGCGTGTAGTGCCAGAAAGTCGCCCAGCCCTCGTTCATCACCTGGGTCTGGCGCTGTGGATAGAAATACTGGGCGATCTTGCGCACGATGCGCACGATTTCCCGTTGCCACGGCTCCAGCAGCGGTGCGTGTTTCTCGATGAAGTACAGGATGTTTTCCTGGGGTTCGGCCGGGAACCGTGCGTTGTCCTTGTCGCTGAACTTGTCCGCGCCTTTGGGAATGGTGCGCCACAGGTCGTTGATCTGTTTCTGCAGATGCTCTTCACGATCCTTCTGCCGGCGCCGCTCTTCCTCGGCGGAAATTGGGTATGGGCGTTTGTAGCGGTCGACGCCGTAGTTCATCAAGGCATGGCAGGAGTCGAGCAGGTCCTCGACCGCGTCGATGCCGTGGCGCTCCTCGCACTGCATGATGTACTGCTTGGCGAACACCAGGTAATCGATGATCGAGCTGGCGTCGGTCCAGGTGCGGAACAGGTAGTTGCCCTTGAAGAAGCTGTTGTGGCCATAACAGGCATGGGCCACCACCAGTGCCTGCATGCAGATGGTGTTCTCCTCCATCAGATACGCGATGCACGGGTCGGAGTTGATCACGATCTCGTAGGCCAGCCCCATCTGCCCGCGACTGTAGGATTTCTCGGTGCTGAGGAAGTGTTTGCCGTAGGACCAGTGGTGATAGCCCAGCGGCATGCCGACCGAGGCGTAGGCATCCATCATCTGTTCGGCGGTGATCACTTCGATCTGGTTGGGATAAGTGTCCAGGGCGTACCCGGCCGCGATCCGGGCAATTTCGCGGTCGTAGGTCTGGATCAGCTCGAATGTCCATTCGGAGCCGGTGGAAATGGGTTGGCGCTTCTGCTCTTTGGCGGTCATGTCACTAACCTGCGCTGGAAGAGTTCACGGAAGACCGGATAGATATCTCCGGCCGAGACCAGCTGCTGCTGGGCAAAAGTGTCGGAAAAGGCTTCGGCGATGCGTTCGTACTCGTACCACAGGGCCTGATGTTCGCGCGGGGTGATCTCTACGTAAGTGTAGTACTGCACGAACGGCATGATCTGGTTGATCAGGATGTCGCGGCAGATCGGCGAGTCATCGTTCCAGTTGTCGCCGTCGGAGGCCTGGGCGGCGTAGATGTTCCATTCGTTGCTCGGGTAGCGCTCGGCCATGATCTCCTGCATCAGTTTCAGGGCGCTGGAGACGATGGTGCCGCCGGTTTCCCGTGAGTAGAAAAACTCTTCCTCGTCCACTTCCCGGGCGCTGGTGTGGTGACGGATGAACACGACGTCGATCTTGTCGTAGTTCCGCTTCAGGAACAGGTACAACAGGATGAAAAAGCGCTTGGCGATGTCCTTGGTCGCCTGGGTCATGGAGCCGGAAACGTCCATCAGGCAGAACATCACGGCTTTGGAGCTGGGGTTGGGTTGCTTGATCAGCAGGTTGTACTTGAGGTCGAAGGTGTCGAGGAAGGGCACGCGATGAATGCGCGCGCTGAGTTTCTCGATTTCCGCTTCCAGGTTTTGAATGTCGCCGAAATTGTCCGGTTCTTCGCGTTTCAGGCGGGCCAGTTCCTCCTTGGCCTCGCGCAGCTTGGCGCGGCTGCTGCCGGACAGCGCGATCCGTCGGGCATGGGCCGAGCGAAGGGTGCGGATGATGTTGATCCGGGACGGGTTGCCCTCGTTGCTGATCCCGGCGCGAACAGTCTTGAAGGTATCGGTACCGGTCAGGTTGCGCTTGACCAGGTTCGGCAGTTCGAGGTCCTCGAACATGAACTCGAGGAATTCTTCCTGGGTGATCTGGAAGACGAATTCGTCCATGCCTTCGCCGGAGTTTCCGGCCTTGCCCGGCCCACGGCCTCCGCCGCCTCCCGGTGGGCGGGCGATGTGTTCGCCGGCGGTGAATTCCTTGTTGCCGGGATGAACCACGGTCTGCTTGCCGCCGCGACCATGGTGAAGCACCGGTTCGTCGATGTCGCGACCGGGAATGCTGATCTGCTCGCCGTGCTCCATGTCGGTGATGGAGCGCCGGCTGACCGCCTCTTCGACAGCCTTCTTGATGTGGTCACGGTAACGTCGCAGGAAGCGCTGACGGTTCACCGTGCTCTTGTTCTTGCCATTGAGACGTCGGTCGATCACATAGCTCATGACTGCTCCTTAGAAGCTGTCCTGCAAAGGGCGGGCGGTCATGCAGCGTTTAACCGAATGCCTGGGGACGCAAACGCTCCCCCAAGCGCTTTGGGTGCTGCCTGAACCTCGCTACCGCCTTTCGAACACCTTCCAGAGGCCTGTGTAGCAGAAAATGCGCACACAGGCCTCGGGCTGACGACAACCGGTCTGACCGGCCGCGGTTTACTGTGATTTTCTGACCCGCAGATACCACTCGGAGAGCAGTCGTACCTGTTTGTCGGTGTAGCCGCGTTCGACCATTCGTGTAACGAAGTCGTTGTGTTTCTGTTGATCCTCTTTGCTGGCCTTGGCATTGAAGCTGATGACCGGCAGCAGGTCCTCGGTGTTCGAGAACATTTTCTTCTCGATGACCACCCGCAGTTTTTCGTAGCTGAGCCAGGTCGGGTTCTTGCCGTTGTTGTTGGCCCGGGCGCGCAACACGAAGTTGACGATTTCGTTGCGGAAATCCTTCGGATTGCTGATGCCGGCCGGTTTCTCGATTTTTTCCAGTTCCTCGTTGAGGGCGACGCGGTTGAGGATCTCGCCGGTTTCCGGATCGCGGTATTCCTGATCCTGAATCCAGAAGTCCGCGTACAGCACGTAGCGGTCGAAGATGTTCTGGCCGTACTCGCTGTAAGACTCGAGGTAGGCGGTCTGGATCTCCTTGCCGATGAATTCGATATAACGCGGTGCCAGGTATTCCTTCAGATAACGCAGATAGCGCTCGCGGGTCTCGGCCTGGAACTGTTCCTGTTCGATCTGCTGTTCCAGCACATAGAGCAGGTGCACCGGGTTGGCGGCGATTTCGTGCGGGTCGAAGTTGAAGACCTTGGACAGGATCTTGAACGCGAACCGGGTCGACAGACCGTTCATGCCTTCGTCGACACCTGCCGCGTCGCGGTATTCCTGGATCGACTTGGCCTTCGGATCGGTGTCCTTGAGGTTTTCGCCGTCATACACACGCATCTTGGAATAGATGTTGGAGTTTTCCGGTTCTTTCAGACGCGACAGAACGGTGAACTGCGCCAGCATCTTCAGGGTGTCCGGCGCGCAATGGGCCTTGGCCAGGGAGCTGTTGAACAGCAGCTTGTCGTAGATCTTCACTTCGTCGCTGACCCGCAGGCAGTACGGCACTTTGACGATGTAGATCCGGTCGATGAAGGCTTCGTTGTTCTTGTTGTTGCGGAAGGTGTGCCACTCCGATTCGTTGGAGTGGGCCAGCAGGATCCCGGTGAACGGAATCGCGCCCAGGCCTTCGGTACTGTTGTAGTTGCCCTCCTGGGTGGCGGTCAGCAGAGGGTGCAGCACCTTGATCGGTGCCTTGAACATTTCGACGAATTCCATCAGGCCCTGGTTGGCCCGGCACAGCGCACCGGAATAGCTGTAGGCATCGGCGTCGTTCTGCGGGAATTCTTCCAGCTTGCGGATATCGACCTTGCCCACCAGCGCGGAGATGTCCTGGTTGTTCTCGTCGCCCGGTTCGGTCTTGGCCACGGCGATCTGGTTGAGGATCGAGGGGTACAGCTTGACCACGCGGAACTGGCTGATGTCGCCACCGAATTCGGCAAGGCGCTTGGTGGCCCATGGCGACATGATGGTGTTCAGGTAGCGGCGGGGAATGCCGAAGTCCTCTTCGAGGATCGCGCCATCTTCGGTGGCGTTGAACAGACCCAGTGGAGATTCGAATACCGGTGAGCCCTTGATGGCATAGAAGGGCACTTTTTCCATGAGCTGTTTCAGCTTCTCGGCCAGGGACGATTTACCGCCACCGACGGGGCCGAGCAGGTAGAGGATCTGTTTCTTCTCCTCGAGACCTTGGGCGGCATGGCGGAAATACGACACGATCTGGTCGATGCATTCTTCCATCCCGTGGAAGTCTTCAAAGGCCGGATAGCGGCGGATCACCTTGTTGGAAAAGATTCGCGACAGCCTCGAATTGGTCGAAGTGTCGAGCAGCTCCGGTTCGCCGATAGCCATCAACAGACGCTCGGCGGCGGAAACGTAGGCGCTGCGATCCTTTTTGCACAGTTCCAGGTATTCCTGCAGCGAGAATTCTTCCTGGCGTGTGGACTCGAAGCGTTGTTGGAAGTGGCTAAAGATACTCATGACGTCACCTCGCTCGATACGTGGAGCCGACGCCGGATCACTCAGTCGATGCTGGCAAGCAGCCGCGATGGCAGCTGTTGTTTACCCCCCAGAACCCTTTCGCGATCGACAACCGCGAAAGTCACTCCCGATGACCCGTGCGCCGGTGTACCGGCTCTCCCCTGTTTTGGATGGCCTGGGCTTAAGGATAGTTGGGAATTCGGGAGGTAAAGGCGAGATACGTAATTAGTTGTGGCAGACCGTTCGTCTGCCACCGCGCGAGCCCACGGGAGCCGGGGCTTGCACGTTACAAAAAAATTATTCGGAGGTGCCTTGCGCGGTTTCCGAAGGAAAAGTCGTACGCCACAGCTCGAAGCCGCCGTCCATGCTGTAGACGTCGGAAAAACCCTGGCTGACAAGATACGCCGCGGCACCCTGGCTCGAATTGCCGTGGTAGCAGACCACGACGGTCGGGGCATCGAGGTCGGCGCCCTGGATGAAGGCATGCAGGGAATGATTGTCCAGATGCTTCGAGCCGCTGATATGCAGCGCCGCGAATGTGGCTGGGTCACGGACGTCGACGACCACGGCACCTTGCTCGCGCAGGGCCTGGGCCTGTTCCGGGGGGATTCGTTTGAATTCGCTCATGGCGGGTTCCTGTGGCTCGGCTGAAAACGCAGTCTAACGCGGGGCGCTGACTGGCGAGGATTCGGTGATCGGTGGTGCGACGGGAGGCAGAACACCGCCGTGTTCGTCGCATTTGCACGACAGCCGTTCAAAGCTGTCGACGTTCATCAGGGTCAGGCTGCCACCCCACACACAACCGGTGTCGAGGGCGGAGATGCCTGGCTCGTGGACATCGCCTTCAAGCGCCGCCCAGTGGCCGAAAATGATCCGCAGGCCACGGGTCTTGCGTTCCTTGTGCTGGAACCACGGTTTGTAGCCTGGTGGCGCCGTGTCCAGACCTTCCTTGCTCTTGAGGTCGAGCTTGCCTTCGGCGGTGCAGAAGCGCATGCGCGTGAAGTAGTTGGTGATGACCCGCAGGCGCGCCACGCCTTTGAGTTCGCTGTCCCATTTCGCCGGCTCATTGCCGTACATGCCGTCGAGGAAGGCCGGGAGCAGATTGTCGTCGCGCAGGGCGGTCTCGACTTCTTCGGCGTACTTCAGGGCCTTGCGCAGCGACCATTGCGGCGGGATGCCCGCGTGGGTCATGGCGACTTCACGTTGCTCGTCGTAGTGCATGAGTTTCTGTTGACGCAGCCACTGCATCAGTTCGGCGCAGTCCGGTGCTTCGAGAATCTCGCGCAGGGTGTCGGACTTCTTCATCCGCTCGATGTTTTTCGCCGCCGCCAGCAGGTGCAGGTCGTGATTGCCGAGGACGCAGACCAGCGACTCACGCATGCCGTAGAGAAAACGCAGGGTTTCCAGCGATTGCGGACCACGGTTGACCAGATCGCCTACCAGCCACAGCCGATCCACTGCCGGGTCGAACGCGACCTGCCTGAGCAGACACTTGAGCGGTTCGAGGCAGCCCTGAAGGTCGCCGACGGCATACGTCGCCATTAGTGCAGGGCTCCGGGAACGGCGAGGCGGAAGGGTTTGATGATCGCATCGAAATGCTTGCCGTCACTGGCGACCATTTCATAGCTGCCCTGCATGGTGCCGACCTTGGTGGTCATGACCGTGCCGCTGCTGTAGGTGTGGCTTTGCCCCGCGTCGATCAAGGGCTGCTGGCCGACCACGCCGGCTCCGCGCACTTCTTCGACATGTCCGTCGCCATCAGTGATCACCCAATGCCGGGACATCAGTCGGGCCGGTTGTTCGCCATTGTTCTGCACAGTGATGGTGTAGGCGAAGGCGAAGCGGTCGTGCTCGGGCTGCGATTGGTCTGCCAGGTAGTGAGTAACGACACTGACATCGACCTGATAACGAGGATCAGACATGCAAAAGGCCTTAAGGACAAAGCGGAACGCGGGGGGGTAGCCGATGGGTTGAGTCTAGGCAAGTATCGGGCAGGAGACCAGAGCGGCGTCCTGCCCGAGCGCGATGATTGCCTGTCAGTCGGCTGCAGGTGTTTTCGCAGGCTGTTCGGCAAGCTTGTCGGCCAGGCGCACGAATGCGGCCAGATCGAGCTGCTCGGGACGCAGGCTGCCATCGACGCCGGCGGCCTCGATTTCAGCGTTGCTCAGCAATTGCTTGAGGGTGTTGCGCAGAGTCTTGCGGCGCTGGTTGAAAGCTTCGCGCACGACGCGCTCCAGCAAGCGATGATCCTTGGCCGGATGCGGCAGTACCGCGTGCGGCACAAGACGCACGATGGCCGAGTCGACCTTCGGCGGCGGGTTGAAAGCCCCCGGGCCGACGTTGAACAGATGTTCGACCCGGCAGTGGTACTGAACCATGATCGACAGACGGCCCCAGTCGCCGCCACCCGGGCCGGCGGCCAGACGCTCCACGACTTCCTTCTGCAACATGAAGTGCATGTCGCGAATGATGCCGGCGTTGTTCAGCAGGTGGAAAATCAGCGGCGTGGAAATGTTGTACGGCAGGTTGCCGACCACGCGCAGGCTGTTCGGCGCTGCGTTCAGGGTGTTGAAGTCGAACTTCAACGCATCGCCCTGGTGCAGGTTGAAATTGCTCTTGCCGGCGAACTGCTGGTTGAGGATCGGGATCAGGTCCTTGTCCAGTTCCACCACGTCCAGCTGTGCGCCGGAATTGAGGATGCCGGCGGTCAGCGCGCCCTGGCCCGGGCCGATTTCCAGCATCCGGTCGTCAGGCTTGGCACTGATGGAGCGCAGGATGCGGTCGATGACGCCGGCATCGTGCAGGAAGTTCTGGCCAAAGCGTTTGCGCGCCTTGTGTTGGTATTGCTCGGTCATAAACGGGTCTCGGCCATCTGGTAGGCGGTTTCCAGGGCGACCTGCAGGCTGCCGGTGTCGATCTTGCCGCTGCCGGCCAGATCCAGGGCGGTGCCATGATCGACGGAGGTGCGGATGATCGGCAGGCCCAGGGTCACGTTGACCGCTGCGCCGAAGCCTTTGTACTTGAGCACGGGCAGGCCCTGGTCGTGGTACATCGCCAGCACTGCGTCGCAGTGCTCCAGATATTTGGGGGTAAACAGAGTGTCGGCAGGCAGCGGGCCACGAAGGTCCATGCCCTCGCCGCGCAGGCGCTCCAATGTTGGTTCGATGATGTCGATTTCTTCATGGCCCAGGTGTCCGCCTTCGCCGGCGTGCGGGTTGAGCCCGCAGACCAGGATGCGCGGTTGGGCGATGCCGAATTTGTCTTGCAGGTCGGCGTGCAGGATCCGCGTGACCCGTTCCAGCCGCTCCGGCGTGATCGCATCGGCGATGTCGCGCAAGGGCAGGTGAGTGGTGACCAGCGCCACGCGCAAACCGCGGGTGGCAAGCATCATCACCACCTGGGCGGTGTGGGTCAGGTCGGCGAGGAATTCGGTGTGGCCGGAAAAGGCGATGCCGGATTCGTTGATTACCCCCTTGTGCACCGGGGCGGTGATCATCCCGGCGAAATCGCCGTTCAGACAGCCATTGCCGGCGCGGGTCAGGGTTTCAAGGACGAAGGCAGCGTTGGCCTTGTCCAGTTGCCCGGCGACCACGGGGGCGCTGAGCGGGGTGTCCCAGACGTACAGGCTGTTGGCAGGCGCCGGGGCGTCCGGCCAGTTGTCAGGCGCCACTTCCAGCAAGCTGACGACCAGCCCCAGCTGCGCGGCCCGCTCTTGGAGCAGGTCGCGGCTGGTGATGGCAATCAGGGGATGTGGCTGGGCTTGCGAGGCGAGCAGCAGGCACAGGTCGGGACCGATGCCGGCCGGTTCGCCGGGTGTCAGCGCGAAACGCTTGGGTTTCACTGCGCTGCCTGGTCTGCACCAGGGAGTTTGATCTCTACGTACGCTTCGTCACGGATCTGACGCAGCCAGGTTTGCAGCTCTTCGTCGTATTTGCGGTTACGCAGTACGGTCATTGCTTGCTGCTCGCGGGCCTGTTCGGTGCTGTCGGTGGCGCGACGGCCAAGGACTTCCAGAACGTGCCAGCCGTATTGGGTCTGGAACGGCTTGGACAGCTGACCCTGCGGGGACTTGGCCATCACGGCGCGGAATTCCGGTACCAGTGCGTTCGGGTCGATCCAGTTCAGGTCGCCGCCGTTGAGGGCGGAGCCCGGGTCTTCCGAGTATTTCTTCGCCAGTTCGGCGAAATCTTCGCCAGCTTCGATGCGGTTATACAGCGACTGGGCCAGTTCCTTGGTTTTGGCTTCGTCACGAACCGGACTTGGCTTGACCAGAATGTGGCGTACATGCACTTCGTCACGCATCTGGCTTTCGCCGCCGCGTTTTTCCAGCAGCTTCAGGATGATGAAGCCACCCGGAGTGCGCGCTGGCTGAGTGATGTCGCCTGGCGACATGGCGCTCAGTTCACGATCGAAAGGTGGTGGCAGTTGAGCGGCTTTACGCCAGCCCATGTCGCCGCCTTCCAGGGCGTTGTCGCTGCCGGATCTGGCAACGGCCAGTTGACCGAAGTCAGCGCCTTGCTTGAGTTGCTGGTAAACCTCCATCGCCTGACGTGCGGCGCTCTGAATCGCTTCAGAGTTGGCGCTTTCCGGGGTCGGAATCAGGATGTTGGCCAGGTGCAGCTCTTCCGACAGTTGCATCTTGCCCAGGTCGGAGGCGAGGAAGTTCTTCACTTCCTGTTCCGATACCTGAATGCGTTCCGCAACACGGCGCTGACGTACACGGCTGATGATCATTTCCTTGCGGATCTGATCACGGGCGGCTTCGTAACTCAGGCCGTCGCGAGCCAGTGCCGCGCGGAACTGGTCGACAGTCATGTTGTTGCGCTGGGCAATGGTGCCGACAGCCTGGTTCAGCTCTTCATCGGTGATGCGGATGCCGGAGCGTTCGCCGATCTGCAGCTGCAGGTTTTCGACGATCAGGCGCTCGAGCACCTGCTGATCCAGCACGCCCGGAGGCGGCAAGCCGCCACCGCGCTTGGCGATGGTTTGCTGAACTTCGTGGACGCGTTGATCCAGCTGGCTCTGCATGACCACGTCGTTGTCGACGATGGCCACAACCTTATCGATGGACTGTACTGCGGCGTTTGCCGCAGTACCCAGGAACAGCGCGCCCAGCATCAGCGGGCGCAGACAATCAGAAAGCTTGGTCTTCACGTTGACGATAACCTTGGATGCCTTTGTCGAGGAAGCTCTCTACCTTGGCGCCAGTCAGGCCGCCGAGTCCCTTCAGAACAATTTGGAGGAAGACGCCGTGGTCGCCTTTTTCGTTTTGTGGGGCCTGCTGACTGAACTCGTCATAAGAAACCCAGTAACGATTGATCAGGCGCAGTTTCCAGCAGCAGTTGTCGTATTCGAAACCACCGAAGGCTTCCAGCGTGCGATTGCGGTTGTAGTCGTACTGCCAGCGGCTGATCGCGCTCCACTGTGGAACGATCGGCCAGATGACCGAAAAGTCATGCTGCTGGATCTTGTAGTAGTCCTTCACGTAGCCAGGCTGGCCCGGGGTGCCATAGTCACCGCCACCCACAGCCCACTTACCGGTGTTCTGGTCGTAGCGGATCTGGTCGTTGCGATAGCGATAACCGAGGTTGACCACCTTGTTCGGGTTGTCTTCAGGCTGGTAATGGAACATCGCGCTGCCGGAACGTGGGCTGCGGCTGTCCGGGTCCCAGTTGTAGTCGGCAGTGGTGCGCCAGTCGCGGTTCCAACGGTATTCGTATTCAAGTGCATACGGAGACACATTGGAGTGAGCGTCGTCGCGGGTTTTTGCGTCGATACCTGGCAGTTGGACTTCACGGTCCTTGAAGTACAGGGCCTGGCCGACGCTGATGCGTTGACGCTCGAATCCGTCGTCTTCGATCCAGCGACTGGTCACGCCCAGCGACAGTTTGTTCTCGTCGCCGACACGGTCGGAACCCGAGAAGCGGTTGTCACGGAAGAGCGAGGCGTAGTTGAAGGTGTATTCGCTGGTGTCGAATACCGGAATGTCTTCCTGGTCCACCTCAGGTACATAGAGGTAGAAGAGGCGTGGCTCCAGGGTCTGGCGGTAATTCTTGCCAAAGAAGGAGGTGTTGCGATCGAAGTACAGGCCGCTGTCGATGCTGGCGATCGGTACGCCGCGGTTCTGGTTGCTGTCGAACTTGCCGTTGAGTTTTTGTTGCTCGGCAGTCATGGCATCGATCTGCGACTTGCCGGTGCCGTCAAGATCCAGCTGGTACTGGGTGTACTGGTACTTGAGCGATGGCTTGAGGAAGCCATAAGTCCAGTTCATCGGCAGGCTGACGCCTGGCTTCAGATTCAAGCGGTCGCCGTTGGCGCGGGCCAGGCCCTGGACGTTGTTGTCCAGACGCGGCTCGACAGTACCGTCTTCATTCGTGAAGTTGCCGTTTTTCAGATCGCGATCAAACCGAACGATCTCGGTCTCGTAATCGAAATTCAGACCTTCCGGATGGTATGGCAGCTGACCATTGAAGGTGATCTGCGGCAGACGGTCATACGGCGTGATGTTCGATACGGTCGCCAGCTGATACGCCTGAGCGTTCAGGCGTGCGGTGTAGCTGTCGCCACGGTAGGTGACCGAACCCTGCTGGTTCACGAAGTCTGCGCTCTTCACACCAATCTGATCGGTAGTCAGATCCTGGAAGTAGTACGGATCGCTGATCTTGGTGTAGTCAACCTGGGTGAACACGCGGGAGTCGAGACCGCCCTTGTGTTGCCAGTTGTACATGTAACGATTTTTTTCGTAATCGGTCTGTTTGCTGCGATCGGTGTCTTCGTCGTTGAGGAACGCGGCGCCGAACTGACCTTCGCTGGACTTGGTCAGGTAACGGAATTCGCCTTCCATCAACAAGCCACGCTTGCTCATGTAGCGCGGGTACAACGTGGCATCGTAATTCGGTGCCAGGTTGAAGTAGTACGGGGTGACCAGCATGAAGCCGGTGTCGCTGCCGGTGCCGATGGTCGGCGGCAGGAAACCCGACTGGCGACGATCGTCGATCGGGAAGTAGATGTACGGGGTGTACAGGATCGGAATGTCCTTGACCCGCAGTGTCACGTTGGTCGCGGTACCGAAGCCGGTGGCAGGGTTCAGGGTGATGTTGTTGCCCTTGAGCTGCCAGGCGTTGCTGTTCGGTTCGCACGTGGTGTACGTGCCGTCCTTCAAACGGATGATCGCGTTTTCGGCGCGCTTGGCGTACAGCGCGTTACCGCGGATACGCGATTTGTGCATCACGTATTCGGCGTTGTCGACCTTGGCTTCACCGGTGTCGAGCTGCACATCGGCGTGGTCGCCGACGATCAGCGCGCCGTTGTCGCGGATGCGCACGTCGCCCTTGAGTTCGGCGCGGCTCTCGGCCTGGTAGAGGCTCGCTTCCTGGGATTCGACCTGCATGCTGCCCTGACGCAGAACCACGTCACCGGCCAGCGTGCCGACCTGATCTTCGGTGTTGTAGCGCGACGCTTTCGCGCCGATGAAGGTCGGGGCGTCACTTTTATTCGTCTTGTCATTCATGCCAGGACGAATCGGTTCGATATAGGAACCAGAGCAGTAAGGACCGGTCTCGGCCAGTTGGGCGGCGGTGAGCTTCTCGCGCGGAACCCAGTCGAGGTGACTGTAGTCTTCGCTACGGGATTTCAGGCCGCGGCCCTTGGACTCGGTGACCAGCACGGGTTTGGGACCGGAGTCCGAAACGCTGCCGTTCTCGGCCGGGGCTTCGCCGGTGGCGCTGACAGCGCTGCCGTCATGCACCGGACGCGGTGGCAATGCAGCCGTCGGCGTCTTCGGCGAACAGGCCCAACCGCCCGTAGCCGAGACGGCGCAGTCATACTGCTCGGCGGCGGCGACGAATGAACTGGCCAGAGGTTGCATAGCCAGCAGACTGCCGGTTACCAACAACGGAAATTTTTTACGAAACGCGGGGGATTTCAATGCCATCTTATTAGTCCGGGCTTCCTGCGTGCCATCTGCCCGCGGTGTGGGCCGCACGCCTCTCGATGGTCTGAAAAAGATGCTGGATAATAAAGCATGACCCGCTTGACGGCTAGCGCCGTCGGAGACCCTTGCAATGCCTGACCAAGATGTACGCTTGCAACACCTGAAAGTTTGGCTCGATGAACAGTTGGCGACCCTTTTTGCCGAACAGGGCTGGGGTGCCGTACCCCCGGCCACGTTGACCGCGGCCAGCAGCGACGCGAGTTTCCGCCGTTATTTCCGTTGGGAAGGCGCCGGTCGCAGTTTCGTCGTGATGGACGCGCCGCCGCCCCAGGAAAACTGCAAACCGTTTGTGGATATCGCCTTTTTGCTGGCGAAATCCGGTATCAACGTGCCGAAAATTTATGCAGAAGACCTCGAACGCGGATTTCTTTTGCTCAATGACCTGGGCAACAAGACCTATCTCGACGTGATCAATGGCGAAAATGCCGACGCATTGTTCAGCGATGCCTTGCAGGCGCTATTGGCATTTCAGCAGTTGCCGATGGTGGCACCGCTGCCGAGCTACGATGTCGCCCTGTTGCGCCGTGAGCTGGAACTGTTCCCCGAGTGGTACGTGAAGCGCGAGCTGGGCATCGAATTCGACGCGACTCAGCAGCAACAATGGCAGCAGGTCAGCGATCTGCTGATCGACAGCGCACTGGCCCAGCCTAAAGTGCTGGTGCACCGCGACTACATGCCGCGCAACCTGATGCTCAGTGAGCCGAACCCCGGCGTGCTGGACTTCCAGGATGCAGTCTATGGCCCGGTGACCTACGACGTGACCTGCCTGTTCAAGGACGCCTTCCTCAGCTGGCCTGAAGAACGTGTGCGCGGCTGGCTCGAAAGCTACTGGCAGCAGGCGACGGCGCTGAATATTCCGGTACAGCCGGATTTCGAAGACTTCCTGCGCGCCAGCGACCTGATGGGCGTGCAGCGTCACTTGAAGGTCATCGGGATCTTCGCCCGCATCTGTCACCGCGATGGCAAGCCTCGATACCTGGCCGACGTGCCGCGTTTCTTCGCTTATATAGAAGCGGTGATCGCACGCCGTCCGGAGTTGGCGCAACTGCAGGCGCTGCTGGTCAGCCTGCGTGCCGGAGTGACGGCATGAAGGCAATGATTCTGGCGGCCGGCAAAGGCGAGCGCATGCGCCCGCTGACCCTGACCACCCCCAAACCGCTGGTGCGTGCCGCTGGCGTACCGTTGATCGAGTATCACCTGCGCGCCCTCGCGGCGGCGGGTTTCAGCGAGATCGTGATCAACCATGCCTGGCTCGGCCAGCAGATCGAAGATTACCTGGGCGACGGCTCGCAATTCGGCCTGAGCATCCGTTACTCGCCCGAAGGCGAGCCGCTGGAAACCGGTGGCGGCATCTTCCGCGCCTTGCCGCTGCTCGGTGACGAAGCGTTCCTGGTGGTCAACGGTGATATCTGGACCGATTACGATTTCAGCGTGCTGCACCAGCCGATCTCCGGACTGGCGCATCTGGTGCTGGCGGACAACCCGGCCCATCACCCGAGCGGTGACTTCAGTCTGATCGGTGATCAGGTACAGGACGGCCAACCGGATGCGCCGACCCTGACCTACAGCGGCATCGCCGTGCTGCATCCGCAACTGTTCGACGGCTGCACGGACGGCGCCTTCAAACTGGCACCGTTGCTGCGCAAAGCCATGGCGGACGGGCAGGTCAGCGGTGAGCGACTGAAAGGTCAGTGGGTCGATGTCGGTACGCACGAGCGTCTGGCCGAGGCCGAAACCTTGATAGAAGCGAGTCGCTGATATGTTGTGGCCAGGGACTCTGATTGGAGCCGGAGCGGGTTTTGCTATCGCCAGCATTCCGGGGGCCATGCTTGGGGCTTTGTTGGGGCAGGCGCTGGATCGGCGCCTGCATTTGCAGAGCTGGGGACATTTGCGGGAAAAACTCGGCGGCCAGCCGATGCTGCGCAACGACGAGTTGTTGTTCGTCCTGCTCGGGCGTCTGGCCAAGAGCGACGGGCGGGTCACCGACGGGCATATCCAGCAGGCGCGTCAGGAGATGCGCGCGCTGGACATGAGCGAGCCGGCGCAGCGTCGGGCCATTGCCGCGTTCAATCGCGGCAAGACCGGCGGGGATCGCCTGCGCGGTTATCTGCGGCGTCTGAGTGCTCAACCCCATGCTGCCGAAGGCGTGTTGCGCGCCTGCTGGCGGATGGTCTGGGCCGACGGTCGGGCCGGCAGCAGCGAGCGCGAACTGCTGGCGCAGTGGGGCAAGTGGCTGGGCTGGACGACTCACCAGATTCAGGCGCTGGCGGCGGATTACGAACCGCACAAGCGCCCGATCGTCAGCGCGGCGGTGAGCTATCAGGATGCGATGCGCCTGCTCGGCGTGTCAGCGACCAGCGAACCGGCACAGATCAAGCGCGCCTATCGTCGCCTGCTCAGCCGCCATCATCCGGACAAGGTGGCCGGTAGTGGAGCGACGGCGGCTCAGGTGCTCGAAGCGACTGAAAAGACCCGTGAATTGCACAATGCCTACACATTGATTCGCGAGCGGCGGGATTTCCGCTAGATGAAAAAAGATCGCAGCCCAGGCTGCGATCTTTTTTTGTGTGGTCGGTCAGTCCGGGTTTTGCGGGTTCAACCAGCCGCGCACCCGGCGGAACAATTGCTCCTGCTCGGCCTTGTTGTCGGGCAGCGCCTGGAGCGCGACCTGGCTGAACGACGACGTCTTCAAACGCTTGCTGGCCTGCAGACGCTCCAGTGCGGTGTTGCGATCCAGCGGCTTGTCCATATAGAAGATATCGGCGGTCGGCAGCTTCAGCAGTGGCGTCAGCTCTGCGAGTTCAGGCTTGGCCTTGGGCGGCACTTGCGCGGCGACCATCAGCAGCTTTTCCACTTGCGCGGTCTGCTTTTCGTTGAGGAACCGTGCGGCCCAATAGGCGCCAGTGCCGTGACCCAGCACCACGATGCTGTGCGCGCCTTGCTGTTCGGCGTAGGCAATCGCCGCGTCGATCCGGGCGAAGATTCGCTCGGCGTCGGCCTTGGCCTGTTCTTCGGTAGTTTCGGCAACGACCTTGTCAGCCACGTCCGCTTCACCACCGGCGGCTTGCTCGATCGGTTGGGCGGTGGTCGAATCCTTGCTGCCGGCATCGGCGGTTTTCGGCGTTGCGGGTGCTTCGGCCACGCGTGGTGCGATGGCATCGCTTTGCAGGTCGGGCAGGGTGATACTCAGGCTGTTCCACTCGACGTCCGGCAACTTGCGCCGCAGCGGGCCGATCGCCTGGGGCCAGTCAGCGGTTTCGCCGGCACCGGGGATGAGGATCACCACACCTTTGGGGTCGGCGGTGTTGGCCGGTTTCCACAGGGCGAGGAAGGTGTCGCTGCCGGCCTGCAACTGTTGTTGTTCCTGGGCCGGGACTTTGCGTTCGAGTGCCGAGGCTTCTTCCTGACTACGCTCAAGCAGTGGCTGGCGTTCGACCGGTTTTTCTTCGGCGGTTTTTTCCGCGGCAGGGGTGGGTGCCGGATCGGCGGCTTCGACGGAAAAGGCACAAGGCAGGATCAGCGACAGGCACAATGCTGGCATTGCCAGGCGAGAGACAGGGGGCATCGGTTATTCCAGGCCAGAAAGTATCCCGGCAGCCTAATGGGTTGGTCAGAATTTGTCAGTGTATGGGATTTCAATGATGCGTTTTTGCTGCCTGTGGGTTATCGGCTGTCTGGCGTTTCCCTTGATGGGCTGGGCCGCGGCTGCGCCACCGAGCCATGTTGCGCAGTTGTCGGCGGGCCAGCAACAGTGGCTGACCCAACACAATGAATTGCGCGTCGGCCTGATTCTTCAGGCGCCGTACGCGCAATACGACCGGCGCTTGCAGCGGCTGTCCGGGGCCAATGTCGAGTTGATGAAGTGGATGGCCAAGGCCCTCGACATCGAACTCAGCTGGCGCAACTTCCCCGATCTGGAACAACTCGAAGCCGCCGCACGGGACGGCGAGATCGATATCGCCCCGGGCCTGACCCAGACGCCCGGCTCGCTGCGTCTCTGGCAGTTTTCCGATCCGTACATGCGCGTGCCGCAACTGGTGGTCAGCGACCAGAAAGTCAGCAGTTCGGTCGAGCTGGAAAAGCTCGACAGCCAGGCCCGGGTGGCCGTGCGCATGCCCAGCGTCACCGCTGATTACCTGCGCGGCAACTATCCCCATTTGAATCTGCAAGGCGTGCCGCTGGAGCGTCAGGCCTTGCAGTTGCTGTTGAGTCAGCAGGCGTCTTACGCCGTGGTGGATGAAGCGCAACTGGGGCGGCTGTCGACAGAACCGGAGTTTGCCGGACTGGTGGTGGTTGGCGACATCGGTCTGCCGCAACTGTTGCGAGTCGCCACCCGTCGCGACTGGCCGGAACTGGCCGGGATCGTCGAAAGCGCCTTGCGGGCGATCCCGGCGAAAGATCTGGAACGCCTGCACACGCAATGGCTGCAACCCAAATACCCAAGGCTCTCGGAATCGCCGGGGTTCTGGCAGAACCTGAGCCTGTTGTTCGCCGTGTTGCTGCTCAGTTGTGCGGCAATTGTTTTCTGGCAGCGGCGTCAGCAACGCAGTCTCGAACAACGCCTGCTCGCCGCCCGGGAAGACATCGCCCTGCGCGCCGCCAGCGAAGAAGCCTTGCGCCTGACCCAGTTTTCCATTGACCAGAGCACCGTCGGCATTCTCTGGGTCAACTGGGACAGTCACGTGCGTTACGCCAACCGCGCGGCGGAACACATGCTTGGTTATCCACAGGGCGCACTGATCGAGCGACCGTTGATCGACTTCGAACCCGGCCTGCACATGGATCGCTGGCTCAATTTGTGGAAGCGCGCCCGGGCCAGCGAGGAAGGGCCGCTCAGTTTCGAGACGAACTGCGTGCGGGCCGATGGCAGTGTTTTGCCAGCGGATGTGTCGCTGAGTTTTCTGCGCTTTCGCGACAGTGAGTATCTGGTGGTCTATCTCACCGACGTGACCGAACGCCGACGCGCCCTGGCCGCGTTGCAGGAAAGCGAAGCGCGCCTGCAAGGCATCGCGGCCAACGTGCCGGGGCTGGTGTTCCGCCTGGAGCGGGCGCCGGTGACCGGGCAGATCGACTTTGCCTACATCAGTGAGGGCAGCGAGAGTCTGGTGGGCTACGCACCGGCCGCCATCGCCCATCGCGACATGGGTTTGCGCAGCCTGGTGCATCCGGACGACAAGGCCGGTTATCACCAGACTCAGGACCATGCGCTGGACACCGACAGCGACTGGTCGTGGCAGGGGCGGATCCTGACGCGCCAGGGCGAGCAGCGCTGGGCCGAGATCAAGGCCATCACGCGGCAACTGGAGGACGGCGCCTATGTCTGGGACGGCATCGTCTGGGATATCACCGAAAGCAAGCGCATCGAACTGGAGCTGGCGGCATCGCGGGAGCAGTTGCGCGAACTTTCCGCGCACCTCGAAAGCGTGCGGGAAGAGGAGAAGGCGCGCATCGCCCGCGAGGTTCACGACGAACTGGGGCAGATGTTGACGGTGCTGAAACTGGAGACATCGATGTGCGAACTGGCCTATGCGCAACTCGACCCGGGTCTGAACGAGCGCCTGAACAGCATGAAACGCCTGATCGCCCAGTTGTTCCAGTTGGTGCGCGACGTAGCGACGGCATTGCGCCCGCCGATTCTCGATGCCGGGATTGCCTCGGCGATCGAATGGCAGGCCCGGCGTTTCGAGGCGCGCACGCAGATTCCGTGTCTGGTGCAGGTGCCGGACAATCTGCCACCGCTCAGCGACGCCAAGGCCATCGGCCTGTTCCGCATCCTCCAGGAGGCGCTGACCAACGTCATGCGCCACGCCCGGACGCATACTGTGGAACTGACGCTGGCGCTGGAGGGCACCGATTTGTGTCTGACCGTCAGCGATGATGGCGTAGGATTTGTCGCCGCTGCGGGCAGGCCGACATCCTTTGGACTGGTGGGCATGCGCGAGCGGGTGTTGATCATGGGCGGGCAGTTGTCACTCGACAGCGCGCCGGGCGAGGGCACCACACTGAGCGTGCGGGTGCCTCTGGATGAGGAGAAGTAAGTGATCCGTGTACTGGTAGCCGAAGACCACACCATCGTTCGCGAAGGCATCAAGCAATTGATCGGCCTGGCCAAGGATCTGCAAGTGGTGGGGGAGGCGAGCAATGGCGAGCAGTTGCTCGAAACCCTGCGCAATGTGCCGTGCGAGGTGGTGCTGCTGGATATTTCCATGCCCGGGGTCAACGGGCTGGAAGCGATTCCGCGCATCCGCGCGCTGAACAATCCGCCGGCGATTCTGGTGCTGTCGATGCACGACGAAGCGCAGATGGCCGCCCGGGCGCTGAAGGTCGGCGCTGCCGGGTATGCGACCAAGGACAGCGATCCGGCATTGCTGCTGACAGCAATCCGCAAGGTCGCGGCGGGCGGGCGCTACATTGATCCGGAACTGGCCGACCGCATGGTCTTCGAAGTCGGCCTGACCGATACGCGGCCGCTGCACTCGTTGTTGTCCGAACGCGAGTTCTCGGTGTTCGAACGCCTGGCCCAGGGCGCCAACGTCAACGACATCGCCCAGCAACTGGCCCTGAGCAGCAAGACCATCAGCACCCACAAGGCGCGGCTGATGCAGAAACTCAACATCACCTCACTTGCCGAGCTGGTGAAGTACGCGATGGAACACAAGCTCCTCTAACGCCCATATCCAATAGCGACAGGCACTTTTGCCGGTTCCTGTGGCTGGAGCTTCAGGGCCGCCACCTGACGTGTCCAAACGCGCCATCCTTGTAGGGCAATCCCTACCCCCGGCCTTCCATCCGGCTGAGGCGATTCTCTCCTGCGCCCCGATTTGCGTGACTGCAAGCAGCCACTAGGCTTAATCCCACAGCAGTCATCAATAACAAAGGTGTGGGTATGAGCCAGGTCGAATCAAACGCAGGGGCCAGCGATGTGCTGGTCAGCTTTCGTGGGGTGCAGAAGAGCTACGACGGCGAGAACCTGATCGTCAAAGACCTCAACCTGGACATTCGCAAGGGCGAGTTCCTGACCCTGCTCGGGCCGTCCGGCTCCGGCAAGACCACCAGCCTGATGATGCTCGCCGGTTTCGAAACACCGACTGCCGGCGAAATCCTCCTGGCCGGGCGCGCGATCAACAACGTGCCGCCGCACAAGCGTGACATCGGCATGGTGTTCCAGAACTACGCACTGTTCCCGCACATGACTGTCGCCGAGAACCTGGCGTTTCCGCTGACCGTGCGTGGCCTGAACAAGAGCGACGTCAGCGACAAGGTCAAGAAAGTCCTGAGCATGGTCCAGCTCGATGCCTTCGCATCGCGTTATCCGGCGCAACTGTCCGGCGGTCAGCAGCAGCGTGTGGCACTGGCCCGCGCGCTGGTGTTCGAGCCGCAACTGGTGCTGATGGACGAACCCCTCGGCGCCCTCGACAAGCAACTGCGCGAACACATGCAGATGGAGATCAAACACCTGCACCAGCGCCTCGGCGTGACCGTGGTCTACGTGACCCACGACCAGGGCGAAGCCCTGACCATGTCCGACCGTGTTGCCGTGTTCCATCAGGGCGAGATCCAGCAGATCGCACCGCCGCGCACCCTCTACGAAGAACCGAAAAACACCTTTGTCGCCAACTTCATCGGCGAGAACAACCGCCTCAACGGTCGTCTGCTCAGCCAGAACGGCGAGCGCTGTGTGGTCGAGCTGGGTCGCGGGGAAAAGGTCGAGGCGCTGGCGGTCAACATCGGCCAGACCGGCGAACCGGTCACCCTGTCGATCCGGCCGGAGCGCGTCAGCCTCAACGGTTCGAGCGACCAATGCGTCAACCGCTTCTCCGGGCGGGTGGCCGAATTCATCTATCTGGGCGACCACGTCCGGGTGCGCCTGGAAGTCTGCGGCAAGACCGACTTCTTCGTGAAACAACCGATTGCCGAGCTCGATCCAGCGCTCGCGGTCGGCGACGTGGTTCCGCTTGGCTGGCAGGTCGAGCACGTTCGCGCACTCGACCCACTAGGGGACGCCCTCACTTAGTTTCCACACCGCGCCGGGTCTGCTGTTGTGCAGGGCAAGGCGCGAGAAGCGTGGTTTGGTCATTCCAAATAAGCTTCGAGCAACGCAGCCCTGCACAACAGCAGGCCCGGCCCTTCGGGTTGTGCCTTAAAGCGGTGAGGAAACTAAGTGAGGGCGTCCCCATGAGGCGCATTGATCGCCCCGGCAATACCAACACCAACCCTGCACGTGGAGAGAACAATAAATGTTGAGATCCCTGAAGTTCACAGCCCTGACCCTGGGCCTGATGGGTGCGGCAAGCGCAATGGCCGCCGGCCCGGATCTGACCGTGGTGTCGTTTGGCGGGGCGAACAAGGCGGCGCAAGTCAAAGCCTTCTACGCACCGTGGGAAGCGGCGGGCAACGGCAAGATCGTCGCGGGTGAGTACAACGGTGAGATGGCCAAGGTCAAAGCCATGGTCGATACCAAGAGCGTGTCCTGGGATCTGGTGGAGGTTGAATCGCCGGAACTGTCCCGAGGCTGCGACGAAGACATGTTCGAGCAACTCGATCCTGCGCTGTTCGGCAAGACCGAAGACTACGTCAAAGGCGCGATCCAGCCGTGCGGCGTGGGCTTCTTCGTGTGGTCGACCGTACTGGCCTACAACGCCGACAAGCTGAAAACCGCACCGACCAGCTGGGCGGATTTCTGGGACACCAAGAAATTCCCGGGCAAGCGTGGCCTGCGCAAAGGCGCCAAGTACACCCTCGAATTCGCACTGATGGCCGACGGCGTTGCGCCGAAAGACGTCTACAAGGAACTGGCCAGCAAGAACGGCCAGGACCGCGCGTTCAAGAAACTGGATGAGCTGAAGCCGAACATCCAGTGGTGGGAAGCCGGCGCCCAACCGCCGCAATACCTCGCCTCCGGTGACGTGGTCATGAGCTCGGCCTACAACGGTCGTATCGCTGCGGTGCAGAAAGAATCCAACCTGAAAGTGGTGTGGAACGGCGGCATCTACGACTTCGACGCATGGGCCATCCCGAAAGGCCTGGACAAGACACGTGCCGAAGCGGCGAAGAAATTCATCGCGTTCTCGGTGCAGCCGCAGCAGCAGAAGACCTACTCGGAAAACATCGCCTACGGTCCGGCCAACTCCCAGGCCGTGCCTTTGCTGGACAAGGCGATCCTGAAAGACATGCCGACCACCCCGGAAAACATCGCCAACCAGGTGCAGATCGATGTCAGCTTCTGGGCTGACAACGGTGAGCAACTGGAGCAGCGTTTCAACGCCTGGGCTGCGAAGTAAGGCGTGATGCATACGCGGCGTCACCCCAAGGGTGACGCCGTCATTCAAAAGATTTGCGGAGTACGTCATGGCCATCGCCGTTCCCCTGAACGAGGGCAACAGCCCCACCTTGAAGCAGAAGCTCAAGCGCGCCGAGCGGGTCAACCGCTGGAAGGCCCAGGCGCTGATCGCGCCACTGGTGCTGTTTCTGTTGCTGGTGTTCCTGGTGCCGATCGTGGCGCTGCTCTACAAAAGCGTCGGCAACCCGGAAGTGGTGGGCGGCATGCCACGCACCGTGGCGGCCATTGCCAGTTGGGACGGTCGCGGACTGCCTGCTGAACCGGTCTACAAGGCCGCCGGCGAAGACCTCGCCGAAGCGCGCAAAAACCAGACCCTGGGCGATCTGTCCAAACGCCTGAACATGGAGTTGGCCGGCTATCGCAGCCTGCTGACCAAAACTGCCCGCTCGCTGCCCTTCGCCAGCGAACCGGCCTCTTATAAAGAAGCGCTGGAAGGCCTCGACGAACGCTGGGGCGATCCGGCCTATTGGCAGGCGGTGAAGCGCAACACCAGCAGCATCACGCCGTTCTATCTGTTGGCGGCAGTGGATCATCGCATCGACGACCTCGGCGAACTGGCCCCGGCCACCCCGGATCAGGCGATCTACCTCGACATCTTCGCCCGGACCTTCTGGATGGGCCTGATCATCACCGTGATCTGCCTGGTGCTGGCCTATCCGCTGGCATACCTGCTGGCCAATCTGCCTTCGCGTCAAAGCAACCTGTTGATGATTCTGGTGCTGCTGCCGTTCTGGACTTCGATCCTGGTGCGGGTCGCGGCGTGGATCGTGTTGCTGCAATCCGGCGGCTTGATCAACAGCGCGCTGATGGCTATGGGCATCATCGATAAGCCGCTGGAGCTGGTGTTCAACCGCACCGGGGTCTACATCTCGATGGTGCACATCCTGCTGCCGTTCATGATCCTGCCGATCTACAGCGTGATGAAAGGCATCTCGCCGACCTACATGCGTGCCGCGATTTCCCTCGGTTGCCATCCGTTCGCCAGTTTCTGGCGGGTGTACTTCCCGCAGACTTACGCCGGTGTCGGCGCCGGTTGCCTGTTGGTGTTCATCCTCGCCATCGGCTACTACATCACCCCGGCGCTGCTGGGCAGCCCGAACGATCAGATGGTCAGCTACTTCGTCGCGTTCTACACCAACACCAGCATCAACTGGGGCATGGCCACTGCGCTGGGCGGTTTGTTGCTGCTGGCGACCGTGGTGCTTTATCTGATCTACAGCTGGCTGGTGGGCGCCAGTCGCCTGCGCCTGAGCTAAGGGGAATTTGAAATGCTGAGTCCTTATATGTCGCCCGTCGAGCGGGTGTGGTTCTACAGCTTGCGGATCCTCTGCGGCTTGATCCTGCTGTTCCTGATCCTGCCGGTGCTGGTGATCGTGCCGCTGTCGTTCAATTCGGGCAGTTTCCTGGTGTACCCGCTGCAAGGTTTCTCGTTGCACTGGTATCAGGACTTCTTCGCCTCGGCGGAATGGATGCGCTCGCTGCAGAACAGCATCATCGTCGCCCCGGCGGCGACCGTGCTCGCGATGGTCTTCGGTACGTTGGCGGCCATCGGCCTGACCCGTGGCGAATTTCCCGGCAAGGCGCTGGTGATGGCGCTGGTGATTTCGCCGATGGTGGTGCCGGTGGTGATCATTGGTGTGGCCAGTTATCTGTTCTTCGCGCCGCTGGGGCTGGGCAACAGTTTCTTCTCGCTGATCGTGGTGCACGCGGTGTTGGGTGTGCCGTTCGTGATCATCACGGTGTCGGCGACCTTGCAGGGCTTCAACCATAACCTGGTGCGGGCGGCGGCCAGTCTTGGCGCCTCACCGCTGGTGACGTTCCGCCGGGTGACCTTGCCGCTGATTGCGCCGGGGGTGATTTCCGGTGCGCTGTTTGCCTTTGCGACATCGTTCGATGAAGTGGTGGTGACGTTGTTCCTTGCCGGGCCCGAGCAGGCGACGTTGCCTCGGCAGATGTTCAGCGGGATTCGGGAGAACCTGAGTCCGACGATTGCTGCGGCTGCGACGTTGTTGATTGCCTTCTCGGTGATCTTGTTGCTGACGCTGGAGTGGTTGCGTGGGCGTAGCGAAAAACTGCGCACCGCTCAGGTTTAGCATTCGGCTTGAGATCTTTACCCCCTCACCCCAACCCTCTCCCCCAAGGGGGCGAGGGGGAAAGGGAGCCGATTTTTTGTGTTTTCAGAATATGCGGTGGACTTAATAAAAGGAGCAGGTCTCTGTGCTTTTCAAAGCCTGAGTTCGATTCGGTAATTCAGGTCGGTGTATAGCGAAAATTCACCGCGGTCAGTCCCCTCTCCCTCCGGGAGAGGGTTAGGGTGAGGGCGCCTTTGATCTTGCCTCCGTCATTCACAACCTGAATACCAGACAACCCCAATTCCCCAGCTACGCTTGTGCTCAGCTCCCACATCTATAAGAGGCTGCGCACGATGAGTCTTTCCTCGTTCAAGATCGCTCACAAACTGATCACCGGCGCCGGGGCCATCGAGCAACTGGCGGCCGAGCTCACACGGCTGGACATCGACAACCCGCTGATTGTCACCGATGCCGCGCTGGTCAAGTCCGGCACGGTGGAGCTGGCGCTGGCGCAGATCGGCGAGCGCGAGTACGAAATCTTCGACCGGGTGCTGCCGGATCCGGAAATCGCCATCGTCGAGGATTGCATGCGCGTCTACCGAGAGGGCGGGCATGACGGGCTGATCGGCCTCGGTGGCGGCAGTGCCATCGACATCGCCAAGAGTGTCGCCGCGTATGCCGGTTATCACGGTGCGCTGGAAGATCTGTTCGGCGTCGACCAGGTGCCGCGCAAAGGCCCACCGCTGATCGCCATCCCGACCACGGCCGGCACCGGTTCCGAGGTGACCAACGTGGCGATTCTCTCGGACAAGGTCGCCCAGTTGAAGAAAGGCATCGTCAGCGATTACCTGTTGCCGGACGTGGCGCTGGTCAGTCCGCAAATGACCCTGACCTGTCCGCGCAGTGTCACCGCCGCCAGTGGTGTCGATGCGCTGGTGCATGCCATCGAGTCCTATCTGTCGCTGAATGCCTCGCCGATCACTGATTCGCTGGCCATCGGCGCAATCAAGCTGATCGCCCGGTCATTGCCCAAGGCCTACGCCAATCCATCCAACCTGCAGGCCCGGGAAGACATGGCCACCGCCAGCCTGATGGCCGGCATGGCGTTCGGCAATGCCGGGGTCGGCGCGGTGCATGCGCTGGCGTATCCGCTGGGCGGGCGCTTCAATATTGCCCACGGCGTCAGCAATGCGCTGTTGCTGCCGTATGTCATGACCTGGAACAAGATGGCCTGCGTCGAGCGAATGCAGGATATTGCCGAAGCCATGGGGGTGAAGACCGCTCATCTGAGTCTCAATGAAGCGGCCGACAGCGCCGTAACGGCGATGACCGAACTGTGCGCAGCGGTGGAAATCCCGCTGGGCCTGCGCAGTTTCGGCGTACCCGAAGACGCGATCCCGGCCATGGCCGTAGAGGCCGCGGGGATCGAGCGCCTGATGCGCAACAACCCGCGCAAGCTCAGCGCTGGCGACATCGAGAAGATCTACCGGGCGGCGTACTGAGAACCCGCCGGTCATCCGTCATGGCACAACCCAATCATCGCGGTCACGGTGCGCGCGCGGAAACTTGAGGTATACAATGCGCGCCATCGTGATTTAGCTCAGAAAAGGTGCGTCATGCAGCCCTTCGTTATTGCTCCGTCGATTCTCTCCGCCGACTTCGCCCGCCTGGGCGAGGAAGTGGACAACGTTCTGGCCGCCGGTGCCGACTTCGTCCACTTCGATGTCATGGACAACCACTACGTGCCGAACCTGACCATCGGCCCGATGGTCTGCGCCGCGCTGCGCAAGTACGGCATCACCGCGCCGATCGACGCCCACCTGATGGTCAGCCCGGTGGATCGCATCGTCGGCGACTTCATCGAGGCCGGCGCCACCTACATCACCTTCCACCCGGAAGCCACGCTGCACGTCGATCGTTCGCTGCAACTGATCCGTGAAGGCGGCTGCAAATCCGGCCTGGTGTTCAACCCGGCGACCCCGCTGGACGTGCTCAAGTACGTGATCGACAAGGTCGACATGGTCTTGCTGATGAGCGTCAACCCGGGCTTCGGCGGGCAGAAATTCATCCCCGGCACCCTCGACAAGCTGCGCGAAGCGCGCGCGATCATCGATGCCTCGGGCCGTGACATCCGCCTGGAAATCGACGGCGGCGTCAACGTCAACAACATCCGTGAAATCGCCGCTGCCGGTGCCGACACCTTCGTGGCCGGCTCGGCGATCTTCAATGCGCCGAACTATCAGGAAGTCATCGACAAGATGCGTTCCGAACTGGCGCTGGCCCGCCCATGAGCGGTTTTGAGCAGCTGTTCCCGGGGCAACTGCCGCGGTTGGTGATGTTCGATCTGGATGGCACGCTGATCGACTCGGTACCCGACCTGGCGGCGGCGGTGGATAACATGCTGCTCTCCCTCGGGCGCAAGCCTGCCGGTATCGAGTCGGTGCGCGAGTGGGTCGGCAACGGCGCGCCGGTGCTGGTGCGCCGCGCCTTGGCCGGCGGCATCGACCATTCCGCCGTGGATGACGTCGAAGCCGAGCATGCGCTGGAGGTGTTCATGGAAGCCTATGGCGCCAGCCATGAGCTGACCGTGGTCTATCCCGGCGTGCGCGACACCCTGAAATGGCTGCACAAGCAGGGCGCGGCCATGGCGCTGATCACCAACAAGCCGGAGCGCTTCGTCGCGCCGCTGCTGGATCAGATGAAGATCGGCCGCTACTTCAAGTGGATCATCGGCGGCGATACGCTGCCACAGAAGAAGCCCGATCCGGCGGCGCTGTTCTTCGTCATGAAGATGTCTGGCATTCCGGCCTCGCAATCGCTGTTCGTCGGTGATTCGCGCAGCGACGTGCTGGCGGCGAAAGCGGCGGGGGTCAAATGTGTCGCGCTGAGCTATGGCTACAACCATGGCCGGCCGATTGCCGAGGAATCCCCGGCGCTGGTGATCGACGATCTGCGCAAGCTAATTCCCGGTTGCCTGGATACGGCCGCTGAGATAACGTTGCCCGACGCATCTCAATCCCCTTCTGGAAACGCCATCGTGGTGGTCACCCGCAAACTCTGGATGAAAGTCATCAAGGCCCTGGCCCGCTGGCGTTGGCGCGCCTGACTTGTTCCTGGCCGGCCTGCCGGCGCGTTTGCACACCTGACTGATTTGCACCTCACACCACGAGGCACCCTATGATCCGCGAAGAATTCCTGCGTCTGGCCGCTGACGGCTACAACCGCATCCCGCTGGCCTGCGAAACCCTGGCCGACTTCGACACCCCGCTGTCGATCTACCTGAAACTGGCCGACCAGCCCAACTCCTACCTGCTCGAATCGGTGCAGGGCGGCGAGAAGTGGGGCCGTTACTCGATTATCGGCCTGCCGTGCCGCACCGTGCTGCGGGTCCATGACCATCACGTCAGCATCACCGTCGATGGCGTCGAGACCGAAAGCCACGACGTCGAAGACCCGCTGGCCTTCGTCGAAACCTTCAAGGCTCGCTACAACGTGCCGACCATCGCCGGTCTGCCGCGCTTCAACGGCGGCCTGGTGGGTTACTTCGGCTACGACTGCGTGCGTTATGTAGAGAAGCGCCTCGGCAAGTGCCCGAACCCGGATCCGCTGGGCGTGCCGGACATTCTGCTGATGGTCTCCGATGCGGTGGTGGTCTTCGACAACCTCGCCGGCAAGATGCACGCGATCGTGCTGGCCGACCCGTCGCAGGCTGATGCCTACGAGCAGGGCCAGGCGCAATTGCAGGAACTGCTGGAAAAGCTGCGTCAGCCGATCACCCCGCGCCGGGGTCTGGATTTCAGCAAGCAACAGGCGGCCGAGCCGGTGTTCCGCTCCAGTTTCACCCAGGATGACTACGAAAAAGCCGTCGACACCATCAAGGAATACATTCTCGCCGGTGACTGCATGCAGGTTGTGCCGTCCCAGCGCATGTCGATCGACTTCAAGGCTGCGCCGATCGATCTGTACCGTGCGCTGCGTTGCTTCAACCCGACGCCGTACATGTACTTCTTCAACTTCGGTGATTTCCACGTCGTCGGCAGCTCGCCGGAAGTGCTGGTGCGGGTCGAAGACAACCTGATCACCGTACGCCCGATTGCCGGCACCCGTCCTCGCGGGGCTACCGAAGAGGCCGACGTGGCGCTGGAAGAAGACCTGCTGTCCGACGACAAGGAGATCGCCGAGCATCTGATGCTGATCGATCTCGGTCGCAACGACACCGGTCGCGTTTCGGAAATCGGTTCGGTGAAACTCACCGAGAAAATGGTCATCGAGCGTTATTCCAACGTGATGCACATCGTGTCCAACGTGACCGGCCAGCTGAAATCCGGCCTGACCGCCATGGACGCGCTGCGGGCGATTCTGCCGGCGGGCACCCTGTCCGGGGCGCCGAAGATCCGTGCGATGGAAATCATCGACGAACTGGAACCGGTCAAGCGTGGAGTGTATGGCGGTGCGGTCGGGTACTTCGCCTGGAACGGCAACATGGACACCGCGATTGCGATCCGCACTGCCGTCATCAAGAACGGCGAGCTGCATGTGCAGGCCGGTGGCGGCATCGTTGCCGACTCGGTACCGGCGCTGGAATGGGAAGAAACCATCAACAAGCGTCGGGCGATGTTCCGGGCTGTTGCTCTCGCGGAGCAAACCCCGGACTGAGTGACGGGGGATTCAGCCACAAAAAAACGCGGCGCCTGTGAGGGCGCCGCGTTTTTTATTGCCGACTGATCAGAAGTCGAGACTTACGCCAACATTGACGCCTTGCTGGGTAAAGTCGTCATCCTTGCGAATGTTGTAGCTGGCGCGAAGGGCCACTTCCTTGGTGAGGTTGTGGCTGACGCCCAGGTTCAGGCGGTTGAGGTTGGTCTGCGGTGTGTAGCCTTCCAGGGTGTAGCGATTGTTCGGCAGGCTGTTGAGGTTCATCGTCAGATCCTGGGCGTCGTCGTTGTATTCGCGCTCGTGGGCGAATTCGCCGAAGACCTGGGTCTGTGCGGTGATCTGGTATTTGCCCTGGATGCCGAGACCGAGGCGGCGGGAGTTGCGCGACTGGTCATCGAAGGTCAGCGCAGTGGCGTCCGCGCCTTTTTCCGAGTAACCGTCGACTTCGACCTTGCCGAAATCGGCGCTGACGAAGGGCGACAGATGCCACGGGCTGCTGGCCTCTGGCGCGATGTCGTAGCCGACGCGGCCGCCGATGGCCAGTACATAGCCGTCGGTATCGCCTTTCTCGCCGCGTTCGTTGACCCCGAGTTGGAACTTGCGCTTCAGGCTGTCGTAGTCCAGATGTCCGGCGGTAACGGCCAGGTCACCCCACCAGCGGTTTTGCTGGTACTGGGCGAACGCGGTGCCCATGTAGGAATTGAGCTTGTACTCGGAGTCGTTGTCGCCGGCTTCGATTTTCTGATGATAGAAACCTGCCGCCACACCCACGCGCCAGGCGTCGTCGAGGCGGTAGCTGCCACCGATGTTCAGGTTGTAACCGTTGCCGTCGGCACTTGCCCCGGCGTGCTGGTCGTCGAAGTCCTGATGCTGGCCTCCAGCGGAGACAATCGCCCGCCATTGGCCAACGCCTTGCCAGTTTTCCCAGTCGGCCAGCCATTGATTGCGCAATTCATCCTGATGCGCGCGCAACGTGCCCTGGGCCATTTCCGGCAGCAGGGTCAGCTCCCACGGCGCAGCCAGCAACGAGTAGGCGTAGTCGGCGATCAAACGTTGCCCGGCTTCGGTCGGGTGCACCGAATCGTTGTAAATCAGCTTGGTCGGATCCGGTGTCGCGCTGTTGATCCCGTACCGGGCGTTCTCGGTGCAGCCGTCGCCGCTGAAGCAGGTGGCGACCAGATTCTGATCGGTGGCCAGGCCGAACTGGGCCGGATTGGCAAACGCTTCCTTGAGCAGCACCGGGATGTTCAACGGAATGACGTTGGCGTTGACCGTCTGCAGCTGGCTCACCAGTTCGGTGTTGAACTGGGCGCTGAGTTGCGACGTGAAGCTTTGCAGTGGAGAACCGTTTATGGCCGGGGTCAGGCCGATGTCCGGCAGCAGCCAGACCATGATGTAGCGGGCGCCCGCGCCTTGCAGGGTGCGCACACTGTCGACCAGTCGGTCGGCGGCGGCATTGGCCTGAGGCAGACTGGTGACGCGGCCCTGCAGGAAGTCGTTGCCGCCTCCGGTCAGGTAATACAGCGCATTCGGGTCGGCGCGGAAGCCGTTCGACGGCAGGTAGCCGGCACGGGTGCGTTCACCGCTGGCGGATGTAGTGGTGATCGAGTCGAGAATCTGGTCGGTGCGATAGCCGCCGACCGCCCAGTTATTGCCATCCGGCAAACCCTGGCCGGCGCGTACCGCCGAATCCGCGGAGGCGGTCTGATTCGGCGTGAAGCCCAGGCGGCCGCCAATCAGTTGGGTGGCGTTGAGCGAGTAGAACTCTCCGCTGCCGTCCTGATAGTTGGGGCCGGTGCGGTTGGTAAACCGTTTGACCGAGCCGGCCGGACCGTCCGGATCGGAAAACGTCCCCGCGTCGCTGAGACTGTCACCGAAGACAACGAAATTCGAATAAGGATTGGGTGCGGCGTTCGCCTGGGCGCAGGCCATCGCGAGCAGGCATCCGGCGAGCGGTACAAACAACGTCTGTTTGATCATGAGCAAGTCCGTTTATTTATTGTTGTATGGAACGAAACGACAGTACCAAAAACTTCCGGCGTTTTGCCATCGGTCGTCAACCCTCCCATAGTTTTCCCCCCGTCAGGCCCGGCCATATTGCACGCTCTGCCCAGCTAAGTTACTGTGCGGGAACGTATGAACGAGACCTTCCCCGTGTTGATCACCAGCAAACTTCTGGATCAAGTCATCAAGGCACACGCCCGCTGGCGTTGGCGCGCCTGAATCTTTTCTGCCGGCCCCGCCGGATCTGTATCGCTCTGCCTTCCTTGCCCGTTTGAAATGCCGCCTTGCCGTCGCCACTTGCGCGTCCGACTTTGTGCAGCGTCCTGGCAAGTCATCCGAAGGCTGTTTCCAAGTCAGAATTCAAGAGGTTCGAAACGCCATGTTGCTGATGATCGACAACTACGACTCCTTTACTTACAACGTTGTGCAATACCTCGGCGAGCTGGGTGCCGAGGTCAAGGTCGTGCGCAACGACGAGCTGACCATCGCCGAAATCGAAGCGCTCAACCCTGAACGCATCGTGGTCTCCCCCGGTCCGTGCACACCGACCGAAGCCGGCATCTCCATCGAAGCCATCAAGCACTTCGCCGGCAAGCTGCCGATCCTCGGCGTCTGCCTCGGCCACCAGTCCATCGGCCAGGCCTTTGGCGGTGACGTGGTACGTGCCCGCCAAGTGATGCACGGTAAGACTAGCCCGGTATTCCACGAGGACAAGGGCGTTTTTGCCGGTCTGAATCATCCGTTGACGGTTACTCGCTATCACTCGCTGATCGTCAAGCACGATACTTTGCCCGACTGCCTGGAACTGACCGCGTGGACGCAACATGACGACGGCTCGGTCGACGAAATCATGGGCCTGCGTCACAAGACCCTGAACATCGAGGGCGTACAGTTCCACCCGGAATCGATCCTCACCGAGCAGGGCCATGAACTGTTCGCCAACTTCCTCAAACAAACCGGCGGCACGCGCTAAGGACTCTCCATGAATATCAAGACAGCCCTGAGCCGTATCGTCGATCACCTCGACCTCAGCACCGAAGAAATGCGCGATGTGATGCGCGAAATCATGACCGGCCAATGCACCGACGCGCAGATCGGCGCGTTCATGATGGCCATGCGCATGAAGAGCGAGAGCATCGACGAAATCGTCGGCGCGGTGTCGGTGATGCGCGAGCTGGCGGACCAGGTCGAACTCAAGACCCTCGACGGCGTGGTCGATGTGGTCGGCACCGGTGGTGACGGCGCGAATATTTTCAACGTTTCCACGGCTTCGGCCTTTGTCGTTGCTGCTGCCGGCTGCACTGTGGCCAAGCACGGCAACCGCGCGGTGTCGGGTAAGAGCGGCAGTGCCGATCTGCTCGAAGCGGCCGGGATCTACCTCAACCTGACCCCGGTTCAGGTGGCACGTTGCATCGACAACGTCGGCATCGGTTTCATGTTTGCCCAGACCCATCACAAAGCCATGAAGTACGCTGCCGGCCCTCGCCGCGACCTGGGCCTGCGCACCCTGTTCAACATGCTCGGCCCGCTTACGAATCCGGCCGGCGTCAAACATCAGGTAGTCGGCGTATTCACCCAGGCCCTGTGCCGGCCATTGGCCGAAGTCTTGCAGCGTCTGGGCAGCAAACATGTACTGGTGGTGCATTCGAAGGACGGTCTGGACGAGTTCAGTCTCGCCGCGCCAACCTATGTGGCCGAGCTGAGGAACAACGAGATCACCGAGTATTGGGTCGAGCCGGAAGATCTGGGCATGAAGAGCCAGAGCCTGCACGGTCTGTCGGTCGAGGGCCCGGACGCTTCGCTGGCGCTGATTCGCGATGCACTGGGCAAGCGCAAGACCGAAAACGGCCAGAAGGCTGCGGAAATGATCGTGCTCAATGCCGGTGCGGCGCTGTACGCCGCTGACCTGGCAACCAGTCTTAAAGAAGGCGTGGCACTGGCCCACGACGCTCTGCACACCGGTCTCGCTCGTGAGAAGCTCGAGGAGTTGGGTGCCTTTACCGCGGTATTCAAAGTGGAGAATGAGGGATGAGTGTACCGACGGTTCTGGAAAACATTCTGGCCCGCAAGGTTCAGGAGGTCGCCGAGCGTAGCGCCCGTGTGAGCCTGAGCGAGCTGGAAAGTCTGGCCAAGGCGGCCGATGCACCCCGTGGTTTTGCCCAGGCATTGCTGGCGCAGGCCAAGAAGAAACAACCGGCCGTGATCGCCGAAATCAAGAAGGCATCGCCGAGCAAAGGCGTGATCCGCGAGAACTTCGTTCCCGCCGACATCGCCAAAAGCTACGAGAAGGGCGGGGCGACCTGCCTGTCGGTGCTGACCGATATCGATTACTTCCAGGGCGCCGATGCTTACCTGCAACAGGCCCGCGCCGCGTGCTCGCTGCCGGTGATCCGCAAGGACTTCATGATCGATCCGTACCAGATCGTCGAAGCCCGCGCCCTGGGCGCCGATTGTGTGCTGCTGATCGTCTCCGCACTGGATGACGTGAAAATGGCCGAGCTGGCTTCGGTTGCCAAAGGCGTCGGCCTCGATGTGCTGGTGGAAGTCCACGACGGCGATGAACTCGAGCGCGCATTGAAGACCCTCGACACGCCGCTGGTCGGGGTCAACAACCGCAACCTGCACACCTTCGACGTGAGCCTGGAAACCACTCTCGACCTGCTGCCGCGCATTCCGCGCGATCGTCTGGTGATCACCGAGAGCGGGATCCTCAACCGTGCCGATGTCGAACTGATGGAAATCAGCGACGTTTACGCGTTCCTGGTCGGCGAAGCATTCATGCGCGCCGAAAGCCCGGGCATTGAACTGCAACGTCTGTTCTTCCCTGAGCGCGGCGTTCCGGTGAGCGGTTCGACCCTCGACTGATCGACTCTTCGCAGGCGCCCGTATCCCTGTGGGAGCGGGCTGGCCCGCGAAGGCAGCATAAGATTCACCTCAGGCTCTACGTCCTATGGAAACCTTATGATCCCCACTTCCCTGACCATTGAAGCCGGCCTGCAAGCCGAGCAGGATCTGCTGGCCTCGGTCTGCGCCGGTAATGCCGAATTCGGTTTGCTGTTCTGGCAGCCCAGTGATCGTGCTTTGGTCATGCCGCGTCGTTTGAACCGCCTCCCCGGATTCGATCACGCCTGCGAAGTCTCTGCCGCTGCCGGTTGGCCGGTGTTGTTGCGTGAAACTGGCGGTGAACCTGTTCCGCAATCGGCTTCGACAATCAACATTGCCTTGGTCTACGCACCGCCTCGCAGCGAAGGCGATCTGAACCGCATCGAAACCGGTTACCGGCGCCTGTGTGATCCGATCTGTCAGTTGCTGGATGAGTTGGGTGGCACGTCTTCGCTGGGTGAAATCGACGGTGCGTTCTGTGACGGTCGTTTCAACGTCAACCTCGACGGTCGCAAGATGGTCGGCACCGCTCAGCGCTGGCGCCAGAGTCAGGGTGGTCAGCGCCCGGTGGGATTGGTGCACGGTGCGATGCTGCTGGATGACGAGCGCGAATCGATGGTGGCGGCGGTCAACCGCTTCAATGAGGCGTGCGGCCTGGAGCAACGGGTACGCGCTGCAAGCCACATCGCGTTGCATGAGAAATTCCCGGCGCCCCATGCCTTGGCGCGACTCGATGAACTCTTTCGTTTGATGCTGGCGCAGATCTACGCCGGCTGAGTTTTCGAACTCAGCGAGTGCCGAAGACCACCATGGTCTTGCCTTTCACATCCACCAGGTTGCGTTCCTCAAGATCCTTGAGCACGCGACCGACCATCTCCCGCGAACAACCGACAATCCGCCCGATTTCCTGACGGGTCACCTTGATCTGCATGCCGTCCGGGTGGGTCATCGCGTCGGGTTGCTTGCATAGCTCCAGCAAGCAGCGAGCAACACGACCCGTGACATCGAAGAACGCCAAGTCGCCGACCTTGCGCGTGGTGTTGCGCAAGCGTTGTGCGATTTGTCCGCTGAGCACGTAAAGAATGTCTGGATCCTGTTGCGACAATTCACGGAATTTGGCGTAGCTGATCTCCGCGACTTCGCACTCGACCTTGGCCCGCACCCAGGCACTGCGCTCCTGTTCCTGGCCGGCCTGTTCGAACAGGCCCAGCTCACCGAAGAAGTCGCCGGCATTCAGGTACGCGATGATCATCTCGCGGCCGTCGTCGTCCTCGATCAGGATCGTGACCGAGCCGCGGATGATGAAGTACAGCGTGTCCGAGCGATCCCCGGCGCAGATGATGTTGCTCTTGGCCGCGTGGCGCCGGCGCTGGCAATGCATCAGCAGCTTGTCGAGGTTCTTGATTTTGGGTGTGGGGGTAATACCAACCATGGTTGTATCCCGAAAAGACTGCACGGTTATATTTGGTTTTTATATGAGGCGCTGAGGCGATCGCTACAAATACCGGCTTGGGGCGCCAGTGAATTGGCGCCAGCTTACCAGACACTTCGTCGAAAATTCGAGAAATTACCTACGCAGTAAAGGCATCGGTCCTAGGATCACCGCTCACAGTCAAACCGGGGCCCTGTGCTAAGCTGGCGACCCTTTTTTCTACAGTGGAGTCTTGGCGATGAAGGCACGCATCCAATGGGCTGGCGAAGCCATGTTCCTCGGCGAATCCGGCAGCGGTCATGTCGTGGTCATGGACGGTCCGCCGGACGCCGGTGGTCGCAATCTGGGTGTTCGCCCGATGGAGATGCTCCTGCTGGGCGTTGGCGGTTGCAGCAATTTCGACGTGGTCAGCATTCTGAAGAAATCCCGTCAGGCCGTTGAAAGCTGCGAGGCTTTCCTGGACGCCGAACGTGCGACCGAAGATCCAAAGGTGTTCACCAAGATCCACATGCACTTCGTGGTCAAGGGCCGTGGTCTGAAAGAAGCCCAGGTCAAACGCGCCATCGAGCTGTCGGCGGAGAAGTACTGCTCGGCCTCGATCATGCTCGGCGCCGCCGGCGTGGCAATCACCCACGACTACGAAATCGTCGAACTCGGCTGAGCCGACATTCAACTATCATAAAAGCAGTGCAGACTCTGGCGATCCCCCGCTGACGTCTGCATAATGCGCCACTTTTTTCAGGGCAGTGATCGGTCAGCCGACGGGTCATCCGCCTGAACAGATAACCAAAATCGCCATCGCGAAGAGGTGTTAACCGTCCTACGCAGGTGCGTCGTTCGCACTTGACGGGCATGCTTGATCACGCGGCCGGGCCGCATACATAGAGAGTTTTTAACGGTGAAAAGCAAACTCAAGCTCCACGGGTTCAATAACCTGACAAAGACCTTGAGCTTCAACATCTATGACATCTGCTACGCGGAAACCCCGCAAGACCAGCAGGCTTACGTCGAGTACATCAATCAAGAGTACAACGCCGAACGCCTGACGCAGATCCTCACGGAAGTTGTCGAAATCATTGGTGCCAACATTCTGAACATTGCCAGTCAGAACTATGAGCCTCAGGGTGCCAGCGTCACGATTCTGATCTCGGAAGAACCGGTCACCCCGACCGAAAGCCAGATCGAAGAGTCCCCGGGTCCGCTGCCGGAAATCATCCTGGCCCACCTCGACAAGAGTCACATCACGGTGCATACGTATCCGGAAATCCATCCGGACGCCGGTATTGCGACGTTCCGTGTGGACATCGATGTGTCGACCTGTGGAGTCATTTCACCGCTCAAAGCGCTCAATTTCCTCATTCACCAGTTCGATTCGGACATCGTGACCGTGGATTACCGTGTGCGCGGCTTCACCCGTGACGTTGAAGGCAACAAGCACTTCATCGACCACGAGATCAACTCGATCCAGAACTACCTCTCCGAAGACACCCGCGACGCGTACCAGATGACCGACGTGAACGTGTACCAGGAAAACCTGTTCCACACCAAAATGCTGCTGAAGAACTTCGAACTGGATAACTACCTGTTCGGCGATGCCACCAGCAACCTGTCGTCCGAGCAACGTGCTCAGGTGACCGAGCGTGTGAAACACGAAATGCTGGAAATCTTCTACGCGCGCAATATGCCGAGCTAAGAAATCCGTGCAAAAAAAAGGCGACTGCTTTGCGGCAGTCGCCTTTTTTATGGGCGTTTTTCAGATTCGGTAGGTGCTCTTGGTCATCACTTTGGCCAACAGGCTCATGCCGAACTTCACCGGTGCCGGGAAGCGGAAACCGCCAGCTTCCAGTGCGCTTTCCGCGTGATGTTCTTCATCGATACGCATCTGCTCAAGAATTGCCCGGGATTTTTCATCCTCGGCCGGCAGTTGCTCCAGATGCTCGTTCAAGTGCTTGCACACCTGATGCTCGGTCGCCGCGACAAAACCGAGGCTGACCTTGTCGCTGATCAGCCCGGCGACTGCGCCGATCCCGAACGACATTCCATAGAACAGCGGATTGAGCACGCTGGTGTGGCTGCCCAGCTGGTGAATGCGTTGTTCGCACCAGACCAGATGATCGATCTCTTCTTCAGCCGCATGCTCCATGGCTTCGCGAACCTGCGGCAGCTTGGCGGTCAGAGCCTGGCCTTGATACAGCGCCTGGGCACAGACTTCGCCTGTATGGTTGATACGCATCAGGCCGGCGACGTGGCGGGTGTCTTCGTCGCTCATCTGCACGTCGGGCTGCACGATGGCCGGCGACGGACGGTACGGCTGGCCGCTGAAGGGCAGCAGGGTTCGCATTGCGGCATCGGCTTGCAGCAGAAGACGGTCAATTGGCGAGTAGTGACGTTGGGTAGTCATGCTGACCTCCGGGAAGAATCTCGGCGGCCAGTTTAACCGAATCGGCCGGGGAAGGTTTGCGCTGGGTCATGTGGGAGCAGGGCGCCCCCACAGATTTCAAGTCGATCAGCCCGGCGGCCAGTTCATCTGGCGTTGACCGAGTACGTGCATATGAATGTGGTAGACCGTCTGCCCACCCTTTTCATTGCAGTTCATCACCACCCGGAAGCCTTCTTCGCAACCCAGTTCCAGCGCCAGACGCTGGGCGGTGAACAGAATATGCCCGGCCAGTGCCTTGTCGTCTTCGGTCAGGTCGTTGAGGGTGCGCACCGGTTTCTTCGGGATCACCAGAAAATGCACCGGTGCCTGCGGGGCGATGTCGTGGAACGCCAGAACCTGGTCGTCCTCGTAGATGATCTTCGCCGGGATCTCCCGGTTGATGATCTTGGTGAACAGAGTATCCACAGCTGTTTTCTCCGTTGTGTGAGCTGAGCCGAGTGTACCTACGAGGGATCACCACGCCCAGCCAGTTGCCTGCCGGCCCTTCAGCGCGGGCAGTAAGCCTTGTTGACCATGCCGACAATGGTGCGGTTGAGCCAGCGCGACCCCAGTCGCGGCAGAAAGGCGAACCAGCGGTTCCGGCGCCCGGGAATGATGATTGCGCGGTTTTTCTCCAGGGCGCGCACGGTATACAGCGCGACCTCTTCGGGGCTCATCAGCAGTTTGCTGGCGTTGAGTTTGTCGTTGTTCAGTTGCGCCGTGCGAAAGAACGCCGTGCGCGTCGGGCCAGGGCAGAGCACCGAGACTTTCACGGCGCACTTTTTCAATTCCACTCGCAGCGCTTCGGAAAAATGCAGAACGTAGGCCTTGCTGGCGTAGTAAGTGCTCATCCACGGGCCGGGATTGAACGCGGCGACCGACGCCACGTTGAGAATCTGCCCGCCACCCTGCAGGGCCATGCTGTTGCCGATTGCGTGGCAGAGGCGGGTGAGGGCGAGGATGTTCACCTCGATCAGGTCTTGCTCGGTCATCCAGTCCTGGGCCAGGAACGGGCCGCACGTACCGATGCCGGCGCAGTTCACCAGCAGGTCGATCTGCCGGTCACCTTCTTCAAGCTCCAGCAGAAACCCGGACAGGCGCAGCGGCTCGCTCAGGTCGCAGGCGCGGAACAGCACCTCCACGCCAAAACGCTGGGTCAGTTCAATCGCAATGCTTTCCAGCTGATCACGCTGTCGGGCCACCAGAATCAGGCTGCGGCCACGGCGGGCCAGGGCTTCGGCCATGGCCAGGCCGATGCCGCTGGAAGCGCCAGTGATCAGAGCGTAACGGGTCATGCAGTTCTCCATCGCAACAGCTCCGCGCCGTGGACGCAGGTGTCACGGCGGGGAGCGCTGTTCATTCTTTCGCAGAGTCTACAGGGGCGGGTGCAGGTTCGGCTGCATCGTCCACCGGATTCGGTACGGGCTCGACTTCGACATCGACTTCATCAGCGGTCACCGAACCACTCTCATAACTGCTTTCGAGGCTGGTTTCGTACTCCTGCTGGATGGCGGAAATACCGCCCAGCATTCCACCGACGAAGAACAGGCCGATGAAGACGATCCACAGGGAGCACAGCACTTTGACGGCGGTACTGTTCGGTGGCGGTGGCGGGCCATAGCGATTGGCGCCGGTACTGCCCGGCATGACCATGATCACAAGCGGGAAGAAGCTGCCCACGAAAGGTACGAGTGTCAGCAGCCAGAGCCAGCCAGACCAGCCGATATCGTGCAGACGCTGAATGCTGAACAGGATGCCGACGATCGCGAAGGCCAGGAACAGGAAGAAGGCGAAGATACCGCCGATGATCAGGCCGCTGGTCGAGTCGGTACTCACCAGCCCCAGACCGATCAGCGCAAAAACGCCGACGATCGGCAGGGTTACCAGGCTCAACACCATCGACCATGCCAGGTAACGCAGGCGTCCGATCCGGCCTTCGACACTGAAGGGTTTGAGCGTGGCGAATTCTGCCAGTTGTTCACCGACACTGGCTCGGGGTGGGGCGTAGGGGGAGTCAGGCTCAGCCATGGGGGCGGAGTGTTCCTGCACATCGGACAGATTCAGTTCGATGGCCGTTTCCTGTTCGATCCGGGCGTCGATCCCGGTCTTGCCCAGCGCTTGCAGATAAGCCTGGGCATCGCTGTGCGACAGGTCGCGTTTGAGGGCGACGGCGCGGCCATTGAACAGGCGTTCGATGGCGGCCACATCGCTCTTGAACAGATCGGCCAGGTTCAGTTTGGCTGTGGTGATATCGACACCGGGCTGCAGGGCACCGTCGAAAACGATCTTGTAGCGGGTTTCGCTCATGGCCGAGGCATCCTTGTCGCGAAGAAATTGAATTGAAACGTGTTGCAGTCGCCAAGTGTAAGGCCAGTCGGGCAACGACTGGCCGGAATTTTCTCAGCGCGGCCAGCGTTTCGGAAGCTGTGCTGCATGCTCCAGGGCCTGGCGATACTCTGCATCGAGGCGCGCCACCAGTTGGTCCACGCTTGGCAGATCTTCGATCTGGCCAACCCCTTGGCCGGCCGACCACACGGTTTTCCAGGCTTTGGCTTCATCATTGATCGGCTTGAGTTTGTCGCCGAAGTTCACTTCACCCTTGCCTTGCAGTGCCGCCATATCGAAACCGGCAGCCTCCAGGCTTTGGCGCATGAAGCTGGCCGGGACTCCAGACACGGCAGGAGTATGAATGATGTCCGCTGCCTTGGCTGTCAGCAGCATCTCCTTGTAGGCGTCGGGCGCATGACTTTCAGTCGTACCGATGAATCGCGTACCGAAGTAGGCCAAATCCGCGCCGAGCAGTTGTGCGGCGAGAATCTCATGGCCGTGGTTCAAACATCCTGCAAGCAGCAGCGTCTTGTTGAAGAACTGGCGAATCTCGGCGATCAGTGAGAACGGGCTCCAGGTACCGGCATGTCCACCGGCGCCGGCCGCCACGGCGATCAAGCCATCGACGCCGGCTTCGGCGGCTTTTTCCGCATGGCGGCGAGTCGTCACGTCGTGAAAAACCAGGCCGCCGTAGCTGTGCACTGCATCGACCAATTCCTTCACCGCACCGAGGCTGGTGATGACGATAGGCACCTTGTGCTCGACGCAGATGTTCAGATCCGCCTCCAGACGCGGATTGCTCTTGTGAACAATCAGGTTCACGGCATAAGGCGCCGGGTTATCCAGTGTCGCCAGTCCCGCTTCAATCTGTTCCAGCCAGGCCTTGAACCCGCTGCTTTCGCGTTGGTTGAGCGCCGGAAAGCTGCCGACCACGCCATTGCGACAGCACGCGAGCACCAGTTCTGGATTGGAAATCAGGAACATCGGCGCAGCCACGACGGGCAGACGCAGACGTTGTTCGAGCAGAGCGGGCAGCGACATCGGAAGTACCCCGGAAAGTTGAACCAGTTGAAGTTAGAACGGCTTGACCACGACCAGAATTACGATAGCCAGCAATATCAGAACCGGGACTTCATTGAACCAGCGATAAAAGACATGGCTGCGGGTGTTCTCGCCACGGGCAAAACGTTTTACCTGCGCGCCGCACATGTGGTGATAACCGATCAGCAGCACCACCAGGGTCAGTTTGGCGTGAATCCAGCCACCGCTGCTGAAAATGCCCGGGTTCAGGTAAATCAGCCAGCCGCCGAAGATCAGCGCGGCGATCATCGCCGGGCCCATGATGCCGCGATACAGCTTGCGCTCCATGACGATGAAGCGTTCCTTGCTGATCGTATCTTCACTTTGTGCGTGGTAGACGAACAGTCGCGGCAGGTAGAACAGTCCGGCAAACCAGCACACGATGCTGACGATATGCAGCGCTTTGATCCATAGATAGAGCATTTTTGGTTTTTCCCTCATTCACGGTAGGCCGGATAGTAGAGGCTTGAGCGTCCGCACGTCACCTTGACGGTTGTCGCAGGGGCGCGCGGCCCCTATTATCGACGGCTTTCCAGTGGGTTCGTTGAGGGCAGGTTTATGGTCAAGGTCGGTATCGTCGGCGGCACGGGTTACACCGGTGTCGAACTGCTGCGTCTGTTGGCACAGCATCCGCAGGCAGAAGTGGTTGTGATCACTTCCCGATCCGAGGCCGGTCTGGCCGTGGCTGACATGTACCCGAACCTGCGCGGTCACTACGACGGCCTGGCCTTCAGCGTGCCGGACATCAAAACCCTGGGTGCTTGCGACGTGGTGTTCTTCGCGACTCCGCACGGCGTTGCCCATGCACTGGCCGGTGAATTGCTGGCAGCGGGCACCAAGGTTATTGACCTGTCGGCCGACTTCCGCCTGCAGGACGCCGATGAATGGGCCAAGTGGTACGGCCAGCCGCACGGCGCGCCGGAGCTGCTGGACGAAGCGGTTTACGGCTTGCCGGAAGTCAACCGTGAGCAAATCAGGAAAGCGCGCCTGATCGCGGTGCCGGGTTGCTATCCGACTGCAACGCAGCTGGGTTTCCTGCCATTGCTAGAGGCGGGCATTGCCGACGCTTCCCACCTGATCGCCGACTGCAAGTCCGGTGTCAGCGGTGCCGGTCGTGGTGCTGCCGTAGGTTCGCTGTACTCCGAGACGTCGGAAAGCATGAAGGCTTATGCGGTGAAAGGTCACCGTCATCTGCCGGAAATTCGTCAGGGTCTGCGCCGTGCAGCGGGCAAGGATGTCGGCCTGACTTTCGTGCCACACCTGACGCCGATGATTCGTGGCATTCATTCCACGCTCTATGCAACCGTGGTGGATCGCTCGGTGGATTTGCAGGCGCTGTTCGAAAAGCGTTATGCCAATGAACCGTTCGTCGACGTGATGCCGGCCGGCAGCCATCCGGAAACCCGCAGCGTGCGCGGCGCGAACGTTTGCCGTATCGCGGTCCATCGCCCACAGGATGGTGATCTGGTGGTAGTGCTGTCGGTGATCGATAACCTGGTCAAGGGCGCGTCGGGCCAGGCGGTGCAGAACATGAACATTCTGTTCGGTCTGGATGAGCGCTTTGGTCTGTCCCACGCGGGCATGCTGCCGTAAGACTGATCCTGCTTGGTGAAAAGGCCCGTCTGACGGGCCTTTTTGCATTCCGGGTCGCTGATGGCTTTATTGATATACCGTAACAATAGTTGACCGATTTTCTAGGACAAGCGGATAATGCGCGTCATCACGCATTATGGCGGCGTAACGCCGGGAGATAGTCAGCATGAGCGTCGAATCCTTCACCCCCACGGCTTTGCAATTCACTCAGGGTGCTGCGCACAAGGTGAAGAGCCTGGTCGATGAAGAGGGGAATGATCGCTTGAAGCTGCGCGTATTCGTTACGGGCGGCGGTTGTTCAGGGTTTCAGTACGGCTTCACCTTCGATGAAGATGTGGCCGAGGACGACACCATCGTCGAGCGCGAAGGTGTGAGCCTGGTGGTTGATCCGATGAGCTTCCAGTATCTGGCAGGTGCCGAAGTGGACTACCAGGAAGGTCTGGAAGGTTCGCGCTTCGTGATCAAGAATCCGAATGCCACCACGACGTGTGGTTGCGGTTCTTCGTTCTCGATCTGATCTCGCTTCACCGTACACAACAAAACGCCGCAGAACCTCACGGTTCTGCGGCGTTTTGTTATCTGCGCTTTGTCTTAATTGGGATAGATGGCGCCGAGTACGCGCAGGCCCTTAGCGCCGGTGACGCTGGGGCGATTGGCGGTGATACCTTCAAGGCAGCAATGCGCCAGCCAGGCAAAGGCCATGGCTTCGACCCAGTCTGGATCGACACCGTGAGTCGCGGTGCTGGCGACTTTCGTGTTGGGCAGCAGGTCGGCCAGGCGTTTCATCAGTGTAGCGTTGTGGGCCCCACCGCCGCAGACCAGGAGTTCTTCGGTATTCGATTGAGCGCTTTGCAGCGATTCGACGATGGTCAGCGCTGTCAGTTCGAGCAGCGTTGCCTGTACGTTTTCGGGAGCGAAATCCGGCAGGTGTGACAGTTGCTGTTCCAGCCAGGGCAGGTTGAACACTTCCCGGCCGGTGCTCTTCGGGCCTTTGGTCGAGAAGAAGGAATCGCTCAACAATGCCTTGAGAAGGGTTGGTTCAACTTTTCCGCTGGCTGCCCATTGACCGTTGCGATCATAGTTTTCGCCACGCTGTCGATGAATCCACGCATCCATCAGAACATTCCCGGGACCGCAGTCGAAACCGGCTACAGGATTGTTCGGCTCAATCAGACTGAGATTGCTGAAACCGCCGACATTCAGGACTGCGCGGTTGCCGGTACGCTCTTCGAACAACGCTTCATGGAAGGCCGGAACCAGAGGGGCGCCCTGGCCGCCGGCGGCCACATCGCGGCTGCGGAAGTCACTGACTACCGTAATGCCGGTCAGCTCGGTCAGCAGGGCAGGGTTGCCGATCTGTACGGTGAAACCGCGTGCCGGTTCGTGGCGAATGGTCTGGCCGTGGCTGCCGATTGCGCGAATGGCTTCGGGTTTGAGCTGTTGCTGTTCGAGCAGGACGTGGATGCCTTCGGCGGCAAGTTTCACCCAGTTCTGCTGGGCGATGGCCGAGCGGGCAATCTCGTCGGGGCCGCTGGCGCACAAGCCAAGCAGCTCGGCGCGCAGGGATTCAGGCATGGGAATGTAGTGCGTGGCGATCAGGTTGATCGCCGAGGTCTGCTCGATCAGGGCGATGTCCAGGCCATCGAGGCTGGTTCCGGACATCACGCCGATATAAAGAGCCATTGCTTAACGCTTGCTCGAGGCCAGCATGGTGGCCTTCTCTTGGTCCATGCGCGCCATCAACGGCTGGCTCTGCGCCAGGAAGCGCGCGCGCTCGGATTTGGCGATCGGATCGGCCATTGGCAGCTTCTGGCCCAACGGGTCGACGTGAACGCCGTTGACCTGGAACTCATAGTGCAGGTGCGGGCCGGTAGACAGGCCGGTAGTGCCGATGTAGCCGATGACCTGGCCCTGCTTGACGGTACCGCCGGTTTTCACGCCTTTGGCGAAGCCTTGCATGTGACCGTACAGCGTGCGGTAGGTGTTGCCGTGCTGAATGATCACGGTGTTGCCGTAACCACCACGGCGACCGGCCAACAGTACTTTGCCATCGCCGGCAGCCTTGATAGGCGTACCGCGTGGGGCGGCGTAGTCGACGCCTTTGTGGGCGCGGATCTTGTTGAGGATCGGGTGTTTGCGGCCCATGGAGAACTTGGAACTGATGCGGGCGAAGTCCACCGGAGTACGGATGAACGCCTTGCGCATGCTGTTGCCGTCGGCAGTGTAGTAGCTGCTGTTACCTTGCTTGTTGGTGTAACGCACGGCGGTGTAGGTCTTGCCGCGGTTGGTGAAGCGGGCGGAGAGAATCGGGCCGTTTCCGACGGCTTTACCATTGACCACTTTCTGTTCGTAGATCACGTCGAACTCGTCACCCTGACGGATATCCTGGGCGAAGTCGACGTCGTAGCCGAATACGCTGGCCATATCCATGGTCAGGCTGTGGGACAGGCCGGCGCGTGCGGCGGACTGGGACAGGGAGCTATTGATCACGCCGTGGACATAGGCGGTACGAACGGTCGGCTTAGCGGTAACGCGGTTGAAGACATAACCCTTGTCGTTCTTGGTCAGGGTGATGGTTTCAACGTCGCTGACCTTGCTGTGCAGATTGGTCAGTTGGCCTTGTGGATTGAGTTCGAATTCGAGTTTCTGGCCGTGTTTGAGCTGGCTGAACTGCTTGGCTTGTTTGTCGCTGGCCAGAACTTCGTGCACGGCAGCGGCGGGGAGGCCAACCTTTTCGAACAGTGTCGAAAGGGTGTCACCCTTGGAGACGATCACTTCCCTGTGGCCTGGAGCCTTCTTTTCAGGCGCGACCGGTGCAGGTGCTGGTGCGGCCTGGGCGGTTTCGGGTGTGTCTTCTGCGCTGTTTTCGATCTGGGCGAAGGGTGAGGCTACTGGTTCATTTGTGGCTTGAACCGCATCAGCAGCGTCTTGATCTTGTGTCAGTTGTTCAGCAGGACTTTCCAGCTCAAGGCTCAGGGTCGTCTTTTTGGCTTCAACATCACTGGAAGGAAATACCAGGAGCGCCAGGCTGAGAAGGGCGGCGATCCCACTTGCGGCAAGCAGGTGGGTCTTCGGGTAAAGCGGTGGCGCTTTAGACGGTTCAGTGGTCATAAGTAGTTTTGACTTTGAAAAGATGAATTGGAAAAGATGAATGACATGATGAAGATGAAATAACTGTATAAAATATAACCAAATCATCTCTGAGGCAAGTCCGCAGGTATCTCGCCCGTGGATTGGTATCCGTGCGCCGGGCAAAACTTGTAATTGGTGCGCGATCTTGTATGGTTGGTTCCCTTTGAATCTGAGCCTTGCGGGTCTGTTATGAAGTCGGTTGAAGAGCAGCTAGCGCTGATTAAACGTGGTGCGGAAGAACTGTTGGTCGAGTCCGAGCTGATCGAAAAGCTCAAGCGTGGCCAGCCGCTGCGAATCAAGGCCGGCTTCGATCCAACGGCGCCGGATCTGCACCTTGGTCACACTGTGCTTATTAATAAGCTGCGTCAGTTCCAGGAACTGGGGCATCAGGTGATCTTCCTGATTGGTGACTTCACCGGAATGATCGGTGATCCGAGCGGCAAGAGCGCCACGCGTCCTCCGTTGACCCGTGAGCAGGTTCTGGAAAACGCCGAGACCTACAAGACTCAGGTGTTCAAGATTCTTGATCCGGCGAAAACCGAAGTCGCGTTCAACTCCACCTGGATGGATCAGATGGGGCCTGCGGACTTTATTCGTCTGACTTCGCAATACACCGTTGCTCGTATGCTCGAGCGTGACGACTTCGACAAGCGCTACACCACCAATCAGCCAATCGCCATTCATGAGTTCCTCTATCCGCTGGTTCAGGGGTATGACTCGGTTGCATTGCGTGCGGATGTTGAGCTGGGTGGTACCGATCAGAAGTTCAACCTGCTGATGGGTCGCGAGCTGCAGCGTGGTTATGGTCAGGAGGCTCAGTGCATTCTGACGATGCCGCTGCTCGAAGGGCTGGATGGCGTTAAAAAGATGTCCAAGTCATTGGGCAACTACGTCGGTATCCAGGAAGCGCCGGGTGTCATGTACAGCAAGTTGGTTTCTATCCCGGATGTATTGATGTGGCGCTATTTCGAGCTGCTCAGCTTCCGTTCGATGGATGAGATCAATGCTTTCCGTGCCGATGTAGAGGCGGGTGCCAACCCTCGCGACATCAAGATCAAGCTGGCTGAAGAAATTGTTGCGCGCTTCCATGGGGAAGAGGCTGCTGCCAATGCTCACCGTGGTGCGGGTAACCGTATGAAGGACGGCGAGCTGCCAGATGATTTGCCAGAGGTCGAGCTGACTGCTGCCGAGGATATGCCGATTGCTGCTGTCCTTAATAAGGCTGGCCTGGTGAAGAACTCGGCGGCTGCTCGTGATCTGCTGGCTTCCGGTGGTGTGCGTATAGATGGTGAAGTTGTCGATCGCTCCTTTATATACGTGCTCGGCGCGACTCACGTTTGTCAGGCAGGCAAGAAGGCTTTTGCACGGATTACGCTGAAATCTGAGTAAAGTTGAAATAAGGGGTTGACGGCGAATTCTAGATG
>NZ_JBJUVZ010000020.1:0-6572 GCF_046097675.1 Pseudomonas sp. UV AK001
AGCAGCCGAGCGTATCGCTCGCGTGCTGCACAACGACCCGGGCACCGGTGTGATGCGTCACGCCGATGCCGGTTACCAGATCGCCATTGACTGCGCCAGGGAGCAAGGGCTGAACCTGCCGATGATCACCGGCAAATAAAAAACGGCGGGAGCCAGCTCGCTCCCGCGCAAGCCAATACAACAACAAAACCCAGAACAATCCACAGAGGTTGAATCATGGCTGGCAACACCGATCGTGCAAGCAACAAACCGTTGATCGAAAGGCGTTCGATCGACTACATCCCGGAAGCGGAAAGACACGGTCGTCTATTCAGTCAGTTCACCCTGTGGATGGGTGCCAACCTGCAAATCACCGCGATTGTCACCGGGGCCCTGGCCGTGGTGCTGGGCGGCGATGTGTTCTGGTCGTTGATCGGTCTGCTGATCGGTCAACTGCTGGGCGGCGGCGTCATGGCGCTGCACGCGGCGCAGGGGCCGAAGCTGGGCCTGCCGCAGATGATTTCCAGCCGGGTGCAGTTCGGCGTCTACGGCGCGGCGATTCCGATCGTGCTGGTGTGCCTGATGTACCTCGGCTTCACCGCCACCGGCACCATGCTGTCGGGTCAGGCGCTGGGCCAGTTGTTCGGGGTCAGCGACACCGTCGGCATCCTGCTTTTCGCCAGTGTCATCGTGGTGGTCACGGTGCTCGGCTATCGGGTGATCCACTGGATCGGCCGTATTGCCAGTGTCATTGGCGTGATTGCTTTCGTGTACCTGTTCAGCCGTCTGATGAGTCAGGTGGACGTCGGTGCACTTCTGGAAATCCGTCACTTCAGCTGGAGCAGCTTCCTGCTGGCGGTGTCGCTGGCGGCGTCCTGGCAGATCGCCTTCGGCCCTTACGTGGCGGACTATTCGCGTTATCTGCCGAGCAAGGTTTCCTCGGTGAAAACCTTCTTTGCTGCCGGCGCCGGCTCTGTGATCGGCGCGCAGGTGGCGATGATCCTCGGCGTGTTCGCGGCGGCTTCGGCCAACGGTCAGTTCGCCGGTCATGAAGTGGCTTACATCGTCGGTCTGGGCGGCACCGGTGCCACCGCGGCGCTGCTGTATTTCAGCATCGCGTTCGGCAAGGTGACCATCTCCACCCTGAACTCCTACGGCAGCTTCATGTGCATCGCGACCATCATCAGCGGCTTCCGTGGCCACCTGACGGTCAGCCGGATGCAGCGTCTGGTGTTCGTGCTGGTGATCGTCGGTGCCGCGACCCTGATCGCCTTGCTCGGCCAGCACTCGTTCCTCGGGGCGTTCAAGTCTTTCATCCTGTTCCTGCTGGCGTTCTTCACGCCGTGGAGCGCGATCAACCTCGTGGACTACTACTGCATTACCCGTGAGCACTACGACGTTCCGGCGCTGGCCGATCCGAACGGTCGCTACGGTCGCTGGAACCTCCTCGGGATCAGCGTCTATGTGTTTGGTGTGCTGGTGCAGCTGCCGTTCATTTCCACCAAGTTTTATACCGGTCCGCTGGTAGCCGCGCTGGGTGATGTGGATATCTCGTGGATCATCGGTCTGGTGCTGCCCGCTGCGCTTTACTACGTGTGCGCAAAGAAATGGCACGGCAGCGTGCCCGATCACCTGATTCTGCCGGTCGAGCAGAACAGCGTTGTACAACCTGAAGCAAACGGGACCGGCCGCGCTGCGGCGCAGGCCTGATCTGGACGTGGACAGGGCTGGATGCCTCTTGAACTGCCGTAAGCCAATTCATGATTAGGAGCGTCACAACAATGAAATCGAACAAGACCCTGCTGACCACATTGCTGTCCATGGGCCTGTTGGCCAGTGCCGGCGCCACCCAGGCCGCCGGCTGGTGCGAATCCGGCAAACCGGTGAAATTCGCCGGCCTGAACTGGGAAAGCGCGATGTTGCTGACCGACGTGCTGCAAGTCGTGCTGGAGAAAGGTTACGACTGCAAGACCGACAGCCTGCCAGGCAACTCCATCACCATGGAAAACGCCCTGAGCAGCAACGATATTCAAGTGTTCGCCGAAGAGTGGGTCGGCCGCAGCGAGGTCTGGAACAAGGCCGAGAAGGCCGGCAAGGTCGTCGGTGTCGGCGCCCCGGTCGTCGGTGCGGTGGAAGGCTGGTACGTGCCGCGCTACGTGATCGAAGGCGATGCCAAGCGCAAGATCGAAGCCAAGGCGCCGGATCTGAAAAACATCGCTGACCTGGGCAAATACTCGGCGATCTTCAAGGACGCCGAAGAGCCGTCCAAGGGCCGCTTCTACAACTGCCCTGCCGGCTGGACCTGCGAGCTGGACAACAGCGAAATGCTGAAAAGCTACGGCCTGGAAAACAGCTACACCAACTTCCGCCCGGGCACCGGCCCGGCGCTGGATGCGGCGGTGCTGTCGAGCTACAAGCGCGGCGAGCCGATCCTGTTCTACTACTGGTCGCCAACCCCGCTGATGGGCCAGATCGACGCGGTCAAACTGGAAGAGAAACCGGGCGTCGACAAGCGCGTGACCATCAAGGTCGGCCTGTCCAAGACCTTCCACGAGGAAGCCCCCGAGCTGGTGGCCGTGCTGGAAAAGGTCAACCTGCCGATCGACCTGCTGAACCAGAACCTGGGTCGCATGACCAAGGAGCGGATCGAGTCGCCGAAGCTGGCGAAAATCTTCCTCAAGGAACATCCTGAGGTCTGGCATGCGTGGGTCAGCGACGACGCTGCCAAGAAAATCGACGCGGCGCTGTAGGTCGATACCTCCCGGCTAACCGTGAGGCTGGCCGGGAGAATTGCCGTCATCGCTTGATTGAGATTTCTGATTGAGAGCCGCTTATGTTTCCCGAACGCTTTACGTTTTCCATCGCCGACTGGGTCAACGGTTGGGTCGATGCACTGGTTACCAACTACGGTGACGTGTTCCGCCATATCTCCGACACCCTGCTGTGGGCCATCGTCAACCTTGAAGGCCTGCTGCGCGCCGCACCGTGGTGGCTGATGCTGGCCATCGTCGCGGGTGTTGCCTGGCACGCCACGCGCAAGCTCGTGACCACCGCCGTGATCGTTGGTCTGTTGTTCCTGGTCGGCGCCGTCGGCCTGTGGGATAAGCTCATGCAGACGCTGGCGCTGATGATGGTCGCCACGGTCATCTCGGTGCTGATCGGCGTGCCGCTGGGGATCCTCTCGGCCCGCAGCAATCGCCTGCGTTCGTTCCTGATGCCGCTGCTCGACATCATGCAGACCATGCCCAGCTTCGTGTACCTGATCCCGGTGCTGATGCTGTTCGGCCTGGGCAAGGTGCCGGCGATTTTCGCCACCGTGATCTACGCTGCGCCGCCGCTGATCCGCCTGACCGATCTGGGCATCCGCCAGGTCGACGGTGAAGTGATGGAGGCCATCAACGCTTTCGGCGCCAACCGCTGGCAGCAACTGTTCGGCGTGCAACTGCCGCTGGCCCTGCCGAGCATCATGGCCGGGATCAACCAGACCACCATGATGGCCCTGTCGATGGTGGTGATCGCCTCGATGATCGGCGCCCGTGGCCTGGGTGAAGATGTGCTGGTGGGCATCCAGACCCTCAACGTCGGACGCGGCCTTGAAGCCGGTCTGGCGATCGTGATTCTCGCAGTGGTCATCGACCGCATTACCCAGGCGTATGGTCGGCCACGGCATGAGGTGAGCAAATGAGCAACGCAACCGTGAGCAAGATCGAAGTCAAAAACGTCTTCAAGATTTTCGGCAACCGGTCCAGGGACGCGCTGGCCATGGTCGGCCAGGGCAAGACCAAGGAGCAGGTACTGAACGAGACCGGTTGCGTGGTCGGGGTCAACGACCTGTCCCTGAGTATCGGCACCGGCGAGATCTTCGTGATCATGGGTCTGTCCGGTTCCGGTAAGTCGACCTTGGTGCGCCACTTCAACCGCCTGATCGACCCGACCAGCGGCGCGATCCTGGTGGACGGCGTGGACATCCTGCAATACGACATGGATGCCCTGCGCGAATTTCGCCGGCACAAGATCAGCATGGTGTTCCAGAGCTTCGGCCTGCTGCCCCACAAGACCGTGCTCGACAACGTCGCCTACGGCCTGAAAGTGCGCGGCGAGAGCAAGCAACTGTGCGCCGAACGCGCGCTGCACTGGATCAACACCGTGGGCCTCAAGGGCTACGAAAACAAATACCCGCACCAGCTCTCTGGCGGCATGCGCCAGCGTGTCGGCCTGGCCCGCGCGCTGGCGGCGGACACCGACATCATCCTGATGGACGAGGCGTTCAGCGCCCTCGACCCGCTGATCCGCGCCGAGATGCAGGACCAGTTGCTGGAGCTGCAAAAGACCCTGCACAAGACCATCGTCTTCATCACCCACGACCTCGACGAGGCCGTGCGCATCGGCAACCGCATCGCGATCCTCAAGGACGGCCGCCTGATCCAGGTCGGTACGCCGAAAGAGATCCTGCACTCGCCGGCGGACGAATATGTCGACCGCTTCGTGCAGCGGCGGGCGGCGGTGGTTTAAACAGCACCGCTTGTGTGGCGAGGGAGCTTGCTCCCGCTCGAGCGCGCAGCGGTCGCAGGTTTTTTGGGTCTGCTCCGCAGCCCAGCGGGAGCAAGCTCCCTCGCCACAGGGTTACCTGCATCAACAGAATTGGTATGAGGTTCCAGATGTCCCAGGCTGAAAAAATCGTTATCGCCGACGCCCCGATGCGTTGGCAGGATGTGGTCGCGGTAGCCCGTCACGGCGCGCAGCTCGAGCTGTCGGCCCAGACCTGGGCACGCATCGAAAATGCCCAGGGCATCGTCCAGCGCATCGTCGCCAGCGGCGAGCGCGCCTATGGCGTCAACACCGGGCTGGGCGGTCTGTCCAACGTCTCGCTGCAGGGCGAACAACTCAGCCAGTTGTCGCGCAACACCTTGCTCAGCCATGCCTGCGGCGTCGGCCCGGTACTGGCCGACGAGCAGACCCGCGCCATCATGTGCGCCGCAATCCGCAACTACAGCCACGGCAAATCCGGGATTCATCGGCAAGTGGTCGAAGCACTGCTGGCGCTGCTCAATCGCGGCATCACCCCGCAAGTGCCGTCCCAGGGTTCGGTCGGTTACCTGACCCACATGGCCCATATCGGTATCGCACTGCTGGGCGTGGGCAACGTCAGCTATCGCGGGCAGATTGTTTCTGCGCAGCAAGCGTTGGCCGAAGAAGGTCTGCAACCGGTGCAACTCGGGGCGAAGGACGGCCTGTGCCTGGTCAACGGCACGCCGTGCATGACCGGTCTCGGCTGCCTTGCCATCGCTGATGCCACGCGTCTGGTGCAATGGGCCGACGTGGTCGGTGCCATGAGCTTCGAAGCGCAACGCGGCCAGATCGCCGCGTTCGATGCCGGGATCATCGCGCTCAAGCCGCACCCGGGCATGCAACAGGTCGGCGTCAATCTGCGGGCGCTGCTCGACGGCAGTGAAGTGATCGCGAAGAGCAAAGGCATTCGCACTCAGGATGCGCTGAGCATCCGCTCGATCCCGCAGGTGCACGGCGCTGCCCGCGATCAACTGCAACATGCGATCAAACAGATTGAAACCGAACTCAACGGCTGCACCGACAACCCGTTGCTGCTGGGCACGCCGGACGACTTCCGTGTCATGTCCCAGGCCAACCCGCACGGGCAATCGGTGGCGCTGGCGGCGGACTTGCTGGCGATCGCGATGGCCGAAATCGGCTCGATTGCCGAGCGGCGTCTGGACCGTCTGATCAACCCGCATGTCAGCGGTCTGCCGGCGTTCCTGGTGGCCAATCCGGGGGTGAACTCCGGGATGATGATCGTGCAATACGTCGCCGCGTCGCTGTGCGCGGAAAACCGCCAGTTGGCGCAACCGGCGGTGCTCGATAACTACGTCACTTCCGGCCTGCAGGAAGACCACCTGAGCATGGGCACCAACGCCGCGCTGAAGCTGCACCGCGCGCTGGAAAACTGCACGCAGATCCTCGCCATCGAGTACCTGCTGGCGGCTCAGGCCTTTGAATTTCTCAAGGAACAACGCTTCGGCGCCGGCACCGATGTGGCGTGGCGACTGCTGCGCGAGAAGGTCCCGGCTTACGATCAGGATCGCTGGCTGGCGCCGGATATCGCCGCTGCCGCGAGCGTGTTGAAAGCCCCGGATCTGCTGCACAACGTACTGCCGAATTTGCACTGACAATTACCCATACCAGCGTGCCAAGGCGCGGATCGTCCAAAAGACGAGAGGCGACGGATAACGGAATGCTCCGGAGCGACTGGTAGTTAATAACAATCTCTCAAAAGGAGCATTTAAATGACTGCGCTGAACCTGATTCCCGGCCAACTGAGCCTGGCCCAACTGCGTGATGTCTATCAGCAACCGGTCAAGTTGACTCTCGACAACAGTGCCTCGGCCCAGATCGAAGCCAGCGTTGCCTGCGTCGAACAGATCCTCGCCGAGAACCGCACCGCCTACGGCATCAACACCGGTTTCGGCCTGCTGGCCTCGACCCGCATCGCCAGCGAAGACCTGGAACACCTCCAGCGTTCGCTGGTGCTGTCCCACGCCGCCGGTGTCGGCGAGCCGATCAGCGATGAGCTGGTGCGC
>NZ_JBJUVZ010000021.1:0-3459 GCF_046097675.1 Pseudomonas sp. UV AK001
CGTGATACCCGTAGCTTCGGTGTATGGTTTGAGCCCCGTTACATCTTCCGCGCAGGCCGACTCGACTAGTGAGCTATTACGCTTTCTTTAAAGGGTGGCTGCTTCTAAGCCAACCTCCTAGCTGTCTAAGCCTTCCCACATCGTTTCCCACTTAACCATAACTTTGGGACCTTAGCTGACGGTCTGGGTTGTTTCCCTTTTCACGACGGACGTTAGCACCCGCCGTGTGTCTCCCATGCTCGGCACTTGTAGGTATTCGGAGTTTGCATCGGTTTGGTAAGTCGGGATGACCCCCTAGCCGAAACAGTGCTCTACCCCCTACAGTGATACATGAGGCGCTACCTAAATAGCTTTCGAGGAGAACCAGCTATCTCCGAGCTTGATTAGCCTTTCACTCCGATCCACAGGTCATCCGCTAACTTTTCAACGGTAGTCGGTTCGGTCCTCCAGTCAGTGTTACCTAACCTTCAACCTGCCCATGGATAGATCGCCCGGTTTCGGGTCTATTCCCAGCGACTAGACGCCCTATTAAGACTCGCTTTCGCTACGCCTCCCCTATTCGGTTAAGCTCGCCACTGAAAATAAGTCGCTGACCCATTATACAAAAGGTACGCAGTCACAGAACAAAGTCTGCTCCCACTGCTTGTACGCATACGGTTTCAGGATCTATTTCACTCCCCTCTCCGGGGTTCTTTTCGCCTTTCCCTCACGGTACTAGTTCACTATCGGTCAGTCAGTAGTATTTAGCCTTGGAGGATGGTCCCCCCATATTCAGACAAAGTTTCTCGTGCTCCGTCCTACTCGATTTCATGACTAAGAGATTTTCGCGTACAGGGCTATCACCCACTATGGCCGCACTTTCCAGAGCGTTCCGCTAATCTCAAAGCCACTTAAGGGCTAGTCCCCGTTCGCTCGCCACTACTAAGGGAATCTCGGTTGATTTCTTTTCCTCAGGGTACTTAGATGTTTCAGTTCCCCTGGTTCGCCTCTTGCACCTATGTATTCAGTGCAAGATAACCATCTTGTGATGGCTGGGTTCCCCCATTCAGACATCTCCGGATCAAAGTCTGTTTGCCGACTCCCCGAAGCTTTTCGCAGGCTACCACGTCTTTCATCGCCTCTGACTGCCAAGGCATCCACCGTATGCGCTTCTTCACTTGACCATATAACCCCAAGCAATCTGGTTATACTGTGAAGACGACATTCGCCGAAAATTCGAATTTCTCAACTAAGAGAACTCACAAATTTTACCTTAGCCTGATCACCACCAGTGAAAGTGGATCTCAGTCTATCTTTCTATCACATACCCAAATTTTTAAAGAACGAACTAGTCAAAGACTAGAAATCAACATTCACCATCACACGATGGAATGCTCATTTCTAAGCTCTTACTTCAGAAGCAGTAGTGGTGGAGCCAAGCGGGATCGAACCGCTGACCTCCTGCGTGCAAGGCAGGCGCTCTCCCAGCTGAGCTATGGCCCCGTATTTCTACAGGCGTTTCCCACACAAAATTGGTGGGTCTGGGCAGATTCGAACTGCCGACCTCACCCTTATCAGGGGTGCGCTCTAACCAACTGAGCTACAGACCCAATTTCGGGCTGCTTCTTTCGTCTTCTTCAATGAATCAAGCAATTCGTGTGGGAACTTATGGAGCAGCTGATGTCGTCGATTAAGGAGGTGATCCAGCCGCAGGTTCCCCTACGGCTACCTTGTTACGACTTCACCCCAGTCATGAATCACACCGTGGTAACCGTCCTCCCGAAGGTTAGACTAGCTACTTCTGGTGCAACCCACTCCCATGGTGTGACGGGCGGTGTGTACAAGGCCCGGGAACGTATTCACCGCGACATTCTGATTCGCGATTACTAGCGATTCCGACTTCACGCAGTCGAGTTGCAGACTGCGATCCGGACTACGATCGGTTTTATGGGATTAGCTCCACCTCGCGGCTTGGCAACCCTTTGTACCGACCATTGTAGCACGTGTGTAGCCCAGGCCGTAAGGGCCATGATGACTTGACGTCATCCCCACCTTCCTCCGGTTTGTCACCGGCAGTCTCCTTAGAGTGCCCACCATTACGTGCTGGTAACTAAGGACAAGGGTTGCGCTCGTTACGGGACTTAACCCAACATCTCACGACACGAGCTGACGACAGCCATGCAGCACCTGTCTCAATGTTCCCGAAGGCACCAATCCATCTCTGGAAAGTTCATTGGATGTCAAGGCCTGGTAAGGTTCTTCGCGTTGCTTCGAATTAAACCACATGCTCCACCGCTTGTGCGGGCCCCCGTCAATTCATTTGAGTTTTAACCTTGCGGCCGTACTCCCCAGGCGGTCAACTTAATGCGTTAGCTGCGCCACTAAGAGCTCAAGGCTCCCAACGGCTAGTTGACATCGTTTACGGCGTGGACTACCAGGGTATCTAATCCTGTTTGCTCCCCACGCTTTCGCACCTCAGTGTCAGTATCAGTCCAGGTGGTCGCCTTCGCCACTGGTGTTCCTTCCTATATCTACGCATTTCACCGCTACACAGGAAATTCCACCACCCTCTACCATACTCTAGCTCGCCAGTTTTGGATGCAGTTCCCAGGTTGAGCCCGGGGATTTCACATCCAACTTAACGAACCACCTACGCGCGCTTTACGCCCAGTAATTCCGATTAACGCTTGCACCCTCTGTATTACCGCGGCTGCTGGCACAGAGTTAGCCGGTGCTTATTCTGTCGGTAACGTCAAAATTGCAGAGTATTAATCTACAACCCTTCCTCCCAACTTAAAGTGCTTTACAATCCGAAGACCTTCTTCACACACGCGGCATGGCTGGATCAGGCTTTCGCCCATTGTCCAATATTCCCCACTGCTGCCTCCCGTAGGAGTCTGGACCGTGTCTCAGTTCCAGTGTGACTGATCATCCTCTCAGACCAGTTACGGATCGTCGCCTTGGTGAGCCATTACCTCACCAACTAGCTAATCCGACCTAGGCTCATCTGATAGCGCAAGGCCCGAAGGTCCCCTGCTTTCTCCCGTAGGACGTATGCGGTATTAGCGTTCCTTTCGAAACGTTGTCCCCCACTACCAGGCAGATTCCTAGGCATTACTCACCCGTCCGCCGCTGAATCCAGGAGCAAGCTCCCTTCATCCGCTCGACTTGCATGTGTTAGGCCTGCCGCCAGCGTTCAATCTGAGCCATGATCAAACTCTTCAGTTCAAACATCTTTGGGTTTTTAAGAAACCCTAAACTTGGCTCAGCAATCGTTGGTTACATCTTTGATTTCTCGCGGAGTAACTTGTGATGCTGATAATCTTGTTGACTATCAGTCTGACTCCACAAGCACCCACACGAATTGCTTGATTCAGTTGTTAAAGAGCGGTTGGTTAAGATCTTTCGTCTCAACCGAGGCGCGCATTCTACAGCAGCCTCATTTGCTGTCAAGTGATTATTTTCAGAAGTTTTCGAAGA
>NZ_JBJUVZ010000022.1:0-2825 GCF_046097675.1 Pseudomonas sp. UV AK001
TTCGGAGCAGACGCGAGTCAGAGCAGCGGTCAGAGTGGTTTTACCGTGATCAACGTGACCGATAGTTCCGACGTTGACGTGCGGTAGGGAACGATCAAATTTTTCCTTAGCCATCGATATCACCCCTAACAGAAGAAATAAGCAAACAACCCTAGCCATTAAAACAAAGGCAGATATTTTCATATCTGCCTTGTTATATGGAGCTCTTGAGCGGATTTGAACCGCTGACCTCACCCTTACCAAGGGTGTGCTCTACCAACTGAGCTACAAGAGCGTAACACTTTGCACAACCTGCAAACTTGGAGCGGGTAGCGGGAATCGAACCCGCATCATCAGCTTGGAAGGCTGAGGTTCTACCACTAAACTATACCCGCGGAGCCTGCAGCTCACGCTAAAATCTGGTGGAGGGAGAAGGATTCGAACCTTCGAAGTCGTAGACGTCAGATTTACAGTCTGATCCCTTTGGCCGCTCGGGAACCCCTCCTAATCAGGCCGGCATTCTATACTACGCCAAACCCTTGTCAAGCATTTTCTCATTTAAAAACCTGAGGTTAGCTGCGTTGACATCACCTCACCGCTTAAACCCTTTCAGGTCTTCGCTGTGGAGCGGGCGCCATTCTATGCAAACTATTCCGCAGGTGCAACCCCCTCACACAGCATTATTTTATGTTTTAACTCATTGAATTCCTTGGAAAGGTTTTGTATCTGAGCATCCCCCAGCAAACGCTGGGTTTCGGGTGTAATTCGGAACCAATATGCATTGCTGGAAAGGTCTTTAGGCACAGCCTGAGCCTTCACTCCCAACTCAGCCAGACTCTGCCCTAGAGCTTGTGCCACTTCAGGACGACTCAACCCACCTATATATAGACACTGCCCATCAGTCTTCGCACCCCGCGAAACATCACCAGCCTCACTCAGCAAGCGGATATCCTGCTGCGAGCCACTATAAAGACGCAGAGGCGTGACATCCTTTGCACGCAGTGGCGCCTCCTGCTGATGCCAGACGTAATAAAACACATTGAGTACCAGAAGCAGGAGAAACAACCAACGCATACAAACCTCAGGACAAAGGACAAGCCATAGCCAAGCCGACGAACACCAAATCGGGAACCACCCTGGCCTCAGGCACAACATCCGACACCAGCTCAGCATCCCCCCCAGTGATGAAAACACTGAAGCTTTCTCCCCAGTAGGAACGCGCCATCTCCAACTGCGTCAGTACGAACCCCCTGAGCATCAACGAACAGCCACGCTCCACCGCCTCGACCGTATTGCGCCCCGGAACGTGACTCGTCAATGCTCGCTCCGCCGCCAGATCGCCATAGCGAATCTTTCGAGTATGCGTACGCAATTGATTTCGCATCAATGGCATACCAGGACAAATGAAGCCTCCCAGGTGCTCACCTTCCGACGAGACGAAATCAGCAGTCACCGCCGTCCCAAAATCAAGAACCAGGCATGCCCCACCAGCCAGATGAAAGCCACCAAGCATCGCTAACCAGCGATCAAGACCCAAACGCTCGTAGTCCTCATAGCCGTTCTTGACGCCAGACATTTCGCGAGCAGGTGTCGCACGGACAACGGATATATCGAACTCACGCTTGAGGAGACCGATCAGCAAATTGGTCTCGTCTTCAGTTCTTACACTGACAAGGCGGCATTTGCCGAGAGACAAACTATCGAGCGAACGAAGATTGCCGACCAATGCCCCATCAGAGTCAACTACCCCTTCCGCGACCAGGGTACCGGCCTCGCCTTTCAGCACCCGCCACTTGATAAAGCTGTTGCCGCAATCAAGCTCAAGAATCATCACGCAACCTCAAGCTGAGCTCACCACCACTAAAGACTCTTTCCACACCATCTACCTTCAATCGCAGCGCACCTTGATTATCGACCCCCAGCACCACGCCATCTATCTGGGTGACACCGGCAGTGAGAGAAACCGGCTGCCCTTGCCATAAATGGCTCGCCTCCCACTCTGCCTGAAGCGCTGAGAAACCGCCTGATTGGTGGCGCTGCAAATAAAGCTGCAACTGTTTACTCAGCTCGACCACCAGACCATTGCGATCACAAGGTTTCCCCGACTCGAGCCTTATCGAAGTCCACTGCTGATCAACCTCGTCGGAAGTTTGCATGTTCACGTTTATGCCAATACCCAGCACCACATGACACACATCTGCCGGATCCCCAACCAGCTCCAGCAAGATTCCCGCGATTTTTTTTCGCCCCACCAAAACGTCATTGGGCCACTTCAACCCGGCACCCACCACCCCAAGCGCTCGCAAGGTTTGCATGACCGCAAGACCGACAACAAGACTTAGCCCTTCAAGCTGGCGCATCCCACCGTCAATACGCAACACGAGACTGTAATAGAGGTTCTCGGCAAACGGGCTTACCCATTTGCGACCTCTGCGCCCACGTCCGGATATTTGTCGTTCGGCCAATATCAGAAAGGGGGCCATTTGCCCCCGCTCAACGGCGCGCAGCGATTCGGCGTTAGTAGAGTCGATTGAGTTGAGGACACTCACCGACCAGCCTATAAGACGTTCCTCTATCTCGAGCGAGTCGAGCAACGTCAGCGGCGAAGCCAACTGGTAGCCTCGCCCTCGAACTTTATGTATGGACAGCCCAAGCTCAGCCTCGAGATGCTGAAGCTGCTTCCACACCGCACTTCGACTAATTCCCAGGGCGGCTCCCAGAGCCTGGCCGGAATGGAATCGCCCATCCTTCAGAAGGTTCAACAACGTCAGCATGCAGGTCTCGCCTCGGAATGAGGCCCGAATAATAGCCATGCACCGAGCTGTTGCATAGAATTCAAACAGCCC
>NZ_JBJUVZ010000023.1:0-1533 GCF_046097675.1 Pseudomonas sp. UV AK001
AGAGCTGATGACGAGTTGCCTTTAGGCGACGAAGTGGTTGATGCCATGCTTCCAAGAAAAGCTTCTAAGCTTCAGATAACCAGGAACCGTACCCCAAACCGACACAGGTGGTTGGGTAGAGAATACCAAGGCGCTTGAGAGAACTCGGGTGAAGGAACTAGGCAAAATGGCACCGTAACTTCGGGAGAAGGTGCGCCGGTGAGGGTGAAGGACTTGCTCCGTAAGCCCATGCCGGTCGAAGATACCAGGCCGCTGCGACTGTTTATTAAAAACACAGCACTCTGCAAACACGAAAGTGGACGTATAGGGTGTGACGCCTGCCCGGTGCCGGAAGGTTAATTGATGGGGTTAGCTAACGCGAAGCTCTTGATCGAAGCCCCGGTAAACGGCGGCCGTAACTATAACGGTCCTAAGGTAGCGAAATTCCTTGTCGGGTAAGTTCCGACCTGCACGAATGGCGTAACGATGGCGGCGCTGTCTCCACCCGAGACTCAGTGAAATTGAAATCGCTGTGAAGATGCAGTGTATCCGCGGCTAGACGGAAAGACCCCGTGAACCTTTACTATAGCTTTGCACTGGACTTTGAATTTGCTTGTGTAGGATAGGTGGGAGGCTTTGAAGCGTGGACGCCAGTTCGCGTGGAGCCATCCTTGAAATACCACCCTGGCAACTTTGAGGTTCTAACTCAGGTCCGTTATCCGGATCGAGGACAGTGTATGGTGGGTAGTTTGACTGGGGCGGTCTCCTCCTAAAGAGTAACGGAGGAGTACGAAGGTGCGCTCAGACCGGTCGGAAATCGGTCGTAGAGTATAAAGGCAAAAGCGCGCTTGACTGCGAGACAGACACGTCGAGCAGGTACGAAAGTAGGTCTTAGTGATCCGGTGGTTCTGTATGGAAGGGCCATCGCTCAACGGATAAAAGGTACTCCGGGGATAACAGGCTGATACCGCCCAAGAGTTCATATCGACGGCGGTGTTTGGCACCTCGATGTCGGCTCATCACATCCTGGGGCTGAAGCCGGTCCCAAGGGTATGGCTGTTCGCCATTTAAAGTGGTACGCGAGCTGGGTTTAGAACGTCGTGAGACAGTTCGGTCCCTATCTGCCGTGGACGTTTGAGATTTGAGAGGGGCTGCTCCTAGTACGAGAGGACCGGAGTGGACGAACCTCTGGTGTTCCGGTTGTCACGCCAGTGGCATTGCCGGGTAGCTATGTTCGGAAAAGATAACCGCTGAAAGCATCTAAGCGGGAAACTTGCCTCAAGATGAGATCTCACTGGAACCTTGAGTTCCCTGAAGGGCCGTCGAAGACTACGACGTTGATAGGTTGGGTGTGTAAGCGCTGTGAGGCGTTGAGCTAACCAATACTAATTGCCCGTGAGGCTTGACCATATAACACCCAAGCAATTTGAGTCGAAAGGCCAGATTGCGGTGTGTGAAGACGAAAGAACCGAAAGTTCGACGCTTACAAAACACCGAAAACTATCCCATACCCAATTTGCTGAAGCGAGGCCAACCGGCCACGAGTCAGTACCC
>NZ_JBJUVZ010000024.1:0-1080 GCF_046097675.1 Pseudomonas sp. UV AK001
GTTTTCGGTTCGGCCGTAGTTGAATTCGACAAGATCGACAGCGCTCCAGAAGAAAAAGCTCGCGGTATCACCATCAACACCGCGCACGTTGAGTACAACTCGAACATTCGTCACTACGCTCACGTTGACTGCCCAGGTCACGCTGACTACGTGAAGAACATGATCACCGGTGCTGCTCAGATGGACGGCGCGATCCTGGTTTGCTCGGCTGCCGATGGTCCGATGCCACAAACTCGTGAGCACATCCTGCTGTCCCGTCAGGTAGGCGTTCCGTACATCGTGGTTTTCCTGAACAAGGCTGACCTGGTAGACGACGCAGAGCTGCTGGAACTGGTTGAGATGGAAGTTCGCGACCTGCTGTCCACCTACGACTTCCCAGGCGACGACACTCCGATCATCATCGGTTCGGCTCGTATGGCGCTGGAAGGCAAAGACGACAACGAAATGGGCACCACCGCTGTCAAGAAGCTGGTGGAGACTCTGGACAGCTACATCCCAGAGCCAGAGCGTGCTATCGACAAGCCGTTCCTGATGCCAATCGAAGACGTGTTCTCGATCTCGGGTCGTGGCACCGTGGTAACTGGTCGTATCGAGCGTGGTATCGTTCGCGTTCAGGACGCCCTGGAAATCGTTGGTCTGCGTGACACCACCACCACCACCTGCACCGGTGTTGAGATGTTCCGCAAGCTGCTGGACGAAGGTCGTGCTGGCGAGAACTGCGGCGTTCTGCTGCGTGGCACCAAGCGTGACGACGTTGAGCGTGGTCAGGTTCTGGTTAAGCCGGGTTCGGTTAAGCCGCACACCAAGTTCACCGCAGAAGTTTACGTTCTGAGCAAGGAAGAAGGCGGTCGTCACACTCCGTTCTTCAAAGGCTACCGTCCACAGTTCTACTTCCGTACTACTGACGTGACTGGTAACTGCGAGCTGCCAGAAGGCGTTGAAATGGTAATGCCAGGTGACAACATTCAGATGACTGTTACCCTGATCAAAACCATCGCGATGGAAGACGGTCTGCGTTTCGCTATCCGTGAAGGCGGTCGTACCGTCGGCGCTGGCGTCGTAGCCAAAATCATCGAGTAA
>NZ_JBJUVZ010000025.1:0-980 GCF_046097675.1 Pseudomonas sp. UV AK001
ACATTGGCCGGTGCCTGCTCGCTGAACATCGAATGCCAGCAGGTGAGCATCGATTTCCGCCTGAAAAGCCGTTACGTCGACGAGCAGGCCAAAGACCTCGACGACGCCCTGGCGCGCATCGAGAAGTACACCAAGGAAGGCAAGGCGATCTCCATCGCGCTGCTGGGCAACGCCGCCGAAATCCTTCCGGAACTGGTCCGTCGCGGTGTGCGCCCGGACATGGTCACCGACCAGACCAGCGCCCACGACCCGCTCAACGGCTACCTGCCGGCCGGCTGGACCTGGGACGAATACCGCGCCCGCGCCAAGACCGAACCGGCCGCTGTGATCAAGGCCGCCAAGCAATCGATGGCCGTCCACGTCAAAGCCATGCTGGACTTCCAGAAGCAAGGCATCCCGACCTTCGACTACGGCAACAACATCCGTCAGATGGCTCAGGAAGAGGGCGTGGAAAACGCCTTCGACTTCCCGGGTTTCGTACCGGCCTACATCCGTCCGCTGTTCTGCCGTGGCATCGGCCCGTTCCGCTGGGCGGCGCTGTCGGGTGATCCGCAGGACATCTACAAGACCGACGCCAAAGTCAAAGAACTGATCCCGGACGACGCCCACCTGCACAACTGGCTGGACATGGCCCGCGAGCGCATCAGCTTCCAGGGTCTGCCGGCGCGGATCTGCTGGGTCGGCCTGGGTCAGCGCGCCAAGCTCGGTCTGGCGTTCAACGAAATGGTCCGTCGCGGCGAGCTGTCGGCGCCGATCGTGATCGGTCGCGACCACCTCGACTCCGGCTCGGTGTCCAGCCCGAACCGCGAAACCGAATCGATGCAGGACGGCTCGGACGCCGTGTCCGACTGGCCACTGCTCAACGCTTTGCTCAACACCGCCAGCGGCGCGACCTGGGTTTCCCTGCACCACGGCGGCGGCGTCGGCATGGGCTTCTCGCAACACTCGGGCATGGTGATCGTCTGCGACGGTACGGATGA
>NZ_JBJUVZ010000026.1:0-812 GCF_046097675.1 Pseudomonas sp. UV AK001
TCTGCAAGACCGGCTGGTCCGCGAGCATCAGGGCTGGGGCACCCTGCGTTACACCTACGATGCTTGCGGCCAACTCACCCGGATGCGTCTGCCGGACAACAGCAAGCTCGACTACCACTACGCCAAGGGCGGCGCGCTGACCGCGATCGACCTCAACGGCGCCTTGCTGACCCGTCACGTCTACCAGAACGGCCGCGAGCAACAGCGCCAGCAGGGCCTGCTGCTCAGCGAATATGCCTACGACGAGCAGGGCCGTTTGCGAGTGCATTCGGTTCATCAACATGACCGAGCACTGTACCTGCGTCACTACAGCTACGCGGTCAATGGCAACCTGGCGTCTATCGCCGACAGCCGTCACGGTCAACGCAGTTACTACTACGACGCTCTCGACCGTCTGGCCAGCGTGCGCCACACCCGCGACGATGTGCCGGAAAACTTCGCCCACGACCCGGCCGGCAACCTGCTGCTGCAGGACCGGCCGGGCCCGACACACATCAAGGGCAACCGCCTGCTGATGCAGGGCGACCGCCATTACGACTACGACGCCTTCGGCAACCTGATCCGCGAACGCCGTGGCCGCGCCCAACAACTGGTCACTGCATACCGCTACGACAGCCAGCATCGCCTGATCGGCCTGACCCGTCCCGACGGCACCAGCGCCACCTATCAATACGACGCCTTCGGCCGCCGCATCCGCAAAACCGTCGACGGCCAGACCACCGAGTTCTTCTGGCAAGGCGATCACCTCATCGCCGAAAGCAGCCCGACCCAGCACCGCAGCTTCATCTACGAACCCGGCACCTTCCGCCCCC
>NZ_JBJUVZ010000027.1:0-812 GCF_046097675.1 Pseudomonas sp. UV AK001
CCTGCAGGACCGCCTGGTCCGCGAGCATCAGGGCTGGGGCACCCTGCGTTACACCTACGACGCCTGCGGCCAACTCACCCGGATGCGTCTGCCGGACAACAGCAAGCTCGACTATCACTACGCCAAGGGCGGCGCGCTGACCGCGATCGACCTCAACGGCGCCTTGCTCACCCGCCACGTCTACCAGAACGGCCGCGAGCAACAGCGCCAGCAGGGCCTGTTGCTCAGCGAATATGCCTACGACGAGCAGGGCCGTTTGCTGTCCCACGCTGTCGGCCATCAACGCAGTGCGCTGTACCGCCGCGACTTTGCCTACAGCGCCAACGGCAACCTCGAACACATCGCCGACACCCGCCACGGCCAGCGCAGTTACCAGTACGACGCCCTCGACCGGCTGATCCGCGTGCGCCACACCCGCGACGACGTGCCGGAAAACTTCGCCCACGACCCCGCCGGCAACCTGTTGCTGCAGGATCGGCCCGGCCCGACCAGCATCAAAGGCAATCGCCTGCTGATGCAGGGCGACCGCCACTACGACTACGACGCCTTCGGCAACCTGATCCGCGAACGCCGCGGCCGCGCCCAACAGCTCGTCACTGCATACCGCTACGACAGCCAGCACCGCCTGATCGGCCTCACTCGTCCCGACGGCAGCACCGCGACTTACCACTACGACGCCTTCGGCCGCCGCGTCCGCAAAACCGTCGACGGCCAGACCACCGAGTTCTTCTGGCAAGGCGACCACTTGATCGCCGAAAGCAGCCAGGAACAGCACCGCAGCTTCATCTACGAACCCGGCACCTTCCGCCCGG
>NZ_JBJUVZ010000028.1:0-649 GCF_046097675.1 Pseudomonas sp. UV AK001
CTGATTCGCTTGTCGCGCATTGAAGCGCACAAGCCGCTTGCCCATCGCCAGGGTTGGTTTGAATTGATCGCTGAGGAGTCTTTTTCGTGACTGACGCAAAAACTACTAAATTCCGTGACGTCGAAATTCGTGCATCGCGCGGCAACAAGCTGACCGCCAAGAGCTGGCTGACCGAAGCGCCGCTGCGCATGCTGATGAACAACCTCGATCCGGAAGTGGCCGAGAACCCGAAAGAGCTGGTGGTCTACGGTGGTATCGGTCGCGCCGCGCGCAACTGGGAATGCTACGACAAGATCGTCGAAAGCCTGACCAACCTGAATGACGACGAGACCCTGCTGGTGCAGTCCGGCAAGCCGGTCGGCGTGTTCAAGACCCACAGCAACGCGCCGCGCGTGCTGATCGCCAACTCCAACCTGGTGCCGCACTGGGCGACCTGGGAACACTTCAACGAACTCGACGCGAAAGGTCTGGCGATGTACGGCCAGATGACCGCCGGCAGCTGGATCTACATCGGCAGCCAGGGCATCGTCCAGGGCACCTACGAAACCTTCGTCGAGGCCGGTCGCCAGCATTACGATTCCAACCTCAAGGGCCGCTGGGTCCTGACCGCCGGCCTCGGCGGCATGGGCGGCGCCCAGCCTCTGGCTGC
>NZ_JBJUVZ010000029.1:0-607 GCF_046097675.1 Pseudomonas sp. UV AK001
GCAATTGCTGCTTGAAGCGCCGCACCAGACTGCCCGGCAAGGCCTCGCCGCTGCACATCACCTGACGCAAACCGTGGCAACGGGCGGTGTCGCCATGGGCGAGAAACACGTCGAGCATCGACGGCACGAAGTGCAGCGTGGTGATGCGTTCGCGTTCGATCACTTCGCTCAGGTACAGCGGATCCTTGTGGCCGCCGGGACGGGCCATGACCAGTCGCGCGCCGGTCATCAACGGCCAGAAGAATTCCCACACCGAGACGTCGAAGCTGAACGGGGTTTTCTGCAGCACCGAATCTTCAGCCGTCAGGCGATAGGCGTCCTGCATCCAAAGCAAGCGGTTGACTACCCCGGAGTGCTCGTTGATCACGCCTTTCGGCTGTCCAGTGGAGCCCGAGGTATAGATCACGTAAGCCGTATGCTGCGGGGTCAGTCCATCGACCGAAGGGTTTTCGCTCGACAACGATTGCCAGGTGTCGTGATCCAGATCGACCACCGGCACCGCGACTTCAGCCAGCAACGCGCGGGTCGAACCCTGCACCAGCACCGCCGACGGCGCACTGTCCTCCAGCATGTAGGCCAGCCGTTCCAGCGGATACGCCGGATCCAG